>NZ_JACCHQ010000017.1 GCF_016031655.1 Bradyrhizobium glycinis
CAGCTGGCGCGCCTGCCGCCGCCAGGTGAACACTTGTTGGGGTGTCAGCCCGTGTCGGCGGGCAACGTCGGAAACGACCGCGCCTGGGACCAGCGTCTCCTCGACAATCCGGACCTTGTCGTCCTTGGAGAACCAACGGCGTCGTCCGGTCTCTGTGATCACCTCCAACCGGCCCGTTGCCACATCCGACTTAAGCGTATGGTCAAGCATAGACACGAGCCGATCCCTTCAAAGAGATCGTGAACCTCGCTTATCCTTCACGCCACGAGAAGGTGGGATCAAAACGACGCTTACTTTCGCTGGACTACCGCTTCTTCATCGAGGGCGGCCAGCTGCTGATTGAAGCCCGCTGGTCGCCCGTCAGGTGGCTAAACGCCATTAACTCAGAGAAACGGATGATCGGCTGGGCTTGGACGATCTTCTACAAGTAGCTTACGAGGGCATGAGAGAGGGGTAGGAGATGGCATACATAGCCACCGTTATTCCGATCATGATTGCCTCGCCGGGCGACGTTCTGAACGAACGTAACGTTGCTCGGGAGATCATCAGTGCCTGGAACTATCGACAAAGACGATCTTAACATCCGTTTGCTGGGAGACTCATTCCTCGCCGGACCTAGGTGATCGTGCGCAAACATTGATCAACGATCGCGTGCTGAAAGACTGGGATCTTCTGGTTGGAATATTCTGGACAAGACTGAGCACTCCAACGGGGACTTCTGCTAGCGGGTCCGTTGAAGAGATCGAAAAACACATCGCCGCCGGCAAGCCCGCGACGGCTTATATTTCAAACACGCCCGTTGCGCTCAACAGCATCGATCTAGCGCAGTATGAGGCAAAGAAGTTCCGCAAGTGGTGAAGGCAAAGGGCTGATCGCCACATACGACAATCTGCCCGACTTCAAGCGGGCCTTTACGCGGGACCTGCAAATCAATCTGTACAAGAACCCTTCCTTAATCGGGGCTGCGCGGTCAATTGGGATCGGCGAATGGACCCGCGGGATTACCAGGAATACAGGATCACGCCGAAGGTCTGTCGAGTGAAGCTAAGGAACTACTACGCGAAGCGGCGGCCGATCGAAACGGTCACGGTAAAATGAAGGTAGGCGTCGCCCCTGGCCCGTCTGACCCTTCCCCGGATGGGTTCATTCCGGACACTGACCGGCTTGCTTTCGATCAAGCTGTTGCCGCAGTTAGGCTATTCGCCTCCGCCGATTTATTTCTCGCCCCATTCAAGCGGGTTCGTCGACGCGGCCTATCCAACCTTGCGGCGGAACGGGCGGAAGATCTTCAGGACGTTGCGGTCTTCTTCGACCAGCCTTTTGCAAAGATTTGAGCGCGCTGGTCAGAGGCTCGTTTTGCCCTTCTTATGATCGCGCGAGCCGCATGAATCCGCCCGGCTACGATCGGACCAAATCGTCTGAATCGGAAGCGTTTTTCAACCTGGATGTGGTTTCGGTCAGAGCGGAGAGTGCAGTTTGCATTTTGTCAGGCTGCGAACTGAGCGTACTCTCAAGATGTTCCCGGTCCCTCTCGATGGTGCGATCAAGTGACGAACCATATATCGCAGCAATCGCAATCTCCTTGGCCAAGCGCGTGTAGCTCTGCCACATCAGATAAAACATCAGTGGCGGGACCTGACGATTCGCGAGCATCTCATTGCAGCGTGATCCCGCATTTTCGATCGCCCACCATTGCTGCGCGAGGGCTACCAAGCGTCGGAAGTCTCGTCCCGTTCGGCTGAACTTGTTAGGATCGACGCCGGCGAGGAACGCGCAGCGATCGAGCCAATTCAGGCCCGCGATGATTGCGGTCGGATAATCGACAAGGGGAACGCCTTTGAACTCGACAACGGTATCTTCGTGCCGAGGTAGCCTGAGAAAGGCGTCCATCATTTCGGCCTGGCGCACGGCACTAACCAGAAGATCTACGTCGCGCCTCGGCACCATCATGACGTAGCGGCAGGCTTCAAGCCGAGTGTGCTTCCAAATTGCTCGAACGTTTCCACCGGCGTCATTCAGCGTGCGGTTGCACGCCGGATAGACAATCCGCCCCTCATCTGTCTCTTTCAGGTACCATGGAAGCAGCTTGTCAAGAGCCGACAGCAACGCCAAAGGTTCAAAGAGATTGTCCAGAGCCTCTTTGGCTGACGGCAACACTGGCTTCTTTGATCGTCCCCATCCGAACATCGTAGTCGCCCCCTGCTGCGCCGATTAGACCCTGGCATGCCCGAGCATGCAACCCGCCGCCGCCGATCTCGCCGCTGAATTTGTCCAGACCGCCCCTGAGTTCGTCAAAGCGTTGTTAATCGCTCATCTGCGGGGCTGGCGGGCGCCTGGCGCGCAGCTGTCCCGCCCGCGCGCGATCAGATGCTGCTTGCCTCGCGCGTCACGCAGCATGCGGTTTTCCTCGTGAGATCGGCCTACGAGTATGAGTTTCGACTAAATGAGCTGCTTCCGAGACGAAAAACGGCGCGCTTGCCATGCGATGCTTCACCTTCTTCGATTCCCCCACGGGATTGGCGGGCTGCGAAATCCGGTTGGGTTTGCCTCCGTTGCCGGGCCGCGCTTCTTGGAGCACTTGGCGCATGACTGAAGAGCCTTCACCAGAGGTGATCTTGCAGGACCTCAGGTCGAGACACGAGCTTGGCCGTCTGCTGGAGCCAAGCCGTGCACCTCAGCCATTGCGGACGACCGCACCCGCCCGCGCGAAGGAGTCTTCGCGACAGCCAGAACCGGCGCGCAAATAAGGCCGCGTCTTTCGAGAGCCGACACAGTGGCCGCTCTCGTGAAGCTCCAGCCTCCTGGCGCGCTTACGCGCATTGCAAATGATTTCGAGGTCAATAATGCCGTTCATTTATCGCCCTATGCTCAAGACGAAAACCGGCGAAGCGGTTGCGCTCCTTCAACTTCCAGCATCGCAGCGCGACAGGATCGAGCCTGTGTTCCACGTGGGGGAAAAGCCGCCCGCGACATTCGTAACGCGTATGACTGCAGCCTGGACTGGACGCCGGTGTTTTATCGACGGCGCATTCAACTTCAACGTGACGGGTGGGCCGCAGGACTTCAACAGCATGATCAGAGCTCTGGTAGCCGCTGGTGTGCCTGCCGTCCCCGTGATCGAGATGGGTGCAACGCCGGCCTACAACCAGGTAGCCCGCTCTTACATTGGACGCGGCGGGCCTGGTCTGATGCTGAAGTGCACGCCAAGCCAGCTTCCAGCCGCAACGGCGTTCGCACAGCGACAGCTGCAGCAACCAGAAACCGACATCGACCTGCTTGTTGACGCGGGTCACGTGGCCGAATTCGATCCCGGATCGTTTGCGGGCTACCTGAGCCAAATCCTCCAAGCTAATGTGCCCGGAAGCACTTGGCGGTCTGTTACGCTCGCGAGCTCATCGGCGCCCAAGGATTTTGGTCAGCTTGGTCCGGGGGTGACGGTGGTACCCCGAGTTGACTGGCTGACGTGGCGGAACCTTTCACAGCGTGGCAAGCCCGTCGACTACGCGGACTTCGGAATATCTCACCGAGACCTAACTGAGCCGCCCGGCATGGCGATGGCGGCAGCAACGGTCAGCGTTCGTTACGCGGTCGACGACAACTGGGTCATGGTCAAAGGGAAACGCACTACCGGCGCGTCCGGTCTGCCCATGGGCGATCAGTACCGAGCGCATGCTCGGACGCTTGTTCGGCGAGGTGATTTCGGCGGTTTGCCCGGCTGTTGGGGGGACCAGCGAATATCAATGATCGCAAGCAATCCTGGCGTCAGCGCCGGCGGCAGACCGCAATGGGTCGAGATCAACGCCAACCGACATTTTGCTCTGATCGTCGACCGACTTCCTTAACCAACTAGTACGCTCCTTTAGCGCTCCACGCACCTCAAACCTGAGGAGCTCGATCGGAAGTTCCGAAGCCAAGCGGCGGTACAGCTTGTCCGCGACTACACTGCGAAATCCCTTAACGAGCCCGTGGCGCTCCAAGATCGCCACGGCCTCTGGTCGCCAAAGCAAACGAGCAACCTGCAGGGCATCAACGCCCGGATTTCCATAGCTCGGCCGATCTTGCTGCAGACGCACTGCCAGACCATTTGCCATGCTGGCGATCATTACTCCCCACCAATCGGGGATAAGTGCCGACGCTTTTTTCGAATGATGATCGGCAACGACCAAAGTGACGCGATCGAAAACCTGGCTGTAGAGCTCCTGCTGAGCCGGCAGCCGCGCGAGCGTGTCGCGGGCGCTTTTTATCTCGTAGCCGGAAAGCTCTCCATTTATTACCGCAATGTCGACGCGGACGGAGCCAGCCCAAATGCCCATCTCCTCGACGATGCGCGTTCGTCCATCACCGCGGTGTTGTTCATCGAGATCTCGCCGCAGAGCCTGTCGGACGTCGAAATCTCTCATCTGGGGGTTCCCGTCGCGCCCTAAGCGGACTACACTAGCGCACGTAGGACCAGTCTACAACACAGCTGTTAACGCCTGGGTTCTGCATTCCGATAATCAGGGCGCTTTCGAGACAAAGCGCGGGCCAAGGCCCCCCCGCCCAGCCAACTGTCGTTCACGAGGTCCGCTGGCAGGTGGCTGCGCATACTAATTTTTTCGATCGCGTTCGCCAGTTGCTGAGGAAAACCTGCTCCATTCGGCCGTGTTTTCTGCAACACCGATTTGGTTGCCAGCCACAGGTTCCCTGCCACTCTTCGCAGCTCGCGACGTAGCGCGTCGGCGCCACGACGGCAGCTGTGGTTGTCGGTTCGGAACGGATCGGCGTGTCTGCAACTCCGAGAAATCCTGATGTCTCCTCGCGGAGATCTCATCGGCAGCCTCGATCCTCAAGCTTGTCGGGAACCGCCACCGCTGCGGAAGGTGCGCCGACAGCTCCCGGTGACGTTCGATAGCGACCAAGATCGCTCACGCTCGGCTGCCGCAGCGCCCGGGAAGGCAACTGAGAGAGCGGCAAGGTGAGCGAGCGCCGTTCGGCCGTCAGCGGCGCGGAAGAGTGGGGATGAGGCTCGCTTTCGGTAGGCTTGACAACGCCCCGTTGCGTGGTGTAGGCGCCCCAAGCTATGACGATCCCCGCAATCCCCGTCGGGTAGTAGGGCCAGCCTACCCCGCCTGTTCTGCGGCTAGACGGGCATCGTCGCAGCGCAATTCAAGTCGGCACAGCGGGCGTCGCCGCCAGGTTCTATGAGCCAGGTCCGACCGGTCGAAGGCGCGAAAGCGGAAGGTGCCGCAGACGCCCGTCGGCGTGGAGGTTAGCAGCGAAACTCACAAACGATCAGTCGCTTTCGAAAAACTTAAGGTCGGCGGGGGCAGTCGGTATTACGTCGCGAAGCTGCTGAAGACAATCATGGCTGCGTTCTCGTCACGGTGAGGAAAAGCCCTGCCCGTCCTCCAGAAGAACAGATAGAAGAGGGCAGTCGCTGGCGTTTTTCGGATGGAAACCGCGGCCTTACGCCGCCCGAAGGTGTAGTGTCTCAGGAGGGCTTCCTTGAAGTCCTCCGCAACAGTTTCTAGGGGGCTGAAAGCATGGTGGCTGCCATGCCTATGATTTCCCGCGTTCGTTGTCCCCAGATCCAATTCCAGCATGCTCTTGCCGCATGTTGGTGGCGCACTTTCTTGAGGTTCGGACGATTTCCTGCATCGCACAGTCATCGCGCAACGAAATACACCTCAGACGAGGGCGGCGGATCGAGGCGAAGAACTGCGCCATCCGCCCCATGGTGCGTGAGTTCTGATGGCCGCTCTGGCTCCGGCGCCGGAGCCGCGCCTGGCGCGGCAAGGCACTGAAACACCTCCTCTGAAGCAAGGCGGAAAAAATCGTCTCGTGTCCGATGAAGCGCTATTGCTTTCGTCCAACCTCTGCGGTTGATTTTCACGCCTGGAGGGAGGGGAGCCATGGGGATTTTTTCAGGCGAAAGGTGGGAACGGACATTTCGGCTGCGAAGCCATCAGGGCGTAGGCCGCGGGTTTCTTTCTGTCCTGTTTTGGCTTTGGGGCACTGCCGGACTGCTGTTCAACGCCGGATCCTTGATGGGCTTGACCGGCTCTATCGGGGTGGGAACGTCGGCGTATCTCGCAGCCACGAGCCTAATCTGGATCGGCGGCATGTTGTTATTCGGGATCGGCGCCCTGCTATCGCATCTCGACTTCGATGGCGAACGACCGCTACAGCCGGACGCCGCCGATATCCACATTTCGCGCTGATCGGATGACAAAGCGCTTTCCTTCTGCGGTGAGGTAGTCACCAACCGCACCCTAGATGACCACATTCAGACTACGCACCGCCTGATCCCAGGATGAAACTCACAGCCGGACGTTCCTTCGCCAACCCGGAAGCGGCACGCAAGCTGGTCGAACTCGCTGCCCACATCGAACCGGTTCAAGACGGCCGGATCCACATCGAGAAGGTCAACGCGCCCTTCCTTCTACACGCTCAAGGCTAGCGGCGCGGAGCTCGGCGCCGGGATCAAGCATGCAAATGCTGAAGCCTGACTTTGGGGCCGTCGGCCGTCGTATCGACTGGCACGACGAACGGGTCGCATGGGGCCGGCATCTCGCAGAAGATAAGCCCATGACTGCGCGCGAAATCGCGGCGGATATCGGCCTTGCCGCGACCCAGAGCCGCGCATTTCTGAATTGTGCAAGCGCTGCAATATCGACCTGTTCGGACAGGGCGGACGACCGCGGGAGGAAGGTGAAACGCGCGTTTATCGCATCGGCGTTCAGGGTCGCAATTCCGGCCTTCTCGCGCCTTGCGGCGCGCCATTCGCTTGACGAAGGCCGGATCGCTGAAAGGATTCTTAATGCCGCGCTCGAAACCGGCGAACCCCTCTGCGAAAACCTTCTGGATTTGGAGATCGAGCAAGGACGCCGGGCGAATGGGGTAAGCGCTTGTAACTTAGATACCGTCGCCGCTGACGACTTCGGAGAGTCTGAATTTACGCATGTCCCAGGGACCGATTGTCTTTTGTGGGCTTGCCGGACAATGACCTTCCAGAACGCTATGCGGAGCTTCGGCCCGATGTCGTCCATGCATCGCTTCTGGGATCGCCGCGCGCGCCGGGATATCACCACGACGACACGGTCATTTTTGCCAGCCGTGACGAGCATCAGCCGCCGCGGAAGTGGAACGGCGACGATCAGTTCTATGATCCGGACCCGGCGGACGTCGGCTGACGCCCCTTCGGAGGCAACACCTTGTCCACGATCCGGCCCATTTCGATCAGGAGTTTCCGGATGTCTTCGGCGTCATCGCTGATCGATGCGACGGCTATCAGCGTCCGCAGGTGAATCAAAGCTTCGCGCTCTGTCATCGGGACAGCCCCCTGTTCTGCGATAGAATTCCGATAGTATCGCCGATCTGGACACCCGCCAACCGATCGTGGCGCGAGGCGCGAACAGGGAACGACGCGCTCCGGCCGGACAAAAGTCGATGTCGTCGCCGGGATATCCCGGCCAAGGTTCTTTTCTCACGAGCCTAGAACATCCCGATTGCCGACCGGGTGATCGAAGTCAGGGGGCGACGTTTAACGTCAAAATTGCGATGACCGCCGCCACAACGGCGACAGTCATAGTAACGGTTTCAAAACCGATCCCCCAGTCGCTGCCCTCACCAAACGCCCACCACAAAAGAACCAATCCAAAAAGAATGCAGGCGCACCCGTTAACGCCAACGCGATAAGCTCTTAGATCGACAATTACACCGAAAACGAAGAAGGAAACGAGAATAGCCGCTCCCAAAAGAAGAAGCGCTCCTCCTGTCATGATAGTCAAAATGTTCGAACCCGTTTTGTGTCCAGGCATCCTGGGGTACTCCCATCTAAGTTGATCAGGTCGAAGATATGTCGCGATACAACTTCTGAGAGCAGTCGCACCGTGCTGAATGTCGAGAGCCCTTTTCTGTCAAAAGCGGGTGGAAGCCGCGAACGTTGAGGGCCATCGCGCACTTGCTCGCCGGACTATCGCGGCATGCTGCAGTTCCAGAATTAACCCGCAGCGGCAACATCAAGCTTAATGCGAAGGTTTGATTGCAGCGGCGCCCTAGAGAGCCAACTTCCGCACACCGGACATTGCCCGAACCCTAGGCGCAGCCGTCGCGCCCACATACTCGGTGCGGCGGCTTCGTTCGATCGGTGCCAGCAAGCTATGCGCAAGTCGTTGTCAGCCGTTTTCAATGCCTGATTTTGGTTAATCTTGCTGACACTGTCGTCGGCTTCGGCGCATCGGCCTTGGAAAACAACAGATGTTCGCCTCCACTGAGTGGCCGCCTCTGCCTATTCTGGGGCGAGCGTCGCAAGCGCGGCTTCGATCATCGTGATCTCTTGGTTGACAAAAGCGATAGCCTGTCCGGGATCGACGCCGGTAACGCTTACGAGCTGCCTTCGCAACTGCTGCCTATGCGCCAGAAGTCCTTCAAGCGCGTCACGATCTCTTAGTCTGATATAGCCGTCGACGATCAACTCAAGCGAACGCGACATGATCCTCTCAAACAAAAATGTTCCGTAATGGGAGATGGATTGTACCAGAGCACGGCGCCAGCCCGCAGCGGCGCCGACGTGGAAACCTTGATCGGTAAGGCTAACGAGCAAACCTTGTTGTCGCTGAAGAATGGCAGCGCTCATCCTGACAGCAGCCGTGGAGGTGACGGTGTCTCGCGTAGACGCTGCCTTCGCGGCTAGGGGTCGCCGGCTCAAGAAGCGGCGGCCCCGCCGGCGCGGGGCGTGTCCTTTGCCGGCGGTCGGGCGTTCTTTCTGGAGCCGCGCGCAGGCAGACAATTTCAGTTCGAGACCGGGTCTAGGCTCAGCTTTCCCCTTAGACACGCTCCCACAGTGGTTTTTGCCGACGACAGCCATGTCGCCGTGATGATGTCCCTCCCTTCTGGAGGAGCAGCGGGGGAGCCGCGACCGTGCCGCCGTCCGCGTCGGTCCCCGCCGGCGCCCGGTCGATGGTCGTCCCGTTTGGAGTGGCCGCTTCCGGAGGCGCAGCGGGGTGCCCCGACCCATGCCGCCGTCTGTACCGGTCCTCGCCGGCGCCCGCGCTCCAGGTTACTGTTTGCGCATGATCGTTCCGGAAAACCGATTCACATTTTTTTCGGATCATACCGTAGGCAGCACAATATCACTCGGAGTTCCGTTGATTGTTTGTATCGCGCGAAGCGGGTCCTGCTGGTCGGATAGTGACGAGCACGAATGCAAGGACGCTTAAAAATCCGCAGGCCACAAGCGCGGTCAAGGCTACGATCGTGCCATGGTGGGTTTGGGTGAAACTGAAGAAATATGGGGCAAACGACGCCATGGACAATCGAAAGCCATTGATCAACCCAATTCGACGTCCATAGCCGTTCTGCCCAAATATCGATAAAGGCAGCGCTCCGCGACAGATACTGTTTAGACCGGAGCTGAATCCAAGTAAAACGACGAAGACGGAAGCTCCCATAATGGAGTCCGAAGCCATTGCAACGACAGCCGTGGCCACGGAGAGCAGGACGGATGAGAGAATGGTGAGATGAATTGCGCCCATCCTCTCGCTGAGCGAACTTGCAAAGAGCCGTATTAGGACCTGTGAAGGGCCGAATAGCGCTGAAATCATCGCTCCCCCCTGACCTAGGCCAATCGCAGAGAGGATTGGGATCATCTGGCCGAGGAGTGCCGAAAAAACAAAAGTGGTGAGCGAAAATCCGGTCGTTACCAATACAAGATCAACAGCTCTTGGGGAGCGCTGCGAGCCGACTTGCAAGTTCTCGCTATTGTTCTCGTTGTCCGCGCTTGGAGAGCGAAGGTCATGGGCGAATCCGATTAACGGCAGGGCAACAAAGATATTGCATCCTGCATAGAGGGCGAGAACTTCTCTCCAGGAGAGCACATTCAGAAGGAGGGACGTGAGCGGCCAAAATAGCGTGGACGAGAAGCCAACGATCAATGTCAACAGAATGATGTGTCGTCTTGCACGGAGCGCGTTCCGCTGCACAAGCAATACAAAGGCAGCCTCATAGAACAGAAAAGCAGACGCGATTTGCATGCCAAACAGTGCTAGCATGAATACGATGATGTTCCAGGAAATAGCTGCTAATCCCAGACTAAGCGCCGCCGCCACCGAGGCGATCTTCATCGTTATGCCGGCGCCGTATCGGTCCATCAGAGAACCGGCGGGAAACGACATCAGCCCACTCGCAAATAGAGCAAAAGAAAACGATGCAAATATTGCTGCGTCTGAGATCGCGAAGTCGGCGGCGACGTGGCCCGCAACGACAGCTACGCAATAATACAGCGTGCCGTAGTTGATAATTTCGGCGCCGCCCAGTGCCGCGACAACAAGCTTGTCACTATTGCGGATGATCGCTGCCTCTCTTGGTTCTGTTCTCATGTGAGCGGCCGGATCGCGAGTCTTAGTCGTCGCTCAAAGCGGACGTCACAATGGCCGCCTGCCGGACAACCGGCATTCGAGCTTGACTATCCGTCTTGGAAGGCTGGCTCGCCCCGTGGCACCCTTAACCGCGTTGAGCATGCCATGCCGCGGAGCGAAATCGCAGGCTCGCGGGCCGCCTGCTGCGGAAAGTCTCTGCGATCATTTGCAGGATGGAGTTCCAAACTTCTGGGGAGACCTGACTTGGAATGTCATGTGAACTCTTCCAGTAATTGATATATTGCTCCTCCGTCATCGGCACCGCTTCGGTGCTCGTGAGAGCAATGCAGTTTCCCAAGCCTGGATATTGGTTGAGGAGCGTCTCGTAAGTCGACATCTCCCCAACAATTGGAGGACGCGCCCGCCGCAAGGCCGGAGCCAAATCACGTATCCGGCTTTCGATTTCAATCTGAAAGGGATCGGTTTCAAGATCAGTAAGGAAGCATGTAATCGTGAAGAACGCACGCGACCGCAAGATTCGCATGCATTCGCGAAGGGCATCGCTCGTGTTCGTCCAATGGAATGACGTGCTGTAGCAAACCCAATCTAGCGAACCATCGGCGAGGCCCGTACACTCACCAGGAGCGTTAATCCAAGAGACGGATGGACGGGCAGCACCGATCCTCTTGCCCGTCGCAACCATCTCGCTATCGGGCTCGATGGCGTAGCCGGAAAGTCCCATGTCAGCCAAGGCATAGGCGGTCGCACCTGTACCTGCGCCAATGTCCGCAAAGATCGGGCTGTCTGTCAGCGTTTTCACGTGCTCGACCAGGATCTTGAGGACTCGCCGTGAATAGGGAGGGCGCTTCGGATAAGCCTGCGCGACTTCGGAGAAGCTTCCAAAGGACGGCCGACCAGCAGCGCACATTTTGTTCTCCATTGTTTTATGATTGCCAGGATGCGCGCCGACCGCGCCATTGCGCTTGTCCAAATTGCCGCTTGAACGTCACACCGCGACTGTGTTTCTCTGTGGATGCACCCAGGTATACAATTCCCCTCAGTTCATCGTCCGTTACGGCCCCCTTAAACTCGTAATCCATTGCCATGGGATCGCCTGGCAATCGCGAGACCAGCTCTAAGCTCGATCCAACCATCACCCCCCGGCAGCTACCGGAACCTTTCGCGCCGGTGTGCGTCCCTGTAACCGTCTGCCGGTCTTGCGAAAGAGCAACGGTGTGCGTAGCGGTGCCGTGAAGGAACTCGATCGAGATTTCCCATACGCCTGCAACGTTCTCGAATGTCACCTCAGGCGGCTCGGGCTGCACTGCTGGGGTGTCTGTGAGAACGCGAACGATTGAACGGCCAACGATTCCGGCTTCAGCTGTGCTCAGATTGGTAGGATCAATCACGATCCGCTGCGGGCCCTGCCAACAGTCATGCAACACAATGCGTGGACGCGCGCGGCTCAATCTGTTGGCGATCACGTCGGAGCTGACCGGGATCCGCTTGACGTCCCAGGAGACCGCGATGCGGGGATTGCAGAATTCACAATCCGGGTCAATTTCGTGGACAGAAAGCCCGGGCACGCCCAGAAACTCCCGCTTTAGTGCTGAAATGCACGCGTGCCATCGAGTCATTGCGCGAGCAGCTTCGCCTTGCGCCACCCATTGCTCTAGCGCGATGTACGCGCCAACGATTTCGTCCTTGCCCACCTTCATTGATCGACCAAATGATTGGCCAGGCGGCCCGTTCAGATAGGCCGCTCTGCAGAGCCTTTCCGAGCCGAGCAAGAAGCCTGTCGACTGTGGCCCGCCAATATATTTACCGCCCGAATGAATAAGGAGATCGGCTCCGCTGCTGAGCCAAACATTCGGAAAGCTTGGGGCTAATCCCGCTCCGTCGACAATCAGCGGAATTCGATGTTGATTCGCTCGTGCCGCAATCTCGTCGAAGGGGAGCGCCGAAGTTGGAATGGCGTGCCCAAGCAAGCATATTGCAGTAATACTTTCGCGTGGAAGTCGGTCGAGGTCTGACGCCTGGGTAATCGAGGTGACCGTGCACCCGATTGCGCGAATTGCGTGCTCGTAGGCCATCCTTTGATCGGCGGCGACAAGCACCGTCTTGTCTCCCCGCAACGGCAGCCCCAGCATTTTTTCTGGGTCGTTACCAGCCACGCAGGCAGCGACGGCCTGGCTGACCGCTGCGACACTTCCAGCAGTCACAAGACCCCACTCCGCGCCGGTCAGCGCAGCCAACTTCTGGCCAATTGCCTCCGCCAGTTCATTTAGATCAACGAAGACTTGACTAGAGGCGCTCATTGCATCACGAACAGCTCGCGTCGGATTGCAACCTCCATATAGCGTGCGAACGCCGGTGCAATTGATGATCGGTTCAACACCAAGCCTATGAAAGAGGGAATGAGCATCCTCATCTTCCTGGAGCGCGCTCCAATCAATCTGCGAATGGCTGGCTTCCTCGCTCATGCCAATAGCCTTTGCATTGGTACCGACACAAGCCCTGAGACTGCTGCCGTGGAGCAGGTCTTCCTAACTGAGATCCGCAGTCGTTCAGCTGCAGGCTCGTACACCCTCGAAATCGCACAAACCGCAGCCGAACGCCCGCGAGAGGCTTCTCTTAACAAGGCAGATTTGGTGGAGCGCACGAGCTCGCGAAGATGGGCCGATAATGATGCCCCCTGAAGGTTTGAACCTGCAGCGTGGCGAGGGCGGTTGTGTCGCTTGCAATTTAGTTCTTGCTTGCCGCCGAATTGAAAGTGCGCCAGATCGAGTTCTTCGATCCAGGCGTCTTTTGCCTCAAAATGCAGGTCGTGAATCCGGCTGGCGGAGCTGACAGTCGGGGTGCGGCCGCTGATGATGATCGTCTCCTTCAGGCTTGGAGAAGCTGCGAGCGCATTGCGCGAGAGGAGCGACTTGCCGATATTTCCTTTTCTACAGACTGCGATCAGACACAGACAGAGCATATCGCTTCAATTCCTTCATTCCGCTTCGTGGGCACCCACGATATGAATGGTGATCAGCAGCGTCCCACAGCTCGCAAGGTAAGACTTCAAGCATCATGCCAACTTTGTCGAGCGGCTGAAAAAAGGAGCCTACGCTTGCTCTTCACTATTTGAGCGGTGAGGCCAAGTAGCGGATTGGCCAACAAGCCTGGGTCGAGAACACAACAAAATCGACACACATGTAGTGACGCGCGACAGTTCCTCGCGCCGACAACCGGTCTCCTATGCGTCCGCACACGCGACCTGATGCCGGACGGCATCTGTCCTCCAACTTGCGTGATTGGCACTTACGGGTGCCGTTCGTAGCGATGGCCACAGTTCACTCGCTGTGCTCACGCTCAGTTTGGCAGAACGTCTCTCGATCCGCTCGCGGGCGACTTCAAAGCGAACGACCGGCCAAAACGGCCGACGCCGCGACGGCGAAGATGCTGATTCCCGCATACATTGCGGTGTTCGGTGATGGCACCCGAAGAGATGCCACGTGAGCTCCTGCGAGCAGCAAAAAGCAAACGTTGACGATCGCCGTAAACGCTTCGGGAGGAATGAGAGGCTTGACGAGGAAAAACAAGGCAAGAAGCGGCATGTCGTATGATAGGGGGACACCTAAGAAGCGTCCATCTGGCAACTTC
The DNA here is from genome assembly GCF_016031655.1 of Bradyrhizobium glycinis. Taxonomy (GTDB): domain Bacteria; phylum Pseudomonadota; class Alphaproteobacteria; order Rhizobiales; family Xanthobacteraceae; genus Bradyrhizobium; species Bradyrhizobium glycinis. The sequence goes on from NZ_JACCHQ010000017.1 coordinate 13,986, forward strand.
CCGAAGTTTGCAAAATAGCTAAGCCTAATTGCGGCTGCCATCAGCAATGCGCTCGCAGTTGCCAGAGCGGCAAGCGATGCCTGGCTGAGCTGAATCACGATTGTCGCCGGCAAGACTGCGCCATAGATCATGTCCCCGAAGCCATCGAGGCTCTTGCCCATTCTTGCAAAGTGCGAGTCTCGGTTTTTGGTGCGTCCGGCCACCACCCCATCGAGGTGATCTGAGAGGACAGCCCAAAGCGCCGTCGCGACGGCAAGGTCGAGGTGATCCGAAAGTACCAAGAATAGGCTCACGGACGAAAGAAGAAGGCCCAGAGCGGTTATCGCGTTCGCTGGATCCCAAAGGTATTTTAGCATTGCACTCTCATTCCTGTTGCGACTGATCTGCTCGGCTGGGACCATGGGCGTCCCTGCGAAGACGTGCTCAGCAATGCGTAGCTCGTCAGTGTTGTCGAGTTCGTACCACGTGGCGTCGTCACATCGCACGGCCGCCAGTTGAAGGCCCCGCCGTTCCACCCGAATGCAAGCAGTTCCTCCGTGTACGCTTGCGTGGCTCCGGATCTGATAACATGGTCCAGCGCCGGAACGAGCGTTGCCTTCAGGGTCGGTACTGAGAAGCGGAGAATTTTCATCGTCTTGAAAAGCCGTGGGCCATCCGCGGTCAAGTCCGCGGCGGTTTGCTTCATTCGAAAGCCTGAGATGAAGCCGTTGTCGGCCAATAGATCTGCGGACCACTCCATAAATTCGTCGAGTGGAGCAACTGCATTGGCGTTGGGCGATTGGCAGGCCATAGGACGGTGTAACGTATCCTGTTCGAAAAAAGACGGCGCTTGCGAACGAAAGGATCTCCTCCTGGGCGCTCTCGCTCGAGTGAATCAGGCTTGCGTCAGCGCCCGCCGCGGCTTGGGCGCTTGCGCGCATCGTGGCTTCCTCCATTCCTGGGCCGCTATCGGCGCCTGGATCCGCGCCACCATCCTTTACTGTGCCTAGTCTGCCAGATAATTCATCGATATTGGCTAACGGATGCCTGTCGCCGACAAACGAGTTCATCTTCGAAAAACAGGAGGCCTCCGGCGCAATCCCGGCAGCGCCACGCTCGCGAAGTTTGCGCGCTACAAGGTGCGCAAGTGCCGAAACTCCCATCGCTGTCAACGAGGACCGGTGATTCGGTCGCGTCGACCAATAGCTCGATGACATAGACGAGTTGGCTCCAGGAGCCTCGTTGGCGTCGCGGTACCCGACGGAACTCGCAAAGGAGAGGCCTGACACCCAGAAGCCCTTGAAGTTTGCGCGTTTGGCACTCCCACCGGAAAGCGCATCGTGAAAGTCCATGAGGAAGGAGAGGGTGCTCTTGCTGCAAATCTCAGCACGCAGCATTTGCGAAAGTAGTGGCCCGCACGTCTCTCAGGGCCGTTATACCGCCGGGTATGGTTGATGTTGCACGCTGTCTCCTTACGCGAGCGCACGAATTATCGGCCATCAGCACGCCTGTTCTGGCTGTCGAGGGTCCGGGCCACACCAGCGGCGCTATCAACAGGTGACATGCAACTGTTATCGGGATCAATTGGCGGCGTTGGTAGTTGACCAAGCCCTTATTAAACGCCGGCGGCGTAGACTTGGCGTTGTCAAGCGGGGTCCAGGTCAAATGCCTCGAAGTATTCTTAGCCGACGCAGCGCTCATTCACGCTCCTTGGGCTCGTCGGGATGCCTCAACAAGTGCATCCTCCGGAGGGATCGCTCGAAAATGCCAGTGTCCGGCTGGTCAAACCAACGGCGTCCCATTTCCGGCACAGGTCTCGATCGCTCCGATCGCGTGCAGTTCAGCGTAGCTTCTGCGAGCACCAGCGCTGATACAGGTGCTCTTCTCACGGAAAAAGTTCGACGTTGCGCAAGGCCTGTGTGCACGGAATCGGTGCCATCAAGCTAACTGCGGACTTGCTCAGACCTGTGCGCGCCCCGCGAATCAACAACATGCCGGACGGAAGGAAATCTTTGTCAGAGTCGTCTTAGGTATAGGTGCAGCAGCCCGATCAGTCTGAACGGGGTAGAGCGAAGCAACTAAGATCGATCGCAGCTATAGCCGTAGTACGACATGCCTTGTCCTCTGCGTTGTCAATTCAACGAGCTGATCAACAAAGAAAAAGATGTGGCGGCAGTTGATGTCCGGCGTCGACGCTTGCGTGTCAAATGTGTAGGTGGATAAGGAGCTACCTGTAACTCTTGGCGTTCGTATGAGAAGGCCCTTCAAGCCCTCGTGGATCTTTATCTGACAAGAGTGCCGGTCCCTTAATCGGCCTTGTCAACGGAACAACAAGAATTGGCCCCAGCTGGCGCGAGAGATCTCACCGGCTGGTCGTGACTGCTCGGGTTCACCCTGGGGCGACCGCGAAACCAACCTCCGAATCGTCGGGATCGAAGTGGGCAAGCGGAGCGGTGACAGCAGATGTGACCAGTCGCTGAGCGACCGTTTCGGCGTTCGGCCTAACCGCGGATGAAGCCACTTTCTGCCACCAGAGCGCGGCGAGACCGGCGATATGGGGACAGGCCATGCTGGTGCCGCTCATGGTGGCGAAACCTCCGTTCGGGGCCGCGGACAGAATTTCCTCGCCCGGCGCACAGATCTTCGCGCGCCCATTGGAAAAATCACTGATCTCGAGGGAGCCGCCCGCATTACGCACAGCAGCAACAGAGATCACGCCGGTCGCGGCCGACGGGAGGGACGCCGATATCCGAAACCGCGGATCCCGATTTCGTTGGCTCTCGTTTCCCGAAGCGGCTATGACCAAAGGGCCGCGTCCGAATGCACGGCCGGCTTCGATGACCCTCATCATGGAATCGAACATTCTAAGATTATCCTTGAAATGCTCGAGCCCGATCGAGGTGGCCAGTTCAGTCGGATAGCCGTCCTTCTCGAGTTCACTTACCATGCCGGGGAAATCGAACCCGAGTGACATCGAGACGATGTTGGCGCCCTTGTTCGCAGCCCACTCCAAGGCGCGAAATATGGACAAGGAATCGCCGCTCTCCCCATCCGGGAATACCTTGGCGATCAAAGCCTTGCGAATATTGCGAGCGATACCGATGCGGACCTGTCCCACGTCCTTCCCGAAGATCGTGCCGGCGCAGTGCGTTCCGTGGCCGTTCTTGTCGCCGTTGCCGGAGCCTCCGAAGTCCTCCTCTTCGATATCCAGGCCGGCGAAAGCCGCATGGGTCCTATCGATCCCCGTGTCGAGGACCGCTACGGCGACGCCGGATCCGTCCAGGTCCACCCGATCTGCACCGACGGCGACGATGCCCCAAGCCGCGGGCAAAGCGGCCGTCACATCGACCTGCTGCTTTCTCACCGGGCGGATCAAGCGCGTCGGCATGATGAGACCGAAGTCCTCGACGCTCGGGTCTTTCTCGATATCAAGAACGTCGCGCTTGGACAGGTCGGCCGCGCGGATGCGAATATTAGGGTATCCGGCTTTAGTGGTCCCGCTGGGCGAAGCCGCGCCCGAGCGCAACCGTTTCGGAGCTTCAATGATCGCGTATCTGCGCAACATTTACCGTATCCTTATCCATTGGAGTCTGGCCGTCCGTCTACTGAAGCACGAGTCGTCTCGTTGGATCACCGTAGAAGACGTAGGATGACCATGTTTGCGTCGCATCAGGACCCATTTCCCGCAAATGACGTCGCGCCAGCCGGAGCGCTTCGGCGAACGGCACGCCGTGCAGTCGGTCGCGTCGCACGAGCCGCCACCAAAGGTCATAGGCCGGCGGAAACAGCCGAGTATAAAACTCCGAAGCGAAGGAAGCGGCAAACTCATCGCCGATGGGCCATTGGGCTCCGATAAAATATGCTGCATTGTTCACGAAGGCGGACGCAAATCCGTACACCTCCGCGCTGCGCTCCCAGCTCGCCTCGCGCGAGGTGCCACACCCGTTGATGAAGGCGAGCATCAGACTGTGCGGCTTTGACTTGAGGGCGTTCGCAATTTCTTCGGCCATAATCCGATCCTCTCGGATCGGCAGATAGCTCTGCCCGGCCGTGTCGGGGACGAACTCGGCGTGTCCGGCATAGTGAAAGAGATGAGCATTGCAGAGAGCATCAATCACTTCGGCTTTGGTCGCGTCCGCCCGGACCAGAGTGACTTCGGCCCCCCACGATCGCGCCGCCGCCGCGACCGCCTGTGCTTCGGCTTTGATGTGCGGCAGTGAGATATCTGATGCGTCGACATGGGGAGCGAAGACTGCCACCTTCAGTCTTGGCGACCGCGGCGGATCGGCCTCGGCAAGGATATCCGCGGAGACGGTGCGACCAATCGCGTATCGCAATTGCACCAACTCGCCGCCTCCGTCGTCGGCAAGCTCGAGCGGCAACCAGAGCAACGATTTCGAAAGATCGAGGCTCATCGTCCCGTGGTCGAACTGGCTGGTGACAAAACGCAGGCTCTCCGGCAGAGCCACCTCACCCAGAACCCGGCTGGCGCGGCCGACAGCGGATTCGAAGTCATCTTGGGCGGGGCGGACGTGGCCTTCGGCTATGCGCAGCAGATGAGGAAGTACCTCCTTCGGCATCCCGTCGAGCTGAGCCGACGGCACGTCGACCTCGAGTTGCACAGGTGTCAACGCTGAAGGCGCTTCCAGCTCGTAGCGAACCATATCTGGGCCGACGCTCGTGACCTCGACGGCGAACCGTGGGTCCGACTTCTCCGTCGACCATCTGAGGCCTCCAATGCGCCGCAGTACGAAACCGGTCGGCCCGCGACGCGTAAGCAGCAGGCCGAGCAGCCCCACAACCGCCAGAACCGCAATAACGAGTTCGTATGGATTGCGGTAGAATGGCAACCTCACCGAGAAACCGGACGATTCCGGCGGTCCGACGTTCAGAAAGCCGTCGGTCACGGTCGCGGTCAGTCGGTAGGTTGTCCGGTCGTCGAGGTTGGAAAGGTCCAGCCGATTGTCGGGACCGTCGATGCGTCGGGCCGCATTCGCGATCGGCGGATCGTAAGCGAGGGTTGTCGTCTTCGCCGAAGGAACCCCGACGAGTCCCGGGATCGCTAGATGATATGTAACTGCATTGATGTTGATCGTCGCCGCGGAAGGCGATCGTCCAACTCGGACCTTCGGGGCCGCCGTCGGCAGGTCGATCAACGTCACCCTGGAATCCGACGCCACCCAGAAGGCCCGATCGGTCGACGGGACCACCCCGGCGATGGGAAGAGCAAGCCTGGGATCAATGTCTCTGAGACTTTTCCACCCGCCTTGCATCGGCGTACCTTCCCACCGGAAAAGGCCCGAATCGCCACCGGCGAGCAGACCGAGCGTGGGATGCGAGGCGAGCTGCCGAATGATATAGGGCTGCTCCTGCACGTCGGCCCCACCGTGCCCGACGTCGGAATACTCCTTTCCATTTCTTCTTAAGAATACCGTTCCGCCCCATCCGCCGGAGGCAACTACATCGGCACCATCAACGTTCGGTGTAAAGGCAATCGCACCGAAGAGATGGTTTTTGCCGAACGGCGTGGGGCTGAATGGTCCAAACTCCTTGGGCTCGTCGGCTGCGGTGGTGATACTCTGAACGCCTACGGCCAGCAATGAGCCTGCATTGTCGAAGGCCACCGCGCCGACAGCCGAGCCTCCAACCTGTCCAGTCACTTCTGCTGACTTTTTCCATGCTCCGTCCGATAGGCAGAGCACGGCGGTCGACCAAACGAGGCCCACGCATGCTTTACCCGTGGACGAGACCGCCAGTGAAGAGGGAGCGCCGACGCGGTCCGAACCGGGGACAGGATAGTCGGCGATCCGCTCGGCCTTTGCGCCGGAGACGGTGAAAAGTCCGGCGCCGCTCAACACCCAGAGTTTGCCGGCCGGATCGTTCGCAAGAAGCGCGCCGCGATAATAAGGCGAAGGCGGTAGTTCGGTCGCGGCGGGAAGCTCGAGTTGCGTCGCCTCGAGTGCCCGGCTTAGCTGCCATACCTCGCCGTTTTCCAAGCCGACGGCGAGACCACCGTTCGGATCGGGAGCCATCGACGATACCCGGCCGCCGAATTTTCGATCCCGCGAAACATCGAAATAACGCCAAAGCCCCAAAGAAGAGCCGATCCAGATATTTGAAAGGCTGTCTTCAACGACGGAGCCGGCGGTGAGCGGCCCACTGCGCTCCGGCGACCAGCGCATCCAACCGTTCCGGTCGTGCCGATAAAGCAGGTCCGTGGAGAGCCAGAACGTGCCGTCCCGCTGCATATAGACTGAGCTGCAGTTTCCGTCGGCAATGGCAACCGGCGCTGTTTTGTCGGTGAGTTCGACGCCGATGCAACCTTTATCGGTCCCTACAAGGATCAATCCGCGCGCATAAGAAACATTCCGGACGAACGCGCCAGAGGGCAGAGCGAGATCGATCCGACGCATGCTCTTTCCGGAGCTCCGGTCAATCAAGTGGATCGACCCGGAATTGGTCGTTGCAACCAGCTCCTCTCCTGCAAAACCAAGGAAGGAAGCCGAGGCTTGTACGGGAACGAGAGGCTCAGTGACGACTGCCTTCAAAGCCGCGAGCGCATCCGTCTGCCGGGGAGCGAAGGAGCTGGACGCAACATAGATCGAGCCGTCCTCGGACCTTGCCAACGCCCATTCCCCTCTCGGGCAGCCGCCCGAACCGCGGGGGCAGGCACCGTATAGGGCCACGATCTCGTCTCCGTTCCATCGCCATAGGCTGTCGTTGATGGTCCCGACAATGACCGCGCCGTCGGCGCCCTCGACCATGGAATTCACATAGATGGGCTGCTGGGCCTCGTCGCTTACGAACTGCGGTGCTCGCGCGATGATCCCGTCATATGAAGCTACGCCGCCCGGGGTCCCGACAAAGACCCGATCCTTCGCCCGCGATACCATGATGTGGGTTACATTCCGCTCCGGCAGCGGGATAGGAATGAACTGCCAATTCCCAGTCAGGTCGTTGCAAGGGATCGCCGACGACAAGGGGGCAGGAAGGGTCCGACTGTCGGCAAGCGCGTCCCATGGGCTGAAGGCCAAAGACAATCCGACGGCAATCGACAGGACCGGTAAGATGAAGCGCTCCGCCATGTTGCTGTTCCAAGGTCCTTAGTCAGGTTCTGGTCGATAGAGAATGGACGCGCCCATGCATGAGCAACTCACTCGGCCCCTCATGAAGCCGATTGAACCGCGCCCGGGATGTCGGTTCGACCGGAGATTTATCAACGTACAGCGACGAGGCTCACGCTATTGGTTTTGGGCAGGCTATCCTTTGACGTCGCCATGACAATCGCTTGTGATACCAGGTCCATAACCTGCAGCGACCGGGCCTCATCCATGCTGCCAAGCTGTGGACGGGGTATGTAAAAGCCATCGCCATTCAAAGAGACCTGAACCGCAGCGTTTGGCGAGGCGCCCTGTTGCACGACGAAGAAGTCAACGAGCCGGTGCTGACCCTGGCTCACAATGAAAAGCTTGGGTGTGTAGTGCTGTACCGAATAGTTTTGTGCAGCGATCAATTCACCCAGATAGTAGAGCATGCCTTCGGGTGTTCTGGGCAGCTCACGGTAGCTCTTATTGAGGAAACGAAGCATTCGCAGCGTGTATTGAAACTTGTTCATCGAACAGAATTCGCGCGCCGTGTTGAGGATCTCAGGCCCATCAAGCGTCAATCTGCGAGCCTTGCAATCCTCGTAGGCGTCGCCATCCTTTTCAAGCTGGGCGCAGAACTCAACTGTTCGAGTTTCGGTATTGGTGTTGCATTTGGCCCGAACGGCACCGATAAGCTGCGCGTGTTCAGCGGATGACATGTAGATTGAATGTATTAGCAGCAGATCCACCATCTCTTTCGGCCAGCCCAGACGATGGAAATATTGAGCTAGCTTGGGGTCGACGGGTTTTCGCATCTGTTTTGCGAATTCCTGATGGTTGAGATTGTTGATAGTAAACTGCGAAAAGCCGCCCGCGTAGGAAACACCGGGATTGAGCGCGTAGTTGGTCAGACCCGAAGGCGAGAAGTTGAATGCGCCGCCGGCGCTGCCGGAGAAGTTTGGACTTGCCAGCACATCGCCGTAGCCGACAAAGGACATCGGCGCCCGCTGGCTCGCGCGAACTGCATTGAGAAGGATCTGCCTGTTACTGGAATCCCAGATGGCCTGATCGTAAGCATCGGCCTTATCGACAAGTTCGGCGCGCGTGCAGGCGCTGCATAGCAGCGCCATCAAGCAAATGCCGGCCAGAACCGACGCGAGTGAAAATGCACGACCGTGAAACTGTCCCATAACTATCCCCATGCTCAAAAGCATTAACCCGCAAAAATTGCGGTCGGAAACTATTTCACCTTGTCGCGAGGCAGTCCAGCCGGGCGCTGTTGCTGCATGCCTCGGACGGACGGAGCGCCATGTCGTCCGGCCAGAACCGGTACGGATTTGGTTGAAGATGCAAGCTACCGTCGTTCTTGAGAGGCGGAGCGGCGAGCTAGGCGCAACGCTTCCAGAGCCAAACCGTGTCGGTACTTCGGCGAACGATCCTCCAGACGGGAAGTGCGCGGGAAACAGGCTTGCCGTCATCCAGCACGCCGACGTCGCTATCACTTGCCTCAGCGCCTGTGAAGCGGCCCTCCTTATTTCACCGGGCCAAGTGTGCCTACACCGTCGCCATGCTCGCGCTCCTAGCCATGCGGTGCAAACACCAATGTATCAATGAGGGGCCGCTTCGTCCGTTTCGTACCAAACAACGGCAACCCGAGGTGAAAATAATCGTCGGCTTGGCTCATAGACGATGGACATTCGATTGATTTTACGTTTCAATTGCGGGTTGCGGAGGCAGGCAATTACCTGTCCCCAATCGGGTTTTTTGCGACTGATTTTAAGCCGGTATCACGCCGGACCGAATGATTGTTGAGGTGTCAAATGGCAGCCGATGCGAGCGTCTCCATCGCGGGGACTGTTCTCCAAGAAATTGCAAGGCAGGCACATGGTACGATCGATGGCTTGCCGATGGACATCATCCGTTTTGTGCTGGAGTGCACCAGTGCTGCGGACCCAGCTAGGGTGCGAGAGCAACTGTTACCTCTGATCGGGTCGGACACGTTCGATCTGCGTCCTTTGGACCAGCAGCTGCCGAATTTCCTCGTGCTTCAGTTTCCCGGCGTACCGCGCACCATCGCGCCACCCAGGCTTTTTGCTGCGGCCGATCTTCTTTGCGACAAATTGGGCCTGGTTTCCTGTGTGCCTGACATCGGATCAACCCTATACGCTGAACCCGACGCACGTTTGCTTCGCGATGGGGCGCCCGAATCGGCAATTACCGACGCATTCTGCTGGTCAAATGCGGCGGCACCTGGGGATATGCACTGGGCTACCAGCGCGATCAAGGCGAACCTCGCCTGGTCCTTGGAGAACGGCAAGGGTGACGGCATTCTCGTAGCTCAACCCGATACGGGCATTGCTGCTCATCCCGAGTTGGAGCGGGGTATGTTCGACCTTGAGCGAGCCGCGAACGTGCTCGAGGGAGGCAACAGCCCGAACGATCCGCTGCGCGCTGGCACTGCCAATCCGGGCCACGGTACGGCGACCTCCAGCGTGGTGGCAAGCCGAGAAGCAGGGAAGATCGTCGGCGCAGCTCCGTTGGCTAAGGTCATTCCCATCAGGTGTATCGAGGACGTCAAGATCTTCGATGGTGCCCCGGTAGCCCGCGCGATCTTGCACGCCGTATCGGTCGACGCCGACGTTATCTCCATGAGCCTCGGTGGAATCTACAGCCCTTCAATCGCCGCAGCGCTAAAAAAGGCGGTCGCGGCCGGTTGCATCGTGGTGGTTGCGTCCGGAAATTGCGTGGGCTTCGTGGTCTATCCTGCCTCCGACCGCAATTCCATCGCACTTGCGGGCGTGAATGCAGGCGATGCTCCATGGAAGGGCACAAGCCGCGGGCCAGCCGTCGACGTTTCTGCTCCCGCAGAGAATGTGTTCGTCGCGCGTCGTACCCCCGAAGACAGCGGAACCGGTGTCGTTGCCGGTGGCCAAGGCACCTCCTTTGCCACGGCTCTGACCGCCGGTGTAGCCGCAATTTGGCTGTCCCACTTTGGCCGCGCTCAAGTCCGCGCGGAAGCCAAGCGCCGCAATATCAGCGTGCAGGAGCTGTTTCGCTCGGCGCTGCGTCGGACTGCTCGCAAGCCTGCCGGTTGGAATGCGAATCTGTACGGTGCGGGGATCGTGGATGCGCAAGAACTTCTTCAGCTGCCTCTCGCCGATATCCCGGCTCCCTCCGCGGCCCTTGAAGCAGCGGTATCACCGGGTCTGTCGGAAGAAGATCGTGACACGGCATTGGTGTTCGAACTTGCCGCGTCCAGAGCCAGCCTCGATGGATTTGATTGGGCAAGATATGGTGCGGAAGCGAGCTTCCTTGCTGCCGATGAGCGCCGACGGTCCGAACCGACAAAAGCGGGCCTCGTCGAGTCGCGCATACGGCCGAAACCGACGCCGGGACTGAGCGCCACCGCGCCGCCGGTCCTACAACGGGTCCTGAAGCGATTAAGTCACGCTCCCGAGCTGGTTGCCCCGCTCGATCGGCAGCCAGGAGCCAAAAGCACGTTTCGGATGCTCTTGCCCCAGCCTGCTGTCATCCGCGCCGCAGGCGCTCCGGAATCTCCATTACGGGGCAGGAGCGTTCAAGACATTCAGGATGGGCTCGACCGCGCTTTCAGAAAGATCGATGAGCGCCCCGAGGCGACTCCCGAAGGTAAGGCGCAACGACGCGACCTGTTCGACCGAAGTGAAAAACTGCTCAAGAAGGCTCACGAGCACGGCGGACGCAACCTCTCCGGCATCGAGCGGGCAGATGTGGAGGCACTCGTCCGATTGACGGGACGTCCCGCCCTGAAGATTACCGATGGAAAGCTGGACCCGGCCGCGTTGGCCGCAACCGAATGGGAAAGCACCTTCAAGGTGAACCCCTCCTGGCTCGAGGCGCTTTCGGAGAAGGTCGGTCGCATCGATCTGGACGGCGAGCATGTCGGTACAGGCTTTGTCGTCGCCGACGGCCTGATCATGACAAACCGTCACGTGGCGGAAGCGATCGCAGACGAGATCCGGGGGAAAGCGCCGTCCTGCTGGATTGTACAAGATAATGCGACCATCAATTTTGATGACAGGGGCCTCGGGTCGGCAAAAAGGTTTCGGATAAAATCATTGGTGTTCGCCGGGGGAGATACAATAGGTCGCGAGGTGAACTTCTCCCATCTCGACATGGCATTGTTCGAGGTTGAGACAAGCAACGGGACTTCGAATTTGCCTTCCAAGATTGGTCAAGTTGCCGATAGGCAGGTCGGCGAGACTAAGGCCGACTTGATCGTCGTCGGTTATCCAGCACGGCCAGATATTTCCGCGCTCGAAGATCCTAACACCCACGAGGTCCGCGACGATATCGCCAAACGGCTCGGAGAGATCTTCGGGCTGGACTACGGGCGAAAATACATGGCGCCGGGGCAGATTGAGGATATCACCGGGAGCTTAGACGACGATCGATCCCGACGCTGGGTGTTCTCGCATGACTCGACCACTCTGGCGGGCTGTTCGGGCTCGTGCGTTTCTCAAATCATCGACTTCTTCCCAATTCTTGGCCTGCACTTTGCTGGACGAAACCTGACGGCAAACTACGCCCATTCGCTTGCCGCCGTCCGTGCCTCAGGGCAGGTGCCGGCCGCAATCGCCGAACGATTGGGGTGGACCGACTAAAATGCCTATTGCCGGCGAAAACATTCTCAGTCCGTCGAAGCTGGCCCAGCAGGTCACGGCATCGCGTGATGTCTTCAGGAAGTGCTACGACGAGTTCGCGGCGAGCTATCCCAATGCCCGGCGCTTTTTGACGATCACGGCGTTGCGCCAGAAAAATGCGCCTCTCCCGGTCGGCCCCGACCTGCATCGGGCGGATTTCCAAGCCGCCTTGGAGGAAGCGCAACACAACGGGTTCCTAGCGTCGTTTGTCAAAGCCTATTCCGGCCGGCTGTTCACGTCATCGGCGACAGAAGTTGAAGCCTCGGATCTGTTGGATGATGAAGACGGTGAGGAAACTTACCGCGCCACTCTCCAAAAGATCCTCGACGATTTCACCCCGATGACCGACGCAGGGACAATCCGCGAGGGAATGCCGAGGCTGGCCAGGAACACTTGCAAGATCGTCGTCAAGCTTTCGAACGGGTCGTTTGAAACGGGCACGGGCCTTTTAATTGGGCCAAGACTGGTACTGACATGCTGGCACGTCATTAGTTCGCTCGTAACCTTCGAAGCTGGCCTGGATGGCCCCGAAGGCGCGCCCGATTGGCCTGGCGTTCCTGTTCGGGAATTTTCCTCGCGCCTTTCGATCGAGTTCGATTTTGTCGCCAGGGCTAACCAAATCGAGAAGAAATGGACGTGCGGGGTAACGGAAGATTGGCTTGTGGCGGGCAGCCGGCTCAGCGCAGATCCGTCGGAAAGCCTGGACAAGTGGCAGCCCAAGCAACTCGACACTTTCTTTGATTTTGCTGTGATTGAGTTGGACAAGCCGGCGGGATTTGACCGACTTTACTACAACCTCGTGAATGAGCCTCCTCGTGAAGCCAAGGGAAAGATGATCGTCTCGCATCACCCGGGCAACTATACGATGCGGTTTTCGCCCGGCGAATTTAGATCAAACAGTGCCGTCAGAAAGTTCAAGGACATCGCCGCCAACGGCGATCGAGTCTTGCATTCGGCGAACACGATCCACGGATCTTCGGGCGGAGCTTGTCTCACATACGACATGAAACCTGCGGCTCTGCACCAGTTCGTCTACGAAGTGCAGCAAAAAACTCAAGGCACGATCAGGCCTTATGCGACGAACGTGGCCATTCCCCTCACCAAAATCCTGCAGAAGGCGCAAGGGGCAATCAGGTCCCGCATGGGGAGCTTGAGCGCCCCGCGGTGCACTCTGACGAGCGGAAAAGCTCTCATCGGCCGTTATAGTTTGCAGGAAGCAATTGCATCAGCCCAGACGCCGGGCGGACCAAAGATTCTCGTTGTACAAATCCACTATGGCACAGATCGGCAACCTCTCAGGCAAATAGGAAAGTCGTTCTCGTACGAGATTCTTGATGACGCCCTCGCGCCTGCTTTGCATCGGCTCATTCCCATCAATGCCTCCGACATCCCGGACAATGCCTATTCGACCGCGCAACTGCTCTTGGACAAAGTCGCAGACAAGCTCTCCAGCAAATTGACTTCGCCCGGACAGATGGCGGGCGCTGGAGAATCGACCGAGATCAACGACACCATTGCGGTACTGGCTCGAGATGTCGCAAATCTGATGGAGTCTGGCGCAACGAGGCAGACGCTTTGGATTGCTGTCAATGAAATGGATAAGCATCCGTTGAGCGATACCTCGACGAGGGTGTTCTTTGAAAAGCTCTACCCCGAGATAGCCGCGCGACAGAAGCTCCGCTTGGTCCTGATTGGAATGTCGGATCCGGACATGCCAGCACTGAAGAACGTCAACTCGAAATCAATCGATCCCCTCAAGGATCACCTCAATATCGAAGACGTCATCGCTTGGGTTCGCAACCGGTTGTGTTCCGATCCGGATCGCATGCTGCTGAGCCTTGGCCGTATCGCCACGATACTCGCTGACCGCGAGATGCTCGACGATCGGGAGGTGCTCGCTGAGCGGGAGAGACAGGCTCACCGACAGATGGCCGTGAGCAGGAGCGCTGCCATCGCCAAGATCGTCAACGACCTCTTCATACCCTCGACCACGCTATGACCGCTAGAAACGATCAGCGACTGCGAGAGAAAATCGACGAGGTGTTGGCTCGTGCCGCACTTATTGGTGTTTTCGATCCGATCGATCTGCTGGCATCGGCCGAGACTGGCGACATGAACGAACGCATTCTCGACGAGATTGCAAACGATGTTCAAGAGGTCGTGCTCGAAGACAAGCTATATTGGAAGCTAACCGCAAGAGCGCGTCACGAGGCGCTGAGCCAAGCGATCAAGCGGGCTGATTTTGAGCGCCTTCTCCAGGAAGCAAAACCTCATCCGGAGGAACGTTTCGCCCGCTACCTCGTCGAACTCCTGAAGGACAATGAGGAATTGCTGGAAGACCAGGGTCTTTCGAGGCCCGAACTCCAGGACCTCGCCGTTGCTCAGGATTTCGTTCATCGGGCACGCAACAGGCCTTCGCCCAGCGGCAAGGCGGACCCAAGATGGAAGCTCGCCAGGATGGATGACGAGCAAAGACTGCTTCACGTTGCCCCCACCCTGGTAGGACGGACCCGTGAGCTTGGAATGCTTCAAGCCTACGTCGCCAACGGAGACGTCGACACCTCGATTAGACTAGAGAACATCATTGCTGATCCAAAGAAGCTGGATTGGTTGAGACCGCTTCTTCTTACTGGAATCGGCGGCAGCGGAAAATCTGCTCTGGTCGCCGAGCTGGTGAAAACGGTGCGCAAGGCGGATTGGAGCGGTCCAATAACCGTTCTCCTCGACTTTGACCGGCCAAACCTGGCGCTGGGAGCCGAGAAAGAATGGACGGCCGAGCTCACGCGTCAGATTGGACGGGCGCGTACCGAACTTGATGGAGACATGGACGAACTCAGACGCGAGGCGCTTCGCGTCGCCGCCGAAACGAGCAGCGACCTCAAGTCCGCGGATATATTGCTCGAGCGGCTCGGTGATGCCTTGGGCCGTCAGCCGGAACGCCACGATCTCTTGATCGTTGTCGACACGTTTGAAGAGGTGATCGTATCCTCCGAAATGGGGCAGGCTGATGCGGATCTCGAGCGTGAGCCGTTCGGCTTGATCTTGTCGTGGATAGACCGTTTGATCGACCTTCAGGCTGAGGACGGTTCGAAGGCGTTCAAGACCGTCAGAGCTGTGGTCGCAGGCCGTGTCCAGCCGTTTGTGAGCGAGCGCTCGCGTCTGCCGGCATGGTTCTGCGGGCATCTTGAACTCGGACCTTTCGCGCGGGATGAAGTCGGCGACTTTTTGCGACTGAAGGGTCCATCGGAGGTATTTACTTCTGATCGGATCGATCTGATCTCACAATCCGCCATCGAGTGGTATCCGCTTTTTCTGATCGTTCTTATCAAATTCGCCGCGCAGAAAAGCCCTCACGAGGTTGATGAGATTATTCGTGATGTGAGCGGCTCGTCCTTGTACGGCACCGTCGAGGCAATGAGGGTCCTGTACTCAAGGTTCTTGGATAGAATCAAGGACCACAGACTATCCAGGGATCCAAGCGACACCAGGATTATACCGAAGGAGGATATTCGCAAGCTTGCCCATCCGGGGCTCGCGCTTAGGACAGTGACCGCTGAACTTATACGTGATGTGCTTGCCGAGCCCTGCGGGCTTGGAGAGATCGATATGGAGCGTGCCATAGAGCTCCTTCGCGCTCTGTCGAAGGAAGCCTGGTTGGTCGATACATACGGTCCGAACGAGGTGCGACATGTCACAAACCTGCGTCGACTTATGCTGCCCATGCTTTGCGGCACGACGCGGACCCCAGACGGAGAGCAAACGGATCTGCAGGATCGGGTGCGGTCTGTGCAGGAGAGAGCAGCCGATTGGTACGAAGAGCCGCATAGGGCGAAGGATCCGGACCCAGCCGCGATGGCCGCCTATTATAGGGCCTTCTACGGAGACGTGTCAGCTATCGCCGCCGATGAAACGCTTGCACGTAAAGTGCTCCACATCGGACGGGAGGATATTCATGCTATGCCTCCAGCCGCACGCGCCATTCTATTGAAGGACGAGCGTTCCCTGACTTTGGAGGAAAGGGCCGCACTACCGGAAGTCCAGCAAAGAGATGTGGAGGTTCGCAACCTGAGAAAGCGGTCCAAATCGGGCGTCATACGAGCCTCCTCGTCACCAGGCCTCTCTGAGCTGGGTCAGACGGATGGCTCTGGCTCCGGCAGCGGGGATGCGGCCCTGGCGAGTCCCCGCTCGATACGCCCGTACACAACGCTCGAAGACATATTCGATGATTCCGATTTGGCTGCTCGTGTCGAACTTGCGTTCAAGTCAGCCGACTTCATGGAGGTGATCAGGCTTGCGGCTCCGTCGATGCAGCTCCTGTCAAAGCAGATGGTCGGCAGCCTGCCGTCTTCGATGTTTCAGCGGCTCACTGTTCATTGGACGTGGAAATGGGCTTGCGCTCAACTCGCGGTGGGAGGCGGAAGGGCACTCGCGGAGCGATGGCTGCTGCACGATTTGGAGGCGCGTTCAGGATGGGTCGATTACGTTCCCTTGGTAGCGATCGGTCGCCTAGCGGCAGGAGACGCTTCCTTCTCGCAGTCTACAAGGCATCGTCCATGGCTTAGGTCGGGAGACGCTCTCGATCTTGATGGAATGCGGATGATTGCGCTGGCTCTGGCTACGTCCGAGATTGATCCTGCCCTTCCGATGTCTCTTGGTCAGGTGTTTAGCGAACAGAGTTGGACGTCAGCGCAGGGACCCGGTCCGCTGGTGCTTCCCGAAGAAGCAAGAATCCAGATGCTGGTTCTGAAGAATGGCGACAAGCATCGTTATCTCTCGCTTAGCGAAATATACAATTCAAATTTGCCGGTCCGTCCACGGCACGCAGTACGTCGCCTGGACGAACTGCGAGCTTTTGTTCGTGGCCGCACACCGGAACTCTATGATCCAATACGCGCAGCGCTTATCGACGTCGTGAGATTCGATCCGGACCCGCTCGGGGAACAGATTGAGGTGCTGGCTCGCCAATGTCGGATCTGGCCGGTTGATCTACGTCCAGAGAGGCTGCTCACTGAACTGCAAAAGTCCCGTCAAGCGGACTTCCTTTTGCTTCGCCTCATCGAATATGTCGATGTTTGCGGTCTTCTCAACGACTTCGTCGGAAACTTAAGTAGTCTGAACCTGGAGAGGGTGCGGGCAACGGCGGAGTTGATTGCGAAATACGATTTACTTCTGCTCAATGGCAGTGCAACGCCGACTAAAGGGGAAAAGTCATGAAGGTGGATTTGACGGTACGTCCTTTGCTGTCCGACTTGGAGTTCGTGGCGCCTCACGCGGCAGATGCAGGTCTGGAAGCAGCTGAACTGGAAGCTGCGCGCAGGGTCCGACGGTCTCCTGCCGCGCGCTTCGAGGGGCGAACTGGGTACAACACTGATTTTCTCGGTTTCTCGATCCCGCTTCCGGATCCTACGAGGTTCAAAAAGGACGTGCTCGAGATCGAAGGTAGCGCAGAAAATCGATTGGATTACGAGCACTTCTCCGTGGTGATGTCAAAGTCTCGTCGCATGCCGATGTTTGTCGGCGTTAACATCGACGGTGAAGCAGCTGTGAAAGTGGTCCGCAGCCCGCCAGACAAATGGTTCTACGACGGCCGCATTCCAGACGAAGCGCAGATCGGCGAAGATCTGTACGCGGACAATATCCTCGATCGAGGTCACCTCGTCCGAAGAGAAGATCCCAATTGGGGAGAAACTGCTGAAACTGCAAACGATGACACGTTTCATTTTACGAATTGCACGCCTCAAGCAGCGCATTTCAACCAACGGACTTGGCTGAGCCTGGAGGACTACATACTCAAGAATGCGAAAGCCCAGGAAGCCAAGGTGAACGTGTTCAGCGGTCCCATCTTCCGCGACAACGACCGTCTCTATAGAGGAGTGAAGATACCAGTTGCGTACTGGAAGGTGATCTCGTTCGTGTCCAATACGGGCAGGCCTTCCTCGACCGCCTATACGATTGATCAGGTTCAGGAACTGAAGGAGCTGGAGGCCGTGTTCGGAGCCTTCAAGACCTATCAGCGCAGTGTACGATCGGTTGAGAAGATGACGGGCCTATCTTTCGGACAACTGCGTGATTTCGACGGTTTCTCCAACGAGGAGCAACGAACCAGGACCTCGATCGTCGCAGAAGTCCGCGATGCGTCGGATATGCGTGTCTAGCCAATGTGTTCGGCTGCGAATCAATTTTGCTGTGGATTGCACGGAAATCCGCCTCTATCCGTGCAGTCCATGCGAGACTCGGACCGACGAATCGCAACTTCGCCGGGAGATGGCCAAGTGCAGTTGAGCTTGCCGTTCGATGCAAGACTCCCCGAACCGGTGTCGTATGTCTGGCTTCTTGCATGCAACCCTCGCTTTGAGGAGACCGTCGCTGCGCGTTTGCGATCGCGAACCCACGCGATCGTGGACGGACGCGACGGACGGCCCGTCGTTCTCCCCAGGGACGTGATACTTCTTCACCGCTCGGATGGCTCCTTTTCGGCGTTGGGACCGGTCGGGGTCGAGGGCGACTCTGTATCCGAGTCCATTCGGCGCCTGATCTTGATCAACCGGAACGTTGTTGCTCGCGAGCCCACCCGTGATGTGATCGGTCTGTTCTTGGGCGACGGCGGGATAAGCAGTTGGACACCACCGACCGTAAGTACGCCGCTGGAACGCGCATTGGCAACGCTCCGTCACCGCTCGACTCGCGATCTTCCCGAAATCCGGGAGCAGAGATGTCGGACGATTCTGGACCTGTTGCCAGGTGATGCAGATCCTCTGCTGACGGCGCTGGTGGAGCTCGAACTCATCGACGCACGATCGATGGCGGCAGTCGAAACGCATAGGCAAGAATATTGGGAATGGACGGATCGCTTCGCTCGGCTGGGAACAACCCGGATGGCACGGCGACCGTATAAGGCGCTGCTCCAATGCGAGAGGAGCTTGGATCTCTTCGGCGATGTGACCAAGGAGCACCTTCCATGGTATCGCGCTGGCTATCGCGCGATACCCATGCTTGCCCAACGTCTGACGGTGCTTGAGCTGATGAATGGATCTGTTCGCAACGGCAACCATCGTGACGAAGTGCCGATACCGCGGATACCGGACGCGCAACTTTGCTCCTGGATCAGGGGAGTGCCATCCAACAAGCTGCAGCCCACCGTCAGCACCAAAGCGTTGAACACCTCGATGGTCGATTTCGAAGTACGGGCTGTCCTCGACTCGGAATTGGCGGTTCGTCTCGGTATCTCCGGCAAGGCTGGCATCAAGGATGGAATTTGCGAACTGCGGGCTTACAGTTCATCCTGCGAAGTCGTTCCCTCGCGCCTGGAGTGCGCAGTCGGCGAACCCGGATACTTTCATGTCGCAGCCCGTCGTCCCGGCAATGGAGCCGTCGACGTCGAGTTCCATTTCTCCACTGGCACCCCGCTGGTAGTCAGAACCTCTCTCTCAAGATCTCACATAGCGGCATGATGAAGATATCTCGTCTACACCACCGGCGCGGGCGGCCGGTCTGCATTCGTAACTCGATCATCGATGGCGATCTGATCACGACTCTCATCTTTGAGGGAAAAGACGATGTAGATTTCTACGCCAACGCTGCCCCCGATGAGATCAGAAGGCTTTCCAATGACATCCTCGATTTCGTCGGGAGCAGCACCTTTGAGCCCACGAAATTCGATACCCTGTCTGATGCTGACAAGGCAAAACATTTGGGGGAAGTCGCGAAGAAAGGATACGAACTCTTCGAAGCACTCATCGCGCCAGATGACAAGGACGAATTCATCAATCTCCTTCGGCAGGAAGCAAAGCGAGACGGCGCGGTCAGCGTGCGGTGCACGGCTGTACGCGTTCCATGGGAGTTCGCCTATATCGAGCCCGTCGCGAATCCGGTAAATCCACTTGGATTCTTGGGGCAAATATATTTGCTGCCAAGGATCACGCCACCACGGTTGCCGTCAACAGGCGATGGCAGCTATTTTCGCGCAGGCGCAACCGACGCGACGCCGACGAATGCCCGGAAGATCGACCTCGGCGTCATCTATGACGACTGGAGAGACGCGAAGTCAAACCGCGATATTTCGTCAGCTTGGTTCTCGTCCCAACCACACCTGACTATCCGTTCCCTTCCTCAGCTGACTGCGGCCACGTCCTATCGGGATCGGATGTTTGATCTGCTACGCGCTTTCCTGTTCCTCCCGGTCGACAGTTTTCTGTTCAGCTGTGGATTATGGCGAACTCCGCGGCCGAACCATTCGATAGACATCCGGATCTGGGAGCGTTTCGAGTCGCGTTTCAAGGACACTTCGAGTTTAAAGCTGCGGGGCCATGATCGCTTGCTGGTGTTTCTCGATGTCGATTACGCAGCTTACCATGCCGTGTCGCGGGCGAAGAGTTTGGCCGAACGGATGCACCATAACGGCGCTGCGGTCGTGATCGCGCCGATCGGAAGGGTTGATGCTTTACTTTCGGAACAGCTATCGGACCACTTCTACCGAAGCATCATGAAGGGGAAGGATATTGGTCCTTCGCTTCTTCATGCCCGCAGATACGTGCTGCAGCAGAAATCTAACCCCACGGCGCTGTTTTGGACGGCGTTTGGCGATGTCTGGACTGATGTATCGGCGCAGGGAGCGTCAGCGTGAGAACCGGTGTCCTGGCCCAGAAAGAGGGCATGTCCCACGTTTACGACGACGACGGCAAGAGGCTGCCGGTAACTATCCTTCGGGTCCCGAACTGTCAGGTTCTTGGCCACCGTACCCTCGAAAGGCACGGCTACTTGGCGTTGGAGGTAGGAGCGGGGAGCCGCAAGATTGCGCGGATGCCCAAAGCCGAGCGTGGCAAATTTGCCGTTGCGCAGGTGGAGCCGAAGAGGCGGTGCGCCGAATTCCGCGTTACCGAGAACGGCTTCATCCCGGTCGGGGCCGAAATTACCGTTGATCATTTTGCCGTAGGCCAATTTGTGGACGTCACTGGCACCACAAAAGGCAAGGGCTTCGCGGGAGGCATGAAGCGGCACAATTTCGCCGGGTTGCGTGCCACCCACGGGGTGTCGATTTCCCATAGGTCGATCGGCTCCACAGGCGGACGCCAAGACCCTGGAAAGACATGGAAAAACAAGAGGATGCCTGGTCACATGGGAGGTGATCGGGTCACTGCACAGAACCTTCGCATTGTGGAAATCGACACGCTTCACGGCGTTATAAAGGTGTGCGGCGCGGTTCCTGGCCCGAACGATGCTTGGATTCAGGTCCGCGACGCGGTCAAAAAGCCATTACCGAAGGAAATTCCCATTCCGGGACGGTTCATCGAACCAAATCTAAACCACAGCGTGCTGTCCTCTGATACACTGGGCGAAGCGGAGAACGATCTGTTGCGTGCGTTTGTCGATCTGGAGGAGGGAGACGTGTCCACCCGGCTCGCCGCAGTTCGGATGATGCTGGCGCGCGCGAGCGACGCCCGTTGGCAATCCTCCGAGAAGCGCAGGACCTGGAAGCGGGTTCGTGCCATCGAGAAGGCGTTGGTCGACGCTCTTTTTGACGACGCGCCGGATGTTCGATGGGCTGCGGCATACGCGATCGCCACGCTAAAGGACAAGGACCATAAGCTCAATCAGTCGCGCATTCCCGATTACGGCAACGGCAAGAATGATGAGCCTCGCGTGCGGCGCATACTGGAGGCGTATTTCAAGGAGGCTGAGGTCGACTTGCTTACCGGACTATCGATCGATGTGGCCCAGCGGAGCAAGAACGCAATAAAGCTGAAGCTCGAGGCGCAGATAACGCGTCAGTTGCCGGTCGTTCTCGATGGCAAGCACATTCTAACCGGATCGGACGATTCCCTGAAAGTTGGAAACATTGTCACCGTCACGATCAGCGACGCCATAGGCAGCCTGCACAAGACCATAAGAACCAGGGTCGAAAAAGCAGAGAGCGTCACCGCAATCGCTCTGATCGAAGTGCCGCCGGCCAAAGACAACGAAATCTACGTTGACTTTAGGATAGGCGGCCGCTCTCTCGACACCCTGAGCGCGACTCTTGAGAGCATAATGGAACGTCACGGAATTCCGTTGCATCCATCCCGATGAGATCAGCCGGACTTTGCTCTGGCAGAAAATTTGCCGGGACTGATGTTCGAGCCCCCGTAGCTTTCTTGCTATTTGCCGCGCGAGTTGCGCTCGGCTTTGTCCTCTGCGCGCGCGCCGGCTTCCGATAAGCACTGTTCTCTTCCGATGGGCCGCAACGAACTGGTGAAACGATCGTGAAAAAACGGGATGAAAGCGCCCGCCACGAGCGATTCTGCGAACGGAGCGTGAGACTGCTGCGGAGAAAAAATGAGCGCACGCGTACGGTTTGGCTACATGAACAAACGCACGGGACATGAGTGCTGTTGAAGTTTGGGCATGCGCTTGACGATCGTGGCCAGCGTCCCAGCAAAATTAAGTGTCACGGGTAGGCGGTCGTAAGGCCCGCCATTGTTCCAGTCCATTTTGGTCAGCGCGAGGGTCTCGCGGCAGAGATCATCAACGCTACTCAGACCGGCGTGACGAACCAGAAGCAGCGGCTCCGGCGTGCCCTTGCCTTCCTTGTAGTCGTCCTTGCCCTTGGCCACGGCAAGAAGGTTACCCTGCGTCCAAAGCAAAGCCTCCTGCGGACCAAGCTGTATGTGGTGCCACGCTGGCAGGGATAGCCGTGCGGGCGCTGTGGTCCGGCGATGAGTACGCCGCGCCAGCCGCAACTCTGCTGCACATGAACCAGTTCGATCGAATCTGCGTTCGGGAGGACATCGAAAACGCCCTCGATCTCTTCAGACCGAAACTCGGTGTTCTTGTGGACGACGATGCGCCGTGGCGGATCACCCGCATGCTTGCGTTGATAGATGCTCAGGCTGCGGGCCATCACCTTCAGCATCTGATCGCGGCGAAGATACGGGTTCTTGCCAAACATCTGGACGCCATCGGCCTCATAGGCCACGAACTCGAGACCGGATCCCTCAGCGTCAAAGACCTGACTACAACAGATCGCAAAGCGTTGCGTGGACTGGCCGCCGGCGCGCAGCGCATAGTCGATGCCGATGAACGCCGTGCCGGGCTCGACATCGGCAAGCAAAGGCGTGCCGCCGGCTTTGGTATAAAGCGCGATCCCCAGGCGCCAGGCAACGCTGCAGCGGCAATATAGTTCAGCGCGCTGTACTCGCGCAGGAATTGCACGCAAATGCCCTCGGATGCGGCATAAGCCTTCACATAATCGTGGAGATCGAAATCGTCGCCTGCCGCTCCCCGAAAGCCCGGCGACCATTTCTCCTTGAGCAAATGACAACGATATCGAAGCTGTCACGCGCGTTACGCAACGCAGAAGTGCTCGCGTCAGGGCCTCAGCCAACACCACGTGGGGTTTCGCAGCAGCTTCGAGCTCTCCGTCGAGGTCTTGCGACAAAAGGATCCGACTAGCCGCGGCCCGACGCGCCATTCGCACTCCGAACAGCTTCTCAAAGCCTGGAAAGGGCGGCAGATACTGCTTTCGCTCCCGCGGCTGATGCGCCTGTTCGAGTTCGCGCATTTGGCGAACCAGCGCTTCCTCGAGCTCGGCTTGCACGATCATTCCGACCCGGATCGGGTTCGGGACCGGCGACAGCTCGCCAAGGCTATAGGGCCCGAAACGGATGAGTCCTTCCATCGGATGGATATCGGTGGCCTGCGGATCGTTGGAGCCAAAGCGAAGCTTCGGTTCTGGCACCACGACATGGCCGGGCAGGCGGAAAGGCTGGGTGACGGTGCTCATCCCTTTCCAATCCCGCTGAACGCCGAGGTCCGCAGAATCTCGAATTCTGCATCGATGCCGTCCGCGATGCCAAACGCCTTGAGACGTACGCTCGGCTCTCGCCCCACAATCAGGCTGATCCAGCCGTCCAGCACAGCGTTAGCGAGGCAATTGTGTCGACGCGTGCGCCGCTCGCGTACAAACTCGCGTGTCAGCTCGAACGTTTCGGCAGATGCGTCCGCGGCAAGCTCAGTGATGACGATGGGCTCAACCAGAAGCCAGAGCTGTTCAAGACGGAAAGCGACGCGCAGGCCACAAGCTTCGCTACAGACGACGTCGGTATTGGGTACAGTGCCCGATACGATATCGACGGGCTTGGTAGTCGGGGTGTTGAAAATCGACGGCCTTACCTGCTCTGGCACGGTCGAAGGCGCACGCGGTTGCCCCGACGGTCCAGGGTTAAGCCGGGCCCGCCCGCAATTGCGCGGAATAGTGCATCGCGGGCAAGTGCGTGTTCACCTCCTTCCTTGACCAGCCTCTTCGAGGAGAGTGGATGGTGATCGAAGGCCTCGATGCCAAAAGGCTCGAGCGCTTTGCGAATGTCGTTATCCCGGCCGAAGGCCAAAAACATTACGGGTGCGGTGCTCGATGATGTCGACACCGATCTTCGCAATGGCTTCTTCGATCTCCTTGTCGCCGCCGATCGTGCAGTCGACGTTACGGCAAAGCGCTAGAAAGCTCCGTCGTGGCCACCGTCATGCGAGTCAAAAAAGCCTGAACGGTTTGGCCACAGACTTCGGATCGAAACGCACAACTGCTGAAATACCTTCCAGCCTAACGAATGAAGTTCGTACATGGCCGGAGCAGAAAAGGCGATCGATGCACTGGGACGAGTTATTGGGTCAGGTGCTGGCCAGCTTAGGCATTTCGAACTTCTTCGCCATGGCGGGCGTCTCCGCCCAGGCGTGACCGGGGATGCGTTTTACGAACTCGCTAAAGACCGTAACGAACGCGGCTCGCTCGGCTTCGGCATCAAAATGCTCGGCGTCGTCCGCGGCAAGTAGCGGGCGCACATCTGCCAGAAACGATGGATCTTCTAGCTTCGCCCACATGCGTTCCTCGGCCTCAGCGCGAGAAATGGCTTGGCTGGAAGCACCTAGATATCTGCCAAACAGCTCCACGATGCGTGCTGCGTCCAATCCATCGAACAATGCAACAGCTTTCGCAAGGTTGATGAGGTCACGACCCTTGTCGCGTTGGAGAAGCGCGCGGAGCTTCGTTGCGAGGATCTCCTCCCGGCTGAATGATGCAATGTCCGTCTTGCCATTGAACCAGGGATTCTTAACCTCGAACGAAAACGACTTTGCTCCGTCATAAGCAATGCGCTCTCGTGTGGCTATCTCGACCTTGACGCGGATTGGCTGCGAGGCGTTTTCATCTTCGGGCTTGATGGTGAAAGTGAGTCGAGGCCCTATCTCTCCGAGGTCGTGATGCGCTCGGCCCATCCATGGCTCCAGGACAGCCCGGAGATGGTCCAAAATTGGGCCCACGGGGCCTTCCGTCGTGCGCGTCAAATCTATGTCTTCCGAGTACCGATAGGCGCTTGGGAAGTGCAGCTTGTTTAGAGCGGTGTCTCCGCGGAACCGCAGTTCTTTCTTCAGATAATCATCCTTGAAGATTTCAACGAGCGCCCTGGATATGATGAGATCTTGCTCGACTTGTCGATCTTCGGGCCATGGAGCTTTCTGACTCCATGCAATGATGTTCATGGCTGGAATCATTGATCGAGCTCCGGACGGTGATGGACCAGTACGTTCCAGCGCGTGTCACGTTCCGGCGGGTTGCAGGTCTTACTGCTACGCTTGGACGGTTCGAGTTCGACCCAGGGCAGCAGTTTCTTGTTTTGCAGGTAGGCGTGCAGTGCCTCGGCTGCTTGGCTGTGTGTGACGTAGTCGAGCATGTATCCGAGGCGCTGGATAAACGGAGCGCTCAAAGGCGGGTGCCAATTTCTGGAGTTCGTGCGCCTTCATTTTAGCCCCGAGATCAGAAAGAACACTGGCAATACTGTCTATCGTTCCGGTCACATGCATATAGCGCAGCAGGTCGAGCCCCGTGAGCTCGGGCGACGACAGCTCGAAGCGGCCAGTATCGGTCTTCTGGTCGACGATCGCTCCCGAAAGAGCGCCTATGTCTTTTCGATAGAAGAAGGACAGGACTGAGCGGCCGGCGCGGATTTTTGGCATCCATTTATCGGTTACGGTTTGGAATTGCATGACCGCCTGGTGGGACGCGCCGTGTATCTCAGCCGCCTTGAGCAACCCGACATAATACGGGTGCCCCTCGTGTTTCATGAGACTCATCGATATACCACTGCGGCGGTGGAGCACCGCGTACCAGGTACTGTGGAGGGACGACGACGTAAAAACCGTGTCGTGGGTTGAGAAGCTGTCCTTTCTTCTGCAGGCGTTTGGCGGCGGCCAGGAAGCGCCAGGAAGTTACCCCAAGTTTGGCGATCGCTTCGTCACGCGTAAAGGAGATCCGTCCACCCGGCGAGCAGACCCGTTAGATACGAAGCGAGAGTTTGGCGACTTCGAAGCATCATGTATAAATACACCCAAAAGGTGAGTATTTTTCAACACAAAGCTATGATAGTTGGTTCATAGAAAGTGTGTTTTTCATACATGGGACTGTACTGATTCCGGTGCCTCACAGTCGCTCCTTCGCAGACGAAGCCGTGCCGGACACCGGGAGACCGCAATGAGCGCATTGTAACGGGTGACTTCGTTATAATGGGCTCAGATTGAACAGGAAAATATTCGTAGATTCGGAAACGATTTAGAATGCCGCTTTCGCTAAAGCCGTCCACTACTACCGAATGCAATTTTTCTGAATGGTCGATTAACAAGAAAAACCGTGCCAAGCTGATTGAAGTTATCGCCTACCTGTATTTGCGACAGGAGGAAAACGCTCAGCGCGTGATCAATGCCTTGGAGCCGCGCCGACGGGCTTCAAAGGGCAAGGTGGTCCAGAATGTCGTACGAAAGCTGACGGCTCCGCATGCGGAAGACCTGGAGCTGCGTCGGTCGGGCACCGACGCAGAGAAGGAAGCCGCGGAGAAGCGGATCAGAACATCCATTATTCATCGCGACGGCCTCCTGTTCCAACATATCTCGTGGGTCGCCGCGAGAATGGCTCTTCCGAATGGCTATATGACCGCTCCCCATGTGCGGCAGGCAGATAAGGGCTTTGACGGTTTTATCGTCGAGCTGGATGGGAATGGACGCGACATCAAGCGAATTGTGCTTTGTGAGGACAAGGCTTCGAAATCACCCCGTAGCCTCATCAGTTCCAGCGTATGGCCTGAGATCGGGACTATTCTTAGCGGTGATCGCGACGATGAGATCCTCGCCGACCTCGTAACCCTGCTCAAGAGTGTCCCAAACATCGATCCCGAGACGGCGGTCGACGACGTGTTCTGGGAGGGAGCGCGCGAGTTCAGGGTTGCCGTGGCGACAGGCGAAGATCAGCGCAAGGCAGGGAACTTTCTGCACATCATTGCCGGCTTTGAAGCCGTTGCCGGTGGGTCGCTCGAATCGCGGACGGCCGGCGTATTGCCCTTCGACGACGTGCGGGGTGGGTTAGCCCTACTCGCAGGCGAGGTGGCGGCGAAGGTCGGGGAGATCGCCGGTGTTTGATCCAAGTTCCCGCGTTCTTCTACGCCAAGCACCGGACCTGCCTGGTCTGGACCCGGAAATATTGGACGAACTACTTACGGCCGCGCACATAGAGCTGGCCACAGTCCGCCTCCTGGGGGCATCTTCGGTCGCAAGCGATGTGATCGACCGGGTGAGGCGCCTTGCTTCGACCTTCGAAGCCTATGTCGCACTCGATCTTCGACCAGAACAGACACGTGCCGCGGCTTTCGTCGCAGCGAGTGCTCATCAGATATTGAGCCGTGTTCGCGAACCCGCATTAGACCGGCCGACGCTTGTTTCGGGGGATGCTCTAGGAGCGTCGATTTCGGCGACGCTCCTGTTCCTGATTGCCGACCGGGCAGCTGATGCTGCGGAAGTTGCAGGTCAACTGAGGGCCAGGGGCGAACGGCGGGCGGTCCGACGATCTTTGATTCTCAGCCTTCGGGAGTTGGCAACCGGCAATCTCACGCCGTTGATAGCGCGTGACCTCGAGGAGGACTCCATTGCGCAAGGTGACAGCCGCGAAGTCGCCACCGACCTCCTTCTGAGGGAATGTGCGTATGTTGTTCAGGGGCTCGGCCAGGAGGCGCGCGGGAGCGCCACTCCTGACGCGGATGTCCGTTCAAGGCTGAGCCGGGTCATTCGTCTGTCGGAGGCATCGTCAGTCGAGTTCAAACTTGGGCTTGAGGGAACGGTACATCACCAATTTGCGGGTCCACATCATCTGGCAACGCTCTTGAGCCGCCTCGTCGATGGCATGCAGGCTGCAATGCTAGTTCGGCTTCCAACGCCATCCGGCGCGCAGGCGAAGGCCTGGGCCAATTGGCTCCTTTCGCAAGCGCAATCGCGCCCATTTCTATGGATTAATCACCTGAAGGCAGTCAGGACCGGATACCTGAACCGCGGCAGATCGATGGTGATGACGTCTCCGACCGGTTCGGGAAAGACAACTTTATCTGTCCTGAAAATTGCAGCGACCTTATGTTCGGGGGAGAGCGTCGTCTACCTGGCGCCCACGCATGCTCTGGTCGACCAGGTCGAGACGGATATGTCTGCGCAAATCGGGGGCTTGGAGGTGGTCAGCGTTGTTGAAGACGTTGCGATCGAGGAGCTTGGTGAGAGGCTGCCACCGTTCTCCGTAATGACGCCAGAGCGTTGCCTTGCGCTTTTGGGCTTCGCGCCTAAGCTGTTTGACAAGGTAGGGCTTCTTGTATTCGACGAATTTCATCTCATCAGTGCAGACGATCCGAAAGCCTCATCAAAGGTGAGCGCGCGAGCGATTGACGCAATGCTGGCGCTTCTAACGTTTCTCCGCCATCGCAAGCAAGCGGACCTTCTGCTGCTGTCTGCCATGGTCGCCAACGGCGCCGAAATTGCGCGTTGGCTGCGCAGTGTGACGGGAAGGAAGGTCGAGCCGTTCGACGATCCTTGGAAGCCAACACGACAACTTCGCTCTTGTGTCGTCTATGACCGCTCTGACGTTGCTCAGGCCGCGAAAAAAGCATTGAGAATGAAAAGTAAGGCGGCACAGAACCGTGTTCCCGCACAGCCCCTCGGGCTCTTCTCCTTGATCTCAGGCTGGCACCCCAAGAGGCCGGAAAAGCTCGTCGTGCAAGCACTGTCGGACCAACGGCCGCCGCTTGTGAGAAACGCCAGGGGCCGATTTACATCGAACAGGAACGAAGTCGCTGCGCAGATTGCAGCGAATTACGCGTCCGTCGGAAAGCGTGTGATCGTGTTCTGCAGCGATACAAAGGCATGTGGAAGCGTTGCAAATCAGATCAATGGACTCCTGCCGCAGGCCACGATTGCGTTGGATGAGGCGCAGGAGGACATGCGGAAGTCGGTTCTCAAAGATGTGGGATCGACCGAAGCCACATTCGATCCCGCTGGGTGCAGGGCGGCCGTACACCATGGCGATCTGCTGCCCTTGGAGCGCAGGCTGACGGAAAGCGTTTTCCGGGTTCGCAGGGAGACCGGAATCGACGATCTGGGCCTCGATGTGGTCGCCGCGACATCTACCATTGCGCAAGGGCTGAATCTGCCGTGCGACGTGGTCATCCTCGCAGGCACCGACAGGAGCGCGGTTGATGACCCAAGTGGCAATCCCCGCACGGATCTGCGTCCTCACGAGATACTCAATGCGCTAGGAAGGGCCGGGCGCGCGGCATACGCAGCAACCGGGCTGGCAATCGTCATACCTGCACAGCCGATTAGAGTAGAGAGAGCGAACCTCGCTCTACGAGCCGGAGGCATCTTGAAGACGGTCTTTTCCGAGCAGGATGCCTGTGAGGAGATTTATGATCCCATCGAGTTGCTGCTCGATCAGATTGAAGTATCCGCGGATTCCGATCCGAAAATGCAGTCGATTATCCGGCGCTTGTCGGCTGTCACAGCAGCGGGCGAGAGCGGCTTTGACGATATCGTCCGTCGCTCTCTGGGGTACTTCCGGCTGAAAGAAGCCGATGCTCAAGGAGCGGATAGGTGGCTCAAACGCTGCCGCACCGCGCTCAAGGCTGCCGAGGAGCAGCTGGAAGATCCTCCCGTTCTCGATTGGCAGCGGGAAATCGCTGTCCGGAACGGTATTCCTCCGAGACTCATCGAGCGGCTGGGGCAGGCGCTTGATCAAGCGCCGAATGATAAGACCGCAACCGAAGACTGGATCAGATGGTTGCTCGATGTCGTGGCTGAACACCCTTTGGATTTGACGATCTTTGTTCGGCAGGCGGCCCTCGAGTCGGTCTTCGGCCGAGCCTACACAAATACGACGGCGCCCAAAGCCACAGCCAAGCGGATACTGCATGCGCTTCAAACGTTGGTCTCGATGTGGTGTGGAGGACGCACGCTTGTTGACATTGAGGCTTGGCTCCTCACCTTCATACGGAAGCACGAGGGAGAGGTTAAACAACAGGCAAATCAATCGTCCACGGCTCAGCGTGCACGCCGGTTCGCCATACGCATTGCCCCTGATTTCGGCTTCCTCTGTGGCGTGCTTGGACAGATCGTCGCCCACAAGGCTGCGGAAGGGGAAGGGACCGTGCTTCCGATCATCGACATGCTGCCCCAAATGGTGAGAGCCGGCGACTACGATCGCCATCATGCCGCCTTGAGACAAATTACAACCGCCGCTTCGCGCGTTGAAACCTTTGAGGCATGTCTCGCGTTACGCGGGCACTTCAAGGCTGGACCATCCGCAGAAATGGACGTTGTAAGAAATGAAGTCACGGCCGCGATGCTGCTTCAGTCGTTTACGGGCTTGATCGACGAGGAATAACGAACTTGCCAAGGCGGTGAACTGAATATGACGTTGTCGCGCTCCTTACGTCTGCCCAGCTGGCACTTCGCAGCTCAAGTCCCCTTTCGCGAGGCTTATTCAGCGCAGCCTTCCTGGTCGAGCGTCCGCTCTCTGCTTGCTCTGTTTTCAAGCCAACTCCAATATCTCGACGTGTGGTAGGTGCCGAACCTGCCGCCAAACAAATTGCGCAATGGGACACTGATGGGGACGATATCTCAATTCTTTCAGCCTCCGCTCTACTGGCAGCAATTCGAAGAACTAGCGGTCGGAATGCTTCGTGAGGTCTATGATGTTCCAAGCGCCCAAAGCTACGGCCGACCGGGGCAGGCTCAGCATGGAGTCGACGTGTATGGAAAATCACGTCATGGCATGATTGGCATTCAATGTAAGCGTCTGTCTGATCTGGACGAGCGCGGCAACCCATACCCCGGTGGGCCCATTGACCGTAGTTTCCTACAGACTGCGGCTAGGGAGGCGCTTTCCTTCAAACCTGATTTGGATATCTGGATCCTCGCAACGACTGCACGCCGCGACACCCGCGTTCAGGGATTTGTTGATGATCTCAACGGGGAGTGGGAAGCGAACAGGTTAGCTCGTAGAGCCGTTGTGTGGTCTTGGGACGAGTGCATTTCGTATCTTAACAGTTTCCCGGAGTTGCAGCGCTGGTACTATCGGGATGTCATTCAAATTCGCGGAGCCGACGATCTTGATGAAGTGATCCTCCGCACCATCGCCATGGCGTTCGAGAGGCCGGCCTTCGAGGTCCCGCTCCATTGCGAGACGCCAGACGAATTCTTCCAAGCTCTAAAGGATACCCAACAGGCGCTTCGCACCGGCGAGCTTGTTGATCGGGAAAGTCGGCATGTGATCCGCAAGGCCGTCGGTGGATACAGGGAAGTGCAGAATAAGGAACTTCGCGACCGGTTGGGCGGCTTAAATGTGCAACTCAGACAGCTTCGCTCTCGTCTGGAGCAAGGTTTAAAGGACGGCACCATCCGGCGCGTCAACAACTTCCTCGATTTTGTGGATCCCTCGCTCGCTCGTTCCCTGGAGGATGTCAGGGACAAATGCAGGCGCGATCTGAACGAATTGCTTCAGGAAGCCAATATCGCGACGATCTAACGGAAAGGGCGATTACTTTCGATTTGGCTAGGTCTATCGGCGGTCTGTCAGTGCATTCTGTCATCGGACCCGCGGCAACTGATCCTGGGAAAAGCCGTCTTCGTTTGAAATTGGCTCTGACGCATTAAAGTGTCGAGAGGAAATTTCAGTTGTGTTTCTTAATGAGCCTTAAAGTCGCTGGAAAATTAGTCGGAGTTGTGATTCCGCGGCACGTTGACGATCGTGTCGGCCAGCAGCGTCAGCGTCCAGCGCTTGCGATCGGCAGGCCGCTTGACGCATACCGTTGCTATCAGCAGAGCCTCCTCCTTTCCGGTCAGCTTGCACTCTTCGCCCTGATGCGGCTCCGTTCTCAAGACCCACGCCAGATTGCTTTCCACGCGCTTCGTCCGGCTGATGGTGGAAAGGCTGACATTCACGCTCTGGGCAATCTCTTCGTCGCGGCAGCTCCTATCGGCCGGCAGCTAAATCTGCACCCGTTTGAGCTTGCGCGCAGCGTGATTGGCGCCGTCAGTTCGTCGCAGCTCGGCTTGGCTCAATTGGATCCGACAACGTACATTCATGCGTTGCCCCTTGTCGGAGGCCGGGAAGGAGTCAAAAATCAGGCGCGCTTAACCGGGAAGTAGGGTCGCCACCTGGCTCTTGTCCACACGCATTCATACATATTCGGACAGCCGCCGCCGGAGCCGACATTCAGCGCCATCTCCCCGTGTGGGTATAAAAACGACGAAATGACTGTGATGAACCATCAGGGGCGCAATCTCGCTTGAACTGCTCTCAGGATGTAATGCTCGACCTTACCCAAAGCCGTTCGGGGCAAATCGTCCGTGAAGATAATCTCATCC
Organism: Bradyrhizobium glycinis; assembly: GCF_016031655.1. Taxonomy (GTDB): domain Bacteria; phylum Pseudomonadota; class Alphaproteobacteria; order Rhizobiales; family Xanthobacteraceae; genus Bradyrhizobium; species Bradyrhizobium glycinis. The sequence continues at coordinate 46,423 of NZ_JACCHQ010000017.1, forward strand.
GGTACTTTGAAGCGCGCGAGTTGCGATTGCAGATGCGCCATCAGCGCTTGTTGTTCAACCTGGGTCCCCGAACGGCGAATCACATAGGCGATCGGCACCTCGCCCCACTTCGGGTGTGGCCGACCGACGACGGCGCATTCCGCGACATCTGGGTGCTGCAGGATTACTCGCTCCACTTCCGCCGGGTAAATGTTCTCTCCGCCGGAAATGATCAGATTTCGTTTTCGATCAAGAACCCAAAAATATCCGCCGGCATCGCAACGTCCGATGTCGCCCGTACGATACCACCCGTCGCGCAGCGCCTCACGCGTTGCTTGTTCATTGCCCCAGTATTCGTAGAACACATTGGGTCCTCGCACGGCGATCTCGCCCGCAGTCCCTGCCGGCAATCTGTCGCCAGCATCGTTGATGATGGCAGCCTCGCAGCATAGGCCGGGCATACCGGTCGATCCCTCACGGGCCAGATCGCCACCGAGCTTTGTATAGATCGCAATGGGGCAGGTTTCCGTGGATCCATAAACCTGCAATGCCGAGACCCCACGCGCTGTAACTCCTGTGATAACGGGCTGCGGCACCATGGTTGAACCGGTAGTGATTGCTTTTAGCGAGGACAGGTCGGTCGTCCGCCACCGAGGATGATCGATCAACGCTTGGATCATGGTCGGGACCAGCGCCGTCAGCGTAGGTCGATCCCGGTCAAATGCAGCAAGTGTCGTGTCCGGCGTAAACCGCTTGTGCAGCGTTATCGTCGCGCCGTGGTGCAATGCTGGCGATGTCTGAATGTTGAGGCCGCCGACATGGAATAGCGGCAACACAGCCAAGACGTGATCAGCTGAGGTGAGGCCGTGCATGTGCTGACTCATCACCCCGTTCCACAATAGTGCCTCCTGGCGCAGGACGGCACCTTTCGGCCGGCCCGTAGTGCCTGATGTGTAGACAATCAGAAGCGGGCAGGACAGGTCAGCGCGGGCATTGCGACCATCTCCCCGACCTGCTTCAAGCAGCTCATCCCAGCTGCTTCCGCAAGGTGGCGCGAAATCAAGGCCGACGACGGCGGTCGAGGGCAGTCTCTCCGCTAAAATCGATAGAATCGGCTCAAAAGCTTGCTCGAGCACCAGCACTTGAGCGCCAGCGTCACACAGAATGAAGAGTTGCTCGGTGACAGCCAACCGCCAGTTCAATGGCACGAGTATTGCTCCAAGCCGTGCGCAGGCATACAGCAGCACCAGATAGTCAGGCCGATTGAGGCTCAGGATCGCGACGCGATCACCTTTTTCGACGCCGAGCTGACTTTTGAGGGCCCGCGCCGCCAGCTCGATGCGCCTATTGAAGTCGTGGTAGCTCAAGCTCGCGCCCTCGAAACGGATCGCAGGCTTGTCCGGAGCAAACGCCACGTTGCGCTCAATCAGTGTAGGAAGATCCATCATCAGTCATTCGCGGGTTCACTTGCACCAGCTGTCGCCGGCGCTTTCGGATAAAGATCTACTCAGTAGTTGCGGCGGAGATGGCAATCGCAATCAAATAGAGTTGGACTCCGTAGTGCGTGGCCACAGGTGCACCGAAGATCCCTTTCAGTCCTTGAGTTGGAGCGACTTCGAATAGACCGCGGCTTCTGCACGGGCGGGAAGACGAAACGACGGGACTGCGGTGTAGCCATTGCGGCAAGCGGGTGCAGCATCGACAAATCATCTCTTTTCGAGCCTACAACCTGACGCCACGCGAGTTTCAAGTCCTCAATAACTCCGCAGCGATTCGGTGTCCCCTCCAAGATCCGCAAGGCCCGTGAGCTGGTTTCTGGCGATTGGTATAGTTGACGTGTTTGATAATGAGGAGATCTGGCGTGGGCATCTCGCCGGTGCGCGACCTTCGCTGCGAGCGTCACATTCGAAATACGCCATAATGCGGCGACGCAATCGGGCTGTTGAGCGATGCGCTCAGAGCGATCGCAAGCGCGTTTCGAGTATCGACGGGATCAAGGATGCCGTCATCCCACAATTCGGATGTCGCATAGTACGCGCTCGACCGCTCCCGATATTCTTCCAGAATCGGTTGGCGAATCGCTGCCAACTCCTCCGTGGCGAGGTGGCCATTGTGCCGGGCCAGCTGTCTGGCCTTGACGTGTGTGAGTACGCCCGCTGCCTGCTCCGCGCCCATCGCCGAAATCTGAGACTGCGGCCAAGTAAACACAAAACGAGGATCGAAGGCGCGCCCCGCCATAGCGTAGGTGCCAGCTCCATGGGAGGCGTTGCAGATGATCGTGAATTTTGGCACAGACGCCCCGGAGACAGCCATGATCAGCTTGGCGCCGTCCTTCGTTATGCCACGCCTTTCGTAGTCGCCGCCGACCATAAAGCCGGTCGTATTCTGAAAGAAGAGCAGAGGCGTTCGAGACCTGTCACATAGTTGGATGAAGTGAGCGCCTTTCAGTGCGCTTTCGCCCAACAGCACGCCGTTGTTTGCGAGAATACCAACCTGATAGCCATGCAGACGCGCGAAGCCGCACACAAGGGTCTCGCCATAACGTGGCTTATGTTCGTGGAACCGGCTGCCATCGACCAGGCGGGCAATGACCTCCCGCATGTCGAATTGCGTCCGGGGATCCCGCGGAACAATGCCGTAAAGTTCGGATGCACAATAAGCGGGCGGCTCCGGAGCGGCTCGATTGATCGACGCTTTTACAGGATCGTTGAAGCGAGCGACGACGTCTCGAGCAAGTGCGATTGCATGCAGCTCCGAGCTTGCAACATAGTCACCCGTTCCAGATACGCTGCTATGCAAATGTGCGCCGCCGAGCTCTTCGGCAGAAATCTCTGCGCCGGTGGCAGCCTTGACGACTGGAGGACCACCCAGAAAGATCGCGCCCGCGCCCTCAACAATGATATTGTAGTCGCAAAGCGCCGGGACGTATGCCCCGCCGGCGCTGCAATGGCCCATGACTATACCAACCTGCGGTATTCCCATCTTTGAGAGAATGGACTGATTGCGAAGGATCCGACCCGCGTGATAGCGATCAGCAAAGAACTCCGCCTGCAAGGGCAAGAACCCGCCGGCACAGTCACATAAATGGACCACCGGCAGGCAATTCTCGATCGCGATGTCCAAGGCCCGCACAATCTTCTTGACCGATAGCGGATACCACGCCCCGCCCTTGACGCTAGCGTCGTCTGCGTGAATAATGACCTCTCGACCCGCGACAATGCCGATCCCAACGACTTGAGCGGCGCTGGGCACCTCGCCGTCATAGGCTTTGTTCGCCGCCAGCGTCGAAAGCTCGAGGAACGGGGTGTCTGGATCGAGCAAAGCCTCGATCCGATCACGCACAAACAGCTTGTTTTGCCGCTTGAGGCGCTCAAGATCCCGCACCGGACGCGCGAAGCGGGCGACCTGCTGGCGTTCCTTCAATTCTTTTGCAAGTCGCCTGTTATGAAGTTCATTGAGTCGATAGTCTTCCGATCTGACGTCCACCAGAGACGAGAGCTGTTGCATTTCAAGACCGCTCCTCGATGAGCGTAACCAATACGGCATCCTGCTCAAAGCTCTCGCCTTCCTTGAAGTGGACACGCTCGACAATGCCATCTTGTGGAGAACGTATGACAGTCTCCAACTTCATGCTCTCGATTGACATCAGGGCCATTCCCGCACAAACGGACTGACCAGACGAAACGCGGGTGACGACGACGACGCCCGGCATCGGCGCGCGAGCGACGGCTTGGCTTATCTCCAGCTTCGACGTCGCAAGCGTTCGCAGCGGGTCACGGTAATGCAAACTGCGCGTTTCGCCGCTCATGTGCACGTGAACGGTTTCGCCATCGATCGCGAAGCGGACCGGCCGGCTTTCGCTCGCAATCGTAACAACGCCGCGGCCGTCGCCGCAATCGGAGAGCGCAATGGGGGCGATCACCCTGTCATGCAAGCAGAGACGGTAGTTCTCTCGGCATCTGGACAGCCATAGCTGGTATTCGACGCCATCGACCTCAAAAGAATGATTCACGTTAGTTTCTCCAATTGCCCAGCGCCGCATGAAGGTCGGACACGGCATCCGCCGATTCGCGGACCGGTCCGGTCAGGAGGGCGCCTATTGCCAGGAAATCCGATAGGTTGGCCAAGGGCTCGCCAGCAGCGATATGCGGATGTTCCTCAAGATACCCCGTATGAATTTGCCCATGGAGAAATTTGTCGTCCGCAAGGATCCGGGCAAGGAAGCTTGCGTTGGTTGCGCAACCGAGAAGCACAAATTCCCGCATCGCGCGATGCGCTTTTTGCGCAGCCTTGATACGCGTGGGGGAATGCACGATGATCTTGGCGAGCAAGGGGTCGAATGCTGTCGTAATCCTCTGACCCCGCGAAAGGCCACTGTCGACGCGTATACCGTCGCCATCGGGGTAATCGAGCACAAGGACCCTGCCTGTCGTTGGAGCGTATCCGCGCTCCGGCGCTTCGGCACACAGCCTGGCTTCGATTGCATGTCCTCTCGGCACGATGTCGGATTGTGCCAACCGCAGTGGATGGCCCGCAGCAATGTGGATCTGTTCGGCAACTAGATCGACGCCGGTGATCATTTCGGTCACGGGATGCTCAACTTGCAAACGCGTATTCATCTCCAGAAAATGAAACTCTTCTCCGCCAAGGATGAATTCGACGGTGCCTGCGCCTTGATAGTTGGCTGCACGGGCGATACCGACGGCAGTATCGCAGATCCGTTGACGCAACGCAGACGATAGCCGCGGAGCGGGCGCCTCCTCGATAACCTTCTGGAACCGACGCTGGATTGAGCACTCGCGCTCGAACAGATGAGTAACGTTTCCGAACGCGTCACCCAGCACCTGGACTTCAATATGGCGCGGGTGTTCGATGTAACGTTCGACGTAAAGCCGGCCATCTGCGAAGTAGCGCTGCGCCTCGCTGCGTGCCTGCGCAATCGCGTCCTCCAGGAGGCCGATGTCGCGCACGATCTGCATGCCCTTGCCACCCCCAGCCGCGGAAGGTTTGACGAGCAAAGGGGGACCCATGGCCCGGGCTCTGCAGACGAAAGTCGCCGGATCATCGTCCTCAATGGCGCAAGGAGCGACTGGAAACCCATGCCGCTGGACGAAATTGCGAGCTCGGATTTTGTCGCCCATCAATTCGATGCTTTGGGGAGAAGGTCCGATGAACGTGATCCCGGCACTCGTAACGGCCCTGGCAAACTCGGCGCTCTCCGACAGAAACCCATAACCTGGATGCAGTGCACCAGCATTCGCCTGTCGGGCGGCGGCGATAATCTGAGGGATGTCGAGATAGGCAGCGATCGGCGTGCGTCCGTCTATCGCGATGGCTGCATCGGCCATAGTGACAGCAAGCGTGCCCGCATCAATGTCGTGGTAGGCGATGGCGGCGCGAAGCCCCAACTTGCGAAGAGTCTTGATGATCCGAACAGCGATCTCCCCCCTATTGGCGATCAGAACGGTATCAAATGGCAGATCCTGCATTCTGGTATCTTCAGCTATTTAGAGTGACCGGGCAACATACGTTGAGAGAGGCGCGGCGGATCGTGCTGCCAGCCACATGTGACGCATCACAACCGTTGATCAGCTCTCGGTCTGAGGCGGCGCCACCCATAGCGACAGGGATATGATCCGGCGAAACCAGATGTCGAAGACCTCATTTTTGGCCCCCATCACTTGCGGGAGCATTCCGGACTGGGATGAACTTGCGACACTGTACGCTCAAGCGTTGGATATGAGATTTGAGACAGGCCGCGACAGCGTCCTGATCAGGTATGTGAGCGCCGCAGAGGCGAAACGCATCTGGTGTGCACGCCTGTCGCGCCTCGGCTGGTGCCGGCTGATCGCGCGCACCTGCACTTCCGCAGCACAGAGCCGTCGTAATCGCAACTCCAAAAAGAAAGATTGTATAATGATGCGTTCTGGAGGGCGACGGCTCGTTGGTTCGCTGCTTGTGCTTCACGTTTATCCTCTCTCGGTGATCCACGATATTCTTCATTCCGCACGTGATATGCCCGCATTCCAGAGACATCGGCGGCACAATTCGAGCGATCGTGTGCGGCAGCGCTCACCCCAGAGCGCTTGGTCGAGCAATGTCTGTCGGCAAATGGTCTTGAAACAGCGGCGTCAGTATCGGGGTCTGTCAGCAACGGCACCGGTGCGCAACAGACGCCGACGTCGTGCTTGACTCCGCGAGTAGTTGGCGTGGGTCGGATGTGGCGTCGTCGCATCGGACATTGCGATGGGTGAGCTTGCGACAAGTCCCGCCATGATGCCTGAATGGCGGCCTGCGCTCTCGGAAGAACGGAGTCAACCGAGCGGACGCCAGACAGGCTGTCCTAGCAGGATGACCGCTTAGCCCTCTGCGAAGTGCTCGGGCATCAGAACGGAGCATCGCCATACAGATTCGAAATTCTGAGAGGTTCACGAGTCTCATCACGCGTCAAGAAGTAACCCACGGTCGGACGTGATCCGCCGCTTACCCGTATGATGATACAAACTCCCGTTACGTGCGATTCAAGCCCCTTTAGAGCCGCTCGTCAGAATCGGTCGAGACCGTTACGCTGCGAGAAGCATCTGGCACGAACAAAGGCGCGCGCCCAATACTCGAGGCGGTCCGCATTTGGACTCCCTCACCACCCCGCGTCTTCACCCAGCCTCGATATCCAGCATCGGCATCCACGCGACAAGCTGCAGGCCTCGAGCAGGGAGAATGACTTGGGGTTAGAGAGGGTAAAGCGCTGTAAGGTTCATATATCGGCCAAGATCTGCAGTAAGAGCCTCCCGGCCAAGGCGAGAGCCTTGGGCTTGCGTGCAAATTGAACGTGGAGGCCTTGGGTTGCGAGCAGATTTTTCGCGTATCAATCGGGATAAAGCTGCCTTCGATGACATTTATGCCTTGGATGATCCAAGAGCGTATTTCTCCCTCCTTGGAGCCTTGGATTATATGATCCCGGATGTGGCTGAGCCGATCGTGCGTCAGATTCTGGCCGCGAAAGCGTCTGCAACCGGCGTTAAGCCGATCGTGCTTGATGTCGGCTGCTCATACGGCATCAACGCGGCGGTGCATCGTTTTCCATTGACCTTCAGCGGCCTGCGCCACCGCTATGCCCGGCGCGAGATGAGGGCGATCGGTTCCGAGGCACTGATGGGTCTCGACCGCAATTTTTACTCGGCTTGGCCTAATGTTGGCCTTGCACGATTTATCGGCCTCGATGTATCGGCTCCGGCAATCCGCTATGCAACAGCCGTTGGCCTGCTTGAGCAGGGTATTGTCGCCGACCTTGAAAAAGAACCGCTTTCGACAGAAGGCGCGCGTGTTCTCCGTCCACCGATGTTATCATGTCGACGGGCTGCATCGGTTACGTGACTGAAAAGACGTTCAGCAAAATTCTCGATGCGACACAGAAGATTCCATGGATCATCTCTTTCGTGTTGCGGATGTTCCCGTATGATTCCCTGGCTGCGAAGTTCGCGAAACGTGGCCTTGTGACAGAACGTCTGGCCGGTGCGACATTTATTCAACGGCGATTTCGCGATCCTGAGGAATTTGAGAGGACGTTGGCCACGTTGGCAGCTCTTGGCATCGATGCAACCGGTCTGGAATCGGAAGGTCTGTTCCACGCTGACCTGATCTTGTCACGCCCTGAATCGGATGCACGCGTTGCTCCGCTGGAGGACATCGTCACTGTGGCCAGCGGACGAGGTCGGCCAATCGGACCACGTTACGTTCACGTTGCAGGTCACGAGGGTTTAAAGGTCGCACTGGAGCCGTGAGAGGTTTTTTTGAAGATAACCACGCGTGCGTCTCGTAAGGGCGTACCGAAGTAGATCATGCTCTCAACCTTCGGTGTTGGAGCATGATGAGACGGGCTGCAGGGCGGGTCTGCGCGCTGACTAACAGGCGGGCGTCGGCGACAGCGTGCTTCTCAGGCTGATCGCATCCTAGAGCCAGCGACGCTGACCAAGCCAAACGCCCTGCGGCGCGCCTTCTTGCGCTTCCCCGAAGGCCAAGCACACCTGGTCGCAAAGTCCACCTCCAATGGAACGACCACTCTCTTCGATCCAAACCATGGAGAATTCGCTGTCACATCCGACCGCATGAGCCACTTGCTCGGAAGTATCGCCACAAGTTACGGCGACAACAACGGCCATCCTCTCGTGACGGTCGTCACGCAGAGAATGAGCTGAAGACAGAGCGATGACTGCCGCCGGAGAGTGCCTTATCGGAACGCATGGCAAGTTGCTCAAGCTGCGCCCTACGTAATGATCAAGCCGGCAACTGCCGAACTCGAATCCCGCAAACGACCTCGCGCGTCTGGAATAAGGTAAAAGCGCTCACAATCGCCTTGAGGGTTCACAAATTAAAGCCGCCTGGTGCGGTCAAGATACGACATGCCGTCAGCGACGTCTGACGTCAATGCTAACGAGTGCATGCGCATTCGTCGACACAGACGGGGCCGTTGCATGCGGCCTGTCGGCCAAGACCTGCGGTTTGGTGGCAATCGAGGTAAATGAAGTGCGCATTCAGGACAAGCCTGGATTGGAGCTGGCGACGCTTTTGAGGGGGCTGTCGGCGCTTCGGTCATGCGGTGATCGCACCACGGTCTGATCTCAGGGCGTGCTGGCAGCACATCCGATCGACGTCGCAAGTCGACGTCCAACAGCGGCGCCACCGTGATTGAAAGTATCGGCATCGACACCCAGCAGATCCAGCCGAACCGGCTCATTGATACGGGCTCGCCGCGTTTTCTGGCTACGTTGCCGTCGAGCACGGCGAACTGGAGGCGGTAGGATGCTGGCCGATAAAGTTCTGCAGCCATCAGTCGAATCCCTCGAGCGGCTGCCACCATCACCGACAATGATGAGACCATGCTAAAAGGCTCTTTACCGCCGGGCGGCACGTTACACCGAGTCGAGCAGGTCAAGATGGATGCCTTGGCCGGCCATGATCTGCAGTGGCCAGTAAACCGGCAGATACGAGGCAAAGCTCGAGATCGCCTCGTGCGTCACCAGGATCGTCAAAAAAGAAGCCCCGGCCTTGGGCCGGGGCTCTCGATCCATCGCTTTACGCGATAGAATCAATACTTCAGAACGACCGGGCCCCAGAATTTGTAGTTGAGCCGGGCAGTCAGTAGGTCGAAATCCTGCCGGATGCGATCGCTACCGGCCGCGCCAGCGGCGGTGGTGAAGTTCACGTTAGCGTCTTGCCGGAATATGTGGTCGTACTCCACGCCGACCGACCAATTCGGCGCGAAGCCGAGTTCGATGCCCGCGCCGACCACGCCGCCCCACCGGGTCTTGTCCGTGCTCGCCAGTTGTGCGCCGGTGAGGGAGGTGATCTCATAGGTGTTTCCGGTCACCGCGGCACCGCCCTTGGCATAGAGCAATACATTGTTGATCGCATACCCGACCTGGCCTGTAATCAGGCCGAACGAGTCGGTCTTGGTCTGGTTGATGTTCGCTGGGAAGGCGGCGCTGACATTGGAACCGCTGAAATCGGCCCAGTTGCCCTGGCCTTCAACACCGAACACCACTTGGCCCATCTGCCAGCGATAGCCGAACTGCCCACCGACGGTTCCGCCGCTCGCATCATGTGAGCCCTCGGGCGTGATACCTGTAAAGTCCCAAGAGCTATGGGTTGAACCCCAGCCGCCATTAGCACCGAGATAAAAACCGCTCCAGTCATAGATTGCCGCAGCTACCGGTACCGGTGGTGCCTTGGTGTAGACGGGTTGCTGAGCGAGATCGGCGGCGAATACGGGCCCTGCCCCGATAGACGCGACGATGCCGGCAGTCACAAGCAACAACTTCTTCATTTCGAATACGCTCCTTCACATGTCCCCTGCGCCGCACGCCTCTTAACAGTGCTGTCTCAAATTGCTGTAGCTGTCGCGCAACATACTCTCTTCCAGCGGTGCTTTAACCTGACGCCGCGTCAGGTCGCGGGCGCGCAAATCATGATCAAACCGACCCAACACACAATGGTCGATCGTGTAGCGACGCAGGTCCGAGCGCGATGGAAATGCATAAGCAGTTGAGCGCCAACGCGAGCGATCACGACACGCGCGCACTGGAGGGACGAGCGCAATTATGTCTTCCGTTTTCCCTCCGTTTGACCGAAAAAACACACACCGTCTCTCATTGCGGATCACGTCACGGACCTAAATGAGTCCATTGTTTTGATCGATCAAGACGGCATTCGCTTCGTTGCGACCACGATTTCATCACGCTTGTCGTGATCATCAAGCAGCTGACCACGTCCGCCCGGGCCTTCCTCGGCGGCGGACATTGTCGGAGCTATCTCGCGATCGAGGAGGAGACGATAGGCGCGCGCGCCTATATGCACGAAGTGCCCAACGGGTTCGACGTCAATCAACCGATATCGAGGCTCGACTGCTTCCTCAACCAAATGAACGGGATCGCCGATGTAGCGATCCTCCCCAGAGGCAGCGACACCGAAATGGGGATGGCATTTTCCCACGCGAGCTGCTTGTCATACTGGACATCGATTGCGCCGCAGCTCTCGCGCCGCAGCCGCCCGGCCAGCCGTGCGGTGAGATAGACGTTGAGCGGCACGCGGGCAGCACGACGCGCTATCAGAACAGATCCTCAATCGCTTCAGTCGTCAATTTGGTGCGCAGCCGGATGACCAACTCGAGATGGAGCGCGGCCAACGCATCCATCAAGATGCGCAGCTGCGTTCCAGGTACACCGGCTTCCAGCTTCGAGACCGTCGCCTAACACGCATGCATCTTCTCACCGAGGCCAGCCTGGGTGAGCTCTTCTGTCGCCGGTATCGCCCGATCCCGGTGTCAACCTGTTCGGGAGGCGGGCAATCAAATCCATAAGCGACCATCCGCGAATGCGTATGCACCGTCAGTATACGCGATCGCGAATATGTGTTAATTTTATGCGTACCCGCGTATATCTGCGCATAATACGCAATTGCGTATGACGTCCCGCGATCAGACCACCACCCTTATTGAAATTATAAAACACTAAAGCTGATGATGGCGAGAGAGCCTCCTCAAGATGTACAGGACGCCATTGAACATCGCCCCGCTGGCGCTGCAATTTATCTCGGAGGCGGTGCGACACTGATCGCCATCCCCAAACCTGCTGCTTACGAGAATGACCTCGGACGATACGGTCGCATTGCGGGAAAGGGGCAACGGTTGCCGGCATTCATCAGCTTTTCTAGAACGCGCGGCGGCGGCATCTACTGACAGGGCGTCATCGGTGGTCTGGGCGGCGCAATGATCCGTGGCGGCGCGGAAACCAGGTGGCAGCTACCCCGCCGCGTCCGAGGCCAGGGCGGCAACCAAAACGCCCCACGTTTGATCCAGATCGATCATGCGCAGCATCACGTACTCTGGGGTCTGGTTGCGCAACGCCGCAAATTTTCATGTCGCGATGAACCGGGTTGAAGGTGCCACGTTTTGGAGCCTGACGATCGATTCGCCGGCGGATGCCCGCAACACCGATGGCATCGATGTTCGCGCCAGTCAGGATGTGACCATCACCCACACTGATCCGTACGGGTGACGACAACATCACAATTAAGGACGGCGACAATGGCTCAAGCAGCCTATCTCGATCATTGATAATTGTTTCGGCCGGGGGCATGGCATGTCGATCCGCAGCGAGGTGAATTCCGGGGCCAGAGACATGTAGCGCTGTCCGTTACCGAAAGACAGGGACCTCATTACGCGCGTCCCGCCAGCTCGGCGCCCAGGACACGCTGTTTGCCGGCAAGGGACGAAACGGCAGAATGTCACAACAATACTTCTCGAACTGCTACATCGAAGGGCATGTCGATTCATGTTTGGCAACGCCAAGGCCTGGTTCCGGCAATGTGAGTTGCACGGCACCGCCAATCAAGCGGTCATCTATACCGCTCAGAACAAGGCGACGCCGGATGAGGACAGTGGCTATGTTTTTGATCATTGCAGGCTGAGTGCCGACCCTGCTGCTCGCTATATCGCACTTGGCCGCCCCTGCCGCCCTTACGCCACAGTGGTCTTCCTGTCGGCGAAGGTAGATGCCCCCGTCATGGGGCGGCATGAGCCGCCGGTAGGCCAGAACGACGTCCTCCTGCGAAAATGACGATGTAGCACTCAGGTCCGGCCGAGCAGTTCGGATTGGATGATCCTGGCTGCATATAGCGAGGCATCTAGGCGCAAATCACCGAAGGCGAGCTGACAAAGCAGGTAATTTGTGCCGGCTTCGTCCATCTGATTGAGCAGAACGCGCCGGACGAATGCTGGCGTTCCGACCACGCACAATTCGCTCTCGATGGCTGCATCGAATGTCAGCGGAAGGGGCTTTGGCGTCGGGACACAATTGAGCTCGTAGAGAAATTTGAAGCTCCGCAGCCATCGCTCGTAAGCGGATCGGGCTAGGGAATACGCATCCGTCTCGGATCGCCCAATCACGATCATGCGAAGCAATCCGACATATGGCTCACGACCAGAACAACTGGCACTGCGCTCTCGATGTGTGTGGTAGGCATCGGTAACTTTGCGCACAACGGCGGCCGGCCCCATGCAGGCGAGGTTTGCGCCATTGCCTGCGGCCCAGATGGCCGTGTCGGGGCGATTGGTTGCCACCCATATGGGGGGGCATGGACGCTGTTGAGGGGTTAAAGTCAGGGGAACCTGGTTCAGCTGGAAGTGCCGACCTTGGTAGGACAAGACCCCACCCTTCATGGCGCTCAGGAGAATCTCGTTGGCTTCCTCATACCGGCTTGGCGCCGATTCATCCGAAATTCCAAAGTAATTCAGCTCGATTGGGAGAGTACCCCGTCCGAAGCCCAGCTCCAGCCTGCCGCCGCTCAATTGATCAAGCATGCAGATTTCCTCAAATGCACGGAGCGGATGATAGGAATTGAGCAGCATGACCAATGGGCCGAGACGAAGGTGTCGCGTACGCTGCGCGACACTTGACAGGAAAAGACTAGGCGATGGAACCCTTCCATGAGGCGTGCAATGATGCTCAGCCACGTGATACGCATAGAAGCCGAGGCGATCGTATGCCTCCGCCAAGACGAGGCGATCTTCGTACTGACGACCGAGATCGCGGCCGTCGTCGTCCAGGTGATCGAAAATGCTGCAAGTGAGTTTTGAGGAAGACTGGTGTGTCATCTACGTATTCGTTTTCTGGAGGTTCAAGGGACGGATTTGTTGTCGCCGCATCTCGTGATCGTCGGGTCTGGTCCTCTCTCGGTACCCATGGCGCCAATCGCGCGACATTGTGGTGACGCTTCGGCTCCGCAGGGGAAGCCATTATTTGGCGGCCGCCTGGCCCTCAGCTGCATGGGTGTCTGCTTTGGCACGATGCGCTGTCGCGGCCTTCTTGTTCCCCTAGCGGTATAGTGAAGCGAGCGCACATCGGCGTGCGGTTGGCTATTCATCTCGTTTCATGCTCTGAGATCGCGGCAACCGCTGTCAAGAACGTGTCCATTTGCTCCTTTGTGCCGATGCTGATGCGAATGCAGTCCTCAAGGCCATCATCTGCAAAGATAGCAACGAGTATGCCGTCTCTCTCCAGCGCGGCATGCCACCACTTGCCGTCGTGTCCATTCGGCACCCGCGCCAGCAAGAAATTGGTATGAGAAGGCGCTACCCCGAATCCGAATTGACGTAATTGGGCCGCAACCCGCTCTCTTTCGCGCTTGATATGCCTATGATTCTCCTCGTAGGCCGCGCGATGTGAAAGGATGCTGACTCCGACCGCTTGCCCTATGATGTTCATGTTGAAGACGTTCTGGATGTTTCGCAGCCGTCCAATAATCTCTGGATGACCAAGGCCGAAGCCGACGCGAATGCCCGCGGCCGCATAGCTCTTCGACAAAGTCCTCAGGAGCAGAAGGTTGGGATAGCGGTGGACGAGCCTCAGACCGTTATCCGGTGCGAAGTCGACATAGGCCTCGTCCAGCACGATTAAGCGATCAGACTGTGCAACGAGGCGTTCGATATCGTCGATAGAGACGAACGTCCCGGTTGGGTTATTGGGATTGGCCAGCAGGATGAACTTGGCGTCCTTTGCCGGACCGAGGAGCAACTGTTCAATCGGAATGGAATGCGAGTCGCTCCACGACACTTCGAGGAGCTTGGCGCTCTGCAACAGAGCAAGCTTGCGATTGAACGAGAATCCAGGAGACATCATTGCGACGCTGTCGCCAGGTCCAAGCAAGGCCCTGTAGATCAGGGCGAGAAGCTCCGACGATCCGTTGCCGGCGATCACATGGTCCTTCGAGAGGCCGTAGGCATCAGCGGCAGCTTCTCTCAAGCCGATGTTGTCGTCTTCCGGATACAAATACTGACGTTCGAGCGCCGAGATCGCACTTCGCCATACCATTGTTGGTAGTGGAAATGGGTTCTCATTGGTGTTTAGTTTCACATAACGTGCATCTGGCGCCCGCCGTCCGGGCGATTGAGCGCCTAGCTCCTTAGCCGGCTGCGCAAGAGAAGAGAGCACACTTTGCAGTTTTACATCGATCATGTCCTTTTCCCTCTTGACGCGCAGACGGCTATTGCCATCGAGAGTGCGCAAGACGTTCCAACAACAGTCCATTTCGCGGACGTGGCGTGGCGCAGTCTGGAGCGTTGGCGGTGCGCGAGCCGAAAGTCGGCGGTTAAAGTACCGCCCATTGCTCATGGTGGTGCGCGACGTTGCGAGCGCGCTTGTCGATCTCAGCGCGACCGCGTGCAGCGGTGCGGAGTTGCCAAGCCAAGCTTTCTAGACCCAAGCCGCGAGCCTTGGCCTAGAAGTCGGTACTTAGACAGCGTCATGCGATGCTCCCCGGTGAGGCTAGCCCTGCGACGGCTTTTCAAAGGCCGCGGCGGCTTGTTTCTCGAACCTACAATTTGACGCTACGTGCGAATCAAGTCCCGTCGACGTGCCGCCGGGCGGCTCGCGCGAGCTTGAACTATCGAGCGGGTTGGCAGCGCCATTTTCCGCGCCGCCTCCTCGCCAAGGACCCGTCTCACGACCTCAGTGTTCGTGTCGGAGCAAATTTGGCGCCATTCTGCTCAAGTTGAGCGCGCAACTCGCGAAAGTTATCGATAAGTCCGTTATGGACGACCGCGACATTTCCGTTATATGCGGTAGGAGCGCCGGCGACCAAGACCGGCATGTTATCTGCCAGTCCCTCCATGCTCTTGTACGGGGCTGCTGCGCCATTCGGGGACGATTGCATTGCGGACATGGGAATAGCTGTGCGATTGCTACCGATCGGCGCACTGCCTATCACCGGTTTTTGTATGCGCTCTCAAGCTATTCTGGGTTTCGTTGTTCAAGGCCGCAAAGCTCATGCTGTCAATGATTGTTGTGTATTCTGCGGCTGTTGTCAGTTTTACCCGCCCTTTGGTCAAGCTGTTCAGCGATAGCGGGACGTCCGGAAATTGCCGCCTCGACTTGTATCGTTTTCCATCTGTTTTTGAGTTCTTTGGTATTGAGATTTTCGCGACGATGATGCTTCAGGCGTTCGGGAGAGCATGACTTAGTGTGGCGCGTTCAAGGTCCGGCCGATGGATTCCATGTAATTCCGGAGATTGCTCCGAGCGGGCTCAAGGAGTTCTCGAGTCCGTTGTTCCAGAATTGCGCCGACGCGGCAACTTAGTTCGGCAAGCCCCGCGCGCACTCTTAGAGATAGCCTCGGGCGCAAGCGGCCAGTCCAATCGATTTACGCGAGCGGCGTAAGTGCTCATTTCGAAGATGCTCTGGCTTACTTGGAAGCAGATCGGGCTGAGCGCTGTTTTGCAGTCGAAGATCGGAATGGCCGCCGTAGACTCGAAGGGGGCACGTGAGCCGCTCCGGCTCGCGTGCCCCCGTCGTTAGCGATAAACATCTCTCTTTTACCTCCTGTTCCGACACAGGTGGGCTGGCTTGCGTCCTCTGGACATCGGTTTGGGAGGCGCCGCACCCCTGGCCGGCTCAGCGAACAATTCGGACAAGTGAATACCCAATGTCATCGCGATACGGTCCAGGAGATCAATGCTCGGGTTCTCTTTCTGCTGCTCAATGCCACCCAAATACGAGCGGTCGATCCCGGCATCATAAGCCAATCGCTCTTGCGGAATGCCGCGATCTACACGGATCCGGCGCACATTCCAGGCCACAAGCGCACGAGCGTTCATGCGCAAAGCCAGCCATTCTGACGGCTATGAAACCACTGGTTATAGCCGAGCTATTCCGATAAGCTTGCCACAAGCAGTTGGCTGTCGGCGGACTATTGCTTTAACGCGGCAGGTCACCGTGAGACGCAGATGTCCTGGAGTTTGTCTTTGGCCCATCACAAGCGACCTCGCAGCGCGACAGCTCGCTACTGGGGGGACAGCAAAATGACCCCAGAGGTTCCGCCAGCTTTTTGCGGCGCCGCGACTCAATAGGACAACCGTTCAGCTGGAGCTCGAAAAGTGAACGAATTGTTTTCACTTGGCTGCCCTTTGGGCTGCGGCCTTTACCAGCCGCCTGGTAAACGACCGGCCTCCACTCCGTTGCCGATAGGGTGAAGAGGCAAGGACACCCTCAGCTGTGTGGCAAGTCTGCGATCAGCCCCCGTATGGACTGCAAGCAGATTCAGGGCCGATCAAAGAGCAGATGCACAGAATGGAGCTGTCCCATATGCGTTCGCGGCTATGGGTCCGGTCAAAAAGAGAAGGGGCCGCGACGATTCGAGCGGTACCAAAATGGCCGTAAGTTCGTTATCGTTGCTCGGATTTCGCTAGAATTTTCAGTTCGGTAGGAGTTCAGTCAGTGCCGGCCGACCCGAAGATCGCAGAATTGGCTCCCAGCGCGCCCGAGCTCACGTCATATGACAAGGAGCACGCCGTCACCTACATGCGGCTTCTCGATGCCGACGCTGACAAGGCAGATTGGACCGAAATCGCGCGCGTTGTGCTTGGGCTTAACCCGACCGTTGAACCGGATCGCGCGCGACGCACCTTCGAAAGTCATCTGACGCGGGCCAGGTGGCTAGCAGGCCACGGCTATCGTGATCTGCTGCGTGGCGGTTGGCCAAAGCAATGAACACCGCCGCTCTCAGGATCGGGGAATTTCTAGCAATCGCAAAAAACGATCATTCCATCGATTAAATGCGTGCAGGGCCGGTACGCGGTACGTACGCAGCCGGAAAGCGCCACAATCATGAGATGCACTTGCTCGCGTGTGTAATCTTGCGGGGAAGTTGCGACATGCGGGGTACTGACTGGAGATCTGAGGAAGCATACAGCGACCTCAAGAAGGCAGAAGCTGCCGACGTGGCATGGGAGTGGCTGCGCCGAGATCCCGATTACCAAGAGGATTATAGGCGCTTGTCTCGCCGCCAACGATCCAACGCAGCCACGGAGCAGTTGCGAGGAAAGTGGGGGCTCTCGTTTTCCAGCTGATCCGCAAAAGGCATTCGACCAGCAGGCTGTCTTCTGGGCACCTGAAGTGCTGTCGACCGTACTGCCTGTGCGGGCGGCCAAATGCGTGGTGCCCAAAAGCTACCAGATCGATTTTGGCAATCTGCCGGGCAGTGACGTTCGTCGCGCGCCGGATGGCTGGCATGCCATCGTGCCACTCGGAGGCGCGAAGCATCGCCTTTGGCTGAAGAGCCTTCCGGCGAGCGTGACTGTTGTCGTGGTCGATCTGCTGCTCGACGCGGATTTCGAGCTTCGCTTGCAGGCCGCACGTCGGTTTTGGCTCGCCCTTGAGCATCGGCCGCTCGGAACGCCTCCTCTTGATTTGCCAGCTTTGAAGCGGCGTCGCCTTATCCTCGCGCTACGCGCATTGGATGGATGGCAGGAAGGAAATAACTATCGCCAAATCGCGCAAGGTCTGTTTGGAAGCCACCGTGTTGCCGAGCGGGGCTGGAAAACAGACGACCTGCGCAGCCGAACCATTCGACTGGTTAAGCTGGGGCGGCGCCTCTTGCGCCTTCGCTGTCGCGCATTGCTCCAGAAGGGCCGACGCAGGAATGACACTTCATGAGCTCTCGGGCGATCAATGACCTCCGTTCTGCTTAGCCAATTCTTCTGACATGGCACGATCGCGGATAGGAGAGATCTCTACTCAGATCTCTCCCTCTGTCCCTTGTGGTCGGGATGGCTGCAACCGAGAGGTAATCCTGGTGGGAAGGAGACGCCGCCTCCTTGTTCGGATTGTCTTTCTGGTTGACGGCTCTCGATATGAACGGGGGAGGCGGTAAAGCGATCTGGCGCAGAGTCATCGAGGAGACCTGGAGAGGCTTTCAGGTAGCCTGAGCAAGCGTCGCCTTTTTGCAAAGGCGAGCAACCCATCGGCAAAAAGAACGAGCGATCTCGGGATGCTCGCTGCGATCCACCGCATAGGCGCGATATTGCATGCCACTTGGAGCGCGTGAGCCGGGAATGATTTGCAAAGCGCCACCTCGCACCAGATCACTGACGATGATTTCTGGTGCGACAAGAAGGCATTTTCCTGTCATGACTGCCGGCAGAGCAAGATAGTTGTGATCATAGCGCGCGCCCGCTCGGATGTCGTTTGAGGACAGGTTCATCGCCCTCAGCCACGTCGGCAGGATGTCGGGACGAGATGTGATGTTCAGTATCGGCGTTGATCGAACGATCGAGAGCTCTCTGCCCGCGACCAGATTGGGCGGCCCCACGCATACCAGCTCCTCATTGTAGATCTCCCAACTATCGGCAGGTTCGATGACGGAAAGGTCGCGTGTAATCAATATGTCGTAGTCATCCGAAGATGTCGGCGGCGATAGCGAGCTGACGACATCCACGATGACACCGCCCGCTTCAGCAGAGAACGCTTGCAGGTTTGGAATCAGAAGCGAGGAGGCAAAAGTCGATAGTGATGTGCGAATGACAATCCGATTGGCGTCCGCGGCCGCCCGCCGTCGCATTCTCTTGGCGGTGAAGCCGACTGTCTCGAGCGGTTCAGAGACCGCGTTAGCAAATAGTCTTCCGAACTCGGTCAAATGACTGCGGCGGCCGCGCCGCTCGATGAGGTCAGCACCGAGATAGTCTCGCAGGACGGACAAATAGCGGCTGACCGAGCTCTGAGTCGTTCCCAAGCTGCTGGCGGCGCGTGTGACGCTGCCTTCGCGTGCGACGATCACAAAAGCGCGGATGGCGTTTAGAGGAACTTCTTCGTCTTGAGCCGCCATTGTCTGCTCCGGCGCTGGATTGAATATCCATCACATTATTCGATGTCTATAACGGGATTACCGCGAATCAAGGCTCGGCTGCGCACAAAATCCGCGTGGGAGCGCTTTCATAACTTGGCAGGTACCACACAGATCAGCCCCCACGGCCTGGCCCTGTCAGGGGACTAGGTCCTTTTGCGGCGTGCCGCCTTGGGCTTGCGACCTTTAGGTAAGGTGGCGGGCGGCGGCGCCCCCTTGGATGGCCGAACAAACAGCTCGGAGACAGTAACGCCGAGCGTCTCGGCAAGGCGATCGAGAAGATCGATTGTCGGATTCGCCTGTTGCCGCTCAAGTCCGCCCATATAGGAGCGATCAATACCTGCATCGTAGGCCAATTGCTCTTGCGGAATACCGCGCTCAACGCGGATCCGGCGCACATTGTAAGCCACAAGCGCACGAGCTCTCATGCGCGAAGGCAGCCATTTCGATGGTCATCAAACCACTGGCTATAACCAACATAAAAAGATCACAAATTTCGATGTTTCCAATCGAACTATTCGATGCATGTCACCAAATCGTAGTTTCCCGACGCTACTGGGGCGGGCCACACCAGCGCTGGCATATCGGTCGTCGAGTGTGGCGGCGAAGGTCTTGCCGGCGCTGACTGGAGCTCGGTCGTTCCGCTCGCTCGGCAGCCGTTCGATTCTGCTACCCCATTTTGCGTGAAAGGCCTCGAGGCAAAATGCAAAGATGCTAACTGAGAGGGCGCCCATGGCCTCATCCGAAATAAAGTTGCAACGACGGATAAATGAGCGGGCCCCGCCCAAGTGGATTGTAGCGACAGCCGACCAGGCGAGGTCAGAATTGGCCTTCAACCCTGCATCACGTGGCGATCTTTGTGTGAGCTGCCACTACGCAGTCGAGGTGGTCGGATAGGACCGCCATCGCGATCAAGTTCAAGCCGATCGCACAACGCAAGAAACAGACTGACGAACGAAAAGATAAGGCCGCCAGTTATTATGGCCTTCGCAGGATCTCAGAGGCATTTGAGCATCGAAATCACCCATTGCGAAGCATGCCTTGATCTTACGCGCCCCTGAAAAGTCGCTCTGCGACTTGCAGATCTTCAGTCGTGTCAATTTCGTACCATCTGACATGGTCACACCGCGCAGTGGCAAGCTGCAGGCCGCGCAGGTCAATAAGATACGAAAGAAGTTCTTCGATGTAGGACTGGGTCGCGCCGGACCCTATGATTTGGTCCAGCGCTGGAACAATCGTCTCCTTGAGAGTCGGCGATGAAAGTCGGAATAGGTTCATCGTTTTGAAAAGCCGTGGGCCATTCGCAGTTAGGTTTGCACCGGTTTGCCTCATACGAAACTGCGAGATTAGGCCGTTTTCCGTTAACAGGACTGCTGAGCCTTCCATGGATTCGTCGAACGGAACGATGGCTGCTACATCAGTCAGGCCGCTGTCCAGCAGATGTCGCAGCGCGCTTTCCTCGAAGAACACATCGCCCTCGAGGAGAAAGCAATCTCCGGAAAGCAGCGCGTCACGCGCGAGCCAAAGCGAATAGGCGCTTCCAGTACGGTCGAAAGCCGCCGATGCCACATAGTTGATCGCGAGCGCGCCAAAGCGATGCCCGCACGCGTATTGAATAGCGTGCTTGCGATAACCGACCACGAGCGTCACCTCTTCGACCCCGACGGCTTCCAAATTTCTGAGCGCTTTGTAGAGAATCGGCGTACCGTTGACTTCGACCAAGGGCTTCGGCCGGAGGTCCGTGAGCGGCCGAAGGCGAGAGCCGACGCCGGCGGCGAGAATAATTGCTTTCTTGACAGTCATTTGGTCGCGCCAGCCGCCCAGATCCATGTGGTTCGCCAAAGGCGTAGTCTGTTCGACACATCTCTGGCAGTAGTGGAGCAGCAAACGTAGGCCTAGCCAATCGCGAATGACGCTAATGCTGCAGCTTGTTGGGATAGAGGTACCGCGCTTCGGCCTCGGCGAGTTCGTCATAGCTGAACAGTTCAAAAATATCTTCGAGGGGGGCGATATCGGGCTCGATGGTTGCAACGTTCTCTTCAGCGAAGATGCGGCCGCAGACCCGTCGCATTGCTGCGACGGCCGCGCGCATCGAGTGATTGGCCCAAATGACCGTCGAGATGCCGGCGCGACGATACTCGCAAGTCGGTGTCCGATAATATTTGGTTGGAACAATAACGACGGGCAACCTGTTCTGCCAAGCATCTGCGAACGAAAGGATTTCGTCCGCGGAGCTGCTTCGCGAGTGAATCAGGATCGCGTCAGCTCCGGCTTCACGGTATGCGTGAGCCCGTGCGATTGCTTCGTTCATTCCGTGTGCGGCGATTAATGCTTCGATTCGGGCTACAAGGACGAGCTCGTTTGCAACCGTGTCCTTCACGGCGCGCAACCGTCCGCAGAATTCGTCAATGTCGGCGAGGGGATGGCGGTTGCCAACAAACGAGTTTAGCTTCGGAAAGCAGCTGTCTTCCAGCGCAATCCCCGCCGCGCCGCGCTCACGGAGTTTGCGAGCCAGCAGACGGGCATTGTTGAAGTTCCCGAATCCGCCATCTCCGTCGACAAGAACCGGAAGTTGGCTTGAACCCACGATCCGCTCAACGGCGTCGACAAGCTGGCTCCATGATGCTTCGTTCGCGTCGCGGTAACCTAGAGAACAGGCAATCGACAGACCTGAAGCCCACAGGCCCTTGAAACCTGCTCGCCCGGCGATTGCGGCGGACAGGCCGTCATGCGCTTCCATGAGAAAGGAGAGTGCGCTGCTGGAGCAGACCTCAGCACGCAGAGCATCAGTTCGAGTTAGATCGACGGAATGATTATTGCCATGGGCAAGGACAGATGGTGAATGATCCTGCATGCCAAATCCGTGTTTCGAGGCCGACGTTATCCGGCTTCGAGCGTGACAGGTTTCTGGCATCTCAATCAATTGCGAGAACTGGTAGGTGACATGAATGGAACGTGTCGTGAGGATGAGACGACGTTACGCCCGCGAACGCATCTCATCGCAAGAGAGCGCGATGCATACGAAACGACTAGTTCTTCGAATTGGTGCGCTATGCTTATCTAGTGAAAGTTTTGAAGGTGGAACAGTCGATGGAGTGCAATTGGAGTGCCTTAGCTTGTCGCAGGGAGGCGGCGTAGGCCTCGCTCTGGATGACGGCCGTTCTCGAAGAGCGCATATCTCAGAGCTTGGGTGCGGCTGATAAACAAGCCGCCAAAGGCGCCCTCGTTCTCGGGAGACCGCATATCGGCCCGATCTCGGCAAAAGGGCGCTCGCACGAGGTCCGCATAGCTCAGTCCTTGAGCCGTTCTTCCGGCGATATTTGGTCTGTTTAATCCATCCGGAGATCGTGTCCCTGAGCGTGGTGTAACTGGCGGTGGGACACCGCGTTCGCCGGCAAGAGCCGGACTGGTCAGCTGGCGATAGCCGGGAGGCTGACGGTTGGATCATCGCTCAACGGCGCGATGGTTTCCAGCGTCATGTAACGGGCGCGCTGGACGGCCCATTCATCATTCTGTTCGAGCAGGATCGCGCCGATGAGGCGGACGATAGCGTCCTCATTGGGGAAGATGCCGACGACCTCGGTCCGGCGCTTGATCTCGCCGTTGAGGCGCTCGATCGGGTTGGTCGAGTGCAGCTTGGTGCGGTGCTGCGGCGGGAACGTCATGTAGGCCAGCACATCGGTCTCGGCCTCGTCGAGGAAGCCGGCGAGCTTGGGTAGCTTGGGGCGGAGCTGATCGGCGACCTTCCGCCATTGCGCTCGTGCGGCCTCGGCATCGTCCTGGGCAAACGCTGTGGCGATGAAGGCGGAGACGACACGCCGTCCACTTTTGCCGGCATGGGCCAGCGCGTTGCGCATGAAGTGCACGCGGGGGTCGTTGAAGAAGTGGCCATTAGATTTCGCGCGATGCAGCGACCGGCCCCGTCATGGCCCTCTCGTTAAAATCCGCGCTACGGCGCGCTCTGAAGCCGCAAACGCGCTATAAGGGATAATCCAAGGCAGAATAAGCGCAAGGAGAGCGGCTGCCAGCCGCTTCAGGTTGATGACGGCGGCCGTCAGGTAGGCCTGGATCTTCATATTCGGTAGACCACGCCGTATGGCGCGCGCCAGTCCGTGCCAGGTCTTGGCTTCGCCGTGGAAGCCCTCTGAGCGCCAGCGATGGCGCTGATAGAGCCGTCGATCCTGCTTACTCCATCGCTGGCGACGGCGGCGGGCGCGGAGCAGTGCAGGATAATCGTCACCGACAACAACTGCCTTGTTAACCCGCCCTTTGGATAGGCAATCGCTCTTGAGCGGACACCGGGCGCAATCCTTCGCCTTCGAGTAAAAGAAACGGCCGTGCTTGATGGGCCGCGCGGGGCGCAAGATACGTCCTCGTGGGCACTTCAAGATGTCGTTCTTGGCGTCGTACCGGAAGCGTCTGAGCGGTACGCGGCTCTTGATTGGTTCGGCTTTAGTTGGGATCAGGGCATCAATGCCGCGCCGCTCGAGCGCGCCGTAGACTTTAGCGTAGGCATAGCCCGCATCGGCGGTGACTACCTTGATGTCGATGCCCGTAATCGCTTCAACCTCATCGACTTGCGGCTCGATCATCTCCCCTTCGTTCGTTTGTCCAGTCGTGACCGCGACATCCAGAATGACACCGACCTTGTCATCGACGGCCGTGTGCTGCTTGTAAGCGGGTTCCAGCCGCCGGTTTCGGGCATTCGTGGCCATTGTCGCATCGGGATCACGTCGTGCAGATCTTCTTATACTTGCCGCTTTGCCGGCCCGTTCTCTCAGCCTCGCTTTCATCCTCGCTTTGATTTTCGCTCAGTACATCCACCACATGCTGCTCGGTGAGGCTGTCCCAACTCACATTGGCGCGGATCAGCGACGCATCAATGTGGACCACCTCCGCAGTGGCGATCTTGGCCTTCAAACAGGCCTCGACCGTACGTTTGAAGATCCTACGGAACCGCTCTTCGCCCCAGCGCTGGCGGATGCGCGTCAGGCTTGAATGGTGCGGTAGCTGCTCGTGCAGGCCATAACCAGCAAACCAGCGAATGGCGATGTTGACCTGAGCCTCACGCATCAGCTTGCGATCGTGTACGATCCCGGTGAGCAGACCAGCGAGCATCAGCCGTACCGCGGCTTCCGGATCGATGCCTGGCCGACCGTCGTTCATGCAATAGCAATCGGTGACCTCTTCCCTGAGCCAGGACAGGTCAAGTACACGATCGACCCGCGCCAGCACGTGCTCATCTGGGACGAGCTGTCTGAGCGTGCCAGTGATGAAGAGCTCCAACTGATCCCGCTCCTTGCGCCCCAGCATCTCGTTTGCTCCGCCCATCGCGAATCGCCGACCAAAACGGAATCAGCCAATTGCAGCTTTTTCAACGACCCCACGCGGCAGCGCTGCCAGGTCGCGTTGAGCACCTTGGCGACCGCCGCCTTGATGCCCTCATGGGCGTCGGAGACGACCAGCTTGACGCCGCGCAGGCCGCGGCGGGCGAGCTTGCGCAGGAACGCCGTCCAGAATGTCTCGGCCTCCGAGGGACCAATGTCCATGCCGAGAACTTCGCGCCGGCCATCGCTGTTGACGCCGACGCGACGATCACCGCGACCGACACGATGCGCCCCTGCTGGCGAACCTTCACGTAGGTGGCGTCGATCCACAGATAGGGCCAATCGCCCTCGATCGGGCGAGCGAGGAACGCCTTCACCTTGTCATCGATCTCCGCGCATAGCCGCGAGACCTGGCTCTTGGAGATGCCGCTCATGCCCATCGCCTGCACCAGATCGTCGACGGAGCGGGTCGAGACGCCCTGCACATAAGCTTCCTGCACCACGGCGGTGAGCGCCTTCTCGGCCATCCGGCGCGGCTCCAGAAAGCCGGGGAAGTAGGAGACTTTGCGCAGCTTGGGAATGCGCAGCTCGACCGTGCCGGCGCGGATCTCCCAGGTCCGGTCGCGGTAGCCATTGCGCTGGGCCAGACGCTCGGCGCTCTTCTCGCCGTAGGTCGCTCCGGTCTGGCCTTCCACTTCCAGCTCCATCAGGCGCTGGGCAGCAAAGCCGATCATCTCGCGCAGCAGATCCGCATCAGGGGTCTTCTCCACGAGCGTGCGGAGGTTCATCATCTCATCGGTCATCGGTGGTTCCTCGAATCAGGTTGGTGTCAGCAACCCGACCCTACCGGCGAACTGCCGGTGACCACGCAAAGCCGCCCGCCCGCTACGGCGCCATGGGAGGGCGCGCGTGCGGACGGCTTTGCTCTACCGAGCTACACCATCACCGGGGACACGACCCCATCCGGACCTGTTCAGTAATGTGGATGTTGATTGGAAGTGTCTCCTCTGAAGGGATCCCATCTGTGTATCCAATGGGCGAGGAATTCGGAGCGCCTCCTCGCACGGCTGGCCGACTCTGAGTTGACCATTCAAGTCCGGCGGCCGCCCGCCTCGCAGCTGCGCTGTCGATGGTTCATATCTTTAAGGAAGTTCACAATGCCGCCTACAGCGTTCCCGGCAGATCTGTTGAAGTCGGGCATGCCGGTGCCTTATGCGCAACGATCGCGCATAGGTCCTTGATCAAGTATCGATGCGGCAATTTGGCTCGGCAACTGGTCAGGTTTGCCGAAAGCGGCACCTGCCACAGTGTGGACAGAGATATCTCCGCGTTGATCGGCGACTGCACCAAACGCAAATATAGGTAGACGGAGTTACGACATGTTTCGTATTCATGGCACGTTCGATGCGTCAATGTTCGATCCCAGCGGTACATCACAGGCCGCGCAGCAAGACGAAACCATAGGCCAAGCGGCCTTCGACCTGCATCAGGACGAGATACCGCTGGAGCAGCAGCAAGAAGCAAGTGCAGGTCCTTCCTATGGTGTTGCCTCGGGCGACGTGGAGCATCGCTCGGTAAGCTATCAACCCGACATGAATCTGGTCGTCATTTCAAACCGCGGCGCGCCGTTTGACCCCAATAAACCCCAGACCGGCGGACTTGCCGCAGCCCTCCAGCCGGTCGTTGAACATTCCGGTGCGGTCTGGATGTTCTCCTCGGAGAACCGCGGCGACGGGACTGAGCGGCCCCTGCCACTGGTGAGGGCTGGCGAAGGCCATGTGGTCGAACTCGATTTGCCGGCCGCGCACCATCGCGGCTACTATCGAGACTATTCAAATTCAACCTTGTGGCCCATATTACACTCCCTGTCCGACCGGATGTCGCGCGCGGAAGAGGGATACGACAGCTATCGACAGATGAACAAATTCATCGCGCGTGCGGCGTTCGACTTGCGGGATCGAGACGCATTCTGGGTGCACGATTATCATTTGCTCCCGCTCGGGAGCGATCTGCATAACCTCGGCATCGAGCGGCCGACCGGATTCTTTCTGCACACGCCATGGCCAACGCCCGACATGATAGAGCGCGTACCAAACCATCGCGAACTGATGAAGTCGATGCTGGAATACGATCTGCTCGGCTTTCAGACAAACCGGGATCTGAACAATTTCTTGGCCTGCCTGCGAACCTATTTTGAGCTGGAGAGCAAGGATGGCGTTGTGACCACGGAGCGCGGCCAGACTCGACTTCAAAAATTCCCAATCGGCATCGATCCCAAGCAATTCGCAGAGCATCTTGCGGCAGAGCTCTCGCCCGCAGAGCAAGAAAAAATCTCGTCATTATTGCAAAACTTCGAGGGCGCCAAGTTTGCGATTGGCGTGGACCGGCTCGACTACACGAAAGGCATCGACAAACGCGTCGAAGCGTTTGACCAGCTTTTGGCGGCCGAGCCGGGCAGCATCTCGCTGTTGCAGATCGCGCCGTCCTCACGCGCTGACGTCGACGAGTATCAAAAGTACAAGGAGGACGTGGAGAATGCGATCAACCATGTCAATGCCGAGCATGGCACAGAGGAGTGGAGGCCGATCCACTACACGAATGACCCATTCAGCCAGGCTGCACTCGCGCGTCTTTACCGCGCGGCACATGTAGGCGTCGTCACGCCGCTGCGGGACGGCATGAATTTGGTTGCGAAAGAATATGTTGCTGCCCAAGATCCGAAGGATCCCGGCGTTCTGGTATTATCGAAGTTTGCTGGGGCGGCTGAAGACTTCAACAGAGACGAGGCTCTGCTGGTAGATCCAAACCATCCCGAAGAAATCGCGGATGCTATTTCGAAAGCGGCCAAGATGCCGCTTGAGGAGCGTGTCAGGCGCTTCCGGTCGATGATGGATAAGATTGGATCCTATACCATCCACGACTGGTCGGCGGACTACCTCCGGGAGCTGGACAAGAGCCGCATCACCGTTCCGGCTGATCAGTTCCACCATCTGGGTCTCGGCTGGACCAACGAGGCTCAGATGCCGCTTTATCAAAATTATGCCGCGGCGCTGACCGCCTATAACGAGATCGACCCCGCTGATGCAGCTTTGAAGGAGGCTGCCTGTGCAGACGTGAAGTCGGCCTTTGTGGCTTTAGCGGCTCCACTGAAGCATACACAGGACAGACTCTGGGATCTGCCGGCACCAACAGCTTCACGCGGTGATCATCGCGGACAAGAGCTCGGTGGCCGCGAGGACTGATCGTGAAAAGCATGGCAGGGCGGATGACAGACTTCTATAGCAGGACTTAGGAGCAATCCAGGCGTTGGCGCTGACGCGGTTCTTGCGGGCGGCGCAGGGCGGCCGGAAATCAAGACATCATGTGAGTGGTCCGTGATCAGAAGGGGCGATACAGTCAACTCAGGTTCTCTCTCTAAGCGACGTTGATGCGAGTGGTGGCGGCGCCAGTCGGAAGCGCTGCTGCCCGTTGATCGTTCCGCCACGGAGAGCGGCGCTTGCTCTTGGCCGCAACGCCACGTTACGGAACAGTTCGCAGTGAGGGTTGCACTAGCCTTGAACCGGCCCAGACGATCCGGCAGCAGCGGGCATTCTCGATCGAAAATCTCGCCCTTGATCTTCTTTATGCAATAGCGCTTCGATGAGGATCACGGCTCGTGCGTCGGTGCCCCGCCGGGTGGATCAGGATCGTTTAAGCTGGACCGTAGTTCCCTCAATTGCTGCTGATGCCTAGCTTCATTTTTCCGTTTTGCGCCGAAGAACCTAATCTGGTGCTTGTACTCGTTGTTGCTTGCTGGCTCAATCTCAAGACGTGTAACTAGGCCCTTTCGCGGGCGTTGTTACTCTCTTCGCTCAAGCGCAATCCTCTCGACATCAGTCAACGAACCTAGCTATCGGCGTGGCTTGTGGTTTAGCGAGGAAAAAGCTCGTCCAAGCGGGAACGCTTGCAGTCAATGAGTCGGAGGTCGCCATGCATACCACACTCGCCGATTTCGACCTGGCTGCTGATCAATGCGCTGCTCCTCGTGGGGATGACGCCCGTCGACGAACCTGCCCGGTGACGCCAGCGAGAAAGGACAAGCTCATATGCGGAGGAAAGCAGCATCGCTGCGTCCCGGGTTTTTGCCACTGAAGATCAAAATCGCTGGCGCTCTCTGGGAGGCGGTTCGTCGACACGCTGTGATGTCCGCTTGGCAACCAATGTCGGCAACCGAACAGGGTCATGCAGCTCCGAACGGCCGAAACTTGGGGCTCTTTAGCCGGCACGCAGCTTGCAGTGAACGGCCCGCGACATAACGCAAGCCGCGCTATGTCACGCGCTTGCGTGCTTTCTGCCGCTTCTGCTTGACGCTCCGCGGCCCGCGAGCGTGGCCGCTCGACCTCAGCCGGAGCAAATCCGTGAAGACATCACTCCTCGTGGCCACGCTGATTTCGATTGCCTGCTTCATCTCCACGACGCTTTCACAGGAGCGAACCGATGCGGCACTGACTGGTGATCCATTCCGTTGGCTCGAGGAGATCGAAGGGCCAGCCGCATTGGCTTGGGTTCGCGCCGAGAACGAGAAGACGCTCGGGGTGCTTCAATCAGACCCTCGCTATCGGCACTTCTACGAAAAGGCGCACTCCATTCTGCAGAAGGATCGGGCCGCGTATGTTGCATTGGGGCGGCGCGGTTTGGAGCATTTCTGGCAGGACGAGAACCACGTGCGCGGCGTCTGGCGGCGCGCCACGCGCGAGAGCGATCGTAGCCAAGCCCCAAAGTGGGAAGCCATCCTCGACGTAGACGCCTTGGCCGATGCCGAGAACAGAAACTGGGTCTTTCGAGGTGCCAGTTGTCTTCCGCCTGAAGAGCGCTTCTGCCTAATTAGTCTTTCCGACGGCGGCAAGGACGCCGTGTCGATACGAGAGTTCGATCGCATCGCGAAGACCTTCGTTGCGGGCGGCTTTTATCTCCCAGAGGGCAAGCAGGACGTCAGCTGGGTCGATGGTGACACACTCCTTGTTGCACGAGGCTGGGGCGAGGGGACTTTGACGCAAGCCGGCTACCCCTTTGTGGTGAAGGAGCTCAAACGCGCTCAGTCGCTCAGTGAGGCTCGCGAGATCTTTCGTGGCGAGCCCACCGACAGTGACACGCAGCCCCTCGTGCTTCGTGACAGCGAGGGTCATATTCATGCGACCGGCGCGGTCCGTGCAATCAACACTTTCGGGTCCGAATATGTGGTCTTCCGCCCCGATGGGCCCGTCAAGCTCAATCTGCCGAAGAAGGCCGAAATCGTCACGCTCGCGTGCGGCCGTCTGCTTGTGAAACTTGACGAGGACTGGGCGCCATCCGAGGACAACCGCTTCACGGCGGGCTCGGTGATCTCGTATGACCTCGACGAATGGAAGCAGGATCCGCTGCGCACCAAAGCTTCGCTTGTCTTTCAACCTGGGCCCCGCCAGGCCCTGAGCGAGTTAACCGCCACAAAGAATTTTTTGATCCTGACGATCCTTGAGAACGTTCAGAGCAAAGCGTTCGTTTATAAGCACGCTCAGGGAGCTTGGTCCGCGACGCCGATACCGCTGCCGGAACATACAGGTGTCAGCCTGTCAGTTACCTACGATGAAGCGGACCGGGTCATGATTACCGTCTCCAGCTATCTCGGACCAACGTCAGTCTGGTATTTTGATGCCGAAAGCAAAAGGCTTGAGGAATTGAAGAAGACACCGACTGCCTTCGATGCGCCCAACCATGTCGTAGAGCAGCTCGAAGCCACTTCGCGTGATGGCACGTCAATTCCCTATTTTCTGGTGCGGCCCAAGAACGCCAGGTTTGACGGCGCAATTCCGACACTTCTCTATGGTTATGGCGGCTTTCAGATCCCGCTTCTGCCCTCTGACCTGGGGCCGAGGGGACGGCTCTGGCTCGAACAGGGCAATGCCTATGTCATTGCGAACCTGCGCGGGGGCGGCGAGTTCGGCCCACAATGGCATCAAGCCGCCCAGGGGGCAACGAAGCAGACGACATGGGATGATTTCATTGCCGTTGCCGAGGACCTGATCCGCCGCAAGATCACGAGTCCACGCCGGCTTGGAGTCATTGGCGGCAGCCAGGGTGGCCTGCTCGTTGGCGCGGCAATCACCCAACGTCCCGAGCTCTTCAACGCGGCGATCATCGACGTGCCGCTGCTTGACATGCTTCGATATACCAAGCTGGGCGCGGGCGCCTACTGGATTGGCGAATACGGTGACCCCGCCATTGCCGAACAGCGTGCGTGGATCGAACGCTACTCTCCCTATGAAAAGCTGGTGGTTGGCAAGTCCTATCCCGTTCCCTTAATTCTTACCTCCACCAAGGACGACCGCGTGCATCCAGCGCACGGACGCAAAGCTGCCGCGAAGCTCGCCGCGCTGGGTCAGCCTTACTTCTATTACGAGAACATCGACGGGGGACACAGCGGCGCGGCCAATCTCATTGAAGATGCGCGTCAACTGGCCCTTGAATACACCTATGCGTCGAGGCGGCTTTGTTCTGAGTAAATTAGGTGGAAGGGCTGATCGAAGCCGATAAAAAAACATTGGTTATCTCAACGTCTTCACGATTCTCAGCTGAATTCGTCGAACCCAAGGCGAGAGGCTGAAGAGCCGCCGGCGGCGCGACGAAGTTCGTCAGAAGCGCAAGGTACCGGTTTGAACAGGCTCACCGTTGCCGAGCGGGGTCTCCGGCTTCCCAAATACAACATGGCGAGCGGATAACTTGCCAAATGCGCCGACATGTCGGCCTGGATGATGCCCTCCGAGCGGAGCCTCTTCAACCGTCGTTGGCACGCGGTAGGAGAAAGCCCGGCCATGTCACCAATCACATCTGCCGGCAGGAACGACCACCTCGCCAATGGCGATCTCGATCACAGCCTCTGACATGCACGCCACCGCGGCTTCGCGACTCGAAGGCCGCGACAAGCAAGTTCGCTCGGCCCGAGCGTCGCGACGCCAGGCGAAGAGCTGCGAGGGGTGAAGCCCAATGCGAAGGGCGATCCCCGATACACTCGCGCCAGGCTCCTGCGCCTCTGCCACAACTTGCGCTTTGAACTTGTCCGACCAGCGTCGGCGAAGCTGTCGCGGCGCCCCTCGAGACGCTCGACGACAGCTTCAATCCTATGGAAGGCTCTAGTTTCAGAACTAGCCGCAGACATAGAAGCTCACAGACTCCGCAGCCGATAGCCGATCGCTCTCCAGTCCCCAGATGGGGTCTCTTTGCCGCTTACCATCCAGCGCTCGGGCAAAGGTCATCGGCCAAGCAGGAGCGGGGCCGCTCGATGAGGCTGAGTTTTTGCGCCTACAGCAGATCGTCATCGGTGATGAACGCTTCGTCAAGCTCGGCTTCCGTCACGAAGGCGGGCTTCCTCGGCGAGCATGACGGCGAGACATAAAGACCCGTTCCGGATCCACGTTAGCGCACGTCACGAAAATCGCCTGGCTCGTGCGCGGCTTGATCACGTTCGATCAGGCGGCGGAAAATGAGCTTGATCCTGCGCCGCCGTGCTGGCTTTTGGGTTCATCTACGTTCACCCATAGCACATCATGTTTTGACGCGGTTCCTCGCCGCAGTGAGATCGTCCCCTATATCGCCCATCCGCTGCCGGTTCCTGAGTCCACAAGATCGCCGAGATCGTTGTGGGCCGGCGGTGTCCGGGCTCGGCATGTCGAGCTGCGGTACGGGCATTCAAGCGCTAAGCCTCCCACGGAGACCTTACAGGGCAGTTACAATCATTCTGATTCCTCGTCAGCTTCTCGAAAGCTAAGCCTCGTAGCGAGAGCGTGTTTATCCAGGTTCGACGTTAGCTGCTCAGATTTGTCAGGAGAATCGGATGGATCCGTTCAAGCACCTCCACCCATTCGAGGCCCCAGATGTCGAGCGGGCGAACGACGACGAGCTGGAACAGCAGCAGGAGTGCCAAGCGGGGTTTCAGCAGCACCTGAACGAGTTGCATCCGCACGAGCGCCCGCCCACCAATTCAAATAGCCTTGGCGGCCGCGACGCTGTGTCGAACAGAGATGCGGATTTTTGGAGAATGCCGCACGGGGATCGCGTCGGACAAGGCACCTCGCGCTTGCGCTCGGATTCGCCCGTCTTCTCTGGACAAGAGGTCAATCAAGATCTGCTTTTTCCGGCCGCGGATCGGGGTAGCCAGTTGCCACCCGACAGTTTCAGTCTGACGGATAGTTGGCACGGCGTGAATGCAGCTGCCGATTGGCCGACGCAAAGTTTCGATCAGGAGGAGCATTGGTGGGCGGAGCCCGGTGATCTGGTGCCTGAGTGGCCAACGACCCCGGCAATTCCTTGGCACGACAATCTCGGAGCATCAATCCTCGGCGGACAGCCCCGACCGGGCGACGGCAGTACGACGGACCTTGAAGATCCTGTCCTCAGGCAATCGCGGCTCGACCCCATCTTGGACAGCTGGGCCGGCGAGGAGGGGCAGACGGAAGACGAAAAACGCCAAGAGGCCGTAGGACGAATTAAAGCCTGGACAGACGCCGGCGACGTCTATGCACGGCTGGAGCTGCATGATCTGGGCCTGACGACACTGCCCGCCGCCCTTCCGCCCGGGCTCCAGTCGCTCAACGTCAGCGGCAACAAGCTGGTGCGCCTGCCTGACACCCTGCCGTCCGGACTCCGGACGCTTGACGCCAGCAACAACCGGTTAACCGACCTGCCCGACATCCTCCCGCCCGGGCTGCAGTCTCTCGTCATCGCCAGCAACCAGCTGACCGGGCTGCCCGAAACGCTTCCGGAGAGCCTTTCGAGACTCGCCGTCTGCAACAATCGGCTGACCAGCCTGCCAGACAACCTGCCGGCCGGGCTCCAGGACCTCGATGTCCGCGGCAACCTGTTGACCCGCCTGCCCGACACCCTACCGACCGGACTTCAGTCGCTTGCCCTCGGTAGCAACCGGTTGACCAGTCTACCCGACACTCTCCCGCCCGAGCTCAAAGAGCTCGAAGCCGACGGCAACCGGCTGACCAGCCTGCCCGACACTCTCCCGCCCGAGCTCCTGTTGCTCTTCGCCCGCGATAATCGCCTGAACAGCCTGCCCGAGACCCTCCCGACTGAGCTCCAGAGACTCCACATCAGCGGCAACAGCCTCTCGAGCTTGCCCGAGAACCTCCCGACCGAGCTCCAGATGCTCGAGGCACGCAACAATCGGCTGACCAGCCTGCCGGAGACCCTGCTAACCCGGCTTGGTTCTGGGTGCATGGTTTATTTGGAGGATAATGCGCTGCCCGAGCAGGTGCGGACGAATTTGGCGGCAGCCCTGAATGCGCCGAGCTATGTCGGCCCGCGGGTCTTCTTTTCAACGGATGCAGGAACGCTAGTGAACCAGGAACGGCCGCTCGCCGATGCAGTCGCCGACTGGTTGAAGGGCGAGCCGGAGGTGATCGCCGCCTGGCAGAACTTCGCCCGCGAGGAGGGTGCCCCGGAATACGCGCTCTTCCTCGACAAGCTGCAGAAGACTGTGAATTATGACAATCCCGAATTCCGAGAAGCGGTGGCCGAGGATCTACGGCAGGCGGCGATCAGGCCGGAATTGCGGCGGCAGTTTTTTGAGCTGGCCTACGAGGCGAGCGAGACCTGCCAGGATCGCGTCACCCTGACCTGGAACGGCATGCAGACCGCACGTCTGAACGCTGATGTCGAGGACGGAGCCTATGACGATCGGCTCGGCGAACTCATCCAGCAGGCGCGGGTCCTGTTCCGCCTGAACGCGCTCGAGCCGATCGCCCGTCAGAAGGTCGACTCGCTCGGGTTCGTCGACGAGATCGAGGTCTATCTCGCCTTTCAAGTCAAGCTACGTGAGCGGCTGGACCTGCAGCTCATCGCTCCGGACATGCGATTCTTTGATGTCGCCCACGTCACTGAAGACGACCTCACGGCAGCCGAGATCCAGGTGCGCAATGAGGAGGCGGCGGGGTTCGCCGACTATCTGGCAGCTCGTTGGCAACCCTGGGAGATGGTGGTGAGCCGGATCGCCCCACAAGCTCATGCACAGATGGAGGGCCGGCTGAGGCAGGCGTTGGAGGAGGAGTTTCCGAGCCGCCTTGAGCAACGGCTCGCCGACTATCAGCTAACCGGAGATCGCGATGCCGAGGCGCAATTCGGCGCCCAGATCAGCGAGGAGATCGCCCGCGAGATCAAGGGCCCTCTGATGCGCCAAGTGCTTGGGGACCGCGGGCTTGAGCTGTGAAGCGGCCATCTAATTGCGAGGAGCGTCAATTTTACTTCCACCCGGCCCTCGCTACGTCCTGTTGTTTTCGGATGCCGCCACGCTGAATGGGACGTTTGTTGAAAATGCTCGGACGGTAAATCTTCGGGCATGGCGGCGCTCGATCTTCCCGAAAGATGAACGCGGGCGCGCAGCAGCGGCCCAGATGCAATTCATTGCTCCCAATCGCGCTCCAGAGGCCGTTCGTTCTGCGGACTGACGCAAGAGCGCCTTAAGCTTGGCCAAGGCGTTCTCGATCGGATTGAAGTCGGGGCTGTACGGAGGCAGGCTAGAGCAGGCCTACCCGCAGCCTCGATCATCTGGCGGACCCTTGGTCCCTTGTGGCTGGAGAGATTGTCTAGATAGACAAGCGATCAATTGCTAGCATTGGTAGGTGGCACGAAGAAAGAGCTGTGGTCAGTTAAGCTGGGTGCTCTGCTAAAGGCCGATTCCAGCATTGGTGTACCGCATGGACGGGAGCGGCTGGTCTGGCAAGCCTGCATTGGGCTAACGTTGTTTTCTGTCAGGCTCACTTCGTCAGGGAAATCTGTTTGCGAACTTGACATTGCGGCGCTCATGAGCTGATGCGAAACTCCAGCTCAATCTCGCGCGTGACCTCGATGATGCTCTCTGGATGGCCTCCATTCTCGAGCAGCGCATATTTCAGGGCATGCGCGCGGTCGACAAAAAGGCCGCCAAAGAAGCCCCCCTGTTCAAGTGCGACCCAGCAGCCGGCCCGATCCCTGCCAACAAGAACGATCCGTGTGGCAGAGCCGCGCGAAGTCGACTCGAGGAGCGGAGTCATCCTTGCCCCCTCGTGGTACGGCGGCTGAGGCTCATGTGACGAAATCCAGAGCGGAGGCATGCCAGCTCGCATCACGAACAGTCGCCGAATTGTCAGGCGACTGATAGAATAGAATGACAACAACCTCGTTGCCGCCAGAGTCCATACAAACTATGGCGTTAGGCGCAAGTCGCGCATCGAACTCGCAATGAATACGCCGAATTCGAGTGACCATCTCCTACCAATTCTGGCGCGATGCGCCAGTGGCGAGAATGTCTTGCCCAGACAGGCTAGATCAAGCGGCCCCGATCCTAAAACCCGTGGCTTTGTCGGGGATACTTACCCCTCCAATAAGCCTATGGGCCCGGGCAGCGTCGCTTTCAGTAGGTTCGAAGGAGTTTGGGCTAACCAATAAGGGTAATGGTGGTCATCTCGTCATCACCGCATCGGTCAGCTTAGTTCATCGAGCGGCCCGCAGGTTTTTTTGCGAGCGACCCCATGGGCATGCAACTCAAAGGGCGGACGTTGATTGCTCCTCCTCGGGGGCCGTGATCAAGATGCACATCCCCACATTTGCACCATGCTGCCGATAAGATCAGCTCGTGCTGAACCTCCATGACGCGATATATGACCCGCTCCGCACGACGAATGTGCTTCATCTACGCCCCAGGATAAATAGCACGAGCAGTGATGCAGAAGGCAGCTTGCACCTTGTTAACTCGCCTGTTCTTCCCAGAGGGTGGGTACTGATGAGGAGGCATAGGCAGCTGAGACGAGCTTATAGCAACAGCATGCCTTCTCTTTGAGCAACTTGGGTTCATCGATTTGCAAGACACCCCGCATCTTGCGAATTAGTCCTTGCTGCTCAAAGCGGATCAAGGTTTCCGTCACGCCCGCGCGGCGAAGTCCCAGTACCGAGGAAAGGTAATCGTGGGTGACTGGCAGCACGCGAGTGTTAGTAGCTTCACTGGCAAGGCAAAGCCAGCTCGCCAGGCGCTCTTCACGATGGTGCCGAATCCCGCACAATCCCGTCTGGACGCACTGAAATGTTAGCGCTTGGACGTACTGGAACAGATGGTCTTTGATCTCGGGATGCGCTTTCATGATCCGAAGAAGATCCTCAACCCGAATTCTGTGAGCGCTTCCGGGAAAGACGACGACTGATTGATGCGTTGAAAGATGTCCTCCCCACAAAAAAGAAGTGCCAACAACGCCACGATAGCCTATGACTGCCGTTTCGAGCATGCTGCGGGCGGCAATAACTCTCAATGAGACGAGGCCGCTCTCCATAAAGTAGACGTGCTCGACCGGCCTTTTTGGCTCTTGCAGAACCACGCGTCCTTTCAAGACGATCGGCTCAAGGCACTCCCCTATTGCCGAAAGCTGTTGGATAGAAAGACGCGCAAGGATTACGTTCCTCACAACAGACCCTTCGCAGGATCCGCCGGAAGAGAACGCTGGTGCTCAGGCCGCCTGCCGAACAGTTGCTCGAGAGCTCTATGGTTAGAGCAGTCAAGCATTTGGAGTACGGGGGGCACGCGATCGGTCACAATCCCTCTCCTCGCAGGGGGCTTTTTGCTAGCCTGAGCGCCGACCGTAGCGAGATGTTGTTCCGACTATAGCAAGAACCTTCATCTTGATTGTTGCAGCGAGTAACTCATTGCCGCCAAATTCCTGCGTTGCGGCCCTAATCTCCGACGTTTTTCAGCTAAGAGAATGAAGTCCTGCGGCCCGGCCGGCGTCGGCAAGAGCTGGCTCGCCTCGGCGCTCGGCCACAAGGCCTGTCGCGACAACCGCTCCGTGTTCTACCAGCGCGTCCCGCGCCTGTTCGACGAACTGGCGCTCGCTCGCGGCGACGGCCGCCATCCGCCTGTTGCGCGCCCTTGGCCGCGTCGATCTGCTGATCCTCGATGACTGGGGCCTCCGCCCGCTCGATGCCGGCGCCCGCCATGATCTCCTGGAGATCCTGGAGATCCTGGAGGATCGCTACGGCCGACGTTCCACCCTCGTCACAAGCCAACTTCCCGTTGACACATGGCACGTGCTGATTGGGGATCCGACTTACGCCCGACGCCGTGCTCGATCGCCTCGTCCACAACGCCCATTGTCTTGACCTCGCCGGGAGAGCCTGCGCCGAACACTGTCATCCCCCCGAAAGACCTGAGCCCGTGGCGCTGTGGACATGCCGCTACGCTTGGACAACGCAATCGCGTTGCCCACATGCCCACAGCAACCGCAGAAGAAAAACAGGTTCAAGTCGCGATTGCAGATTGATGTGCGGCATTGGGCTCAAAGGGCAGATAGCCGAGTTCGTCGCAATGGGCCGAGGAAGGAGCCACGGTCCGCAAGGGCCAGAAGGCTAGTACGTGGTTTTCTACAAGCAGGTTGAGGTAGCGTCAAGTGACGACGCCGAAAACGAGTCCACGACGCGGGCATTCGCTCGGGGGCGACGCCTGTCTTCAATGCGGACCAGGTCGATTGCTTCCAAGGGGGCGCTACCACCGCTCCGGTTGAAAAGCTGACCGACGTTGAAGGCTTCACTGCTCGCACTGGAGCCAAGGTTATCCACGGTGGGCATCAGGCCTGTTTCATCCTGAAGCTGGACGAAATCCATATGCCGCCGCGTGAAATCTTCACCGGATCGGCAACAACGGGTGCGGCCGAGGCATACTACTCGACCCTGCTTCACGAGTTGACGCATTGGAGGGCGTTGCCTCACCGCTGCGACCGGGACCTATCCGGACGCTTCGGCAGCGAAGCTTGCGCCACTGAAGAGCTTGTCGCCGAACTTGGAGCGGCGTTCCTATGGCTTGTAACGCCTTGAGGCTATTGGTCTTCATAGCCCTCGGAGTTCAAATCGAAATGATGGCTCCAAATCGCCACTTTGGATCCGATAGCTGAAAACAGCCTTCCCTTGTCCGGCTTCTTGGTCTCCAGCTTATGATTGATCTGATTGGTATAGAAGGTCGAGAAGAACTGGAGCGGATAGGCGGGATGTGTCTCGGTCGTCTGGATAACATTGAAAAATGAACTCGCTTCGTCGTGGTGCGGCGCAGTTTCGAACATGTCGTAAGGCGACAGGTGGATTATCAATGAGCCCGGCACGCAAATGGCGACGGGCAACTCGTCGATGTGCGTAATACCGAGCTGGGTCTGGATCTCATTGTTATCGAAGGCATAGTAAAGAAGATTCCAGTCAAACGTCATGCTGTAGGCGAAGACACCATGGAACGTGCCTTGCGTTCTTCCCTTGATGGTGTGTGTAAGCGATGCAATGTTGGCAAGTGCCTCAATCATCGTGCCGGACCATCGGTATGATTCCTGATGACCGCCGCCGAGGGGGTATTTTTCGGACCGTGTCTTCGTTCCCGAACTTTCGCGATGAAAGGTCAGAGAGCTTTTTACCTCGATTGCCGCATAAAATGCTTCTGGGAAAATGATCGAATAGTCATCTGTATGGAGTAGTGGCGAGAATGTCTGAGAGTCAAATACGAGACAGTCGATTTGCTTGCTCTGGTCGTCACTGATTTTTCCGGAACCCTGATTCCAAGTACTCACAAAGCCTGTACCAACCGTGAGGCGGGACGGCGTAAAGTCTCTCAGATATTGCCTCAGGCGGCTTTCACGGAATTGTCCTAGCGAAGTCGGGTGCTTCGTAAATAGAGCGACCTTCTCGAAATCGAGGAGGAGTTTCGCTTGCTCGATCTCATAGAAGCGGATGACTTCTTCCGCCGGGCCTTGCGATGATTTCTTCAACTGCCGCGCTCTCCTCTTTAAGTCTCACGTTCATGGCGATCCGTGTGCCTACAGGTTCAATTAAACTGTAGTGCAAACTGAGGTTGTGGTCTACCTTGCGACGATGACGATGAAACCGGTCCCGTTCGAATTTGAGAAGACCTACCCGCCACGCGGGCCGATGCAGCAATGCAGGCTTGGGCAGAGTGCGGCATTCACTTGCTTCCGTTGCGGGCAGTCGAAGAAAGCAAAGCCCGTTACCATCTATGGTGATGACTGGTCGAGACGCCTTTGCAACGGCTGTTATGGCCGCCTGCTATCGATTCACGAGATCAAGGCAGGCACTTCTCCGGAGGAAGAGCGCGCTGATGCCCTTGCATCTGTGCTGTTGAGCCTGGTCAACAAGGACGAAATTGCGCAGACTGAACGGTTGCTCAGAGCGTCGGCGAAGCGCGCAAAGTTACTTTCCCCTGAATCGGTGCGGTTTATCTCGACCTCGGAGCATGTCTCCGCCCATTTATGAGGACAACCCCAACTGGAATGGTCTCCGGCCGTCATCGGCCTTTGCAAATCAGTCGAATTGGAAACCGTTCGCCTCCTTCTGCGGCCTCTGGCGAGCCGGCTTTCCGGGGCTGACCTCGCCGCCGACAAGGGTGACAAGGACTACGGACGCGTGGCCTCCTTCTGTGCCGACCCCACTAGGCGTCCTCCAGAGCTGGGTTCGGTCGCGCACTTCCTGCGAACGCTGGCGAACAGCGAGGACCGGCGACGGCGGAGCGTTCTCCTGCAAGGCTTTTTGAAGCAGGTCTCAAGCTGGTCTGGCTCACATTGGCTACTCGATGCGAACGGCCTCGCCGATTTCCTCAACGTCCTGACGGTTGATTACAGAAATCCTGCAGCCCACACCACCGAGCTGGGGCAGATTGAATACAACAGGTGCCGCGATCTTGTTATCGGCCCGAATGGGGGGGGCTTTGGAAACTCTTGGTATCCACGATCACGCACCGCAGCTGAGAACTGAATTGATGGATATCGACGAACTCAGGAATTCTGAAATCGAGCTACATGGGCTGACCAAGGCCGACGGCGTCTATACGTTCTATCACGATCAGACCAACAATATCCGCAAGCTGTATATTGACGATGGACGTTTGAACGTTGCCGAGCTGAAGGTATTCGTCCTCGGCGGCATCGTGCATGAAGGAGCGCCACGACCAATTGAGATTCAACCGCTTCGAGAAGCGATGCGTATCCAGAAAACGGCTCCCGAAATCAAACTGGAGCATGTCGCCAAGGGTGACTTTCTCGACGTTCTTCGCTCAAGAAAGCTGACCACGCTTCTTCGATGGCTTATCGATAAGGGGCTGATGATCCACTATCACGAGCTGGACCCATTCTACTGGTCAGTTGCAGATATCATCGATTCGATCGTCCCTGAACTTCGCAATCCGATGCTCTTGCAGCACCAGGCCCTCTTGAAAAGCGACCTCGTCGCAGTGCTGCGCTGCGAACTGGCCTCGACCATCCAGCTATTCCACGATTTCGGCTATCCTGGGCTGTCGCCCGAGGCGCGGAAGCCCTTTCTCGATAAACTGATCGAGATTCTTGAACACAACAGTGCTATACTCCCGGATTTCAATGCAATGGTGTTGAAAGGTGTGCTGCAGGCCGGACGAGCGCTGGAGAGTCTAGATTTCATTGAAGGCTACTCCCCGAACCTTCTCATCGATGAGTTCAGCACCTTTTACCAGGGGCGCATCGCGATCTTCAAGAATTCGACCCACATCTTCGACATGGAGAAGGTCATCCACGACCGCCTGCTGGAAACACCTCTGACCAGCCAAGGGAAACCGGTTACGAATTTTCGGTTTGCCGATTCTAAAGCCGAGCCAGGGCTTCAGATTTCAGACGTGATTGTTGGCGTCTTAGGAAAGATGCATACCTACTTCACGAATACGAGCCGTGAGGACGTGGCGGCGGATCGAGCGGCTCTCTCCGGGCCGAGTCTGGAGAACGCAAACCTCCTATCGGACCTCATCTCGGCTTCGCATGCAGCCAATATTGCATTCCTCCATCATGTTGCCAGTGGACATGACGTAGGTAAGCTAGATCTTTTTCTCCGCTTTCCAGATGGGGCTCATGGAAAATGAAATACGCTCTGGCTACGGTCAACGTTTTGAAGCTTACTCCGCAGGGAGGGGGACGTGTCCGGTTTGTACTGGCGAGGTTATTGCCAAATGCGGCTC
Source organism: Bradyrhizobium glycinis (assembly GCF_016031655.1). Classification (GTDB taxonomy): domain Bacteria; phylum Pseudomonadota; class Alphaproteobacteria; order Rhizobiales; family Xanthobacteraceae; genus Bradyrhizobium; species Bradyrhizobium glycinis. Next base: position 87,907 of record NZ_JACCHQ010000017.1, read on the forward strand.
ATACAGAGTTTCCCACTGGGCGCATCGGGGAATTCGGGACTGTGATTCCTGGGCAGAAAGGGAAACCGAGTGGCATCGCGCGTGGAAGAACACTTCCCGGCCCATTTTCAAGAATATATTCAGCATGACCTCAAAGCCGGTGAGCGCGATATAGCGGACGTGCGCACCGACCATGGTCTCGTACTTGAATTCCAGCATTCGCATCTGGATGAGAAAGAACGAGCTGCGCGCGAACAGTACTACGGGAATATGATCTGGATCGTTGATGGCACTCGCCTACAGCGTGACTATCCGCGATTTCTAAAAGGGAAAGACGGATTTAGGTCTGGAGGCATCCCGGGCCATTTTCTGCTTCCATTCACCTGATGCGTGCTTTCCCAAGACGTGGCTCAATAGTTTGGCGCCAGTGATTTTTGATTTTCTAGGAGGTCACGAGAGCGCATCTGCTGATGTGCACAGAAATACTCTTTGGTGTCTGCTCCCTGGTCGGGCGGGAGCGTATGCGGTCGTCGTTGGCATGTCGCGCGAGCAATTTGTGAGCTTGGCGCTTACCCGTCCCGAGTTGATCGCAAGAGACACTGTGTCGAACTTTGCTCAGGTCCTTCGGGAGCGTGCGGAGCAAAGCGCTCGACTGAGTTATCGACCGCTTGCAGGCTTTACGGGCGTGCCTCGCCGACGACCCCCGCGCTTTTGAACGAGAAGAAAATCACAACACGCCCGAACCGCATCAGGGGTTAGACGAGCGGTGTAGCCGCCCTTGACGCGGACCGGCTCGTTGAAGGGGACTGAACACGAACGCCGGTACATCGACGTTGGTGAACCTAACGGTGAAGATCCTACGAGTCGTTTTTATCTTTCAATGCCTTAAGTCGAAAGTACCGGGGAAATTCGCTCATCCAGACAAGCCCGATAAGGTCACGAACATTGCGTGCTTCTGGAGCTAGCATAGCATCGTCCTGTTTCTCAAATGCTCTCTGCAAGGCTTCGACTGCTGAGAGTTGCTTAAATTCGCCGTCAGAACGTTTGCTGGCCGCGCATCCGGCCATCGCGGTCGTAAGATCTTCAGCTAGGTCAAGGTTACAATCTATAAGCGAAAGGGAGGCGAGGCGGGCGGCCGTAAGTTGTGGACCTGGATCGGGCGCATGGGCGAGAAACCGATAACGCTCCAGCGCACGTATTGTAGGTGCCAAACCGAGCAGCCGTTCACTGGCCGAGCCGGCCTTGCTTTGTAAGAGTTCGCAAAGCTTCTGGAAGCGCTCGTTGTTGGATACAAGCTTTTCCCGGAGATCGGCGCGTTCCGCGAGATCAATCCCCACGAACAGAGTGCCCACGCATAGTTGGAATATCTGGCGCCATAGAGTGCGCGTTTCGCGGGATCGTGAGCGCGGATTTCAGGGGATCGTGAGCAGAGATTTCAGACGATCGTGAGCAACGATTTCGCGGGATCGTGAGCAAGGTTTCGGAGCCTTGCAGCGTTTCGGCCGACAACTCAACCGGCTTAGGGATGACCTCGTGGTTAACGAGGAAGCCCAATGCCTACCCAGAGATTGTCGATGCGCCGGATCAAGGAAGTCCTTCGGTTAAAACATTTTCAAAGCCTGCCAGAGCGGGCCATTGCGCGGAGCGTGGGCGTCAGCAACGGCGTTGTGCACAGCTACCTGAGCCGCGCCCGCTCTGCTGGGTTGAGCTGGCCGCTTCCGGAGGGAATGACCGATGAAGACCTGGAGCTTTTGCTTTTCCCGGCCCCACGACCAGCGTCTCAGAGCCCGCAGCGGCCGGTGCCCGACTGGAGCTACATCGATAAGGAGCTCCGCCGACGCAACGTAACCCGTCGCCTGCTCTGGGAGGAGTATCGCGCCGTCAATCCCGACAGTTTCGGGTACACCTGGTTCTGCACCACCTACGAGGCCTGGAAGGGGCGGGTCCGACCTTCGATGCGGCAGATTCATCTGGGTGGCGAGAAGGTGTTCGTGGATTTTGCCGGCGACACCATCGACATCGTCGATCCCCTGACCGGGGAAGTGCAGCCGATGAAGCTGTTCGTCGCGGCGATGGGCGCTTCGAACTACACCTACGCCGAGGCCTGCCCCAGCGAGAGCTTGGCCGACTGGATCCGAGCCCACGTCAACTTGTTCACGTTTTTGAGCGGGACGCCGACGTTCGTGGTCTGCGACAACCTCAAAGCCGCCGTCAGCAACCCCGACCGCTTCGATCCCGGCCTCAACCGCACCTATACCGAGATGGCGAGCCATTACGGCACGGCCATTCTCGCCGCACGGCCGCGGCGCCCAAAGGACAAGGCGAAGGTCGAGGTCGCGGTGCAAATCGCCCAGCGCTGGATTCTGGCCCGGCTGCGCAATCAGCGCTTCTTTTTCCGGGCCGAGCTCAACGCCGCCATCAAGACACTCGTCGACGAACTCAATGCTCGTCAGATGCGTGGCTTTGGCTCAAGCCGCCCCGAACTGTTTGCCGAACTCGACAAACCCAAGCTCACCCCGCTGCCAGATCAGCCGTATGCCTTCGCACGCTGGAAGCGCTGCCGCGTCGCTCCCGATTATCATGTCGAGGTCGACGGCCATTGGTACTCCGCGCCGTATCGTCTGATCGGCGAGCTGGTCGATGCCCGTATCGACGATCGGACGGTCGAGATCTTCCACAAGGGCAAGCGGATCGCCAGCCATGCCCGCGCCCCGAACCGACGCGGACACACCACCATCGCCGACCACATGCCCAGTGCCCATCGCCGCTACGGCAAATGGACCCCCGCCGCGGTGATCGCCCCCGGCGAGCGGATCGGCCCTTCGACAGCAGCGTTTTTCCAGGCCGTGATCGACGCCCGGCCCCATCCAGAACAAGGCTTTCGAACCTGCCTCGGCATTTTGGCGCTCGTCAAAAGCTACGGCGCCGAACGCGTCGACGCAGCCTGCCGGCGGGGCATCCTCATCAAGGCGCGCTCCGTCGCCTCCATCCGATCGATCCTCCAGAACGGCCTCGATCGCACGTTCTTCGACGAATCTTTCGAGCACCAGCCCCTGCGCCACGGCAACATCCGCGGACGCGACTATTTCCACTGAAGCAAGGAGAGACCCCGCATGCTTAACCACCCAACCCACGAGCGGCCTGATCGAGCTTGGCCTGACCGGAATGGCCAAGGCCTTCGAGGAGCAGCGCCGATCGCCCGATCTCGAAGCCCTGCCGTTCGAAGATCGCATCGCCCTGTTGGTCGACCGCGAAGCCGCCGAACGCGAGACCAGGCGGCTCACCACCCGGCTCAAGATTGCCGCACTGCGCCAGACTGCTTGCGTCGAAGACGTCGATCTGCGCACCCCGCGGGGCATCGACCGCGCCGTTTTCGCCAAACTCGTCGCCGGCGACTGGATCGATCGCCACGAGAACTTGCTCGTCACCGGGGCAACCGCCCTGGGCAAAAGTTGGTTAGCCTGCGCGCCATAAGGCCTGCCGCGACAACCGATCAGTCCTCTATCATCGCGTTCCAAGGCTGTTCGAGGCGCTCGCGCTCGCGCGCGGAGACGGACGTTACGCCCGGCTCCTCAAAAGCCTCGGCCGCGCTCAGCTTCTGATTTTGGATGATTGGGGACTATCGATGCTCACCGCCGCCGAACGCCGCGATCTGCTCGAAATCCTCGAGGACCGCCATGGCCGCGCATCCACCATCGTCACAAGTCAGCTCCCCGTGGACACCTGGCATGGAGCCATTGGGGACCCCACGGTCGCCGACGCCATTCTCGAGCGCCTCGTCCACAACGCCCACCGCCTCCAGCTCACCGGAGAAAGCATGCGAAAACGCAGCCCCAGAACCATCGCCCTTGACGGCCAACCAGAACACTGACTCTATTCCCCATCGGCCGGAGCGGGCTGCTCACGATCGTCTGAATTCAGTGCTCACGATCGCGCGAAATCGATGCTCACGATCCGTGAAATCCGCACCTACGAGCGACGCTCCATGCTGATCACCGCCAATCAGCCCTTTGGAGAATGGAACAAGGTCTTTCTGGAACCGATGACTTCATGATGCCTCCTTCCTCGAACGCTTGGCGCGTCGTACTCGATTACGAATCTCACGGATTTGGTCGTCTGAGAGCTCGACCTGCCAACAATCCCCGCGCGAGATAGTCGAACACCCTTTGCGGGCTTACGCCGAGCTGAGCCGCTGCGCCCTGAATCGAGAAGCTCCCGTCGGACCAGGGCATCGGATTTTTGTCCACGCCGTTGATCTTGACGGTGGGAATGCCCCAGCGGGTCCGCAACAGCCAGACATTCTCGCCTTTGAAGGCGCAGCCTCGGGCCGCGACGAAGCCCTCCTGATTGAGTATTGCCGCGATCTCGCCATCCATCTTGTGTTCAGCGTTCAACTCGACGATCCGTTGCCGCAACCGATCAATGTCGATGTAGTCGCGGTAGGTCTGAACGCGGCGTTGCACGTGATGCTCGCTGGTTGCGCCGGTCTGCCAGATGATCTTGAGCCACACCTGACCTCGGGTCCGCTTCTGATCAAGAACGACTTCGCGGATCACAAATCGCAGAATGCGCTTGCGATCGGCTGCCGACGTGGCGGCCGCGTTCCAACTCCGTGGCAGGTTCTCGCCGAGCGCTTGTAGCCCTGCACGTTCCGCCGGGCCAATCAGAAGCGACTCCTGCGCGCGCCAAGGAATTTCGAAAGCCATCCGAGAATTCATCCGCCCGATTGCGAGTACAGATCGCAGAGTAGTGACAGACCCAGTTCGCAACCTGTCGCGAGACAGCCCCTGCTCAACCACGAACGGGAATGTTCAAGGAGGAGTCATCGATGGCAATTTACCTTATCGAGAGTATCGCAACGAAGGCCTTTGCTCGATGTCTAGAACGCTCTTCGCTTAGACTTTTGTGTGGGACGAACGAAAAGTAAGTTGCGGCTGCGCGGGCGGCGGGAAAGCCATGCGCTCACGGCGTAAATTGTGCCAATGATAGTGAAAGCGATCGAGAGCAAAACGAAGAATAGCATCGCTTGAACCTCTTAATTGTTGAAGGTGGTCTGGCTGCGTGCGTGGACCGACGCGCGCAGCGCCGAATTAAGCCAGAGGCCAATCTTCATACAACGTGACGTAACGTCAGGATCAACAAGCCGGGCGGGGGAAATGATGACCTGGCGGTTCGTCTTCACCTGATCGTCCGGGTTCCTTGGACTCAGCGATGGCGCCAACGCTGTCATGGCCAGCGAGCGGATCAGACGATAAGGCGATAGCGAGCCGGGTCTGGCCTCGTAACAGATCACCGACGCACCGCCCTCACCGAAGCAGCGAACCTGTTTTCGCGATTGCGAGGTCGGACGTCGATCCCGACATGGCTCCTCCTGCTGTTAGAGGATCGGCTCGGTACTCCGAGGAACCCTGTTCGCTGTCAAGGCCGGACAAACAGAGCGAAGATTTCTGGTTCATCGTAGCCATCAGGACCAATGCCTTTTCGGCGCAAAGCTCGGATATGCTGTCGTCGCCGCGCAAGCATCCATAAAGGCCATGAATGACACAGGTTCATTCAGATTCAGCAACTGCTGCGCAATTGCGTAAGCCAAGATTGCCCCCTAATGAGTATCCAGGAAAGCGATACGGTCCATGGCTGGATCTCTCTAACTGCTAGCATTACTTCCGCAGCTATTGCCTCAAGAGTTGGTGGATGTACGTCGTCGAAATGCGGCCATGGCAAAGCATAGACCGGACAGTCTAGGTCCATTTCCTTCACGAGAGGGAGGACATAGGAACAATCGCCGAACCCTGTGGGAACAAAGAAGAGTGATCCCGTTTCCAGAATGGAAATCACTTGCGCGCTGCCGAGCTGTCGCTTCAAATGAACCTTCGATGCAAGCTCCCTCAGAACAGGGGCTTGCGAGAGGTCGGCAGCGCTAAACGTCAGTCCAGCTTCTAGTGCTCGACTGAGCAGCTGCACCGCCAAGAGCGAGTGGCCGCCCAGTTCGAATAAGTGGTCATGGCGTCCGACCCGCTCCACACCGAGAAGCTCGGCCCAGATCTGTGCCAGCGCCGGCAGCGCCTTGCGATCGAGCTTGCCATTCACGGTCAGCGGCAGGGCCGCCAGCCGCACAAACGCCGCCGGCATCATGTAGTCTGGCAGATGCGCGCCCACATGCGCCCGCAACGTGGCGGCCAGCTCAGCTCCAGTTACATCCAGCTCATCCGATCGAGCTTCAGGCGCACACACCACATAGGCCACCAGCCGCTTCTCGCCGGTGCCATCCTGCTGCGCCACCACCACCGCATCGCGCACCTAGGCATGCTCGATGAGCCAAGTTGCAATCTCGCCCGGCTCAATCCGGAAGCCGCGGAAAAATAGGGAGAGGGCAGATCGATGTCCGTTTCTCTTCAAGTCGGTGGCCGCGTAGGCGGTCTTGAGCCGCACGAAAGCTACGCAATGCCATTTCCAAGAAATGCCTTGGACGGGAAACGGTAGGTGCGCCGACAACGCTTGCGTGATGCGTTTATCGCTTTTTGCTGGCGGCACTCGACATCGGCCATGGTCGGCAACATCATCGCGAGAGTTGCCGATAGGCTTATGAAACGAATTTGAGACAATGAGAATGACGTCCCGGTCATCCTTCTGGCTAAACAGGCTCGCGAAGGCGAGCGAATCCTGATGTCGGCGAGCTTTCTAAAGGTCGACGGCATCTGCAAGCGCTATGGCGAGCTGCACGCGCTAGAGTCGATCTCGCTCGATGTTGCCCGGGGCGAATTCTTGACCCTGCTGGGGCCGTCCGGGTCGGGCAAGTCGACGCTGCTTTCGGTTCTCGCGGGCTTTATCGAGCCGGACCAGGGCCGGGTCTATCTGGATGGAGACGATGTCACTCATCTGCCGCCGGAGGACCGTCGCTTCGGTATCGTGCCGCAGGGCTACGGCCTTTTTCCCCATCTGACGGTCTACGAAAACATCGCCTTTCCGCTGCGCGTGCGCCGCACTGACAGATCGCGCCTCGACAGCCGCATCAATGAAGTCATGGAACTTCTGCAGATCGGCGGCTTGGGCGGACGTCTTCCGAAGCATCTGTCAGGAGGGCAGCAACAGCGCGTCGCTCTGGCGCGCGCTCTCTCGTTCGAGCCGGACCTTTTATTGCTCGACGAGCCGATGAGCGCACTGGATGCGTCCCTGCGACGTGACCTGCAACCGAGCTTGTCCGGCTTCATCGGCAGGTTGGGACAACGTTCATCTACGTAACGCATGATCAGCAAGAGGCACTGGCTCTTTCGGACCGCGTCGTCGTTTTGAATCGGGGGCAGACCGAACAGGTCGGTTCGCCCCGAGCGATCTATGACCATCCGGCCAGCCGTTTCGTGGCGGGCTTCCTTGGCAAGAACAACCTGCTAAGGGCCGTGGTGCTCTGGGGCCCCGATGGCCGGCCGCAAATTCAGTGGAATGGCACCAGGCTTGGGGCGGCGCCGCGGCCCGCGCTGCTTGCTGCCGGCCCCTGTGTACTTGCCATTCGGCCCGAAAGCATCACCATAACCGAGGCCGTAAGTGGGCAGCCGAACGCCGAAGATCGGATTCGCGGGAAGGTTGTGAGTCAAACGTTCCTAGGGGCTTCGGTCGACGTCCTGGTCGCGGTCGGCAAAGACACCTTGACGGTGACGGTGGCCGGCACAGCATCGCCAGTGACGCCCGGAGAGGACGTCTGGCTCAGCTTCGACGCCGAACGGCTGTGGTCCCTGCCGAATGGCGACATAGTCCTGCCTGAGGCATCCGCCCTCTCGCGGGAGCTCGCGGCATGAGCCCCGCGTTGACCGTGCAGGGCGAGCCACTGAGCTCCTGCTCTTCGCCGGCGACGGTTCGCGGCTCGTCCTTGCAAGACAGGATGCTTGCTGGCTCCGCTTTTGTACTTCTGGTGTGCTACCTCGTTCCGCTCGCCGGGGTGGTTGCACTAAGCGTCTTGGCGCCGGCACCGGGCCTTGGAAACTATTGGGCTCTGTTTCAGAACTCGACGGTCCGCGTGGTGGTCGGCAATACGCTCTGGATCAACTCGTTGACCGTCAGCATCACGCTGCTCCTGGCATATGTGACAGCCTACGGCTTGGTGCAGGCTCGTCCCGCAGCGCGGAGATGGATGCTTGCCTGTGTGCTGCTGCCATTATGGATATCTGTGTTGGTCCGCAATTACGCATGGATTGCCTTGCTCTCGCCCGGCGGGATCGCGAACGGTCTTTTGCTGCGTTGGGGCTGGGTGGATCACCCGCTGTCGCTGGCGCGCAATGCGTTCGGCGTCGTGTTGGGCATGGTGCACTACATGTTGCCTTACGCGATCATGCCCATCTACGCCCAGATGGTCCGTATCGAAGGCAATGCCGCAAGTGGCGCGGTCGCTGGGCGCCAATCCTCGGCAAGCCTTCGTTCGCGTCTTCCTGCCGCTATCCCGTCCCGGATTGGCCGCCGCCGCGTTTATGACGTCGATCATGTCGCTCGGCTTCTATTTGACACCGGCCATACTGGGAGGTGGCAAGACCGTCATGGTGGCGGAATTCATCTCCGTGCAGGTCACGGAAACGCTGCGCTGGGACATCGCCACAACGCTGAGCACGTTGCTGCTGCTGGTGACCGGCGCGCTGATATGGCGGTTCAGTCATCTGCTTGAATTGGCTACGGCCAAGCCGAGGACATGAGTACACGATCACCACTCGCCGCGCGTCCGTCCGGGCCCGTCAGCTCGATCGCCCTTTTGGTCGTGGCCTTTCTGGTGCTGCCGCTGATCGCCATCGTTCCGATGTCGTTCAGCGACACCCGATATCTGTCGATGCCTCAGAACGGCCTCTCCACACTGCACTATCATCGCCTGCTCAGTGATCCGGTCTGGCACGATAGCTTGCAGCACAGCATCGGCGTCGCACTGCCGGCCGCATCTCTTGCCGTCCTGTTTGGGCTCGCATTCTGCCTCGGCGCATGGCAGCGACAGGGCCTTGCTGTCGTCCTCCTGCAGGTTTTGATGCTGGGGCCGCTAATCGTGCCGGGTATTATTCATGCCGTTACCTACCACCGTGCGTTATCGTGGTTGGGATTATTCGACAGTTTCACGGGCATGATTCTCGTCCACGCGATCAAGGGGCTGCCCTTTGCCGTGCTCTCGATCTCGGCCGCATTATCTTCGGTGCATCCGGCGACCTTGGAACTGGCGCGCAGCCTGGGCGCCTCGCCGGCACAAGCGATCGTGAAAACATTGCTACCCCAGATTCGATGGGGTGTCGGGGCCGGGTTCGTGCTCGCGCTGGTGACCTCGTGGGACGAGATCGTCGTGACGTTGTTCATCACCAGCCGCAACGTGAACACGTTGCCAAAGCAGATTTGGCAGAGCCTGTTCCTGAATCTCGACCCTATCGTTGCAGCGCTGGGTACCCTGGTGCTGCTGGCGACTTTGCTGGTGCTTTTGGCGCTGGCGTTACGGAGTGCGAGCTCCCGTTCCTTTGGCGACTTCCAGGAAGATCTTTGTGTTGAAAGGAAATATCATGTCCGACTTTTCGCAAGATCCGGACTACGTGCAGTACCTCGAGCGTTCGCTCCGCCGCAATACGCAGGGCAAGACCGTTCATCGCCGCCACTTCCTTCAGCTTCTGTCAGCGCTGGGGGTCGGTACGAGCTCGCTGAGCTTCGTGCGCTTTGCGGGCGCACAGCAAGCCGAACTCGTGGTTGCCAATTGGGGCGGCGACGCGCTGCCCGCGCAGCGCGACATTCTCGCGGCGGAGTTCGTGAAGCGCTACCCCGGTAGCCGTGTCGGATTTGACACCACGGGTCCGACGCCCGGAAAAATCAAGGCAATGGTCGAGTCGGGTAGCGTCGCCTGGGACGTGGCCGATCGCAATCTCCTGTCCGCTCTGGAGCTCGGTCGTCAGGGTCTGCTCGAGAACGTCGATGAAACCATTGTCGACGTCAACGCGGTACCGAGCCAGTTTCGTACGCCGTGGGGCATAGGTTCGTATCTCTTCTCGTTCGTCATCACGTACGATAGCACACGCTTCGGCTCGACGCCTCCGCGCACCTGGATGGATTTCTGGGATACGCAGAATTTCAAGGGAAAGCGGGCGCTCCGCAACAACGTCGAAGGTGTGCTTGAATCGGCTTTGCTGGCTGACGGAGTTGAACGCGACAAGCTCTACCCGCTGGACGTCGATCGCGGGCTGGAGAAGGTGCGCGCGATCAAGAAGGATACGATCTTCTACAGCAACGCGTCGGAGGCCAAACAGTTGCTGCGGTCCGGAGAAGTGTCGGTCGGCAGTCTCTGGAACACGCGTTCGCAGGGAGTCAAGGAAGACACGCAGGGACGCATCGACTACCATTTCAATGAAGGCATCCTGCTGATCGCAGCCTGGAACGTCTTGAAAGGGGCCAAGAACAGCAAGGACGCCTGGCGCCGGGTCGCGTTCTCGCAGGATCCTGCGTTGCAGGTCGCGCTGCTCACCAAGCTAGGCTGGGGCCCGATCAGCCGCCATGTGGCCAGCAAGGGGAGGCGACTCGATCGTGACACACAAAGCCTTTCGGGAGTGGTGACGATCAAGGGCAACGTGCCGCACAGGATTTGGCTCTCATCGAGAACGGATGGCGGATCTTGTTCACCCGCACCAACGGATCTTGTCCAGGAATTCCACGTGGCGTGCGCGGGCTCAACAAGGCCGCCATCACCACCCTGAGCGCTTCGACAATGAAAGCGTGACCGGACCTGCTTATGCGAGATCGACGCCGGAAGAGAGAGCCTACCATCTATGGGGCGTGTCCAAGAGGGTAACTTAGGCGTGGCGACCACGTCGGTCTTTTGACGCCGCGCCGTTATGGCTAGGGAGCACCCATTTCTGGCTGCAGTTCAGTAACGCGCTCGGCAGCTGGTTTGCATCATCGTCGTCCCATCCGATCAATGGAATGTCCTGTTACGCGAGTATCACAGTTGCCGCCGAACGTTATGTAAGGGGCACATCGGATTAAACGAACAAGAGCATGGTTTGTCCTGGGTGTCTGAAATTCGCGCGGCTTCACAAGCTAGCGTTGCCTCTCAATAGCAACGACCGGTCCATCAGCAGTCGAAACGCGCTCGGCCTCTGGCTTCATGGATCAATAGCCGCCGGCAATCCCTGAGCTAATCTGCCGCCCAGCATGCCGGAGCGGGTGTCAGAAAGCGAACGTGGATAATGAGGTGGTATACGAATCGCTTCGTTTCGCTTCTATTGTCGCGGCAGGCGACCAGAAACCAGAGATTGCGAGCTTTATTGAAAGCGCACGTTCCTGCGAGTGCTGGTCAGGAACGCGAACGAGTGCGCTCAATCCTGGTGCAGCCCATGTCGACATCTCGTTGGTTCAAGGAGCGAGCGACACGTCGCCGCCTCGCCCGACCTCCGAGTAATCAAAAGCCCTCGAATGGCTCGGTCCTCGCGATCATGCGCTGTGACGTGATCGAGATCTGAAGATCGAGGCCATCGCTAGCGTCTGTGGCGCATCGCACTTGCAGCTCAACACTTCAGTTGAATACGTTATTTTCATCCGGCGCTTTCTTTGCACACTCAACGGATGCTGCAGCGCGCGCCGGCCATTATTCACCCGTCATTCTACCTTTCCGCCCGGCCACGTCAGATTTTGGAAAGCTAACGTGAGTAGCGAATTAACGAAAGAGCGATGCCAGCGGACTGACCATGGACCGATTCAACACGATCAACCCAGCCGACAGAGATTCCACTGCGTCAGATGCCAGCGTGGAACAGCCGCAACAGCCGCATGTTGCGTTTGAGCAGCACCTGGCAGGCGCGCGAGAGGCGGGCCCCGTATATCCTCACGCGGCGCTATATGAGGAAGACGATCGCCTCATCCAAGCGGCGTCGGCCGCTGCTCTCGATCGAGGGCCACCGCTGAGTAAAACCACCGTCGAAATTTATGATCGTCGGCTTCGCAAATTGGCCGGCGCACTGAAGAAGTCTGGCAAATCAATCTCTGGGCTGGATGACGATACGTTGGCCGGTTACGCTAAGAAGCTGCTGCCAGGCGATAAGGGCATCGCCGCAGCATTGTCAATGGTCAGTCAGTACCGCGATCCTGACGCCGACGCTGGCCCCGTCTCAACACATTATCGTCCTTCCAGGGAAGATGAGAGGCTCATCAGGAAGGCCGCCAACGCGGGTTTTGGTCGACGGATCGGCAAGAGAACGGCCGAGAACTATGCGAGCCATCTGCGGAAATTGGCGGTAGCGCTCCGACCCTTGTCCATGGCCGAGCTCAGTGATGATAGACTGCTTGGCCACGCGGATAGGTTGTTTCCAAAGGACAAGACGCTCATCGCCGCCTTGAACGGCCTTCGGGATTATCGCGCGACTACCCTGCAGAACCATTTAGCCGGGGAAGGAGGCAGCTCGCGTCAGGTCATTCAGCCGTCCGCTCCCTCGCCCATGCCGCGAGCCGATGGGCAGCCGATGGGCAGCGTCGCGGATGGGGGCGGCTCATTGCCGCCCGGGTTCGATCTTCCGCAGGTCAGGCATGCAATGGGTTTGGCGCCCCATTCTCCTATACAAAGTGTCGCCCAGGACCAGCTTTTCGATGCGGCGGATCGCGAGGGCCTCTTGCTGGCGACAACACATGCACCGGTGCCTTGGCCAACGATGAGTCCAACCATCCCCTCGCCAGTGCAAGGTATCGCTCAGGAAGAGCTTTTCGATGCCGCGGATCGCGAGAACCTCTTGCCGGCCCCGGCCTTCGATGCACCGGCGCCTTGGGCAACGGTGAGTCTAACAATCCCCTCGCCGGTGCAAAGTGTGGCTCAGGAAGAGCTTTTCGATACCGCGGATCGCGAGAACCTCTTGTCGGCCCCACCCTTCAATGCACCGGTGCCTTGGCCAACGATGAGTCTAACCATCCCCTCGCCGGTTCAAAGTGTCGCTCAGGAAGAGCTTTTCGATGCCGCGGATCGCGAGAACCTCTTGCCGGCCCCGGCCTTCGATGCACCGGGGCCTTGGCCAACGATGACTCCAACCATCCCCTCGCCGGTGCAAGGTATCGCTCAGGAAGCACTTTTCGATGCCGCGACTTGGCAGCCGAGCTCGCGGCAGCCGAATTCCGCCTCTGAAGACCACCCTAGACGGATGATGGACCAAGGCGCTGCGGCCCAGACCACGCTTGAGCAGACGTTCGCGGCAGCCGGCGACGCCTTTGATGCGTCTTTGAGCGTTCCCGAGGATTTCTCGCACGGCACCCAGGCCGCGCCCAATATGATGCACACGCTTCGCCGCTGGGGCCTCCTGCCGGATGCAGCACAGCGGATAAAGACCTACGACATTCGCGGAGAACGCTATATCGCCGTCTTGGGACCGGGAGGGCTCAATGATGTTCGGCTCGTCCATCTGCGGTCGCCCGCTGTCGGCGATACGTTTGATGTTTCGTTCGCCGTTCCCGAGAATTTTTCCCATCACACCCAGCTGGCCCCCGACATGATGCTGTCCACGTTGGGGGATTGGGACTTCTTGCCTGTTGCGAAACATCCAATCATGAACTACGAAATCGGCGGCGAACGCTACACCGCCATCTTGGGACCGGAAGGCCCCAAGGACGTTCAACTCATTCATCATCCTCGGCCCGGTTTGCCGGGTGAAGCTACGCCTGCGGCACCGAGGACTTCCTCAGGTATTTACGGCGGTCTGGCGCCCGGCTTTGATTCGCTGGCACCTTTCGAATGGCGTGAGGACCTTCCCTCGGCACTGGCACCAAGCCTTTCCCTGCCGTCTGCCGCACCGGCATCAGGCCATCAACCCTTCCCCCAAGTGCCTGAACTGGGAGAGCTGTTGGGCGACGACTGGACGCACGGCCCCCAAGAGGCTTCGCCTGCCGTGATCGACATATTGCAGATCCTTGGCCTTCTGCCGAGCCGCGACGTCCCAATGACCGTGTTTTTGATCCACGGTCAGCGCTACACGGCCGAAAGCCTAGCGGGAGGCGGCGTTCTTCTGTTCCATCGGCCATAATTTGGCTGAACGAGCGGCTCGTCGGCACCACAGGCCCGCTGAGAGCGTGCTCCAGATGGGAGCCGTCGTAGTTGATGATCAGCAGTACCGAGTCATCCGAGTGGCAGCCCCTGTAGCTACGGTACAAGTCGACGTCCTCGAGGGTGCAGGCGCGGAAAGCACTCGAAATCGGCGAACAAGTTGTTGCGTTTGGCGCCGCAGCTGATCCAGTGATCCGGTCGGCGAGGCCGTGGCCCAGAGGCTATCTGGGCGAGCCTATCGGCCCGTCGCGCAAGATCCCAGCGTCCATTGGGCGCACTCTGCAGATCGCAGCGTCAGGACAGGATGATCTAGACTAGCCCCGCCGCATAGAGTGCTTTTGCGACCGACTCGAAATATTGCGAGGGAACCGGGTTGCCGAGCTTTGCTTTGCCGAACAGCTGACGCGTCAGGACATCGTCATCCACAATGTTGAGGCGCAGCGCGCGCGCCTCACCAAGCAGCTGTGAAGCAGCTTCGCCCTCGCCACGGCAGACCTAGACCGGCACGCCGGTCTCGCCGCGAACATAGCGCAGCCCAATCAACGTTGCCGATCCCCGCAATATCAACGTGGCCCGACCGATGCCGAGCGGAGCCTCGTTGGCCGACTCTTGCCGCAGACGCCGGTGCTCACGCTTCACCTGCGGATTGCCCTGCTGTTCCTTGTTCTCCCGCTTGGCCTCGGTTTCAGTCATGCGCATGTCCTGCATAAACAACCAGCGCTGGATTAGGAGGTCAGCCAATCCGCCGACCAGAAAAGCTCCAGCCGCAATCCCAGTCAGCAGTTTAACCTCGGTGAAAACGTAGCCAAAACAGCTCATCCCGCAGACTGGCAGGTACACCAGCGCTTTCCAGCTGGCGGTCACCGTGAGAAAGAAGGTCGCACCAAGCAAAACTACTTTAGCCAGCGTTTTGCCAAGCTCGATGGCCGAACGTTTCGAGGCGATGCGTTTCAAGCCTTTGATTGGATCCAGTTTCTCGAGCTTCGGCTTGAGCGGCTCCGAAGCAAACATAAAGCCGCCATTGGCCAGGACATTGGCCAGAAGAGCTGCCGTCACGGCAGTGGCGAGCAGCGGAGCGACCGTGGCAATCGAAAGTTCTAGCAAGCCGCTGAGCGCTTGTGGCACCGCGCTTGTGAACGGCTGCTCCTGCAGTTTATCGACCAGTTGGACCGTTTCTTGCCACTTGTCCTCGATCGCACCCGCTCGCCACCACAGGCAGCCGAAACCGGCACAGGCGCTGACGCCGCTCACCAGATCCGAGGTGCGCGCGCTCTGCCCCTTCTTGCGGACATCACGCAGCTTCTTGGGCGTCGGAGGAAGCTTTTTCTCCTCACTCGTAGAGCTCATTTCAACAGCTTCTTCAGATACTCGAGCATGTTGTTCGAGGTCAGGATTTCAGCTCCGGCGTATTCAAGCAGATAGACGGCGTAGCTAACCATGATGACCCCGAATGCAACATTCTTGATCATTGGGGAGAGATCGTTCAGCTTGAGCTGAGATGCAAAACGGCCGAGTATCAGGACCGAGACATCGACGAGCAGCAGCAGGGCCAGCACCGGCCCGGCAACTAACAAGGTGATCATCATGATGCGATCGAGAAGGGCCAGACATTCCATTGCACCCTGCGCTGTCACGGCAGGCAGAAACTGATAGACAGGCCACACTAGGTAGCTGCCATAAAGGCCGCTCACCATGGTCTGCAGCCCGCCGAAAAGTACGAAGATCGTAACTGCCGCAACACCGAGAAAAAGCCCGGTCCCGGACGCTTGGCCGTGCGTCGCGGGATCCTCCCCCGCAACTTGGCTCGAAATTCCTCGTTGGGTATCGATGATGTCGCCGACTGCCTGTATGCTCCATAGTGGAATACTGAGCAGGATGCCGAGCATAAGACCGACGAACACCTCCTTCAGGCCAAGCATGGTAACGCTGACTAGGCGCGTGTTCGGATCCAGGGTCTGCAGACCGAGCTTAATCTGAGCGAGGCACGGTAGGCCGATCGCAATCGTAAGGCTTCCCCGAACCAGACCGCTGATGCGCGGCCGGGTGAAGACCGGAAGCACCAGCATGATGCCGAGGGCGCGGGCCGCACTCAGGCCGGTTGCGGCGACGAGCTCGATCGTGCCCTGAACGAGAGCTTGCGCCTCCGCGGGTGACAGGCCAGCCATCCAAGCTCTGCTAATGTCTTGCGGTGAGTGCTGGAAACTCGCTGAAGATGTGCTCGGCCTGGTCGATCAGTGGAGCACTGAGCACGGGAGAAAACCCGGCGAGCACGGCGACGACAACCAGAAGCTTGACTGTCAGTGGCAGGGTTTGATCCTGGAGCTGAGTTGCCGCCTGGATGAGGCCAATGATCAGTCCAGAGATGAGAGCTGCGAGCAGCGGCGGCAGAACCCCAGATCATGAAGAGCACGAGCGATTGACTCAGGTGCGTAAGGATGCTGGCTTCGTTCACGGTCAACCTCCTGGCGTCGTGTAGCTTAATACCAGCCCGTGCATGAGACGTGACCAGCCGTCGATCGTGACGAACAAAAAGAGCTTGAAGGGAACAGATATCACCGTGGGGGATACCATCGACATACCCATGGCCAGTCTTTACAATGAGATCGATCGTGATGAAGGGAAGATAGAGAAGAAAACCGATTTCGAATCCACGCTTGAGTTCGGAGATCAAAAACGACGGCACGAGAATCGCAAAATCATCTGCCGTGGCGCTGCCGCGCATGTCCTCCGACCAGACGCCAAGTCAGGGCCGGTTCGGGTAGGCGGTTCTTCTAGGTGCGATTTGTGCCAGGCAAAGCCACTTCCACAAAACTGTGCCCCTGGTATTGCAGCTTCAAACCGTATCTTGCCAGGTACGCACCTGGAGCAACCCAAGCTAGTCGGTCCTTTCGCGATTGGAATCTCTGGAGGAGCATGAGCACACGGGGGGACGGGTGTCACCTGCGCGCCAAAAAAAGAAACCCCGCGCGCGGCGGGGTTTTGACGAACCGTGTATCCGTGTCTCAAACATCCGGACTGTAAACGGCAATCTTAACGTCGAGATGCAGGTCCATCTTAATGGCTCCGTGATCCGCATTAGCCGATCGCTGCTCCTTAAACAGGCGAGAAGCCTTGAGGCTTTCCACGACAGCCACTGCCGACGCGAAGTCGACTGGTTCCTTTACCTCAAGCCATTTCTCGGCGACCGCATCCTCGAGTTTGTCGAATGCGCCGCTGAACATCATCTCCCGCCATTGACGGAAGTAGTCTGGGCTTTCTGTCGTCATGTTTGCTCTCCAACGCCTTAAACCAACCGCGCACCGATCGCCCGCGGCCAATTGTCTTCGCGATAGGGGAGTAGGTTGGTCCAAGAAGCGATGCGCTAGAACTGGCCGACCCAGTCCTGCGCATCGCCTTGGATATCCGTTTCGCGCGGATCCCTATGCCTTCTCTCGTCGGTGTGGTGTGCACCTCGCACCAGGAATGCTCCCGTTGCTAATTCAATAATGCAATTGGAGAGGTCCGACGTCAATGATTCGACTGGCAAGTCAACGAGCAATCCTGCGCATACCAGCATTACCAACGAAAAACGCCTTCTAGGAGACCTAGAAGGCGCTCTTCGAGCTTGGCCTGAACGGTGGCCCGAAAATGTCGTAAGACATTGACCCCGTGCAAGGGTTGCTTTCGGTAACCGAACCTGGATGCCGAGGCACCCAGCCAAACTCACCACAACGGTCAGGGCACCACCCCCGGCCTCATGGCTTGCGACCTAACCGGTCGCCGGTCTTGGGTACCTGGAGAGGGCCGCATAGGTGGCCTGACAGATACCAAGCTGACAAAGCGGGCGGGAGGACGTGATCCTCAATGTCTCATCGAACAGATGCAAATCCTACGCCGAATCATTCGTTCATGCAAACAGAGATTCGCACTAAATACACGATGCTAAACAACGGTTTAGCCTGGTTGAGTGATGCGATCGCATTTGCGATGCAAATTGAAAAACAGCAAAATAGCAATCGAAAAGGCATCAGAAACGTATGATTTGGTCAGTTGGCCTAAGGTAATAGGGTATTCCTTATTTGCGAAGAAGAGCGTAGGTTCTGCTAATACTTTCGCAGTCTCATGGGTAAGCCATCGCTGTTCATCTCTGCCTCTACGCCCCAATTTCGATTTCTAGAAGAAGGGCAGGGCAGTTGGTGAGACCTTTCTGACTGGCGTCGTGACCTGAAGAATTACTGCGCCGCGGCCGCGTGCACTACCTTCCGTCCGTCCAGGAAGGAGGACGGCTCCTTTGGCCGCAGCGCGGAAATGCATCTTCGTCAACGTTGTAGGATGATGTCGGCTTGGAAGGGTTGAAAAGCCATCAATCCGGTGCACCTTGGATAGGATTCTACCGGATGCAATCTCAGGCGGGGCGATGGTAAAGCCATCTTCAGGTAACTCGGACGCACAAGTCTCGCCCAACAGTAAGTTGAAGACGTCCATTAAACGCCTCCAACGGCGCATAGTCGAAGTAAAAAACAGGTTCAAGTCGCGATTGCAGATTGACCACGCGGCTTGACCAATGCCAGAGAGCCAGCCGGCCAGAACGCCTCGCCGCTGGGCGAGATCAAATCGGAAAGGTGGACGACATCGTCTCCGAATCCACGGGCAATATCGGTACGCCTCGGCGACTTCGTCGGAATCCTCATCGGTGCAATCAATCATCTGAGGGTAGCTCAACCGGAACAGCAAACCCGACCTTCACGCGATCCAATACGACCATGCTCTTGAAGCCTTTGATGTCGCGATTTTCGTAGAAGAAGCGTCGCGTGAACTCTTCGTACTCCTCCATGGACCGCGCCGTAATGTACAGGACGAAGTCGGCGTCGCCCGTAACGTAAAAGCCATTGACGACGTCGATAGATGATCTGATGGCTTTTTTGAACCTATCGATGATCTCAGCGCTTTCTCGCTCCAAGGTCACCAGCGCAAGCACTTGAATAGGTCGTCCAACCGCCCTTGGCGATACAACCGACACGTCGGCCTGGATGATGCCCTCCGACCGCAGCCTCTTCAACCGTCGTTGGCACGCGGTAGGAGAAAGCCCCACCATCTCACCGATCACATCTGAAGTCAGACGGTTATTCTTTTGTACGATCTCGAGAATGCGAGCATCTATCCGGTCGTACTGCAAAATCACCTCCAGCCTGAGACGAATTTCGCCGCGACATGACCACTCTGCGCAGGAAAACCTCGAGGGTGAAGAATACGAGGAGAGCTTCCGTGGCAAAGGCCGAATTTGATTGGATCAAATCAATCTGGGGAGTTGTCGCGGTTCTGCGGCAAGGCAGGGAGCGAAGTCTCAAAGCCGAACTTTCGGATGAGATCGAGGTTTTTCGTTTTTCGCTTTCCACAAAGATGTGAACCACAGCGAAACCGAAACGCAACCGAGCCGTGCCGCGCGATAGGTTTATGCCGAAGCGGCATCTTGATTGAGGTTGGCCAGCTACTTGATTGAGTTTGGCCAGCTACCCACCCCCTGCCGAGCGCGCGGCTGCCGTCTTGCTGCTGAGAGGCGAACCCTTCAGTCTACGTCCCGCCAGCTCGATAACAAATGCGAGAGATTTCGCTAGCGGCGTTCCCGTTAGCTGTTGGCGCAAGCTCGCTAGCCAGAAGATTGCCGCTGGTCGGCTCTTCTTTCTTCAGTGTTTGCAAAGATCGACCGTCATTGCAAGGCCTGTATTGTTCTCTGCCCTTGCGACCGCACCTCGTTCTTCGTTGGTCGCCCGCCTGAACTCGTGCCCCGTCGTCCCATCGCCGGCCCCGATGATACGGCAGCAGTGGGCATTCTCGATCGAAAATCTCCCCTTGATCTTCGTTTGTGTTGTACGGCTCTCGATGAGAAGACATGGCTCATGCGTCGGTTTCCCTGCCGAGTCAATCAGCATCGTTTAAGCGGGACCGCCGCTCTCTTAAAGGGCGCTGGGACCCAGCTTCCTCTGGTCATCTTGTGGCACGCAAGAACCTGATTTGGTGCTTGCACTGGTTGTTGATTGTTGGCTCGATCTCAAGATGGGTTGCAACGTCGACGGTATCTTCTCCTGCTACTTTCTTTCGTCTCGATCGCAATCCTCTCTGAATTCAGTCAAGGAGCCGGATTATCGGTTTGACTTTGCGCGGGTTCGCGACAAAAAAAGCTCCTTTCGGCTGACCGCACGAAAATTGGCCTTGCACATCAACCTTAGGATCATGTCCATCTGGCCGCTGATCAATGGGGCTTGTCTTTATTGTGATGCCCCGCCGAAAAGTCGGCCCGGTGACGCCAGCGAAGAGGAACTCAGATGCGGATGTACGACTGGCTCCGTCTCAGGTCTTCGCCACTAAGATGGAAAATGCTAACGCGCCTGACAGGCGGTCCGCCGACACGCTGCGCTGTCCGCTTGGCAACAATGTCGGCAACCGGACATGGTCATGCGACCGCGAACAGCTAAACTTGCGGCTCCTAGCGGCACGCAGCTTGCAATGAAATAGCCCGCGACAGCGCAAGTTGCGCTGTGTCATGCGCCTGCTCGCTTTCCGTCGCGCGTCTGCTTTAGGCATCAGTGCGAGCTAGAGTCGACCGCCGAACTTATCGGGAGAAGTCCGTGAATAGGCCAGCATCTTTCCCGCTGCGATGCCTTCGATGGCTACCGCCACGTCTACGGCGCGTCCACAGAAGCGAACGGATGCGGCGGTGACTGACGACCTATTCCTTTGGCTCGAGGAGATCGAAGGCCAAGGCGCGCTGGCTTGGGCCCGCGCAGAGAACGAGAAGACGCTCGGGGTGCTCCAGTCAGATCCTCGCTATCGTCAGTTCTATGAACAGGCGCTCTCCATCCTGCAATCGAAGGATCGGATCCCGTATGTTTCATTGGAACGGCGCGGTTTGGAGAACTTCTGGCAAGACGAGAACCAGGTGCGCGGCGTCTGGCGGCGCACCACGCTCGAGCACTATCGTAGCCACGATCCAAAGTGGGAGACCATCCTCGACGTTGACGCCTTGGCGGTCGCCGAGAACAGAAATTGGATCTTTCATGGTGGCAGCTACCTTCCGCCTGAAGAGCGCCTCTGTTTGATAAGTCTTTCCGATGGCGGCAAGGATGCTGCGTCCGTTCGAGAGTTCGACTGCGACACCAAGACCTTCGTTGCGGACGGCTTTTATCTCCCCGATGGCAAGCAGC
Organism: Bradyrhizobium glycinis; assembly: GCF_016031655.1. Taxonomy (GTDB): domain Bacteria; phylum Pseudomonadota; class Alphaproteobacteria; order Rhizobiales; family Xanthobacteraceae; genus Bradyrhizobium; species Bradyrhizobium glycinis. The sequence continues at coordinate 109,081 of NZ_JACCHQ010000017.1, forward strand.
ATGTCAGCTGGGTCGATCGTGACAGGCTCCTTGTTGCACGGGACTGGGGCGAGGGGACTTTGACGCAAGCCGGCTACCCCTTTGTGGTGAAAGAGCTCAAACGAGCCCAGCCGCTCAGTGAGGCGCGCGAGATCTTTCGTGGCGAGCCCACCGACGTTAGGGCGTCCGGCTTCGTGCTTCGTGACAGCGAAGGTCACATTCATGCGACCTACGCGGTCCGCGCGATCAGCTCTTTCGAATCCGAGCATGTGGTCTTCCGCCCCGACGGGCCCGTCAAGCTCAATCTGCCGAAGAAGGCCGCAATGATAGGTTTGGTGGGGGGGCGCCTGCTTGTAAGGCTTGATGAAGACTGGACGTCATCAGGCGATATTGGCTTTGCCGCCGGATCGCTGATTTCGTATGACCTGGCCGAATGGAAACAGGATCCGCTCCGCGCCAAAGCCTCGCTCGTCTTTCAACCTGGGCCCCGCCAGGCCCTGAGCGATCTAGAAGTCACAAAGAATTCGTTGATTCTGACAATCCTTGAGAACGTTCAGAGCAAAGCGTTCGTTTATAAGTACGATCATGGAGCTTGGTCGGCGACCCCGATCGCGCTGCCGGAACATACAAATGTCAGCCTGATAGCCGCCTCCGATGAAGCGGACCAGGCCATGTTCGCTGTCTCGAGCTATCTCAGACCAACCTCGGTCTGGTATTTTGATGCCGAAAGCGAAAGCCTTGATGAATTGAAGAAGACACCCTTTGCCTTCGATGCGTCGAACCATGTCGTGGAGCAGCTCGAAGCCACTTCGCGTGATGGCACGTCGATTCCCTATTTTCTGGTGCGGCCGAGGAACGCAAGGTTTGACGGTACGATCCCGACGCTTCTCTATGGTTATGGCGGTTTCCAGATTTCGCTTCTGCCCTCTTATCTGGGGCCAGTGGGACGGCTCTGGCTCGAACAAGGCAATGCCTATGTCGTTGCGAACCTGCGCGGGGGCGGCGAGTTTGGTCCACAATGGCACCAAGCGGCCAAGGGGGCAACGAAGCAGAGGACATGGGATGATTTCATTGCCGTTGCCGAGGACCTGATCCGCCGCAAGATCACGAGTCCACGCCGGCTTGGAGTCATTGGCGGCAGCCAGGGCGGCCTGCTCGTTGGCGCCGCAATCACCCAACGTCCCGAGCTCTTCAACGCGGCGATTATCCAGGTGCCGCTGTTCGACATGCTTCGATATACCAAGCTGGGCGCGGGCGCCTCCTGGATCGGCGAGTACGGTGACCCCGCCATTGCCGAACAGCGTGCGTGGATCGAACGCTACTCACCCTACCAGAAGCTAGTGGTGGGTAAGACCTATCCCGCTCCCTTAATTCTGACCTCCACTAAAGATGACCGCGTACATCCAGCGCACGGCCGCAAAGCTGCCGCGAAGCTCGCCGCGCTGGGCCAGCGTTACTTCTACTACGAGAACGTCGACAGGGGACACAGCGCCGCGGCCAATCTCATGGAATATGCGCGTCAACTAGCCCTTGAATACACCTATGCATCCAGGCGGCTTTGTTCTGAGTAATTTCGGGGGGGACGGGCTAATCGAAGCCAATAAACTAGAGACCATTGGCTATCTCAGCTCCTCATGTTGCTGAGCTAAATTTATGGAATGTAAGCCGAGAGAGCTGATGACCCGGTGGAAGACTCGATGGTGCTCGTCAGTTGCCCAAATTGCCGGTCTGAACAGCCTCCACCGCTGGCAAGCGGATTTCCTGGCGTCCCGAGCTGGAAGGGAGTTGCCAGGTGGGCTTCCTTGAGGATTGTCGCCAGGCCGCTGTTCGTCCGACATGGCCGATGCGGATGCGGATAATAGCCAAGCGCGAACAGCTAAAGCGCAGCTTTTTGGGCGTGTCTTCGTGCTTGAAAAAGCATGTCACGTAGCTCATGCAGGCATGGCGCGGATTGGTAATCTTTCAGGCTGCGCGAAGGAGTTCACGGCCGCCCTGTTCAACGACGGTCAATCCCATTCGCATCAGCTCGGCTCTGGATGAGCGCTGCTTACCCGAGGCTCTGCAACTCTTCTGTAAGCAGCGCGCGCCCACGAGTGAGGCAAAGATCAAACGTCATCCGGATCGGAAGCCTTGAAGAGAGGTGTCGTTGATGTCACGGCGCTTTCTGTCGTTTGCACAATGCGGCGGCAGCTAAAGCCACGCGACAAAAAAGAGCACGTGACCAGCGCAGCGTCTCTTGCTGCAGGTATTGATGCCCGGGAGACTCTTCGCTAGATCAAAACTGTTCACTATGGAGATGCCGCCGTGGCAATGGGTATTGTGAAATGGTTCAATCCGACCAAAGGGTATGGGTTCATCAGACCTGAGGACGGTAGCTCCGATGTCTTCGTACACATCAGTGCCGTCGAAAAGGCCGGTTATACCACCCTGGAAGAGGGGGCACGGGTAAGTTACCAGCTCAAGGCGGGGCGTTCGGGCAAGATGTCAGCTGAGGATCTCCGGGTCGGTTAATCCGGCTCAGGAAACTGCTCTCTGCAAAGCGTGTTCTCGCACCTGTCGGCGATACCTCGCCACGGCATGCCGGGCGTTTAGCCTTTTGATTGTCTTCTTGCAGCCATGAGGAGGAGGCTGTCTCGCAAACCGCTTGACAGCCTTGATCTCCTGAGGCCCTCGACCGATCACCGCCGTCAGAGTCATAGGCCTTGCGAGCCCGAGCGCAGTGTGAGCGTGGCAAGATACTCCTAGCAGCGGGCCACGAACGGCCGGAAACGTCCGCTCGTCACCAACGCGCTGGGAAGTTCACGCCAGCGCACTGGTGCTCCTTGCCGCAGAAGCGCAAGCGGCCGCTATTTGGGATGGCGATAAGAGGATCGTTGACGGATATCATCTCGGATATCCTGCGGTCGCGGCTTCTGCAGGTGCTCCATCACGCATGAAGACAACAGCCAGTCCGATGCCGATGAGACCAACCAGGAGCGATGCCACGGCCAGAGACGCGACGCCGCTAGTTTCAACAAGGATGCCGCCGAGAAAAGCACCAATTGCGATACCCGCGAACGTGGTCGAGCTGTTCATCGCCAGCACCAGCTTCGAACGATCTCCGGCCAGACCGAGAAGCCGGTGCTGGATCGGGACGAGATACATGTAGCTCGCGTTGCCCCAAAAGAAGGCGATGAGCACCGTGAGGACACCATGCTGTCTGAACGCAACCAAACCTACGAGCAGGATGAGTTGTGCGCTTACAACCGCGATGAGAACTCTATACGAGCCAAAACGGTCTGTCAGAACGCCACACGCAGCGTTTCCCGTCACGGCCCCGAAACCGTAGGCAAAGAGTGCGGCTGAAAGCAGCGGCACCCCGGTACGCAGCGAACCGACGATGAAGACGCTCACGTAGGAGTATACGATGAACTCGGAAACGACGATGAATAGTGTCACCGAAAGGATACCGTAGATTTTCTTTGAGAGGCCCTGCGAGACCGGGCGGTTTCCGCGCTCCGAGGCCGTGGCAGCTATTCCGGACATCATTGGGGCGATGATTACCAATGCGAGAAGCCCGGCAATGACGACGAAACCGAAAGAGAATCGCCAGCCGATAGCGTCTGCGATCCAGCTTGTGGCTGGAGCGCCCGCAACCTGCGAAACAGTCATGCCGCTAAAGATGAGAGACAACGCTAACCCCTTGTGGGCTGGCGGCAGGAGCTCCGCAGCCAGCGCGGTAGCCGACGGGGTAAACATCGCCGCGCCGTAGGCCGACACGACGCGACCTGCAGCAAGGGTAAGGAAGTTTGGAGCGGTTGCGCAGATCAGGTTACCAATGGTGAAGATTGAAACAGATAGGATCTGAACATTGCGGCCGCCCATCGACTTGAACATCCAGGCATTCAGCGGCGCGAAGACGGCGTAGCACAACGCGTAAATCGAGATGATCGAACCCGCCGCGCCGGTTGAAATCGCAAGATCACGAGAGACTACATCGAGCGCGCCGATGATGACAAACGTGTCTAAGCCAATAGCAAACGCAGCGATGGTCAGAGCAGCAATGACGAGTTTCGTTCGCGCGTCGGGAGAGCATGAGGTCATCAACGTGCTCGTTCATGTTGTTGTGACCTGTTCAAGGCCAGAACGTCGTGCAGTTCGGGATAAAGGTTGGCGATGATCGGACCCGAGTAGCGATGACGGGACCGTATAGCAGGCACTTCGCCACCACTTCGCGGATTTCTTGCACGATCTCGAGCTTGTCGGGTGTTCGAGCGCCGATAGGCTGTAAGCAACCCCGCATCCTACACGTCTACGGGAGTTATTTCTCGACAACCGGCTTTATTGGTTCGAAATTCATCTGAGCCCACGCCTTTTGGATCGATATACCCCACCGTCGTAATCGGGGACTCCCTGCGTCAGAGGCTACTTCACATCCCTGCGTTTGGTCACCGCTCGGGGTGGGTAGTATGAAGGTGTCGACGACCTGGAGACCATCGCGGAACATCTCGATCACGAGATCAAAATTCAGGTGCGCGCTGCGCAGAAGGACTTAGCTGCCTCTGTGCTTTTGCTGCCTCTCCCGCGGCAGCCAAGAGCTCGTCGATGAGAATGATTTCGCATACTTTAAGTTCTTGGAACGCAATAGCCTCTAAGGTCGCATGATCGAGACAGTGTCTTGCTGGATCGCGCGAAAGATGCGTACGATCAGGAGATAGTCTTCTCATCCAGGATTGTCGCTTCGAGCTCGCAGGTTAAGATTAGTGCTTACGGATCTTGGTGTACTTCCTGCTTAAGCCGCGTCCCGCCCCAATCGCGGCCAGGGTTATCGAACTAAACTGCGCGACGTTGGTCTGATCGTCAGGCGATTTCTCCGGCTGAACCAACTTGGAGACTTGTATGCCGACGAGGAGAGGTCTCATGCGCCAAGTACGCGCGATTGTGAGGTTTAGGCTTTAGGCGTGGCTCTCGACGCACGTTGCTAGGGGGCCGCGGAAGGCCAACGACAGCGGACACCTGATTGTTAGCTTTCGGAGCAAATGTCGGGAAGCTGACAGGGCGATGCGGCACGATCCGGTCGGAAGTCCCCTGTTTGTCGGCGGCATGCTGCTTGCACGTACCGAGCTGGGGACGTCGCGTCACAGCGCGTGCATGGTCGTAACAACAATTTGGCTACGCTCGCCCAGTCGCAACAAGTTTGCAGACTCGCCTGCGTGCCTGGTCCGAGGATAAACCAAATGAGGAAATCGCTTCTGCGCCTCGCGCTACACTCTGCGATATGTCTTACGGCCGCGCTGCTCCATGCATCGTCTGGTGCGACGCCGGCGGGCGATGCGTTCCTCTGGGTCGAGGAAGTCGAGGGGCCTCGTACGTTGGCCTGGGCCAGCGCCGACAACGAAAGGATGCTCAGCGCGCCGCAGTCGGATTCTAGCTACGACCGCTTTTACCGGGACGCGCTGACGATCGGCCAGGCAAAACACCGGAGCCCGTTCCTTTCGCTGCAACGTCAAGGTCTCGAATCTTTCTGGCAAGACGAGAGTCATGTGTGCGGCATCTGGCCGCGCACCACGCTCGAGGGCTACCGCCCTCAGGATTGCCGGTGGGAGACCATCCTGGACATTGACGTGCTCGCCATCCCCGAGAATTCGAGCTGGGTCGACAGCAGCTGTGTTGCGCGGCGCTGCCTCATCAAAATCGTTGCCTGTGGCGAGGACGCCGTGCCCATTCGCGAGTCCGAGAACGAAGCCAAAAGCCTCGTTGCAAACGGATTCGAGCTGCCTGAGCACAAGCACAGCGTCAGCTGGCGGGGCCGTGAGACTGTCCTTGTTGCACGTGATTGGGGCGAGGGGATCAGGTTCGAGGCGGGCCACGCTTTCCGTTCGCAGGAACTCAGGCGCGCTCAGCCGTTCGATCAGCCGCGCGAAGTCTTCCTCGGCCAGCGCCCCGACTTGGGCATCGTGCCATTGGCATTTGGTGAACGGCGGATTGCTGTCACCCGCATCGTCTGTTGGACCAACGGCTCCGAGCGGCAGTATGCGCTTTTCGGGCCCGCAGGGCCGATCGAGCTCGATTCGCCGACGAAGGCCTCGATCGTCGGCATCGCGAGTCGCAGCCTGCTTGTGAAATCGAACGAAGATTGCATCCGCTACGGTGATACCAGCTTCAAAGTCGGCTCAATGATCTCCTATGATTTGGTCGAATGGAAGCAGGATCCGTTGCGGGCGAAACCACATGTCGTTTTTCGACCCAAGTGCCGGCAGGCACTGTGCCGATTTGACGACCCCAGGAATTTCCGGCAGCGCCTGACTTGTCAAGGCAAGGCATTCGTCTGCAAATACTTAACATGCCACGCCCGGCCCGTTGCCGCGGACTGCGTCGCAAGCTCATCACCCGTTCTCGAGTAAGCGGACCAGATGAAGTTTGCTGTTACTATCTCGCGCAAATCCCGCTTTAGCACGATGCCGAAACAAAGGTCTCGACCTCTTGAAGATGACCCCGCTTTCGGCGCGGCAAGCACGTCCTGGAGCAGCTCAAGGCGGCGTCGCATTTCCGTACTTTCTGGTGCGGCCCAGGAGCCGCAAGGTTGCCGCGCTCGGCGCCTTAGCGAAGTGGAGATCTCAAAGTGCAGCGAACGATTGGGCTGATCGGGGGGATGAGCTGGGAAAGCACGGCCATCTATTACAAGGAAATCAATGAAATCGTCCGTCAGCGCCGCGGCGGTCTCGCCTCGGCAGACATCTTGCTGCGTTCGGTTGACTTCAACTATATCGTCACTCTTCAGAACGCGGGAGATTGGACGCAAGCCGCTGCTTATCTAGCGGGCATAGCCCGGCAGCTGGTGGACGCGGGCGCCAACTGCATCCTGATCTGCACCAACACGATGCATGTAATTGCCGACATTGTTGCTGCCGAGCTGAGTGTCCCGTTCATCCACATCATCGATGTGACCGCTGCGGCTCTTCTCGCCGCTTCCTACAAGCGGCCGTTGTTGCTTGGGACCCGCTATACGATGGAGCAGCCGTTCTATGGTGATCGGCTGCGGCAGCGCTTCGGCCTTTCGCCTGTCATACCGGCGGAGGACGAGCGGAGCCGGATCAACGATGTCATCTTCGATGAGCTCTGCCGCGGCGCTCTATCTGATCTTTCGCGCCACGAAGTTGTCGACATCATCGCACACGGCCGTACAAGAGGCGCCGACGCCGTTATCCTCGGTTGCACGGAGATTGGCCTGCTCATCGGCCCGCAGCATTCAGAATTGCCGGTTTTTGATTCGGCGAGGCTGCACGCCAGGGCGGCAGCTGATTTCGCTGAGGGTAAGCTGTCGCTTGGTGTCGTCTCCCGTAGCTCGGGGCGATGATGGCCTTGCCAATCCACACCCGATCTTACCCTCGATGATGCCGCCGCGGCCCTGGCCGGGGTCCCGAGGCCGTTGTACCTGGCCATGACGGGCGGCGCGGTTGCGCAAGAGAGCAATTGTCAACTTGTCGCAAGATCAAGCGATTGGTCGATGCACTTCGAAGAAGTGAACTTGTTGCTTGTAGCGGAATTCGGCGTTGCCTCGACGTGCTCAGCGCGAAAAGGCGCGATAGTTGATGGCCAGTGACCCGTTTCACCCGGCGCGGGTGCGATGCGCTCGTTTTTCGGCTGTCTTCGCGCTGCCCCGGATCGCGCGCTTCAGCTATCCGTCGCGCCCGCTGATGAGACTTATCGCCGCGGTCGCGTTCGCATTATGCGCGCTATGACCAGCGAAAGCATGTTCTCACACAACAATAGCGCCGCTCAAAAAGACTCAGAAGAGTTTGACCGAAGTCGGCAAGAAGTGTCCTCATTGAGCGCTGTCATAGTCAGCATTGCGATGGACTTCGCGGTTGCGGCTTTGGCTGTCTCGTTGAAGACATCGGTTGTTTCAGTCGCGACAACGGGGGCGCTGATGCGAGAAGACCTAGATCTTGTTTCTATGAAAACGGTCGGCATTGGCATGCCGGTTGCTTCATAGATGTGACGAAACCAGTTGTGACCAACCGTACCAGATCCAGGTATTCAGATGATGTCCGCTTCATCGAGGCAAAGGTTCCTGATGGGCTTTCCGAACCGTGCGCCTGCATTGCGAAGTCCGCCACCCGCGGATCGCAGTCCGGTTTGCTGGCCCGAATTCGATCCTCTTGCAAGGGGCTGGCATCGAATGGCGATCCTCAAGAAGATGGGCACAGCAGGGTAAAGGCGTTACTCAAAACGATTGATAGTCTGGCTTTTAGTGGGTGGCGTTCCGAGCCTTGGTTCTTGAGCTGAGCGCCGGCCATGCATCGCTGCTTGCGGAGGGAAAGTGAACTGATGCGGGACGAGTGGGATCTTGAGAGAATAGCCACGCAGCAGGATGAGCTCAAGGTGAAGTTGCTTCGCGCCCAATCGGTTATCGCCGAATGTAAGGCAGGATTGGCGGATCTGGAGCGGAGGCTTGAGGGTCGAGCAGCCTCATCGCGGATCCATGAATGCGAGCGCACCTCCCGCGGCAAGCCATTCGCGACGTAACGCTTGACCACGCAGGTCGGGGAGAATCAATGATCCTGTCCACCATGAAGCTGCATTGGCGTTTTCGAGGCGATCATGGGACGGTTGAGGGCCGCAGCCGCGCACCTTAGCGGCGATAAGCTTCGTCACGGAGCTGGTGAAGACTCCAACACGCATCGTGGTGCGATCGGCGGGCAAACTTGGCAATTGAGTGCGGCCCTGCCGATTGGATCGCCTTTTTGGTTGATCCGGGTTCGTTGGCCCGGGGACTCGCGCAGAGTTCCTTATACGAGGGCGTATGGCGGCGTTTTGACCAGAGTCCCTCGTTGCGCGGGCTACTCACGCCGAAGTCCTTTAGAACTTAAGAGCTCTCGCCCTCGGCCAGTTCGGTGGTTTGGTCCGTGTTCAAGTCGTTCAAGTTACCGACTTGGACGGATCTGGAGGGAAGGGCGAACGGGAGCGGTTGCCTCAACAATGGTGCCACCCGCGAGGCACGAGCTGTGGCTCAGTTTTAAGTCGGCCATGAAGGCGGCGCGTGACGTGAAAATATGTAACTGGATTGGATGAGCCTCGCGGCATGATTCTAAGGACGGCTGTTCAGCCACAAGAGCTTTTTGATGAAGGCAGGCGGCTCCGTCAAGAACTGTCAACCACCAGCATCGCCAGTTGCCGCTGGCGTGACCACCATGCGAGAGCTGTCTTAACGGCTTCATCTGGAGGGCAAGTTCATGTTTTCCGAGCTTGAAAACGAGTGCATAAACCGGGAAGTGGAAAGGCTGAATCTTCCCAACTCTCGGATCAAGCACTTCGCCCCGGCTAGCTACGCACAAGCCGGAGAAGACGTTATTCTAGAAGGAATGTTGGCTGCGAGACTCCGCAAGAGCCAAAGATCCTGGGAGAGCGTGTTCTATATCGAGATCGGCGCCAATCACCCCATCTCCACCTCGAATACCTATTTGATGTATAAGAGAGGAGCGCAAGGTGTTCTAGTCGAACCCAATCCTGAATTGGGAGCGCTGATCCGGACGGTGCGTCCGAGAGACGTTCTCGTGCCGTCCGTTGTCCTGCCTACTTCACGCGCCTCTGCCACCCTCTTCATCGGAAACGCTCATGAGTTGTCTTCTTTGAATGAAGCGCACATCAGGAGCTTCGGAGAGTTCGACGGCCTAGGAGGTGTGCGAGAGCATATCGAGGTGAGCGCTATAGGCATCAATGAGCTATTGACGCCGTATGCAAACAAAATCGATTTCCTGTCGATCGATTGCGAAGGATTAGATTACGATCTCGTCAAAGCCATTGACCACGAGCGCATCAAGCCTGCCGTAATCCAATGCGAGCCAAGTGAGCACTTTCTAGATGGCAACACGGCTCGCATCATAGATCTAATGGAGAGCAGAGGGTACCGCCTTGCTGCCGTCACCGATCTAAACGTCATCTTCGAGAGATTGAGCTGACGCAGCCACCGAAGGTGGGGCGGTACTAGGTGTCTAGTCCCGGAGTGTGGGGGAATCAGCCAAGCTGATCCCTCATTCCGGGAGGAATTATGGGACAGATACTTCACGGCAGCGCCACGACCACGTACGCCATCCGAGCGGCGATACAGCGATCGAAGGCTCCGCTCAAAGATCTAGCCGCGCAGCTCCGGACGAATATGCCGCGATGCAAGAGCGGCTCGTCGAAGCCATGGGCGAGGAGTTTCAGAGCCGCTCTGTCGTGCCTGGGCAAAGCTGCCAAATCAGTTCGAGGACGACTATGGAAGGAAAGATGAGCGGGCGAAAAGCGTTAGATACGCTTGAGGGCTCGTCGCGGTCTTCATCCGCACTGCTCCGCGTATTTTGTATCTTTGCGGCTTAGTGGCCCCCCAAAACGCTCGTCTCGCATCTCACGGTGTGTGTTTAGAAGCCGATCGACCGTTGCGGTGCAAGAATTCGGCACGCAATTTCGTAACGTCTCATCGTCAATCCATCAAATGCCAGCCTCCGGTATTTGATGGATTTTGATCAGCGAAACGGGGGACTTTCCAGCAAAAGCTTCGGTAACAATTGGAAATAATAAGCAGATCTTCGTCGATCGTGCATCGATTGATGGCATACGGGGGAAAACCATGGCGTGACATTCACGTGCCGTGCTGATGAATGCCCAAACAGCGCGCTTCTCTTAATTCAACCAGTTGATTGCTGTAGATCGCAACGAGACTGAGCGTCTTGGAGCTTGGGAGTGTCGTACGTCACGCCCGACCACTGGCCTGCAAACCACGAGTCTTGAGACCTGGAGGAGGTCGAAGATGAGCATTGAACTTACAATAAACAAAAAATCTTACACTGTTGATGTCCCGCCAGAGACTCCACTGCTATGGGTACTTCGCGATGTAATTGGGCTAACAGGAACCAAATTTGGTTGCGGAATTGCCCAGTGCGGCGCCTGCACGGTGCATGTGGGCAGCGACGCGGTTCGCTCGTGCATAACAGCCGTAAGTGATGTGGCCAAACCAATTACCACGATCGAAGGGTTGGATGTAGATGGCAATCATCCGGTCCAGCGTGCATGGCGCGAAGAGCACGTTCCGCAGTGCGGCTATTGCCAAGCTGGACAGATCATGCAGGCTGCGGCGCTCCTCGCCGCGATCAAGAACCCCTCAGATCTTCAGATCAGTGATGCGATGGCCGGAAATATTTGTCGCTGCGGCTGCTACCAACGGATCCAGTCTGCAGTTCGCAGAGCGTCGAGGGGGGTCTAGTGATGGACGTTCATGCACCGTCGACGTCGTCCAGCCCCAGCGTCAGACTTGAGAACGTTAGCCGGCGTCAATTTCTTCGCTCGACTGTAGCTGTTACGGCGTTTGCTGTAGCTGGCGAGATTTCCGGTTTGGGACCGGCCTTAGCGTACGAAACCGGTGGCGCGCAGATGCCGCATGGGACCGTCAACGATCCGCACGTGTTCGTATCGATTGACTCATCAGGTGTTGTTTCAATTACCGCCCATCGTTCCGAGATGGGTACGGGAATTCGCACCTCACTTCCAATGGTGGTGGCAGACGAGCTGGAGGCCGATTGGTCGAAGGTCCGCATAGTCCAGGCGCCCGCGGATGAGCCGCGTTACGGCAATCAAGACACCGATGGCTCACGCAGTATGCGTCACTTCCTACAGCCGATGAGGCAAGTTGGCGCGGCGATGCGCCAGATGCTGGAGCAAGCGGCGGCTAAACAATGGGCGGTGCCCTTGTCAGAAGTTCAAGCTTCGAACCACGAGGTGGTGCATCGGCCGACTGGCCGCAAGCTGGCATATGGTGAGCTCGCGAAGGCTGCGATGGACTTGCCGACCCCGCAGTTGGAATCCCTGAAGTTCAAGTCTGACAATGCTTTTCGGTATATGGGGCACGGCAACGTTCCGATCTACGACTTGTTCGATATCACGGTCGGCAAGGCCCAGTACGGCTACGATGTACGATTGCCTGGCATGGCATACGCAGTGATCGCTCGTCCTCCTGTCGTCGGCGGCAAACTAAGATCCTTCGACGCTACGGAGGCGCTGAAAGTTCCTGGCGTCGTAAAGGTATTCGAACTCAAGGTTAGCTGGGCGCCGCCTGCCGCGTTCTCACCTCTTGGAGGGATCGCAGTGGTCGCGACAAATACTTGGGCGGCCATGAAGGGCCGAGAAGTCCTGAAGATCGATTGGGAGGACGGTGAGAACGGGGCTTACGATTCCGCCGCTTATCGGCAGCAGATGGCTGAAGCCGCGAACAAGCCAGGGCGCGTGGAGCGAACGCAGGGAGATTTCGATAAGGCGTTCGCTGGCGCGACCAAGGTTCTATCGGCCGAATATTATGTACCGCACCTCGCTCAAGCATCGATGGAGCCACTTGTTGCGACCGCGACCATTCGCAATGGCGAATGCGAGGTGTGGGCTCCGTTGCAGTATCCGTTCGGCGCGCGCGAAGCATTCGCCAAGCTACTCGAGTTACCGATTGATAAGGTCAAGGTGAACGTCACTCTTCTAGGCGGCGGTTTTGGCAGAAAGTGTCAATCGGACTTCGCGCAGGAAGCTGTACTACTCTCGAAGGCACTCGATGGCGCGCCTGTCAAGCTCGCCTGGACGCGAGAGGATGACCTCCATCATGGCTTCTATCATACCGTCACCTATTCGCGGTTAGACGCCGGAGTCGACTCGTTGGGCAAAGTGATTGCATGGCGGCACCGCTCGGTCGCGCCGACCCTGTTTGCGAATTTCAAGCCCGATCCGAAACGCGAGCAGGCTGTTGAACTGGGCTTGGGGCTTGCAGATGTCGCCTTGGACATTCCCAATGTGCGCGTCGAGACCGGTGAGGCGGCGGCGCTGACGCGAATTGGGTGGTTCCGATCGGTCAACAATATACCTCATGCGTTTGCGGTACAATCTTTCATAGGAGAGATAGCCGAGGCCTTGGGAAGGGATCCCAAAGAGGTCCTGCTCGAGATCATCGGGCCGCCACGAAAGCTTGAGCTTGAGAAACTCGGGCTAACCGATCCGCTTTGGAATTACGGCGACCCGTATTCAACCTACCCAATCGATACCGGGCGCCTTTCGAACGTGGTGAACTTGGCGGCTTCGCGTGCGAACTGGGGAAGGTCTCTCCCCAAGGGAAGCGGGCTTGGAATCGCAGCACACCGAAGCTTCCTCTCGTACGTGGCGACAGTGGTCGAGGTGGGCGTGGATAGCCGAGGAAAGCTGATCATCCCGCGCGTGGAGACCGCGATCGATTGCGGCTTTGCTGTCAATCCTGAGCGGATTCGATCTCAGATTGAGGGTGCGGCGGTCATGGGGCTCAGCAATTTCATCGGGGAAGTTTCGTTCAAGAACGGCAGGGCCGAGCAGGGTAATTTTGATAATTACCCAGTGGCCCGCATCGACAACGCGCCGATGAATGTGCGTGTTCACATCGTTCCGAATGGTTCACACGTCCCTGCCGGCGGTGTCGGGGAGCCAGGCGTACCCCCTTTTCTGCCGGCGCTCTGCAACGCGATCTTCGCCGCAACAGGCAAACGTATTCGTTCGCTTCCAGCGGGCGATCAAATCCGCGTCTAGACGCCAGACGTCAAACTCGATCGCGCTGAGCCGCGATTGAGCTCGAACATTAACAACAAAACAATCAGCCCTAGAGGAGTGAAAGAATGTCCAAGGTAAGCAGGACAAGAGTTGGAGCTTGGGAGATCGTCAGGACGATCGTTGGGATTGGCTTAGCGGCAGGCGCGCTCGGGAGTGCGGCGGCGGCTCCGGATGAAACGACGGAAAGGCGGCTTCTCAATGCAACGCAGGAAACGAGCAACTGGCTGCATCACCACCGCGACTACACCGCTCAGCGTTATTCACCGCTGACGCAGATCAATCGCAATACGATCAAAGGGCTGCACGTTGTCTGGACGATGGCTCTGGGTGGTATCGAGGGCGGCGGTATCTGGAGCCATGGTGGTCTGGAGGGGACCCCGATTGTCGAGAATGGATTCATGTATGTCACCGATGGGTGGGGATCTGTCTACAAAATCGATCTCCACGGCGGGAATGGAACTCTTGTCTGGAAAATGGATCCAAAGACCGATCACGACTGGGCTGGCGCGGTTGCTTGTTGCGGCGTCAACAATCGAGGCGCAGCGCTATGGGGCGATCTTGTAATCTCTCATACCCTCGACGGGCGGTTGGTCGCAACCAATAAAGACGATGGCAAAGTCGCTTGGGAGCGCAAGGTAGCCGATCCCGATAAGGGCGAAACGATCACTGGCGCGCCGTTGATCGTAAAGAACTTCGCCATTTCGGGAGTGGCGGGTGCGGAGTACGGCATCCGGGGTTGGATCGCTGCGACCGACTTAAAATCCCAAAAGGAAGTTTGGCGAACCTATACGATTCCAGGCAAGGGGGAAGCAGGCAACGAGACTTGGAAGGATGATCACGAATCGTGGAAGACCGGTGGGGGATCCACCTGGGTGACCGGATCGTATGATCCCCAAGCCAACTTGCTCTACTGGGGGGTCGGAAATCCTGGGCCTGACTTTGATAGTGAATACCGTCAGGGCGACAACCTATACACTAATAGCACCCTTGCGCTCGATCCGGACACCGGAAACATCAAATGGCATTTTCAGCACACACCGAATGATCCATTCGATTATGACAGTGTTGCGGAAAGAGTTCTCGTCGATCTCCCGATCAATGGAAAGCCGCGCAAGGTGGTTCTTGAAGCCGATCGCAACGGCTTCGCTTACGCGCTCGATCGCACCGATGGCTCTTTCCTTTGGGCAGCGCCGTTCGTGAAGAAGGTGACCTGGACCAAGGGCATCAACCCCGAGACGGGGAAACCGATCGAGTATGATCCTAGCAAAGCGGTACAGACCTATGATCCTCAGGCAACGCTGAACCGCAAGAACACGCACGTCACTATTTGTCCAGGACATAACGGTGGCAAAAACTGGCCGCCTACTGCGTATAATCCGGACTTGAGGACCTGGTACATCCCGGTCATCGAGAGCTGTGACGAGCTGGATAACAACGAGACGAAACCCGGCGATTGGAAGCCTCGCGAATTCTTTACAGGAGGCGGTCCAGTCGTGAAGATGCCAATAACAGGAAGTGTAACCGCCATTGACGCTATCACTGGCAAGGTCACCGGCAAGTATGAGACCAAGTACCCGATGCTGGGCGGGCTGCTTGCAACGCCTGAATTGGTGTTCGCTGGTCATCCATCCGGAGAACTCTACGCCCTCGATGCCAAGACATTGAACAAAGTGTGGGAATTCAATACGGGTGGCGGCGTCAACGCTCCTCCGATCACCTTCTCTGTCGACGGAAAGCAATATATTGCGATCCTCGTGGGACTCGGCGGCGCCTGGGACAAGTGGAATCTCGATTCCACGAAAGGCCTGGAAAAGGTTCCCCCGGGCTCCATGCTGTATGTTTTTGGGTTGTGATCCGCTGTGAGGCGAAGTGGGCGGGGCTGCACTCGCCCCATCCTAGATTGGTCCAAGAGGAAAGAATGGATTTGAAGGTCGTGCGCCTGATCCAATGGGTAAACCGCGCGCTACGCGTTGGCATAGTTGGCTTGGTCGTGGGTGGTGGCTTGGCTCTTTTCGCGACAGGAGACTCTGCTTGGGGCGAAGGTGGCACCCCCATACCGGGACAGGTCATTAACGGCGCGCACCGCGCTCAGGATGAAGGGCAACGCATCTACGAAAAGGCAAATTGCGTAGGCTGCCACAAATGGCACGGCGACGGGGGCGGCGGCTATGGAGGCGCAGCGCTTTCGTTGCGAGGTACGCAGCTCAGTCGCGATCAACTCGTCGAGGTGGTTCATTGCGGGCGCCCGGGAACGGGAATGCCGCGTTTTGATCGCGACGCGTACAAGGACTACGGATGCTATTCCGGAACCAAGGCTCAGGATTTGGGCAACAGCCTGCCTCCAGATGCAGCTACATTTCTCCGGCCGAAAGAAATCGAAAAGGTCGTTGATTATGTTCTGGAGCACATCAAGGGGAAGGGACCGACAAGCTATCAAGACTGCATTGACTTCTTCGGAGACAGCTCGAGGGCCTGCGAGGTCTACAAGAACAGATCGATCGGCTCGCAAGCAACCGGAAAGGAAGCGAAGCAATGAAACATCGACGACTGGCTTGGGCTTTGTCGCTATTTCTTCTTTTGCCCGCTTGGGAAAATGCGAACGCACGCGATTCGATCGCCTTACGCGACCTGAGTCTTGGGATGTCTGTCGCTGATATTCCGACCAAGGAATACATCAACCTCACTTGCGCCGCGAAAGAGAGTGTCAAGCTGTCGTCTTGGAACGACTTTCGGGCATGCCCGGCGGATGAAATGAGCTTGCACGGCATCTCGTTTCATTTCAACGATGAAGTCAATCAGCTTGCGGCTGTGAGCGACAAGTATGCGGGCACGAAGCTCGCCGGCCATCCTGTGTTGCTGAAGGGTCTGGTAGACAGCAGCGGCACGCTGCGAGGTATTCGGATCGACACGGATCCGAGCGCACGTCTCTTTTGGCGTAAGAAGGCATATCTCTTGGCACTCTCGGTGAGAGCTCGGTACGGCGAGGCAGGCTGGATTTGCCGAGAGCTGGCGTCTCGTGAAGATGAAAATCCGGTGGGCGGTCTACTTATCAAGGAACATTGCGAGAAGCGCTCAGAGCGGCGGCACTTGATTTTAGTCCGAGAACTCTATCGCCGCGCCGACCAGCCGGTTTCGGATTTTGTCAATGCGACGCACCTCATCATTAAAGAGACTACCGACCCCTGAACGGCACCGTCGACGATTTAAGCAAAGTTTTATCTGGCTCTGTTCAGTGCCGCATTCCGGCAAGGAGTTTTCGTTGTGAAATGTCGAGCTGGCATTGTAGTTCGTCAGCACATGCAATGAGCTGGCCGACAGCGGCGACGCGCGTGCCCGACGCGCTGAAGCATACGGTTCCCGATCCCAACGAATCCGCTGGCAGACCGGACCCGTCTGCCTACCTCCCTCGACTTAAGCCGCTGTTGGAAAGGTCCAGCAGCGGCTTCTTTTTCACGTGAGGGCCAGGGTAGGCGCCGTCAGCCTGCTGCTCGCCTGCGACATCGTCCAGAGCCCATTTGCGGAGATCGGTATCATTGCATCCGTCAGAATATGCTAAAGATTCTGCGCTGTAATAGTGAGAAACTGGACTGGCGCAGTGCTCACGTCGACATCGATCAGTCCTAGGCGGTGAAGCACTGTGTCCAACGACCGGCGTGCCTGCGTTTCCGGCGCGCCGTCGATGCAGATGTCCATCAATCCTGAGCGAAGGCACATTGCCGTGCTCTGAGTGAGCGCATGCCCGATCCAGAAGACCTTCGTAGGATGCGCGTTCAACGCCGCCGCAATCCCCTCCCTGCCGGCCCCCACACTATACAGTCCGATAACGCGATTGTCGTTACGCAGCGCTTCGGAGAGCCTCTCTGCCGAAAGCAGATTGTCGTCATGGCCAAAAACGACGACATGGAAATAGGGGTTGCCATCCGCGTGCTCTATCAGATAGTCGGAGAAGCCGCGTATGCGCTCCCGATGCGCCCGGTAGGCCCCACTGTGGCACATGGCGAGAACAGTGCCACGAATTCCGCGGAGCATGCGCGACATATAATACGCGGCGGTTCTTCCCGCCGCGTAATTGTCAATACCAATGTAGGGCACATCCTCGTCGGCGCTTCCCGTCAGCAACTGTACGACTTCCACTCCAGCCATCCGGGCTTGGCGAATGCTCTCGGTAATTTCAGGATGGTCTGGAGCCAGAACAATCAGACCGGCTCGCCGAACAGGTGGTTTCGCAATATGCTGGGCGACGCCCGATATGTCGTCCTCGCTAACGAAGGTCCGGTGCACTAAAATGGCCGGATCCAACGAGGCAGATATTTGCCGAAAGATAGCGTTGAGGTCTGCATAAAAAACCTCGGCTTCCGGCCGAACGAGGAGCACCTCAATGCGAATGATGCCGCTGTGAGGCCTCAATCGCCGATCGCCATATTTTAGCTTTTTTGCGGCCCTGATGACTCTTTCGGCAAGCGCGGTCCTCACGCCACCACGGTCATTGAGAACCCGCTCAACGGTAGCGGTCCCCACATTCGCCTCACGCGCAATGTCTCTGATGGTCGGACCACTCAAATGCGTGCTCCTTCGGCGTGACTTCGATCAACACGGCACGGGAGTCCGTGGCCTACTTGGTCTCTCGCTCTACCTGTAGGTTTAAGGAACGTTGCCGTCGAAAGTGTAGGACGTCTTCACCGTCGTATAAAATTCTTGCGCGTAGCGGCCCTGCTCGCGCGAGCCATAGCTGGAGCCTTTACGGCCCCCGAATGGCACATGGTAGTCCACGCCGGCCGTGGGGAGATTCACCATCACCATGCCGGCCTCTGCATTGCGTTTGAAGTGGCTCGCGTATTTTAGGCTGGTGGTGCAGATCCCTGAAGACAGACCGAACGGCGTGTCGTTGGCCAGTTCAAGGGCCTCGTCGTAGTCCTTTGCCCGGATCACGGCGGCGACGGGCCCGAAAATCTCCTCGCGCGCGACGCGCATCTGATTGCTCACTTGTGTGAGCAGTGCGGGCGAGAGGTAGAATCCGGGCGTCTCACGCTTCAGGAGCTCGCCCCCGGCAACCAGCTTTGCGCCTTCCGCCTGGCCTATGCTGATATACTTTAGGTCCTGCTCGAGTTGGCTCTGGTCCACAACCGGGCCGATATGCGTGCCGGCTTTCAAGGCGTCATCAATGACGAATAGCTGCATCCGCTCCTGCATGGCCGCTACGAAGCGATCGTGAATCCCATCTGTCACAATCAGCCGCGACGAGGCCGTGCAGCGCTGGCCGGTGGAGAAGAAGGCACTGTTCACCGCGCATTCCACGGCCAGCGGCAGGTCGGCATCATCAAGGACGACCATGGGGTTCTTGCCCCCCATCTCGAGTTGAAGCTTCTTCATCGGGTCGGTTGTGATGCAGGCCTGGGCGATCTTGCGCCCTGTCGGTACTGAGCCCGTAAAGGAAATGCCAGAAACCTTGGAGCTGTTCAGCATCGCCTCACCAACCACCGAGCCCCGGCCCATCACGAGGTTGAAGACACCTGCCGGCACTCCAGCGCGGACGATGATCTCGGCGAGCGCATGGGCCGAACCCGGGACGAGCTCGGCGGGCTTGAACACGACCGTGTTGCCGTAGGCAAGTGCTGGCGCAATCTTCCAGGCTGGAATTGCAATCGGGAAGTTCCAGGGCGTAATGAGACCGACGACGCCGACCGCCTCGCGAGTGATCTCCACACCGATCGACGGCCGGACTGACCGTAGCGTTTCGCCCGTCATGCGGAGGCACTCGCCAGCGAAGAATTGAAAGATCTGCCCGGCACGCGCGACCTCGGCGATCCCTTCTGCCAAGGTCTTGCCCTCTTCGCGGGAGAGCAGACGGCCGAGCTCGCCCTTGCGAACGTGGATCTCGTCGCCAATCGTCTTGAGAATGTCATGCCTCGCCTGGATGCCGGAACGCGACCATGCCGGAAAGGCCTGGTGAGCCGCAGCAATTGCTCGCTCGGTTTCGGCGACCGAGGCGTGGGCATATTCGCCCACGACATCACTGGTGTTGGACGGGTTGATATTTGGGTAGGCCTTCGCGGCCGAAAGCCATTCTCCAGCTACATAGTTGTTTGTCATCGAAAAACTCTGAGCTTGATACAATCTTTCAGGTGCATAAGCCTTTGGTCTCCCGTCAGCTCGATGGCTAGCTCACTTCAGACGGAACCGTTCAGATGCCCCAGCGGAGCGCCAACGGGTTGACGTCGCGCGCCAGCTCAATCAGGCCGGCTTTCGTGTGGGGATGAATTTGCTCCAGTGGATGCCGCACTGCGTCGGACCTGATAACGTTGCCCTCCCTCATCACGGTCTTGGCCGCGCGCAGCCCACATTGACGGTTCTCGTAGTTGATCAGCGGCAGCACCTTTGCATAAGCGGCGGCCGCTTCTGTGCTGCGCCCCGCTATATGATGATCGAAAACGGGCCGCAACAGATCCGGACAAAGCGCGCTCGACATGGTCCCGGTCGCTCCAGCTTGTAGATCCGCCATCATGGTGATGGCTTCCTCTCCATCGAAGGGCCCTGCTATGGCGGCTTTGCCCGCCGCGATCAGATTGCGCAGCTTCGCTGCGGCAAATGGGACTTCGATCTTGAAATAGTCAACAAGCGGCACTTCTTGTGCGAGCCGAACGAGAAAGGGTACCGAGAGGGTTACGCCGCTGAGCGGCGCGTCCTGAACCATGATCGGGATTTTCGCCGCATCGGCGACACGAGCGAAATGCTCGATCATATGGTCTTCATCCGCCTTGAGCCCCGCACCGTGATAGGGCGGCATCAGCATCAGGAGGCTTGCGCCTCGTTCGGCGGCATAGCGTGCGCGTTCCACCGCGATCCGGGTGCTGAAGTGGCTGCAAGTCACGATGACCGGCTTGCGGCCGCTGACATGTGAGAGACAGAGGTCAACCAGCAGCCTGCGCTCCTCGTCCGACAACAGGAACTGCTCGGAATAGTTGGCAAGTATGCAAATTCCGTCGACCTTCTGATCAATCATGCAATCCAAAATACGCCGCTGCCCCTCCAGATCGAGATCTCCAGAGTCAGTGAATGGCGTTGGCGCGACAGGAAACAGGCCACCATAGAGCCGACTTTTCTGGGCTTGCATGAGTAGGTTCTCTCTTCGAGCAAGGATGGGCAAGAACAATTGGTGTGGGGGCGTCTATCGGGGGCGCGGACCCTCGCCTCGAACAATGTTGCGCGGACTGACTCTGGCTCCCGTCGCCAAGCACTTTGCCGCGAACACGGATCGTGAGCTCGCGGAAAGCGCCGCTAACGACCGGGGTTCGTTTTGTGAGGTTCGTTGGCACTTGCGTTGCGATCGGGGAAGAGCGGTTGAGCCTGATATGACGCGCTACGCTATTGCCGATCATTGGCGGGTGCGGTTGAGTCTCGAACGATCAAACGCGTTTCGAGCTCTACCCTTGCATGTATGTCCAGCGAACTATTATCTGCCAGAAAATAGTTCGCTGCCTGTTCGCCCATCAGGCGAGCCGGGACATCAACGGTCGTCAGACCGGGGGTCATATACTCGGCGATATCGAGATTGTCGAAGCCGATCATCGATATGTCTCGAGGCACGCTTAATCCAGCATCCTTGCACCCTCGCATTGCTCCGACAGCAAGCACGTCGCTCCCGCAGAATATTGCCGTGACGTTTCTATTTTGGTTCAGGATGATTTTGGCAGCAGCTCGACCCCGGCTAAACTCGTAGGGCGATTCCACAACCACGATGCTGGACCGATCTATTCCTCGACGCTCAGCCATGGTGAGGAACCCTTCAAGGCGACCAGCTGCCCGGTCGTTATCGCGCGTTATTCCAGCGATGACTGCAAGGTGTCGATGGCCGAGGTCTGCAAGGTAGTTTGCCGCCAAAGCCCCGCCACTGCGATTGTCAAAACCCATGCTGGGAATCGAAGTGTCGTCCGAGAGGGCGTAGGTTACAGCAAATCTGACCCTGTGCTCGCGCAGCAGTTTGAGCGTTTCCTTCCTATGGCAAGAACCAACGAGAATAATACCGTCGACGCCTTTTTCGATCAGGTTGCGCACGACCCGTGTTTCTCGGTCCAGATCGTAACCCGTCGCGGAGTAGACCAGCGAAGCCCCGGCCGGTGCA
Organism: Bradyrhizobium glycinis; assembly: GCF_016031655.1. Lineage (GTDB taxonomy): Bacteria > Pseudomonadota > Alphaproteobacteria > Rhizobiales > Xanthobacteraceae > Bradyrhizobium > Bradyrhizobium glycinis. The sequence continues at coordinate 130,748 of NZ_JACCHQ010000017.1, forward strand.
AGCCGACTCTCCAGGCCTTCAAGCATTCGAGTGAAGATCGCGGCGTCCAGCGTTGGAACGATCAAGCCGATCAGTCGAGAGCGCGAAGATCTCAGCGCGCGTGCTGATCCGTTGGGAACGTAGCCGAGTTCATCAACGATCCGGAGGATGCGTTCCCTCAGGTCTATCGCGACGGCTTCTGGCCGGTTCAATACACGCGAAACCGTGGCGATAGAACATCCGGCCCGTTTCGCTATCTCCACGACCGTGGGTGATTGCCTGCCTCTATCGATCGGGGTCGTTTTTTCTAACGCCATGAGCCTACTTCTTTCCCACCGGCCAGCCTCAAAAAGGGGCCACCAGTCCAATAGACTGAAATCGTTATCATGTTGCGAGTGCTAACGCAATTGACGGTTCAGTCAAATTGGTCACGAAAATGCGCATTTTCCACCCTCTTTTGTCGCTTTTGAATCTTTCCTCTTGTCCCGGCGTCGAATGCGATGTAAACCTTTTCATAGCGCGGCCCCCCCATGTTCATCCAGAGGCTGCTGTCCCGGACCCGCAAGCGGGGCCCCGATGCGGTCAGAAATATCGAGCCGGCCAGTAGGAGAAGGCATGCAATTGAAAAAAAATAAGCGGACTGGCGAAGTGCCGATCATTTCGGCTCGGCAGGCCGTATCGCTGATCTCCAATGGCGATTGCGTCTATTTCGGCGGTTCGGCAGGCGTTGCGATCCCTGAGCTCGTCATCGACGCGCTTCGTGACGTTCATTCTGAGCGGGGGGGTCCCAACAACTTGATGCTGGTGGGGACGGTAGCTATCGGCGATTGGGCCACGACAGGCTTCAACAAGCTGGCAGCCCCAGGCCTGGTGCGTCGCGTGGTGGCCAGCGGCTTGAACAATTGTCCGGCGCTTGGGCGGCGTGCGCTGGCCAATGAAATTGAAGCCTACACCCTGCCTCAGGGAGTCCTGGCGCAGCTCACGCGCGAAAACGCGGCGGGGCGCCCCGGCGTGATCACCAAAGTGGGCCTCAGAACTTTCGCCGATCCCCGCATCGGCGGCTGCAAGCAGAGCGAGTGCAGCAAAGAGGATATGGTTGCTGTTGTCGATATCGAAGGAGAAGAGCACCTGCTCTACAAGACCTTCCCCATCCACGTCGCGATCCTGCGGGGCAGTATTGCGGACGAGAAGGGAAACATCTCGCTTGAGGATGAGGCATATGTCGGCGAAAGCATGTCGATTGCCGCTGCCACGCGCCGCTCTGGCGGAATAGTCATTGTCCAGGTCAAGCGGGTTGCTGCATCCAACACGTTAAACCAGCGAGAAGTGAGAATACCTGGGGTTTTGGTCGATTATCTTGTCGTCGATCCCAATCAGCGACAAACCTATGCCACGGAGTATAGCCCGGCCTATGCTGGAAAAATGCGCGTACCGGACGGGAAGATCGGCTCGCTGCCGTTCGACGTAAGAAAGGTGATCGCGCGACGCGCGGCCCTCGAGTTGACCCCGGGAGCTACTGTCAACATTGGCTATGGTATCTCGAACGGAATTGCGGTCGTGGCTGCAGAAGAGGGGATCTACCGCTCGGTCACATTGACGGCTGAGCAGGGGGTCATCGGCGGCATTCCTGCGCCCGGACAGGATGCTGGCGCCGGAACGAACTACGATATGATTGCGCCGCAGCCGGATCAATTCGACTTTTACGACGGTGGCGGGTTGGACATCGCATTCTTGTCTTCCGCCGAAGTCGATCGACACGGCAACGTCAATGTGAGCCGCTTCGGCGACAAGATCATAGGGCCCGGCGGCTTCATCAACATCAGCCAGGGCGCTCGAAAAGTCGTTTTCTCCGGCACTCTGACGGCATCGGGATTGAATGCGATCCCGGACAAGGGAGGGCTCGTCATCGCCGACGAGGGCACAGTCAAGAAGTGGGTGAAGGACGTCTACCAGATCACCTTCAGTGGCTCCTTTGCAAAGGAACGCCAGCAAGAGGTTGTTTTCATCACCGAGCGTGCCGTGTTCAAGCTCACTCCGAAAGGCGTCATGCTGACGGAGGTCGCACCCGGCATATCCGTCGAAAAGCACGTGCTGCCGAACATTGAATTCGACGTGCTCGTCTCGCCCGACCTGAAGCTGATGGACGAAAGGATATTCAAGAATGAGCCAATGAATTTGGCTGAGCACTTTCATGACAACCCAGTACGGGTGTAAGGAGCGGCTGACGTGAAGTTCGTCTCGATGGAATGCGAAGACAAGGTCCAGATCCTGGCGATGAATAGGCCGGAGCGACGCAACGCTCTCGGCGAAGACATGCTGAAGGATCTGATTGAGACGGTGGGCAAGGCAGCCGCCGACGCGGCCGTGAACGTCATCCTGATCGCTGGGAACGGTCCCGGTTTTTCGGCCGGCGCAGATCTGAAGGATTTTTCGGCGGGCAACATCGAGGACACTTTCGACCTGAATCGCCGGCTAGGCGCATTTGTGCGCTCCCTTGCTCTCGTCAGAAAACCTGTCGTCTGCGCGGTAGATGGGTTTGCCTTGGGCGGGGGGCTCATGTTCGCGGCCTCTTGCGACGTCGTTGTAACGGCTCGGGAAACGCGCTGGCACTTGCCGGAAGTGTCTTTGGGCTGGCTGCCGGGCTTCGGGCTGGATACTTTGGCCGCACGCGTCGGTCCGTTCGCGGCCCGGTTCTTGAGCTGGAGCCCGTCTGCGGTCGACGGCGTAGAGGCTCATCGATTGGGCCTGGCTGACGTTCTGTCCCCTCCGACTGAGACCGCGCGCGAAGCGGCGCTCCGCTATGCCAAGGGCCTCGCGGCAATGCCGCCCCATGCCGTGATGACCACAAAACAGTTTTTCTCAACTTCTGTCGCTGCGAGGGCAGAAGTCATGGATGATTTGGCAAACCGCTACTTCGTTCAGGACATTCTGCATGAGACGGCGCAAGCGAATATGCAACGCTTCCTTCCCAAAAAAGCGGTCGGCTCCAGCCCTTCGCAGAACTGATTTGAAGGAATAATATGAATCAAGCTGTTCCCTCTCTTGTTGTCGCCGAGCGGCCCGAACCGCCCGTACTCCTGCTGCAGCTCAATCGCCCGAAGCAGACGCGGAGCATTGGCAACTCCCTCGCTATGAAGATGGTGCTGACAGGTGGGCCAATCAGCGCAGAAAGGACAGTGGCTGCTGGGCTTGCATCCGAAATGCTGACGGCCGCCGGGTTGGTCGAAGGTGCGCTCGCAATAGCACGCCACATCTCGAAGCGCGCCGATCGCTGCCCAGTTCGCGAAGAAGCCGATGCAGGCGCCTTACGAAACCTCGCTGTCGGCTGGCTTGGCGATCGACGGACGCGCTATCCCCTACCCATTCATCACCGATGACCAAAAGGAGGGCATGGCTGCCTTCGTCGAAAAGCTGCAGCCAATAGCGAGGGACGGCAGCCAAGGCATCTCCTGATCAAGCAAGTCGTCCGCAACCCGGCAACGCCTCCATACGACGCTGCCGTGCACAAATGTAAACGTTTTCATAATAAGTCCGAGGAAACAAGAGGAAACAAAATGACCACCATTGCTGAACCCATCTCCACAAGCACGGCGCAGGCAGTATCGCCCCAAAAGCAAGTTGCCACGAAGAGCATGACCATTGCTTTGGGCGGTGGCGTGGCCCTCGAGTGGTACGACTGGAGCGTCTACGGAATGATGGCTTCTTTTCTGTCGCCGCTTTTCTTTCCGTCCAGTGATCCGACAACATCGCTGCTCGCCGCCCTTGCCGTTTACGGTGCTGGCTTCTTCGCGCGACCGGTCGGAGCTGCGGTCCTCGGTCCGATCGCCGATCGCATCAGCCACAAGCGGGTGATGATGATCTCCGTCACCGCGATGGCCTTATGCTCACTGCTCATTTCCGTCTTGCCGAGTTACAAGGAGCTCGGCATTGCAGCGGCCGTCATATTGTTGGTCGTCCGGCTTATCCAAGGGCTCGCCACCGGCGCTGAGGCCGGAGTCGCAAATGCCATTGCGATTGAACTTGCTCCGCCAGGCAAGGAAGGGCGGTACCTAGGCCTGATCAGCGGCACGTTCATCCAGCTCGGTGTGTTCGGATCTAGTTTGGTCGCATTTCTCGTAAGCGCCTCGGTGGCGCCGGAGACAATGAAGGAATGGGCTTGGCGGCTACCTTTTGCCGTCGGCGGAATCCTCGGCCTGCTGATCATCTATCTGCGCAGCAAGCTGCCAGAGACCTTGATCAAAAACGTCATGCATCGAGACGAATTGTCCCGTACTCAGGAGACAACCGGTGGCGTCTGGAGGACCCTCTGGAGCGTGCGCCTTTCGCTTCTCGCAGTCATCCTGGTCGTCGGAGCGGTGCAGATCGCGAACTATGCGTGGAATGCTGGTCTGCCCAATCTGGCGAACGGCGTCTTCAAGGAGAACAGCACCTGGGTGTACGGGATCACGACGTTGATGGGCGTGATCTGGATCGTTACGGCGCCGTTTGTGGGTGCCTTCGCAGACAAGTTTCGAGCTTCCCGCGCCTTTATACTGCTGCGGCTCCTGCTCGTAGCGTGCTTCTTCCTGACGTTGCTCTATTCCGAGAAGAGCATTTCGACGTTCTTCTTTGTAATGGTGTTCGGCGGCGCGATCGTGGGCTTCAACATGGCTCTCTACAACTTCATCGCAACCACGTTGATGCCACGCGCGGTACGCACGACGGGCATCGCTGTCGGGTATGCGCTTGGAGTGTCACTCTTTGGCGGTACCTCACCCTATTTGCTGGTCTGGTTGCAACACGCAAATATGGCATGGTTGTTCCCGGTTTATGGATCTGTGGTCGCGGTGCTGAGCGTCGGCGTCTATCTCGCCGCAAAAAGGCGCGGGCTCGTCTACATTGGCGACTGAATTTAACTGCCTTGCTTACAATCAGGGCTCAGTTGGAGCCGACGTTTTCGCAGGAGAAAACATGTCCGGAAGCAATTACTTGTCCGCGCGCGAACGAATGCTGCGGCGCATCGCGCAAACGAGGGAAACTGCCCAAACAGGCCTTCCGCACTGGGCTCGCAGCACTGATGGAAAATGGACGTTTACGCCCGACGGTGATTGGACCGGGGGCGCCTTCGTCGGCCAGCTTTGGCTTGCACATCTGGCCGATCCCCAGCGCTTTCCGATTTCCGACGCGCGCGCCGCTCTGAGCAGAATGCTGCCTCGCGCCCAGCTCCGGACCGCCTTCAAAGGGTTCGGCTTCTACCACGGTGCGGCGCTTGGAAGCATCCTCTTCGCGGATGAAATGGCACGCGATGCCGCGCTCACGGCAGCCAGGTCGCTGGAGCAGATGTTCGATCCCAGGCTGGGCTTGATCCCGCTCGGCCAGGATGCCGAGGAAGCCAACGCTGTTGGTGCTGCTGAAAGCAGCATCGACTCTCTCCAAGCAACGGGATTGCTTTTCTGGGCCTCGGACCAGTTGGGGGAGCAGCGCATGGACGAGATCGCCAATGCCCACATGCGAAGGGTCTTGGATATTCATGTCCGGCCCGATAATTCGGTGATCCAGTCATCCACGCTCGACCCGCAAACCGGCAAGGTGCTCAGAACACACACGCATAAGGGATACAGCGATGTGAGCACTTGGGGACGTGCGCAGGGGTGGGCGATTCTTTACACCGCTCATGCAGCAATGGTTCGACCTAACGAGCCGTTGTGGCGCGAATATGCGGTGCGCGTGCTGGACTGGTGGATCGACCACGTCCCTACGGATCTGGTCGCGTATTGGGACTTTGACGATCCGGCAATTCCAAATACGAGCCGGGATACCGCAGCCACCGCTATTGTCGCTGCAGCATCCTTGAGACTTGCGTCCGCCCTCGGCCCGACTGGCGGCGCAAAGTACCGAGACTTCGCGGAGCGGACCGTCGGTGAACTGGTGTCGGCCTATTTGACGCCCGTCCTCCCGTCCGACAAGCGCCCACCTGGAATGCTCACAGGGGGATGTTTCACCCGAAAAGCATTGGCGCGGGACATCGACACCGCACAAGACGCAGAACTGATATTTGGCAGTTACTTCCTGTTTGAAGCCCTTGCGATTCTCACTGGTCTCGTGACCATGGGGCGGATCTGATCCTGGTTCGCGCCTCTGGTCAAGACGTTCCGGTCGCCGGCGACCCCCGTATCGGGCATGACGTGCAACGAGCTCGCGTCTGACTCGCCGACGTCCTCGATGAGGACGCCCAGCAGATCACCAATGACCGACATCATGCAGCGCGTCGCCCGCCAGGCGGCGCTCGATCCCGGTAGCGATCTCGGGATGTGAGAAAGGCAATGACCGCGGCGAAAAAGAAGGCCCAGATGTTGTTCTAGCTCGAGCCTGATGTCATAAAGACACTGTCGGCCTATGCGCTCGGCGCGAGCAGTCGATGTCGCTCATCGCCGAAGATTGCGTCGTTTCTATCGAGAGACGCCGATAAGCGGCGTGAAGCTGCCCATCGCCAAGCGCCTCGACGAGATCGACCGCCGGATCGCGCGCCTTTGAGCGGGATGTCGGAATTTCGGTCGAGACCGTCGCTCTCTTCCGCTTGTGGCTCACGACTACACCGCCACTTCCCGAACCGGCTGCAAAGCGGCGAGGGCGCAGGGCGGCGCGAAGTGGGACAAATTCGTCGCGGCGCTCGGGCGGTGGCTCTGTCAAGGGCGGAAAGCTGCGACAGGAGATTCCGGACGACGTAGATAGGATTCAGTCTTCAGCGCGCCCTGAACGTGCGGGGCTCGACGAGAGATAGGAAACAAAGACGGGGCCAGCCACGCTCTGCCCATTCGTTCGCTGAGTGTTGGCTTGCCGGAAGAGCCAACTTAACCAGCCCTCTCGCCACCCACCCCTAAAGCCCGACGGCAGCGACCTTCTCAATTTAATGAGCGTACAATAGTCCTTTCTTGCCTGATCCGAGGTTGTGCGTCGTTCAGGCGAACGGAAGAGGAAAAGCTCGCCGCGGGTAGAAACAGCCAGACTGGACATGACCGATGGGGTGCGGCGCGGATACTCCATTTATCGCAGCGCTGCCTACGATCGCGGTTACGACTTCAGTTGAATGAAGGGCTAGCACAAGACAACAGAACCATCATCCAAGGTTGGCTGTTTTTTTCTGCCTCACGCGTCAGGTTTCCGACACCCTGTCCGGGACTGAACGAGACGAAATCCTCCTTTTCCCAAGCGAACCGCCTGAACCCTTCGATTTTAACCCGCTTGAAGCGCAAGATCAGTGATTTATGGCTGGTACGGCGCTTGCTTAAATCGAAGACGAACCGGAGTCGTCGCATCTTCGCGGTTTGAATGCGTCCCACCTGCGGCGGACCGGGTTGGCGGAAATTTGAGCAAGGGGAGCTAAGAGTTTGTCCGGTGTTGCTGCAGCGTTTCTATGCTCTTCGAGCAAGCCACCGGCGACGGTTTATGATCAGCTCCAGTACATGCTTCCGAAACTCGCGCTTCGTGGGCAGGCGGGAGTCAGTGTTGCAGCTTTCATGCATAAGGAGGGTATTCGATATGCAAAAGCGGTCGGCCTTTCATCCGATTCAGTTCGAATTGAAAACATTGAACGGAATCTGAATTTTAGGCCCCATGTTGCAATCGCACAGGTTCACAGCCGATGCGGCACCGACGGCGTTCTACCGATTTGCACTACCGAGAGCGCTGGCCGGAATTTTGCGATCTCTCTAGATGGAGCTGTGATCAATTCCAGTGAACTTAGGGGAGAATTGCTGGCTGAGGGTTACAGAATGGGCGGCAGCACAGATGCCGAACTCTTGCTCGACTGGCTTGAGGTCTCTTGCGAAAGGGAATATTGGCGAAACAATCTTCCCGTCAATTATGAAAAGGTCTTTCGCGAAATCGATGATCGGATCGATGGCGCTATTAGCGTGCTTCTCCTAGACAGAGAAGGAAATCTGGTTGCATACCGTAATCGATTTGGTTTGCGCCCATTGGAATTTATGCAAACAGATGACGGCTTCTTGCTATTTGCTTCAGAAAATTGTGCCTTTATCGGACTAGAGGGCAAAGTCCAGCAGATCTTTCCGGGCCACATCAAGTATGTAGACGGGAAAAAGGGCCGCTGTGTTGATCATTACATGGGAACTGGGCGATCCAAGGCCAAACTCTGCGCCTACGAAATTCTCTACTTAGGAAATCCGAATACCTCTGTCGAAGGCCAATTACATCGAGAAACTCGCTACAACATCGGAGTCGCTCTCGGCGGCCTGGTTGCGCAGCGGCTGCAAGAGGCTCCGGACTCGACGCCGACAATCGTGTCCTCCATGCCTCATACTGGAGGACCGTATGCTGATGGGCTATTTGCATCGCTCGCCAAGCACGGTGTGTCAACCCGGCGTCAAGAAGTAGTTACGACACAGTCTCTCCAGCGAACTCTCATCGGAAGACCCAGCGAGCGAAAATCCCGCATTGCTCAAAAGTACCTGGTGCAGCTAACCAACCTTGCGGATAGCAGGATAATAATTGTCGACGAGGCTCTTATTCGTGGCGATACCAGTCAGGCTGTCACGAAAATGTTGCTTGCCGCTGGGGCAAAGGCCGTACATTGGGCGATCGGTTCGCCGCCCATAGTCGCGCCGAACTACTGCGGCGTGGGCATCGACACTCTAGAAGAATTGGCATTCTGGCGGATATGGAAGCGATTGCCGCCCGGAGAGCGCAAGCGAAGCCTTCGCTTTCACAAGATGGAGCCGCAAATTCTCCAAATCATCGAGTCTAATATCGCCGCATTCATCAGCGCAGCCACCATAACATATCTGCCGTTTCGGATTCTGGAAGCGTTGCTGCCCAGCCGCGACGGCTTCGATCTGTCACCCTTTACATTCGAGATGCCAACCCCAGCGGGACAAAAGCGCGCGGATAGGAACTTCCGTGAATTGACGGCCGATCTCTCCTATTCGGAATCAAGCTCTGCTTGAGGTGGGATCATGAACCAGTTCTCGCCTTCCGGGACGGAACTCTGCTCGATGATGTGTACGCACTGCTCTAAACGACCAGTGTCATACTTGACCGATTTGGATATGCAGTGATCGACATGAAAACGTTTCGGGAGCCTTGCGACGTTCCGCTATGTCATCTTTGTCGCGGTCCCGGGATATCGCAACAAGAGGTTGCGACAATTGATCGCGAGGGAGTACGACATTTCGCGACACCTACGAACCTCTCGCGGGCGAAGCCCATTTGCATGAGGTCGCGCGCAGAGTATTCGAGTTGGCTCGCCAAGAAGAGGCTTGCAAGCATATCCATTTCCCGCGGACTTACTTCGGAGTCGCGCTTACGCGCCGCGTGTCCTGGCTCCATAATAACAAGCATCAGGAGCTGATGACAATCTCGCAAGGACACGGCCTTTTTCGGAATGCATAAACATATGATCGGCCTGGAATCATCACACAGCGACCCTCCTAAAGCGGTGAGGCAGAGAATAGGCCTTATCGGAACTGGACGCATGGGGACGGGTATTGGCATCAGCCTGTTGCGTCGCCGAATCGAGCTGCATTTCAAAGCCAACAAAAAAAGATCGGGTGCGGATCGATTGACTGGTGCAGGTGCCCACGAACATCCTTCGATCGCTGAGTTGGCCCGGCATGTAACTGCCGTCGTGTTATCGCTGCCTTCCAGCCGTGAGGTTGAGGCAGTATGCCTTGGGCAGGATGGATTGTTCGTCCATATGTCCCGGGGAGCTTTGATAATTGACTGCTCGACGTCCTATCCCGCCTCGACGATCGCGCTGGCTGAGCAGGCTCAAAAACGCGGCCTAGGCTTTATCGATGCTCCGGTAACGCGGAGTCCCGAGGAAGCAGAGCTAGGCCTTCTCAACGCGATCGTTGGATCGAATGAAGAGATTTTCCCTGTGGCAGAAGGCATTCTTGCTGCATTTTGTGAGACCGTTCTTCATGTCGGAGATGTCGGCCAAGGCCACAAGCTCAAGCTTGTTTACAACAGCATGACTATTGGGATAGCGGCAATAGCTGCGGAGGTTTGCCAATTTGCGTCCGGTGTTAACGTCGATCTCGTAACGCTCCGCTCGCTCGTTAAACGAGGCTCCACGAACAGCGGAATATTTCAAGCCTTCGCGGCTTTCTTGTTGGGCGAGAAGCCCGAAGTTCTGGCAATCTCAATCGCGAATTCCGCAAAGGATATTGAGTGTGCTGTGCGTCTCGCCGGCGAGAGCTCAGTGCCCGTGCCCGTCCTGGCTGCCGCCGCGCACAAATTAAATGTCGCAGTTGCTGCAGGCGAAGGCGAGCTCACATTACCTCATCTGTCCCGCTTCAGGATGACTTCCGAAGTTGGCCTCGAAGCGCCGGCTCAAACAAGCCCGGTGGGTGGCTAATCTTCTCGCAGTCCCCGCTAAGATACCTGTTCCGCGCTATCTAACGCCTTATCACTGGCCCGGTACCGCGTCACATCCTCGCGAGCTTGCGAAGGTGACTGCCGCCGTAGCACTGGGCGCAGTAGGCGGCTGGTCGCTCAAATTGACCGAGATCGACGGCGAGACAGCTGTTTCGGCCTTAGTATCTGGTTGATCAACGATCACGATGGTCGGCTATCGCCGTGGGGCAAGGCAGGCGACGTGCCGGGCGGCGCTGCCGCGCAAGCCGGCCCATGCCTCATCGGGAATCGCACGAGAACTGGACCGACTAGTCCCGCAAGCGGTCATAGCGCGAGCCGGTCTCGCCGTAGCCTCGTCAGCTTCTCGAAAGCTTGACCGAATATACAGGTCTACTGATCGTTGTCCAGAGTTGGTGGCGACACGCGCGAATGCAGATGCAAAAAGGCCGTAACCCGGACCGGCTGGAGGCTTAGCCCCTTGTCAATAGGCCGACGTTACGAAGCTCGTGGAGTCGTCTAACTATCGCGGACGCTTCGTACTATTTGCGTACAGGCAAGGCGCTACCCGCAAGATCGCAAGGTCCAGCCGTCTGCTGCGTCTTATAAATGTCATCTTGCGCCGGCCAGTGACGCACGCGGCGGTGGCTCGATTGAGCGAACGCTCTAGGGACGCGGCTAGGATATGCGTGACAAAGCACGATGAGGTCGATGACAACGCGTTTTCGCAACTGGGCCTTATTGTCCATACTCGCCTCCACGGTTGTCTGCCCCTCCGTAAAGGCGCAAGACCGCCGGACTATCGTGGAACCTGTTGCACCTCATACGGTCTGCGATCGCCCTGTGCCTTCCGGAGGTAACGATACAATTACGCTACAGGACGCTATTCAACATTGCCCCCCTGGCGCTGCGGTTTATCTCGGGCGCGGCGAGTTTCACTCAGGTCCGCTCGAGATGAAATCGGGCGTGACCTTATGGATCGGACGCGGTGCAGTGCTAATGGCCATCCCCAAACCAGCTGCTTACGACAAGGGCCGCGGACAGTGCGGTCGCATCATGGGTAAGGGCGATGGTTGCAGGCCATTCATCAGCTTTTCCAGAACGCGTGGCGGCGGTATCTACGGCGAGGGCATCATCGATGGTCAGGGCGGCGCAATTGTGGGCGACGGCGCCGAAACCTGGTGGCAGCTGGCCCGCCGCGCCCAAGCAGAGGGGGGCAATCAGAACGCCCCGCGCTTGATCCAGATCGATCATGCGCAGGACATCACGTTCTCGGGCATCACCTTGCGCAACGCCCCCAATTTCAATATCGCGCTGAACCAGGTCGAAGGTGCCACCTTTTGGGGCCTCACGATCGACTCACCGGCAGATGCACGCAATACCGATGGCATCGACCCTGGCGCCAGTCATGATGTGACCATCACCCACAGCTTGATCCGCACGGGGGATGACAACGTCGCAATCAAGGCCGGCGACAATGGCTCAAGCAGCCATATCTCGATAATCGACAACTATTTCGGCTGGGGTCACGGCATGTCGATCGGCAGCGAGGTGAATTCCGGGGTGAGCGATATATTGGTGCGGAATCTGACGCTGGACGGTACGACGTCCGGCCTGCGCATCAAGAGCGATGTCAGCAGAGGCGGTCTGGTCGAGCGCGTGACTTATGAAAACGTGTGCCTGAGGGGAAACCGATGGCCGGTGGCGTTCGACGCAAAATATGACCCGCGCGCACAAGGCACGAAGATTCCGGTCTATCGGCAGATCGTTCTGCGCCATGTGCGTGGCGACAATGGTGTGCTGCTGATACGCGGCGTAGACGAGCGGCATGCGCTTGGCATTACACTCGATGATGTCCGATTTGCCAGTTCCGCGACTTGGGAAGTCGAACACGCGAGAGTGACTGCAAATGGCGTATCGCCGCCGCTCCCGGAACGAGCTGCAGAACCGCTGCCCCGCGGATCGCAGACATGTTCCAGAGCATTCCGCGACGGTAATCGGTAAGCACTACATCCGGGCCGAACGTGAGAGGTGAGTCCCGCATCGGCGGACCTATTGCTGACAGTGCGGAAGGTTCAGCCTCACGTGGGTGCTTGGCTGCAAGTCTGCAGGGCCTGGTTGCGCAGCTACATGCAGGTTTTAATTTGGCGAGGAGAATGTGTTAGCCAGTCGCCGCGGCTATCCCGCGGGGGGTACCTTATATCGACGCGCCGAGCGTGCCGCGAACTCAAACGAAGAGTGAGACCACATGCGAATTGTCGTGGCATCTGCGGCGTTTCTGGTCGGATGTTTCTGCAATCCCCCAGCGGACGCTCGGCCACTAATGGTGTCGCATGCCGGACGTGCTGACTATTATTCCGTGCAGCAAGCCATCGACGCCTTGCCGGCAGAAGGCGGAAATATACAGATTGCGCCGGGCATCTATCGCGAGAAGGTCAAAATCTCCAGATCCGGTATTCATATCGAAGGGACTGGCAGGAACCCGGAGGAGACCGTCATTGTGTATGGCGACGGCGCGATTAACGTAGGAGGAACGGCCCGTTCGGCGACGCTCAATGCGGCTGGCGATGAGGTCAGGCTTGAGAATCTAACCATCCAGAATGATTACGCGCTCAATCCGGCCAATCCACCCTCGCAGGCGGTAGCTCTGTCCGTCACCGGAGATAGGGACGTCATCACGCGCGTCCGCCTGCTCGGCGCCCAGGACACGCTGTTTGCCGGCAAGGGACCGAACGGCCGAATGTCGCGACAGTACTTCGCGGACTGCTACATCGAAGGGCATGTCGATTTCATATTTGGCAATGCTAAGGCCTGGTTCCGGAAATGTGAGTTGCACGGCATCGCCAACCACGCAGTGATCTATACCGCTCAGAGCAAGGCAGCGCCGGATGAGGACAGTGGTTATGTTTTTGATCATTGCAGGCTAAGCGCCGACCCCGCAGCTCGCTATATCGCGCTTGGCCGCCCCTGGCGCCCCTACGCCACAGTGGTCTTCCTGTCGACCAAAATAGACGCGCAGGTGATTGCGGAGGGCTGGCGCGAATGGGCCCCGGGCGAGACCAACAAGTTGAGCACGAGCTATTATGCCGAATATAGGTCCTACGGCATTGGGGCTAACCCCTCACGCCGCGATCCTCGCTCCCATCAACTGACACCTGGTGAAGCTGCGAGGTGGTCGTTGAAAGCTTTCTTCGGGGGTGCCACGGGTTGGATTCCAGAAAACCATCAGGATGGGACAATGAGCAAGAGCTCGCGGTGAAGGGCCTCGACGGCGATCCTCACATGAATGAGGGGAGGAGAGCTTGATTGTAGTGGAGAGTCCCAAACATCGCTCATCTTTCGGCGAGGGCCTGGTAGATCGCGAAATACATCTCGCGGCTTTGCACGACCTCACTGCTCTTGTAGCGAGCATCACCAATGCAGCGAACAGCCTCTCCTTCGGTTGGTCGACCAGGATGTTGCGATCCGCCAGGTAGAGAATGCGCAGGCGGCGATGTTCGCGGATCCGACTTCAGCGTAACGACCAGCTTCCAGCAAATCTGAAAGGCGACAAAGGTCTTGCCTTTGCCTGCCCATGGTCAGCAACAGGCGTTCACGGCCTTTTGAGATCTCCTCAACGGTTCGGTTAGCTGCGATCCGCTGATATTAGCGTTCGTTCTTGCCACCGTGTGATTAAATGGAGTTAGCAGACGCTCTCCGACCTCGGCGTTTTCGAGCCTTGCCCGCCCTGACAACGCGTCCGGAGATCCTGAGGCTTTGCTCAATCTGCGGCGTCTGTTTCCAGTGAATTAGTCGATCTCAATGATGTCATGGCCGTTGGCCGCATAGACAAATTTGAGGCTGAGCATTTCAGCATAGCCTCGAGCCTGCTGGACCGCATCGGCAGCGGTCTTGTAGGCCGGCTTAGCCTCGATCGCGGCCAGTGGAAAGTCGCGCATAATCGCCTCCCTTGTGGATGAAGCCCTTCCCGTCCCGGACGATGCGACCGTCTCTGATGGTGCGCTGCTCAGCGATGGAGTGGCGATCGTGTCCCAGCCCCCGCGCCCGGTAGGCTCAGCACATCAATTTTCGGCCGGTATCCGCCTCTGTCGCCATCAGTTCAGAAGATCAAACCGGAATGAGAAGGGAAAGAAGGAGGACTCAAGGCTATTTTATCCGAGCGGAGCACACTGAAATCAATGTGTAAGGCCGGCATGCAATAAAGAACCCGTGCCCGGGCGGTCCAACCTACATCTCGTCCGACGTGCAAAACTTGAGCCCTAAATTGAATCAGAAGTTCTTGGCCGTTGATGGAGGCACTATTGACGGAAGTAAGCAATTCGATGCCGAGCCAGGCGGCGATCCTTGAGAGTGTCGTCGCCGCTTTCGGCGGGCGGCCACACCCTTGAATGCCAGAAGGCTGGCGCTCGTTGGCTCAACCGTTTCCGTGCGGACCAACCGTCAGAGCAGTAGCTTCAGAATATGGAAAAGACACAGCAGCGAAACGTCTAATAGCAGGCTGCAACAAGTTGATCCGTCGTATCAAGTCTCAGCCCAATCTATGTGAGCAAGTTGTCGCTCTACAATCTCGCCAAACTGTAAGGCTCCTTGCGCCATGTCGTGTTCACGACGTAGCGACAGCGGCCCTTTGGACAGCATAAGCGTTGGTTCTGCTTTATATCCAGGTGGCGCGCGCCCTGCCGCATCCCATGGCGAATGGCCCAGCCTTTGCTTCATTGCATTTCGGACGGTGTGCGGCTCCAAGTCTTGTTCTGCTCCGCCACAGTCGGTGCATATGTATGGAACGAAAGGCGTTACCATGAGCGATCTGAGTTCGGTCACCGCCAACACGAAGCAGAATGCCCCAGATGCCTTCCCGATGACACGGACTACATTAGTCCAAGAGAGAACGAGGAATAGCACTACTCCTGATCAATACGGTTCTCACGAGGGCGGCATTCTTGCTCAGGCCAGGTGGGATCGACCGGCCAGCTTTGCGCTTCAGAATGGGCTCGAGGTTGTGGTTATACCGGATCATCGGACGCCCGTCGTAACTCAGATGATCTGGTATAAAGTCGGCTCCGCGGACGAGCCACCCGGAAAATCGGGGCTGGCGCATTTTCTCGAGCATCTGATGTTCAAGGGCACTTCCAAACATCCCCCGGGTGAATTTGCCCAGGCCGTTCTGCGCGTCGGCGGCTACCAAAACGCTTTTACCGGCACCGACTATACAGGCTATATCCAGTATGTTCCGCGCGAGCAGCTTGGCAAGATGCTGCAATTTGAAGCTGATCGCATGACCAATCTTGTTCTTAAAGATGAGGACGTGCTGTCCGAGCGGGACGTCGTGCTCGAAGAATTCAATGTTTGGGTCGGCAACAATCCAGGTGTGCGGCTCATCGAGCAGATGATGGCCGCCCTTTACCTCAACCACCCCTACGGCCGCCTCACTATCGGCTGGCAGCAGGAGATCGAAAAATTTTGCCGTGAAGACGCGCTCGGCTTCTACAAGCGTTTCTATGCACCAAATAACGCTATCCTAATCATCGCTGGTGACGTAGAGGCGGGCGCGATCCGCCCGTTGGTGGAGACGAGTTTTGGCGGCATCCCCCCTCAACCAGGGATCCCGGCGGAACGCTTGCGGCCTCAGGAGCCGCCTCCGGCCGCGCCGCGCACCGTGACGTTGGCCGATCCCCGCGTTGAGCAGCCAGTCCTGTACCGCTACTATCTGGTGCCGTCGGCGCGCACTGCAGTCGCAGGCGAGAGCCCGGTGCTTGACGTGCTCGCGCGATTGATGGGGGGTGGCATCAACTCATACCTCTATCGCGCGCTGGTGATCGACAAGAAGCTTGCGAGTAGTGCGTCGGCGAGCTACGAGCCCGCCGCGCTTGATTCGTCGCTGCTCACAATTTCTGTTACACCAGGACCCGGCATCGAGTTTGGGCCGATTGAAAATGCCATCGAGAGCCTGATTGCCGGTATCGCGCAGCATCCTGCGCGCACAGAAGATATCGAGCTGGTCAAGACGCAGCTGCTCGCTCAAGCAATCTATGCCCAGGACGACCAAGCAAGGCTTGCGGCCTGGTATGGCTGCCGGCTCACGACAGGATTGACCATCGACGAGATCCGAGGCTGGCCGGACAGCATCCGCGAAGTCAGTGCCGCGCAGGTAAGCGCGGCCGCGCGCAAATGGCTCGACAAAAAGCGCTCGGTGACAGGCTATCTCGTCAAGGAACCCATCTAAAGACACGCAGAGAGGCAATATGGCCCAGTCTTGCATGCGACGTGACGTCCTCGTCGCCGGGGCGTCGGCTTCAATCGCGATGCTCGGATCACCAAGTTTGCTTGCCGCCACTGGCGCGCTTGCCGCGGCCAAGATCCAACGCCTGGTCTCGCCTGGCGGTATAAAGGCAACGTTGGTGCAGGATGCGACCGTCCCGCTGATCGCCGTGGAATTTGCCTTCGGCGGCGGCGCGACGCAGGATCCCACCGAGAAACCCGGGGTTGGGCACATGGTGGCTAACCTGCTCGACGAAGGCTCCGGCGATCTCGACTCCAAGACGTTTCATGAGCGGCTCGATGGCCGCGCCATTGAGTTGAGCTTTACATCGCATCGCGACGACTTCCGCGGTAGCTTGCAAATGCTTAAGGACTGCAAGGAGGAAGCCTTTGACCTCTTACGGACGGCGCTAACCTCACCACGTTTCAACCCGGCGGATGTCGAACGAATTCGTGCCGGCGTGCTTGCAAACCTTCGACATGAATCGACCGATCCGGATTCGCTCGGACATCGCAAATTCTTCGAGGTGGCCTTCAAGGATCATCCATATGCCCGGCAGGCCAAAGGCACCCTCGAAAGCGTGCCGAAGATCGACGTAGCAGATCTCAAGGGCTATCACCGAAGCGTAATCGCAAAAGACACACTCAAGATCGCGGTCGTCGGCGACATCGATCCAGAGGTCCTCTGCAAATTACTCGACATGACTTTCGGGGGCCTGCCGGCCAGCTCGAATTCGACGCCGGTTGCGGATGTGGTCGCAGAAAAACCGCCGCAGCGCATCTTCATTCCGCTCGATGTACCTCAGACGTTTGTGATATTCGGAGGTCCCGGCGTCCGGCGCACCGAACCGGATTTCATGGCAGCCTATGTCGTCAACCACATCCTTGGCGGCGGCGGTTTGACCTCGCGGCTCTTCCGCGAAGTCCGCGAGAAGCGCGGGTTGGCCTATTTCGTCAGCGAGCAGCTGGTCTGGATGGATCATTCGGCCGTGTTCGTCGGCGGTAGCGGCACGCGGGCTGACCGCGCCGGCGGGACAGTCGAAGAGATCGAGAGGCAGGTCCGCCACCTTGCCGAGACAGGACCGACCCAGCAGGAACTCGATGATGCAAAGTCTTACCTGAAGGGCTCGCAGATACTAGCTCTCAACACAACATCGAAGCTTGCGCGGACGCTGTTGCAGCATCAGCTTGATAAGCTGCCGATCGACTACCTCGAAAAGCACGACGCCCTCGTTGATGCGGTAACGTTGGAGGATGCCAGGAGAGCAGCGGCGCGCCTGTGGGGCGGCGGTTTGCTTACCGTTCTCGTCGGTCGTTCCCCAGTGCCATGACTACATCCCGGTCGGGCCGAATTGGACCTCAGACTACAATACGCAGGAAACCCAATCGTCTTGCAAATGGTGGGCCTCCACACCAAAGCGAGGACTGGCAGGCTGTCCTAGATGACAGCAATGCGGCTCGGCTCCGCGCTTGGTCAGCTTTTTCAAAGGTAGACCTTGCGAACATGGCAGTCGAGAAATTGCGTGGCTGATCCGCGGCTGCGTCGAACGCAAGGGGCGGTAACGGACTTATGAGATAGTGCACATCCATAACAGCTCCCGCGAGGACAACGTTCGCGTACGGCAGTACGTCGCAGCCCGGACAGCAAGACGAACTTTGAGCGACAAGCCATTGCGGGTCCGTCCCATGCATGCGGATCCTTCCACTCGACCGAACAGCGCTGTGCGTGTTCGGAGTCGAGCGCCGTCGCTGCCACGTCTGTCGCACCACCGCCGAGATCGTGAACGTCGAAGGCAAAGGAGCTGTGTCACTCGACGTTTTCAAAACGACGTCAATCGCCGCCGTCATCAGGTGCGCCGCTATCGCCGCCGATGGCGGTCTGACGTGAACGGACGCAGGAACCAAGACTGCCGACATGGTGGACAACGCTGACGCGTTGACCGCATGTCACAGCAACTGCGCCGACAGAATCTCTGGTAGTGATCGACAGGGATCAGAAACGCGTTCAAGCGGTTCCGCTTCGCCTATTCATTTCAATTTTCGTGTCAAAGCCGCCTAGAGCTTCGCTTGAGGGGTGATCCTTTCAATTGAGCCTGGAGAAGGCCTGAAGGAATGTACCCCATCGCTCCACGCTGTAGTTCGCGAATATGCGCGCGACTGAGGAATCGTTAGACTGCATCGCCTATCTTAGCGTTCACCCGTTTCGTTCAAGCGTGCCTCGCGCGGTAGTGCTATCGAGTATGAGCTCAAGCACCGGCTGGCCGCAGATCATGTCTGCATGTTCCTGCAGCAGGCGCGTAGTTTCTCGCCATCGCGGCAAGCGGCGCGACCTTGAACGAGCCAGGCACGTCATTCCCAGTGGTCCCAAGATCGTCACGAGCCATTGAAGGACATCCGCGCGATTGCCCAAAAGGTGCGTTCGGGATTGATGGCGCGCACAGCTGCAGCGGTTTAAGCGCAGCCTCGCATTTTGCCCTGTTATTGCACGCAGCGCAGCAATCGCTCCCGCGCGCCGAGATCAATCTGTTTCATTGATGGATCGGTCACAAAATGAGGGGAGCGCACCCGTTATGGCGACGTCTAATCAACATCTTCATTCTTGCCTTCTCTAAAGGGTACGTCGGGAGAATGCAGCGTCAGAATGTGTTCGGAGATGTATGTTTTTCCCGTCACGAGGCGCTCGGCAGACGAAAGGGTGAATTCAAAAACGCGAATTCATTGTCGGTCGCGACCCGAACAAATGGGGTCGCAACCTGCAAACCAGTCTGAAAGACGCGCATCTTTTCGACGCAAAAGAGAACCCGCATTTATCAAGCTGAAACGAAGCTCATCCCGAATTAGAGCGACGCCTCTTTCATAGCCGGAAGTGCCTTCGTCCAATCTCCAGTCTCCACCACTAGCGCAACTTTTGCGAGGTGGCTCAATCACCGTCTTGTTGTGCGCGGCATTCGCGCATTGCGCGCTCGTTTTCCGCGATCCGCTCTGTCTCGGCGGCTTTAGCTTCATCACTGGTCCGCCAGCTGCCGGTCAGAATTTTCGGTAAAACGTCTTCGAGTTCTGTCGGATGGCCAACAAAGGCAATGCGGCCGTCACGGTCGACAACGAACGAGGTAGGAATCCCAACAGAAAAGCTGGGATCTAGCCAGAGCTTTTTCATTTCACCTGTGGAGTCGAAACCTATCCGGTAATTGAGATTTGGCACCTTTTCGGTCAGCCAGGCGTCCAAATTATTTCGAGCCTCGTCCGCTGTTTGAGCCTGTTCGTGAGCTGCGATTCCGAGCACCTCAAGTCCGCTATTTATATATTTCTCCTGCAAATGCACCAGACCGGGCAGCGCCGCCACGCACGGTGGGCACCATGTTGCCCAGAATTCGACGACGTACACGGTTCCGGGCTGGAGACTTGCGAGGGGATGGCCACGCAGCCAATTCTCCACTGTGATTGGGGGAGCTGGGGATTCTAAGCCGAGCAGCATATTACTCTCCAAAACCTGATGCCCGACCTCGGGCCATTTTTTGTGCTAGATGATCTCTGATCGCTGGGCGACCGGCTTGTCGCACTGGAACTTCCCAGCGAGATCCGCGGCAAATACCGGTACCGTCGCGTTAGGCGAGACGGCGCTCCAAGTCACAAGCGGAAGTGTTCCATCTCATAAGCGGGGTACATCGGTTCAAGGAAGGAGCATCGGTGGTCTCGCATCTGTGCGCCTCAGCACTCGCTCGCTATTTGCTGCAGTCTAACAGCAAAGTCTGTGCCACGTAGCTGCACGCACGAATGGCCTGAACACGAAATGCAAAGCTCGACCTTAACACGCCGGAACCAATTTGAACCGAGGCTTGGTGCCGCCGTCTCGATCCCATTCAAGCCGCCTGGCGGCTTGGGCAGCGCATTGAAGATTTCGCGCGGTTGCGGCGTCGGCATTCTCAATAAGAACTATATGTCGGCCGTCTCGTCTGGAGCCGGCTCCGCTATCTTAAAGACACGGACACCGGAAAGAGAGTGTCGCGTCTCAATCCTGAATCCGAGTGGGTGATTTGAGGAGGTCCCGGAGATGCGCATCATGGAACAGGAAGTCTACAAGGCTGCGAAGGCTCGCCAACAAATGCTCGCCTATGAGACATCAAGCGGCACAGGTAAGGAGGATCCGTGAGGATGAAATCCACCGAGCTGGAGGTCATGTGTTGCATGACCTCCACGCAATCACCGTGAAGCACAGTCTTGCGGACCTCTTGGATGGGGAGGGTGCTCATGATTGCACCTCCTGGACCAGTGGCCTCGCACTCCAGCCGAAGTCGCTGCGGACGAGCTCAAAGCCGTCCATGGTGCCGAGACTGTCGGTGAGATAGATGGCCTCGGCCTTGCGGATCGCGTCTTCGCGGCTGTCAGCTTCGACGACGATCGCCCATTCCTCGCAGTCAAAGCATTTGACCAGGAAGCGGGAAGAGGAAATGGGGCTCATTGCCCCGCCTCCTCATCGTCCTGGACGGACTTCGGTTCGCGAACCACCAGGCGCCCATCCGGCGGCAGGCAGCTCAGGCTGATCTTGAAGCCCTTGCCGTCATCGTGGAGCCACGCGACGCCGATCGTGGTCCAGAAGGCTTTCTTGCTTTCGCCCTCGACCACATAAACTCCATGACTCCATGTGGGCGGGTTTTCCTTTGAGTGCGTTTCATTTGACTATCTCCCGTTTGTTTTGCCAGCTGCGCCAATCGCGGCCGGACGGGAAATTTTCGCGAGACGAGGAGATAGCGGGCGCGCAACGGAGGGTCCGACCGAGGGCCCCTTCAGGGATACGGTTGGATGCCTTGCGCGTACGCGCCTCAGCACCAGTTTCCCCGTCCTCCTGGCCGTGCATTGGGGTTAGACGTGCAACGGGAGATGAGATTGAGACGCAATTGGACCGCGCCGGAATGATTTGTTGGTTGAAGTGGAGTTCCGAAGCCTACCCGAACCAAAGAACGGATAGCCATAGTCCCGGTGACAGCCAGGGGCGACATCCGGCTACGTCATCTGTGGAAGCCGGCAGACCCATTCGCGGGGAGGCCGTCTTGGACGACGGCGCTAAGTCACGCTGTCATTTCTTGACCTAATCGGCGAAGATATCATCCAGCAGACGTGCGAGCCGAAGCCCGGCCTTCTGCAGTTGCTCTTTCACGATTGGTTTGTTCGCGGCGAGATAATCAGCGTTAACTGTCACGCTGCCCTCCGGAAGGTCGCAGGAAGAGCCGTGCATGACGCAATAACCCGTTTTAACAGATTCAGAAATTGCAAAGGACTCGTTGGCCCAGTCGCGCGGGTCGGACGAGCTCCACTTGGTCTTCAGGGCGGGGTTTTCGCATCGATGAGGTCTGACGCCGCCTCATCGACATCCGGGCCTACCGCATGGGTGACCAGGCAGCTGTCCCAGGTGCCGTGCAAATTGCCTGAACACTCGCCCTGGACCCTGATGCTGTTGCCGACCCGGTCGTCCTCAAAGGACACATGCAGCGGCTGATGGATGTCGCCCACCCAATGCGCGAGCGACTTCAGCGCAATAAGCCTGTCGGCCCGCTTGACCTGGCTTGAGTTCACAACCTTCGAGTCGTTGAGGATGGCTGTGAGCACACATTTAGGGGCATTCGGGCAGTCATCCCCCGTCACTCCCCGCGCATCTCTGGGCAGGTTGATCAAGTGCTCAGAAGGACGAATGCGCGGATGGTCAGGGAAGACGCAGGAATCGGCGAAGGTGTCAAACACCTTGTCCGCCTGAATCAGTTTCCTTATCGCGGCGCGCGTATCCGGCTGAGCCAACCGGTAGGCAATCTCGCAGACAATCTTGTGGCCCTCGTCGCCCCAGGCCGAGGCGTTGGTGCAGAAAGCAAGGAGGACAACAGCGGCTAAAGAAAATCGGCGCATGCGGGTTACCTCACGCCAAAATACAATATGGCCATAGCCTATCACTCCAGGTTGACAGTGAAAAGAACTTCGCCAGGCCGGGCCGGCCGATACCTCCGCGTCCACGGCTGCCCGAGGGCAACGTAAAGTTAAATGCCAGTTCATATTGTGCATCAATGGGACGAGAGGAGATCGGGAGTCAGCCTTTGCAGCTCGAGCTGAGCTACCTCCGGCATTCTTCATTCAGCCATTTCAGGGGCATCATGAGAGCGAACAGGACAAGAAACGGCTTGAAGGTCAACGCCATCTCGGGGACCTACGTCGTGATGCTGGGCTTCAATCTGCCCAAGCAGTCGTGCACCGGACTTCGCGGTTTCGCGATTCACCGCGTGGATCACACGTCGGGAGAGGCCGGTTACATCACGGGTATGACGGCCTGCGCCGAGACCGACCCCGGCTTTCCGGCCCCGGCGCACTACTCGACACGGCAGCACCCCGATCCAGAGCTTTCAGTGGGCTGACTATACCGTCGAGCCTGACCACGAATATACCTACACCGTCTCGGCGCTGAAAGGAGATCCAAAAAACCTGGAGGTTTTCCGCGAGGTCAGCGTCGACATCTCGACCGAAAGCCCGGAGGGCGGCGACGAGGACGTTTACTTCGATCGCGGCGTTGCCGGCTCTCAAGCCTATGTCGCCCGCTTCGGCGACAAGAGAAGAACGTCCCGAACGGGCAGGCCGTCAAGGGTCGAGACGAGCGGCAAGCCGCCTTGACGCGCGACGCATCCGGCGCGTTCGGCTCGGCATCACCAATGCCGAAGAGTCGGCATAGGTGCCGGGGATTCTCCCTCTCGTCAGTCCAGCTTCAGATAGTAACGGGTATGCCGCAGCTCACCAGTCTTGGTGAGCGCCCCCTTGGCAACTAGGTCTTGCAGGTCGCGCGTAGCCGTGGCGCGGGAAGCACGGGTGATGCGGATGTAGTTCTCCGCGCTTAGGCCACCCTTGAAGCCTTCGATGCCTTCCTTAAACATCCGGGCAATGGCTTTCTGCTGGCGATCGTTCAACTGGCCGCGCAGACGTTCGTAGAATCCGGTCTTGGCAACGTAGAACTCAACACGTTTATTGGTGTTGTCCTGCGCCTCCAGAACGGTCTCGGCAAAGTAGATCAGCCAATCAGTAACCTCGGTCGACTTGTTGTTGTGCTCCAGCGCGTCGTAGTAGGCCTTGCGCTTGCGCTCGATCGTATAGGCCAAGGCAATGAGCGTCGGCTGGTTGAGGTTCTGCGCCAACGACTTCTCCGCCAGGGCACGGGCGATGCGGCCGTTGCCGTCTTCGAACGGGTGGATGCTGACGAAGTACAGGTGAGCAAGAGCGGCACGCGTGAGGGCTGGCAGCGCACGCGCGCCGCCGGGGGCGGTCTCGTTGAACCAGGTGATGAACGCCGCCATCTCATGCGCCATATGCTCCGAAGGCGGGGCCTCGAAATGGACCTTGCGATGGCTGATGGGTCCGGACACCACCTGCATGGGATCAGCGTGAGTCCGATAGCCGCCGATCACCTGGATCGTGCGGCTGTCCGCCATCAACATCTTATGCCAGGCAAACATGGTCTCGTCGCTGAGAGGCTCGGCGAACTTGCGGTAGAGGTCGACCATCATCTGAGCGATGCCGCGCTCAGCCGCCGGTACGCCTGACTGATCCTCGGCGATGCCGAACTGATAACGCAGGGAGGACTGGACGCTGTCGCGATCGAGTATCTCTCCCTCGATCTCCGAGGTTTTGAGAGCCTCCTCGCTGATCAGCTCGATGCGAAGATTGGCCTGGTCGTTCTGAGTGACGTGCTTGAAAGCGCCGAAGAACTCGCCGGAGCGCAGCAAAAAGGCGGCCTCAAACTTATATAAAGCATGGATATCATAAGAGAAATTAGGCCAATTTGGGTCTTCCCAGTTCCAAGGCATGAGCTATAGACTTTCCTTCTATAGCTCATTATTGGCCATAATGTGAGCTATAGCAAAGTGTTTCTATAGCTCAAGCGGTAAAAGAAGCGGCAAACGTCAGCTCGAATAGCGGTTCAAACCCGCGCGTAGCGGAGCAATTAGTTCTTGATACGTTCCAGGTGGGGTTGCAGAGTCTCTGTCTGGGAGACTCACCATGAAATTCCGGAATTTGGAGCAACTGAGCACCGGGAAAAGTCGAGCGCACGAGAAACATTTTCGTGATCACCTCTGCGAGATGCAATTTGCTTGACCCCGACGTCGGACAACGCTCCGCCCTCATATTCTCCGCTGCCGACGTAACACGAGACTCTCGCGGTCTTGCGGCAAGGCCGGATTCGGCTATATAACCAGATATACTATGGAAGCGGTCGGTGAGCAATAGCGCGCAGAAAAGGGCGATCGAAAAGTACCGATCCCGGCTGACCAAGCGGGGCATCGTGCGGTTTGAGCTCCAAGCCCTCGAGACCGACCGCGACCTCATCAGAACGCTTGCCCGTAAGTTGACCGAGGAAGGGCCAGAAGCTGGGGATCTTCGGCGCACGGTGCAACAGGCCGTTTCTGGCGAGCCACCGAAGTCCGGTGGCATCTTGAGTGCGTTGCGTCGCTCGCCGCTCGTTGGTGCCGATCTCGACCTGACGCGCCCCCGTGAAGAAGGGCGTAAGGCCGATCTGTGACGCGCTATCTTCTCGATACCAACATCATCAGCAACATCGTCAAGCCGAAGCCGTCTGAGTCACTATTGGCTTGGATGGGGGAGCAGCGCGATGAGGATTTGTTCATTGCCTCACTGACAGTGGCCGAAATCCGGCGTGGCATTCTGGAAAAGCCGCGCGGCAAGAAGCGCGACGCGCTCGACGCCTGGTTCGCCGGGCCAGAAGGACCGCAAGCGCTGTTTGCAGGGCGCATCCTGTCGTTCGACGACAGGGCCGGCTTGGTTTGGGCGCGGTTAATGGCGGAGGGGAAGGCCGCCGGTCGTCCTCGTAGCGGACTCGACATGATCATCGCCGCCGTCGCCGGTGCGAATGACTGCGTGGTTGTGACGGACAACGAAAAAGACTTTTCCGGGCTTCAGCTCATCAATCCATTGCGCGGCGGCTTGTAGGGGGAAATACATGACGGGAGGGGCGCCTGAACCCATCGAGTATCAGCTCATCGGTCTGACTGAGGACGGCAATGCTGGCGACCTCCTGCTTGGGCTTGATCAGAAGCAGGGGCGCATTCGCCTCCAGGCGCTGATCTCCGAATGGCTCCGCATGGAGAACCTCGTTGTGTTGACGGGGCGTCGGTTTCCGCTGGCGGTAAAACCATGGCGAACCTTGAAACCGCCGTCTTCGAAACGATCGAGGTTCTCTCCGACGCGCCCGCCTCAGTTGGGCCCATCATCAAAGCGCGTCGGGATACCGTCTCATTGGCCGACTTGCTCGACGAGCCCACCATGGGGTTCGAGCAGTGGCTATCATTTGTTGCCAATTCCCTCGTCGTTGGTAACTCAAAGGACGCACCATTTTCTGGCGTCACTTGGCCGGGCACGCCAGCTCCAAGTCTTGATGACCTCCAATGGTTTGTTGATCGCCTGCGCATGTCGATCTTCTCGGAATGCGCCCTGTCTTTGCCTGACTCTGCCAAAGCGAAGTCTGCAAGCGAGATCGCGCCGCAGCTCGCATTTTTGTCCAAGCTCGTCGCGCGTGACAGCAATCTTGGCCGAATCCATCTCTTCACGCTGAATTACGACACTCTATTCGAGCAGGCACTGGAGTTGCTAGGCATCCAATATTTCGACGGCTTCACCGGCCACGCAGCCGCTCGCTTCGATCCATCGGTTTATGGGCTCGACGTCTATTATCCCGGTGAGGTTGCCGACGGTCGGGTGCGGCGTTTTGACAAGTTCCTGCACTTCTACAAACTGCATGGGTCCATTCATTGGTTCGAGCAGGACGGTGAGATGCGCGCGCGGCATCCCGACCTCGTCCCGTTCCGAATCTATGCAGGTTTGAGTCCAGATGAGAAGGCGGCCGTGCTCGTCAAATTGGCCGGCGGAACGCCATCGGTTGGTATCCTGCCGACTGCCAACAAGTTCGCGCAGACCCTGACGATGCCCTATGCGCATCTCTTCCGGTCCTTTCAGGTACGCCTCGGTGTCCCCCAGACCTTTCTGCTCGTTCTCGGTTACGGCTTTGGCGATGATCACGTTAGTCGCATCATTGAGAATGCGCTTATGAATCCGTCGTTGGTGATGCTCGTGGTCGAACCTAACCCAGCCAGCCCGGTCATCGAGCGGGTGCGCCGCTATAAGGATCTCGGCAAGCGCGCCTTCGTTTTGTGCCCGACGGATGGCGCCTTTGTTGCTGCCAAGTTCAAACACGCGACGTTTGATGATTTCGCCCGCTCGGTGATGCCCGACGTGCAATGGTGGACGACTTCCTGCGCCTGCGGCGATTCGAAAAGCAAATAGCTTCGTCCGCGATGCCCGCTGAACCCGCGCCGGGGGCGTAAGATGGATAAC
Organism: Bradyrhizobium glycinis; assembly: GCF_016031655.1. Taxonomy (GTDB): domain Bacteria; phylum Pseudomonadota; class Alphaproteobacteria; order Rhizobiales; family Xanthobacteraceae; genus Bradyrhizobium; species Bradyrhizobium glycinis. The sequence goes on from NZ_JACCHQ010000017.1 coordinate 157,709, forward strand.
CCACGTCTCGTCGGCCATATTGTCTCGGTTCAAGGCTTCCGGGTGAAGGTGGAATTGCTGCCCGAAACCAGATCGGCCCTGCGCGCGACCCTTGATGGGGTTCAGGCTGCGATCGCGATCAATGCGTATCTGACCTTTTCATTGGGGGCGGGCGAAACCGTCATCGGTATCATTACCGATCTTGAGGCACGCGAGAGCTTCGATCCCACCAGCGGCGATGAACTCAGCCTGGAACTCTTGAAGCCACGCCGGACGGCCAGCGTGCAGTTGCTAGGTACCATCGAGCATACCGACAATGACCCGTCTTTCAGCCCGGGTATATCCATCCTGCCAACACTCGATACACCGGCAGAAATCGGATCACCCGACATCTTGCGCGCTGTGTTTGAAATTCCGCCCCGTCGCAACAGGCCGGAGGGTTATGATGCGAGGGACTTTGACTGCGACTTGAAGATCGGATTTCCGACGGGCCAGGCGCGTAACGTCGTCCGGGCGTCCTACAATGACCTATTCTCGAGGCCCTTGGCCATCGTCGGCAACACCGGGTCGGGCAAGTCATTCTCGGTGTCGAGCCTCATTCAGAAGGCCATGAAAGCGCTCGACAGCGCAGCAGAGGAGCCGCATGTCTTCATTCTCGACATCAATGGCGAATACGCCAAAGCCTTTCCTGCCGCAAAAGCAGCGGTTCGCTTGCCGGATCGCATCTATCTCAACGGCAAAGAGTTCGGCCTCCCGCTCTGGTTCCTGAACGCGGAGGAGATCTGTGCATGGCTGAGCGCGGCGGAACAGACACAGGAACCCGTGTTGAAAGACTGGTGGGCGATTGCGAAAGGCGGCAATGCCACAGCTGCGGCCAGTCTCGGTTCATTGCAGAACGCAATGAGCGCGCTGGATCAACTTCTCAGCGAACTTACAAAGATCAAGAAGAAGGCAGCGGGTTCTTATTGTGACGCCGTTACCGGCCATCTCGCGAACACCGACATCGACACCGCGGCGTTCGATAAACTGTTCGCCTCACATCGGTCGGCCAACGACTACAACACCGAGGTCATGAACAATCAGGCTGTGATCGCGGCCGAAGCAGAGAAGCTCAAGGACGCCGTTCGATCCAAGATCGTCGGCGGGCGTGATACAGCGGAGGCTGGTGCGCGCACTGCGGACTCTCCAGTTCCGATCGCGCGATCGACATTGACAGATCCATCACTGATCAGTCGCGCTGTATCAAAGGAGGACACCTTCCGGGTGGACGCCCATCTCACCACGCTGAAGCTGCGTTTGAAAACCCGCCTTGATGACAAGAGGTGGCGTGCATTCCTCAACTATGAAGACGCTGACACTGCTATCGCTAGTTTGTCCGCCTGGTTCGCTCGTTTCGGATTAGGGGCTACGACCGGTCCAAAGGTGTCGGTGCTCGATCTTTCGATGCTGAGCAACGAAGTGCTGCCCTATGCATGTGCCGTCATCGGGCGCGTGTTGCTGGAGGCGCGGGAACGCTTGCCTGCTGCGTCGCGCTACAAACATCCGTGGGTTCTCGTCCTCGAAGAAGCGCATAACTACGCCCGACCAGCTCGCGCGGACGAGGATCGAGGTCATCGACTGGCGCGACTGACCTTTGAGCGTATCGCAAAGGAAGGGCGCAAGTTCGGCCTGTCGCTCATCATCGCCAGCCAACGTCCGAGCGAGATTAGTCAGACTATCATCAGTCAGTGCGCCAACTTCATCAGCCATCGTCTTCAGAATCCGGACGACATCGACCATTTCGCATCATCCCGATGCAAGCCCGGCGCTTGCTCGATCAGGTAACGATATTGTCGTCAGGTGAAGCGATTGTCTTCGGCAGCGCGTTCCACATCCCCACACGAGTGCAATTCGATAGGCCCGATCCCAGCCCCTATAGCCAGACGGCGGCGCCTTTCCATGAGTGGTCGAAGGAAAAAGCCCCATTTCCGCTCGCACAAATAATCGATGCTTGGGGGGTCTAGCTCAAAGGTTCTCGATGCCATTGCCGGAATTGTCGCGGATCGATTATGCAGAACCGATCTCCTCGGCGAAAGTAGTTGATCTAACTTGTTCGAGGCGCTTCCCGTGAGTTCTGAAAGCAACACCCGTCGTTCGGTATCGAGTTCTTTCCACTTGCATCGAGAAGCGGGCGAGACGGATTGAGATGCGTCGGTCATGAAGGTCGTCGTGATCCCACTTGTCCTCCATGTCCCGTGTCGTTGAGCCGCACATCTAGACGAGCCGCTTCGACGTCCTTTTGACTCGCCACACGAGCCTCGACGAGATCCTCGGTAGCGCGAGCGTCGCCAAGGTCGGCCCGGATGTCATAACGGAGTTCCAAGAATTCGCTGCGAAAATGGTCCGCCCGGAGGCGCTCCAGCGCCCTGTTGATCCAGACCAACGCTCCGGCCGCGTCGCCCTGCGCGCGCCGGGCGCGGGCCATGAGCCGCTGGAGCCACTCGCTGGTTTCAAGATCCTTCCGCTCTCGTAGGAGCGACTCGCCTTCGGCCGGTCGACCCATTTCGATTAGGAGTTCGGCCCGCCGCTGGAGGTGGAAAAGCTGTGGTCGGACCAGCGACTCATGGAGGGCGAGGGCCTTGGCATGGAAGCCGGAAGCGTCGGCACCCGGCAGGCGGGCTGCCTCGAAATAGACCTCAGCCCATGCAAAACGATCGCTGTCGGTCTGCAAGCCTTCTAGCGCGGGCTCGGAGAGCTGCTTGAAGATGCGCCCAAACATGACCGGCTCTTCGGTCGAGAGGTAGCGCCCGAGCGCAGCGAACGCACGAATCGCCTGTAGCACTCCGACATTCGCTGCCTCGACGATCGTTCGCTCGATTGCGTCTGCATGGCGTCGGATGAGCGCTGCTCGCCAGTTGCCTGAGCCCCATGGCAAGCGCTCGATCACACCCAGAAGAACCGAGTAAGTCACGTTATCTTGGCCGGGAGCGCGAGCGAGGATTTCATCCACCAGCTCAATCGCCCGAGCCACTTTGGCGGGATTGCTCCGGTAGATATCGATCAATTGCAGGCGGGTTTCGTGCATGGGCGAGGGCCCGCTCAGCACCTGCTCAAAGAGTTCGGCCGCGGCGGCCGACTCACCAAGTCTCTTGAGCGCCTTACCCTTATGATGCTGCACTTCGGCAGCCTGCCTGTCAGTGAGCCCGGGAAGTTCGGTAAGTGTGTCGAACGCTGACAGGCGTTGCCGCAGCCGCACCTTGGCGATCTCATCGCTTTCCAGCTTGTCATAGAGGAACAGCTGCTCAATCGCTTCGATAATTGCCATCAACGCCAAAGGCGCCGGCGGGCGTCCTGCCAGCGCATTGGCATCGGCCAATGGGTCGCCCACGAGTTCGGGCCGCAGTTCGGTATGATCCGATACCGTGAGCAGCGCGTAACGGAACGCGGCAGAGCGAGCTCCTGCAGCAATCAGCTTTCTGAGCTTAGGGAGGAGGATGCGCCCGATCGTCCAAAGACGCAGACCAGGCTCACTCGCCGCGGCGCGCAGATAGGCCTCCAGCGCGGCATCCAGCTCGACGCGCCGCTCCGGAGGACACCAGCCGCCGCCGCTCAGCGCCGCGTACACGACATCGTGGAGCCGAATAATCCCGCTTCGGTCAGCAGCCGTAAGTCCGTGGCTGCGGAGCTTGCGAATGCCGAGCGGCTGGACGACATGCTCAAGAAAGTCCTGCCCGCAAGTTGACTGCTCGGCCCAGGCGAAGACAGACAGCTCCCGCTCCAGGGCAGGGCGCAGGCGCCCCAAGAGCCGGTCGGCGAGGCGCTGGCCATGATGTTCGAGTTCGCCGACAGCCCGACAGTCAAGAACGATCTCGTCCCATCTGGCGCCCTGCCGCACGGCAGCGCTGATCAGACCCAGGGTCAGCGGATGGCCGCCCACCGTGGACCAGATGATGTCAAACACATCAGCCGGGCACATCGCGCCATCCTGGTCGAGCAGGCTCTGTGCCTCCCCACGAACGAACATTGGCAGTTCGTATGAGCCGGGTTGTGCCGACCGCTGCGTGAGGATGATCCGTGAGCGGGGCCCGCAAAGTTCACCAAGGGGCGCCGTCGAAAGACCGGGTTCGGCGTCATCGATTACCAACAGACAGGCCCCGGTGCGCAGCAGCGCCGTGACGTTCCGGGTTTCGCCGCCTCGCACCAAAGGGAGGGCCTGGAGATCCTCGGGCCGACGGACTTCCCCCGCGTCTAGCCAGATCACGAGGTCGTACTGGTCTTCATGGTCCGTGGCGTAAGCGGCAGCTGCCGCTGACTTGCCGAGCCCGGCGATACCGCTGATGGTCACCACTGGACTTTCCGAGAGGCGCCGCGAGATGTCGGCGTCGACATCGGGGCGAATAATGCGGCTTCGATCCGGGGCGGGGACCAACCGGCTCACCGCCTCTTCATCCCGGATCCTCTGAAGCTCAGGCAGGTATGGAGCGAGCCTTCGAACAACAGTGTCGCTGAAGATCAGTTTTTCGATCAACTGGGTCGCGATCTCCTCCGCGCCCCACAGGTGCAGAGTCTTGCCCTCCATTTCCGGCCACGTTCTGACGGCGCTTTCGAACTCCTGGGCGACTTGGGGCCGCTTTCGCTGGCCCGACAGCAGGAAGATGTCCCGTGCGGACGGTTTGCGATTGAGTGCCTTTCTCAGATCGTCATGCGCCTTGACCATCGGGCGCTCAAAATAACCACGAGCATCAGAGTACTCGGCGACTATCCGGCCGTCGTCGCTGACTGTATCGACCACGCCGCCAACGGCATAGCCAACCAGATTGGTCCCTTGATGGTTCAGAGGCACCTCGAGCAGGGCGTCCAGAAATAGTCCGGCAAACCTCTCGAAATCGGTGGCGATGTAGCCAATTGCACCAGCCAGACGGTCAATTTGCGCGACCTTGCGCTTTGGGCTCATCCTGAATTCTCGACTGGTGACACTGCTTCCGTGTGTAACGCTTCAGAGGCGGGCACGTGAGGGCATTCCCGCCGCATATTGTAGCACATCGTCCAACATTTCGATTGCTCCCGAGCGACAGCTAATCGGTGCATAGAGCCCGCTACAGGTCTCCCGAATGGGCTGAACGCCCTCGGCCGACCGGGGCGGAAAGGTGGGCCGACAACCACTTCTTGTGATTGGACCCGAATGACTGAATCGAGGTTATTGAAACCTTCAAAGCGGTGGTCTCGACGCGAGAAGGAGTGGTGCAATGCAACGGCTCTTTGCGGTTTTGTCGCTTCTGGGTGCTTTGCTGTTTGCGCAGATTCCTGAGCTCCTGCAACAGTATAGGCAGCGGCTCGGTGGCGCAGCCGACGAGCTGACAGTCATTGTGCGCAACTTCGACGAGGACTCCCGCCGCTCCGGTTATGACCGATCGGGCGCACTCGGTGTCACGGCGAAGAACCCAGAACCACTGGTGCGCGACCAGGCGCAGCGAATGACGGAATATGTTCGAAGGCTGGACCGGCTGAACGAGCAGCAATCGGCTTTGGCGAATGGCGCCACGCCTGCGGCCATCCTGGCGGTAGCGGTCGACTACGACAAGCCGATCATGGCGCAAGCCTGGAGCGCCTATGCGCCCGCGCTTCCGACGACCCTCACGGGCATTGTATTTGCGATCATCGGCTGTTGCTTGTCTTATGCTGCACTCTTGGTTCTCGGCGCTGTTGCCGGCTCACGAGGCAGAGTCGCTGCGTGATCCGACGAAACCGAGATTCATCGGCAGGAGGACAGCAAACCGAGCCGTCAAACTCCGCGCGGCGTTTCTATAGCTCAACTCTTATTCGCCGTCTTCACCGCGCCCGGCTGCTGGACGAAGCGCCATAGCGGCAACGCATCACTTTTGTAGTCGGACGATATCAATGGCGCGAACCAGTTGGGCCGATGTTCAAGTTCAATTTGCACTGAATCCGGTTCTCCATTGGCCTGTTGCGAATAGTGGCGGGAAAACATCCGGCTCAGCGTGCCGATTATTTCAAATCTCTCAGTGTCCTCGTTGAGCCGTTCCTCGGGCAGCCAGGAAAACTCGATCGCCGACAATCTTCCGTCGGTCACAATGGCCTTGGTCTCCTGCTCGGCCCATTCCCCGAGACTCATGAATATCCACGCGATCTCCTGCTCGTCCGTACGCGTGAGGACACGATCCTCACTGAGCATCGTGACCTCTCCCACCGTGAAAGGCGCCATTCCGTCGGCGCCGATGGCGTTGGGCTTGTCGGCGGTTAGCCGAAGTGTGAGCGGCGGCGTTGTCCCGATTGTCATATCGCCGAGCCTGCCCAGCTCATTGAAGCGGACGGCATGTTGCATGTCGAGCTTGAGGTAGCCATTTTCATCCAGCAGATCGTGCGGGGACACGAGCGTCCAGATGCCCCATCTGGCCCAATAGACGGCGACCTTAATCGCGGCCCGTGTTGCCCGCGCGTAGCTGTCGAGCGAGGACAAATAAGACGGTGTCATGATCTGTCGCTCTTGCCGGACCGGATCTGCCTCGTAGACGTTCTTGACTTCGACCAGCCATTGCTCGTCGTCTTCCAGTACGATCCGGAAATCGGGCGCCCGGTATCTGCCGACAGGATAGACGCGCCCGGTATCTTCGACCTTCATCAGCTTGTAATGACCAAGCGCGACCACCATGGCTTCGAACATTGCCGCGGTTCGTTGGCCCGCAATCAGAATGTCATCGATCAATGCCTTGTCGAGCTGCGCGCCGATCGCCGCCAGGAATTCCTGGGCTGTCTGGGGCGCCGTGACGGAAATCTTTCGCTCCCTGCTGAACCGGGCATAGAGACTGAGAAGATCAAATGGCTTGCTCATTTTGGTGTCGCTGCCTTGAATTTACGCGTTGGAAAGGTCGGGCCCACGACTTGGTAAAATCGGCACACCTGGTCAGCTTCCAATTTACCTGACCCGCCTAATCGGCCGAACCCATAAAGTCATCTGAGCCAGCCCTCAGGGAACCAAAACGAACCGAATAGTCCGACGCCAGCGTCGCGCAGATTTCCTCTGCCCGTGCGCGGTCGTTGGTCATTGCCGCAACATGCCAGGGAGCGTTGCGCACCACCGCCCAACCGCGCGCCCATCCAGGGTTCGATGGGTCGACGTGAGGGAGGTTGCGTTGGAGACCCGGGATCGGCGCAAACCAGAAGGCGTAGGATTGCGCACCGTCGCTTCCCGGCTCGTCGCTTGAGCTGACGAGGCCGATCACCTCTCCGTCCTGGTTGAAAACGGGGCCGCCGCTCATGCCGCCGCGCCAATGGCTGTCGACCGCAAATGTCGGCCAAGGTCGATGTTCGCGGCCACTCGGTTGCACTGCGGTCACGCGGCCTATAGACCCATACATGCGCTCAGTCAGAACATCCGCGTCGATCTCGCGGTCCCGTATCGAACGCAGTTCGGGAAATCCCATCGCCATGACTTCATCGCCGACCTTGGGCCATTTCCCGGTCAGCCGCAGGGGCAGAAAATCGCGTACTTCGTTCAGGCGCGTGTTGTCCGCTTTGAACGACAGCGTCATGCAGTCAAGTGACATGCGGCTCGAGTCACGGTTGAGCAGCCGATCAAGGGCAATATCTTCTGGCGGGGTGCGAAATGCGGTCGCTGACGCAATCACGACCATCCCGTCGACCCCGATCGGGGCGCGCCCATAAACAAGCCCCGGGTTGAGAAGGCCGACAACCGTCGACCGCGGACGCGAAGGCCCGAGCCATGTTTCAAGCACGTGCTGCGCGGTCAGATATCCTCCGAAGGGGTCAATCCGGAACGCCGTGCCGAGACCAGAAACGCGGTCTGTGTGGTTGTCGATTGCCAGCAAGGAAATAATCGGATGGCGAACCCCCGTCGGGTCTTGAATCAGAAACTGGCGGGGATCGTCTCCGGCTGCGGGGGTAACTGGAAAGGGCATTGCCCAGTCTAACATGGCAAGGCGAGTGGCCCTAAGGCACATTCATTGTGAAGGCTGATCAGAGTCAAAGAGAGCCGGCGCCGCTTTTTTGAAACGGCGCCTTTCTTTCTTTCTTTGTCAAAGTTCTAGTGAGCGGCGGCACTTTGCTTGATCGCAGAGGCGAAGCCTTCGACGACCCGAACAAATAGATCGGGATCACGCAGTGCGTTCTTGAGCTCCTTAGCCCAATCCGGATTGGACTCGGTCCACTTGATCAGCGCGGTCGCCTTGACGCCGCGATGCTTGATCAGGAAGTTGGAGATCTTTGCCGGCACCGCGCCCGCGACAAACGCGGCGTTAGCCGGTGCGGCGCGCGCCAAAAGAATGAAAGCCCGCGAGAAGCTCGCAAGATCGTCCTCTTCCGCGAGTTTGGTGAGGAGGTCCAGTACTGGCCCGGAGGGGGTCGTGTAGGCTGCCGAGCCCTGGGATGCGATCGCCTCGGCAATACGGTGCAGCGTTTCTGGGGGCATGCTCTTAATTTCTTCGTCAAGGCCGGCGAGCGCTTTGGCTTTTGCCCTGCGATCGGCGGCGAGGTTTCTGATGTCGTTTGCGTCTTGTTCGGTGGGCACCCACACACGGACTTCCTGCCAGCCTTCAGCCAGGCGAACGTCGCGCTGGCGTTTTACTCGCCTGACTACCGTAGGATCGGCCACGAAATGTCTCCGTACTGTCGTTACGTAATATAGATGTAACGACAGTACGCGCAAGCGGTTCCCCAGAAATGGAACTCAAAAACCTTGTGTAGGATTCGCCCTCCAGCGACTTTATTGAAGTATATATAAATAACCTTTATTATGCGGCCGAAATAAGCTCATCTGCGAAAGGTTTCCCTTGAACCGCGATAATCTCACTCACGCCGTACGGGAACGATTGAAGCGGCTTCCGGCACCCCATGCCGCGCATTACGGCGTGGTTCCGCTGCCCCCGCCTGAGGACGGCGTTGCCGTGGGTCCGGTCCTTGACCGGCTCAGGGCGGCGGACGCAGCCCTGGTGCGCATCGAGACGCTCGCGGCCGAACTAAAGGACCCGTATCTGATCAGCCGCATCTTACCCCGGCGGGAAGCTGTCAGCAGCTCGGCGATCGAAGGCACCAACAGCACGCTTGACGAATTGCTGTCCGGTGAAGAAAGCGAAGATTCCCAGCAGGGCGAGGCGGTAGTTCAGGTGCGTGATTACGCGCTCGCGCTTGATGACTTCCTGCCTCGGGCCAGACAAGTGAAACTGGAAATCTTCACAAGCGGTTTGGTGCAGGATCTGCATCGCGCCGTCATGCGCGGCGACGCAGAATACAAGGACAAGCCCGGCGATCTTCGCCAGGTTGTCGTCTGGATCGGCGGCAGAGGCGATATTGCTTACTCGACCTACAATCCGACGCCGCCGTCGGACATTGCCGCGTGTCTTGAGGACACGATGAAGTACATGCGCTGCGAGGGCATGCAGGCGATGTACCAGAGCTTCATCGTGCGAATGGCGGTTGCGCACGCACATTTCGAGGCGGTCCACCCGTTTCGCGATGGCAATGGCCGCGTTGGCCGTCTGCTTTTGCCATTGATGATGGCCGCTGAACGCATGATGCCGATTTACCTGTCACCGTACATTGAAGCCCACAAGACAGCTTATTATGAGTCGCTCAAGGCGGCTCAGCAGCGCCTCGAATGGCATGAAGCGGTCGGATTCATGGCGGACGCGATTGTCGGCACCACGGATGAGCTCCTGAAGACCCGCGACGCTTTGTCCACGCTTGGCGATCTGTGGCGGAAGCGGCGGAAGTTTCGCCAGGGCTCAGCCAGCCTGCGCGCGCTCGATGTTCTGCCGCACTATCCGGTTCTGACTGTCAAGCGTCTAGCCTCGCTTCTCAGCATTACGGTGCCTGCAGCCTCGCAAGCGGTAGAGCAACTGGTCGAGAATAAAATCTTGAACGAGCGCACCGGCTATGCGCGCAACCGCGTCTTCGCCGCGCCCGACGCGCTGTCGATCATTAATCGCCCCTTCGGCGAAGAACCCATTCTTCCCGGTGCGGACACCTGACGGCCGCCATGCCGGGCTGACAATCGGTGACGCCGCGAGTTGCGTCTCCGCCCTGCCGGCGGCCATGCCGTCGGCCGGACTTCCTTGAGACCCAAGTGATTTTCCATAGCACGCGATCCCGCAAATGCATCGTGCCCGAGGCCAACCGCACCAACGAGAACGCCCCGAGCCACCGCGTCTTCGTCGGCCGAGCCGAGATCGGCGCCGCCTGGTTAAAGCGCTCCGAGGAGGGCCGCGACTATCTCTCGCTCAAGCTCGCCGACCCCTCGTTCAACGCCCCGATCTACGCCAACCTGTTCAGCGACGAGGACGGCGACGGCTTCAGCCTGATCTGGTCCCGTCCGCGTAAGAACGGCGACTGAGGTTCGCCTCGCGACAAGCCCCGTCCGGTCCGCAGGGCGGGGCTTATCCCTCAGCCGGGCATCAACGAATGGCCGCGAGGTCACTGCGCCTCAGCGCCTCGCAGATCGACTTTCGCAGTCCTTTCCGTGAGCGATCTGAGGGTCGCAGGCATCCGTTCATCCGGCGAGGAAACACCGTGCCGGTTCGGTTCCTCCGACGCCTGTCGTTGCGGAAGAATGCGGCAGCATTCGATAAGGGCTCCAACGATTCATCCGGTCATAGCAACTGGCATCAACTGGCATGCATAACGCGACAGCGCTTGCATTACCCAATACTCAAATTGTCATGTTCGGTCCTGTCCACTCGAAGACGTTATTGTGCCTAACCGGACGCCGAAGGTGCAAGTCTTCCGTCTTCCCCCGCTTGCCGCATAGTTTTTGGGCTCTCTCCAAGCAAGGCGAGCTCGCTCCTGGTGGCACGTCAATTGCTAGTCCACGGTGGTGGAATTTGTTGGGCCGTGTCGCGCAGCGTAAGCATGCAGCGGCGCGGCAATGTCGGCCCCGTTAGGAGAAAAGCAGATGAAGCTCGGTGTCCTCTTCGAACTTCGATTGCTTTCCAGGGGCGAGGGAGACCGGGCAGGAAATTGTGCACGAGCCCGCTGAACCGGGCCGAGTTCGCTCAGCGATTTCCGCTCTCGTCACATCTGGGAGCTCACGCGTCATTTTTGAGGAAACCTTCAGCACCGCACTCGAAGCATCCTTGGGTGCCGCTTCGCGACAGACGAACAAGGTTCGCCCCGGCTGGGAGATCTGATCATCGTCGTCTGATCGTCGTCAAATGAACTCAGCCGCCATCGTGCCCTGCCCTGCAGGCAAATACTGAAGGAGTCCCGAAGATGCGCGCGCCAAGCTATTCCGAAGCCCTGGAGTTCGCGGTCGATCGGTCGTACGATATCAACATCGACATGTTGAGGTCGCGAAATTTGCATCTCGACACGTTCAACGATTATCTCGTCGGTACATACCCGCCTCTTAAGGCAATGGGGGACTTCAATCCCGAAAAGTTGTTGGATCGGATCGCGCAGTCAATTGATCTGTATTTTCACATCCCCTTCTGCCATCAAAGTTGCACCTTTTGCCATTTCGGCAAGCAGATCAATCCGCCTCCCGGGCGAATTGAACGTTACATGGCAGCTCTGGAAAAGGAGATGAGTTGGTCGGAGACGGCGCTTGCCGGCAGAACCATCGAGACAGCCTTCATCGGAGGCGGAACCCCTTCGTTCTTGAAGGACGATCAACTCAAAACGCTGTTTGGTATGATCAAGCAGCGCTTTGATTTGTCCACGTCCGAAGTGAGTTTCGAATTACATCCCTCTCTCGGCAAGGAAATCGACGCTGCAGATCGCGTGTCGACCTTACTGAGAGGTGGCGTCAATCGCTTCGTTCTAGGTGTTCAAACTCTCGATCGAAGTATTTTGCGCATACTCAACCGCGGACACGGTGTAGACGAAGTGATCCAGACAGTGAAATTGCTGCACGAGATGGGCGCCAGGAATCTATCGCTTGACCTCATGTATGGGCTGCCGCAGCAAACGCTTCGGAGCTGGTACGACTCCCTCATCGGCCTCATCGATATGGGAATAGAAAAGTTCAATGTATTCCCGTTGATGTTCAAATCGACGGACCTCGTAGCTCGCCATTTGGCAAACGGGCGATATCAGTTCGCCGGGGCTAAGGAGCGCATCATAATGCATTTCATGGCGGAGCACATCCTTACGAGCCTCGGCTATCGCCATGGGCCGATTTTCTATTGGACTAAGAGGTCGCAGCCGCATTCCGTTCAACAGACCCGCAAATACGATTCCTGGAACGACAACAATTTGGTCCCTTTTGGGGTGAGCGGATTTGGTTACATGAGTGAGTGCCAGTTCTACAACGAGGTAGACTTTGATCGCTACTTGCACAAGGTTGAGGCGGGCAAAAAACCAGTGTGGAAGGGCATCGTATTGTCGCGTGATGATCTGATGCGCAGAACGATCATCTTCGCTTTGCGAAGCAGCGGCGTGTTGCTCTCCCGTTTCGAGCAGGAATTTGGAGTATCCCTCAAGGAATACTTTGCTCGTGAACTCAAAATCTTGAAAGAGGCAGGGCTCATTTGCATTTCGAGTGAAGGCCTGCTGTCGTTGACGCCTTCCGGCATTGTCAATTCGGGCGCAGTGTCATTGCGATTTTTCTCGCATCGTATACTTGAGCAAGTCGCGTACAATGACAGCAGGATAAAAGACAAACGAACTGATCCTCTCGAAAAACACGATTACTCGCCGGCCGCAAGATATGGGTCAAGCACCGAGATGAAGGCGATTTTTCAATGACGTCGAGGTCTCCCCAGCTATGATCGATAATCGTTCGTTTGCTGCCCCAGAACGGCCGCTCCCGGCTTCGCGGGACATATTTTCTCATTTGGCCGATACCATCGATCGCAAGCAGCGAAAGCGCCCGCTTGGATTGTTCAGTGATTTTGTCGTCGATCAACTGCCCCACCGTATTGCGGAGATCAAATGCAGTGAACGGCCGAGCGAAGCGGTCAAGGTCCTTCGTGGTATCATAAACGAAGTGGCTGCGGAGATGGACTATGATGCCCTGCTGCTGAGCTTGCCGCAGCCCGATTTCGAGGTCGCCAAGACAGACATCCAGTATCTCCTCAATTCTGCTTATCAGCTCTCCGCATTTGCCGGCCTCCATCCCTGGGACGCCGAACAGACCGTAGGAGTTGTATTGAATCGTCTGGCGCGCTTGACTTGTGAACGGCAGCCCAGCATCGGGGTCCTCTCCTATGAAGACATGATCCTTACGAATCCGGTGCAAAGCGACCCTCGCGTATATTGCCTTGGCGCGGCTGGAGTCGAGGAGCGCGACTTTTGCTTAGGCCATCAACTGATCGAGACCGAATTGCAGTCGGCAATTGAGGCGCTACTCGAGTTGCGCGACGTCGCCGACGCTGATGCAGGTCAATGTCTTTCGCGATGTCTAGAGCGCCTTAAGTCGGCAAATTGTGTGCTGACGCGCTTTTATGAACATATGTCGCCAGACCTATTTGGCCAGTTTCGTGTGTTTTACGGAAAGAATCCTTACAAAAATACACTTGGCCCAAGCGGTCGTTTCTCAGCCCGGGTTGTGGCAGTCTCGGTCCTGTTGATCGGCGAAGAGCTGTACCGCCAAAGACCCCAATTCTATAAGGACTTATATCGTCTGTCTGAATACTATCCGCACGGTTACATTCGCGAGGTATTCGGTTGGCTGTCGCCAGACAACGAGAGCGCCGGGGTGAAGCCAGATTGGCTAGAAGGGAAAATGAACTTTCCTACGTCTGCAACCATTTCGCCCGTGACGGAGCATTCTTGCGGTGAAATCGCGAAGTTGCGCGCGTCTTGCGTTTGTGCGTTGGATCGCTTTACGCGGATGCACCGTTGTGCGGCTTTAAAATACACGGTTGGACCAGGCCGATCAATTGTCGGCGTTGAGGCCTCGGAAAGTGTCGAGGCTGTACTTTCTCAGCGGTTGTTGACCCCCGCGCGTCCGTAAGCGGGGCGTGGTATTTTCCTTGGCAGACCCCGGGCGTGGCAGGGTCATGGGCCTCCGATGCTGCTCGGAAGGAGATTGGTTAATGTCTCGGGACGAAGTGATCTTACGTCGCTTTGAGTCAGCGGACACCGATGACGTGTGGCATCTGCATAGAACCGCATCGGAGGAAGTTGGTGTGCGTGGCCCGGAAGGTGAATGGGAGGATGATTTACGGACCATAAAGGAGGTCTACATTGCGTCAGGCGGTGACTTCATACTGGCGCACATTGGCTCCCGTCTGGTTGCAATGGCTGGACTGAGACCGATCGAGGATGACGTCGCAGAGTTGAAGCGGATGCGGGTCGATCGCGCCCTCCAACGACGAGGACTTGGAAGAAGGATTCTTGGTGCTTTGGAAGCGCGAGCCGTTGTGCTGAAGTTCAAGTCGATCGTGCTCGACACGACAACAATCCAAGTAGGAGCTCAAAGACTTTATGAGAGCTCTGGCTACGTTCGACGCAAGGAAGGGATGCGACACGGATATGCGGTAATCTTTTACGAGAAGCTGCTCACGGGCCAGGATGATCCCTTCTGGCCGACCAGATAACGTGGGCGGCTGCGCAACCCTCTGGCGCTGCAGATGGTTCTATAACGCAGATGTGCCAATCAACGCTCTCAGGTGAGTGAACGACTTCACCCGCGAAATCGTTACCCTCTCGCTCCAGGCCCGGAACGTCCGCATCGTCCCCGAAACCAGCCGCTCGGGCGAGAACAGCCCCAGCCACCGAGTCTACTGTGGCCGAGTGGAGATCGGTGCCGGCTGGCCCAAGCGCTCCAACGAGGGTCGCGATGACCTTGCCCCCGGAGCTTAATCCAGCTTGAAGTTCGTTCTGGCCCACGACGAGGACCAGAGCATGAAGCGTAGCCGCTTTACGGAAGAGCAGATTATCGGGATCTTGAAGGAGCACGAGGCCGGGGTGTCGGTCGCCGATCTATGCCGCAAGCACGGCCTGAGCGACGCCAGCATCTACAAATGGAAGGCCAAGTACGGCGGGATGGACGTCTCCGAGGCCAAGCGGCTGAGGACGCTGGAGGACGAGAACACGAAGCTGAAGCGGCTCCTGGCTGACGCCATGCTGGACAATGCG
>NZ_JACCHQ010000018.1 GCF_016031655.1 Bradyrhizobium glycinis
GGCGTCCGCCCGTTCTTGCTCGGCCTTGATTACATCGGCTGCCGATGAAGACCGAGACTGCAGCGCGCGAAGCTGATCGGCCGCTACGGCACTGTTGGGGGTGCGCGTCCGGTCAGCTTCGCTCCGCCGACCATACCATCAAACATGTGACGTGATCCCTTCAGCGGCCGCTTGACCACGGGCTATCGATGGTGCCAATTACCTTTAACGATCGGGTGCTTCTCCTGCGCGCGATCAGATTGGAACGTTGCGCGGCATCAGATTGGAATACCTGCGCGCGATCATTGGAATCCGCACCTCAATGCGGTCGGCTCGAAATCATGATGCGTCGAGTGGGACCCGTCATAGCCTAGAGGCGGACTGCGACACGCGGGCGCGGAGCCGCCAAGGCTGGGAGCCGACAGGAACGGGACGGCGTCGCGCTCGAATTCGTCTTCATGACGGCCGTGCCGTGGCCGCCGCCGTGACAATTCTGGAACACGTTGCGGTCCTGACCGAAGTAGTCGCGCCGTCTTGCCGTCTGGAGACGATGTGGGCAGTGACAGTCTTGGCTGCGTGCAACTACTGTTTCAGAAACCCAAGAAATCGAGTGGAGTATCTCCGACAACGAAGCGGCTGTTTCCGTTCTTGCCGGAATCGTTGTTGATGCTACCAAAGAGATCGGCAATAAATGTTCCCCGTCGTAGCATTGTACTATGTACCCGCGGTTATACTTAAGCTGTCCTGCGGATGGCATACCGGTTTGGCTAGCTAAGACGGACCGCCACCAGTGGCTGTCACCTGGGTTGCCGTTGTCATACCATCAAGCGCCACAGCCGCGTTGGCCGAGTCCGTTACATTGGCTGATGCGATCCATGGCGATGTGCCAACACTCCATACTTTGCCAGTTTGGCCCGGCTTTCCTCGACCACCTTTCTGCATTCCTTGATCTATCAGCTGGTTGAGAGCAGCGGGGTCGAACGGATCGTGCTGATCGACCTCAAGGCGGCCTGGAATTCCCAACCGGTACCGACATAGTGGGAAGGTGCAGGTGATTTGGGATTTCCGGGAGGTGGTGCGCGTGGTCGAGGGGCTGGTCGCGACCATGGATGCACGCCAAGACCAGATGCGCGACCAAGGTCTTCAGAACTGGCCAGGCGGCCGGACGTTTGTCATCATCGACGCGTACGCGGAGATCCAGAGCGAGATCGATACAGCAGATGGCAAGGAGGAGAAAGCCATTGCCAAGCGCTTGTCGGGCAACCTTGTGCGGATTGCCCGGCGCGCCAGGGCTCTCGGCATTGTGCTGATCTGCGCGTTGCAGAAGCCCACACTGGACGCCATGGATTCGGCGCTCCGGAGCAACCTCGGCTGCCGCACCTGCCTGCGCGTCGGTTCAAACCAACTGGGCCGGGTTGCCGGCGGTACGCCTCTTCATTGTCACCCGGCCGACCATAGGCCAAATCCTCGCCTTTCCAGTTTATGGGTGTCGCGTTCCGACACCAGTCCGTAAGCTTGCGAAGGTTTTCCTTGCTGATCTTGCGCTGGTAATCGCCATGTTTTTCACAATGGGCAAACTGGCCAAACTGGAATTCTCGCCGATTACGAGCAAAATACGAGTCCGGATTCGCCGGGTAAACCTTGGTCAGTCGTTTGATCGCCTCTTGCGTGGTGATGTCTTGCGTCATGGGCGCTCGCTATGCTTCATCGTCAGCGCTTCGACTGCAGCGCGACGGGGCAGCCAGCATGGGGATTGAATGACGAACGTCGAGCTGAAACTGCGGCGCAGCATCAACAAGTTCGAGTGCGTTCTTTCGTCCGAAGGCGATCTCCAAGCGACGCTTTTTCAGGTCGAACGTGAACCGAGCGCTCTCGCGGCTATATGTGACGCGCTAATGACGATCATCGTCATCGACCTCGCCGCCCAACGCGTCGGCGATGTCCTCCAGGCGGTTGACCAGTGAGTCGAACGAATCGTCCATGCTATCGAACTCGACCACCAACTGCTGAAATTCGTCGGAGAAGAGTTCGTCGAGCGCTTCGCGGTGCGCCGCCCAGCCTTGGCGCAGCTCCAGCCGCCAAGTCATGTAATGGGCCCTCGGGTTCTGACCGGTCTCGACGATGTAGCGAAAGGCCGGCGCATCGAGCGTGTCGACTTCCTTCCGAACGTCCTTCCGCCGTGTCGGCAAGCAGCCGATTGCACCAGCCTTCGGCCGATTCCGAGAGTCGGTCAGGCACCTTGATATCCGCGCGAAAAGCCGTACAGGCTGCGAATGGCGCCCGTCTCGGTGCCTTCGGGATCCTCGCTGTTGTTCTTGAGCCGGATGCCAGCAAGCGCCGCATCCGCAGCTCAGCGGCCGATGGCGGCACATAGTGGATCCGGAAGGCTGTTGAATGCCGACAAGCTGGCCTGCGGCATCTGTGTCGCCCTGATCGTCATCTCGTGGGTTATGTAGGGGCGGCACCTCCTAGAGAGGGTAGTTCTGCAACCCTTCACCCGTCAGCCAACGGTCGCGTGTGAGCGCGTCGGGCACGCGCCCCTGCTCACAGTTCTGCAAGAACTAGCTTGACACCTGCCTTGGAGGGCACGTCACACGATGGTGCCATTCCTCCCCAAAAGAGGGCCACTCCGAAGGAGTGGCCCAAGTGAGGGAGGAAATGTCCCCATGGGGACCACTGGGATCAGGCCGCGGCCTGTTCGATCGGTGAGAAGGGTAGGCCTAGACTCTCGGCCACCGCCTTATAAGTTAGCCGGCCCCGATAGACATTGAGGCCTGCGCGCAGATGCGGATTCTCGAGCACGGCTGAAAATCCCTTGTTCGCGAGAGCCAAGCCAAACGGCAGCGTGGCGTTGTTCAATGCCTGGCTTGAGGTGAGCGGGACAGCCCCGGGCATATTTGCGACGCAGTAGTGAATGACGCCGTCCACCTCGTAAGTCGGATCCGCGTGCGTCGTTGGACGCGAGGTCTCGAAGCATCCGCCCTGATCGATAGCTACATCCACGATGACGGAGCCCTTGCGCATTGAGCTCAACATGCCGCGGCCGACCAGCTTCGGCGCGCTGGCGCCGGGAACGAGCACCGCACCAATGACAACGTCCGCGGCAAATACTTCCTCCTCAACGGCGTCTATGGTCGAAAACCTGGTGCGAACGCGCCCCTCGAATAGCTCGTCGAGCTCGCGAAGCCGGGGAATCGAACGGTCGAGGATCGTGACCTCGGCACCCAATCCCGCTGCCATCCGTGCCGCATGGGCACCAACGACCCCGCCTCCGATCACAACGATTCGGGCCGGCTGGACACCGGGCACGCCGCCGATCAACAGTCCCCGCCCGCCGGCGTATCGCCTCAGCGCCGCACCCGCAGCTTCAATCGAAAGCCTGCCCGCAACCTCGCTCATCGGCGCAAGCAGCGGAAGCCCGCCAGCCGCACCAGTAACCGTCTCGTATGCAATGGCCGTACAACCGGACTTCATGAGGCCCTGAGCCTGCTCCGGGTCGGGCGCCAGATGCAGATATGTGAAGAGAATCTGGTTCTCTCGCAGCTGGGTCCATTCCGATGGCTGCGGCTCCTTGACCTTTACGATCATCTCGCTCGACGCAAAGACCTCGCGAGCGGAGTCCAAGATCGTCGCGCCGGCCTTGCGATAATGGTCGTCTGTGGCGCCGATGCCGGCACCGGCCGCTGTTTCGACCAGAACGCTGTGGCCTGCGGCCACATATTCGCGAACAGCGCCAGGGGTCAGGCCCACGCGGTATTCATGCGTCTTGATCTCCTTGGGAACACCGACCTTCATTTGCAATCTCCTCTTCGAGGGCCCCTTCTAATGGGAATCGCGACGCAAACTTGCGAAAGTGAAGCCAAGTCGCGCGGAAATTCCGCGATTTTCCGCTCAACCTCGCAGGATTTCAAAGAAGGGAATGAGACAGATATGGCAATGTCGATGAGCAAGCGTAAGCGATGCATGACCGGCCGGGTGTGCCGTAGGGCCGGAATCAGCCAGGCTGACGTATTTCAATTTGAAGAAGAAGTATGCAGACCTGATGCCTTCGGAGATGAAGCGGCTGCGCCAGCTTGAGGAAGTGAATGCCAAGCTGAAGCGGATCGTCGCCAACCTGTCCCCGCACAAGGTCATGCTTCAAGATGTGCTCTCAAAAATGCTCTAAGGCCTGGCCGCAAGCGCGAGCTTGTCGACAAAGTGCGGTTTGGTCGCGCGCCGCGAGCGATGATCGGCGATGGTCAGCGATATACGCGACTTCGGCACCTTGTGGATGAAGTTATAGCGGGCGACGTGGTAGCTGGGATCGAAGCCGCAGAAGTTGGGCCCCATCCGCCGCAGCTCCTCGTCGAGGTAGGCCTGCAGGGGCTTTTCAATCTCATCCGCCTCGCGGCGTCTTGTCTTGTCGGAAAGGCGTCGTGCAAATCCTGGGTCCGAGCCTGCCTCAGCGGCCAGCCTCACGAGCGCTTCGCGTGCAGGCTCGTTTCCTGCGAGCACACGATCGACGATACCAAGGCGCTGCGCCTCGGCGATACCCATCGGGCAACCGGCACTGCGTGATCCGCCTCGCGTTCCCAGCGCCCGCGCGACGCGGCAACAGATAGGTCCAGTATTCGGAGCCGAAGAGATTGCCCATGTCCTTGTAATGCGGATTGAGGACGACCTGATCACTGGCCCAGACCTCGTCGGCCGCCAGGCTCAAGAACGCGCCCCCGGCACCCGGATTGCCCCGAATGACGGATATCAACAGCCGGTCCGTTGTCTCGATGATCGCGCGCGCAAGATCGTCGATGGCATTGATGTTGCGCCAGGATTCATCGGCGGCGCTGTCGGCGCCTCGATCTCAGCGAGATGAATCCCGTTCGACCAGTAATCGCGGCCGCCGGTCAGAAGCAGTACCTTCGTCGGGCGCGCGAGCGCAGCCCTATAGGCGCTCAGCAGTGCTTCACAGTCGCCGGTCGACATGGCGCCGTTGTAGAACGAGAACTCCAATTCGCCCACCTCGCCATGCTCGCTGTATTGCAGCGGCGCATAGCCGCAATCCGGCCGCCGCGGCAAGCGCGCGGCTTGTTCGGCGAACACCTCTGCCGCAGGTCGCTTCAAGCTCTTCGGTGCAAGCTGCCGCACATGGCCAATCCAGATCGCCCCCATCGACCGTCGCGCGGGCCAAGGCACCATCGCATTGTGCCACGATCGTACCGGGAACACCGGAGATGCCGCGCGCTTCATGGACATCGAACAGCTGCACGTCCTGGAAGAACAGGCTGTCGACCAGGCGTGGCATGCCGTCGGCGCTGTTGATCTTGCGCAGGGCGATTTCCGTCGTGTCGTGCTGCCAGTCGATCGCCCGATCGGACTGGCGGCAGGGCCCGCGCACGCGAATGCGCGCATCGCCCTCCTGCATCGGCTGCGGCGTCGGCTGTCCCGCTTCGATCGCATCGATGGCTTCCAACACCGCGTCGACGGCACCTGACGTCACCTCGTTGCGGTAGACGCTCGATTTTGCCGCGTGCCGCAATGGAAAGGTGCGGAACGCCCACACCGGACCCGCGTCGAACTCGCCGGTCGCCTGCAGAACGGTGACGCCCCACTCCGCCGCGCCCTCGAGAATGGCCCAGTCGGGCGCCGCCGGGCCTCGGTCACCGGGCGGGCCGGGATGGACGATCAGGCAGCGCACGCTGCGCCAGACGTCTTCGGGAATCGCCCGCTTGAGGAACGGCGCGATCACCAAACCCGGCTGGTAGAGCGCGACGCTTTCGCGCGTGACGTCGGCATGGATGTCGAGCTCGACCGAGACCTCATGGCCGCGCTCGCGCAGCTCGACATGCAGACGCTGCGTCAGGCTGTTGAACGAATGCGAGAGCAGCAGGATGGGCATCGTGGGCTTCAACAGATCCGCGGCAATTGCTCGCCGGAGAGCCAGTCGACGATCCGCCCGCCGCCAAAGCTCGTCGCCATCTGCACGAAATGGTGATCGTCGGCGACGGCCTGGCCGATGTCGGCGGCATCGCGGCCGAGCGGATGGGCCCGCATGGCGGCGAGCACCGCGCCGGCGACTTCCGGCGCGACGATCGCGACCAGCTTGCCCTCGTTGGCGACATGGAGCGGATCGAGCCCGAGCAGCTCGCACGCCGCCGCCACCCCCGGCTTGACCGGGATCGCCTCCTCCTGGAGGTGGAAACCGACGTCGGACTGCCGGGCGATCTCGTTCAGCGTGGCGGCGAGCCCGCCGCGGGTGGGATCGCGCATCAAGCGGATACCGCGGCCGCCGGCTTCGACCATCCTGGCGACGAGATCGTTCAGCGCCGCCGAATCCGAGACGATCTCGGTCTCGAAGGCGAGATTCTGCCGCTTCGACATGATCGCGACCCCGTGGTCACCCAGCGTGCCGGAGATCAGTACGCGGTCGCCGACCCGCGCATTCTCGGCCGAGAGATCGAGCCCGTCGGGCACGATTCCGACCCCTGCCGTCGAGATGAACAGGCCGTCGGCCTTGCCAAGCTCGACCACCTTGGTGTCGCCAGTGATGATATGGACGCCGGCATCGCGCGCCGCCTGCCCCATGGACTCCGCGATCAGCTTGAGATCGGCGAAGCGAAATCCCTCCTCGATGATGAAGCTCGCCGAGAGATAGAGCGGCTTTGCACCGGCCATGGCGATGTCGTTGACGGTGCCGTGCACCGCGAGCGAGCCGATATTGCCGCCGGGGAAAAATAGCGGCGAGACCACATAGCCGTCCGTCGTCATCACCATGCGCCCGGCGCCGACATCGAACGCCGACTGGTCGTTGCCGCGCGCCAGCCATTCATTGCCGAAGGCCTCATGGAACAGGCCCGAGATCAACTGCGCCATGGCGCGGCCGCCCGAACCGTGAGACAGGTCGACGCAGCCGTTCCTGATATCGAGCTTGCGCTGATAGGCCTTCATGACGCCCGCCTCTGCTGATGGTCGCGGAAGCGGCCGTAGGTCCAGTGCGCGGCGCAGGCGCCTTCCGAGGAGACCATGCAGGAGCCCATCGGGGTCTCCGGGGTGCAGACGGTGCCAAACAGCTTGCAGTCGACCGGCTTCTTCACCCCGCGCAGGATGGCACCGCATTCGCACGCCGGATTGTCGTCGACGCGAAGCTCGTTCATGCCGAAGCGGATTTCGGCGTCGTATTTGGCGTAAGCGCGCTTCAGCTTCAGCCCGCTATAGGGCACCTGGCCGAGGCCGCGCCATTCGAACTGGTCGCGCAGCTCGAAAATGTCGGAGACCTCCTCTTTGGCACGCAGGTTGCCGTCGCGGGTCACCGCGCGGCTGTACTGGTTCTCGACCTCGTGCCTGTGCTCATTGACCTGCCGCACCAGCATCAGGATGGCCTGCATCATGTCGAGCGGCTCGAAGCCCGAGATCACCACCGGCCTGCCGAATTCTTCTGCGAAGAATTCGTAAGGCGCGGTTCCGATGATGGTCGAGACATGAGCAGGGCCGACAAAGCCGTCGATCTCGACACGGCCGATGTTGCGGATGTCGGGACTCTCCAGAATGTTCTGCATCGCCGGCGGCGTCAGCACGTGATTGCAGAACACGCTGAAATTTGCGAGCTGCTTCTTCTCGGCCATACGGATCATGACCGCCGTCGGCGGCGTCGTGGTCTCAAAGCCGATGGCGAAGAATACGACCTCGCGCGCGGGATTCTCCTCCGCGATCCTGACCGCATGGATGGTGGAGTAGACCATGCGGATGTCGGCTCCGCGCGCCTTCGCTTTCAACAACGAGGCGCCTTGCGAGCCCGGCACCCGCATCAAATCGCCATAGACGCACAGGATGATGTCGGGCCGCATCGCGAGGCGGATCGCCATGTCGATGCGCCCGGCGGGCAGCACGCAGACCGGGCAGCCCGGCCCGTGGATCATCCGCACGTTCTTCGGCAGTAGGTCTTCGAGGCCATAGCGCGAGATCGCATGGGTATGGCCACCGCAGAACTCCATGAAGCGATACGGCCGTCCGGCATGGGCCCCCGTGCGGATCGTCTTCGCAAGCCCGAGCGCGATCTCCTTGTCGCGAAACTCGTCTGCATATTTCATGGCGAGACCCCCTCTCCTTCGGCGCTGAGCTCGCGCAACAGCTCGAGCGTCCGCCGCGCCTCTTCCGGATCGATCTTGGTCAAGGCGTGGCCGACATGGATAATCACGTAATCGCCGACGGCGAGGTCTTCGATCAAGGCGACCGAGATCTCCTTGCTGACGCCGTCGATCGAGACGATGGCCATCTCGTCGGGCAGGAGTTTCGTGACCTCTGCCGGTATCGCCAGACACATCAGGCGGTTCCTTCCAGGGCTTGCCGTTCGAGGAGCGTTAGCGCGGCGATCCAGGCCTGACCGAGGCTGAGGCCGCCGTCGTTGGGCGGCAGCTGGCGTTGCAGCAACGGCGTGAGGCCGGCTGCTCTGCAGCCGCGCTCGATCTCGGCGCTGAGGATCGCGTTAAGGAAGCAGCCGCCGCTCAAGGCGACGGTCGTGATGCCGGTCGCATCGGCCGCGCGATTGATCCAGTCGACGCAGGCTGTGGCCAGCGTGCCGTGGAACAGCTCGGCGCCTTGGGCCGGATCGATCGTCTCGTCGGCCAGGCGCGCGAACAACGGAGACAGGGACAGCACGCCGTTTTCGATGGTCCAGCCGTCCTCCGCGATGGGCCGTGTGCGGACGCGTGCTTCCAATTTCATAGCAGCCTCGCCCTCGTAGCTCTGCACCGGGCAGAGACCCAGCAGCCCCGCCGCCGCATCGAACATCCGGCCTGCGCTGGTCGTCATCGGCACGCCGGAATGCTCGAGCATGGTGCCAAGGCGCGCGGCCTGCGGCTGTGCACCGAACCGGGTCGCGACAACGCCGCCACGCCTGAGGCCATGCAGCACGCTCGCGGCCATGCGCCACGGCTCGCGCGCGGCACGATCGCCACCGGGCATCTTCATCGGCGCCAGATGCCCGAGCCGCCGGAACTGAGCGCCATCGCACAACAGGAGCTCGCCGCCCCAATTGCCGCCGTCGCTGCCATAGCCGAAGCCGTCGAGAACCAACGCCAGCACCTCGTCTGCGACGCCATGCTCCGCCATTACCGAGGCCGCATGGGCATGGTGATGCTGGACCGCGATCAGCGGCTTTCCCCTGGACTCGGCAAAGCGGGTCGAAGCCATGTTCGGATGCAGGTCATGGGCAATGACGACCGGCTCGACGTCGAGCGTCGAAAGCAGGTGATCCACCGTCTCCTCGAAAAAGCGGTGGCCTGCCGCAGTGTCGAGGTCGCCGATGTGCTGGGAGACGAACGCCTCGTTGCCGCGCGTGACCGTCACCGTCGATTTCAATGCGCCGCCGACGGCGAGGATCGGCGGCACCGACCGGGCGAGGCGAACCGGATCGGGCACGTAGCCGCGCGCGCGGCGGATGAACTGCGTCCGGCCCGCGACGCATGCGGCCACGGAATCGTCGGCCCGGGTGACGATGTCGCGGTCATGCGTGACGATGAGATCGGCAATGCCGGCAAGGCGCCGCTCGGCCTCGCCGTTGTCGATCAGGAGCGGCTCGCCGCCAGGATTGGCACTGGTTGCGACGATCGCCCAACTTGCGCAGGCCCGCTGCTGCGTCCCATTGAGGGCTTCGAAGATCAGGTGATGAAGCGGCGTGACCGGCAGCATGATGCCGAGGCGCGACAGCTCCGGTGCGATGGCCGGCGCGAGACGTTGGCGCGAGGCCATCAGCACGATCGGCCGCGGCGACGTCTCGAGCAGCGCGAGCTCGGCGGCATCGGCCTCGGCGAGGTGGGCGACCGCCTCCACCGAGCCGACCATCACGGCAAAGGGTTTCTGATCGCGCTGCTTGCGCCGCCGAAGGCGCCGCACGACATCGTCGTCGCGGGCATCGCAGAGAAGCTGATAACCGCCGAGCCCCTTAATCGCGACGATCTTGCCGCCTGCGATCGCGGCGGCAATGTCCGCGACCTCATGGCTGAGCCTCGGTCCGCAATCCGGACAGGCGATCGCCTCGGCATGGAAACGGCGGCTGCTCGGGTTGGCGTAATCGTCCGCGCAGGCTCTGCACATCGCAAAGCCCTTCATTGCGGTGGTTGCGCGGTCATAAGGCAGCCGCTCGGCAATGGTGTAACGCGGGCCACAATGGGTGCAGTTGATGAACGGATAGCGATAAAAGCGGCTGTTCGGGTCGAACAGCTCGCGCAGACATTCGTCGCAAGTCGCAGCGTCGGCGACGATGCGGGTCGATACCCTGCCCTGCTCGCTGGCGCGGATGCAAAACTCCGCACTCGCGACCGCGCCGACCGGCTGCACCGAAATTTCGTCGATCCGGGCCAGCGGGGGCTTTTCGAGCCGCAGCGCTGTGACGAAGTCGGCTGCACGCTCGCCCTCGACCTCTATGACCACCCCGTGCGGGTCGTTGGCGACGAAGCCGCCGAGCCGATAGCGCGTGGCGAGACCGTAAACATGCGGACGAAATCCGACGCCCTGCACGGCACCGCGCACGTGCAGTCGCAACCTCCTCCCGTCGTGCGCGCTCGTCCCCCCGTCCATCGTCAACCCTGCGCAGTTCTCTCAGCCTGCTTCAGCTTCGCCCAGCGCTTGCGGATCCAGGCATAGAAGGCGGAAAACCCCTCGCCCGTGCGCGCCGACACCGTCATCACCTCGATGCCCGGATTGACCCGCCGCGCATATTCGACCGTCCTGGCAAGGTCGAAGTCAAGCACCGGCGCGAGGTCGATCTTGTTGATCAGCATCAAGGCGGAAGCCGCGAACATGTCGGGATATTTCAGCGGCTTGTCCTCGCCCTCGGTGGTCGAGAACACCACGATCTTGCAGGCTTCGCCGAGATCGAAGGCCGCAGGACAAACGAGGTTGCCGACATTCTCGATGAAGAGAAGGCCGCCGTTCAGCCAGGGCAGCCGGTCATAGGCCTCGCCGACCATGGCCGCATCGAGGTGACAGCCCTTGCCGGTATTGACCTGGATGGCGGCAACGCCGGTGGCGCGGATGCGCTCGGCATCGTTGGAGGTCTGCTGGTCGCCCTCGATCACGCCGATCGGAAAACTGTCCTTCAATTCCGAGACCGCACGGACGAGAAGCGATGTCTTGCCGGCGCCGGGGCTCGACACCAGGTTGAAGACGAGCACCTCGTCGGCGCGGAAGCGCGCACGGTTGTCGGCCGCGAGTCGGTCGTTCTTGCCGAGAATGTCGCGTTCGACCTGGATGATGCGCTCGCTGCTCATGCCGGCGATCGTCTGCCCGGCCGGGTTGGCACTGCGGTCAAGCAGTCCGGCATCGCCCGTCGCGAGATCGTGGTGAGGATCGTGGTCATGCCCATGACCGTGATGGTGATGGTGATGATGATGATGCCCATCGTGACCATGGTCATGGTCATGGCCATGATGATGATCATGCGCATGTTCGATGGATGCCTTGCCATCGCTGCAGCCGCAGACCGTACACATCAGTCGACCTCCAATTCCCGCACGCGCATCTCTTCGCCACCCGTGACCTGCAAATGATAGCCGGCGCAGGACGGGCATGGCTCGTAGCGCTGCTTGATCTCGACGCTCTTGGAACAATCCATGCACCAGGCCGTGCCCGGCGTCGCCACGATCTCAAGCCGGGCGCCTCGCGCGATGGTCCGGGCCGCAACGGCCTCGAAGCAGAATTTCAACGCCTCCGGCGCCACATGGCTGAGAGCGCCGATCTCGAGGCAGACCACGTTCACCTTGGCGAAGGCGCGCTTGCGCGCCTCCTCCTCGACGATGCCGATGATACCCTCGCACAGTGCCATCTCATGCATGGCCGGCCTCGCGGAAGTCGAGGTTGAAGCCGACGCAAGGATCGAACGAGCCGACCAGCGCACGCACCGCGTCCTGGCCCCGCCGGCCGGCGGCCAGCATCGCACCCTTGAGCATCCGGACCAGCGGTCCCCGCGCGTGGAAATTCCACTCGGTCGGTGCCAGGAATTCGAAGCTCACGATGCGCTCCGCCTCGTCGAGCGCGACCGCGTGGTAGAGCCGGCCTCGCGCACATTCGACCGCGGCCGCCGCCTTGCCAGGGCCGAGCCGGTAGCTCGCAACGACACCGTCGTCGAGGCTGGCCTCGCCATGGAGCCAGGCACAGAGCCGCGCGACCTCGGCGATGCGCGCCTCGAGCCGCGCCGCCGGGCTCGCCGCTGGCGGGACGGGCTCGCGCTGAGCCCGGCGCGCCCAGACGCCGGTCTCCGGAATTCTGCCGCAGAGATCCGGCGCATCGGAATAGGCTGGCCCGTCCGCGAGCAGACGCGTGACGATGTCGAGATCATCGGCGGCGGTCAGGAATGATGGCTCGACCGCCGGCGGCGACAATCCCTTGCTCTCGCAGCGTGCGACATAGACGGCCAGCGCGCTGCCGGGCGCGAGGGCCGGACCTTCGCCAACAATCCCCAGTGCGGCGAGCGCAGCCCTGATCTGTGCCACGGCCTCGCGCCGCGCAGCTTCCGGTACGCCTTCGCTCGCCACGCCGAGAACCGCGCTCGCCTGCATCATGGCGCGGACGGCACCGGCGCTGCCGCCGTCGAGTGCAATTCCTCCAACGAACAGGCCCCGCAACAACTCGGTCAGGCGTTCGGCAACCACCGCCGTGACTCGACGGAGTGCAGCCGCTTGCGTCGCCTCCTGCCCAGAAGCGGTCTCGATCGCCGTCAGATATGCCACCTGATGCGCGACCGAGCAGAGCGAGAACAGCCGCGGCAACACCGGAACCAGGGACGCCGCGGGCTTTCCCGCAAACAGCCGCGTCAGCGGCGGCCGGCTGCG
The DNA here is from genome assembly GCF_016031655.1 of Bradyrhizobium glycinis. Classification (GTDB taxonomy): domain Bacteria; phylum Pseudomonadota; class Alphaproteobacteria; order Rhizobiales; family Xanthobacteraceae; genus Bradyrhizobium; species Bradyrhizobium glycinis. Next base: position 12,783 of record NZ_JACCHQ010000018.1, read on the forward strand.
CGGCCGGATCGCGACATCGGCGATGGTGGCGCCGGCGAGCCACACCGTGATGTCGATCTCGTTGCGGAAGACCAGGCTCATCCGCGCCGCTCCGTCAAGGCACCACGCAGAAAGTTACGCCGATCGATCTGACTTGTCGCAGGCGCGCGGCGGCGGACCGCCTCCTCGCTGTCCGCCGGCAGCATCAGCTCCGCCAGTGCGGCTTCGGCCGTTGCCCGGGCGGCGGCCATGTCGGCGAACTCGAACATCGGCGAGAACAGCGAGCAGCTCGCGACCCGGCCCATTTGTCCGACCTCGCTGAGGGTGAATTCGATATCACCTGCGGGAAAGCGGATTCGCGAGTTCGAGCCCGCCGTCTCCCGCGCCGCACTTGCCGGCATCACCACGTTCATGAACCACGGCGTGACCATGATGCCGACCATCGTGCCATTGAAGGAGCGGAAACCGACCGCCTCGACGCCGAGCGCCTGGTTGTAGATCGGCAGATCTTTCATCGCGCGATCGCCGATCTCGCGATAGCTTGCGGCCAGGAGCTCGCCCCACGCCGCGGCGTCCCGGTCGCGAGCAGGATTGGGGGCGCTCCCCATCATGCCTCGATCGCCATGAATTTGGATTTCGGCGCGTCGCAGTTCGGGCAATGCCAGTCCTCCGGCAGCGCCGCGAACGGCGTGCCGGGCGCGATCTGGGCGACCTCGTCGCCATCGGCGGGATCGTAGATGGTCCAGCAGATGCCGCATTCGAGCCGCGTCACGTCGGCAACGTCCTGGCGCACGCCAAAATTCTCGAAGGCGCTCATTTGAAATAGGCCTCGATGATTTCCTGCAGCCGCTCGGCGGAATCCTCGAAATCCTCGTCCGCCGCGAGCGCGACGGTCGGCACCCCGCCGACTTCCAGCGTGTCGAGAATGATGGTGTCCATGGCGTTGAAGAACTGCACCGACCAGACATTGCGTATGCCCGTCGACAGCACCCGGCAGGTGCCATAGCCGCGCGACACGAGCTGGATCGGTCCGTTCCGGATCGTCTCCTGCAGGAAGCTCATATCGACCGGGCTCATCGGCAGCAGCGTGAAATTGATGATCTGCGAGCGGGTGCCGGGACGCCAGGCCAGCGCGCGCTCGCGAATCTCGGCGAGCACCGGCAGCACGTTCATGGCGCCCTCCGGCGCCTGCCCGATCTCGAAATCGGCGGACGTCAGGTCGGCGGCCGCGCGCTTGACGATCTCCGGGATGGCGCCGATCTCGATATATTCGGAGGCGGCGTCGGTCTTGAGCCGCACGCGCCAGATCCCCGCCAGAACCGATTCCTGGATCTGCGCCAGCGAACCGTCCGGAAGCGCGACGACGCCGCCGACCTCGCCTTCGCCGAGCACGTCGGCGACGAGCTTGCTCTCGAGATCGTTGAGGTTGGCGAGCCGGAACAGCTGGTTCGGCGCGTCCGCCTTTTGCTCCGCGATGGCTGCCGCCATCTTCGAGAGCAGCGCCACCGCGTTAGGACAGCGCTTGGCGAGCTCCGCGCTGTCGAGCGTTGCAAGCCGCGCGAGCGCGCCAGCTGCCGTCAGGCTGCCGCTCGCCGCATTGAGACTCTCCTCCCCGATCGGAAACACGCTGACCGGTTGCTCGGCGCCTTCGGGCGCATCCCAGAAGCCGACCTTCATGGCGCGACACCTTGTGTGCGATGCTGGGGAACGATGGTGACGGCGACGGCGGCGCACTGCCCGCGCGGCCGGTCGATCAATTTCGTGATGCGGTCGATATAGACCGACCAATCCTGAATCTTGGCGATCAGCCCCAGTGTTTCGCCCCTGGCGACGAAGATCAGCGTCGGTTGCACGCGCACACCGAAGCGCTCGCCGAGCGCTCGCTCGGCATCGCGCGCGATGACCGCGCCACGCAGCCGGCCTCCGAATGCGGCGATCAGCTCCGGCAGCACCACGGCGAGGTCGGTCGCCTCGGGAAAGCGGTTGGGATCGCCTGCGGACAGCAGCACCGCGATCGCACCGGCCTCGTCGGCCCCGCCCAGAAATTCATCGACCGTCGCGGCGTCGACCTCAGGCAGGCCGTGCCGCGTCAGACCATGCTTCCCCACCTGGAATTCCATCAGACCTCCCCTGGCAAGCTTATGTTTTCGCTTCGAAATGGGGTTAGCAAGGCACATGCCAGGATAGACTAGCAATCCTCCCGGATTATCCGTTTGATCTACATCATGTATTTTCGAGCGCGCAGAAGGGCGCATACATTGATGGTAAGATGCTTTCCGGTTTTGGATGGAATTCATCTTTGCAGAGAGAAAGATAACTTCCAGGCTAGCCTGCAGCCAGCAAGCCGATTGCCGCGGCGGGGTGCGCCAGCGCAGGTGCCGGCGGGTCGCTTACTCGGAGCGAAGATGTGCGGGCAGTTGCGGCTCGCGGTTGATCAGATCCGCGAAGAAGCGATCGCAATCCTCGCCGTCGAGCGCAGCACCGAGACCGTCGATGGCGGCGCCGATCAGGCGCGCCTCTTCCTCGTCCAGAAGCCGGATCGCGCTATCGATGTAGACGAGCACGTGAGCACCGACCGGCGGATTGGACAGCAGCAGCACCGAGACGCGGCGCTGTTCGCCACGAAATTCGCACAGTGCCGACATCCCATCGGTCTCGACAATCGTCATTGGCAGGCCGAGGCACATCGCGCGTTCTCCAGACGGCCGCGCCGGTCAGACCGGCCGCATCTCGTAATTGAGATGATCGATGTCGTTGGCGAGCAGCCGCTCGGATGCCACCAAGGGTTCGCCGCGCTGCTGCACCTCGATGCGCCAATCGGCCAGGATCCGGCAGGCGAGCTCGATCGCAGGCGCGATCTGGTCGCGCACCGGCTGCGTCAGCGGCCCGCCCCAGTCTTCGAGATCGAGCGGCTGGCAACCGATCAGGACGAGGTGCTTCGGGCAGCGGCCGAGCAAATCGGCCGCGCTGATCACCTCCTGGAAGCCGGTCTGGTGCAGGCTCATCTTCTTGGCGCCGGTGAAGCGCGGCACCTCGTCGTCGCGCACCAGCTTCAGCTGGCCCGGCTCGAGGCCATAGTCGATGGCGTCGAACACGATCAGGCGATCGGCCTCCTCCAGGTAGTTCACGAGGTAGAGGCCCTGCGTGCCGCCGTCGAGAATGGTGACGTTGTCGGGCACGGCGTGGCGGCGGTGGAATTCTTCCACCACGCGTACGCCAAAGCCCTCGTCGGCCCACAGGATATTGCCGATGCCGAGCACCAGGATGCGGTCGTTTTGCGAAGATTTCGACATCGGTCGCGTTCCCGTCTCAATCGCGGAATTGCCGTTCGCCTGATATCATCGAGGAGACGATGCTCTGGCGCGACATGATGTCTTCGCGGACCGCCGCGTAGATGTGGACCATCACGAACATCACCAGCGCCCACATGCCGAGGTGGTGCCAGGTGTGCACGTCCTGGCTGTTCGGCCAGATCGCGAACACCCAGCCGAACAATTTGTGCTGCCAGCTGTCGATCCCGGTGCCCTCGGAATAGAGCGCAAAGCCGGTGACGATCATGAAAGCCACGAACAGGGTGAAGCCCGTGAACATCGCCGTTTGCGACAGCGGATTATGGCCGACATACATCTTCGGCTTGCGCTCCAGGAACGCGTACCAGCGGATCTCGTGCAGCACTTCCTTCCAGAACTGCTTGCGATGAACCGGGATGTAAAAGATCTGCCGGGAGTGGTGGTTGCCGACGAAGGCCCACAAGAAGCGCGTGAGGAAGAAGACCGCGAGCACCTGTCCGGCGGCGAAATGGGCAAAGCGGATGTAGCCCATGACGAAGTTGTCAGACGCTTCGCCGGCGACCGTCGGCAGCGGCGATCCGATGAAATAGCCTGTCACCATCAGCACGAGAATCGAAAACGCGTTCACCCAGTGGCAGATCCGGACCGGCGCTTCATAGACGTAGACGGTGGGCCTGCCCACCGCACGTTCTCCGGAAGCGTCGGCGGCGATCGCGGAGAGGTCCGACCTGACGTCCGAACCGGGAGCAATGGCATCCATCATCGCCGCCTCCTACCTGATCTTGACCTTGGCGAATTCCTGACCGTCCGGACTCATGACGTGCGTCGAACAGGCAAGGCACGGATCGAAGGAATGGATCGTGCGCAGGATCTCCAGGGGCTGCTCGGGATTGACCATTGGCGTATTCATCAACGACGCCTCGAAGGCGCCGATGTTGCCCTTGGGATCCCTCGGCGAGCCGTTCCAGGTGGTCGGCACCACGCACTGGTAATTGTCGATCTTGGTGTCCTTGATCCTGATCCAGTGCGCGAGCGCGCCGCGGGGTGCCTCGGTGAAACCAACGCCCTTGGCCTCCTTGGGCCAGCTCTCCGGCTTCCATTTGTCCACGTTCGCCGTCGAGCTGTCGCCGGCCTTGATGTTGGCGACGAGCTTGTCCTGGAAGTAGCGCATCTGGCGACCGGCCCAAACGGACTCGAGCGCGCGCGCCGCCGTGCGGCCGAGCGTCGAGAACAGCGCCGAGGTCGGCAGGTTCAGATCTTTCAGGAATTTGTCTACGGGATCCTTGAACTCCGCCTTGTTCTGAGCGTAACCGACGACCCAGCGCGCCAGGGGGCCGACCTCCATGGCGTGCCCGCGCCAGCGCGGCGCCTTGATCCAGGAATATTTGCCGGCCTCGTCGAGCTGCTCGATCGCGGTCTTGGTCCCCTTCGCATTGGCGCCCAGCACGAAGTTCGGCTCGGTGACGCCGTCCCAGGGATGCAGGCCCTTGGTCTCGTCGGGGTATTTGTACCAGGAGTGCACCACGAACTCCTGGATCTCGTCGGGGTTGGCGAGATCGACCGGAAATACTTCCGAGAGATTGCCGTTGATGATGGCCCCGCGCGGCAGCTTCAGACTCTTGGCGGAATAGTCGTTGGCGTGTTCGGGCACGTCGCCATAGGCAAGCACGCTCTTGCCAGAGAGGCCGGCGCCATAGAGCCAGTCCTTGTAGAAGGAGCCGATCGCCGCGACGTCGGGCAGATAGACCTGCTCGTTGAACTGGATCAATTGATCTATGATCGAGCAGATCAGGTTCAACCGCTCCATGTTGATGGCGCCGACCGCGCCGGTGCCGTCGACATTGATCGGACAGGGCACGCCGCCGACCAGCCAGTTCGGATGCGGGTTCTTGCCGCCGAAGATGGTGTGGATCTTGACGATCTCCTTCTGGAAATCGAGCGCTTCGAGATAATGCGCAACCGCCATCAGGTTGGCCTCGGGCGGCAGCTTGTAGGCCTTGCTGCCCCAATAGCCGTTCTTGAACGGTCCCAATTGCCCGGATTCGACGAACTTCTTCAGCCGGGTCTGCAAATCCTTGAAGTAGCCCGGCGAGGACAGCGGCCAGCTCGAGATCGACTGCACCAGCGTCGAGGTCGCTCGCGGATCGGCCGAGAGCGCGGAGACCACGTCGACCCAATCGAGCGCATGCAGATGATAGAAGTGGACGACGTGGTCGTGCACCTGCAGGGCGAGCTGCATCAGGTTGCGGATCGAGTTGGCATTCTCCGGGATGGTGATTCCGAGCGCGTTCTCCACCGCACGCACCGACGTCAGCGCGTGCGTTCCGGTGCAGACGCCGCAGATCCGTTCGGTGAACGCCCAGGCGTCTCGTGGATCGCGGTTCTTGAGGATCACCTCGATGCCGCGCCACATCGTGCCGGTCGAGACCGCGTTGCGGATGACGTTGTCGGCGTCGACGTTGACCTCGACCCGCATGTGGCCTTCGATACGAGTCACGGGATCGACGACGATGCGCTTGCCGGAATTGTCGAGATTGAAGCCGTTGGGAGTCTGGATACCCATAGTCGTCCCTGCCCTGATGTCTCTTTTTGCTCAGCTATTATGGTCCGCGTCTTCGCGCTTTGACGCGAGCCGCTTCACCGCCGTCACGGCCGCATGCGCAGCTACCGCGGCGCCGACGACGCCGGCCGCCGCCATTCCGATCTGGTCGGCGTTCTTCTCGATGCCAAACTGCTTGATGTTGGTCAGACGATCATAGAATGAGCCCTTGTCCCAGAAGCCGTCCTCCGAGCAGCCGATGCAGCCGTGGCCCGATTGGATCGGAAAGGAGACACCGCCGTTCCAGCGTACGGTCGAGCAGGCATTGTAGGTGGTCGGACCCTTGCAGCCCATCTTGTAGAGGCAGTAGCCCTTGCGCGCGGCCTCGTCGTCCCACTGCTCGACAAACTGGCCGGCGTCGAAATGCGGGCGGCGGTAACACTTGTCGTGGATGCGCTGCGAGTAGAACATCTTCGGCCGGCCCTGGCGGTCGAGCTCGGGCAGCTTGCCGAAGGTAGTGATGAAGGTGACCACGCCGGTCATCACTTCGGCGATTGGGGGGCATCCCGGCACCTTAATGATCGGCTTGTTCGTGATAACCTTGTCGATGGGGGTCGCTTGTGTGGGATTGGGTTTGGCCGCCTGGACGCAGCCCCAGGACGCGCAGGCCCCCCAGGCGATGATCGCCATGGCATCCTCGGCCATCATCTTTAGCTTCTCGACGAACGGCTTGCCGCCGTCGATGCAGAACATGCCGCCTTCGTTCAGCGGCGGGTTGCCCTCCACTGCGAGGATGTACTGGCCTTTGTGCTTGACGCGGGTTTCCCCGAGAATGGCCTCGGCCTGGTGGCCCGCGGCCGCCATGATGGTATCGTCGTAGTCGAGCGAGATCATCGACAGCACGGCGTCCTTCACCAGCGGATGGGCGGACCGGATGAAGCTCTCCGAGCAGCAGGTGCATTCGAGCCCGTGCATCCAGATGACGGGCACGCGCGGCTTGGTCTCGAGCGCATTCGCGATACGGCTCGCCGCGAGCGGGCCGAGCCCGAGGCTCGTCGCCGTCAGGCTGCAGAATTTGTGAAAGCTCCGACGCGTGATGCCTTGTCGCCTGATCACGCTGTAAAACGTTTCCGTCGCCGCGCCCATATTTCCTCCCGCCTCGGCTTTGACTTTTCGATGACGCCAAAGACAGCAAGAAGCAGGCCAACGATTTGGAGCGATTCAAAAGTAGAGAGATTTCAAACCCTTGCGTGTTGAATTGCGCAACGGAGTGGGACGCGACGGTGCTGAACCCAGGAGAAGCGGAAACAACACGTTTGCAGTCGGCAACGGAGTTTCCGCCTAGTGCGCGGTGCACACTATGCAGGGATCGAACGAGCGCACGATGTGCTGGATCGCGACCGCGCGCGCGCCGGCCTCGCCCACATCGGTGCCGACCAGCGCCTGCTCCAGCGGCCCCCGACGTCGAAGGAATCGCGCGGCGAAAAATTCCAGGTGGTCGGCGCGATGATTGGTGGCGCTCGATCTTGCCGTTCCGCACCGCCATACAATGTCCTAGGCTGCCGCGCGCGGCCTCGACCAGCCCGACATAGCTGCCGTTCGGGATCTCGTGCGAATTGTGGCAGAACGGCTCCGACAGCCGCAGCGCGCGCGTCCACTGCTCCAGCGCGAGCGCGATGCGCGCGGTCTCGATCAGCCGCGCGATCACGCGGTTGCGCACATTGGTGCCGCTGACCGAGACCAGGTCGGCAATCAACGGCTGCCCCGCCACCGTCTGGCGAGCGATGGCGCCGACCTCGATCGGCTGCCCCGACAGCCGCGGCACCTTGCACCAGCTGTAGGCGACCGGCTTGTCGCGGTCGAGCACCGTGCTGCTGTGGGCGGGGTCGGCCGAGGAAGCGCGCATCCAGGCGTGGAAGACATCCCTCGGTGATCTGGGCCAATGGCAGTGGCTCGATCGCAGCGCGCGGGCCGAACAGGCCGCGCGGAAACAGCTCGCCGTCGGGACCATGATAGGCGCCGTAGCTCATCATCAAGCCCATCCCCTTGCCGAGCCCGGTGAGCGCGGGCTTATCGGCAAGCCGCAGGAAATGGGCAAAGTCGCAGCCACGGCCGTCGCGTCAGCGATCGAGCTCGTCCGCGGTCGCGATCGCCAGCACATTCTCCAGCGTATCGGCGAAGACGATCCGCTCGAGAAAGCTTCGGAACGCCGTCGCGATGGAGAGCAGCCGGACGCGCTCGCCGACATCGATGGCGCGGGTGGTGCCGCCGGGCTGGAACGCGAGGCTGTGGGGCCATTTTCCGGCGATGATGCCCATGGTCTCGAGCAGCCGCGCCCGCGGCGGCAGGGCGTCGCGCCCCGCACTGCCGCGGGTCGCGGCAAAGCGTTCGCGCGCCGCGGCGTGCCAGTCATGCGCCGCATAGGCCTCGCGGGCAAAGTCCGGCATGAAGAAGATATAGAAATGGGTCAGATGGTCGGCCGCGTTCTCCGCAGCATGCGCGATATTGGTCGCAAGCAGCCCGTTGGGCGCAGCCTCGATGCCCATCGCCTCGCGCAGCGCGGCGGCTGCGGCAACCGATTGCGAGACCGAGCAGATGCCGCAGATCCGCGGCGCTAGCGCCAGCGCATCGAGCGGCGGCCGCCCTTTCAGGATCTGCTCGAAGCCACGGTAGAGCGGTGCCGTCACCTCGGCACCCACCACGCGCCCGCTTTCGACGTCGAGACGAACTTCGAGGTCGCCCTCGACGCGGTTGAACGGACCGATCGTGATCCGCCTCATGGCTATCGCTTGGCCCCAGCGCCTGCGGGCGGCACCAAGACGTGGTCGGCAGTCGCATTCAACCGCACGCGCCGCGGCGTTGCAGACTTCGACAACGCCGCAAGCGCAACGAACCAGGCTTTTGGCATGTCGGTGGGCAGGCCGACCGGAATGCCCGCGACCTTGGCGGTCTCCATAAAGTTCCGCCCGCCTTCGAAACCCGGCGACGTGCAGGCGATGCAGGCATAGCCGCCTTGGTGCAGGAGCCGCCGCGGTTCCAAGAGCGCTGGTTGCAATCGCCGACCGCCTGCGTAGCCTTGCAGCCGAGATGCTCCATCAGGCAGCCGCGCTCCGACATGGTCTCGGCGCTCGCCTTGAATTCGTAGAACTCGTTGCGCGAGCAGCCGTGATGGGCCAGATGATTGGCGATGAACTTCGGCCGCCCATATCCGTCAAGGTCGGTTGCGGCAAGATCCTTGGTGGTCAGTGCCAAAATGGTTTCCATCATCCAGCCCGGATGCGGTGCGCATCCCGCGACGTTGATGACGGGCAGACCGAGCCGCGAGCGGAACGCCGCGCCCAACGCGCCGCCACTGTCGGAGCCCTCGAACTGCAGGCCGACGGCATCGGTCGGGTTCGCACCGGCGGCCGGAACGCCGCCATAGGCCGCGCAGCTTCCGACCGCGATCACGTAATCGGCGCGCGGCGCCAGATCGAGCATCCAGCTGTAGACGGAACGATTGGTGCCCGCGAGCATGTTGAAGCGGCCAGTGTCGTTCGGTCCCCGGGCGACCGACCTTCCAGCAAAAGCAGGTCGAGCCGCACCTTGCCGTCGAGCATGGATTGCAGGACTTCGACCGCCTCCTCGCCCGTCTCCTCGCTCACGGACGGATGCCACAGCAGGTTGACGCCGAATTGCCGAAGCTCGTCGAACCAGCCCGAGGCGCCGCTCTCGAGGATCGACATGGTGCATCCGCCGCAACTGGCGCCCTGCAGCCAGAGCACGTTGGTCATGCCGTCGGATCGGTCCATCTCATGTCTCCCGGTCGTCCCAGCTTCAACCGCTCGCCTCCGGAGCGCAAGGGGCTCGTCGGCGTCCTCAATCGTGAGCGCCCGGCAATTCGTCGTGTTTCAGGTGCCGTCTGCGGATATTGCGGGTGACGAGCCAGATCACGGCCACGGCCACCGGGACGAAGACGGCGGTCGCCAGCGAAGGCTCGACATGCAGGCCGCTGTCATGGGCGCCCTTGGCGAGATAGCCGAACAGGCTGACGACGTAGTAGCCGATCGCCGCCACCGACAAGCCTTCGACCGTGCTTCTGCAACCGCAATTGCAGCCTTGTGCGCTCGTTCATCGAGCGCAGCAGGTCGCGATTCTGCTCCTCGAGCTCGATATCGACGCGCGTGCGCAACAGATCGGCCGCGCGCGAGCTTGATCGACAGAGTGGCCTGCCGGTCCTCCGTCGTGGCACAGGTGCGCATGGCCGGCGCCATACGGCGGGCAAGGAACGAGGACCAGGTCGGATATCCCGCGATCTCGCCGCCTTCGATCACGGCCAGGCGCGCCTGCACGATCTCGTAATAAGCGCGGCTGGCGCCGAAACGAAACAGGCTGCCGGCAGCGCCTCTTTCGAGCGTAGCCGCCAATGCGGTCAGTTCGTTCAAGAGATGGTTGTTCAGCTTGAGATGCTCGGCGCGCTGCATCTCCTCGAGCACCTCGACCAGCCGCCGACCGATGTGATCGACGGAGGGCGCAAGCTCAATCGCGGCGGGCAGGCCGAGCAGCGCCAGCGTGCGGTAGGTCTCGATCTCCAGCACGCGCTGCACGAGCGCGCCGAGACGGCCGGGCGACAGGCCGTCATTGCACACGAGAATGCGGACGAAGCCCTGCTCGTCGGTACGAAAGTCGGATGCAACGACGGCAGGCCCGCTGCGGACCGCCGCCACGGCGAGGCTGGCTCGCTCGAAAAGCTGCTGGGCACGCTCCAGCGCCGCGGAGGTCTGCTCGACCTCGAGCTTGACCCCAACCAGCAACTGCCCGGCCTGGTGGAGCGACCGGATCAGCGCTGCAGCCTCATCGCCGATCTCGCCGAACTGCCGCTCGCAAGAGCCGTCCAGAATCCAGGTGAAGGTGGTGAATTCCGAGTGCTGCTCCCAGCGAAGCTGGGTCGCACCGATCATGACCTGATGATGCTTCGTCTCGGCATCCGGCGGCGCCTGTCCGTGCGACGTGCAGAATGCCACGAACCTCTCGCGATCGGCCGCGGCAACCTCACCCTGGCTCAGAAAGGCAAAACGCAGCACCGTGAGCGGCGCGACTAGCCGGGTGAAGGGGCGGGCATGCACCTCGGCCAGCACCGCACCACGCTGCGGATGCAATTCGAAGCTCGCGAGATCGAGGTCACCACTCATCTGACGTCCCTTGGTACCGCTTTCAGGCGCCGATGTCCCGCGCGTCCTCGCCGTTCACTACCACGACACGCCCCTGCTGTTGCAATCACCCCTTTGCAGGATACGCCCGCCTCCTCACGCCGCTGCCCCGTTGGCCATGAAGCTGTCGAGCTCGACGCGCAGGCGCTGGCTGGCCTCGGTCAGGCCGCGGGCCGATTGCAGCACGGCGGACGCCGCAGCACCCGTCTTGGTCGCTTCGCGATCGACCTATTCGAGGTTGGTCGAGACCCGTCCGGTGCCGGAGGCCGCATGCTCGGGGTTACGCGCGATCTCCTGCGTGGTCGCGGTCTGTTGATCGACGGCGGAAGCGATCGAGCCCGAGGTCGAGGAGATCTCCCCGCTCGTGCCGGCGATGGTCTTGATCGCAGCGATCAACTCATCCTCGCCTGCTGCATGCCCTGGATGTGCGCGCCGAGGTGAAGTCGCTGGCGAGCCAGACGGCGCGCGCCACGCACTTTTCGGAGGCGACAACCGCAAAAATCGCGACGGCCTCGCCGACGCGCGCGGCTTTTTTGTGACGCGCCAGTAGATTGGTCTGCTCGGCGAGCGCCGGGTTGACTACAACGAAGTCCGACCACTCAGCGCGATCGGCAACAAGCCCGCGGCTGCGGTGTTGAATAGCTCCGAAGGCTCCGTGGCGGCCGGTAGCGGCGATTCTGACTCACCGGCACGAGCCATAATGTATGCGCCGAACGGCAGCACCAACTGACCCGCATCTCAGCAATGGTTATGGACAGAAAAAGAAGCAGATCGCTTCGCGCCGGGCTTCACCCCCAGGGCGGGACGCCCGCCGTCCCCGCTCGACGTTGTGGTCCGCAACTTAGCCTTGGACCACCTGCATTTTGCGAAACCGGACTCCTGACCTTACTAGGCAGCCTCAGCGGCCCGTGATTTCAGCCCTTTTGCGTGCGGAAAGCTGGCGGCCTCCGCCAGCCGGTTCATGGCCCTATGAGGACTGCCAATTTTATCGATGGTGTACCGCTCAGTCGCGCAATTGTCCCAGATTGCGACGTCGCCTGTTTTCCACTTCCAGCACAGGGTGTTCTCGGGCGCGGTGAGATACGACTTCAGCAGCTCGAACAGTCTTTGGCTGGGATATCGCTGCAGGCCGATAAAGTTTTGCACTGAACGACCAAGCGAGAGCATGCGTTCGCCAGTTTCGGGATGAACGCGAACAATTGGATATGTCGTATCATAGATACTTCCGGTGGATGCGTTCTCCAACGCCCGCTTGTCGGCCTCGGTGGCACTCTCCATCGGAGTGTGATCGAATGTGGCCCCGGGCACAGCCCAAAGATTATCGGCAAGCATCCGCAGGGGATCGGGCAGGTCAAGGTAAGCGGCCCTCGTGCTCGACCAAGCCAGGTCCGTGCCAAGAGGCGGCGTCGCTGAATCCCGCAACACTAATATTGTTGGATAGCGGGCACTGAAGACCTCATCATCGTTCCTGCAGGCGCGGTCGCCGAGCGTCTTCGGGATTGTTAAGCCGCCCCTTGGGTCCAGCACTGTGGGATTCAGTATCGAGGAGCCGAGCCGGAGCACAAAACGCTGTTGCTGGGCATCATCCAGATGCCCCTGGTCACGGAAGAAGATGACCTTATGCTCGAGCAGCAGCTGGTGAATGGTTATGATGACCTCGTCAGACACATCGTCCGACAGCCTGATGTTCTTGATTTCGGCACCAAGCCGGTCCGCATGCTTGACGATGTCTGCTCGCGGAATGACGTTATCAAAGCTCATAGTGCCAGTCATGGACGAGGCCTCTCTCTGTGGCTGTCTAAACAAAGCTCCGTGATTGCTGGTGATGCGTGGCTAGGAACGTAACAAGTCCCTCTTGATAACACGCATCCAAATTGTCTGAGGGGTGACCCACACCGGACAGTGAATCGGCTGAAGCTTGATACCACCACCATCATCTTAGGATCTAATTCCCTCTGCGTGCGGACTCAGGCAGTGCGGCTCAGGGCACTCGCGAATAACGTCACAAGACCGATTTGCAGCCTGATCAGCAGTACAAATTATAGAGGCGGCCCATGTCCGGTCTATGAAACGAAAGCAGCTTTCTTTTCGATCTCGCGTAACGTTCGCCTCGCCGCCGAACTCGTCCTTGGAAAATTCTCGAATAGCGGTTGCGTCGTCACCTCACGCGACCCGCATGGCTTCATCCGCCCACGAAGAACCAACTGGCTCGGGGCCTCCCTTTGACGAAACGGCTAGGACACGATGCCCGCCCCGTATTCTATCTACGATCGTACTGTAACGATATAACTATTTATACGTGCGGACCAATCATTTCTTCGCGACTTGAAAGTGTTCAATGCTCGCCGTCTACTCGTCGGCTGGTCTATTCGGTTGTGCTTTTGCCGAGGAGGAAGGCCGCGCAAAATTCAAACGCTGCAACCGCCGCTGCAGCTTAACAACGGACTCAATCCCTCGATTTACGAAATATGCGCTCGTAGAGCCGCTTGTATGGAATGGTGTCAGCGGGGGAGCCGACATCTCACATTCAAGGCTGGCGACGAGGTACAGCTTCGAGTGGCCGTGTAGCGACGTAGAGCGCGCAGGCGAGAAACTCTCGAACAGGACGAAGAGCCGAAGGGACATCAAACTCGAGTTGGTTCGCTAAAATACTGAAGCAGACAGCCGCCTATGTTTCACAAGCAATTGTGCGGCCGACTGGGAAGCCGGTGCATACACGCGAAGTGACCTCTGATGGCTTGTCAGTTGCGCGTCTCCCAAGTTCGCTGAGCCTCATGAGCGACGGAGGCGACCGTCTTTGCCCATTAAAGCTGCAGGAGGGCGCAGGCTATGGGACAAACAGGATGAGAGCGAAATATCTACTTGTTCGCCGCCGCCCAGCAGGCTCTGCCATGCCTCAACCCGGATCACGGAACCGAGAGGACGAGAAGGGGGCAAGTGTCGGTTGCTTGCAGCGCGATCCGATCCGAAGTTACTACAGCGCACCGCCCTACGGCGTTCGCGGCAGATTACTCAAGGATTCTAATCCGTCGACATGACATCGTCAGGACTGATCTTTTCCCCACGAGCCTCCGGCGCCCTTCCGTGTCATCTTATTTAGCTAGAGTAGCTTACTTGAACTTGCGCTAATTGCCGTCTTTGCACACCCACCCGCCCAGATTCCCTATTGCTGGGTCAATCGCCGGATCTCAATGTGGTCCCGCTTCGCGCGACGCGCTCGCCAGGCCCCCGAATGTAAAGGGTTTACGGCGGCCTATGCTGGGTCTCGCGCGCTTAGCCGTTCAAGATCAGCTTCCGCGGCCGCCGTTCCCTGAATGCCTCCAGCTCCTCGGGAGCTTGGTGATGGATCCAGAACGGCGTACTTAATTCTGTTTGGTTGAGTTATCGGCGGGTCCACCGACACTACTGCTTTCGGGTGAATGTTGGCGAGGACCTTGCTGAAGCCACATTGACGGAGCGCTGGTTAGCGCTTTTTGTCCGACTTGCCGGAGAACCTCGACGGACGTCTCGCCTCGAGCGGCGGCTTCTAGAAGTTTGGAGGCGACATACGTTCGGGTGCCGGTCTCGTGACGTGACAGCCCCTTGCAAACCTCATCCAGAACTCGACGGAGATAGGCAATTGTATCCGAGTCGAGCATAGAGGATCTCCTCCCAGCGCTACAATGACCACACTGCAAGCGCGAGTTTTACGATACAAATATCGCCAGTGGCCGACGAAAGAGTGACCCTTCATTTCACTTAAGGCTGCACGAACATACAAATAAACTGCTGTCGCGAGTCATCAACGTGATGTCATGGCAGACCGCCGACACCCGGAGAAGTCGGTTGAACCCGTATGGTCTTCTCGGCGTCAAGCAAGCCTCGCGGCTGAAAACGGCCGCTCTCCGCCCGGTTAACAGAAGCGAGGAACATCACCCGCTCTACTCCTGATCAAGGCCCGACGGGACCATTGAGCAACTCAAACAGCGTTCGATAAAAGCAATCCGACAAAACGAGGTGAGCAGGACAACAAGACAAAGACAGACACGAGCAGCATGTCCGCTCGAAGGGAGCGCTTGGTCCTGATTGCGGAAGCTGCTTCGACTTCCTCGACCTCACCGATTTTTTCAGCCGGCCACCAGGCGAGTTGACGGGCCGACGCAGCGACGATCGGCAGAGGTCCGAGCACAACGGCAGCTTTAATACAGAAGGCCAAGTGGGCCGTAGCGGTCGGGACATGAGGCAGGGTTGCGGCGGTAAGCCGAAATGCTGCCGCCCAGATCGTTAGCGCAATCACACCGAGAGCGGCCAAGTCCTTGACGGCGGTTACCTGCCCCATGTCCTCAGCGGCTATCCTGTAGAGCTCCTCAATCTGATCGGGCATGTACAACAAAGTAAAAATGACCACCGAGAGAACAACAATCCACCCATGGTTGCGCAACGATGCCAAGAGCTCTTCGCGCACAATCATTGCGTCAATCCCCATACTGTCTGCGGGGATTGTCTAGTGCGACTAGAACAGGCTTTGATCCCAGGACTTCGCGCGTGGCTCTCATTGAAAGCATCCGCAGATTCTGCAAACAAACAAGCGATACACTTTCGACCACCCCCCAAAAACGCGAACTTAACCTAGGGTAGTGACACGTTTTATCGCGGTATTCCATTGGGCGGTCAAGAGATTTTCGATTGCAGAGGTCCATGGCCGCGATGTCGATGTTTTACGCTGGGTATGCACCATCTCACGCAGTTTTTCTTCACTCGTTCGTCTATAACGCAGAAGGTCATGCGGTCGCTCCGGCCAGCGTGGTGATCTTGCTCCCGTACTGACTTGGCGAAACAGTCATCTGACCTGATCGTCGCGTTGGACGTTCTGGCCAACTATGTGAATGACGCCGCTCGTCAGTCTCGAGGGAGGCACGTGCACAGAGGGTGCGCGCCGATGCGGCCCTGATCTGTCGAGATCTCGAAGGATGATTTCGAGGATAAGCTGGCGGAGTTTCATGGGGATGACATAGCGCATCATATTGCTGCGAACCCGCAGCGGTACTCGCGTCCCATCTCCCAGAAAGCCCAGCGCACGATGGACACCGCCTTCAGGTTTTGGGAGGACGTCTGGTTCTGAGAATGCGCGATATTTCAGCTACCAGCTCGGCAACAACAGTGTTGGGCTCCTGAGAACGGAAGCCGGAGGGTTGATGAGTGAAATGTTTAAAGATGACAATTCTTCGCGGACAAAATTTCCCGGAAAAGATGAAATCACGTCAACGATAGATTTCCGCGTAACTCATCCTCTCGCCGAGAACGCGGGTGATATTCTGCTGGAGCGACAGCTCCAGCTCGACGGCAAGGAGCCGCTCGTTCTCTCTCATTCTGTTAACCCCGAGGCTAAAGCCCGTGCAATAGCGCTGGGTTTTACGGAGGTGAGCGATTCGATGATGGTACTCGACCCTACTAAGCATGCCGACAAATGGGCGAAGAACGGAAACAGTGAATGGCAGCGAAAAGGAAGACCTTTACATCTTGCCGCTACTCAAGATGGTAGCGCAAGCGGAGCCAAGCCTGTCCAGGCCTCCGAAAATTGGCTGCAGGAGCCGAATGACGATGAATATGAGTTCATGTGAGCGGCACATGTCTCAAATTGCACCTTCTGCCTCGTCACGGGATTTCGTGACGCTACTTCGCGCGTAAGGTGATGCGCGTCGTGCTTCGAGCCGGCGGACCAGTTGCGGCGGGCGATGCCGCGCGGGTCGGCTGCCGCGCTCTTCTTTTCGCGCCTTACCGGCTTGTAAGAGTTAGCCTACAACTCGGCTGGCCGATGCCGAATCGAAGCGCGTTCGGTGGGTCGGAGCGGCATGGCCGCAAACAAGGTTAAGGGCGGTACGCTTAGGCTGGTGGAGCAATCGACAGTCCGGAACTCTCTAAGCCGCCGAGCTAAGCTGGCGGCTTTCTCTTTTGGCTCGACCCTCATTAGGAGGCATTCGCCCTCGCTCGTTCTCGGGCCTGGCGGCGACGCTCTCGGCGCTCGCGGCGCCGATTGGCACGATCAGCGGGCTGCCGCAGAAGAACGGGCTCCGCGGGGATCGTACTGGTATCCTCAACCGCTGTCACGTGGACCGTCTCCAACGCCACAGGATGGGCCTCCATAAGCTCGAGCACCGCCCGTCCTTTGGCCGTGATCTTCCATCCCCCGCTTACGCGTTCGACCAGTCCTTGTGACCAGATGTTGAGGTCGCCTACCCTGGCCGCGAGCCGCTTGGTCCGATCCGCCCACTCGTGGCCGCTGGTCGCCAGGATGGCCATGTCACGCTTGAGGTCGTCCATCACGGCAAAGCCATCCGGATAAGCCGCCAGGATCTTTAGGACCGTGACCTGGAAGTTCACGCCCGCGCCCTGCTGTTAGTCAGCGCCACATGGTGGGCGCGTGTGTCAGGGCCTTGCGGCCGACCTGCCTTAGGTCCTCGGGAGAGAGCTCGCCACTGGTGAGCGGCCTGCAGGATCTTCGATGCCACATGGGTACGAGCCCCGATCTCCCGCTGCGAAGGGCCCTCGCACACTTTGTTGAAGACCGCGCTCAAAACCGCGGTGGTTGCGCTATCGAACATGAAACGCCCCCATGACGAAAACCTCAGGTTAGCTCAGTTCTTTAGACATGGGAACTCAGGCATGTTAAGTTTTGCGGGATTGTTGGGCCAGCTTCCGGTGCGTCCGGAGAGCCGAACTCTTCCTTCGTAGCGTGCCGCTTAGATCCGGGCCGCTTTGACCACACAAATCGGATAGCGTTGGTGGGAGCTCGGACGCAGGTAGTCCCGCGCCTACGTCAACGGCCAAACCCGTCCATAGTGCGATGGGATATTCAGCTCCGCTTGCTGAAGCGAAAGCACGTTCCTCAGATCGAGAGCGCCGCCATGCAGCTCTACGTAATCCCCGGCCACCGGAAACCAGAACGGGACGGTGCGGCGGTCGGCATCCCGGGCCTCGGGAGGATCGTGGGAGACAGTCTTGACTACCAGTTCGTATAGGCCACTCAAGACCGCTTTCTTGCTAAAACCCACTGTGTCCCGTGACCGAACCTCACGGGAAGGCCGGATGTGGTTAGTCTGGATCGTGCGTAAAGGGAGACACAGAAGTTGGCGGCGTGTGAAAGGCCCGCTCTTTTCCTTGCTCCAGAGGTAGGGCCCACTCACCACTAGCTTCTCCGGAAGTGCGGATGCGGCAGAGACAGCGCCTTTGTCCCAGATCCCCCGGTCGACAAAGAGGACGCCGAGTCGCATCCGCGCTACTTTCCATTGTGTCAGCTTATCACTGTGCCCCGGTTTAAGCCCTACCGGCTGACAGCCGTAACGTCCTTCAGATGTGAGAAGTGTAGGGACTGTAACATGACACAACCATCAATAACTTGGAGCGATTCTCACGCTGACAGAATCTTCGCGACTGTGCAGCGTATGAGGGCGAGCAGACCAGGGAGAAGGACACATGTTCAAACGAGAAGTCACGCCATCAAAGTCTAAACCCTATGCAGTTGCGCGTAGCGAAACGGAAACGGACAGCGCATCAACTCGCCGAAGCTTTTGTTTTGCGACGCGTGTGTTTGATGACATCGACTTGACAACACGCGAATGGCACGAGATGCGCGATCGCATGTCAGGACAGCCGATGGTTGCTTCTATCTTATGAAGGTCCAGGCACTAACCCCGGTGACCGTGAGGTCTCAACGCCTTACAGTCTAAACGCCGTCTTTGCCTGGCTGCGAGATTGCCCAGAACAGATTGAGCGCACTGTGTTCGCCGGCGGCTAGGCTGGAAATGCCCACACGGGCCGTTTCTTATTTTTTGTGAATAGCCGCGCGGGTATCGTCAGCTTTCAGTAAGCTAGCGCCGATACGTAATCGTTGAGTTTAACGGGCTGGCAAGGCCAGTGCTGTGGGTTCCAGAGCAGCCAGCGCTCAGTCACGTTTCGCTAAACTCAAGCGGCAGGCGCGGGTGCGGCCGGATACATGGGCAATCCTGGCTGCCCGGCGCCGAGCCGCGCCCGCGCTGTTTCCAACTCAAAGGCTACCCCCTTCTAGTAGTTGCGATCGTTGGGCGAGCAATGATCCGCCGTGCGGTTCTTGCGCTGCTCTGAGGCTGGCGGTTTGGAAGTTGGCAGGCGGTCGGCAAGTCTGGCTGCTGCTCGTGCGAATTGCGACCGTGCACGATCAGCGCGGCGCGATCGAGCGCCTGCTCGAAGAACAGCTTATCGCCTGGCCAAACTGATTGGTTAAGTCTCCAAGCGCGTCAGCTTGTCGACAGCTGATCGGAACAGAGGGTGAACCAGAGCGACACTATCCGCTCAGGATTGCGAACCCCATCGAACCGGAAGGCGACATGAACCCATTTAACAGCATCGACCCATCCGAGCGGGATTTCGCTGCTTACAGCGCCGCGGTGCCAGAACCGCAACAACAGCAGCAAGCGGAGTTTGAGCCCTACCTGGATGAAGTGCCGCAACTTGATACCACTGCCGTCGCAGGGATTCCTGTTTCTCCAGATCACGACCATCCTCATCCGTCTGACGAAAACCGTAGACTCACCGAGGCGTTGGAACTTGGACACCTCAGGGCCAGCGGATTTGAAGACGTCGACACGTCGGGGACGCGGCTGCGCAGTACAGCGGGCTGTGGGAAGCATTGAGTTGGCCGAAGGAGCGGTCTACGGACGGTTACGTTCAGGATCCACTGCGAGGGATGATGGGCGAAGCCAGCCTAGCGTCGTCTCTCATGCCAACCGCGCATGATCACCACGCGCCGCATACCGGAGAAGCCGTTAGCCAACTCAACCGAAGCCACAGCTACCAGCTGACTCCAAACGAATTGACCGGGAGCGCCCCCCTTTCAAGCCACGAGGTCCTCGTGGGTGAGGATTACATTGGGCAGTTGAGGCCTACCAAGAGGCAGAGGGCGCTAAGCCAGCCGGAAGGGGATGCCATCGGGCGCCAGCTGAGCGAGCCTAGCGATTCAGCCGCTCACGCGCTGATGGAGCACGCCGGCCCAACGTCGACTTTCAGGCCAGCAGTCGCTTCGCCATTGGTCCTTCCTGCGGAAGATTACAATCAGGATCTGCTATCGGCAATGCCAGACGACGCCGGCCCATCGTGGTCTCGTGACCCGACCGCGCCCCATCACCAAGACCTGGATTTAAGAGAGGCGGTTCGTCCCTTTAACTCGGGGCACGGCCACCAGCACGCGTCAGCTGCGCTTGACGGCAGCACCGTCCCGCCGGGCCAGGACGGTCGACCTTTCATAGTTCACAATGACCGCTACACGGCGCTGTTCGTGCCCGCGGCAGCGATGAGGCGAAGCACCCCGCTCAATCCGGCAGGCGCTGCCATTCGTCTCGGATCTCGACAGGACATTGTTCCGCAGCCCAGTGCGGGAGCGTCGAACCGGGTCCACCAGCGCTGCTTGGACGAATGATGGAGCAAGCCGTTCAGGCGTCCGCCAGGGCTGAGACGACGTCTCCCGCGGTCCGCGAGGTTTATGCTGCATCATTCGCCGTTCCCGAGGACTTTACGCATGGCACCAACCCGCCTCGGACACGATAATCTCTAATCTCGGGCGCTGGGGCCTCTTGCCGGACACGGCACAGCCCCTAAAGCAATACGATATTCGCGGCCAGCGCTACACCGGCCTCCTGGGGCCAGGAGGGCCCAATGAGGTTCGACTCATCCATCACCCTCAATTGTAAGACGCCGACGGGCACTCCCGACACTAGGAGCGCGTTCCAGAAAGCTCTGGTACTTCGGGAGGTTGTGCCGCTACAGATGGGCGCCCACTCGGCTTTCACGTTGTCCATGACGCGCAGCAGGAATTGCCTGAACCCGCGCGCCTACTTGATATGTCAGAAGATCGGCGCGACGACCGCCGACTACAACGATATGATTTACGGGCATCTCGCGGGAAGATCGAGGCGCTCGCAAGGACTACGCGCGCGATAACGCACGCCGGCCTAAGGTTCCTCAAACCCCAAAACGAATCTCTGATCTAACGCAGCGATCGCAATGACCGCGTTGGTATATTATCCATGTAAAGGTACGGACCGACCTGCGGTGGCCCGAATAGCGCGAGCGTCACAATCCCTAACGTCGTGATCCTAGTCGGATTCCGGAGGAGACCGCCGGCCGGGCTGGTCAGTTCAACAAATTTTACTTGCTGTCGTGTGTCGCACCTTGCCACAAATGCGAAAACCTTCGCGGTTATACCAGGAGACCTTTCGCCTGCCCGAGACCATTCGCGTCAACGTCAATGGCGGCGAGCTCTGGGACCGCACGGTCGATCGCCACTAACTGCCTATGGCATCAGCTTCGACTGGAAGTTCACCGACACATTGCAGTAGACCATCGAGGCCTATGGACAGGCCGGCGCGTCCGAGATCGCGAGCGTCGTGCAGCCGCGCTTTCAAACCGGCGTGCGCTACCGGACAAACGAGGTATTCTCCGTAGACGTGATTTTCGCCGTAACATCACCGGCGAGAACGCCAGCTGGATCACCATCGGCGCAACGATCAGGTTTCCTGTCCGTGGTGGCGAGCCGGAGCACCGGCGCACCGGGCATTTGTGAGCCTCTCGAAAAGTCAGGCACTTAGCGACAGAACGCTGCTGGCCATTGATCGCGCCGCGGACAATCCGTATACGCCGCCATAGATAATGGCGGCCCGGCCAACGGGCGGCTTGATATGGCGACGATTGAAGGGAGAGTCCATGGCCGCTAGCTCGCAGGCGCCGGAGGCGACAATGTTTCGCTGGAAGCTGATCGCGCCGCTCCTGGTGTGGCTGGCGATCTATCTGTGGCCCGTGCCCGCAGGGCTCAACGTCAATCAATGGCACTATTTCGCCGTGTTCGCGGCCGTCATCACCGGGCTCATCCTGGAATCGATGCCCGTCGGCGCGGTCGGGCTGATCGGGCTCACCGTCGCCGGCATCGGGGGCTATATCGACCCTGACCCGACCAAGTCGCTGCGCTGGATGCTGGCAGGCTTTGCCGAGAGCACGGTGTGGCTGATCGTCGGCGCCTTCGTGTTCTCGATCGGCTATCGCAAGAGCCAGCTCGGCCGTCGCATCGCGCTGGTATTGGTGCAGCGCCTCGGCCGCAACACGCTCGGGCTCGGCTATGCGGTCGCGATGTCCGACTTCCTGCTTGCGCCGGCGACGCCGTCGAACACCGCCCGTAGCGGCGGCATCGTTTATCCCATCATCAGCAACATCCCACGCATCTATGGCTCCGAGCCGGGGCCGACCGCCGGCAGGATCGGCACCTACGTCATGTGGACGGCGTTCGCGGCAACGGGCGTGACCAGTTCGCTGTTCTTCACCGCGCTCGCGCCCAACGCGGCGGCCCTGGCGATCGCCAAGAAGACGGCCGGGGTCGAGGTCAGCTGGGGGCAGTGGTTCCTTGGCTTTGCGCCGCTCGGCATCGTCCTGCTGGTGGTCGTGCCGCTGCTCAGCTATCTGGTTTGCCGGCCCGAGGTGAAGCGCAGCCCGGAAATCTCCGAATGGGCGGCGAAAGAGCTGAGGGCGATGGGGACGATGTCGCGCAACGAATGGATCATGCTCGGCCTGATCGTGCTCGCGATGTTCCTGTGGATCGCCGGCTCTAATCCCGACATCCGAGTGCCGCTCCTCGGCTCCAACTTCGTCAACGCAACCACTGTGGTCTTCATTGTGATCTCCTTGATGCTGATCACCGGCGTGATCGAGTTCGCCGACATCGTCAGCGAGAAGAGCGCCTGGGAGGTGTTCTTCTATTTCACCTCGCTGTTGACACTCGCCTCGGGCCTCAACGAGATCGGCTTCATCAAATGGTTCGCGACCGAATACGCTAAGCCGCTCGCGGGGTTGTCGCCGTCGACCGCGATGATCCTCCTGGTCGCGCTGTTCTTCTGGATCCACTATTTCTTTTCGAGCATCACCTCGCATGCCGCCGCAGTGCTGCCGGTGGTGCTCGCGGTCGGCTCGGGCATCGCCGACCTGCCGGTCACGACCCTTGCCATGCTCTGCATGTATTCGCTCGGCCTAATGGGCGTGATCTCGCCGTACGCGACGGGGCCCGCGCCGATGTATTTCGGCAGCGGCTATATCGGGAAGGGGCAGTTCTGGGCCTTCGGACTGATCTTCGGACTGCTCTATTTCGCGGGGCTTCTGCTGATCGTGCTGCCCTGGCTAATGGTCTCTTGAGCCAACGGGCGAATATTCTGCTTCGGGAAGGGATTGGGAAATCTTCGCCCAACTCCCGCCAGCTTCTTCGTCACGCCAGTCTTGTTTCTCATTTCAAAAGAGTAATGTTCGCTTCCTGCTTCTTCAAGACGCGACGCGCATCTCTCAGGCCGAACTGCTCCGGTCCAAGCGTAACTTTGACCGGGTGTTGCGGCGGAAGTGGTCGGGCCACGCCGTGGATGTGCGCGGCTGGGGCCATTGGATCCTCCTCCCATTCCCGCCGCGATAACAGGCTGTGCGAACTCTGCTA
Organism: Bradyrhizobium glycinis; assembly: GCF_016031655.1. Taxonomy (GTDB): domain Bacteria; phylum Pseudomonadota; class Alphaproteobacteria; order Rhizobiales; family Xanthobacteraceae; genus Bradyrhizobium; species Bradyrhizobium glycinis. The sequence continues at coordinate 36,255 of NZ_JACCHQ010000018.1, forward strand.
AATAGCCGCAAAGCCAGTCAGGGTCGCTGAGATCCTGCTCCACAGCAGCAGCACCGAAAGAATGCACGGATCCGAAATCGAATCGTGGGGAAGACGCGGTGAAACGAGCCCACCAATGCTTGCAGCAGATTTACGAGGGTCAGGTCAGTTAGCTTGCGGGGCGCTAGTCACTTCTGGAGATATCTCGATGTTGATTGTTGAGACCATTTTGAAGGCTGACCAATTTGGCGGTATTGGCCTTTTCTCTGCTACTCTTCTACCTAAAGATGAGTTGATTTGGATACATAATCCAATCGTTGACATTGCCGTGACACCTGAACAGTACGAAACTTTACCTCCGACATTTCAAGCTCTACTTGATAAGCACGCCTACCCGAGAGACTACCATATTGATGATGGTGTTGTAGAGTACAATGCTGACAATGCTCGCTTCATGAATCACAGCAGTCAGCCAAACACGTATCAAGACGATGATTGCCGAATTTTCACAGCCCGTGACGTGCAGCCGGGTGAAGAACTAACCTGCAATTACTTGATTTTTGATCCAAAATGCGACTTATCGTGGGTCAAGGAGCTATCGCCGAATGTTGGCGCCCGAAGAGCCAGCTTTTCTCGGCGAAAATGAAAGATCATAGCCGCGCAGCTTCATTCGACACATGTCTTGGCGCGCATTGTGCAGTGGCGCTCGGTCGCGAATGCGCTTTCGATGACGTTGGTAGTGGTTGATCCCGTGCCGCCCTTTCAGGACGAAGCACTCTCTCCTCAGTACCGGGAAGAACGCGCAGCAGTACGTATCCGTTCGGCGTAGGCCGCAGCGTCACCGCCTGAGCAGTTCAGGGTGTTCTTTGTAGAACTTGATGAGCTCGATCAGGTTATCGATGCCGAAGTCGGTGAACGCCTGGACGCCGTCTTCTCCGCCGCCATAGACCCAGATGGCGCCATCCTCGATCTCCATCTCATTGGCGATGTCCCACAGCCAATCCTCATCTTCGCCGAGGTCTTTGGCGATTTGGCGAGGGTGGTGACGTGATGGACCTTGTTGACGTGCGTGCTCATGCTGCTTGAGCGGAGAGCGTTGATGCCAGCGTCCAATTCCAGGGCAGAAGCTCGTCCAGGCGATGAGTCGGGTGGGTTGCGATGCGGGCAAGGACATCGGCCAGCAACACCTGCGGGTCGATGCCGTTCATTTTTGCCGTTTATGTCGCCCGCCGAACTATGCCGAGTCGGGTCGTTTTCCCCAGATTTCTCGCTGATTGGCGTTTGGTCGGTTCGGCATAGTTCGTTCTGTGCCTCCGCTTTCAACAGCGGAGAACAGGAAGATGGAAGTTGAAGAGTACTTGGGCAGAAGCCGGCTGTACCGGCGTCTCAGAGGCGGGCCGCACGGACAGCTCGTTGAGCGCTATGCCGCTCGTCTCGTCGAAGAGAGACTCGTTCGGCACGGCGCGTGGCGTTGCCTCAACGTGGTTGGCGGGCTCCTGAGTTGGATCGCAGGCCGTCGCTATGAGCTGGTCGATCTCGATGAGCAGGTCGTTGAGCGGTACCTCCGACATCGAGGCGGGAGGCAGTCTATCCAACCCGGTGACCGGGCCGCGCTCAAGCGATGGCTCTCGGTGCTGCGCCAGGAAGGCGCGATCGCGCAGTTGGTGCTGCCGCCTCTCACCCCGCACGAACGGATCTTCAAGGAGTTCGATACCTACCTGCGATCAGAGCGCGGCCTAGCCCCGAGGTCCATCGTCCGCCATCTCCCGGTCATCCGCAGGTTCCTGCACGAGGTGTGCTCCGGCGGCGCCGCCGCCCTGTGCAAGATCAACCAAGAGGACGTGATCCGCTACATTGAGCGCCACGCCCAGGATTGGAGCCCGGGAACAGGCAAGGCGATGTGCTGGTCGTTGCGCGCCTTTCTCCGTTACCTCCACCATCGGGGGCTGAACGCGCGCCCGTTGGCGGATTGCGTTCCATCGATGCGACGATGGAAGCTCGCAACTCTGCCGACCTATCTGCCTGCCGCTCAGGTGCGGAGGGCTCTCGACGGTTGCGATCGGGAGACGGTGATGGGACGGCGCGACTACGCCATTCTGTTGTTGCTGGCCAAGCTCGGCCTGCGGGCCGACGAGGTTGCGACGCTCACCCTCGACGATATCGACTGGCGCGCCAGCGAGATACTCGTTCGCGCCAAGGGCCGGCAGCGTGCACGGATGCCGATATCGCCAGACGTTGGCGCGGCAATCGTTGCATATCTGCGCAATGGCCGCCCAAAGTCGTCCTGCCGACGGTTGTTCGTCCGCACACTCGCGCCACACGTCGGCTTTGCTTCCGGATGTGCGATCACCATGATCGCCAAGGCCGCTCTCGATCGCGTTGGAATCGAAGGTTGCGCACACCGCGGCGCCCATATCTTCCGACACAGTCTCGCTACCGAGCTTCTCCGATCTGGCGCGACCTTGTCGGAGATCGGACAGTTGCTGCGGCACGAGAACCACGACACCACCCGGATTTACGCGAAGGTCGACGTCGATGCGCTGAGAACATTGAGCCTGCCCTGGCCGGGAGGCGTGCAATGACCAATCTGGGCTCCGCACTCGATAAGTACCTGAGCATGCGCAAGGGACTGGGCTACAAGTACGAGCACCAGACCTGTCGGCTCGCCGACTTCGTCGCCTTCATGGAGAAGCGCAAAGCCAGGATCATCACGACGAAGCTGGCAATGGAATGGGCGACGCTGCCGCCCGATCGTCATGCATCCTGGGCGCTGCGATTGAGCGACGTGCGCGGGTTCGCGCGCCATGTCGCCAACTTCGATCCGAGAACAGAGGTGCCGCCCATCGGCATGCTGCCGGGATGGAAGCGTGCCAAGCCCTATGTCTACAGCGACGCGGAGATCGATGCGTTGCTGACGGCAGCGCTGGCTCTGCCGCCAGAGGACGGGCTGCGCCGATGGACCTACCATACCTTGTTCGGGCTGATCGCGGTGACTGGCATGCGCATATCCGAGGCGATGGGCCTGGAGCGTGATGACGTCGACCTCGACGCCGGCGTGCTGACGGTCCGGCTGACCAAGTTCGGCAAGTCGCGGCTCCTGCCATTGCATCCGACGACGAGAACAGCGCTGCGCGACTACGTCCACCGGCGCGATGCGCTGCTCGGATCACGCTGCGGCTCGACCTTCTTCGTTGCCGAACAGGGAGGCCGCTTGCTTCGCCAGTACGTTCATCGCGTCTTCTGGCGATTGTCCAGAGAGATCGGGCTGCGGCGCCCAGGTGATCGTACCGGGCCACGCGTGCACGACTTCCGTCATCGCTTCGCCATCCGGACGCTGCTTGACTGGTATCGCGAAGGCAAGAACGTCGAGCAGCAGCTCCCAGTGCTGTCCACTTACCTCGGCCACGCCTGCGTGCGCGATACTTACTGGTATCTCTCGGCCTGCCCCGAGTTGATGGAAGAAGCGGCGCGGCGTCTCGACCGGCGATGGGAGGTGACGCTATGAAGCCCGCCTGCAATGTCGCCACGTTGATCGAGCGCTTCTTCACCGAGCGCCTCATGCGCCAGCGCAATGTTAGCGCCAACACGATCGCCTCCTACAGGGACACGTTCCGGCTGCTGTTCATGTTCGCGCAGGTGCGGCTGCGGACGTCCCCATCGGCCCTGACGCTCGTCGATCTGGATGCAACGTTCATCGGCGCGTTCCTCACCGATCTCGAGGTTAAGCGCGGCGTCAGCGCAAAGACGCGTAACCTGCGTCTGACCGCCATCCGATCCTTCTTCAGGTTCGTGTCCTTCGAGGAGCCGGCACATAGTGCTCTGATCCAGCGCGTACTCGCCATACCGAGCAAGCGCCACGACAAGCGACAGGTGCACTTCCTGACGCGCCCCGAGATCGAGGCGGTTCTCGCCGCGCCTGATCGAACGACGTGGCTTGGCCGCCGCGATCACACCTTGCTGCTGGTCGCGGCCCAGACGGGCTTACGCCTCTCAGAGCTGACTGGCCTTGACCGGGATGCCGTCCACCTCGGGTCTGGCGCACACGTGCGATGCGTCGGTAAAGGGCGGAAGGAGCGGACCACTCCGCTGACCACACTCGCTCGGTGTGCACTCCAGGCATGGCTCAAGGAACCGTTGCGGAAAGGAGCAACAGCGTTGTTCCCGAACGTGCACGGGGGCAGGCTCAGTGCCGATAGCGTCCAATCCCTGCTGGGAAAGCATGTTCGTGTCGCTCACAAGAGTTGCCCGTCTTTGAAGGCCAAGAGCGTGTCACCGCACGTGCTGAGGCACAGCGCTGCGATGGAACTGCTGCAAGCCGGCGTCGACTGCTCCGTGATCGCGCTGTGGCTCGGTCATGAATCGGTCGAGACCACGCAGACGTACCTGCACGCCCACCTCGCGCTCAAGGAAGCTGCCCTGGCGAAGCTCAAGCCGTACGAGCGCGGCAAGCGAACCCGCTTCCAGCCGAACGACCGCCTACTCGCCTTCCTCGAGGCGCTCTGAACGACCAGACTATGCCGAATGGAATGGGGCTGCCCTGCGCGCGATTGACGGGTGCCAGCGTGATAACAGCGCGCTATACCAAATCCGTTCGGCATAGTTCGGCGGGCGGCATAAACAGCCCTATGCTGAGCGCGGCATAGTGCCGTGACGATCAGGCTGTACATGGCCGCCGCACGCCGTCCGCCACGATCGGAGCCGCAGAACGGCCAGGACTTTCGGCCAAGAGCAATGCCCCTCAGCCCTCGCTCGGCGGCATTGTTGGAGAGGCACACGCGCCCGTCCTCGAGGAAGAGCGTGAAGCTCGACCATCGCTTCAGGATATAGTTGAACGCCTTGGCCAGGTCGTGCCCCCGAGACAGCTTGGCAAGCTGCTCCCGCATATAGACCTGGAGGTCCTCGACCAGGGGCCGGCTCAGCATCTGCCGCACCTGAAGGCGCTCGTCGGCACTCTTGCCGTTGATGGAGCGCTCGATCTCGAACAGTGCATCGATCCTCCGCACGACCTCGATCACGATCGGAGAGAGCGGGATTTCCTTCTTGCCGGTGGCCTTGCGCCGGGCATTCTCTTCGATGTCGGCCATGGCAAAGAACGGGCGCCGTCCATGCGACCAGCAGGCAGCCTCCCGGATTGGGCCTGGCTGGCGTCCCGCCAGATAGAGCTGGTTGTACCCGTCATAGGCGTCGGCCTGCAGGATGCCGGCATACCCCGCCAGATGCCCTGAGGATGCTCGCCCTTGCGGTCGCGTGAGTAATAGAACATCGCCGCCGGCGGGTCCGTGCCTCCAAACGGCCGGTCGTCCCGGACGTAGATCCAGCATCGTCCCGTATCGGTTTTGCCCTTAGCCAGCACCGGCACGTTGATGCCTTAGCCTGGCAATCTGCAGCTTCTGTTGCGCGATCAGCGCTTCATCTTCTGACGCTTTCGCGCGGGCGACCGCGAGTTCGGCGGCGATCTCCACACCCTTCGCGCGCTCGACTGCCAGCGCCTTCTTCAGGGCGGCAACCTCATCCGGAGCAGCGTCGCGGTCGGCATCCATGAGACGCAGTGAATCACAGATTGGACGCGATGGGACTCCCCAAAATGCAAAGAGCTGCGGATTCTGCGCTTAGCCCGCGCTTTGCGGTCGCCAGCTCAATTGCGGATTCCGCCAGTCGATCCCTTCCAGCATGTAGGCCATCAGCGCCGCCGAGATTGATACCGCGCCGTCGGACGCCGACGGCCAGATGAACTTGCCGCGATCCAGGCGCTTGGCGTAGAGCGACATGCCAAGCCCGTGGTGAGTCGGCCCCGGGAGTTGCACCCGGAGCCGCTCTCCGAACCGTACGTGACGCTCTCACGTCATACGGCTATCAACAAGTACCGAAGCAGAACTCAACCTCGCCCAATGAGCAAACAGCTTTGGCCTGCGGCGGCGGATCAATCTGAGCCAGGTGGAGGCTCTGACTTTTCCATTCTTCAGCTCTTTGTATTTGCGTCGCGCCCAGCGGTTAAGAGATTCATCGACGTATCGATACAGGTTGTGCATTTCTGACCGCCCATATCTGCCGTAGTACTGCATCCATCCACGAAGGATGGGATTCAGTTCCAAGGCGATTGCGTCGACTTCCGTCTGCGAGCGAAGCCTGAGCCGGAGCTGCCGGATCGTCATACGCATAGACTTCATCGCCGCCCTGCTGGCCGCTGGCGAGAACGTACAGAAGTTTTCTTTCTTCTGATGATTTCTTGCCCTGCGCGGTCGAAAGGTAAATCCCAGAAAGTCAAACGACTGACTGGTATGGCTACCCGGGCGGTTGCTGTCTTTGCAGTAGACGATCTTGGTCTTGTCGGGATGCATTTCGAGTTCGCATTCCTCAAACCTTGCTTGCAGCGCCGCCTTGATGGCCTCCGCTTCAGCCTTGGTTCGGCAATGAACGAGCCCGTCGTCTGCGTATCGACACCATGGTGACCGCGGGAAGTTCCGCGCCATCCACGTATTGAACGCATAATGCAAGAACAAAGTGGCAAGGACGGGACTGATCACGCCGCCTTGGGGTGTGCCCCGGCCGCGAGCGGTGATCGCTCCGTCTTTGCCTTGCATCGGCGCTATTAGCCAGCGTTCGATGTAGAGCAGAGCCCATTCGTCTTGCACATGCTTCCTGACGGCCTTCATAAGCAACTTGTGGCTGATATTGTCGAACAGGCCTTTGATGTCGAACTCCAGCACCCAGTCCATCTTCCAACACCGTTGCCGGGTGACGCCGACGGCGTCCAGCGCGGATTTTCCGGGCCGGTAGCCGTAGGAATCGGGAAAGAAGATTTCCTCGAGTGCTTGTTCAATCTGCAGCTTGACGACCGTCTGCGCCACGCGATCTGCTACTGTCGGCACGCCTAGAATGCGTTGTCCGCCATTCTTCTTGGGAATGGGGACAGCCCGAACGGCAGGTGGAAAGTAGCTCCCAGAAGACATCCGATTCCAGACCTTGTAAAGGTTGCCCTTCAAGTTCTTCTCGAAAGCTTCCAACGATACCTTATCCACGCCGGCTGAGCCCGCATTGGCTTTGACCAATCGGTAGGCCTTCATCACTGTTTGCTTGTCGATATTGTACTGCTTACGTTCGGTTACACCCATCATGTCCTCCTGCTCATCACAGTTGCATGCAGGCGGAACCACTTGCCTCGGCCCCTTCGCTCCAGTCCCATTACAGCACCTTCATCACTACTACGAGCCAATCCGCCCCAGTGTCGTGCTTCGGTACTCTCGTCTCGCGGTGTGCGCCGCTTGAACTTCTCCCTTGGCATCACAACGACTGGTTCCTGCAGTTCTCTACAAGAGCCTGTATCCAGCTCGCGTCCCCTAAACGCCGGTCGCCACCCGCGCAGTAATCCAGGCGCCTCACGGATTGATCTCAGGGATGGCACGCGCCCCTGATTTTGGCGACATCTAAATAATTTTGGACGCGTCATCGGAAGATTCGCTTTCGCTCGCCTTCTGGATACTCACCTGCCCCGTAAACTCGGGACTTTTGCAACACTTGCTGATGACCGCGCCTTTTAAGCGAAGCCACAGTGTCGTGGTTTTGCATCTGCGGCTGGAACGCCGATGCAGGAGGGCCAACCTCCATCTCTCATAAAGCTGTACGCATCAAATTCGGTTATTCACCTCCTTCATGCTCTGCAGCACACCATGCCAGAGGATCTTGACCAAATCGCCGCGGCGCCCCCGGAAGATGTAGAGATCGCCAGCATGAGGATCGCGCTTCAGGCTCTCCTGGATCGCAAGCGCCAAGCTTTGCATTCCGCGGCGCATGTCGGTGTGGCCGGTGGCGATCCAGACCCTGACGCCGCTCGGGATCGGGATCATCGCCGTCTCAGAATCTCAAGAACCCGCTGCAGCGCCTCAACATCGACGTCGCGGTCAACGCGAACACGACAGCCGCCAAGCTCGATCTCGATAGTGCCGGCCCTTGCACGGTGCACAGGCGGTGAAGACACCGGTTGTGGCGCGCCACTCGAGATCGGAGCCGCCGCAGGCGTGATCTCAACCGGAACAAGCACCGGCGCAGCATCGCCGTTCAACTTGCCTTCGCGCGCCAACCGGCGCCACGTGAACAATTGGCTTGTCGACAGCCCGTTACGTCGCGCAGTCACAGACACCAGACGCGACCTACCATAGCTCTCGGTGACGATCCGCTGCTTTTCTTCCAATGTCCAACGGCGCCGTGCGCCCGTCGAGACGACTTCAAGTCGGGAAACCTTCGGCATAGGCATATGGTCGGTCATACGCCTATGTCTTCATCCTCCATCAAACCGCGCAAGACGGTCTCCGCCGGAGCGATACAGTAGTACCGACGACTGCTTTTTGTAAGAGTGAGTGAAGGCTATTGAAGTCTCGGGGTACGGTTATCTGATAGGTTGGTTTGAGAACGGCATCCTTTACGAGCACACGTTTGCGTTAACCCACATCGACGCCCTGCTAAGGCGTTTGAGCCAGGCATGATCCCGGCCGTCGGCGAGGTAAAACAAGAGGCGCTTGACCTTGACGCTTGCACAATCCTGCCCGAGCTTTTGCAAGCAGTCCGCGGGAAGATTGGCAAGGCCGCCAAGGAGGGCATAGACTTGCCGAGCTTTCATTGTTGGGCAGTTCGTCAAGCAATTCAAAGACCACGCGTTCCGGCAGCTGTCTGGCGCTCGATCGAACGGGGGCGGTCGGTTTGTGCTAGGGCGATAGAACCCGAGCGCCGTATCTCAGCGCCCCGGTAGTTCGCTGCTTTGCAGTGTAACTGACGCGCAATGGATTTGCGAAGCGGCTTGGTGCTGCGATCTTAACACAGCAGTCACTTCGAGGTCACGGCCCAATGATTGACGTCGAAGTTTAGGCCGCCTGGGGAAGACGTTATCTCAACACCATATTGGACGCTTCCGACGACTATATCGCCGAAATAACCTTTCGACTTGATCCATTGCAGGATACTCTGGATGTCCACAGTCCCTGTGTTGGCCTTGGACGTGCGCAGGAACGAGATGACCTTGTGGTTGTTCCAGCCTTCAAACACATTCCAAGTCGTCCCGCCCACATCCACGCCTGTATAGACCGGAATCGCGGCTCCCGTCTTGGAGTACTTGTCAGAAATGGGCTTGACGTCGCCACTTCCATCGGGATTCCCGGTGTAGTTGGTCCAGAGCATGATCTCATAGGCATTCGAGCTGTCCCAAATGTCGTACGCGAAGTTCCAGCGCCCGCGAGCCGGGACGCTCTGATCGAAGCTTGAAGTCAAGGTGTTGATCGCGCTCAGCCGTTTACCGACATTGAACGCCTCGTGGGGATAGCTCTTAATGCCCCCGCTATCAGGATGGTTCGACCACACATTCCACCGATCGGCCGCATGTACAGAGATCGTCTGAGGGCCAGCACCTTGGCCATAGACGTCGTTATTCCAGGAATAGCCATCAAGCGAATAGGTGCCGTATCGATCGCTCGAACTCCAGATCGGCGCTTTCGCGGATGCCGGGAATAGCACAGGGATGGCCACAAAGGGCAGCGCAAGAACGTTCCGCTTCGATAACTCAGACATTCTAAACTCCAACTGAGATCTACCCCTCAGCAACCCAAAGCAAGCAAAGTTGGTGCCAGTGTTCGCGTGCCTCGCGACGGGTTCAACACGCAGATCAAGCAATCAATGAGACGCGATAGTGCTGCTCGAAAGCAAGTCGGCCGCAATCCGCACATTCTATGATTGGGCGATCTGTTAGCTGAATGAGGCCCGCGCCATTCTCGTGAATTCGAGAAGCACGGCAGGATGCAGCATCAAACCCACCCACATGCGCGCGAGCGCGCCTTCGATCTAACCCGCTTCGATACCCCACAAAAGATTCTCGGCGGAGAAGGCCTCGCCGAGCTGCATGACTTTTTGGCTTCGATCGGCGGCACCTGCCGAAAATTCAAACATTGGACAGCCGTGCCGAGTCTGCCACGACGGAGGGGTTAGACATCGACCCCCGTGTTCATTCTAATTGGCGGGCAGGTTAGCATTGTTCAGATGCCCGCAGGCGAGCCAAGGCGGAGTTCGCGGCGGCACCTGCGCCCTTTAAGCACGTCGCCGCCTCTGACTCCAGCCGACCGGCGCACGATGTCTTGGTCGGAGTTGCCGCCGATCGCTTCCTCAAGGCGCCGATCGCCGGATTCCAGTTGGCGCTACCTGTTCGGGGCCCGCCAATTTGTCGCAAACTCGCCGCTGCTCAGCAGGCGAATGTCTGGAGCCGCCCAAGAAATGCGGCGAGTTCTCTAAATTGCCGTTGCTGGCAAACGGCGCGATCAGATCAAGAGAAGATTGGGGCGAAAGAGACCACGCATTTTTATTGCACACGCTCTCATGAGCTTCGTTATGAGACGCTTCAGCTACCTGTGGACTAGCGCACTGATTGCCCTACCTAGATCATCAACCTAGAGAGGTATCCGGCAAACGGGATGCAGCGTGCGCGACCTGCCTGGTCGAAATGTTCTTGCCAGCGATCGCGCTCTAGGCAGGTGGAGGAATGGCCAGGCAATTTACCCAAGAGAAGTTCGAGCCCTTCCCGTTCGAGCAGACGAACGCTTGAAGAGCCGCGCCGTGTTGGGCGCTACGATCGGCAATATTCGAGGTGGCCTTGCTGAACGGCACCACGGTGATGGTGAAGGCCGTCCATCGCCGGCTCTGTCATAGCCGCATGCTGTTCGTGCGGGCTTCTCCGCGGGAGACGCAGGAGACGGTGTTCGACGCCCATGACCAGGCGTTCGCCCGTTCAAGGGCACCTGCAGTCGCGGCATCTACGACAATGTGAAGGCCGCGGTGGAGACGATCTTTGGCGGCAAAGATCGCTGCTACAATCGCCGCTTGCTGCAGATGTGTAGCCACTAGCTGGTCGAGCCGGGTGCCTGCACGCCGGCCCGGGCTGGAAGAAGGGACAGAACCAGGTTCGGCTGGTTCGGCTGGACGATCGCTGAGCGACCATCCGGCCCATCGCAAGGGTCCCGCTGCCGCCGATGGTGAGCGATGCAGGCGATCTTGGCAAAGCTGACAGCCGAGCGCGGCGGCCTAGCAGTTGCCCTCGTTCTCAGCCTCGACGGCAAGCGGCCAAATGGGTCGCTTCTCGTTTAATGAAATTGCGGCAGGTTCGTCAGCTTTTGGAAAGCCAGCCCGAATACAAGACCTTTGCAATTAGCGCCGCGTGGTAGGACAGCGCTTGACCAGGACGGAGAAAGCGCATCGTCACGTCGCTACTAACTTCAATTGCAGCGCGGGCGCGGTAGGACGGTAGGACAGCGTCGACTACGCAACAAACGGCGCCGAGTCGCGTCCGCGCTGCTTCCAGCCGCTGGACTGGTCGCCGGGAAGCTGGTGCCGTCGGAATCTGTCAGCCAATGACACGAGTGGCCACGATGGTGTTTTTCACGCTCGTCGGCCGGCTTGGGAGGTGGTGTGGCTCGTCAGCTTTTTGAAAGCTGGCCCTGGTAGTTGTGAACTTTTCGGGTGATCTGAGGAGGTGAGTGTGGACAAATCCAACATAACAGCTTGGTCGCAGGTGTCGCAGCCAATCGTGCAGGATGAGCGGACGGGACAGCCCGAGCAGATTGCGTCTTTCGAACAAGTAGTACGCCCGTTCCTCTCCGATGATCTCCGTGCGGAGTATCGCCATCTGTCTGATGAGGATCGGCGTTTGATCGAGAGTGCAATTCGTGCCGCGTTTGTGAGGGGAGAGGTGGACTTGGCATCCGGAGGCCGGTACGCCAACAATCTTGCCAGCTTCGCAAATAGTCTCGGATCTAAGGGTCTATCGATGGTTGGCCTTAATACCAACGAGCTGGAGGCTGAAAGAAAGGCCGGACACAATCGCGGCGCGTATTTACCTAAAGCATTGGATCACCTTCGTAAGTTTCGTGATCCCGATGCATCTGCAGAAGCAGGGAGCTCACGGAAGCCTCGGGGTCGGTCAAAGATCAAAAATTTTCCAAATGAGCAGCTTATGGGCGGCCCTCCACCAAAACGTCGGCGACTGCTGGATGACGAGCCCCCTCATTTGACGGTCTTGGTCGATCCAGGGGAGCTTCGCAGACCGGAAGAGCGGCTTCATGGGGAGCTTCAGCCACAGCGCCATGCTGAGCCCGGGCTGTTGGCGCTGGTTAGTCCAGATCACTTCATTTTCGATCCAGTGCAATTCCCTCCAGCTGAACTTCGGCAGGTGCTAGATGAGGAACCTGCCGGGGCGCCATTCTTCAATGTCGATCCAGAGCACTTCACGCTCGATCCAGTTCAACTCTCTCCAGGTCAGCTTCAGCGATTGCAGGATGATGAACCCACGCCTTTCGAACAGCAAGTGCGTTCGAGCTCACGGCAGCCTCAGAGTCAGCCCAACACCATAGACATTCGAAATGAGCAGTTCATTGATAGCCCTGCAGCAAGAATTTGGCGACTGCTGGATGATGAGCCGGCTCAGTTGGCGGTCTCGATCGATCCAGGGGAGCTTCGGGAACTGGAAGAGCGGCTTCGTGAGGAGCTTCACCCACAGCGCGGTGCCGAGCCCGGGCCGTTGGCGCTGATCGATCCAGAGCACCTCACCTTCGATGCAGTGCAATTCCCTCCAGCTGAGTTTCGGCAGTTGCTAGATGATGAACCCGCCGGGACTCCATTCTTCAATGTCGATCCAGAGCACTTCACGTTCGATCCAGTTCAATTGCCTCCAAGTGAGCATCGGCGATTACTGAATGATGAACCCGTGCCTAATGAAGCGGGTCCGCTGCCACCCTTGTCGTTTTATGCACCTCCGGGCTGGCAGCACGGGAACCAGTGGGCGCCGGAAGACCTCAAAGAAGGAATGCTCTTGCACAACGTGCTGCCAAGCGTGTTCGAGCCAGAGAAAACTCTAACTCTCCGGGGCGTGAACTACACGGCCACTATTGGACCGCCAGGCCTGGAGCATGAGATTTTTCTCCGCAGGACAATTTGAACAGTTTTGCCTGGCATAGCCTGCTGTCCTTCTCCGGAGAGAACTTGGCGGCCCCGGGGTAACCCAAGCCTGGGGAGCGAGGTGGTCAGCTTTGCTGATGCAAAGGCTGGTGAAAGCAGGCCCGGCGCGCCGTCTCGTCGAGCAGGCTGTCAAGCTGGTCGCGGATGCGGGAAGCTGCAATCGCGCCAGCATGGCGTCGAGCCGATCGATCGGTGCTTCGGTTATCTTCTTTGCGTGGACCGTCAGAAGCTCCCTGCAATAGCTGCTTCGTATTCGGTAAGAGGACCCAACAAGGGATGGGGGTGGAGACGACCGCGGCTGCGTCGCTGCCGTAGTCGCCGGTCCGCAGACCGTGCGAATTGCGCCGGCAGCATCGATCGCCTTGCCCTTGTTGCTGCCGACCTCTGAGCAGTTGGCTGACCGCGCGAAGCCTCACCTTTCGAGGACGACAGAACGTCAGTTTTCCGAGTTGAAATTGCTCAAGTCATCCGGCATTGATCCGCGCCTGCAGCTCGCGTTGGCCAATTACCAGACCGGTAAGGTCGGCCCGACCCTCGCTTCAACCGCTGGAGACGAGATGCGGTCGTTGTCCGCCACCATCATAGACCACGGACTTCACCGGTCCCCTTGGGAATTTGGGCGATCGCGGGAGAAGTCCGCCGATCCATGGGAGTCGATGCCGGACGTTGATCCGGGAGATAGGATAGGCAAGACACCCTCTGGCGACTAGGTCGTGTACTCAAATTCGTCTAGCGGATCAGGGCGGACCATGATTCAAGCTACCAAACATCGGGGCTGTGATCATGCGCTACGACCTGACGGATTTCGAGTGGAGTGTTATCGAACCCCTTCTCCCGAAGGACCGTCGAGGTCGCAAGCCAGGCAACAACCGCCGCGTTCTCAACGGCATCTTCTGGGCCCTGCGCGCGGGAGCGCCGTGGCGCGATCTGCCAGCGATACGGGCCTTATACGACTGCTTACAATCGCTTCAACCGCTGGCGCAAAGCCGGCATCTGGGACAGGCTGATGGATGCGTTCGTCAAGGCACACGATGGCAAGGTGCAGATGATCGACAGTTCGGTCGTGCGGGTCCATCAGCATGCTTCCGGGGTGAAAAAGAGTGGAGATCGTTGTGTGGGGCGAAGCCGAGGCGGCCTCACCACCAAAATCCACGCGCGCGTCGACGCGAAAGGCCGCCCGGTCCGCCTCATGATCACCCCCGGCGAGGCCCACGACGTGACGTGCGCCGAGGCCCCTGCTCGACGAACTCGATGCGCGCGCCATCGTCATCGCCGACAAAGGCTACGATGCCGATGGGGTTCGTGCCCACATCCGCGATCAAGGTGCGATCCCCAACATCCCCACCAAATCCAACCGGAAGAAGAGGTTCCGGTGGAAAAAGCCATCTATCGCGAGCGCAACCACGTGGAGCGCTTCTTCAACAAACTGAAGCAGTTTCGACGCATCGCCACCCGCTACGACAAGCTCGGCGCGACGTTCTTCGCTTTCGTTCAACTCGCTTCCGTCCGAATTTGGCTCCGATCAATTGAGTCCACACCCTAGTTGGCTAATGACGCTCCTTAGCTCTCGGGCGCGGGCACATCAGATACTGCTCATGGCTCGCCCCTGAGTGATTCCCACCAGGTTCGAAATGCCTGACGGTAGGCGCCAGTTACTGCTTGCCCCCTGTCGACAACTCCGAGTTGCTGTGCGTACCGAAATTCCTCCTCATAACCAAGGTCTATCAGGAGCTCGACGCCGACTCCATCCGTTACTGCTTGCATCTCCTCGACACTGAGTTCAGTTTGCCAGGCCTGAACAGATCGGCTATCAATCTCCGTTCTCTGCAGGATCTTGTGGTCCCCGAAGCTACTGGACTTGAGATAGTCCGTTTGCATTAGCGTTGTAGAGGCGAGGGCCACAGGATCATGGCCCAGTCCGGCGATGATGCGGCGTATCTCTTGGTCGGGATGCGCGACCAGAATTTCGTATTTCACTACTTGCGTTTGCTTGCGCCCTCGGTGCGCGGCCAGCTTAGGTAGGCCCAGCACGACGTCGGCGAGAGATGATGCGATCGCCGGCGGCAGACCAAACACGAGATTGGCGAGAGAGGATGGGCTGGTCAGATCGGCATTGTCCGAAACGAGCGGTATGCGCCAGGTCGATTTCAGTGATGCGGCGATAGCGTATGGATTCCGGATAAGAAGGATATGCGGTGCTTCTGGGTAGAGCGACTCCAAGAACTCGAGCACCGTCCAATACCGCGGCGTCTTGTCGATCAGCGTGCGCTTTCCCGTAAGCGCCAAATATTGGCTGTAGGCCGCATCGGCAAAGGCGCGGCTGACGATAGTACGATCTATTCGCTCCAAGAACTCGGTGGTCCCAGCCAGAACCAGGGAGGCCCCAACCGGGTGTTTGCGATCGACTCGGCCGAATGCTTCAAGCGCCAGCATTATCCAGGGCTCAGGCGGCGCGGCAATTTCCGGGTGCTGCTGGAGCAAATGCGCCAGCAGCGTCGTCCCCGACCGCGGAAGGCCAACAAGAAAACAGAGCTCAGGCGAATATTTTAGGTCGAGGCTCATGATTGCCCCCTCCGTATGCCTGGACAAGGCGACTGCTCACGTACCGTAAAAGACGGCGGCTGCCGTTCTGTTGCACATGAGGTCGTCAGCCTTGAGAAGGACTTCGCTTGCATATTCCGCACACTATCGGTCCTTGGCGCGACGGGTTTGGCTGGAAGACAGAAGCATCTGGTTACGCCATCGGAGCTGCTGATTGATCGCGCGGATTGGTCTCACGTTCAATTATACGTAACTCGCGCTCGATAAATAAAGTGTTGGAGCAGCTATACAAACGTTTATCCTAGCAAGATATACTTGCTTCACGCCCCGTGTGCCGGCCATAGCTGTTCGCCGGCCGATCCCCTGAAGGTCATCGGCATCCATGAACGTGCCTGGCGGCACAATCACCGATAAGCCAGCATCATCTGCAACCTGGAAAGGCACCGGGCCTTGCCATCTCGTCGCCGGCCAGCGTGATTCCGCTCGTGACGTCCTTTTCTGTCGCCTGACCCGCAACCAACTCACGGCTCCGCGCTTCGAAATTCTTCCGCCTCACCGGGCCAACCTTCAGCCCAAAGCCGCGCAAAATCCGGCGGATACTAAATTCCACATCGATCAGCCGCCCGAGAAGCTGTTTGCGTGCGATCAGAAGAGCTCGGATCTCTTGCGCATCCACCGACTTTGCGTGTACCGGCCGGAACCATCCCATCCGGATCAACTGGACAATCCCGCGCCCATCCTTGCGATCCGTCTGGACGTCATCGCGGCTAATGCGGACTTTACATGTCGCGCTTCCAGCAGAACCGTTTCGAACTCTGCTCTTTTTGCGCCGCATGCAGCCATTGCGACAGCGGCCCAGCCTCCAGCCCGATCCGCTTCACTGCAAAGCCAAGCGCCTCAAAAAATTCAACCAAGGCATCGTGTTCGCTTGCGACCTTCGCCTCCTTCAGGACCTTGCCCTGGGCGTCCACAACGCGCACGCTCAACAATTCCAATGACACGTCGATTCCGGCATAGTTCTCCACCGCTCTCCTCCATCTCCAGATGCCGACTCAGGTCTTGACCCGGGCAGCCACCATCATGACCCCTTGCTCGGAGCAGGCCCATTAAGCCATCTAGCTAAGCGGCCGAGGCGGTTTGGAGAATCCGGTGAGGCTCGCGATGCCATCGCGCGGTCGCAGCGCCGAACAGTTGACGCACCACAAGATGTAGCTGGAATCTCCTGGTGCATTGTCGCGCCGGCAATAGGACATGGTATACGCTAAAACCGAACCCCCACTGCTCAGTCAACTTTATGAGCTTGTCACCAGCGGCTTTGGCGCTGATTGTCTTCCCGGTGCTCTCCCGACCAAGGTCACCAATCATTGGGAAAGCGTAAGCAGTGCTCGTGTGACTGGTCTCACCGCCCTGCTCTCGCGAAATTGCCGCTTACGAAAATATCAAAGATGGCGCGTCTTGCATCGTCTGCAGGGCAAGAGGACGCGACCGCTCTCCTCACGAGCGGTCGGTGTACGAGGCCTCTACACTCACTCTCCTCTTGGTCTGCTTTCCGATGTCAGGGCTTCACGCACGCAGGGTCGGTCAAGCAAAAGAAGAGATCGCAGATACCCTCCAACGGGTCCTCCTCGCATTCAGGATATGATGTATCGGCTACCTGCACCTTAGCGTCGACCGGTTGCGCAGTAACCTTGGCGACAAAAGTCGGCAGCGCCGTCATTGCAAGCGCGACGACGCTCGCGGCCACAAACAGGAATTTTTTCATTCGAGTCTCCCTTATATAGGCCCAGCCTCCTCTGAGGTGCTATAAGACGACCTCGCGAAGGTAAAATCGATATTCTTGATTGGCTCTATCTACCGAATGGATAGATTTGGACCTTACCACCGGCTTGATTGAGGGGCGACGAGCCTGCGCAGCCGTTTGTGGTCCGCGAATCTCTCGGAGCAGTCGCATACGCTTGTACCCGGACTTCGCTTGCGGGCTGGAGCCGCCGTTCATCGCACGCGTTCGAAACCCTAAGTGCCTTCCAGCTGCTGCACCACCTGCCGAGGAGATGGACAAGCGAGTTCTTGATGGGCGAGAAAGACTACGGCGTCTTTGCTCGGCTGAGCTCCACCCACACCGCAAAGTTTCGACGGCACCGAGTAAGGCGACAGTGCACGAGCAGGGGGAAAAGGCTTTGCGGACGACCTGGCGACGTGCTGGTAACCTTGGACGACGGTGCTGCGGCGCATTGCGCCCGAAGACCATGCAGAAATGGAGTAGCGGCTTGTCGATGCGCCCCCCGCAAGGAGCTTCAAACTCGCCCGCGTCGGGACCGAGCTTATCGGAGTGCGGAGGGCATCGCCTACCACTCCGGCGATACCCTGTTGGTCGTTCGGGGATGCTGAAAGGACGCAGAGACATGACTGATTACACCCCATTCTCTTTGAGAGAACCACCTCCGATGTGAGCCGGCTTGAGGGGATGAGCGAAGGAGACAAGCGCACCTGCAGCGGCCCATGGAGGCGGTAGGTGGGTCGGTCGTAGCCTTACAGGCAGCATCGTTGCGCAACGCGAATTTGATTCATTAAAGCAGCCCCGGATGCTCAGCTCTCGTGCATCCCGACCGACCGCAAGCGGCTCAAGCTCCGCCAAGGGTTGCGCAGCAGTTTGCAGCGGGCAGACGAGCGAAAGCGCTGTTACGTCTGACGGATCGTCGGCCTCATCAGGCGCATCTTTGTCCGCCCGCCGCATTCAGTGGCCTACCCGCTCGCCGGAGCGCCGATTTTCGCGACGCCTGGTAACGGCAGCTTGCTTGTCCGGGGTCGACAATTGTCAAGATCGCCAGCTGACAAGTCGCGCGTGGTGTGTGTTTTCCTGCCCAGGCTCCATACTTTCGGGAGATGGAGCTTGGGGCACGGTGCTGCTCAGGTCCCCCCGAGGCGATGCGGAAACATGAAAGCTGCCCCTGAAGGGTACACTGCCGCAAGACCAGCAGTTTACCGGAATCCCAGTCGAGCCATCTGCGCCGACGCGTGCTCCGGGTCGGGAAGGGGGTGCCACGGATGGCTGCCAGCGGCGCTGCTCAACAAGGACCTACAGAACGCAGGAGTGAGCTTGCCGCGGTGGATCACCACGTTCTCGTACCCATCGGCGGCTCGAGCGCTCTGCCAGTGCTGATTGTAGCCGCGCTGTTCGTCGGACTTCACGTGGCAAGCAGCGAATTCGCGATCGCCCAGCGTTGCCAATTGCCAGGCATGTACCGGCCGCTTGGTATGGATGTGCACCCACACCGGATTCGGCATCTTACCATTGCTCAGCGGCTTGGGTTGAAGCCTGATCTCGAACAGCGTCCCCGGCTCGCCCTTCAGAGCGCGTGGTGGATCTGCAGGCGGCAATTCCCCGGCCCCCCGCAAATATTCAAGGTAATTCTGCGACGGGAAGGCGTAGGTCTTCATGCAATTCATCGTGATCGCTGCCTTCTGTGCGTCCAAATAATTTGCCTGTCCCTGCACCTCGGACCACATCGCCTTGAGCCGGGATATTTTTTCGTGCACTTCGGGCACCTGCGCAGGCGTAAGCAGGCCGCGTCGGCGAGGCTCCTCCAGGGCCGCTACGCAGGCCCCGATCTCGGTAGCTTGCGTTTGCAGGCGCTCGACGACAAGACCGACGACGTGGTCCGCGTCCTCGGGCTTCATCTGGCGCGCTTGCGAGACGGCGCTTTGCTGCGCCGGCAGATTGAACTGCAGTAGCTCGTCCAACCGATTGAGCAATCCGCTCAGCGCTTTCCTGGATGGCGGAGCCTGCCACATCTCCAGGTGGTCGTCCGCTGATGATTCCTGTGCGCGTGCCGCCTCCGCAGCGGTCGCAAGCTTCTTGGTGCCGAGGTCCGACAGGACGATGACCTTACCTGTCCGAGCCGAGGCAGCGTCGGGCCTGGCAAGCTGTGGGTCGCGCTCCGCGGCCGCCGAACTCCCCTCGCCTGCCGCCGGCGCGCGCTTGCTTTTTCCCTTCCTGCGCGTGGCCTGGCCCTCAGCGACTACACCGGCATTTTCTGGTATCGAGCTGGCCAGCGGTTCAATCACGGTCGACATCTTTGGCTGCACAGCCAAAAGCCGTGTTACTTCGTTTGCAGTGACCCAGGCACCCTCTACGATCTGGTCCAACAGATCCAATGGGACGTCGGCCCCCATTCCGTCATCCCTTAGCCTGGCAACGATGCCGTGCACTCCTGACGCAAATTCCGAAAGCCGCTCCATGACACCTTCCAGAACCGTGCAGTGCTCTGCGTCGAGCGCCGCTCCGTCGCTGTACAGAACGGCTTCGACCGTCGACAGGAATGCCGGAAAAAGATCCTCGACGAAGGTCCCGAGCAAACGCACCCGCCCGTCCTCACCGATGAGAGCGTCATTCAAATCTGGTTCGAACGTGCTCGCCTGCGATTCGATCAGGAGCTGCGCGAGAGCGATCCGCGATTGCAGATACATGCAGTTCGTAAAAAGTGTCCAGCCGGTATGCAGGCGCAGCAACTCGGGCGTGGTACCCGGCAAGTTTGCGGTGGCCGCGCAGACGGACTGCATCCGTTCCGAGCGTAATACCTTCTTTCCCCACCATTCCATGCAGGCCGTGTAGCGCTGCGCCACCGTCGATACCGCTCGGCTCAGCTGGGCGGGCGAAGCGTTGGCTCCGCGCAGCTGCTCGAGCACTGTTGCCGCTTTCTTTCTGCTCGCTTCCAGCTCTTGGACAATCAAGGTGGCCACGGCGTTGCATTGATCCCCCGCAGCTAGAGTCTCTTGGCGAACTCGGCGAGCTTGATCGTCGGGAAGAAGCCTGCGTGCCACGTCTGGGGGGAGGCTTGCATAATAGTCCAGAACTTCCGCCCCCGTCTTGACGACTTGATCAATCAGGTCCTGCGCCTGCGACCGGTTCAGGGGCTGGGCCGCCTCATTTTTAGAAGCATCAAAGGTTTGGAGCAGGCTGCGCATTTGTCGCTTGGCCGCCTTGATCTCGTCTTTCGTTGGGACTGCCACATCCGAAGCTGGTGGGTCGCCAACGAGCGGCGCTATTCTATCTCCAGACCCGGAGCGCATCCGCTCTACGGCCGATTCGAAAGATTGCCTGGCTTCACCGGAGACTGGCCCAGGCTCCCCGCCCGGTCCCCAGCTTTCCGTTTCTGCAGGCTCAACGTTCGAGGTGCCAGCTCGGCCAATGCCCGCCATATTCAACCTCCAATCAAGTCGAGAATGCGTAGCCTGTCTGACTAGACAGCTTGGCTGACGACTAGCTGACCAAGGAGCGTTCATCCGGATGCACACGAAAGAAGGCGCCGTCTTTTGTGTATCCCGTGGCTCTGTGCACGTGGCCCGGGCGGCCGTTCCAAACGCTGGAGAGCAGCCGGCAGTCCGCTCGCCTCCTAACGCTCAATTGTGGTCAGGCAGAAATGGCGAGCGGATCGATTGGCACACCCACGGCCGCTGGACTCGTCGGCTATCCGGTCCGGAGACTTCGACCGAAGAGCATCCAGCCGCCATACACCCATCGTGACGAGACGCCGGACGCGGATCAGCAACGACATATAGCCATCCAATCGCGCAGAATCGAGTTGCTTAAGTCCTCTTCCAACTACACTTCGCCGAGCCGCGCCCCTCCAGGCCCGGTCAGATCACCTTCATAGAAATATGGCAGCGAGCGTACCAAGCGCGCCAAGCATCAGCCCGATCAGCGAACCGGCTGTCGGCACGTCTCTAAAGAGCAGGAGGACGAGTATCGGTTCCACTACCAGAATAGCTCCCACCGATATCGCGACGACGATCCAGATATTCTTCAGATGCATGTAGCCCAGTGCGTATCCGAAAATGAGGAGGATGCCACCGAAGGATATCAGGAGAACCATCGGCAACAGCATTGCCGGATCACCGCCGGCCTTTCCTAGTTGCCTTGAGGCAAGCAACTCGGCCAATATCGAAAGCGCTTCGCCAAGGAAAATCGCTGCCAACGCTACAATCTTCAATACCAAGTTCATCGGCCTCTACAGTTTGCGGCTATCTAAGCGGGGCATCGGAGTTACCATTGCGGTTAACTTTTCCGCCTGTCAGGCGCTTGCAAGCGGTCGACGAGCTATTGCTCCTCACGGTCAGTTCAACGTCTGCCTGATTGATCACTAGATCCCGACCAGCAGCAATTATTTCGCGTCGACCAAACCATCTTCGCTGCTTGCAGAAGCGAAGATGATTAAGGACGCGCCCAATCCCAGCGCGTGCCGGCTGCCACACCGCAGCGATCCGGACCTAGGCTGCAATCCGCACGGGAAGAGCGGAATAGCCATGCACGAAGTTGGACGCAATTCGCTCAGGTTCGCCGACAACTTCGACCTCCAGCCCCGAGTCCAAAATCTCTTGCCAGAGGACTCTCAATTGCAATTCCGCTAGATGTCGGCCAAGACAGCGGTGGATTCCGAATCCGAACGAGAGATGCTGTCGCACATTCTTGCGGTCGATGACGAAACTGTTGGCGTTCTCAATGATCTCTTCGTCCCGATTGCCAGATATGTACCACATAACGACCTTGTCGCCCTTTTTGATCTCTTTCCCGCCTACGATGCAATCGGTCGCGGCGGTGCGGCGCATATGCGCGATTGGTGTCTGGTATCGAATAATCTCGGACACTGCGCTTGAGACCAGCCTGGGATTCTCTGTCAGTTTTCGCAGTTCGGAGGGGTACTGACTCATGAACAGGAGGCCGCCGGTAATCGAGTTTCGCGTGGTGTCATTTCCCCCAACGATCAGCAGAATCAGATTGCCGAGAAACTCACTCGGCTTCATTTGGCGGGTGGCGGGCGAGTGCGCCATCAAGGAAATCAGGTCGAGGCGCGGCTCGGTATTGATGCGCTCTTTCCAAAGCCGGGTGAAATAGTCCAGGCACTCGGACAAGATTGTGCTTCGCTTGTCCCAGCTGTCGATTGCATGGCCAGCCTTCGGAGTTGCAACAGCTACATCCGACCAATAGGACAGGAGTCGCCGATCCTCAAATGGAACGTCGAACAGTGTAGCGAGCGTTTGCGTCGTCAGCTCTATGGAAACCATGTCCACCCAATTGAAAGCATCATTGCGTGGCAAGCCGTCCAGGATCGCCCTGACCCGAGAGCGGATCAAGCTTTCCAGTTTCGTCAGGCTTTCCGGTCCGACTATCGGACTCACGGTATTGCGCTGCTCGGCGTGCTGGGGAGGTCCCATCTTGATGAAACTCGGGGTCCTGTGCTCGGTAGGCACGTCGGCTATCGTGACACCCTGCTCCGACGAGAATCCGTTGTGATTAGTATCTACTGCCACAATATCCCTGTACTTCGTGACGGACCAGTATGGGCCATAGGCGCTGTCTTGGCAGTAATGAACGGGATCTTCTCTTCGCAATCGCTCGAAGCAACCCCATACACTGTCGTCTTGAAAGCGCTTGGCCTCGCTTACATCCAGATTGCTCAGGGGGATAAGACACGCGTCGTCAGCTCTATTATCTTCCAATCGCCTTTTCATAATCGTCTCCGCAGACTTCTGCTCTCGAGAGCTTACGGATCCAAAGGTCGCGGTTCACCGTTTCGAGCTGCCGCGGCGTTTGGCTGCGACGAGCCGCTCGAGCAGACTATCTCAAAGTGCGGCTAGCCGACCCTACCGTATTGGGCAGGCCGGTTCGGATTGACTTTTCAAGTCGATCTACTCAGTGGATCGTGAGAGCTTCACCGCTGGTGCGACGATCGGGGCAGTGCAAAGTCGAATGCACAATCAAAAGGTAGAGGCTGCGTCATCCGCCGCCGGAGTGGCAACTTTGTCAAGATCACGATATGCATAATCCTCTGACTACGACTCTTCAGGCAAATCAATCCAGATATCCGGAGGACCACTCAGGAGTGTATCCTGATCCGGAATGTAGATATTATCGAAGACCCTAAGGCCATGAGCCGTCGCTGCTGCAACAATTATGAAAGGGAGCTTGACCTGCTCCAAGTCTTCGAAGGTATCAGCGTCAACAATCCGGACGAAATCGAGTTTAAACTTTCTGAACCTTATTTGAGATGTAGCCGCGGCTACCAGATCCTTGACGCTCGACGCTCCTTGGGCGATCTCTTTCCTCGAATGGTTGAGTGCCGTGAAGAGACGCGACAGCTCATCGAGCTCGGAGCGACTAAATCGCCTCAAGCGCGACGAGATTGGCACCCCGTTCTTGTATCTCACGGTCGGCACAAACCGTATCTCGCAATCGAGAAGGAGGTCTGCGACCGCGCGCTTCACCAGAATCGCCTGACCGATATCCTTGAGGCCGAAGTAGCTGCGAGTTGGTCGCGCATAACAGATCCAGCGGATTGCCCCTGTAACGGCTTCCTTCAAGTACGCCTCAGGTCCATCTAAACGCAGATGATAGTTGCCTTGCGATACGAACGTTCGATAACCAGGCGGGAACATTTCGCTGTCGTTCGAGGAAATCACGGCAGTTGCTCCCGCACGCAGGGCGAATCCAATATCAGCGTCCAAATCGAAATCGTAGCTCCCACCTGGTCTAAGTTGGGTCTTGTTCGGGTAGACTGTGACAATTGCGACGTCATTCTCACATGCCGCACGTCTGATCAGTTCTGCATGCCCAAGATGCAGGGCGCCGAGGGTGTGTACCGTCCCAATCGTCTGCCCTGTTCTCGCCACCTCCCGGATGAACGCTTTGCCTGCAGAAAGACATCCCAGATGCATTTTTCTTACTCCAATTTTTTTGGACGCTAAAAGGCTCGTCTGATCGCATCGGTTGGATCGCAAAAGGTCGGCCCTGGGTGGCGGATTGGCAGCGCTTGCCCACGAGCCCCAAAGAGCTTTAGCGCCCGCTTACAGCTCGGACACCGCACCCACCTGCTCCAAGCTCTCGGGCATTGTAGTCCCTTCCATTTTGCAGTTTCCAAAGCAATCAGGTTGACCCTTCTCGACCACTTCTGACCAACGATGAGAGTTCAGCCAGGTAGCTTGATGGCTCGCACTGCTGATCACCCTTCAAAGCGGCCTGCAGTCCCGGACATCGGTCGGCAAAAAACGGTGGTTCGAATGTCGTTATCCTAGCGCCTGAAAAGTCGACTTTTACGAAGCTGGCCTGGAACGGCGATATCCCGCGCAGGTTCGCGTCGCGCAAGGACGACTGGTTCATGCGAACGTATGCGACGCGCGTTGCCTCCAGGTTGCTGTCAGTCATTCCTGCTGCCAGATATGCCTGCACTAGATTGGATCCTTCGAGATTTGCGTGGTCCAGCGCCATTGATTTCGGGGGATCACCCGTCATCATCGACCTGTAGAGGTAAGCCTGTGATAAGTCTGCAGATTCAAGGTCGCAGTCGCGCACAAAGGCACAGCGGCCGCGAAAACCTGTGAGTTTGCTGGCTCGCATTGTGCTCTCTGTTATGCAAATGCTTTCGCCCGAAGCCCGAGACAGGTCCACTCCATCGAGCTGACAGGAGTGAATAGAAGCACGATTCAACACAGCACCGACCAGATTTGCGTCGGATAAGCTTACGGACAGAAATCGCGCCTCGGTCAAGTCTGCCTGCTCGAGCTCCGCACCTGAAAGGTTTGACTGGTGAACATCAGCGAATGGAGCGCTCAGGGCTCTCGCCGTAATGCGGCCGCTCACCTTGGAGAGTCTCAGATAGGGAAGATAAGCGCCTTCCAGGACCAGACCGTCGACCGAGGTGGGGCGCACGATCGACAAACAGTCCCCTTTCGACTGAAAGAATGAGCAAGCCGCAAGATGCGCCTTCGTGATCGTGACCTGACTCAGCTTTGCAAAGCGGAAAGAAGCGGAAGAAAGGAAGCATTCATTGATGGTCGAACCCTGCAGTTCCGCGCCGTCAAATACAGCATCACTCGCGTCGCACTGGTAAAGGAGGAGCCCGCTCAGCATCGCGTTGTCAAAGCGTGCCCTTCTCATGCTGCAACCGTGAAACAGACTTCCGGTTGCATCAATTACACCGCGAAGACTGGCATCCTCGAAATTGCAAACCTGCGCTGCAACTGCGTGCATATACGCATAATCGAGCTTGGCTCCACGGAAACTTACCCTCTCTAGCCCCGGACAGATAAGATTTGCCCCAGATAGGTCTGCCCGATCCAACTTTGCGCCGTGCAGCTGCGCACGATTGAGGGTACATCGTCGCAGCGGGAAATCTGACAGGTCAAGACCGTTGAAGTTCTCGGAGGAAAGCTGCAAACCAATGCCAGTCTTTCTGATCGCCTCTTGGGTCCGCCTTTCGACAGCGGCCGCCGCGCGCAGCCGATCGGCAGCTCGGCTCCAGTACCGAACAAACTCGCCATCTGATGAAAAGCTGTTTTTCGAATCTGACCAGTGCTCTGCCCGTTCATTCGCGGTGCACTTGCTTTCAGGACCGATCGTTTGCGACATCTGGATGATTCCGTATTGCCCGGATTATGAACGGGCCTGTTATTGACCTCTTTTTGTGTGGCCTATGCGACGGGTTTCGAACTCGTCCGTGAAATGGCGACGCGATGCATCGAGGAGCCACCAATTGTGTCGGTTGCCTCCGCAGCTGACACGCTTGAGCAGGGCGACCGAATTCTAGTCATGGGCCCACACAGTACCGCTCGCTGCAATTCTCTATGAGCCCGGCAACGCCGAAGGCGCAACGGTCGTTTGGCAGTGCCGATATACCAGAAGGTGCGATTTGTCTCGTCGGCAAATTATACGCAAGTCCACATCGCTCTCCATGCTGAATGCGAACGCTCAAAGCCTTGCTTCTTTTTAGAACGCACCCACGGCTTGCGGGCGGAAAGGTGATCTTTCAAGAGATGCACTCAGCTCTTACCGGCGTTACTTGATGTCGATAGCAACGATCGTGCCATTCGTATCTGTCGCAGCTAAGGGCCGAATAGGCGTCAGGAAATCGAATTTGACGCCGAATGTTTTGAACCAGACAACGACAATCGTTGTGGGAGGCCGATCAGGCTAAAATCGGTGTACGGATGATGTTCGTGCGCAAAGGATCGACCGATCGGCGGCTCACCCGCAGCTTTACTCCAGCGCTACGGCGCGCCCGACACCAGATATAGGTTTGCTTCGGCCAGCATCGCGACAGCATCATCCAGAATAATTCTGCGCTCGGCACAGCTTTTACGAAATCAAGAGCTAAACCATGAAAGAGATCTGGCTCCGGTCTTCTCACCCGGTGGGCCGGCACAACTGGAGTTGACAAGGTTCTGAGCGGGTGGGCATCAGAACTGGTCGGCCAAATCAACTCGTACAGGATCATTGGTGACAATCTTAAGCGATAGTTCTGCTTGGTCGACGCTTCGATCCTCCACAGAGGTGGCTTCATTTTAAACCGCCCCTTTTTTAGTTAGATTTGTATTGCCATCGCGAGTATTCCAGACTGTCTCATTTGGCCATTCGGCGCGATCCGATCATCATTCCGGAGCCATCCTATAAATGCCATAGGTATCCACACCGCCATACTTGAAAACCTAAGATCGATCGAACGGACGGGAAGCAGCTCGGGCGACCACGGTACGGCCGAAGGAAGCCTCGCATCGATTGAAGCCGACCTCTGATTCATCAGCGTCTCAGTTGAAGCGATGCCGGCGCGCACCTAATCATGCTTGTGGTCCAGTTACTTCATCATCGCTTCGACCTCTGCACGAAAAGCTTGGCGCGAAGTGTCTCGTGAATAGAACATGTGGCCGCCCGGAAAGACTACAAGCTTGACGCGCGGCGCCGACGCAAATGGCGGTAATTGATCCAGCACAATCTGTGATCCGAAATAAGGCGTGACGAGGTCAAACAGGCCGTGCCCGACTAGCAACTTCATATTGCGGTCCGTTGCCAGAGTCTGGCGCAGCTCCGAAACTGACTCCGGCAAGCCGTGACCGAAGTCCCAACCCTGTAAAATTGTTGGGTTACGCAACTCATAGGACCCGTCCGGCCGCCAGTTTAGCTTGCGCGTAAGCAGATCGACAGTGGCGCTGGTCAGCGGCGCCAACAGCGGATCGCCCGAGGGATCGCCGGAAGCGTGTAAATCGGATTCCGGATATGGATTGAGGCCACGCGCCGAGGCGTCATAATTACCGATTAAGTTACCGCTCTTACGCTCGAATTCGCGGCGGAATTCGTCAAGTCCGAAGCGGCCCGCGAGCCTACGACTTACGGCATTGTCGATGCCCGTCAGCGCGGCAGCCTTGTCGGCGAGACGCATGGTCGCTTCCTTATCCGCCGGGCCTTTGATGAGATCGACCAGAAACTCGCTCCGTGCATAAGCTTCCACGCCGATGAGATCGGCACGCTTCACCGGACCCTCGGCTTCACGCACCGTCGCGACATAGCTTGGCAATCTTGCGACGTATTGCAGCAGGCTCGTGCTGGCATACTGGCTGTAGTCGAACAGAGGGGAGACCATAATCAGGCCGGAGACGCCTATACCCTGGCGCATCTGCAACTCCCGGACAAGTTTCGGCCCGCGAATGCCGCCATAGCTTTCACCGGCGATATATTTCGGCGACAACAGCCGGTCGTGTTTTCGAGCCAGCGGCGGATCACCAGCGCCAGCGCGTTGACGTCGCCATCAACGGAATAGAGCCGCTTGCGCGCATCATCGCCGGTCCCCACGAACCGGCTATAGCCAGTGCCTACAGGATCGAGAAAAACCAGGTCGGTGAAATCGAGCCAAGTTTCTCCGTTTGGCCTCACCTCCGGAAATGTCGATGGCGTGACCTTGTCCGCGTTGATTGGCAGTCGCCATGGCCCGGCATTGCCTAGCTGCAGCCAAGCCGATGATGAGCCCGGTCCGCCGTTGAAGAAGAATGTCACGGGGCGCGTACCGCGATCGGTGCCGTCGAGCTGATAGGAGGTATAGGCGATGTCCGCCTGCGCCTCGCCCTTGTCGTCGAACAGACGGATGGAGCCGGCGATCGCGACGAAAGAAAGCATCCGCCCAGGGAGCTCAAGCGTGTGCCTGGTGCTGGAGTCCGGCGGCAGGCGCTGCTGCTCGGCCGGCGACGGCATATTCGGCGTTTGGCAGGCGCCCCCTTTCTGCCCGGCCGGCGTCGTGACCTCGGCAGGCCCCGGCGGATCACCAGCTCGCGCGCTCCCCATTACCCCGCAGGCACCCAGGATCAGCGCAGGAGAGGCGCGGCTCAGCGCGGTCGCATGCATGAATTTCCCCTTTCCGGGCGCGCACTTTGCTGCAGGCACCCATCTATCAATAGCGGCTCTACCCACGAACTCATGACGCACTAGCTCATGCCGGGTGGCAAACGAACCTGCTCGATCTAGTAGTAGTCACCCTGGCCGAATGCCCTATCAATGACCATCAAGGTTGGCTGCATGAGCCGGCGCCTATTCGCTTTTCACCCGACCAGGTGGACCAGTTCGCTCCGGGCCGGCCGGACTGTCACGTAGGCCGTGCTCTCATAGGATCTCCGCGCTGCCGCCGCTATTGTCGTCATTCTGGTTAGCAACCCGAGCATAGGCTCAAACTGTAAGCCTGAACGACTGGTGATGGCCGACCCATAGTATGCCCGTAGCCGTATTTTATGCCTTTTGGAGGCTGAAAAGCGACCCCGAGGAACTGATGGAGGTGAAGCTGCTCATTGCATACTATCAACTCCGCGCAGTTCACTTTGGAGCACACCTGCATGAGGGCCGTCGCTAACTGGCCCATCGCTGCGAATTGGCAATTCGTCAAACTTTGAAAGATGGCCGCTTCGCGCGGGCCATTTTCGTATCAGATCGGATCAAATCAGTATTTGGCTGCGGGGACACGCAACACCCGATTTTTGCGATTGATGGAAGCGGCAATCCCACGTTTGGCCGCTTAGATCGACCTTGCACTCCGAACGCGAAGGCCACACGTTCCAATCGTGTCAGGGGCGCCAATTGCGTACAAAACCGCGAACGTTGGAGATCGCCCTTTGATCGCTAGCGATGGGCGGCCAAATTGATCGAGGCGTCCGGGATTTAGGGCTCCGCGCGACACCGCGTGCCCGACGGTCGAAGCGAACAGCAGCGTGATGTCAAAGGCAGTCCGCGCCGAAGGAAGCCAAGCGCGGCTACCTTAGACCCGCGGACAAAAAAAACGGGCGGCTCGCATTTCGGGCGGCCCAGTCAGGGAGGAGAGCTTTGGCGCAAGGACGCATCAACGCCGGTGACGAGTGATGCTCATATCTTCTTACGAAGGTGGATTTGGAGGATTTCGAGGACTGCAGCAACGACAAGGACAGTGCCCGAGATGATATTGGTAAACTCGGCACCGACGTTCATGAGAGCCAAGCCGTTCCGCAGTACCGTTAAGAACCAGACGCCGAGAAGAACGCGCCACATGCTTCCTCGCCCACCAGTGAACGGAACCCCACCGAGTAGTACAGCCGTAAGTACCGTAATCTCCACGCTGACGCCGAGCGTGCCGGACGGTGCGCTATCAATACGAGCGACGATAAGTACGGCGCCAATAGCCACCGCCAAGCCAGTCAGCACGTAGAGGGCGAGGATCGTCCGTTTGACACGGATAGCCGAGAAGATCCAGCCGGATCGCGGCTGTCGCCTTATAGTAGGTGCCCTTCTTGATATCCACGAGCGCTTGCTCCGAACCGTCCATTCCGCCGATATAGACTTCTGCTCGGTCGATGCCAGCATTTCGAAATGCCCTGGCTGCGCCGACGCCCGGATCATCGGTGCGACCTGCGATAAAAATTCTTAGATTGGGGTGTTCCCTTAGCGCATTCTCGGCCATTGCCAATTCGCATTCTTGATTGGCGCAATCCTGCGCCAGGACGACAGGTGCTCCGAGCTTCTTCAGCGCAGCTTTGGGTGTCTCCTACTGGCCGGCGAGCGAGGACTCGACCGAAAGCTCAGTCACTGCGGCGGAAACGCCGCCCTTCGGCAGATTTGCTTTTCGCCCACGCCGTGACATCATCGGCAATCAACTGGCCCGCTTTGTTAGTATCCCAGCCTACGGACCCATCCTGGCCTTTCAACGGCTTGGTGTACGTGAGCCGCTTGATGCCCTTCGACTGAGCTTCTCGCTGAGTTGTACGAACGCGGTCGGATCAACGGGACGAATGACGATGGCATCGGCTTTCTGAAGGATCCAATTCTCAACTGCCGCGCTGGGTCTTGAAGATTTAGGTTTGTTGTCGCGTCAATTTGAAGCTTTACGCAACCCAGTTCGTCGGCGCGCTTCTGGGCGTACTTGGCTATGCCTGAACGGCCTTCGCTTCGCTCACCGGATGGCTATGGTATAAGTCTTTTCGCACTCGCTGCCTTGACTTCGGACACGCCAAACAATGCTGCGAAAGCCACGGCCGAGGAGCACCCTCGAGATACCGGTCGTAAAGATATTTGCCGGACGGGCTGTCGTAGACCGCCTCGGTCACTTGGGCCGTGACTTGGCCAGGCAGATCGGAACGAATGCCCGTGAGGAGCGCTGACGGGATCACGGTGCCGGCCTGCACTACGTAAGGTGAGGCCTTGGCCTCTAACCGGTCCGGACTGACCGTACGTTTGTCGATTAAGCCTCGGCGGTTGCTGAGCAGTTTGAGCGAAGAGGCGGCTCACCAGCGCTGCCTCGATTTCCTGGGATCTGTGCTGGGTGTCCGGATCAGACGTTGCTGCCACCGTGTTCGGTGCAGCACCGGCGTTGAGGATGGGCTTGCCGAGATCGCCCGGCAGCGGCGGCCCGAGCAGCGGCGCTTGACGGGGCAGGCCGGTGTAGTCTTTCGGCAAGGCGGCGAGCCCGTCGGCCGAAGGCCTGTTCTGCGTGCTGAGCAACTCCTGGCCGGCGTGTTGCGTGTTGCCAGTCTGGAGAGCGTCGCCGAGCCCGCTTGGCGTCGAGGGGCCGCCGCCGCGCCGAGGCCGATCAGGACCCTACGCGAGAGCCGTGTGACGCGGGGCCGCTCGCCCCTGAGCCGAAGGTCCGGCGGCGCGACGGGCGGGATGTCGCGCTGATGTTCGTCTTCGCTCTCTATCACCATGAGCGCGGCCTTCCGTCGGTGCGGACAATGCGCACGCGCCGCTCGCTGTCCTTGTCGCCCAGACTCAATTCGGCGGCAGCGAACAGACGGTTGACGATGCAGTAGTTGCGGTTGACGCGGTAGTTCACGAGTTCAGAGCCGCCCGCCGGACCGACGACGAACAGCGGCGGCATCTCGGCCTGGACGATGCCGCTGGGAAACTCGATGTAGACCTTGTTTCCCTCGTGACGGCGCTCTGCGTTTGAGCTTGGATCGTGAGCCCATTGCACGCAGCGTTGAATTTCGTAGCGCACCCTTCCGGGCAGACGCTGGTTATATGACCGCCGATCGCAGCGATCGGCGGTCAACTCGGAGAACCGAAAGTGACAAAGAGCAACAAGCGCGTCGCCGTCACCGGCGGTCATGGCAAGATCGGCAAGACCTTGGTCCCATATCTACGCGAGCGGGGTTATAATGTGTTCACTATTGATCGCGACGGACCAGAGAGCCTTGAAGAGCCAATGATGGTGGCTGACCTTACGGACTTCGGTCAGGCACTTGACGCACTCTCGATGGTTCCCAGTGTCATGTAGCGTCCACGCTCGACGCCCCACCCGTCATTCTGCTCGAACAGGATTGCGCCGACCAGACGTGTGATGGCGTCCGCATTGGGAAAGATGCCGACCACTTCGGTCCGCCGCTTGATCTCGCCGTTGACGAAGCCGGCGCACGCTAGCCTGCCCCCGCAGCGTCGCTGCGGTAGCGGCTGGTCGAGGTCTGGTAGTACTGCGCGCGGATGGCCGCCATGGCCTCGATCAACGCTCCCCAGGGCGCGGGAAAGCGTTCTTTCGCCATCACCCGGTCCAGCACGCGCCTAAGGCCGGCCAGCTCGTCGTTGAGGAACTCCACCACAGGCATAGCCGGATAGCGCTGCAGCAGGAGAATCGCGCGTTGTAGGCCTCGCCGGCCGACCTGTCCTTGTCGCGTCCATGCAGGTCGTTCTGCAGGCGCCCTATCGCGGAGATGAGCCGCAGGACCTGGCGAAACGCCGGACGCGCGCGCCAGGTCGCCATGTCCAGCCCCCACAGCAACGACAGGCAACAGAGCACGTTCGCGTAGGTGATCGAATCGATGCCGTTGTGCAAGTACTCGGTGTAAGACCAGCGTTCCGCCCCCGCCGCTTGCGCGTGTCCGGCGCGCAGCGCTGCGCAGTAGCACCGGGTATCGTCGAGAAGCTGAGCATAGTCGCGACGATCGTAGGCGAGCGCGGCCAGCGAAGCGCGCAGCACAGCGCAGCCTTCGAATCCGGTATCAGCTCCTCCACTACCCCAATTTCGCGCCTGACAAACTCCATCGCGATCGTTCAGCGGCTGACGATGGAGAAGCCGAACCGCGTGAAGTCAGCTACTCTCGTCTCGTTCGAGAGCGCCGATGAATGCCTGGAAGCTCCGTACCTACCAGACGCGCGAGAGACCGTTGCGTCCGTCTCATGCCGAGACGTTGGATCGATATGTGGCCCGCCTTGAACAATATGTCCTGAGGCTGACAAGCGCGCCGCATTAGCAGGAACGCACGAGCTCTTTCGGTGTTTATGAAATGCGAAAGGCGACTCTAGCCAGCGGCGGTTACTTGACAGGTTGCGTCGGTTAATTGCGGAAAACTAGATATGGGGCGGGACGTGATAAGCGAACAATATCCCATTCGTATACTTGTCGGGCCTTCACCAGCGAAGCTATCTTCGCTCGCGGGGCGTGGACAAGCGGGGCGGAAGTCGGTCGAAGGATTGGCCCGCGAACGCGCATGTTGACCTTGAGGAAAGAGCAAATGTCGAGAATGACTGACCTGACAATGCGTACGGACGGCGCCACGGCCGAGCGGCTGAAGGCCTTCGAAGAGGAGGACGCAGAGCTGAAGAAGCTTCTGGCTGAGAAACTGCTCGAAGCAGCCGCCCTTCGCGAGCATCTTTCAAGGGAATGATCGGGCACGCGCGTTGCGTCGCGCCTCCGCAGACCGTCATCTCTCCGCCCTGTAAAGAGATCTCTTCAAGTGGCCAAATCGAAAGCGAAAGCAGCGGCTGTGGATGATGTCACGCTCACGTACTGGCTGATCGGAGCTGGAGCAGTCCTAGTCCTGATTGGGCTATTGGGCGTAGTGCCTTGCGCAGGCTCGACGCGAAGGCGGAAAGAACGCGACAGTTGGCTGGCACGACCCCTGGTACAGCACGCTTGCCAGAAGTTCTTGATCACTAGAGCGCTAGCGAAGTGTCCCCTCCCCATTTGTTGATAGGGCTGAGGCGTTATGACATGGCAAATGAGCCCGCGAAGCTGATCGACGACTTCTGCAGGAGACCGGACTTGCCAGCAAACGTTCGCGCGTGGGAGAAGGAAGCTCGCGCCAGCGCCCTGTCACTGGCCGGATTTCTCCATGCCACGGGGGAATCGCCGATTGGTTGCGGCCTGATGCTTTCGACTTCTCAGCCGCCCGTTTTCTGTCGATCGTGCCTCCTATATGAGACTTGATTTGAGATCCGGCGAGAATGACGAGCGCGCCGCATGCAAGCTCACGAGCACATGTTGTGCGCCCTGAATTGCCAAAGACGAATCTGAGCCAGTGCCAATCAGTTGACTGATTGCATTTCGATTGGGAAGAGATACGGGGGAACTTGATGAGCGAAGAAATCTCCGAGGTTGAGTGGAACGGGAATGCCTTGGTAGGCTGGGTTACGATCAACGGGGCTCCCATTAAGGTTGTGCTCGATAGAAACACGATTCATCGTCACGCGCCGGGCTTCGATGACGCCCTTACTTGGGAAATCAAACGTCACGGCGCCGCAATCGTCGAGAGAATGATGCCATTTCTTCGTGCGACCTACGGATGAGGCCGGCTATACGCGCGTTGATGTCGTCGGTTTTGCCGGCCCGGTGCTCGCGGGACGGCGACGCAGCCAGCCAAAAAACCGTCGCGGCCGACCTCCAAGGCGGCTGCTATTCGGGTGATCGCGTGCCCAGAGTCTGCCGCCTCGTCGCGCCACCGGTGCAGCAACCGGAGCAGCGCGTGTTCGTCGGCGCCAAGCTTCTTCAACGGACGACGATCCAATGCGGCGATAATTCCGGCGACAATGACCACGATCAGCGTGCTATTCTGTTCTGCACGCTGGACGACGGCTGAGATCGTGTGCCTTTGCATGGGGTGCGGCGCGGCGAGCGGGTGACTGTTGTGTCCACGATCGCGATCCAGACGCCGATGATCGCCGACGAACTTCGGCGGCAGGCGAACGAATTTATCGACTTGTCACAATTCAAGCTGAAGCTGGAGCGCGATGCGGCCGAACGGTTAGGCCTGCGTCAGGAGGAAAGCCGAGGCTCGAAAATCGGAATGCCAAATCTCTGAGCGACCCGCCGAGTTACAAGCAAGTTCGTTCTCGAGGGTGAAGAACTCAAGGCTTTAGGCCGGATTTGCGATCGGTTCGGTGATTAGCGCTGCTAGGATTTGGCACGCCAAAAGCCTGAGGCACCCGAAGATACTATGACGTTACCGGCAAAGGCGGACATAAAGTGAAGTGCCCGCCACGATCGTCGCCCAAAAGCCAATCGCCGCAAGCGATTGAGGACGGGATGGATAGAAAAGGCAGGAAATGGATCAGCTCAACAAGTATTCAGCCTTCGTAGGAACCAAGGGTAGAGCAGAGAAAAAGATAGTTGCTGTATCGAAGGCGTGCTGATCGAGCTTCTCACGGCAAACCTCCACAATAGGGATTTATCGGCAATGCAAGGGGTCAAATTTGCAAACGATTGACATCGGTCCGGCGTCCGCGTCCCTACCGATTCACGACGTCATCGCTAAGCCGCAGGTTGATAACGACAACCCGCGCAGCGCAAACGACAACAAAGCGGCGCAATCAAAGCTCCGACCGCGCGCTTGCGGTGGGCGGACGACGGCGCTGACATCGAAGATCAAACGTTGCACCACCTCCGCGGCGCCTGGTCTTCACCTTTGATGGGTCGATGCAAGCTTTCGGGCCCAAAAGCCCAAACGCTTGCAGCTATAGTCCCATCCTTCGCTTAGTTCCAGCCTAGCCAAGAGCGCGGCGCCGTCTTCATTGTGGTATCTCGGCGGTGCCAAGCTTAGAACGAGGAGCAGGCAGTTTTAGTCAAACTTGTAGGAGGCCTGCAGGAACGTGCCCCATCGTTCCATGCGATGGTCCGCAGCAAAGGGCCCTTTGGTAACGGGGGCGTGGTGCGCGTCCGGGGCTTGCGTGGCGTGTCCTTTACGCTCATTTGGGGTCCACATGGCCCAATAGCGGCCACCGACGCCGACGCTGAACTTCTTACTGATGAAGTAGGATAGGATTGCCTCGACCTGCACACCACCGCCACCACTCCCGCGTTGATCATTGAACGTCGTGAATTGGCGTAGCAAATGGTTGTCGCGCCCGTGGAAATCCGTCCACGGCAGGTAAGCAAAATCGGCACTCACGCGCCAACGATCTAGCAAATTGGTCTCAGCGCTGAGGCCGATGCGCAGCGCATTCCAGTCAGTGTCTTGGCTGCCGATGATTTTTCTATCGCCCGGCGCAAGGCATGGATCAGACTTCGGGGCGGCGATCTGAACGCAGCCTATCGAGTCGGACTTCTGGCCGTAGTAGCTCCAGCCCATAAACCCACCGACCTTGTAGGTGCTGCCGCGGAGGAAATTGTATCCGGCATCGGCGGTGTAGTAGGTGAACCTTCCGTTGGCCTGGCCCGATATCGTGTTGACGTACGCGATGGGCTGGCTCACGTAGGGAGGGACCAAGCCCCAATCTTCATCGTTCATGTTTCCAGTGTTGAAGCGCCCGACCCCGATATTGCCCTTCAGGAAGATCCCCCAGGGGCTATCCACACGTTGGAACAACTCACCGGAAATCCCATCCAGCCTATGATAGGAGAGTCTTGATACGAGACCACTGCCCCCGTTGTCCCATTGATACCTTCCTCGGCTTAACCACAGCCGTGTGCCGCTTTCCAGCGACCACCCATCAGCGAGGGCAATCGGCGAGGCGCTGACCGCTGGCTTTGTCGGGTATAGCGGCGCATCTGACCATGCCGGTGTCCATGGGGCGGCGTCAAAATGGTAGTTCAGGCCAAGCTTTCCGACGTGGTAGCTGCTGGATAGGCTAGTGACGTTGGCTGGGACTGTTGCCAAAGGTGGATACCGTAGGGTCGGAGGGGTCGCCACGTTTGCTCCGCCGAACCTTAGATAGTCGTATTCAAGTGTTAGGGACCAGGCCGGCGTGAGCGCTTGCTCGACGCCTACCCCGATTGTGCCACCGACACGACCATAGTCGAAATGGGTGGCATTCTGGGGCGCCAAGCCACGGAATTCGTTGTTGTTGGTGACCTCGCCGCGATTGTGCTGCCAGACCACGCCCCCCTTGAGATAAGCCAGCGTTTGGCCCTGCGGTCCAAACGCATACCCCAGGCGCCCCGTCCCGGTGACAAAGAAGTTTGGACTGGCGTTGCAGTTGGCGCTGACGACAAAGCTGGAAGCGGCAAGACAGGTGTTTATACCGTCCGAGACGGCGCCACTTGCCTCCAGTTCAACGCCAAAAACCCAGCGCTCCCTCTGCCAGAGGTAGCCGATCTGAGCTCCGGCCAGGAACACAGGGGTGTGGACAACGTCCCCATAGAGTGACGGACCATAGGGATTACTGAATGATGTTTGCCCGTAGCCCCCGCCGACGTGACCGCCGATATATCCGCCCGTCCAGCTCCAGACGGCGGGTGGGACCTTTACTGCCGGCCTAAGATCGGCCGAATTGACGGTACCGCCTGCAACAAGCACAGCTATTGTGACCCCGCAAAAAAGAATTCCAGATCGCATTTCACCTCACGGACATATGACGCGCGCCAACTTGCAACGAACGCCGAATAGGCGACGTTGTTGGCTCCGCTTCCACGGCCTTGTGGTGTGCAGGATCTAGGCCAGCAGACGCGATGCACATTCTCTGCGGTTTTTCGATCGCGATGTTGTCTTCGCAACAAAATCGGTGGATTTTGAAACAAGCCGCTCGTCTTAGGTGGAACAGCGGAGCGCCGAGAATTCGTCGAGCATCAGAAAGAAGATGACGCCGTCCGGCCTTGGCTTGGAGATCCTCAGTCAATCGGCGGCGTTCGTCATGATGGCCTTCATCGGTCATCGGGCCAACAGCGGGCCGTTGCTCAAAAACAAATGACCGCGGTCTCGACCGAAGCATCGTTATTGATCCGCTGGTCGATCCCGGAAATCCGGCGCATCGCATGAAGCATGAAGCTTGCCCAGCCGCGCATCTCGCACGCCCACATCATCGCGTGGTCGTCCTGGCGCAGGGCTCATAAGGGCCAACGCGCGCAAAGCCCATCTACACGCCGGCTAGGGGCGCACCGAGGCGACCTTGCCGGCCGGCAACAAAGCAGGACAGTGACTTGTTATGTCCCTGCGAGCTATCTCTCTTTCAGAAGCGCCGGCGCTGGGAGCTGGACCTGCGACGCGTCCTAGATCAGAAACTCTGCTGGAACATACCACGCGCGTCTAGCGGTTAGCATGCAAGTGACTTAAGCGCTCCAGCCCCTGCTCAATGAGAGATATTGGAAGATAGCTGAAACACAGGCGAACGTGACGGCCACTTCCTGGGCCATAGTTACGACCATTTACAAGGTGCACGTCGTGCTCGCGGCTTGCAGCTTCAATAAACCTCTCCGGATCCGTACCCAGAGTAAGCCGTACCCAGAACGAGAAGCCCCCGCTTGGGACGCTATATTCCGGGTCACAAATCCGGCTGCGCTGCAATAAGCTATGTACGTTGTCTCGCTTGGCTCGGTAGTGCTCGCACAAGCGTGTTATGTGCGAGTCAAGAGCGCTCGATTGCAACAACCCCAAAACGATATTACTTAGAACCGGACTTACGCCGCCGTCGCGTTTGAGGTGCGCAAGCCTATTGATGATGTCCGATTCTGCAAGCACCCAACCTACCCGTAGCCCCGGTCCGGCAACTTTTGAGATGCTATGGACATTGATCACGTTATTGCCGGGCGCTAGCCAATGCGTTGGGCCGTTGTAGGGTAACTCAGCATAGACAAGGTCCTGCACCAAGAGAGCGCCACTGCGGGCTAGCAGTGCCGCCAATTTCGCCACATAGTCGCGCGACATCTGGCGCCCGGTCGGATTGTGAAATGCTGGCATCGTGTAGAAAAGCTTCACCCGGGCATTGGTCTGCAGCATTGCCTCGACCTGGTTTAGATCCACTCCCTCTGCCGCCAGACCTAGCTGGACCACGGTTGCACCCGCGATCGAAAATGTACGCAGTGCACCCAAGTAGGAGGGGTCCTCCGTCAGGACTACGTCACCGGGGTCAATCCAGCCATCGGCAAGCAATTGCAAGGCCTGTGAAGCTCCACCCGTGAGCATGATTTGGTCATGCCGCACACCGTACCTCAGTGCGAGCTTTGTACGGAGTTCGGGCAAACCTGCCGCATCCGTATACTGCGGCAGATCGGCGAGAGCCACACCTGTACCTCCGTCAAACGCGCCTGGCCACGGCAGTTCTGCAAACATCACCGGATCAGCCAGCCCGTAGCTGAAATTGATACCATGCTTCGCACTTGAGGAGTTGAACGGTGCGAAATCCTGAGCGATAGCGCTGCGTTTTGAGAATCGCGAATTCATGGCTTCGTCATTCGGATCGTCATGATTGCGAAATCTGTTCTTTGCCAAAGCGCTTATTGTACTCCGCGGCAAAGTTTGCGGGTATCGGCGTGCTGAAACGAGGAAAGCCCACCGACGTCTTTGGCTGGACTGCTACGGCCGAAGTCTCGAGGGACGGCCGCCACGCACCGCCAAAGTAATGCTGGCCGTAACCCATCGCTAGCTCAGGTAGTACGGGATAGAGTAGACTCAGGAACAGCGAGATCTGCGCAGCATTCCCTGTCCAATCGCCTGCATGTGCAAAGCCAGCTACCTTGAAGCACCTGTCAATGACATCAAGCGCATCCCAGAAACGCAGTGCGGTGACCGCATCGGCGTAATCTTCAGCGAAGCGGCGGAAATTCGGGGAGAGTTCAGTGCTCTCTACTATACGTGCGTCTTCTGCACACCGCCGTAACGCATCTTCCCAGACCCGAATGCGTGACGCTGCCGAGACGAGTCCGTCGAGATTAAAATCATTTGCGTCGGATCCAAAGGGCTTTGCCACTCGCGCCAGTGCATAACGGAGTACGTTTGGTCCCACCTCACGCGCCACTTCATCGGCCCAAAGAGCATGATCACGACTGGTGGAAAACTTTTCGCCTTCCAGCTTGTAGAAATCCTGCACGGAGTGATTTTTGGGAATTGGGTAGCCGCGCGCGAGCAGAGCGCCAGCCACACCTAGCGTGTAATAGAAGCGATTATCTTGCCCCATGAAGAAAAGAAGCTCGCTGTTCTGGTCGTGCAAGGTCGCGTTTGCGTCCAGACCGGCGCGGGCGCATAGCTCGCGA
The DNA here is from genome assembly GCF_016031655.1 of Bradyrhizobium glycinis. GTDB lineage: Bacteria > Pseudomonadota > Alphaproteobacteria > Rhizobiales > Xanthobacteraceae > Bradyrhizobium > Bradyrhizobium glycinis. Next base: position 76,208 of record NZ_JACCHQ010000018.1, read on the forward strand.
ATTCCGGTGTCGAAGCACCAGAGGCCCTCAAACCATGTAAGCAGCGTTTGGCCGATCAGAGAGTCAGGCTGTTTTACCTCCACACCGTGCTTGAAATGCCGAGTCATCGGCAAGCCGCGCACCTCCCGGTGTAGCCAAGTGCGCGCTTTGGCGCGTATCGGCTCGGGCCACACGCTTTCTCCGATGGCTTCATGCAGTTGGCGAGCGAGACGTGGCATGTCGAAAACGGCCTGCTTGATGGCTCTTAGCATAAGATTGCGGCCGCAGGTGACGTGCCGCGCGTCACGGATTGTGTCGTGCTCAACAGCCAACCCGCAGTTCTCACACAGGTTGCTGTCACAAGGCGATGAGCAGGCCGGACAACGGCCAGTTGCGAGCGAGTCCGCAACGAGCTCATCGCAATGTTCGCAATACAGTTGGACGCCCTGCCGTACGTCGACGTAGCCGGCCACTTGCAGCTCGCGGAATATCGCTCGCGCATTTTTCTTGTGACTCTCGCTAGATGTGCGCACGAACACATCAGGCGTAATTTGCACAGCACGCAAACACTCTAAGATCTGATGAACGTATTGTTCTGCGACCTCGCTAAAGGATCGGCCGAGCTTTCGTGCCGTTTCAAGCGTATGTGTGCCGTGCTCGTCTGAGCCGGTGATGTAATAGGCCCGATGGCCGGTCATGCGCTGAAAGCGGACGAAGATATCAGCCAGTAAATACACACCGCCGATGTGGCCCAGATGTAGTTTGCCGTTAGGGCAAGGCGGCGCGGGACAGACAAAATAAGTGCGCACGTCAATCCCACCAGATCGAGACAAACTTGAGAGTGCTGTCTTGGCTGATATTGCGGATAGTGTGCGTCTGATGTGGCAAGATGTAACACAACGTCGCCTCGCTAACGTCACGGACCTGACCGTCGACTTCGAACTCTCCACGACCAGAGATCAGCAGCCACACTTCGTGCTCCTGATGATCGTGCGGGTCGACCGCATCGCCTGCAGCGAGCTCCACGACCGAAGCGCCAAATGCTGGGCTGAGCCCCTCCGGGAGATGCTCCAAGAGGCGCCAGACCAGAGCGCCGTATTCGGTTCGCATCACAGAATGATCGAGCCGCACCGTGTACATGTTGATCTTCCTCAGACGTGGCCATCAGTCGCGATAGAATATGCCATTGGGAAGCTTTAGGTTTTCAAGATCCGCCACCGCTTCCTCTGGTGGGTTGTAGGCGCGCTTCATGCGGTTGTATTCGGTGCGTGTCGGCCCCCCAGTAGATGCGCGCTGGAACACCAAGTGTATCGCACGACGCGGCCGATCGCTCTTGTTTGGCGGGGAGTAATGGGGCGCATAATCGTCGAAAATGAAAACATCACCAGCTTTCAAGTGCACCGGCTCCCACGCGAAGGTCTCGGCAATCTCCGGGTGAATCACGCCGCCGGCATCCATCGGAAACATTCCTTCCTTATGGCGAGCTGGCGTGAAGAAGAGCCCACCGTTACCCGGGCCGGAGTCGTCCACGGCGATGGATGCAATTGCGTGCACCATGCGGTCGGCTATCTTGTGCGGCACATGATAGATGTCCTGATGAGGGTGGTATCCACCGCTGTCCGGATACTTGAAGATCAAAAGTTCCTTCAACATCCGTGTCTTCTCATTCAAGAGTGTCTCGACCGCTATACGAATGCGGCCATCGGCCAGGAGCGCCTCCCGTAGAGGGGCATGGTAGTCTAAGAAGTTCTCAGCCTTTGAGATAATCTTGCGGCTGTCACTCGTCTTCTCGAACCACAACATCCACTTATCGGAACTTACATCCCAACGTGCAACTTCCTCAACATAACTAGAAATCTTCTCGCGCGTGACTGGATCGAAGAACTTCTCCAATCGAAGGTATCCATCCTTATGCCATTTCGATTGTTGTGCCTCAGTCAGCATCTGTGAGCTCCTTCCTAAGACGAGACGGATCAGTCGTGCTTCACTCCAGGCGGGTTGCTAGCACCGCATTAAGAGCCGCTGCGCTCAATAGGCCCAGCAACATCACGTCAGGACCGAGTCCACGGACCAACGGCCCTCCGACCATAGGAAAGCCGAAGAGCCCGAGAAAATATGCGAGGGTAAAGATCTGCGATGTAGTGGGCACGGAGACGCCGTGCTCGCCGGCGAGATTGACGGCGATGGTATTCAAGGTTGAATAACTTAACCCATAGCCGGCGGCAAAGAGGACAGAGGCCGCAATATAGAGTGAGGTGCTGCCACCGTTGAAAAGGAACAGCACCAGAGACGCAGCGGTCAGTAGGATGAGCGTGAGCGCCAGTTCGCGCAACGGCAGGCTGCCCATCAGGTGAGCGACTGAGAAGCGTAGTACCACGCTCGTAGCAGTGAAGAAAAGAAAGAAAAGATCGGGATTGAGGTGACGTGAGGCGGAGTACGCGCTCTGATATGTGGACAGCCCCGCGAAGATGCAGGCTGAAATCGCAATCATGGCGATGGGCAGTGCTGTGCGCTTCTGAAGCAGTGTCCTAGTCGCGGCAAGTGTAATTGCGATATCTGGCATAGGAAGTGCCGATAGCTTCGAAGTTGCGCGTCTTGTAAGGTCTACGCAGGCGGCTGCGATCAGGCACGCAATCGCAAGCACCGCATAAATCGTGGCCAGCGAACCGGTGTATCTTGCGAGCAAGTGACCAAGTGGAGCTGCCAGGCCGAGCCCAGCCATTTGTGATCCGGATAAGACCGTCAAATACTGAATACGTGCTGAAGGCCGTAGATGGCGGATGATCTGCAGCGGTGCCAAAATGAAGAACACTGACCAGGCAGCGCCCACCAGCAGTCCTCCACCGTACGCTGCCCGCGTATCGAGAGCAGCGCCGGCAAAGGCAAGCATGGCTAACGCCATAAATAGCGATGCGACAGTCAACGTGGGCAATAGGCTTATCCGCCTTGCCAGCCACCCTGCCAAGTAACAGGAAACGAGAGAGGTAGCCATACCGCTAGAAATGATAAGATCCGCTGCTTGACCATCCGTTTCGAGCGCATGCATGTAGCCCGGCAAGAGAAAGCTAGTGCCGTAAGCTGCTGCAATGACAATGGAGGCAATCAAAAATGGTACCAAGGCGCGGTAGTCGAGCGTGCCTGAAAGCCGGTCGGCGGTGTTGGCCGTTCCATCCGCAATCCGGCCCCGCAGCGGTGAGGTCGAGCCGCCGTTCAAGTGCCACCCGATACCTGTCGGGTCAGTCGCATCGCAACCACACCGGCGTCTCGTTCAAACTCGTCTGAAGGTGCGTAAACCTCAATCATCTGCCTGTCGGATGTATTCAAATAGAACGGTCGGCCGAGGAGGCTATTGATAATCACGCTGTTGCGGTACGCGACCAAAGATAGATTGGCGCTCTGCAATCCGTGCTGCACGCGGCTTTGATTTTGGAGATATACTGGTCCTGGCATGTGCCGACTGAAGCGGACTGCGTAGTCCGGGCCGAGTATGGGCAGCCCCTCTTCCATACTCGCGCCCTCGAGTAGGGCCTCCAAGAAGGGCGGCTTACGTGGCTGGAAACCTGTAGCAAGCACGATACGATCGACGAGGATGCGGCTATTTCGCTGCGTTGCGATGTCATCCAGATCTACTCGCCAGCCCTTGTTGTGGGAGGTGATGTCTTTCACGACTACGCCGCGCAACACACGAAAACGGTCGGCCAGCGTGCCATCCACGCTCCGTTCGTACAGCATTTCATATAGGCGGTTACACAAGTCGACGGAAATACCATCGCTCGTAAGCATCTCGGCGTCGACTATATCGCGGCGTTGCTGAAACGGTAGAGCGTGAAAGCGGCGGCTATAGGCGGGCGTGTAAGCCTCGTTCACAAAGCTGTTGTCATCGATGGCAAAAAAGTTCGAACGCGACGTTGCCCACGTGATCTGGGTGGATACAGAACGAGTAAGAATGTCCTCGATAATCTCAGCCCCGCTCTGACCGCCTCCCACAATGAGCACATGCTCGTCTGCATTCGGTAGCGGCCGCTCGAGATAGTCAGCTGCATGGTAGACAGTGCCACATAGCAAAGATCTGGCACAGGCGGGGATCTTGGGCTCTACGCCAACACCGACAACAACAGCGCGCGCTAAGTATGTGGTTGTATTCGTACTGATGCGGTAGCCGTCCCTGAAGGGAATAACGTCCTTGACGTTCTCGGAGAAGCGGAGCGTCTTGAGTCGCCCTGCGACCCACCGGAAATAGTCGGTAAACTCATGCCGAGACGTTGAAGCATTGCGCTTGTTGACGAAGCTGTAGAGCCGACTATGCAGTGCCAAATAGTTGAGGAATGAATATGGGCTAGTAGGATCGACCAGGGTCACGCAATCCTTGAGCGGCGACACCTGTAGGCGACTGTTTGGCAGCGCAAGGCCTGGATGCCAGACAAGTGCGCCCCGCTTCTCCAGGAAAAGTGCGCGGAGCGGAGTAGGTTCAATAAGTGCTGCAAGACTAAGGTTAAATGGGCCGATCCCAATTCCGATGACATCCAGCATTTCCCCAGAAGTCTCCTTGAACTCGTGTAAGTTCTTGTCCTTGGCGCTCGCGTAAATTCTGTCCTGGTCCGGGTACGTCGCTTCATTACTGAAGCACGTTTGTCGGACTGGGATTGGGCAGCGGCTTGGCCTGTAACCGCGGCAGTGGTCTGTCTGCTCAAGAGCAACGGCCGTGCCAACCACAAAATCTCGACTGCGCTTTGTTGGACGAGAAGAACATGCCCGACTACAGCATTTCCTGCGGAATTGCCCCGGCAGCTGCTGTCGGATTTAAGACATTGCGGCGGCAATCGGACATACACATGCGGAATACGGAGCGCACGGGTCCATGGCTGAAAACCAACACACCGTGAGTGCTCGTCTACACCGGCAATGTGGGGCCACGTAGACGAGCTCGCAACAGCACTCGCTAGCCGTTTCCTTGGGCGGAAGATCAATATGCACAACGCCGACGTTAACGGCAATGAGGCGCCAAATGAAGTCGCACGGTTCAAGAGGGAGGTTATCGTCCCGAATTTGAACCCTCGCGAACATTGGTAGCCCAACGAGACAGCCCGTCCTGCACCAGCTGAAAATCATCCACTTGGGTGCGAACGAATTTTCGGACTCCGACTTTTGGCCAAGCACGTCACGGAATACAAGCACCTGGCCCGAACAGGCGGGACCCGCGAGTGGACGAAAGGAAGAGTGTCATGGGCGGGAAGATTAGGACCTTTCGTCTGGATGACTGATAACCCACGCACAAAAATGCCAATTATAGCGATTCTCAGAGCAAGATCTTTTCCTCCCTTTGTGTGCGCGCCGCTCTCACAACCTTGTCTCAAGCTTGGTATAGGTCCACTTCAGGCGTTTAAGATCGCGCGGCAGGATTATTTAGAGCGGGGCTGCTGGGGCGGCGAAGAGGGCCAATTTCAGGCCAGCGCATCAGCAGCCTCGCGAATGCCCCCATAGATTTCGTCAAGATCTGCTTTCGTGACGCAATATGGCGGCATCACATAGATCGTATTCCCGAGGGGACGCAGCAGCAGATTTTGCTCTCTGAAGAAGGCCTGAAGCTTCGGACCGACCTCCGCCAGATAGCCGGCATCGCTGGCTTTCAGATCGAGTGCCGCAATCGTGCCGGCGCGACGCACGTTTGCGAAGCGCGAGTCCGTCCGGAAAGGTTCGAGTGCTTCTTCTTGCATCCTGGCAACCGACGCCACGCGCTGACGAGTTTTCGGATGCTGCCAAAGGTCGAGGTTGGCCTTTGCAGCGGCGCAGGCCACGGGATTTGCGGTATAAGAGCTCGAATGAAAGAACGTACGGGTCCGATCTTTCGAGTAGTGCGCCTCGAATATCTCGGCCCGGCACAGCGTCACCGCGAGCGGAAGTGCTCCACCCGTAAGTCCTTTGGAATAGCAGACGATATCCGCCGTGACGTCCGCCTGCTCGCAGGCGAACAGTGTTCCAGTTCGGCCCCAGCCTGTCATGATCTCGTCGGCGATGAACAGGACATGGGAAGCCTCACATATCCGCTTCATCTCTTTGAGCACCCAAGCTGGATACATCAGCATCCCGCCCGCGCCCAATACCAGGGGCTCCACGAGAAACGCAGCCGGAGTTTCGCTTCGGCAGGCGAACTTGAGCGCGTCGAGTGTCGCCTGCTCATGGCCTTTCGCTGGGAACGGAATGGACGTCACATCGAACAGCAGGGGCCCGTACGCGGCATTGAATACACCGCGGCTACCTACCGACATCGCCCCGACAGTATCGCCGTGATAGGAATACTGCATCACGACAATACGCGTTCGCGGTTTGCCGATGTTATGCCAATAGCCGAGTGCCATTTTCAGGGCCACTTCCACGCTGGCTGAGCCGCTATCGGAGAAGAAGACATGATCGAGGCCGCGGGGAGCGAGTTTTAAAAGCAGGGCGGCGACCTCCTCGGCCGGAGCATGGGTGTAACCGGCGAAGATGATCTGGTTGAGCTTGGTGGCTTGTTCTTGAATCGCGCGCGCAATAGGCGGATGGCAATGACCGTGGGTCACGACCCACCAGGATGAGATGGCATCTATGATGCGGCGCTCATCCGCGGTGTAAAGATAGGCACCCTCACCACGTGCGATCCTCGTCATCTCGTCACAAAGTGCGTGTTGGGTGAACGGATGCCAGATCGGCGACTTCACGTTTGATCTCCCCGCTTGAAATCCTCGGCCACGAATGATTCTTTGAACGCGGCCTGCAGCGCCTCGGGCGTGAGAGGAGAGAGCCAGGGCAGCCGTCCCAACCAACGCACCCGGCCGATCTCGCAAATGGCGGTCTCGGCCGCGGCATCTCGTTGGCCAATGAACGCAACCCCAAGAAGATTGATGTGGCGCTTGCGCAGAGCCTCGATCGACAACAACGAATGATTGATGGTGCCGAGTCGCGTGCTCGCGCAAAGCACGACGGGAAGCCGCCACCCCTCGAGGAGGTCGATATAAAGAGTGACGCCGTTCAGCGGCACCATCAATCCACCTGCGCCCTCGATCACGAGCGGCCGTTCGCCCGCGTTCGGTGGCCGAACCGAGTCCACTTCAATGCGAACTCCGTCGATTTCCGCGGAATGATGGGGCGAGGCGGGGGTCCGAAGACGGTAGAGTTCCGGGACGATACGATCGTGTGAGAGTCCGCCAAGGCGAGCGACGAGCTCACTATCGGTTTCTCCGTCGAGGCCGGCTTGGACCGGCTTCCAGTAGTTTGCACGCAGGAGTTTGGCGAGTCCCGCTGAAAAGACCGTCTTGCCGATTCCGGTATCCGTGCCTGTCACGACAATCGACTGACTCATCGCAAATCGTCCCATGTCTCTTCGACCAAGGCATCGAGCATCTCGGTTACATCATTCTCTGTGACGTTAAGCGTTAGGGAGATTCGCAATCGTGCCGTTCCCGCCGGCACGGTAGGTGGCCGGATTCCACGGATGTCAAAGCCGCGAGCCTGAAGCTTAGAGGCGAGCTGCATTGCTCGCGCATTGTCGCCGACGATATATGGAATGATCTGTGAATTCGAACCACTCGCGCGGCCGCGCGCAGCGATGGCACGATGCGTGAATGCGACCAGACTGGCCAGGTGTTGCTGCCGCTCAGGCTCCTCTTCCAGGATCAGAAGCGCTTCCCGTACGGCAACCGCCATCAAGGGCGAAGGGGCGGTAGCAAAGATAAACGGACGGCAGCGATTGACCAGGAATTCGCGCAGCACGCTGGAGGCCGTAACAAGCGCGCCAGCAGCGCCCAGCGCTTTGCCGCAGGTGTGAACGATGAGGAGATTTTCGCGTCCCTCATAGGCTGCGGTAAGCCCCCGTCCCTGCTCACCATAGATGCCCGTTGCATGGGCCTCGTCCACGATCAGAAAGGCTTCGTAGCGGTCCGCAAGCGTGACCAGGGCCTCGAGCGGCGCGAAATCGCCATCCATGCTGTAGAGACTTTCGACCACGATGAAGATCCGGCCCATTCCGCCCTTGGCCCGCCAATCACGTATCGTGTCTTCGACCGACCCTACGTCGTTATGCGCGCTTAGCCGGAACTCGGCACGGCCGGCACGCGCTCCCTCATGAATGCTCGCGTGCACAAGCGCATCGATAACCACCAGATCGCCCCGCTGCGGCAGCGTCGTCAGCAGAGCAAAATTTGCGACATAACCGCTGCCAAAGAACAGCGCCGTCTTCGCGCCGAAGAACTGGGTAGCAGCCGCCTCCAGTTGTTCGTGCTCCTTGCAATTGCCCCGCAAGAGCCGCGACCCGCCGGCCCCGATGGGCGTTCCAGTCTCGAGTGCGGCTGTGAGAGCCTTTTTCATCCGCGGCGAGCGCGCAAGCGCGAGGTAATCGTTCGATGTAAAATCGATGCCGGCGCGCGGCTTGAGCCCGCGCAGCCGGTTGTCCCCATTAAGAGCATGCAAGGCTGCGACATAGCCCGCAGCTCCGGTCGAACGACTTGAGTTCATTCTTTGCCTTCCAGGGTTAAGTTCATTAACGCAAATATCTTCAGTCCCCGCTGCGAAGGGGCCTCTACTTAGCTTCGTAAGGTTTCGAGCTGCGTAGATTTTGTCCTTTCAGGGCGATTTGCATATCGCACCTATACTGAAGATTGGCTCTGGGCGGGCTAGCCGCCGTTTTGCGCTTGCGAAAGGGCTGACGCGATACCCAGTCGAGCGAGCAACGCTGTATCGCGATCGACCTTCAAGTTCTTGGTGGTCAACAGCACGTCGCCGATGAAGATCGAGTTCGCGCCAGCCAAGAAGCACAGCGCGTGCGCCTCATCACTCATGTATTGCCGCCCGGCAGACAGCCGCACCACGCTTTTGGGCATCATGATCCGCGCCGTTGCCAGCAGGCGCACAAGCTCAATCGGATCGGGGCGCTCGGCGGTGTCATTGACCGGTACGCCCTTGACTTCGTTCCAGAGGTTGATCGGCACGCTTTCCGGTGGCTCGCCCAGATTGGCGAGCAGCACGAGCATGCCAAGTCGATCTTCGACGCGTTCGCCCATGCCGATGATGCCACCGCAGCAAACTTTGATGCCGGCCTCGCGCACAAGAGATAGCGTATCGATACGCTCCTGCAGGGTACGCGTCGTGATGATTTTCCCATAGAACTCAGGGGAGGTGTCGACGTTGTGGTTGTAGAAATCGAGCCCTGCCTCGGAAAGCCGTGCAGCTTGCTTCGTCGTGAGCATTCCGAGCGTGACGCAGGTCTCCATGCCAAGTTCCTTGACCGCTCTGACCATCTCGCAGACGGAATCGAGATCGCGGTCTTTTGGCCTGCGCCAGGCAGCTGCCATGCAGAAGCGGGTAGCGCCAGCGTCTTTTGCAGCTTTCGCTGCAGCGAGCACCTCCGATCGATCCAACAGACCTTTGGCTCTCACTCCGGTGTCGTAATGGGCGCTCTGCGAGCAATAGCCACAGTCTTCCGGGCAGCCGCCCGTCTTGATGCTGCACAGGCTTGCCGTCTCAATGCTGTTTGGATCGAAGTTCTCGCGGTGAACGCGCTGCGCCTGAAACATCAACTCTGCAAACGGCAGCCCATAGAGTGCCTCAGCCTCGGCGCGTTCCCAAACCCTGCTAACGGCAGCGGTGTCTCCGCTGCCTTTCCGGCCCACAACCAGACCTGCCGTCATGAACGCACTCCACCTTGAGATTATAGACAACAAGTCCAATTATCTATAACAAGGGACCCGTCGATTAACGTTAGTTGATGCGTGACCAGATTGCACTCGCTATTCCGGTAGATAATCTATGAAAGCCGCTTACCAGACGAATGCTACGGCCGCAGCGCGCATTGAGCAGTCAATTGGCGAGCGCATCATCAGCGGCGTCTTGCCCCCGGACGCTCCGCTCCGGCAGGATCATGTGGCCCGAGAATTCAATTCAAGCCACGTCCCAGTGCGTGAGGCTTTTCGGCGGCTGGAGGCTCAACACCTCGTCGTCGCTCAGCCTCGTCGAGGTGTGCGTGTCGCCCCGCTCGATACCAAGGCGGTGAAGGAGATCGCCGAGATGCGAGCGGCGCTCGAAGTGGTCGCCTTGCGCAATGCGATTCCCAAGCTCACCTCTCGCGATTTGGCCCAGATCGAGCTTGCACTGATTGAAGGAGACAATGCTGATACCATTGAGCAGTTCGAGTTAGCCAACCGCGCGTTTCACCACGCGCTAGTTGCTCCTTGCGCGATGCCGCGCCTGCTGGCTAGTCTCGACGGACTGCAGCTTGCGAATTCACGATTAGTGTTCGCGATGGCGTGCAATCAAGGCTGGCGGCCGCGACCCAACCAGGATCACCGCCTGATTCTGCAAGCCGTGCGAGCGCGCAACATCGATCAAGCCTGCAACGTGCTCTTGCGCCACATTCAAGCAATCGAGCGCTTGGCGCTTCCAGCATCCTGAGCAGGAACAAGAGAAGTCGTCCTTCGAGGGTCATCACACGTGTCAGGCTATCGAATCTAACTTGCAGTTCAAGCCGGTTCAGCCAGCTCGCTGCCAATATCTGCGAACCCGGCTCCATCTTTGCTTCCGACGGCTTTGTCGGGATCTGTCACATCGTTCTGTTTTCCGTCAGGGTTAAGGACCACGTTGAGCAAATCGTTGACGGCCCGTCGGTTCTCAATGCGCGCGGGGGTCGTCTCACAGTCGAGCGCAACAGCTTGCGAAGCTAAGCATCGGTCATCGGTCTGCCGGGTACCCCTAAACGGATCCGCGGCTCACTGAACGCTGCGATCCCCTCCAACAGGAGCCAACTCGAGAATCCGAAAGAATGAGGGCATACACGGCCGAAAGCGTGGAGGCGGCGTTCTTCGCTTCCACCGGCCCCAATTTGGCTCAAAGAGTCACCCATCGTTGCTGATGGCGCCACCGCTCGCAGCCCGCGCCAGCGCCGTTAGACACATGCGTCGTGCCAAGGCCACGCTGATGGGTAAACGCCACTAGGTCAGTTCAATCGAAATTCCAAGCAGTACGCATCAATCGAACTGCGAGCTGTGGATCAGATCTCCATCATCGCCGCCGGCAGATTGAATGAGTTGGAAGAATGCGGTCCGACAGAAGACGCAGATCAACCGCGAAGATACTTTGTCGAGATCTATGTGCGCTGATTGCCTGCGAGGAACTGGTTTCCGGCCATACGAGCATAGGCGGGCCCGTTCTTCTGATCAATACGATCCCATGAGCACCGCCGGTCCCAATGCAGAGCGAACTGACGCGAGTTCGCGGAACCTGGTTATCACGGACGTAAAGACGGCCAGAAACGATCTGGCCGTCGCTACTGACGATACTAGCGCATGACGGCTTGCCGACTTTGTCCACACCGCTAACGGATAAAGGTCAACGCGCATTCCCGCGGTGCTTGTCGCCTACCAGATGAATGTTGCGCCATCAGGCAGTTCGCACACGAATTCGCCCTGGTTCACGAGTTCGGTGGTCCCAACGACAAGCTTGGAGGCCCGCACGGTAAGCTTTCCGTCGCGGTTGAGGCTGTGGCGAATGTATTCGGTCACGGCATGGCCTGAGCTATCCACCGTTTGATGCGCATTGGCAAAGCTGATGCCGTTCTGGGCGGTCACCCTGAACGCATTGATAACCAGGCCAGCCTGCGTCCCAGGCCCGGGCTTGCCACCCTCGGCGGTAGTACAATGGTTCATATCCAGTATGAGTTTCACGTTTTTGCCCGTCTGCAAGGCCTTGAGCACCTCCATGTATTTCGGCGAGGTCTCATTGGCGCTGACCACACCGCTCACGGTTGTCGCAGAAAGCACGGACAACACGATCAACAGGGCTCTGCCAGTTAAGTTCATTTGCTCTTCTCCCTCCATAGAGAACCACAGGTCGCAAGCGTAGCGCCACAAGATGGAATAGCCGGGTGGACAGACGTCAAGCGCCGTTGCACTTCGAACAAAGACAATCAGTCACAATTGAACGCAAGTGGTGGCGACGGCTATTCCGACGTCACAACATCGTAGGTTAGGTTTACTGAATCGCCTCCTCGCGAGCGTCGTCCCGGGAGATGGTTCATCGAGCAGACCCTTGGAAAGCGATAAACGGCGCGGGCATCTGCCACCTGACCGACGGGCTGGACTTAGGCTGACACGAGCCCAGCAGCCAAGACAGCTGAGTATTACCTCCTCGAAATACACTCATATATCGCACATGCACCGACTTGCGGCAGAAGCTCGCTTCATTACATCCTCCAATCCACATCTGAAGACGAACAGCATCATTCTCTTCGCCGGTCAGCTTCTTGAAAGCTGTCTTGCAAATTGTCTCCAACGACTGGAAACGGCTGAATATCGACCCAGGGAATGCGGCAGGGACCGCGGCTGACGGCCACGACGCGGTGCCGCAATAACACGAGGGAACAAGCGTACTCACCGCTGCGGCAGTCGGCCTATCGAAGCAGAATCGGACACCCAGCTACAGTACCTCCATTCGGTTCAGCAAACATCGGATCCTGCTGGATCTGCCAGTGCAGCGAATGAGACTGCGTCAGAAAACAATCACTATCCTGCCGCATCATTTGTCAGCGCGCGCGCCTGACGTGAGCCGTTAAGGCCCAGCATGGATCCTTTTGGCATCTCGACTTGCCATCGGCCGTGCGCTCAACAAGAGAGCTCGGACACGATCGCATCAACGATAAGGTCATTAGAGTCTTGTTCAGCGGCAAGCCGCGCCGTCGCACAATGTTCTATTCGCGACCTGGATGCGTTCCATAAAAACAATCGATTTTGCCGATCTTGCCTAAACGTCCCATATTGTCCTGGTCTATGGAGGCAGCATTCAAGAATGTCGTTTTGCAATCCTTCCCGTCCCTTTCCGGCTAAATCAGCTTGCGCGCTCGGGCGCCTGCGTCCCAGAAGTTAGCTCCTGCGGCTCACAGGAAGCATCGCGGGGCTCGCCACCGTCTCCCTGCTGAATCGGCACGCATGAGTTTGATCGTACGACCGTCACGACACGCCTTAAGGGCCAGCAAAGACGATCGCGTTCACGCACTGTCATCGCCTTAGGCTCGAGCTACGCTTTGAATGGACCGAGGGAATGCCCATGACATTGGGGAGAAGACAAGCGATAGGCCCAGATCAGACGTCTGGTTTCGGCACGCGTCGTCATCGTTTCAGACTCTTGCGACGACAAGGGCACTGCCTCCAACCAGCGGTTAAAGGCACTTGAATCTCACCTTGCGTCAGATTGTAGGATTTCTGACAGCCTAGAACTCTTCCTGACAGGTAGCAAGAATTGCGAACGTCTCAAAAGCACAACGCTCCTCCGCTCAGTCCCATCACGCTGCTGGATTTCTCCGCTCCAGGACCTGCGTCCGACGTCCCCCACGTGCAGATCGAAGGACGAAGAACCGATACGCTTGCAACCGAATCAAGATGCGGCGCGCGAGCAGGACGCCGGCGGACGCCATCTTGGGCACACACCAATTCCAAACTCGAGATCCGGTTATTCTGGCGCCGTGCACCACGTGAGACGAGAAGGTGCTGGTATAGCCACCTGGATCTATGCGCGAGGCAGCACCGTGGAGCTCGATTGGGGCATCGTTCTCAGCTTTCGCTAGGCTGCTGCGGACGAGGGAACCTCGGGCGCAACGGAACTTCGGCACGGTTGACAACCTTGCGTGCGAACGATTCCCCAGCAATAGGGTGCTCTTCGAGCCGAGCGAGGCATTGATCGTTTCGTCGTGCATCTCGAGCAGTGAAGCCATCGGCCAGATGCGCGGCGTGATGTGTCTTCGAATGCGGAAAAGACTTGCATTGTCGTGACTCCACGACACGACGGGCTCAACGGTCTAACAAGACCACCGCAGACCATGACCAATTCGGAGGGTTCTAAATGTCGGTTTCGCTCATCTGTTCAGCCACAACTCCGATCGTCTCCCGCGCCACGGTTTCGATCGCGCGGCCTGGCGCTATTCGCACCGCAAGCGTCGGCTCAGGACACGCAAGAACGGCTGTGATCGACCCACAAAGGCGTCAGCGCGCTGCCGCGGCAAACAACACAAACTATCTTGCTAGCACGAGGGGCATGTTGAGCGGCGCCGGCGCCGTAAGCAGTCCGCGGCGGTCTATGGTCCATACGATGACAATGGACCCCCACATATCGATCACCTGGCAACATGTTCCGCCCTCTGGTTTCGGGCGGTTCAAATTCACCCCAACTAAACCGCCTCTCAGGTCCATCGAGCCCCATAATCGGACTCATCGCGCTCAGGTCTTGCTGTGAATGGACGAGAGGCGATGAATGCGAATTCTCCTGGTTGATCATCACTCGGACTTTGCCCGCGACGTGAAGGACGTGCTGTTGAATCGCGGCTTCGCCGTCGACGTCACACGCACTCTGGACGAGGCGGCGGCCGCGCTCGATTGCGCGAACTACCACATGGTCCTGCTCGAATTGGCGTTGCCAGATGGAGACGGATTGGATTGGCTGAAACAGTTGCGGCGCGAGGGACGGTCGATGCCTGCCATGATGATGAGCAGCCTCAACGATATCAGTCGACGGATCGCGATTTTCAATGCGGGCGCAGACGATTTTTTGCCAAAGCCTGTCTCTACCGACGAACTCATTGCTCGCATGCGAGCTATTTTGCGACGCTCAATGCAAATGACAGCCCCGGTAGTGACATTCGGGAATTTGCATTTCGATCCGATCGCGCGACAGGTCTCGGTCGGTGGCCGACTCCTCAGAATTGCGCGCCGCGAAGTGTGCATTCTCGAACATCTGCTCTATCGCGCGGGCCGTACCGTGCCGCGCGCATCGCTCGAAGACAGCTTGTATGCGTTTGACGACGAGGTCTCGACCAATGCGCTGGAAGTCGGGATCTATCGCTTACGCTCACATTTGAGCCAGGCGGGTGCAACGCTCAGGATCAAGACTGCGCGCGGTGTCGGTTACACGCTTGAACTTATTGGCGCAGCATCGGCTGCCTAGCCGATCGAACTTGAAAGCAACACTCCCTTGAACGTCGTTAATTGTGCCGCCGGCGCCGATGAGCCGTCGCCGTTCGCCAGCGGCTCGCAATATGCCGCTTTTCCCCGCGTCCGCTACCTCCTATGCGTAGTCGGTCTGCTATTTCCGCTTGCCGTCACAGCTCAGACAAAGAGGGACGGCAAAGGAGAACCGCCACGTGCCGCGCCTGGCAGCACAACCGGCACGCTCAATCTTACCTCCTCCCAGGGCAAGACAGTTCATCTGACCGGACCGGCTACGACCATCTTTATTGCCGACCCGGCGGTCGCCGATTATCAGGCCCCGTCCAACACCACGATCTTTGTGTTCGGCAAAAAGTCCGGACGGACGAGCCTGTTCGCCCTGAACGACAAGGGAGAGGCTCTCGCTGAGCTGCGTGTTGTCGTTACCCAACCGATCGAGGATCTGCGTGCCGCGCTGAAGGCCGAGGTGGGCGACTATCCGATTCAGGTCAGCTATACCCCACGCGGCGCTATCCTTAGCGGTACGGCGCCCAGTGCCGATGTCGTCGAGAACGCCAGGAAGGTCACTGAGCAGTTTCTTGGCCCGGGCGCGCTGGTGGTCAATAAGATTCAGGTCGCTGGCTCGCTGCAGGTGAATCTCAGCGTGCGGGTGGCAGAAGTCTCTCGCAGCGCCGTCAAGGACCTCAATATCAACTTCACGGCCTCCAGCCCAAACGGCGCTTTCCTTGCCACCGGCAAAGGTGGCGGGTCCGGCGCGGCCGGCGGCGGCGGCACGATTGGGATCGGGTTTAGCGCCGGCAACGCTAACCTGAGCGCTGTTCTCGATGCTCTCGCGAGCGAGCACCTCGCCTCGATCCTGGCTGAGCCGAATCTGACCGCGATGTCCGGTGAAGCGGCAAGCTTTCTCGCCGGCGGGGAATTTCCGATCCCGGTCATGCAGGATAATCGACAGGTTTCCGTCCAATTCCGGCAGTTCGGCGTCAGCCTGGAATTCGTCCCGACCGTGCTTAACAACAATCAGATAAATGTCCGTGTGAAGCCCGAGGTCAGCGAACTGTCGAGCGAAGGCGAAGTCAAAATCAATGGCATAGCCGTCCCTGCACTCTCGACGCGGCGGGCGAGCACCGTGGTCGAGCTCGCCAGTGGTCAGAGCTTTGCAATCGGCGGCCTGATCAGGCGCAACTTCAACACTGACATTGGCGAGTTTCCCTGGCTCGGCGACGTGCCGATCCTGGGTGCGCTTTTTCGCTCCTCATCCTTTCAAAAACGAGAAACGGAGCTGGTCATTATTGTCACGCCTTACATCGTACGGCCCGGATCGAACTCGAACAGGATGAGCGCGCCAACCGACCGCATCGCACCGCCCTCAGACGCGGGGCGGATCTTGACGAACACGGTGGCCCGGCCGCCGCGAGACCGCGATGCGCCTCGCGCCAGCGCACCAGGATTGACCGGCAGCGCCGGCTTTATCATCGAATGAGGATCGTCAAATGAGCTTGCGACATTTGTGCCAATTGATCGTTGTTGGGACAACATTGGGCGGCTGCGCAAATAGTGCCTCGATCCATCTCGGGCCGGCTGAACAAGCAATACTGGTCGAGCAGAAGAGACGCACCTTGTTCCTGCGGAGCGTTCGTGGCTCGGAAAAGCGTCAACTGCGGAGCTTTCTCATGAACGTCAGCGGCGGCCGGCGGGATGCGCTTCATGTGGATGTCACCGGCTCGCCTCGGCTCATGGCCCAAGTGGCGCACGAGGCACGCGTTATGGGCGTTGCTCCTTATAACATCCGCCTGTCTGCTTCTCCGGTCGATTTACCGCCCTCCTCCGGGGTGAGGATCGAGGCAATCACTTTTCAAGCCCATCCTCCGATCTGTCCGTCGCTTTTGATCGTAGGACCTGCCGTGAACGACAATTCGTTCGACCCGACGCTTGGCTGCTCGACGGAAAATAATCTGGCCGTCATGGTGAACGATCCGCTGGACCTGCTGGAGAATCGGTCTGTCGTCGCGAGTAATGGCGATCGCGCCGCCATTCCTCTTGCCAAGTACGGTACCTCCGCTCCACACAACAAGAGCAACGGAGAAGATGGAGCAGGCACGGCAGCGCTCGACGCCGCAGGAACGACAACACGAAATGTGCAGCCGCTCCGATAGACGGTTTCGGTCGCAGGTCGATTGGCGGATCTGGTTCACCCGCACCAATCGATCTCTCCACGTAGCGTGCTCGTGCTCAATAAGGTCCCCATCACCGCCCTGAGCGCTTGGACAGAGAAGACGTAACCGGATGTCGTCTCTCCGAGATCGACGGCTGAAGAGAGAGCCTACAATCTATGAGGCTTATCCAGCAGCGTGAGTTAGGCATCGCGACCACGGTAGGCCTATGGCGCCGGGGCGGTTAGGCGCGCCCTTCCCGACGAAACTACCCTGACGCTGCGATCCGCAACGTGCAGGATGATCTAGACCAGACCAGCGCCATAGAGTGCTTTTGCGACCGGCTCGAAATATTGCGAGGGAACCGGCTTGCCGAGCTTTGCTGTGCCGAGCAGTTGACGTGCCAGGACGTCGTCATTCACAATCTTGAGGCGCAACGCGCGCGCCTCACCAAGCAGCTGTGAAGCAGCTCCGCCCTCGCCACGGCAGACCAAGACCGGCACGCCGGTCTCACCACGAACGTAGCGCAGGCCGATCAACGTTGCCGATCCCCGCACTATCAACGTGGCGCGACTGATACCGAGCGGAGCCTCGTTGGCCGACTCTTGCCTGAGACGCCGGTGCTCACGCTTCACCTGCGGATTGCCTTGCTGCTCCTTGTTCTCCCGCTTGGCCTCGGTTTCCGTCATGCGCATATCCTGCATAAACAACCGGCGCTGGATTAGAAGGTCGGCCAAGCCGCCGACCAGAAAAGCTGCAGCGGCCATCCCGGTGAGAAGTTTAACCTCGCTGAAAACGAAGCCAAAGCAGCCCATCCCGCAGACCGGCAGGTACACAAGCGCCTTCCAGCTCGCGGTCACGCTGACAAAGAAAGCCGCACCAAGCAAAACCACTTTGACCAGCGTCTTGCCAAGCTCGATGGCCGCACGTTTGGAGGCGATGCGTTTCAAGCCCTTGATGGGATCCAGTTTCTCGAGCTTCGGCTTGAGTGGTTCCGACGCAAACATGAAGCCGCCATTGGCCAGGACATTGGCCAAAAGAGCTGCTGTCACGGCAGCGGCGAGCAACGGCGCGACAGTTGCAATCGAAAGCTCTAGTATGCCGCTGAGCGCTTGCGGCGCCGCATTTGTGAACGGCTGCTCCTGCAGTTTATCGACCAGCTGAACCGTCTCTTGCCACTTATCCTGGATCGAACCTGCTTGCCACCAGAGGCAGCCGAAACCGGCACAGGCGCTGACGCCGCTCACCAGATCGGAGCTGCGCGCAATCTGCCCCTTCTTGCGCGCGTCGCGCAGCTTTTTTGGCGTTGGAGGAAGCTTTTTTTCCTCACTCGTCCCGCTCATTTCAATAGCTTTTTCAGATGCTCGAGCATGTTGCTCGAGCTCAAGGTCTCAGCTTCCGCGTATTCCAGCAGATAGACGGTGTAGCTGACCATAATGACACCGAAAGCGACATTCTTGATCATCGGAGAGAGATCGTTCATCTTGAGCTGAGATGCGAAACGGCCGAGCATCATGACCGAGATATCGACCAGCAGCAGCAGCGCCAGCACCGGTCCGGCGATCAGCAGCGTCGTCAGCATGATATGATCGAGAAGGGCCAGACATTCCATCGCGCCCTGCGACGTCACCGCAGGCAAGAACTGAAAAACGGGCCAGACCAGATAGCTGTCATACAGACCTTTCACCATCATCCGAAGACCGCCGACCAGAACAAAGATCGTAACCGCTGTTATGCCGAGAAAAAGTCCCGTTCCGGACGCCTGGCTGTGCGTCGCGGGGTCCTCGCCCGCAACCTGGCTTGAAATTCCTCGTTGGGTATCGATGATGTCGCCAACTGCCTGGATACTCCATAGCGGAATACTGAGCAGGACGCCGAGCACAAGACCGACAAATACCTCCTTAAGCCCAAGCATGGTGACGCTGACCAGACGTGTGCTCGAGTCCAGTGCTGCTAGGCCGAGCTTGACTTGGGCGAGGCATGGCAGGCCAATCGCGATCGTAAAGCTTCCCCGTATTAGGCCGCTGATGCGCGGGCGCGTAAAGACGGGTAGCACTATCATGATGCCTAGGGCACGGGCCGCGCTCAGACTGGTTGCGGCGACGAGTTCGATCGCGCCCTGGACGACCGCTTGCGCATCGGCGGGGGACAGGCCAGCCATCCAAGCTCCGGCTAATATCTCGCGGTGAGTGCAGGAAACTCGCTGAAGATGCGCTCAGCTTGTTCGATGAGTGGCGCGCTGAGCACGGGAGAAAACCCGGCGAGAACGGCGACGACGACCAGCAGCTTGACGGTCAACGGCAAGGTCTGATCCTGGAGCTGGGTTGCCGCCTGGATGAGGCCAACGATCAATCCTGAGATGAGAGCTGCGAGCAGCGGCGGCAGAACCCAGAGCATGAAAAGAACAAGCGATTGACTCAAGTGCGTGAGGATGCTGGCTTCGTTCATCGTTAACCTCCCGGTGTCGTGTAGCTTAACACCAGCCCGTGCATGAGGCGTGACCAGCCGTCGATAGTGACGAATAGAAAAAGCTTGAACGGCACAGATATGACCGTCGGTGAGACCATCGACATGCCCATGGCCATCAAAATCGTCGTGACGATCAGATCGATGGTGATAAAGGGAAGATAAAGAAGAAAGCCGATTTCGAAGCCACGCTTGAGCTCGGCAATCAGGAACGATGGCACAAGAATCACAAGATCATCTGCCGTGGCGCTGCCGCGCATCTCCTCCGACCAGACATGCTCAGTGGACGATAGGAAGAATCGTCGCTGCTCTTCATTGGTGAACCTCTTGAGATGGGCCCGCAACGGTTCCTGCCCCTCTTTGGCGGCTGTCATCCAGTCTTCAAAGGTTTGGTAGCGAAGTTGAGGTTCGGTAAGGCGGTTGTAGGTCTGCTCAAAGACCGGAGCACTGATGAAAACGGTCAGTATCAGTGCCGCTCCGTAAAGGACGATGTTCGGCGGTATCGATTGGGTCCCCAGAGCATTGCGCACGAGGAAGAGAACAACCGAAACCTTGATGAAGGCGGTGGTTGTGACGACTGCAAAGGCCAACAGGCCAAGGCCGACAGTTATCGCAAGAAGCGCAAGGATGCTGGGCTGAACCTCAGTCATTAAGCGCCAACCTACCGCGCAACCTGACAGCCAGTTCTTCCCCGATCTGCACGATGTCGCCGCGACCGATACGTTGGCCGTTAGCAAGGATATCGATCGGGCCGTCAAGCGGCCGGCCAATTTCGAACACGTGGCCTTCGTTGATGGTTCGCAAGGTCCCCAAAGACATCGGCCAGCGGCCACATTCGAATACGAGTGTGATCTCAAGACTATCGATATCGGCCTCTGAGGGGGGCTGCTGCGTCGGGCTTTGTGTCATCACATCTTCACTTTTCAGAGGGTGGGATCCCAAGCGGAATGGTCCCCGCAACACCAGGCGGTCGCTGCCAATCTCTGCAGGGGCCCACAGCTGGTCTGCAGTGAGAATGATCTGGCCTCGCGCGAGGGGAATTGTGTCGGGGAGCAGAGCGTCGCCTTGCCGTGCTTGGCGAACAACGCCGATCGAGACACGGAGCGAACCAATATGGCCTGCAACGATGACCCGGAGTTCGGAGGACAGCCTGGGTGTCTGCCGGGGCAATCGGGCAAGCAGCTCGCCTAGGGTGCGGAACGCCGGCGGAACCGGACCGTCAAGAGACGAGAATAGAAGCAGGCGAGCCTTGCTAGCGAGCTGACCACAGACGACGTCGAATTCGAGATAAGGTCTCGCGCTCGGCGTTTCATCAGCGCGAACAAGCCGCAGAGTCAGTTGGGTCGTACTCTCCAGTGCAGAAAGCAAGGGCTCGAGCGCAAGTTCCAGGATCAGCGAACGCGCCGGCTCAGAAGGTAGGGTCAGCCCATCCTGCACAGTCTCAATCAGTGCTGCCACAAGCGGACCCGGCAAGGACATGACAACGTTCTCTCCGTCTACTTCAAAGACGCAGCTAAGCATCGACGACGACGCCGCCTCCGCCTCCCAGACAAGCCGGCTTACACCAACTGACAGCGGCTTCTCGCCGAGGCGGCTTTGCAGAGGTGTGCGCAAAGCCGCAATCTCATTGAGCCACGAGGCCACCTCATGAGATATGGTCAGCGCTGGTTTAAAGGGTGCGGCCCCACCCGATCTGTGTGTCGCAGGCGCCACCTCCACATTGCAGTCCTTAGGCTCTAGCACACGAAGATCAGCCATCATGTCGGCTCGCCTCCCATTTGCCCAGGTCGGCCGCGACGGAGCAGGACCTCGTCATCGGCTTCGATTTCGACCACAGCCTCGAAATGCGCATCTGTGATACGCCGAACGTCGCGCTCGATCTCGTGCCATTTCTGACTCGCGGCCGAACGTTTGGTCCAAAGGGTGCGCGCCTCAACAGCCGCAGCCTCGGCCTGCCGATGAGCAGCACGAGCCTCCTCAAGGCTCCGCTGCGCCGCTGCGATCTCGTCTGTGAGCCGGCCGATGATGAGATGATGGCGACGCTCCAGTTCGGAGACTGAAATTGCATCAGCCGCTAACATCTCCCCATAGAGCTCCGCTTCGACCCTTGCGCGTCGTTCTTCGGCGTTTGCAAGATGCTCGCGAGCTATTTCGACGGCTTGAACGGCAATGCGGCGCTTGGCTTCCATGTTGGACACCTCACGGAGGGCGCTCCGCTCCCGCATCTCCTTGACGAGCCGCAATTTCGACGCGTGCAGGGGATTCAGGCGGTCAGACGTGATATCCACGCGATGGTCTCCTCAAAACTGCATGCCTCGTCCTGACCCTGGCGCAAAAATGCTCGCAGATCCTCGATCGAGGCAATCGCCCGATCAGTTAGCGGATCAGAACCTTGCTTGTATTCGCCTACCTTGATCAAGAACTCGGCTTCAGCGTAGCGCGAGAGCAGATCACGAAACAAGGATGCCGCTTTGCGATGCGGCCCGGATACGATTGCATCCATCACGCGGCTTCGGCTCGACAGCACATCGATAGCCGGAAAATGCTCTCGAGAGGCCAGCGCGCGCGAAAGTATAATATGGCCATCGAGAATGCCGCGTGATTCTTCGGCTATTGGATCGCCCGTGCCGTCACCTTCGACAAGCACTGTATAGAAGGCCGTAATGGAGCCATGCTCACCCATGCCGGCGCGCTCCAACAAGCCTGGCAACAGTGCAAACACGGACGGTGGAAAGCCACGCCGGGTAGGCGGTTCTCCTGCGGCAAGGCCGATCTCACGCATAGCGCGACTAAAGCGCGTCAAAGAATCCATCATCAAAACGACGCGCAGTCCCTGGTCACGGAAATATTCGGCGAGTGCCGTTGCCATATAGGCGCATTGAGCCCGCTCCATCGCCGAACGGTCGGATGTCTCGACCACGACCACGGAACGACGGAGGGCCTCGCCAAGATGACGTTCTATGAACTCACGCACCTCCCGTCCACGTTCGCCGATCAACGCGACGACTGTCACGTCGGCGGACGCCCCTTTTACGATCTGCGACATCAGCGTCGACTTGCCGCAACCGGCATCACCATAGATTCCAATGCGCTGACCTTCTCCACACGTCAGAAGGCCATCCAGGACGCGCACGCCGAGCGGAAAGGGCTGCTCAATGCTGCGCCGCTTCATTGGATTGGGCGCCTTGCCGCGCAACGGGCGGGCTTCGTCAGCCTTTATGGGACCTTTGCCATCGAGTGGGCGCCCAAAGCTGTCGACCACTCGACCGAGCAAATCGGGACCGACTGCCACTTCCTGCATCCGTCCGGTTGTGACAACTTCAGCACGGTTAGACAGCCCGACCATGTCACCGATCGGCGTGAGTAACACCCCATCGGGCAACAGGCCGATCACCTCGGCCTCGAGCGACCACCCGGTGCGGGGATCCTGCAGCAGGCATAGCTCTCCGACGCGGGCCTCCGGCAAGACAGCATGCAGCAGCGTGCCGATTGCCCGCGTAATCCGACCGCGGACGGCGCGCGTATCGATATGCTTCGCAGAAGATCTCAAGGATGAGAGCGCGGCCTGGACAGTTCCTTCTCCGGCCGCGGCTTCACGGGTTGTTTGTTGCGTGGTCACAATTCACCTGCCTGCGAAGACAAACCAAACCCGAGCCGTAGGGCGCGGAGCTGCGCGCCAAGTCCGAGATCGACATTGCCAAACTCGCTCCACAAGACGCACTGGTCCGCCGTCAGCGCCGGATCCGGCTCAATCCTGACCTTCGGCCGGCCTTCCAGCCCGTCACAGCCCCTGAACTCACTGGCCAGCAGATCGGCCCTCAGGGGGGACACGTGAAGGCAAACTTCCGTATTCTTGTATTTTTGCTCAATGGCGTGACGAACACCCCGCACCAGCATCTCGCCCGGATCAAACGCGCCAAGCAGATCGCGCACAATCTCAAAGACCAGCTGCGGCAATTCCCGCTGCAGAACAGCCTTTCGCTGCGCCAGCTCACAAGCAGCCTGCGCTATCAGTCGCGCCATCTCTTCTGCGCCTGCCTTTGCGCCCTCGACGCGGCCGCGCGCGCGTTCCCGCTCATAGGCCTGGCGTGCCCAACCGCGAACCCGCTGCAGATGCCGCTCGGCAGCAGCTCGTGCCTCTACGGCGTCGTGCCAGATCTTGAGCTCGGCTGCCGAGATCAAGGGCCCGAGAGGCCGAATCTGTGGTGGCACGGGGAATTCTGGGGGATCGGCTGTCATGCTCTGGCGGGCTCCGCTGCCAAATGAGCCATCACCAGGGAAAGAAGCGGGCCGGCCGCTCTACGATGTTCGGCAGCCGGATTCTCCGCGCTGGTCCCAATTGGCAGGCGTAGAAGCACGCGGATACGGTCAACTGATGATGCCTTTTCGAGCCAGGCGCCGAGACAAGCATGCCCGTCGCATTCGATCTGTCGCGACAACTCCTCAGGATCGAGAATGGGTGTGGTTGCGACCGCATCGGATAAATGCCGGATCCCGAAAGCGTGCGCTTCAGCGCCGATCATTTCGACTAATATCGATAGATCGTGCCGGGATACCAGCTTGAGGACCGAGCATGCATGCCAGATGCTGCCCGCGAGCAGCGCAGCCCGACGCGGATCATGCCCGAGCAGAGGGTCCTCGTTCCAAGCGGCGTCGCTCAGATCCACTTCGCTGCCAAGCAGCAGCTCGGCTAGCCTTGGCTGCAGCCTGGCACTGCGCTGTAGCCTATCCAATGTGGGAGGCGACAGCAGCGGATCAAGACGCGCAGCGAAACGGCTCGGATGGCTCGAGGCCACGAGCTCGCGCAGCCGATCGGCAGCCAGCATGAACGAACGATTGGGTTCGGTTGAGGATATCGATGTCGACATGAGCGTCCTGACTATGTCGCATCAGAAATCATCTTTTTGCCGGCAGCCTGCACCGCGGGGGCACTCGAACGTGTACCGAACATGGTCCATTTGCGCGATGATTGTCCGGACTGACGAAGACGGGCGCCCAGCAACACGTAACATACGATGCCGAGTGCGGCGCCGGCGCCCCCCACACCGAGTGCAAGCAAGGGCACTGAACCAGATTTGGCTGGATGAGCCGCAGCGGCCGCCGGCGCGGCCGACTGCTCGAGCGGCGCCCGCTCAACCGGCACGAAGACGACCGCGACCTTGTCGTAGGACAAACCTTCAATGCTGTTTGCGACAAGCATCTTAATTTGCGGTAGCAGCGCCGACAGTTTCGCGCTCGAGCCATGTCGGATGAAAACCGACGCAGAGGACGGGGTCGCATCTTGCCGCAGCAGATCGTTCTTCGGAAGAACGACATGGACACGAGCTGAAAGGACGCCGTCTATATCGCTGATTGTGCGCGACAATTCTTCGCTTAGAGCATAAACGTAACGGGCCCGCTCCTCGATCGGCGAGGCAACGAGGCCGGATCCTTTGAATACTTCGCCGAGATTCTTGAAGGATTGGCGCGGCAGCCCCTCGGTATTCAGCAGGTCAATCGAATAGGCGAGCTGCTTTTCCTCGACTTGGATTGTACTGGTTCCGTCCTTGGCGACAACACGAACGGCATCAACACCCTTACCAAGGAGAAGCGCAAGCATCTCATTAGCCTCGCGCTCCTGAATTTTAGTGTAGAGATCAGCCTTGCAGCCGATCAGCGGAAGGAGAAGGGGCAGAGCAAAACATATGCGAAGGCGCCGCCACGATTGACAGCCTCGGCCACCCGTCTGCTTCACGCCACTCACCAGCCTCACTCAGCCTGCCGAGAGCAGCTTGTTTAGCGACGAGCTGACAGCACTAGTACCCTTGGACACGAGCGAAACCTGAATGACGTCTCTATAGACGTCTCGCAGATTAACCATCATCGAATCGAAATCCGTCCCAACCGGCTTAACCGCCGCATGCCCGCCGACATCGTCAGACTGAAAGACCGGCTGGCTAGCCGGCCCAGGCTGCAGACGGGTCACAGCAGTCGGCACGCCTCCACCAGACGAAGGAACGGCATGGCTATGGTACATACCCGAAAGGGTATGAAGGACGCGCTCGCCCGGCGGATTTGCCAACGTGGTCGCGCGCTGAACCTCCATTAGCGGCGGAGCAACCACCGGCCTGTCCGCGACCCGGGCGGCGGCTCCTTCACTGGAAGCTGCTTGCGCAAGAGCCTGCTCAAAGCCCCCCTGCTCGCCAGTAGCCGCCGGCGAGCAGGCACTGGGAAGACAGTCGACTGAACTGGGAGAGATCGGCGTTGCGCCTAACAGCATGGAAGGAGTCATTGTTCTCGTGCGATGAGACCAGGCGTTTACCGATAAGCAGATCAAGTTCATAGATCAGCGAGCTGACGAAAAGCTGACGAAAATGCCGGTGATTGCGTCATCTAAAGCTCACGTTTGCCTTCCAAGTTCGAATGAAACTCCGGTCTATTCTGAGTGGAAGGCGCCTGGAAATGCTTGTGCGATCTAAGATGGTGCAAATCTTAAAGAAAGCTCTCTATGTGGGTGGGATCGTCTATCTCGGAATGATGCGCGCGTTTGGCGCCTCCCTTTCACTACCCTCGGCCCCTTATAGCTACACCGTTCTCGATCAGGATCTTTCTGCGGCTCTTCAGGAGTTCGGCAACAATCTCAACATCAGGGTCAATGTCAGCGCCGAGGTAAGGGGCAGGATCCGCGGACGAATGCCGGACCTTCCGCCGCGAGAGTTCCTCGAACGTTTGACAGCCCTCTACAATCTTCAATGGTACTACGACGGACTTGTCCTTTACGTCTCCGCTGCCCACGAGGCGCAAAGCCGGCTCATTGTGTTGAACCCGATCAGCTTCGGTGCGTTCAAGACCGCGCTCGATGCGCTCAACATCTCCGATGAGCGCTATATCGTGAAACCGGCTCCGGGAGAGGGCCTCGTCCTGGCTTCTGGCCCACCGCGCTTTGTTGCGTTGGTGGACCAGACCCTCAAAGGCCTTGTGGCGGAGGCGCAGGCCCGGCGGGATCCCGTCGCGGCCGAAAGGCCACAACGCGAGTCGGTTTTGATGTTGTTTCGCGGCTCCTCCAGCACGGTCATTCGGGACGGACGACCGGAAGGTCATTACTCTTCCGATACTCCGCACCAGGACAGCGTCGTGCGGGAAGCCGGTCCAGGCCGGAAATGATACCTGATGATGTGTATCCGAGCGATTTGGGCGAACCGGCCTTGGCTTGAATCCATCTGATCGTCAGCTTCTCGAAAGTAGGGTGCCCAGAACGAGCGCGCGACTTCTACACGGCCAGCTCATGGAGACAGCCCGCGGATGTATGCATTAGGCACGGATGCTCGATCGAAAGGTGGTTAGCGTCATCTTTGAAGCTAGTGCGAGCACTTAAAGGTCAATGCGAGCCTCCGCACACGTGCTTCGGAGCGAGCACGGTGCCTTTGCATAGCTCGAAGTGTTCCATCATTTGAAGGGAGGAATGAGGTGGATTTCAATGCACTCGGCTCGGCGGCTTCGAGCCCAGAGCCCGACATACCGCGAACGACCACGGACATCATCGACTTTGAGCGGCAGCTCAGCACACGCAGGCTAGTGCTCCGCCAGATGGAGCCCCTCCTCCAGTGCTGCAGGGCGAGACTTATTCCCCGTATGTGGACGCTGGGCATCCCTATTCTCCATATTTGGATGCCAGGAACTCCTATGCGCCATATCTGGATGCAGCGCACCTCTATTTACCAGACTTGGATTGGCAGGATGATCTGTATAGCCCCCCTGCGGCCGATGCCGAGCCACCGGCGGAAAACCTCCCGCAACATCTCTCGCAGCAAACCATCGCTCAGTCCATCGAGGAACATCCTGGTTTCGATCAAGATCTGATATGGCAGAATGTGGATGTCGGCCCGTCGCATTCCGAGCAACCACACGTGGGGGGACCGGAGGCGGAGCCATCGCGACCATCGTGCGTCGCCCCTTTGCGGGCTGAGCCGTCGCACGCCGGCCCCTCTCACGCCCCACAATTGCAAGCAGGACCACCTCAAGCTGGGCCTTCCGAAGCTGCACCGCCAGAACTTTCGGAGTTCCGTATGCTGAACGGACATCTCGCCAAGGATTACTGGGTGTTCACTGGTCAAACAGCCACAGGCGCTCAAATCGACATGCTGGAGCGCAGCGGAGTGAAGCCGAGCAAGCAGCACCGAACGCAGGGTTTCACTATGCTCGGGGTGCCTCACACAGCCGAGTGGAGAGAAGAGGGCTTCATTCGTCTCACACCATCGCTAGACCCAAGCCTTTGGCCACAAGATGCGGAGGAAGACGGACCCGCAGACCCAGAAGATCCGCCCATCTATTAGCGGCTGTAGCCGAGCCAAGATCAGACTGGGTGAAACAGCACTTCTGATTGGAGGCCGGTCGCATCCACGGCAACAGCCGCCAAGCTGGCCAGGCGGCCTTCAAACTCTTTAGCATCGCGCAAGCGGCGCTGGATTGATGTAACAGGATTTTCCCGAGACGGAACGTGATATTCGCTGACCAATGCTTGCGCACACAACCGCTCTGGTCGCTGGCAGATGCCCAGCCGATCTACTTTCCGCGCCTTGTGAGCACAGTCCCTTGTACATCAACAAGTGGCCTCAGAACTCATCGCGCACGAGATTCGATCTTCGTCAGCTTCTCGCAAGCTGCCCCCTGCTATTAGTAAGTAGGTCATCTCGCGGCGACGCCGCTATCTGGGTGTTACGACATGGACGCAGGCGCAACCGATATCGCAGCAACAAGGCCAGAGGTTGGCGGAGGCGCTGACACTGCAGCGAACGGCGGCGACCATTCGCCTGCAGCGCTATTGCAGCGAGCTTTCGAGAAGGCTCTCATTTCCGTTGCCACGCAAGTCATAAGCGACTCTCAGTCGGATATGGATGATGCCATGAGCGAGCTGGACGACGGGTGAGGCGGGAAGGAGATACTTGGGCGCGGTTATTAAAGCGAGCACGATTTAGGGAAGCGAGCGGGACTTAATACCTGCAGCAAGCAGACGTGCCTTCAGCGACCTCCAAATGCTCGCGAGCGGGTCCAACGATGGGTGTGCACCCGAATCTCTCGGCAAAGGCTGCTGCGACTTTTTGGTCTTCCGTAGGGGCAGACTTGCACAGCAAGGCCGAACCACCGGCAAGCTCCTCGGTTCCTGTCTCCAATGACGACGATAAGAGCGCTCTCAGCCCATTTTATGAACGATAGCACGTATAGCAGTGCAACATTTCCCTATCCGAGGATTGATCGCGCTCGCTAGGCTGTCTCTAGACCGATCCACGGCTGACCGCGAGCCTGTCCGCAAGAGAGATCCCGATAAACTTTCCTGAGCGCTAGCATCTTCGGCCTTGGGGCCCAGAGCCGGAGGCCTGTGCAACTCGTGCGCCTTCGCAACAGCATTGAGAGATGTTGCCGGTACTTGGTCCTGAGGTGAGGGCTTGTTGGCGCGGTTGGAGCCAGAGCTATCGGACTGGCGCCATCTCCGACGTGAACGGCGATCTGGATCCATAAGCCGCGTCTGTTCTCATGCTCGCTTGCTGAACATGAAAAGCGGGCGCTAGCGCCCGCTTCCACGATTTGTCCAAAGAGGATTCGCGCCTTACGCAACCCGCTGCAACATCATTTCCCGCATCAGAGTCTTGAAGTCCGGCGGCGCGTCCGGGTTCTCATTGTGGTCGATGACCGACTGCGTCACCCTGCGTCCAGAGTTGTCAACCCATCCCTGATTTCGCTCGTGGATTGTCTGAGCTCCATCAGACGTCAGTTGATCTAGGGTTCGGCCGGCATTGGATTGGGTCACCTTCAGATTGTTCTTTCCATCCTTGTCATCACCGAGTCCCTCGACAACAATCGCATTGTCGCCGTTGGTAATGGTCAGCTTTGAGGAAATGGTTTTGCCTTTCCCGAACTCGACCGTGTCCACGGTAATCTTTGTACCGTCGTCAAGCTCGAAGGTCATGCCGTTCTTGAAGTCGAAGTCATCCTTGCCGTCGCCATTCGCATCGACATGAGGATCGCCATGAACCTTTGTGACATGACCGGTCTGGTTGTTGCGAACAGTCCACGTGCCGTCCTTCTCATCGGCCGTGATCGTATACTTATCACCGAGGTTAATCGTCGCCTTGCCGTCTTTCACCTCATGCGACCAAACTGGCGCCGGCTGAGTCGACTGCGCGGGGGCCTGAGCGACCGCAACCGGCACCATTGCAAGAGGCGGCGGCGGAGGCGGAACGAAGAAGACGGGGTTCGCAGAGCCTGTCGACTGACTTGCATACTGGTAGTTGCCGGGGCCGCGTCCCTGTTCACCCGCATCGATACTCGCCTGATTTACCGCGCGTCCGGCGCCATCGGCCCAGCCTTGCCCGCTCTCATGGATGGTCTGAGCACCATCGGCTGTCAACTCATCAAGGGTCATGCCGGCATTGGACTGCGTCACCCTCAGGTTGTTCTTGCCATCCTTATCGTCGCCGAGCCCCTCCACAACCATCGCGTTGTGGCCGTTCGTAATGGTAAGCCTTGAGGAGATGGCCTCACCATTGCCGTAGTCGACGTTATTGACGGTAATTTTCGTGCCATCGTCGAGCTGAAACGTCATATCCTTCTTGAAGTCGAAGTCGTCCTTGCCGTCGCCGTCGGCATCGACGTGGGGGTCGCCATGGATCTTCGTGACGTGGCCGGTCTGGTTGTTTCGGATTGTCCAGGTGCCATCCTTCTCGTCGGCCGTAATCGTATACTTGTCGCCGAGATTGATCGTGGCCTTGCCATCCTTGACTTCATGCGTCCACACCGGATCCACAGCAGGTTCAGAGCTTTGACTCGTCTGCCCCACCAGCATAGTGGGAGGAGGAGGCGCCATCATGTACGCCTGGGTAGTAACAACTGCTGGAGCCACGGCGACGGGAACGACACCTGTGAGGACCGGGGTTGGCGAAGCTACCGGCAGGTACTGATAGCCCACCGGGGCATATTGCCCTAACAAGGCGTTGAAAGTAGGAGCGACAACCGCGCCTTCCGGCATCACTCCGTTCATCGTCGAATCGAGCGCGCCGACCACGGGAAGACCGGCGACGGGAAGATACGGCATTTAATTCACTCCTGTTGCATAGAAGAAGGCTGCAAACTGCAAGCGTTACACGCTAGTCAACTGAACACGCCCTTCAGACCTGTAAACGCGCCATTAGCCACCAAGCGCATTGCCAGGCACCTGCAGCCCTGATCAAGCCCCTTCATTCAACGCCGCAGTCCTGGCACAAGCACATCGCACGCGCATTCCACTCCTGAAACGCTACCCGCAATACCTGTCGAAAAGCTGACGGCAATACACTCCCCGACGTCGCACTTACTGCGATGGCATTGACCAAGTGCTGCAGCGATTCACCGATGCAGATGCGATCTGTAGGCGTACAGGCGACCACCCTACTAGCTTCCGCAGCATCAGGGATACCGCCAAAGCGTGCTTCAGTTCGACAGCAAAGCTGGGCCTGGATGGGCCAACCAGCCACCACAACACGACCTCCTTATCGACCAGTTGCTACACGCGACCGAAGTGACGCCGCTGGTTTGGCGAGAAAACAGCATTCGCGCGACCCCGCAGTCATGCACCGGAACGCTATTCTTTTCGACGCGCGGACCATAAGGGCTAGTGGGCGACGGATATTTCGAGCAAGCGGTAGACTGCGGCAACAGTCTCCTCGAACGTTCGCCTCGTCAGCTTCTGGAAAGGTAGCGCTCCTAGCATGAGCACGCTGAACTCTAGGCGAGGAGTCGTCTATTGAGCGTAACAGACGAGCATAGGAGAAACCGATGATCGGAGAAATGATCGGAAGCGCAGCCGGCGGATGGCTCGGCGGCCCCGCAGGAGCGGCGATTGGTTCCGCTCTGGGCGGGACCGTCGACAAGGCCTTCGGAAAGATCGTCCATAATCTGGAGGCAGAGAAGAGTGATACTGACAAGGCCGCCGACACCAAATATGCCGACGAAAAATGCAGCGCGGAGACCAAGCCAGACCCTCTCTGCAAGCACCCGGAGCTGAACCTCAGCTTCAGCACGCTTGGAGGCGAACCATTGTTTCTTTCGATTCCAGCTATCGTTTCGCCGGCCCGCGCGACGTAACAGGCGATAAAGCAGCAAGATACAACGAAGAAAGGTGAATCGAGATGGCAGTTAACAATGTTGGCTCTAACGCTGGTGCAGTTGGCACCCAGCAGACCGGGGATGCAGGGTTCCAGAATCAGTTGGCCGAATTCGAGGCTGTTAGCCGGAAGGTTCAGTCCCAGGCCATAACGATGCGCAGAATCACGACCGAGCTCTCGTCCGAGAAGAAGGTCGCCGACGAGCGCGTCCAGTAATTCTGCAATACGAGTGGCTCACCGCATCGCTTGTCATGGCCGCGATGTGAATGACGAACTCTGAATGAGCCGTACGGCACTGCCGTACGGCTTCTCTCGTTATTCAGGAGATTGTCCGTGAACCAATCGATTTCCCTCGACTTTGAGGTGCTGTCGGGACTCTATACCGGGCTGAGGGGCAAGGCGCCGGTCGGAGACAGTCTTATCGGCAGCGGCCTCGATGCTGATATAATCTTCGTGGAGCAAGGGCTCGAACCGCATCACCTTCGTATCATTCCACAGCGCGAATCAATCGAATTGGAGGCACTTGCTGCTGGCATCAGCGTCGACGGCCACGAGTCTATGACTGCAGGCGAGCGCGTCAGTTTAGCTCTTCCTACGATCGTTCATGTCGGCGCGATGTCTATTCGCTGGTCTACTCAGGATCTCCCGCAAGCTAGTTCCGGCAATCGCTCACGAGGCTCAATCGTGGCACTCAGTTTCCTTTTGCTCAGCTCTGTCGCGATCGGCACCGCCTCAACGGTCTTCGCCCCTACCGACAGCGCAGTGGCGCTGAGTAATGATTCGGTGCCGGCAATCGAGGGCGCCGGCAAACCGGCCCTCAATCATCATGACTCGAGCGCAGCTGATGGAATCGCCGAATTGCTGCGGCAAGAGCTCGAACGACGGGGCTTACTTGATGTTAAAGTCGCTTCCGGCCCTGGTGTTGTGACCGCGGAAGGCACCATCACACCTAACCTTGTTGTCAAATGGCAAGAGATTCAGCAATGGTTCGATCGTCAAACCAACGGCACTCCTAGCCTTGTGAATGCGGTAACGGTCAACAAGGAGAAGACGCCGTCTTCAATTGCTGTCCAAGCTGTTTGGCGTGGAAGCGAACCCTATCTGCTTATCGGCGGGCAGAAGTATTTTGTCGGTGCGCTATTAAACAATGGGTGGACGGTCGATCGAATTGAGGATGGACGAGTTCTACTCAGCCGCAATGGCCAATTTGCTGCTTTGCCGTACTAGAGCCTCTACCCTGCAAGAAAGAAGGAGAAGTCGATGGCTAGGCTGCCCCAGCACGCGGTAGGGCCCGGCACCTCATCGCAGGGATTAGACGTGGGCCACAACGCAACAGCTATCGGCTCGCCCTCCTCGCAAGTCGATATGGAAATCGGCCTTGCTCATGCAAATGGGGGCACGAAACGGGCGTCGTGGCGAGACGCGCCCGCGCAGAATCTGCCAATTGAAGGCGCGAGCGAAGCCGCTCTCGAGGTCAATTCCATAGACGCTGTCTCGGGCGTTGCTCTGTTCGAGATGGGTGCCGGGGCAAATGAAATCGACCCACGAGCAGTACTGGCTTCGCTTTACGGATCCAATCTCTCGCACGGACTACTCGCGTTCGTCATCCCACGTCTTCGTCATCCGGACGTGCTGCGCGCGGACAAGCATGGTGTTCTTCTGGAACGCTTAACCCAGACGTTGGAGACGACGCCAGACGACAAGACAGCCCGTGAGTGTCTGGCAATCCTGCAGCAGGAGCTGCGTCGACTCCTTCTGCTTCGGCAAAACCAAAACAGCATAATCAAGGGCTAAGTCATGGTCGACGCTAAGGGATTGCAGCATGTCCCCGCCACGCTGTCGCCGGACGCTACCAAATCGGGCGATATCTTGTCGATCTCAGGACCCGAGCGCGACCTGCTCTGCGCCCTCTCCTATGTCCACCTCGCGTGCGGGCAGAGTGCACAGAGTCTGGCTCTGCTGAGAATCGCAGCGCGCGAGCATTCCCACGACGTCGACCTGCTCCGCATCCTGGCCTACACTCTTATCGCGGAGGGCCTTGGCGATGAAGCGCTTGATGTGCTGGATCGACTGGACGCCCTCGACGTGCACCCGTCCTCGCGCGTACCTATGACGCTCTTGCGTAGTCACGCATTGCGGCACGCCGGCCGCATGGCCGAGGCTCGCGATGTTTTCCAGCGCTATGTGTCATTGCGCGCGAGTACAGCCTTCATCAAACAGCAATAGGGAACTTTCATGGCCAACGCTTTGCGTAACTTGGTCGTGCGCGCGCCGGCCCACCCGGACTTCATGGTCGCCTTGATGCTGCTTCTGGCGATCGGCATGATGATAATGCCGATCCCGATCATTGTCATCGACATGCTGATCGGCTTCAATCTCGGGTTTGCTATATTGCTGCTGATGGTTGCCCTTTATCTCAGCACGCCGCTCGATTTTTCGTCCTTGCCAGGCGTCATCCTGATCTCGACGGTATTTCGTCTGGCGCTGACTATTGCAACAACGCGATTGATTCTTGCTGAGGGCGACGCCGGCAGCATCATCCACACCTTCGGCGATTTTGTCATATCGGGGAATATCGCCGTCGGAATTGTCATATTCCTGATCGTGACCATGGTTCAGTTCATGGTTCTCGCCAAAGGTGCCGAGCGGGTCGCAGAGGTGTCGGCCCGTTTCACACTCGACGCGCTGCCGGGCAAGCAGATGGCAATAGACGCGGAATTGCGCAACAACCATATCGATCAACACGAAGCACGTCGCCGGCGCGCCGCGCTGGAGCAAGAGAGCCAACTTCATGGCGCCATGGATGGCGCGATGAAGTTCGTGAAGGGCGACGCGATCGCCGGACTGATCGTCATTTGCATTAATATGCTGGGCGGCATCAGCATCGGCCTGCTTTCTAAGGGTATGTCGCTCGATGAAGCGCTGCATCAATACACCCTCCTCACGATAGGTGATGCACTCATTTCACAGATACCTGCGTTACTGCTGTCAATTACGGCCGCAACCATCGTCACGCGTGTGAACGGGCCTTCCAAGCTCAAGCTGGGCGCCGATATCGTTCACCAACTTACAGCGAGCACACAGGCGCTTAGGTTGGCCGCCTGCGTTTTGGTATTCATGGGACTAGTTCCAGGCTTCCCTTTGCCGCCTTTCGTCGTCCTGGCTGTTCTTTTTGCGGCGGCAAGCTATGTCAAGGTCGGCACGAAAGCTGACAAGACTACCGTCAAGAGAGGCGCTGACCACGTTGCTTCCGCGCCGGCTCCTGCGCCGGCTCAGAAGCAAGCCGTGCATGCGGAAGCACTTCCGATCGCTCTATTTCTCGCACCGGACCTGACGCATTCGATCGACAAAGACGAGTTGGAACAGTGCATTGCGCGTGTTTCTACACTGGTATCGGCGGATCTTGGCATCACCGTTCCACGCATCCCGGCCCAGATCGGCCAGAACTTGTCCAGGTCGCAATTCAGGGTTGATGTCGACAGTGTGCCAGTTGAACGTGATGTGATCGATCCCACGCAACTGGCGCTCAATGACGATTTGGCGAATATCGAACTGAGCGGCATCCCTTTTCGGCAAGATCCGGAGACGAATCGGGTCTGGATTGAAGAACGGCATGCAGCCGCTCTCAAAGCGGCCGGAATAGGATATCACCGGCCGAGCGAGATTCTGGCCTTGCGTCTCCATTCCACCCTGACACGCTATGCACAGCGCCTGGTCGGCATCCAGGAAACCCGCCAATTGCTCGCCCGGATGGAGCAGGAATACCCGGACCTGGTGAAGGAGGTTCTGCGTACGGCCACCGTCCCTCGGATCGCCGAGGTCCTGCGGCGTCTGCTCGATGAGGGCATTCCCATCCGCAACACCCGCTTGCTCCTGGAGGCGCTGGCAGAGTGGAGCGAACGCGAGCAAAACGCCGTCCTGCTGACTGAATATGTTCGTGCTACTCTGAAGCGACAGATCTGCTTCCGCTACGCTAACGCGCATCGTGTTGTCGCCGCCTTTATCATCGAGCGCGAGAGCGAAGACATTGTGCGCGGCGCGGTGCGCGAAACTGCTGTCGGCCCATACCTGGTTTTAGATGAATGGCAGAGCGAGAAGCTGCTTGCACAGTTCCGTCACATCCACTCGACCATCGCGCAAAGCAAGAGCCAGCCTGTCATTCTTGGATCGATGGACATCCGACGTTTCGTGCGTGGCTTTCTCACCCGCAACGGAATCGACCTACCTGTTCTATCCTATCAAGACCTCGCTGCCGATTTTACGGTTCAACCGATTGGGTCCATTAAGCTTCCAGCTTCGAAGGACAGGGTCCCTGCACCGGAACGGGGCGGCCTCCTTCCCGCTGCGAGTTAGCAGTGTACACGCTCGCCATGAGATAGTCTATGAACTCAAATGAGATCCGGGGCCGAAGGTGCTTGTGCTCCATTCTTCCAAGGGCCTGGCCAGCTCTACTCGCACTCCTCGCCGTGGTGCCGCTCGCGGGCTGTGCTAGCTCGAATAGATCGGGTGTTTCACCGGAGCAGGCGTCCACATCAAACCTCGCAGACAGCAAGGAGATCGATCCTGCCGTGCGCGAGCGCATTTCGCACGCGCTCGGCCGGGATCCTGACGATGACGCTCTGCGCGATGCACTGAAGCAGCGGCCGAACAACATCGACGATGCGATTCCTCTTGCACGAGCCCTGCTGGCACGCAACTGTCCGAACGATGCGCTCGAGGTGCTCGAAGGCGTGCTGATGGCGGCCCCCGGCGACCTGCGCGCATTGAATGCCAAAGCAGTTGTTCTCGATCACGAGGGCCGACACCGGGAGGCCCAAGAAATATACCGCCAAGCTCTCGCAGCGGACCCCGCAAACCCGATGCTGCGCAATAATTTCAAACTGTCCCTCGCCCTGGAAGGCAAGACAGAGGCCCGCGGCGCTGACCCAACATCGCAGACGGACCGACGGCACGCTTTGGCTCGTTCAAAGTAGCGCGGTGACCGAGAGCGGACCGAAATCCCGAAGTCTAGATGGTTAGCTGTTAGCTTGCCAACTGCTAGGCTCACTATGTCGGCGGAACCTCAACGGGCGCAGATCCCCGCGACCACATGCGTCGACACAAGTACGACCTATCATGTTTCAGCGGACCACTCGATCCAATGCCGAACGCGATTCCGAGCCCGATGAAATAAAAATGAGCGATACTAAATGACCCGTACCCCTCCGCGGACGGCCAAAGGCTTCGCGGATGTATTCTCTACTTTGAATTCGGCGCCCTCGAGTTCCTCCTCTGATCCATTCCGATCGCGGTCCACACGTGCTGATTGATGAGCCGCCGGCTGCACAATCAAGCAGAACGTGCAGCAGAACAATTGAAGTATCTCTCGAGCTCCGCAACCGCGCGCTCTTCCCAATCTGCAGCTTGCGCCAGCAATGAGTCTCCTCGACTTGGCCGAAATGCCGCGGTTTGGCCGCACAGCGAAGCTATCGCGCGATACCGACGCACCTTTTCCATCACGGCTATCCCGGTCACGTGTGAATCTCCTCGCCTGCTATCCCCGGGCAAGAACTTACTCGAAACGTTAGCGGTCGCAGGCCGACGGCGGGATTGGTTGGCAGAACGTTGCGGATGGCGGCGACCGATAATGATATCTCCAGGAAGAACACATCCACGCCAAACCCGCCTCGTCGCTTGCCATATCTGGCGCTTCTGCACCCCGTTGGCTTCGCTTATGTTCAGGTAGCGAAGTCGAGAGATAGCTAACGGGAGCAAGGCAGCAAGCCCGATCGGACGATCGTGATCTGGCGTGTCTTTCAAACCCTTAACACGAGCGACCCGTATATTGGTGATTTGAGACACGGAGCGCGGTGCTTTGCCGATATCCCTTTGCCTTCACGAGCAGCGACGGCACGCGGGCCTGGGCTTCTCCCTTCTGATCGCTACTGCGACTGAACAGTTGTCGACCTCCCCGATCAACAACCCAAATGTTGCTTAGCGACAGATCTTGTGAATCGCGCGCCTCTCGGCGGGAGGCAGGGCCTCGCATACGGGTTTCCGCGTCTCTTCGGTCGCTCGGCTTGGTTGACGTTGGCTGCGCGCTTGCGCGGCGGGAGCGCAAAAGGGAATAGTACGAGAATGAAGCGATTCAAACGGCGGCCAGACAGAGATGCTCATCGATATTCGTCGGAAGCTGTATGCGCGGAACCGCCGAAACGTAGACGGCCACAGCAGCGATCCTAATATTTGCGATCTACCGGACGCAGATGACCCTTCCCCGATTGGTACCAGGGCGTCCCGATAACACGCGTTGCGCCAACTACATGCTCGAAAACGTGTGACAATTCCACACAACGATAGGCGGCGTCGTGGATCTGCTGACACTATCGTGCCTGTCAGCAATGGCTATCCCTCCAGAACGACGCTCGAGGGGTCAGGTGAGGTCGTCTTCACCGGCGACTAGCCATGCCAGGGTATTCCCGGTTTTGCGGCCGCGTGCAGCACGAAACGCAACGGCCAATTCGAGGCGACGCTTGAGCCAGCCGAAAGGTCTCTGGCCATCAGCCTCCCAAAACAAGGAGGCGACGAGATCTCTTGCTTGTTTGTAGCATCTACCGAGCGACGTACGGACGGCCGACGGTTTGCGGGGCCGCTCGCGCATTTGGCGACTAAGGGCATTCGGATGATCACGCCGATTCGACGAAAGTGGAGTCCAAAAGAATTATTCAATGCTCTTACGCCAGAAATGTTCACTGCTGAGCCGTCGGCTATCCGCGCACGTTGGGACAAATTGTGGCCTGATCTATACACAGAATATGACGCCCGGTATTTGAAACAGGAAGTAGTGACGCGGATATTATCGCTTCCGATGAAGCTGCGCCATTCTTTGACGCTTGGGCAATTGACGAAGAGCGCCACACCGAGGGATTCATCCGGATCATTGAACTTGTCGCGAATGGGTCCGAAAGTGACCTTCGGGAGCGATTGGAAGCTCGATCGCATGATTTTGGTCCAATCGTCGAATATCTGAAGGACGAATTCTCCCTAATGGTTATTGATAGCATTTGATGAGATGTGCACTTGCCGCGCCTATGCAGCAGAAAGGCACTTTTATGTCACCCTTGGGCACAACACCTTCCATCATTGGCTGCGGGAGGTAATTGCGGACGAGGCGGTCCATTCGATGAACGCTGTTAACGTCATCCGCGCTCGCTATCGCGACCGCATTGGCCAAGTCGGCACCATTCTGGATAACCTAATCCGCTCGACCGATAATCTACGCTATTGTGGCACCTTCGTCCTGGACTACTTCGGCACAACGTACTCCAAGGAGCTGCTCGCCGACTCCCGCCTCGCAATCATGAGAAATATTGCCAAGCCGCTCATTGTGTAGAGACAGATGTGTGACAGCGAGACTGCCGAAAGTTGCACCGAGCCTCATATTGATGCTCATGCACAAGATTCCCTCGTGTCGATGACGCCAAGTTGGCCTGACGCGTTATGCGCAACGTCGTGTTCTCGACCTGCCAACGGTTCACCTTTGGTGAGGATATTAAGCGTCGCGCGGATCGTGATTGATCCGATGATTGGTCCGATGATTGGTCCGGTTTTTTGCTCTGCTGTTTGCGAAAACGACCTGCGGCTCCCCCCCCCGCTCTGTCGAATTTCCCGCCATAAAAGTGGATCAGTATGAAGGGAAAGCGATGTCATAAAGAACTGGAGGTCGGTCACCTGCAAGGTGGCACTTACCCGCAGCCTCAGACACCACGCCGCGCACTGCGCCAGCGGTCGAGGATAGAACGGATGATAGCACTGGCTTGCACCTTCCTGAAGAGAGTCGCGTCTTTTCCCCCACGGTCAGATTAGCTCGGCCGCTTCGTTCCATTAAAGGTCCTTCTCGACCGACGCCACGTAGCGTCATCGGCGAAATCTGACCCAAGGCAAAGATCGCCGGTTCTGGTCGTTCGTCGACCTCTTCTTGGCGGAAACGTCCCCAACATCGCTTCGTCACCGACGCTGCGCCGTCTGCTGGGGCCCCGCTCCAAATTCGATCGTTTTCTCTGTGACACGATAATTCAGCTCCGCGTGAGCAGATGTATCGTTGTTAGTCGCGGCAAATGCGTTCAGCTTTTAGCTCGCAATCTGACGCTACGTAAGATTCGGTCGCTTCATGCAAATAGATAGCAGCCGCGCTGCGTCACATAGTTGGTCTATGGCAATACAACGATCGCTCCAGTCAGAGCGGTATTTGTTGACCCGCGCATTTCAGTCGCCCGCAAACCTCACGTAGATCACCAGTACGAGTGATTACTCTCATTCTCGGCCAGCATGACCAGACAACCCACTCGCTTAATGTTGAAAAGGTTCATCGGTCGCAGAGCTCTCATATAGAACGATCACCGCCCCTTCTTTCTGCCATGTTCACAACCAAAGCAGAGGAGCGCCGACGCGCACCTTGCGCGCGGCAGTAGCGAGTGTCTCAGGAGATATGCCCATGGTGAAGCCGGTTGTAATTGTGGTAGGTGCGGACAAGGGAGGGGTCGGCAAGACAACCGTATCACGAACGCTGCTGGACTACTTCAGCGTCAACAACGTGCAAACACGCGCGTTCGACACGGAGTCGCCACGAGGAACGCTGAAGCGCTTTTATCCCGAGATCACCGAGATCGTCGACATGACCACGACGGCGGACCAGATGAAGATCTTCGATACCCTGAACTCAGGGCTGTCAGTCACTATCATCGATGCTCGCGCAGGCCTGCTGTCCTCTGCGTTGGCTTCCTTGCGTGACATCGGATTTCTGGACGCGGCACGGTCTGGCCAGATCACATTTGCTGTGTTCCACATCCTGGGAT
This sequence comes from Bradyrhizobium glycinis, assembly GCF_016031655.1. Classification (GTDB taxonomy): domain Bacteria; phylum Pseudomonadota; class Alphaproteobacteria; order Rhizobiales; family Xanthobacteraceae; genus Bradyrhizobium; species Bradyrhizobium glycinis. Next base: position 116,710 of record NZ_JACCHQ010000018.1, read on the forward strand.
CATCTATCGCTTCGCTAGACGAGATCGCCGAAACCGCGACCTTCATGAGTGGCGCCAAGTACTACTTGGTCAAGAACTTCATCAACGACACTCAATTCTTTCAGTGGGATCAAGCGACCTATAATACCTATTTTCACCGCATCAAACATGCCACTGAATTGACCATCCCGAAGCTCAACGAGATGGCCTATGAACAGGTGGAAGTCGCGTCCGTCCCGTTCGTAGACTTCGTCGCAAACAAGGGACGGAACGGCGAACCTGCGAACAACTCCTTCGTACTTCGCGGCTATGTCCGGCACTGGCTGGCAAATGTCTGGAGCGAATTTGACCGCATCAACCTGACGGAATTGGCCGGGGCCAAGGCCGCGACCCGGGCCGGCGAGAAGTAGCCGAATAACCGGCGAGCTGGGGTCGGACCCACGTACGCAACGAAATTGATCTGCTGGCTATGTTAGCGACCCCCATCTACATCATCTGCTCTCCTAGCCCGCAGGTCGGTAAAACACTCGTCGCTCGGGCCATGAGCGAGTTCTTGCTGCTGAAGAACGGCACAGCGCGGTCGTTTGATGTCAACTTGAAAGAGCCGTCATTGCTCGACTTCCTCCCCCACATCACGGAGACCGCGGATGTGATCGACACCTACGGCAAGATGCAGCTGATGGACCCTCTTATCATTCATGACCGGGTACCCAAGGTAATCGATCTTGGCTTTCACGCATTCGACGAATTTTTCAAGATGTGCGAGGAGATTGGCTTCCTTAAGGAAGCGGCACGCTGCTATGTCGTCCCTACCATCATGTTCATCGCGAGCGCAGACCGGATCTCCTTTCGCGGCTATGAAATGCTGCAACGGCGAATTCCACCGTGGTCGCTGGTCACCGTCCACAACGAATTCGTGCTGCGCGGCGGATTACCTGAAGCGATGGATGGCGAGCGGGTAATTCGGATTCCCGCGCTTCCGCTGTTCATCAAAAGATATATAGACCGGCTTAGCTTTTCCTTCACTGGATATCTGCGCAACGAGAAGGACTGGTCCACCGAGCTCCATCAATGGATCCGGCGGAACTACACCATGTTTCGCGATCTGGATTCGAGTGTGATGCTGCGAGGATCCTATCGATCGCGGGGGACGGATATCGTTAGCCTACGTTGCACAAGGGCAACTTGAGAATTCGGTCTGCGCGCAATCTATTCGCCGGCCTGTAAAGGATCGTTGTCCAATGTTCTCAATGATGTTCGCAAACCAACGCTGGAATTGCGGTATATGCATTTTTGCTGGGATCGTAAGTCTTTACCGTGATCGTCCGCAGTGGCGGCGCGACCAGCAATCGACGGAGCTGCTTGCCAAGGTTTTTCCAGACACGCCGGTCTCCCAAACGATGAAGGTTGATATTGACCTTGTGAGCGGCTCGGCGGATCGCCAGGCGTTCCGCCGGAGGACGGTCATAGCTGAAGGCCGAGTCTCTCGAGCACCCGGTGCATGACGGCGCTTTTGATCTCCCTGGCGATCTCGTTGCGTATCTGAGCGCCGAGCACCCGCTCGGCATCGGCATCACCTGTCAGACCATGCTCGGCCAGTCGTCCATCCAAGCGGGTTCGAAACTGTACGCCCATCGCCTCGACGAGCCGCTCCTGCATTTCAGCATAGGCTTCTGGTGCGATGCGCCTCACCACGCTTTCCCATGGTTGCCAGCGCGTTGCCAGATAATCCGGAAATTCCGCCGCTTCCTGGTTCCGCACTGATGCCTCGGCGCTGGCGACATCGCGCTCGGTCACGTGAGAGACGTTCATGAAGCGCATATCGGGAGCGATGTGCCGCAGCTCGAGCGGGTTCCGCAGCTGGGTCTGGTAGGCAAGGTAGACCTCGATCTCGTCGACGTCCGCGTCCGGATCAGCACGGCGAAGTGAGTTGACCCTCTCGCGCGCGATCCCTTCCAGAGCTTCCAAGCGAAACATGACACGGCCGCGCTGGAGCAGTTCGTCCACTCGCCCGTCATAGACGCCGTCCTCGACATCAGCGTTCAAGCGTGCAGTCTGCATCCCATTCCAGGCCAAAGTAATGCGATCTTCGCAGCTCGCGTTCGCCCCCGAAGCTAACTCGAAATACTGCTCGCGCAAACGCGGCCTGACGGCTGCTTGCCGCAAATCTTCGGCGACAGCCTGGCGGAACGCCTCATTCCCATAGTTCACGGTGGCCCGCAGTCTGTCGAGGAAGCGTGCATACTCCGCGGAGCCCCCTTCATGGGCAAAACGCTGCCAAGCGGCCACTGTCGTGGGTTCGCCCTCAAGCCAGTCCGCTGCGACCTCTTGCAGGGGCCGCGACTGAACTTCCACCGGCCCATCCACGTTGGAGAGGAAAACCTGAGGGCCGGCATAGCGTCCGTCATGCATCGCTGTTGTTAGGCTCGCCAGTGCCCAATCGGCGAGCGGATTATTCTGCAAATCAACGCTCGAGTAGCGGCTTAGGTGCGTCAGCAGCGTCTCGGGCACGCTGGTCAGTTGATTGTTGCTCGCGCCGAGCCATAGGAGCCAGGGCGGGAGCGTCTCTGGCAGGCTGGTCAGGCGGTTGTAGCTGGCGCTGAGCCATTCGAGCTCAACTGGAAGACGGGGGAGGTCCGTCAGCTGGTTGTACTCGACGTTCAGAAGCTGGAGTCCGGCTGGAAGCTGAGGAAGGTGGGTCAGGCGGTTACGGCGGGCGTACAACTCCTGAAGCGTCGCTGGAAGGCGTTCGGGCAGGCTGTTGAGCTGGTTGTCATCGACATTCAGGTGGCGCACACCGGCCAGAATGGACGTAGACAAGGCAGTCAGGGACAGAGACGATAGATCTAGCGGCTCATTGAGATCACCTGCGTCCCGCCAAGTCCTCGTTCGACTTACCGCCTCTTGCCGATCCCCCGATTGCCCCTGCCCGTCTTCGGCAGACCAGTCGGTCAACACCTCCTCCTGCCAGGCAGCGGACGCCTGCACGTCCATCACGGCCTCTCCCCACCGCGATGCGGCCGGAGAGCCTGGTTCGGAGCTTCCCGAGTCGGACGTTGCGGATGGACTGCCAGCGCCAAGCTGCTCTGTATTCATTTGATGTCGTCTCTTGAGTAACAAAACCGAGCGAACGCACCCGTAGAACGGTCAATCCCCAACCAGGGGTGACACTCCACCGGCCAACTGCAAAAGGCGCGATCACACAGCCGGGCCGTCACGCACGACTGCTGCGAGTGCCACCGAATAGTTGCAGACGGTGCAGCGAACGAAGGCAAAGTCTCGTTGCTGGATCGGTTTGATCTTGAAGTCCATCCCGGTCTCGTCTGCCAGATCTCGCCCCGTTGAGCCGTCGTGCACGCGAGTAGCGAGGTTCATGATACGAGAGCTAGCTGTCCATAAGCTGACGGACCGCGGAGCGAGAAATTACGGATGGGTCTCCCTCACTTTCTGGACTTGAAGGCTCGGCGCTCAGTAAACGAAAGCTGCCGCCGCACGCCGGAAGCGGCGCTTGGGACGAGGCGGTCCTACTGCTACCTGCCATCAAACGCATATGTAACAGCTGAGCTTAAGGGCTTCCGTCGCGCCTAACGCCGCTCGCCCCTGGGTACGAAAAGCGGCGCGCACCCGATCTTAACAACACGGGTCGGACAAATTTCTTCGATGACGCGTTCCGCACACATGGCCACGCGAATCGGCCTCCCTCGGCTCATCGTCGCATATCTCGACGTGGGCAATGGCCCATGAGGCGGTTCTTGACCTTACCCGTTCGACTGAATGATTTGGCAGATGAATCGGCAATGGTTCAACAGAGTTTCTACCTCGATCTCAGTACAGTTTTGTCAGTGGCACTGGCGCACGGCTTCCCGTGCGTGAGCTGCACAATTCTGACAACTCCACAGCGGCACTCCACTATTTAGAGTGCCGAATGATCATGCGAATGGCCCTAATTTCGACCTTCCCAATCAGAACGCCCTCAAGCTGCAACACATAAAGAACTATTCTCTGGCAAACGCCCCGGACGGCCCGACCTCTGGTTTTTCAGCCCAACGCGGCGTGTCGCGGCGCAGCGCCACGATCTTCCGGCGCGGATGCTTTGCCCCAACTCGGCACTACTCTATGATTTTTGACCACGGGGACGGCGCAACGGCAAAATCGAGTCGTTCAAAGACAGCTCCGCGCGCTCACGGCCTGCTTATCGGAATTTCGCCTGGGACGGCAAGTGCTTCGGCCAAGAGTTGACGTGAAGCCGCTGAAGGTTGGCTGGTGTTTTCTGAAACGCTGAGACGATCACACCAACCTGCTGATCTGCGACCTGGCTCACGTCGGTGAAATCCGGGTTACGTTCGATTTTTCAGGCTGAGGTCTGACATCGACTTAACCGCTCTGCGGTGTTGGCGCACCAATCAATCCTACTGGAGCGCCGGAATTATGCAGGGCGCACGAGCGTCGTGCCGCAAAAGCGCGAAAATTTGCCGCGAATTCTCGTCACGCGCACGGTGTCCGATGATATTGACGATAAGAGCTGCATACATCGGCTTGCTCGCACCTCCGGGGAGAACGGGCGGCAAGCTGCAAGTCCTAGGGTCAAATCGGCAGGAGCGCGGAGCCAAGGAATGGCTATCGATGGCGATCGCCATGCTTGATACTTAGCGCCCAAATGAAGTGAATCTGTGATGACTTCGATTGACGATACATTGAGTGAGATCAGATGGCTGCGGAACGAAATCTGGCGCTGCCGCCGATCACTTAAAACTGTATTACCTGCCGCGGAGCGCCAGGCCGTTGAGAAGCGACTGCATGAACAGCTTTCTGCCTTTGAACGGCTCTTGTCGTCGGCATTTCCTTTGACCTTGAGCTCTAAAGTGTATTCGGGCAAGAGCACCACGATCGGGCAAACCGGCTCCTCTGAAGCGCTGATGGTGAACGTCGCAATACCATCAAGCGGCCTCTTCGGGAAGCCGAATAGCGGCTAACAAAAGAGGCCTCCTAACTCTCAAGTGCACCTTGAGCAGGCCAGCCGAAGGCAATCCCAAAGCTGAGAAGCAAACCTTCACCCTAACGTTCCGTCGCTGAAGCTTCGAGCCCGATTGACTTTCGGCCGCAGCCGGCCAAACCGCGGCACACGCCCGTCTAAACATCTCTGTCGCTTGAGTTCTGAAACTACCGCTCGGACAGTTCACTCTCGATGAAGGACGACCGGCAGCCTGTTGAGGCGTCGTCTCGGTCCGCCGTTTCTCGCGGCCGCGATTGGCACTATGCGTCGGCATTCGCCGCGTAAGTTTTTAAAGTTGTCCCTAAGACAAAACATCACCACGTCCACATCGCTACGCCCGGTAAAGCGGTCACAGAAGCGGATCACGTCTGGTCCGCACGGGGTCAGGACTTCCTCGGCCCGCCGATCTCGCGCGCGAGCCTGTGCTGTGCACCACGTCGCTGCGATTGCAATGGCAGCGAGGGCGGCTGCGCAGCGATGCGCATTCCAAGTCCAGCTCATTTGTCGCTGTTGATTCACGAAACCGCTCTTAAGCCGCATATCCTTTACCATTTTTTTCTTTGGCCAGCGGCGTGCTCTGTTTACGGATTGAGCCACCTTGGCAGGCACTGCCTCGCTGTTGCGGGGCCGTGCAATCATTCGCGGCCCTCGAATCATCGTCCGGCCACGCGCAACCCGCATTACCAAGACCGAGATACAACAGAGATCGGCCGTTTGGCCTTGTGTGGCCATGTTGGCTCCAAAGTGGCGTTCTGCTTCGCAATGCGTACAACCTGACGTTAGGGCCGATTCAAGTACTTTGAGAGCGCGGCAAGTGCGTGTATACGCGCGGAGAAGGGCATACCAAGATTGAGGGGATTAGGAAAACTTCTCGAGAACTGCACGGCTGACCGGCCCGCCGCCCGGGAAGGAACGTCCCCGATGTTGATCAATGACGCTCAGCCTCGTGTTGGGATTGAAGGCGCAAGAGCGCGCATAGTGACGATCAGCGACGAGCTGCGTCGACGCAGCTCGCTTTGTTCGCGATCCCAACCAGAGCGGGATCAAAGAGTTCGTTACGATGGAGCTCCGAGTAGTACAGAGGTTTAGACCGACAAGGCCGCCTGCCGTCGTCGTGTTGGCAATTGCTTCAGACCAGCTCAGCTTGAGGCTGTGGAGTCGACGCAGGGGACAGTTGCGACAATCACCATCCAGGCCACCCTATCCTGACCTCCGCCAGCGGAGCTCCAAGGTCGAAGCCGCTGAGGCGCGGCGGCTGCTACTAACATTGACCTGCGGTCGCACGCGGACCGCGCGTGACGTTCGCCCCCCAGCACCTGGTTGCAACGACGGGCGGCGCGAGCTGAATTGCGCCCGCGACCGGAGCTGCGAGCAAGACGCCCCCTTCTAACGGGCGGACAATACATGTCATCAGCCCTTTTTTCCCAGCGCTCCGCTGCCGACCTTCTCGTCCGCGCAGATCGGGACAAATCGGACAACATGTACTTGTGCATCATTGACAAGTGTTACAGGCGGATATTTGCCAAAGCGCCGTCCAATACCGAAGGTGATGGTATCGTCATCGGCCGCCATCTAGTAGCTCCTGCATGTGCGCTTGGTGACGCGAGCGTCGGAAGCTCTACAAGAGATGCGGCGATCCAACACTCCGAGAGCCGCTACAAATCCTCCTTGTCTCCAGCCGCGCAGATATTTTCCAACCGGCACGCGGATTGCTGGGTGAGGATCAGCCAGGTGCCGCAGAGCGAAGCACTTGCGGCGGAGCCGGAGCAATGAGGCTTATCCGATACATCCTGATCGATCCAGCTTTGATGCGACCTGCATCCGAGAATGCCGACGCCACGACTATCCGGCCGCGCCAACTTCAAATCGGCTCCTAAAGCACTGGCATGCTTGATGCGGACCTCCCACCCCGAGCCGGTATTCAGCTCTGGCCTGAGCCGCCATGCTTACCGCCAAACTCCTCAAGCCGCGCCATTTGGGCATACAGCAGAAGCCCTCCTCGGGCTCGCTAGGCAGGGCGAGAACCTCACGGTGATGGAAAGGTGCTTTGCCTTTCATTGGCAAGCGCAAAGGGCGCCTAATCGCCACGATTCCTGCGGCGCGGAGATGCTTAACAAGCCTCCGGTCGTCACACCGGTTCTGCAGCCCGCCATCGCATGTGTGTGCTCGTGGCTTGGATGGGAAGATGCAACACAGGTGTAGGTTCATGAGAGAAGCAAAAAAGGGCTACATTGAGGTTGCATTCAACGGCTCTCTCGCAGGCATTCCGCTAGATGCGCAATTTAGGCTGCCAGCCAAAGGCGTCACAGCGATATTTGGTCCGCCCGGGTGCGGCAAGACGGCACTCGCGCGCTGCATCGCTGGCGTACAGCGTCTATCGAACGGATTCTGTGCCATCGACGGAGAGATCTGGCAGGATGAGAGGACCTTTCGACCGCATCTTCTGCGTCGCGCCGCTTATGTATTCCAGCTCCCAATTCTTCCTTCCCATTTGTCTGTACGGCGCACCCTCTTATATTACGCTTCATCGGAGCCGACACTGATCGATTTTCATGGTGTGGTCGAATTGCTCGATTTGGCGCCACTGCTCGAGCGTTTGCCATCACATCTTTCCGCGGCCCAGCGACAGCGCCTTGCTCTTGGCAGCGCGCTGATAGGCCAGCCTCGGCTACTTTTGATGGACGATCCGCTTTTTGTACTCGACCGTTCCGCCAAATGCGAGATCCTGCCATTTCTAGAGCGAATGCGGGAGACGCTCCAATTGCCGATGATCTACATCAGCGATGACATCGCTGATATCGAGCGCTTTGCCGATCGTCTCGTCATGATGAAAGACGGCGCCGTGATTGCGGCCGGGTCGCTCAATGACATTCAGAGCGATCCGGTGCTTGCCGGGCGGGGCGAAGCGGCCGTATGTCTCGATACGGTGGTCGGCGGCTATGATGGACGGTATGGGCTAACCATGCTCCGCCTCAAAACTGCGCGCCTTCTTATACCTGGAGTGCCGCTTAGACCGGGCTCGCAGCTGCGGCTGCGCATCGCGGCGAGCGACGTCAGCATTGCGAGCGAGCCTCCGCGCGCGAGCTCCATCCTCAATGCAGTTCCGGCACGCATCAAAGCATCACTGCCGTACGACGAGGCTCATGTCACCTTGGTTCTGGCTATTGAAGCTGGCTGCTCTGGCGTACCGCTCTTGGCGCGCATCACGCGGCGCTCCTTTGATACGCTACAGCTCGGCGATGGAGCGAATGTATTCGCGGAGATTGCGCGCGCCGTTCCGCTTGGGACCCCGAGCGGTTGCTTGCAAGGTCCCCCACATCAGCATGAGAACGTTCGACAGCCGATGTCACGATGAAGCCGTTGCTCTAAGGAACGAAGAACGGGTTTGGACCAGACGCTTGCAGCCGGGCACCTTAGTGCGGTCGCTCAAAGCTCGAGTGTTCTCAAAAAAGATTTCTACGTGCGTTAGTGCTGATCGAGGCACAAGCGCGCCAGCATGCCCGTAGCCCTCGATGGGCTGGCCTTGTTCCGACGATTCCAATCTGGAGGACGGATGGCATATAGCTTGCTTCACCAGTGAAGTTGAGATCTACAAGAAAGCAAGATGTGAGGACAGCATGCTCGGAATTGGGAGTCAGTTACCGCCTTTTGAAATCACAGGCGTGAAGCCCGGCTTTCAAGTGCAGGAAGAAGACGGACAGAGTGCATTCCAGACGCTGACCGAAACGAGCTTCCCAAACAAGTGGAAAATTATCTTCTTCTATCCCAAGGATTTTACCTTCGTCTGCCCGACAGAGATCGCCGAGTTTGCCCGGCTTTCCAAGGAATTCGCGGACCGGGACGCGGTTGTACTGGGTGGTTCAACTGACAACGAGTTCTGCAAGCTCGCCTGGCGTCGCTCACATGTCGACCTACACAATCTATCAATTTGGCAGTTTGCCGACACAAAGGGAACGCTCGTCGATGGCCTTGGCGTGCGTTCACCCGAGGGGGTTGCCTATCGTTACACCTATATTGTTGACCCCGAAAACACGATCCAGCACGTCTATGCGACCAACCTTAGTGTCGGGCGCAGTCCCAAGGACACGCTACGCGTTCTTGACGCACTGCAAACGGGCGAGCTCTGTCCCTGCAATCGCGAAGTTGGCGGCGAAACCCTGAAGCTTTCTTGAGGCAGTATGTCGTCGATCGAACAATTGAACGACAGAATCCCCGATTTCGCGAAGGATGTCAGGCTTAATTTGTCCACTTTGATGGCCGATGAGACACTCTCGCCGGAACGGAAATACGGACTGCTGCTGGCGAGCGCAATCGCCACCCGCAATGCAGGCCTGATTGCCGCGGTGGAGTCCGACGCGCGCGCCGTGATGACATCTACCGCGATCGGAGCAGCGAAAGCCGCAGCCTCCCTAGTGGCAATGAACAACGTATACTACCGCTTCGCTCACCTCGTTTCCGACCCGGAATACAAGACGATGCCGCCACGGCTGTGTATGAATGTGATCGGCAATACCGGCGTGGACAAGTCCGATTTTGAGCTATGGTCGCTTGCGGTCTCCGCCATAAACGGCTGCGGCGCCTGCATCGATGCCCACGAGAAGACCCTGCGAGTGGCCGGCATCAGTTCCAGAGCGATCCAGACAGCCGTGCGCTTTGCCGCGATCATGCAGTCAGTTGCGATCGCAATCGAGGCCGGCGGGCCCAACCCGTTTCAGGCGAGGGGCTAATCCTTCCTCCGCCACGACATTCCAGGCGCCACTCAGTGGCGCCAAGAACCAGCCCTTCGGCTCCGGAAATGGCGTGACATCCGCAATGTCATGTCTTGCGCGGCGCTCAGCGGATGCGCCACAGATACTTTGGGGCCCTCGCCTAACGACGGTCGCAGCACGGCCGTTTATTTCACCATCACCCAAACTTGAATAGCACTCCATACCCACCGCGCGGATGGCTCCATTGGATGTCGCCGGTGGACTCGGCGATCACGCGGCAGGTGCCGCACTCGATGCAGCCGTCAACTGTTATCTCGACCTGGCCGTCGTCGTTCAGCTCGTAGCACCGGGCGGGGCAGGCTTTCAAAAGAGCAAGTAGCTGCGGCGACGGAGTCGTGTGCGGACGGATCTTGACGTGAGGATGACCGACGTCCACCACATAGCGGTTGTAGTACAGCTTGTCTTCGACGCGCACTGGGGCTTCGACATTCATGCTTTCGCTTTCCATTGCTGAACTTCACAGTGTTGCGGTCAACGCCAGGCCCGAGCAAATCGATAAACATCACCGAGAAGACCTGTCCATGACCGCGCCTTGACAAAAGATTGCAGGGTCGCCTTCTCCTTCTCAGCCTTGGGCGTACCATCGATCCGCACAAAGTTTTGCATCGCCTTCGAGATCAGCTGCGGATAGGTGAGAAAGAAGTTTTGTGAATGGGTATGCATCAGGGGCGGCAAATCTTTGTACTTCTTTAGATCTTTGATGACGAAGGAATCGTCCAACCTCTTCTTGTAGATCGACAGATTTGTGGCGTTCATCGGCTCGCCGCGCGCTTTCACCAGACTTATCGCTTCGGCGGCGATGCGGCCGGAAGTCATTGCGAGATTGGAGCCCTCACGATGAATGGCATTGTTGAGCTGGGCCGCATCGCCCACCACGACCCAGCCTTCCCCATAAAGCTGCGGGATGGACTTGTAACCGCCTTCAGGAATGAGATGCGCCGAGTACTCCTTGACTTCGGACCCTGCTATCAGGGGCGACACAGAAGGATGTCTCTTGAATTGATCGAGCAGGCCGTAGGGGGTTTGGCCCGTGCGCTGGAAGTCGGTGACCAGACAACCGATGCCGAGCGAAATGCACTCCTTATTGGCGTAGATGAAACCCATTCCAGTCATGCCGCGGGAAATGGTACCGGCCGCCTCGATCACGACGCCTTCATCGCCTTTGAGATTGAAGCGCGCCTCGATAGTTTCGCGAGGCAAGAAGTGCATTTCCTTCACCGCGAGCGCAACGCTATCAGGTGCCGGGCGGTCGCGCAGGCCCGCGCGCGTCCCGAGCAGGCCATTGACCCCTTCGGCTAGCACGACAACATCGGCATGTATTTCGCCGTCTCGGCGATCGGTACGAACACCGATGACCCGTCCACGGTCGTCCCGTACGAGTTCTGTGACGGTCGTCTCGCACAGCACCGTCGCGCCAGCCTCCCGCACCTTGGAAGAGAACCATTTGTCAAACTGCGCACGGATAATCGTATAGCGGTTTGGCCGCTCCTCATTGAAATCCTCCGAGCGGAAATGCATGCCGACGTGGGAGCGGTCGTCCATCATCCAGAACCTCTGCTCGATCAGGTGACGTTCGAGCGGCGCCTCCTCTCGAAACTCGGGGACCAGCTTCTCCATCATGTCGGCATAGAGGATGGCGCCCTGCACATTCTTCGATCCGGGATATTCGCCCCGCTCGAGTTGCAGCACCTTCATGCCGTGTTTCGCCATGGTCAATGCCGCCGCGTTGCCGGCCATACCAGCTCCGACCACGATCGCATCGAATCTCTCTTCAATCATCACCCTCTCCTCTAGACCGCAATCCGGGCGCGCGAATTCGGCAAAAGCCGGGCACGAAATGCGGCCGTCAGCGCCGGTAGCAATTGTATGGCATCACTCACGATCGCGAGATGGGCGAAGTCGAAGATCGGAGCGTTCTTATCAGTATTGACGGCGACGATCAGATCCGCGCCCTCCACGCCAACCCGGTGCTGAATCGCTCCGGAAATGCCGGCGGCAATATAGAGCCTTGGCCGGATCGTTTTGCCCGTTTGGCCGATTTGCCGGTCAGACGTAACCCAGCCTTTTTGGACCAGAGGACGCGAGCAGCCGTATTCAGCGCCAAGCAGTGTTGCGAGCTCGCGCACCAATCGAAAGTTCTCAGGCGATCCTAGTCCCAGACCTCCTGCAACTACGAAGTCGGCATAGGCCAGGTTGGACGTTTCTGCATCGCGGTCGGGCAGGAACGACAATATTTTTGTGACAATGTCGTCTTCGATAAGACCGAGTGGATGGACGATGATATGAGCGGCATCGCGTGCGACGCGCTGAGGCATCGGCATGACCCGCGGGCGGACGGTTGCCATCTGCGGACGATAGTTCAAGGTATAGATCGTGCAGAGCAGCGAACCGCCAAAGGTCGGACGCGTTGCCGCAAGCGAACCATCGGCGTCGACTTCCAGCGCGGTGCAGTCGGCGGTGAGCCCCGTCGACAGGGTCGTCGCCACGGAGCCTGCGAGATCGCGACCGAGCGTCGTCGCCCCCAATAGCAGGATCTCGGGCTTGTAGGTGTTGACGAGTTCGGTTAGCGCCTTGGTATAGGATTCGTTGCGGTATTCCGACAAAACATTGTCGCTCACGAGATAGGCCAGATCGGCGCCATAGCAAAAGGCATCAAGCGCAGCGTTACGTGTGTGCTGCCCCTCCGGACCGATAACGACAGCGGCAAGATTCACTTTTAACTTGTCGGCAAGCCTGCGCCCGGCACCCATGAGCTCCCAGGAAACCGGATGCACCTTGCCGCGCTCCAACTCAACAAAGACCCAAACGTGCTTGTACGCCTTAAAGTGCTCCGGTAGGTCTTTTTTCGCTGCTGCGCGGTTGGCCGCCGACGGCATGGCCGCTCTGGTGACATTGCTCATGCTCTAAATTCCCTTCAAAGATAGGCGCGCCGGCGCCACAGGTTTGCTTTCTGGCTCCGTTGACTGGAGATCACCTTTGGTCAGCAAGTGGCCGGGTTGCTCCGCCCCGTCAGCTTGGTCCGACCGGCTGCACAACAAGATCCATAATGGCGATAGACGTTCCGGTCAGGCCGAAGATGTCTTCCACATTGGAGCCTTGTGCGCCGGTCTCGACGAGCGCGACCGCCGCGGTCAGGGCACCGCCGTGATTCTGGCCGATCGCCTCCATGCCTGAGTTGGCAAGACCGTTCGCTGCGCAATACCTGTGCGTCACTTTCAGCCCAGCGGATCCACATAGAACGTGGCGACGAGGGCGATACCGGCAACGCATCTGTCACGCATTCCATCTCGCGCCTCGAGCGCCGACTACCCGCATGAGCCGACCTTGGCCCTCTTCCTGAAGTGCCATCCGCCATGAGCTCGATACAAATCCGAGCAGAATTAAAGGCCGACTTGATGCGGAAGACGATGTGCATGTCCTCTCCAGCTGTAGCGAGAACCGGCGACTTCGCCATTGACCACCATCTCACCGTCAGTTCGCTCGCGTCAAAAACCATCTCGAACGGACCTGTGCGATTGTAGGCCACGAGATGATGCCGCAGCGCTCGCAGGCAGTAAAAGCTGCATCATGGGTCTTCCTTCACTCTCATTTCGGACGATTACCGTCGTTCGGTAGCGACGATCTGATGGGCAGGACAACAGCAAGTGTCGTACCAGTTGCAAAGACGATTGAAAGTTGGTCGAGCGTGATGGCTTCGGGGACACTTGAAAAAGCGACTGATACCGCGGACACGACCAGCCCAGACATGGGTCGGGAATACGACAGTCGTCGCTCGGGTCATGACTGCTGAGAGTTGTCCTATGAGGGCGAGGGCTGCACACGGGGTTGCCATGGCGGCCCCTTCGGCAATCTTGCTTCCAGTGGATCGCCAGATCACTTCAGTTCGCTCAAAGGGACAAAGGCCGTGGCCTTCTTAGCGTCTACGACGGCATCCTTCAAAACCTTGAACACTCGCTGGTCAATCGGTGACGATGCAACGAAATCGGCATAGGCCTGCTCCAGCATCGTCTTGCACCGAGCTCTGATTTCCGGCTCCGGGGCACCAGCAAATTGCTCTTTGTCTAAGTATTGTCCCATGCGCTTTAGAATGTGAAGGCGCGCGACATTCACGATCTTAGGATCGTAATCGACGCCTAGCAGCGAAAAAAACTCCTCGGCGGACGAGGCCTTGTTAAGCCGAACCAGGATACCGGTTGCCGGGCATGGGTTGATCATCGAAAACTTTTCCTTCGAATTCGCTTTAGGCAGTTGATGAGGGATGGCGCCCGTTGACCGTGCCGTCCTGCCTCGCATAGCGGGTTCGCATCGCCACAGCCCGATTCCGGGAAACGGATCTCCAAATTTCGCTGCCCAGATCGGCAGGCACGCCGGTGAGGCGCCAGCCGATGAAGTTACGGGATCAATAGCCAAACCACGCTCTATGTCGACGCCTGTTAGGACGGTCGCAGGACCGGAAATCAGCCGCGCGAGAGGACGCCGATTGGCCTTCCGGGGGCGGCTCGCCATTGGGCAGGAGATCACAGCATGTATGGCGGAACGGGCAGTAAGATCTGGAGGTGAGATCGCATCAGAGGATCTGGCGTGCGGAAGCTGGACGCCGGCCGCACCATCAACGACATCGGACGCCGTCCTTGCCACGCTTCGGTTTGCGAAAGATCGACGCAAATGCTGCTGGATAGGGCTTTTCACCGGGACGGGTTGCCAAGCATCCGCACACGTCGCGCCACATCGCCGCGAGCGCTTGGCGCTCGACCGGCAGCTGTGGTCAGCGGAAGAGCTGCTTCGACAATGGCGCAAATGGCGGCGATCTCCTCGCCGCCCGTCGCCGGCGTTCCCGCCTCGATTTCCGTGAACCCGGCCCGCCGCCTGGGCGATTGTTAGCTTTTTCCTCTTTGTGAAAGCAACGCCAGGTGCCTGCTCACCGTCACTCGATGTCGTGTCGTTTCGCACAATGGACCTGGCGCGCACCTGGTCGGACCAAGACGATTTGGCGGGGCTGCTGGCGGCAGTCACGCAAGAGCTCCTTATTGGTTAACCCACCTATCCTTCAGCAACCAGCATGCCAGCCGTCCGTCCCAGGCAACCTATTGACGAACCTAACTCTTCCGTCGTCGCCTTCCTCAGCAAATGAATTGTCGCAAGTGCGACACGTCTTAAAGCGGACGTTTTGATTATTGTTGCCCCGAGTTCAAACGTTAGCAATTGCGCGCGCCAGGAAATTGTCACGGACCACTGCCTTAGACACGTGGCCAGTCGCTCACATCGAAACGGCGTCAGCCGCGTCCTCATCTTCCGCGCGACTTACCGGATCCGGCGAGACTAACTCAGATGGCGAGGCTGCGGACCCTTGCAACAGTTCGGATGGCCAGTCACCGGCAACGCCGATCGCGAGCCGCCGGCAACAGAACATCGCGCCGGCGCTCGGCCATCCGACTCTCACCGCTCTCTTCGCCGAAGCAGAGATTGAAGTCGTCACATTGCTTGCACACAGGTGCTTTGCACATCACGAGGCCCTCATTCTCGCAAAGCATGCGGTAGAAGAAGCGCTTCCAACGCATATTGTTGACATTGCGCGTGGCGAGCGGCGCGAAATGGCGGCTCAGCAGCCGAAATAGTTCGCCACGATTGCGCAAGCCGAGAGCTTGCCACAGATGGCCTGGCTCAATGGCGCGGCGCGCGATCATCGCAGCCAGCCAGCTGCCGATATCCCCTTCCGTCGAGCGTTGCTTGAGCAAGAGATCGCGCAGCATCGTGATCTCGTCATCCCCTTCCCACTTGGGAGCCGAGAGTTGCTCGGCGAGCTTGACCTCAACCGACGGGAAGTACTGCTCCAGCAGAGCCGCCAGTTCATGACGGGACAAGCCGGTCTTCTCGGGAAGGGAGCCACCATCCATTGTGGCAGCCACCAGGATAGACGCCAGAATATGGCGATCGAAATTGCTGTCGGTGGCGATATCGCTATCTGCAGGAGGCGCACCGGTGAGCAGGCGGTAGGTTTCAATTCCCCAATGCATCCAGCTGTTGGTATCAACGGCAGCCATTAACGAAAGGGAGCGCGCTTCGGACATAATTTCGCGGGTTTCACAGTGATCCGGGCTCCCCGCCGCATCCTGGTTTTCGCTACACTCGATCATCAGGATGCCGGCCTCCCGGGATGGGCGGGTGAGGGAGACCGGCATCCGTCGCGGCCCTTCGCGAGGGCCGCGGCTCGCGACCTTTACAAGGCCGCGAGTTCGGCGGCGGTCTTGCCGATGATGGATTCGTCCACCGGCTTCATAATGCCATGCTCCATCAGCATGTCCTCGAGCTCGTCCATGGAGATCGGGGTCGGGATAATGCCTTTGCCGCCATTATTGTGAATCTTGGTCGCAAGATTGCGATAGTGGTCGGCCTGCTTGGAATCAGGTGCATATTCCAGCACTGTCATGCGGCGCAACTCGGCATGCTGCACCACGTTGTCGCGCGGCACGAAGTAGATCAGCTGAGTGCCCAGCTTCTTGGCCAACGCTTCCGCCAACTCAAGCTCCTTGTCGGTCTGGCGCTCGTTGCAGATCAGACCGCCCAGCCGCACGCCACCAGAGTTTGCGTATTTCAGGATGCCCTTTGAAATGTTGTTTGCGGCATACATAGCCATCATTTCACCGGACATCACGATATAGATTTCCTGCGCCTTGTTCTCGCGTATTGGCATCGCAAAGCCACCGCAAACGACGTCGCCGAGCACGTCGTATGAGACATAGTCAATGTTATCGTAGGCCCCGTTCTCCTCCAGGAAATTGATCGAGGTGATGACGCCGCGGCCGGCGCAGCCGACACCCGGCTCAGGACCACCGGACTCCACGCAGCGAATGTCCTTGTAGCCGACCTTCATTACGTCCTCGAGCTCGAGGTCTTCCACGCTGCCGGCGCTCGCTGCAAGGCTCAAAATCGTGTCTTGCGCCTTGGCGTGCAGAATCAAGCGGGTCGAGTCCGCTTTCGGATCGCACCCTACAATGAGGATTTTCTGGCCCATCTCGGCCAGTGCCGCCAGCGTGTTTTGTGAAGTGGTCGACTTGCCGATGCCGCCCTTCCCGTAGAACGCGATTTGTCTCAGTGAAGACATGTTGCTCTCCATCAACCGATTTACCAAAAGTTGCGCGGGTTGCTTCGCGCGAGTTTGTTTCTCTCGCAGAAACGGGGCACACTTGTTCGAGGGAAGGAGTGCATCGCTCGTCTTACGCGTTGGCGTGCACTCAGCCCTCAGCCAGTGTTGCTGCCGCTTATCAGCAACCGCCGTGCCAAGATTGACTTCGCTCCCTAAGCTTCTGACTACGTTTCTGGAAACCAGCCAACCGGTGAGTGATCCCGGCATTTCGGGATCTGACATGATCTGCGCGATTGTCAGAAAGCAAACATGACCACAAACGATCATGCGAAAAGCCGATTTGCACCGTCTTGTTCCCATGCGTCAGGTATGGAACGAAACTTAGCGCTTTTCTCGCGAACCAGGTGATTGAGGGAGAGTGGATATGCACGTCGGACTCGAGCACTGGCGGGACCTTCGAGCAGTGCTGTAAATGCGGTACGGCGCTTGCTGCACTGACATTGGAGATGATCGGCAATAACTTCGAATGGGCTCAGGGGAGCCGCAGCACCGTGCCAATCGTTCCGCTCAGCGCGCCTACATAGGTATGTCGTGGCGACAATCACCTTTTATCCCCGGCAAATACTAACGCGGGTCAACTTCAAGCCCTGAAGTTCGCCGGTCACGCCAAGCGCACTCTCATTGCTGATAGGCGATCCGATCCTGATACGAAGACCGCTGCCGACGCAGATGGGGCACGATGTGCCGCACTTGATCATGAGCCTGTGCTGTCGCTACTTAGCGGCAAGAACCAAGATGATCTTCGTGGATGCTTGCAGCAAGCCGCAAACGTTATCCCAGCCGTCAGGAACTGGCGGCACGTACTCCCAATGTCGGCATTCGAGCGCGATATAGACGACGCCGCCCCGGAGCAGCCGCCCGCGCGGGCTCGTGTGAGCCAAGATCCGCGTCGGCTGTACACGTGAAGGAAACGCAAGTTGCAAACGGCGTTGAGGCGGGGGCACGCGCTCGATGAGATTGCCTTGTCCGGCTTAATAAAATTGAGACCCCTTTCTGGTGCGGTTCTCGCGTCAGAACTCGTAAGTAAGCCCACTGGCGAACCATGGGTTGATATGGGGCGCCCGGTTATGCGATCGCATTATTGCGATCGCCGAGTCCTCCGGCCAGCTCAGGCGCCCGCGAGAGTAATGGGAGGCGACGGCTCACGAAGGCGTGGGGCGCGACGACAACCTCCTGCCCTTGGCTATGCGAAGCGTCTTCAGACGCAGCCAGGAGCTCAATGTGTACCACTTGAGACCGCAGCAGCATATGCGGCCAAGATAGACCGCGAAAGCGCTCTCAAGGCCGTCAGTGATCTGCCCGGTTGCGGCGAACACAGGAGCGTCTTGACGGCCGGGAGCTCCGCGAAGGTGACGTCGGGATCGGACCGCGGAATGAGAAACTGATTTCTGTGCACGGTGTGCGTGCCGTCAAGCCGATACTCTGCTAGCTCACCGCACTCCACCCAACACACTTTTAGCCGATACTATGCCCGCCGCTCGCGTCGGATCGGTCGTTCACGCAGTGATCTGATCCAGCGAGCAGATGATGCTTGAGACAAGCAAACTGCCGGAACGGCTGATCCGCTAATCCGACGCCTCACTGCACACAAACGCAAGCTGAGGCAAGCGGCGCCGCAGCTCGACAAACGTGTTCGTCTCGGCGCCATCGGCTGAGAGCAACCGTTCGATTTCGATCAATTCCTCGGCGATGAGCGCCCGCGTTGTACCACTATGACTCGTCGAAGGTGGCTCGTCATTGCCAGAACAGCCCCTCCGGATCGGCATTCAAATCGTCGATTGCAGACGTCAAGCGGTGGTAAAGGCTATAAAATTCCCAGTTTCCTCGCGCGTGATTCTTGCGAAACATTTTCCAGATCCCGCTCACGGCATCATAATGAACTAGCGCAACATCGATGAGAGCGCCGTCTTTGTCGATGTTGCGCGAGCAACAGGGGCTCTCGATGAGATAGCCGCCCCTCACCGGCCTCACATTGGGCGAGACGTAGAGATAGCGCTTGCGCGAGCTCAAGCTGCGCTCGATCCGTTTTCGATCGAGCTCATTGGGGTGAGGCACCAGCTCGGCTTTTACCTTCCTCGGCAGCGCGGTATTCATGGCGGAAGCCTCTCTTCAAAGCACTGTGATTTCTTCTTCAAGACAGCCGATGAGCAGTTGCTCGCCGAAATCGACGATATAGATCGGCACGTCCGCTTCGGTATGGATAGCGACCTTGATGATCTCGCCGGTCGCCCCGGCGGGGAGCAGGACCCCGTCGGGCTCTCTATTCGGAAATGAGTGGTCGTTGATGAGGTCGACTGCGGTTTTGACCCGCTGACCGCGCCGAAATTTCGGAAAACCGGGCTGAGTCATGACTCCTCCGGCAATGGCGGATCATCGATCTGTTCGCAGGCGTCTGCCGGCTCTAGTTCCTTGCGCTTCATGCCAACGCGATATCCGCTTTCTAGAAACTCCACGCCGTAGATGTAGAATTGCTGCAGGAACGTGCCGATTGAGACGACGTAACCCACCTCTCCCTTTCTAACTAAGATTTCACCAATCTCCTTGCCGCCATAGGTGCCATCATTGCGGATATTGCGATTGGCTCGCAGCTTTTGGCCAAAGCTGAACACAGGTGGATCGTTGAGCTCGACGACATCGGTGTCGCGAACAATGCTGTTCATGTAGAGCTCCTCATAGATCGTTCCCTCTAGAGATCCAGCAAGCGCACCTTTTCCATCGCAAGCGAGGATCCTGCATCACTTGGTGCTCGCTTGGCTATTGGCGCTGCCTATGCCCCACTCTCGGTATAGAGAAGCACCTCCAGACCGCAGCCCAGAAAGAAATGCCGCCGGGCGGTGCTGCCGACCAGCAACGCACTATGTAGCTCAATCAAGCGCAGTCGCGAAAACCGAACGTCGGCGGCGTGTTCAGAACCAGCTCTTGGCATGCCGTTCATAGGTGCTCACGCGCTACGCTGGCGCTTGGTAGCGAGGCAAGGACGTGTCAATCACGCAGGTATTGTCAACCGGACAGACGGCGACACATTGCGGCTCGTCGAAATAGCCGACGCATTCGGTGCACTTCGCCGCTTCAATGACGAAGTTTCCCCGCACCTCCGAGATGGCAACGTTCGGGCACAAGGGTTCGCAGGCCGAGCAACTCGTACACTGCGAGGCGATGATCTTAAATGGCACATATTCCTCCTTACGCGACAGAGATCAGAGCTTCCCGCCGGATCGCGGCGTCGCGCTCCGCGTGTTGGATCTCCCCCCGTTTCACCTTATCCAGATAAGATCTGAACCAGGCGATCGTCGACTTCTCAATGAACTCGTGGGCATATTGATCGACTGGCTCGATCCCCGCCTTGATCAGATTGCTTTTCGGGCAGCCTCCGATCTTGGCCACGAAAACCGCATGGCAATCATGGATGCCACGGATGATGGCGGAAAGCCTGTCCTCCTCGCCATAACCGCCCTGACAGTAAACGTCCACTCGGCGGTGGCCGACGAATTTGGCGCCGGATGTAGACAGTTCGTACATTTGAAATTCCTTTGCGTGCCCAAAGTGCTCGTTGATCAATCCCGAGCCCTTGGTTGCGACCGCCACCAGAAGAGTGATCGTGCTCATCTCTCCGGCAAATTCCGCAAGCTCCTTTTGGCCGGCCGCGACCTGGGCGGCCCGCTGATCCTCTACCCTTTCCTGATAAGCCTTGCGCATTTGCAAGTCATATTGGACGTTCATTTTCATGACCCGACCCGTGGTGAACTCCGCGCTGCGATCCTCCGCGAGTAGGCCGACGGCATCGGCGCGACACTGGCGGCAATGCCGCATCATGTTTATCTCCCCTTCGCAAGCATCTTGCAGCGCCCGCAATTCTTGCGCCGTCGGTCCGCGCTGGCCATTGAGACCAAATACCGTGCCGTGCTCGGGCGCGGAGATCAGCGGCATGATGTTGTGAAGGAAGGCACCACGCGACTTCACCACCCTGTTAACCTCGACCAGGTGGTCATCGTTGATGTTGGGGATCATCACCGAGTTGACCTTGCACAAGATACCCCGTTCGCTAAGCATCTCGAGGCCTTGCAGCTGCCGATCGGTGAGTATTCTTGCCGCATCGATGCCGGTGTAGCGCTTATGGTTGAAGAATATCCACGGATAGATTTCGGCGCCGATGTCAGGATCAACCGTGTTTATGGTGATAGTAACGTGGTCAATATTTGCCCTGACGATGGTATCAACATGGTCTGGCAAAGCCAGTCCATTGGTTGACAGGCACAACTTGATGTCGGGAGCCGCTTTGGTGACCAACTCGAATGTTTTGAAGGTCTTTTCTGGATTGGCCAGGGGATCGCCGGGACCAGCTATGCCAAGCACCGTCATCTGCGGAATGCTGGTCGCTACCGCGAGCATTTTTCTGACCGCTTGCTCAGGGGTGAGCTTCTCGCTCACCACGCCTGGACGCGATTCGTTTACGCAGTCGTATTTTCGGTTGCAGTAATTGCATTGGATGTTGCAGGCGGGCGCGACCGCTACATGCATACGTGCGTAATGATGGTGTGCTTCTTCGCTGTAGCAGGGATGGTTCTTCACTTTGTCCCAGATTTCGTTCGGCAAATCGCCTTGCCCTGCCTGCGAGCCGCAGCTCGTCTGGCGCGACTTGGCTGAAGCCCGGCAGCCCTTGTGCTCGGCTGCCGGCTGAATCCGATTGCCGCTATCCACGGCAGCTGTGACATATTCTCCGCGTCCGACAACGGCCCTAATTTTCATTTTACCCTGCAGGCATCATCAGCCTCCCACGACCATCCGTGGCGAGCCTCAAGAAGCTAAGTAGCAACTTGCATGCCATAGTGGAGATGATGAAAGTTCCACCAAATTCCAATGAGTTAGCGAAAGGAACGGCGCTGGCGCATGTAAGAACAGCAATGATGCGTTTGTTGAAAATGCGACAGATACACTCGTTATGCTCAAGCACAGCTCCACCGCTTGCACGTTCATTCTCCCGCTAGGCTAGCAGGCCGGCTTAATCCGAAAGGGTTTTCCGGCGCTAAAGCTCTCAGAATATGCCGATATGAGCTGGCGGATTCGTCGGTAGTGGGCCAGAAGTCGCTCAGCCGCGCAAGCGAGCCCCAATCGCAAGCAATGTCACGCGTTGCTCGAGTAGAAAGCGGAGCTCGTTGCCACTGAGCGCGCCCAGGATCTACGATCGCGTAGTGAGTTGCCGCCCGAGCTGCTGATGATTTGTTGCGTATAGCTATTAAATAGCCGTTCGTGAGACAGGACCGTCCGGTCGGCCTTTCCGTGATGGTGTCCGGATTTGGCGCTTGAATGTCGATTTCGGTCAGCGGCGCGACATAGTCAGGTCGAAGATAGCGAAGTTGTTGGTCCGCTGCACGCAGCCATGCTGCTTATACAGCACCCCGGGCCACCTGCCAGCCACGCCACTGTCGAACTATTGGCCAGCGGACTCGCAACAACGATACTGGCGATCTCGCCAATGCCGCGCGGGTATTGTTCTGCACTTGCCGATGTATCGCGCTTACCCAGCGCCGCGTGCAGCGACAGAGACAAAAGATGGTGGTGGAACCACCTCGGCTCGATTGGCCGAGCGAAGCCTGCGTCAGCAATCCTGTTACCGCGGATCGACTTTTGCTGATTTCCATATGCTGCGCCTGACGCAGCAGCGTGAACTTGTTGGCAAAGAAAGCGGCCAACACCCCTGGTGGGGCCGGTACATCGGATCTGCCCGATTCTGCAAGACTAGGAACGACATACGGACCAAATGCTCCGGCCCTCGGGCCGGCAGCAATGTCCACGAGAGTTGCCTTGCATGGCCGCATCGACAAAGTCGATCTGCGGAGGCGGCTTCACGGATCGTCCTCGTTTCGGCCGCGCTTTTTAGCATTGATTGTGATCGGTAATCGTGTGTCACTCGCCATCTGGGGCAAATCGAACACCCAACCATTAGCTACTTTGATCCAGCCACCCCATAGCGTCTCGTACTCAGATTCCACGATTGGCTCTTCGAGATCCTTTTTTGGGACGTAGATCGACAGGCCGGCTTCCGGAGATCGGCGAATCATGATCTTCACGAAGTCAACTCCCTGACTTGACGCGGGAAACGGCGCGCAGGCGAGCCACGATGTCGGACACTGCGCACACGACCTCATTGACGTCCGCGACTGAGGTTTCACGCGACAGAGAAAAGCGCACCGTGCCGCGCATCCGCCACGCCGGCACCTGCATGGCTCGCAGAACATGGGATGGCTGCAAAGAACCCGAGTTGCAGGCCGATCCGAGCGATACGGCGATTCCTGCCCGATTGAGATGGTGAGCGATGGCTTCGCCTTCGAGATGGTCGAAGGCAATAGAGGCCGTGTTCGCTAACCGATTGCTGATATCGCCGAGTGCAACGCACTCGCCGCTAGATAAGATTCCCTGCTCAAGACGGTCGCGCAACGCGCCGATGCGAACGCGCTCCGGTTCGAGCCGCTCCACCGCGAGCTCGGCAGCCTTTCCCAGGCCAACAATGCCGGGAACATTCGCGGTCCCGCCGCGGCGCCCTCGTTCCTGTGATCCGCCGCAGATCAGCGGCTCGAATTTTATTCCTTTGCGCAGATATAGCGCGCCGATTCCCTTAGGGCCGTGCAACTTGTGCGCGGATAGCGACAGCATGTCGACCGCACTGTCCTTTAGATCCACCCCCACCTTACCGACAGCCTGGACAGCATCGGTGTGGAACAGCGCGCCCGCTTCACGGGTCAACCCGGCCAAGAATTCCACAGGAAACGTCGTTCCGGTCTCGTTGTTGGCCCACATCACCGAGGCAATCGCTGTGCGGGGTCCGAGCGCACAGCGAAACGCCTCGATGTCGATCCTTCCGCGGGAATCTACGGGTACGGTGTGCGTCTTGACTCCTCTTGTCGCTAATCGCTCGGTTAGCGCAAGAACAGCGGAGTGCTCTACCGAGGTAGTGACGACCTCGTCGCGGTCTTTTTGGGTGGCCAGCGCAGAGAGGATCGCGGCATTGTTGGCCTCCGTCCCTCCTGAAGTGAAAACTATTTCGTGATCGTATGTATTTCCTAGCAGGCGGCGCAAGCTGTGCCGGGCCTGCCTCAGAGCACCTGCGACCTCTTCGCCAAAGGCATGCGGCGATGACGGATTGCCGAATTGCTCCGTGAAGAACGGCAGCATGGCTTGCACGACGGATGGATCGACCCGGGTCGTTGCATTGTTATCGAGGTAAATCGGCACTCGATTCTCGCTCAATCCACCGGCTCGCCAACAGGAGAAACGGTGATCGGGCGGACCAATTCGCCGAGTCTATCGAGCAGCGGCACCTGAATGCCTTCCAGCGTCACCCTCCAAAGCCTATACGGCGTGCAGGCACCGGTCTGCCCCCTGTTGCCATCGACGCCGATCAGCTGACAGTCGCCACCATCGCAATGCGGATTGTGTCGGGTCTCTTGGGGAGCAACGCGAATGCCACGCTTTAGGGCTGTCACGATTGGCCCAGTTGTTCTGGCCCGGCCAGCATGCTTCGACTGTCTCCTCTTCGTCGGCTGAACGACTTGTTCTTCAGCTGAACGATTTTCCGCAGGAGCAGCTCACGGTGGCGTTCGGGTTATGAAAGGTAAAGCCAGATCTCTCCAGCGCCATCACAAAATCGATGGTCGTGCCAGCCAAATGCTCACGGCTTTTGTTATCGACGAACACCTTCAAACCGTCGCGTTCGATGACGGTATCGTCGGGCTTCGGTTCCTCGGCCAGACCCATCTTGTATTTGAATCCATTGCAGCCGCCCGCTTCAACAATAACGCGCAGACCGCCAGTCGGGTGGGTCGACGATGAAATCGCGCTCTTGATTGCATTTACTGCGCTATCCGTCAGGTTGATCACTGCTACCTCTCAGCACTTGAATCTAGCTTGCCAAGAGCAAGTCACGTGCCAGCGTGCAAATGCTTGATGAATGCTGGCTTGTTCGGATCGCGCCTGTTGGCTTTGAAACCGTTGTCGCATACCTGACGAGGCTACCTGAGGCGATCACGCCCACTGAAGCGTAGCCTTCTAAGAAATGCCAAAGGCCGCTACGCATGCAACGGCAAGCAATTTGCATCGCATCCGTGCACCGGCCAGAACGTCGGTAAAGAGCTTAGTTTGAGGACGAATCTAATGACCGCAATCGAGAACACCGCACTTGGCAGACTGGAGAAGGAGGGACGCCTGCTCAACGCCGTATTCAAGGGTGGGACTACCAAGCCGGGCCGGTTCGGCTTTCGCGGCGACGTCGCACTAAAATTCCAAACGCAAGTCGCGGACGAGAAACGGCCACCGGACTATTCGATCGAGCAGGTCTTGACGATCGCGCAGCACGGAGAACGCACTATTCCGGTGCTGGCAGGCTACCTGCATTCTTTCGCGTATCTTGCGGACGTCGCGACTGTTCTTGACGGTGCCTTAAGCCCGGACGGCAGCTACTTCATGTTCTGCAACAACATAGATTTGCTGGCTAAGTACCGAATCAAACTTGGTGATATTTGTTTCCATGTCTTGCCGTGCGATGAATCCACCGTTTGGAAGGAGATGATGGAGCTGGTCGGGCTCAACAAGGATGACCTCAAGAAGCTCGATCCGGCCGGCAAGCTTGATCATCTCCTCGATGCCACAAACGATCTTGATCTGTCCTATGAGGAGATCTCGTACGACGACGGGCTAAAGGGAATGGAGCCGGTGAAAAACCGCAACGAGAACCGGCCGGTCTGAGCGGTCTTCAGTTGTTGGGTGATGCTTCGTCTTCGACAAGACGCACGCCGAGGACACAGATATCATCATCCAGAACTGCCAACGCGATTGGCGTAAGCGTTCTACCCTGACATGGACCTTCGACGCACCGGCCGGTGCCGAGTTCGAAGGTCGAACCGTGCTTGCCGCACATCAGTCGATTACCGTATGGATCGAGGAACTGGTTCCGCTCCCAGTCCAAATTGACGCTGTTGTGGGGGCATTCATTGACATAGCCAAACACCTTTTTGCCCCAGCGCACCACAATGATGGACCACGGGTGGTGATTGCCATCATCATCGACGGCCATCAGGCGGAATCCCATCGCCTGGCGGCTCGGAATGTCGTTAAAGCCGCAAACCGCATAGATCGCATCTGGCTGCATTTATCACTCGTACATTGCAAGACGTTCTTCATTGTCGCCGTGCAATCAATACTGCAAAAACCGTGCAAGCGCCGGAACGGCCCGATTAATACAACGCGCAAGCTTCACTATGCAGTGCCTCATTGGCAGGGCCGCACAATTAGACCAACTCGCGCGAAACTTGAGCCTTGCTACCCGTTCAATGCTTGGCTGCGCAGGTACGGCTTTCGCTGGACCATTTGCCGGAGGATTAAACCCGGTGGCTGGTCTT
Source organism: Bradyrhizobium glycinis (assembly GCF_016031655.1). Lineage (GTDB taxonomy): Bacteria > Pseudomonadota > Alphaproteobacteria > Rhizobiales > Xanthobacteraceae > Bradyrhizobium > Bradyrhizobium glycinis. The sequence continues at coordinate 142,987 of NZ_JACCHQ010000018.1, forward strand.
TGCCGCTCGCTCACGCCGCGCTGAAAAGGGCCGGTACACGCCCCGCGATGGCCTATCCCATCGCGGAGATCGCAGGTGCCTTCGCCGAGAGTTGAACGATTCCTTTCGGTAAGCGAGGGGGGCGCACGCGGCGAGCGTGCGCCCCTTTTTGCCAAGACTCTTGCGCACCCGCGTGGAACGGGCGAAGTCCGTTATTTCTGGCCCGCTGTTTCTATTACAGCCACCTTAGTCCATGCGCAGACCCCTACTAAGGGCGCGCTCCAAGTAAAATGAAGCGTTATCGTCTGAGGAATCCGAATCGTACCTTCGCTCAGCATCGATACCCTCAGCTGAAAGATACTTCGTAGGCTTGCCGACCCGCTGCCACTCGCCGTTCTCGTTCTTCCCCCACACTTCGGGGTGCTGGTTAGGATCAAGCACCCAGTAGTTCCGGCCGAAGTGAACAAAACCCATTTCCGCTAGACGGGGCTCCACCTCTCTTGTGGCAGGACGTGACAAGACCAACGGACGATCGCCGTCCTGTCGAAGTTGATGCTCCAACAAGATATCGCCCGCGTTCTCGACCAGCGGATGAGTAACTCGGAGATCTACCACGGACGTGATATCGTTGCGCCCAAACTGTTCCCGGAAGCGTTCGCTATTAATAAGAGCCGGGCCTCCGGCTCTCAAAAGCCCAACAGTTTTGTCGCCCAACTTATAGCTGTAAAATTTCGCCTCTTTATCTGGATCATCATAGGTGTTGACGTAACTTCCGGCAACCGTTGCCGCGCGCTCAGCTTTCCCCCACACGAAATCCGGGTACTCTTCTGGGTTCTCGACAATGTGCCTGATGTCATCCCCCAAAGAAAATCTCCTTACTTCGGCCATGAAGTCATCGCGGTCATAGATCTCGCGAATCGGCGGCTTTGACTCCAGAGAGTATCGCGCTGTCGTTTCAGATGACGATCCACCGGACTCCATACTTGCAATTGTTTCCGCAAAACGGGGACTATCGCCCGCGCCCCCCCATTCATCAGCTTGGCTAGCGCTTGTGGACTGGCTGGATGAGCCAACGATTCTGTTATACATCAGATCGCTCTCCTGTCGGCAAATTTGCACGCGATCGAGCTCGTGCCGCGCAAGCTCACGGTGAAAATATACACCCTAGCTGACCACAACCTGACCGTAGCATCCGCCCGGCACTCCGACGCGACGGCGGCAATACGCAGGCGAGTCACCCATAGCCGCTGGTCACTAATCGTAGGCTGACGGCGGGTGATACCTTGTGCTTGATGTGAAGTCGAACGGCGCCGATCTACAGCAAGGGCCTCTCCTCGGACCGCCGCCACCATTGAGCCACCCCACTAGACTGGAAACGTTGGCCAATGCAGCCGTCTATCGAAGTTCGGCGGCCTGCGAGCAGAATTGCGGCTCTGTGTTTTTCGAGCGCGTCGTCCACGACCCGCATACGCTAATGCAGCATCCAATTCTGTGGCAGCGCCATCCAGTCCGCGGTGGAGAATTGCGTAGGACACAGGTGCAAGAATGCGCTTCAACGCGATCGGCAACCATAGGGCGGACAATTGTCCGCCCGCCGCACCGCCGCGTCCTAACGCTCCCAGCGATCCTCCTGCGGTGAGCGCCCCAGGAAAGATGGCCAACATTGGCTCCGCAGGAACGTCCCCTAGCGTCGTAAGGCAACTCGATCACTCCCCCGGCGTAACGGCCAGGGCGCCTTGGCGAGAACGTGCGCCCTGCGATAGGGCAGCGATACGCAATCAGGCGCCACTCAGTCGCTATGACTTTGCTTCGGGACTAATCAGCCTATGCGGCTATGCGCGAGTGTCCTCGCCAGTTCTGTCTTGCTGTTCAGTGAAAGACCAGGGCCATTCGACGGCGCCGGGCGAGTCTGTTGACCTGATCACTATCTGGTCTCTCGATATCCCGCCCGCTGCTCCAGGACAGAGAGAGAGAGAGAGAGAGAGAGTGTGTGTGTGTGTGTGTGTGTCCTCCGCTATGCAGCTGCCGCTGCGCCCGACACGTGGGTCTGGCAGTCCGCCGGGCATACCCTGGCGCACGCACCGCAGCCGATGCAGGCACCTTGATCGTTCAGAACCATGATTTTCTTTTCGATCTCATCGTCCTCGTCACTGCCGAGGTCGACAAGTTCGCCTTTCTCGTTGATTCCCTTCAAAGTCATGACGTCTCGACCGCACACCTTGAAACAGCGGCCGCAACCGATGCACTTCTTGCTATTGATCGAGATCAGATATTCTGGCGTCCACTCGCGTCCATCTCGCGTTGCAAATGACATGGATCGGGGCTCCTTTAAGTATTTTCTATCGCCTTCAATTCACGACTCTTGAGCTCCAGTTCAGCATAGGCGTCGTGCGCCTTCTGCGCCACCACCATGATCGAGGTCCAGTTGGCGGGCAATTCTTCCGAAAGGTCGTGCAGATCCATCTTGGCCTGTACCGCCTTCACAGACCGTTTCTTTAGTTCTGCCTTCAGTGTTTCACGATCGGCCATTAGGATCCTCAATAGTTCGCCACGTCCGGAAATTTCCGAATCAGCTCGATTCCTTCGCTGACATATCTGTCGCCCTCTTGCGCGAGCCTTCCCAAATTATCGAAGCCGAAGCGGTGCACATCGCGCAGCTGCTTGTTCACGGCGATGAGGCGGCCCCCGATCAACACCGCGCGGCCAAAGCCTTCGTGATGCAGCTTTAGAATCGGCTGGATCATCACGCCGGTCACCCTCTCGATCGAGAGCCCGACCGCACCGAAGAACAGCTCAACCCGCCACAGCGTATCGGGATCAGGATCACCGATAATCGGCAATGCGGCCGCTTCTCCTTGTCCAGAATGTAGGGTTGGAGCAGCTCGAGATCACTCTTCGTCTCCCAGGCTCCGTTGACGTCCTGAGCACGCCAGATCTTGATCAACTCCAGGAGGAACGGCGCGTCGATGGCGCTCTCCTGATGCTCTATTTTCGCGCTCATATCACCTCATTCGTCGAACTCGAACGTACGCCGCCGGTCCTTTGCCATGGCCTTGCGTAGCCAGGGAGGTGGCGTGCCCTTCAGTACGCCCTCGAGTTTTTCGAGCAAAACCTGAATGCTTTCTGGCTTATTTACCTTGATAGGATGGATCTTGTTGGCCACAACTCGCGCAGCCCCGCCCCCCCCAATCGCGGCGACGTAAAGGATTGCGCAATCCTTGATGGCCTCGATCTTCGGCGCCAACTTGTCGTCATTGCCGTCTTCCTTAAGATCGCCATCAAACTCGATCGCTTTGAGAAACACATGCCCGCCAGGCGTGACATCGTATATCGCGATATTCCTTGCCCAACCAAAATGGGCATCGACGTATTGCAGGTCTTGAGTGGCAAACGCGACCTTCATGTAAACGACCTCTCAGTTACCCTGACGAAGTCGCGATGTCTCACGTATTGTGTCGATCGGGCCGCAGTCCGCCATCTATCGGGCGTAGGCCGATCGTTGTCCTCGCGATGCGCGATCACCAGATTGGCGATATCGAAGATCAGATTGCGGGTTCCACGATAGCCCACGGATAGTTGGTGTCCCGCGCCAAGCCGATCGAACATCGGAAAACCCGCACGATAGAACGGGATTTTCAGCCGAGCCGCCGCTTGCCTGCCATGCGAATGTGTGATCAGCAGGTCACAACACCTTGTTTTGGCAAGCTCTTCCAGATCCTCCAGATCGCCAATGAGTACCTCGTTGGTCTTGATCCGCTCGATCACCTCCGACCGAGTGGTGGTCACGGCCGCGGTCACCTGCACGCCCATTTCGTGCAGCATGCCGGACAGATCGAATAGGAGGTCTGGCTCAGCTCCGATCGCAAGTTTGCGACCGCCAATATGGAAGTGCGCGTCCAGCATTGCATCGGCGAGCTGGCCGCGCTGGCGCCGATATTTCAATGGTATGGGGCGGCCGCTGATGTCGCTCAAGAAAGTCATGAATTCGTCGTTCGGACAGAGACCACACAGCCGCTCGAAGACACGAAAAGGCACACCGGTCTTGACCTGCATGACCTCTGCCGCTCGCTGCATCTGCGCGCCGATTGCAATCGTCCACCCGGCGCGGCCCATGCTCGCAATTTCGTCAACACTAATGCCGCCGACGGTCGTTGGCGCAAGCTCAGCGGGGATATGCCCATCGAGCGATCCCGCCACGTCAGGCAGGAAGGAGGGAGACAGCCCGAAATCCTCCAGTATCATTCGGAGTTCATCAAGGTCGCCCGGCGTGAGGTGACATCCCGGCAGAACGTTCACCTTCGATGGATCCCGCAGGCCATTGGCGTTGGGGCCTTCCACCAGCAACTCCACAATGCGCGCGACAGCCTTCTCCCAGCCGTCCTGGAACGCGCCCTCAAAATCAGGCGTCGATACATACACCAGTGGCAACTTTGTCAATTGTGGATGCTTGCGCCGGATTAGCTTGAGGTAGGCATCCACATCCTCGCCATTGGTCTCGGTCACACCGGTCGAGCAGATTCCGATGATCTTTGGCTTGGTACGGTTGTAGATGTTCAGTATCGCCTGCTCGAGATTCTCGTAGCCGCCGAGTACGGTCGCGACCTCACTCATCGCGGTGGTCTGCAGCGGTACTGCCTCTTTGAAATGCCGGACAAAGAGCGTGAGCGCGAAGGACGCGCATCCCTGGGAGCCGTGCAGAAGCGGCATTGCCCCGCGCAACCCCATGAAGGCGAATGCGCCGCCGATCGGCTGACTCATCTTCAGCGGGTTGATAGCGCAGGCTTTTGTTGGCGCTGTGACGATGGCCATAACGCCTCGCTATTCCGCGGCCTGTCGCATGGCGGATGGCTTGGACGCCAAGATTTCTTCGATGCGTCTTTGGCAGCAGCCACCGACCGCATTGGTATGCTCTCTGACCGCCGCGACGCTCCTTAAGCCGTGCGCGCAAATTGCATCCTCGATCGTACCCAGATCGACCGTGTTACACACGCAGATCTCTCTCGCGCGGCGCGCGGTTTCGGTGAGCGCCGGTTCGCAGGCGCTCGCCGCCGCCGCCGATTGCATCTGCTGCATCGCCTTTGCCAACGCCTCCCATGGTGCCGGACGACGCAGCTGCACCCAAATCGGACTGGAGAGCGACTTATCGATCTCCTCCACCAGCTTGACCATCCCGACATAGCCCATATACGCGTGGCAACGCTCCTGGTTGATATCGAGCCAGGGCATGGCCGCTTTCAGCGCGACGAATTGTGACTTGCCTCCCGATAGCATGATGTCCGCTTTTGCGTCCTTAAAGATATTGTACATTTCGCGCGGCGTCATCTCCTCGATCATATTGGCATCCTGCCCCATGAGCTCCTTGATCCGTTGCTTGTCTTCGCTGGTTGATTTCTTCACACTTGTTCCGACTAACTCAAGCCCAGCTTCCTGAAGTGACGCCACGACCGACCATGACTTGACGCCGCCGGTAATCAACAAGGCTTTTTTGCCTTTCAATCGTTGCCTATACGGTTCGATCGCAGCCCAAGCCCGCGCTTCCTCGCGCACGATCACCGCATCGGTGCGCGCGAGCAGATCTGTCGGCGCGCCGCGTTCAACCAATAAGCGGGCAAGCTGACGGAGGGCTTCGCTCGTATCTCGGATACCGTAGAACGCCCCCTCGAAGAACGGGATGCCGTAGCGTTGCTCCATCTTCCGTGCGACATTGATCATGGACTTTGAGCACACCAACATCGCAGCCCGCGCGCGATGAGATGAAGCGACTTCGCGATATTTGCCATCGCCTGAGATGCAGGACAGAATCCGTATTCCAAGCTCGTCGAGCAATGGCTTCACTTGCCAAAGCTCTCCCGAGACGTTGTATTCCCCGATCAGGTTGATATCGTACGGCGTGGTGTAGTCTGGCTCTTGCGTCCCGATCACATAATCGAGCAAGGCCTCGCCGGCGAGCTTGTTCCCGAGGTTCTTCGAGCCGACGAAGCCCGGGGAATTGATCGGGATCACCGGCCTTTCGAACCTTTGAGATGCTGCCTTACAGACTGCGTTGATGTCGTCGCCGATCATCGCTGGGATGCAAGTTTGATAGACGAAGATGGCGGGCGGGTCGCACTTGTCCATGATCTCCTTGATCGCTTTGCAGAGTCGCTTCTCGCCCCCGAATACAATGTCTGTTTCGCTCAAATCGGTTGTGAATGCGGTGCGCCACAAATCCGAGCCGGACGACGCCGCGCTACGACTATCCCAGGAATTACCTTCGCACGCGATCGGACCATGCACCAAGTGAGCGACGTCGGTGAACGGCTGCAGCGCAACTTTGGCGCCGTCGAAAGCACAGCCGCCGGCAGCGCTGCCCGGCTGAAGTTGTTTGGTGCAGCCCTGCTTGCGTTCAGCCTCGGACTTACTGCCATTCGTGGGGCAGCCCGGCTCGTCGAAAATCTTCTGCACCGTGGCCGCTAGTGAACTCATCCCTTTTCCTCTCAGCGCAAGCCGGTTGCAAGGTCAACGTCGTGTGGTTGCGCCGTCGTCGAGTGCTTTGGGGACGACAGGCGCATAGTCGCTCATCAACGAATGATGTCGAAGCTGTAGTCAGTTTTGCCAAGAACGTTGGTCTTCCGGTCGATCTCGTCGAAGATCTTGTCCAGGATCTTCACCAGAACATTGAGGCCGCCCTGATAGCCCCACAGGGGGGAGCGGTGATGGTGATGCCGATCAAAAATCGGAAAGCCGATGCGGATCAGTGGCGTCCCGGTGTCACGCTCCAGGTACTTGCCATAGGTGTTACCGACCAGAAAATCGACCGGCTCGGTGAACAGGAGTGAGCGCATGTGCCAGAGGTCTCGGCCGGGATAGGCTTGGCAGCCCTTCCCAAATGGCGAGCTCGCAAGCAGCAACTGCATCTTTTCCTGCCAAGCCTTGTTGCCGTTGGTGGACAGCACATGGGTCGGTTCGGCGCCGAGCTCAAGCAAAAACGCAGCCAACCCATAGCAAAGATCCGGATCGCCATAGATCGCGAACTTCTTGCCATGGACATGGGCGCTGGAGTCAGCGATGGCGTCGACCAAGCGGCCACGTTCGCGCGCGAGTTGCTCGGGAATCTCCTTGCCGCTGATGCGGGACAGCGCCATGATGAAGTCATCCGTTGCGGATAAGCCGACCGGGTAGTTGAAGGACACGACGTCCTGGCCATGCTCAGCTACGAATGGCAGCGTTTTCTCGGTGCACCACTGCTGCATGGAGATTGTCGCCTTGGCGTGAACCGCGTTGGCCGCATCTTCCAGCGTCGTGCCACCGTCATACATCCGGAATTCGCCGTCTGTCGGAGTATCGAAGACTTCTGAATTATCGGCGAGAATCGTGTGCTGGATGCCCATTAAAGCCAAGATGCGCTTGATCTCGCGAAGGTTTCCGACGGTGTAGCCATCGAACCCGCCAATGATGTTGATCGCCCCGTTAGGCTTGCGCTCCAGCTTCGGTGCCGTTCCGGCCTTGCCGTCCCAAAAATGCTCCAGAATGCCCTTGAGCGCATTGTCATAACCGGTGACATGGCTGCCCACGAAGGCCGGCGTGTGGGCGAACGGCACGTCGAACTCCGCCGGAACCGAGCCTTTTTCTTTCGACGTCTTAATGAAGGCGTTGAGGTCATCGCCAATCACCTCGGCCATGCAGGTCGTGGAGACCGCAATCATCTTGGGTTTGTACATGCTGTAGCAATTCGCGAGCCCGTCGATCATGTTGTTCAGCCCGCCGAATACAGCGGCGTCTTCCGTCATCGACGAAGAGACGCAGGAGCTAGGTTCCTTGAAGTGCCGCGACAGATGGCTGCGATAATAGGCCACGCAGCCTTGCGAGCCGTGGACGAACGGTAGCGTCCCCTCAAAGCCAACAGAGGCGAATACGGCACCAAGCGGCTGGCAGGCCTTGGCCGGATTTACCGTTAGCGCCTCCCGCGCAAAGTTCTTTTCACGATATTCGGCCGTTTTCGTCCATTCCTTGATACGTTCGACCTCGACCGGATCGCGAGAATTCTCGAATATCTTCTTCTTGGCCAGCATCTGCTGATATTCTGGACCGCGGAACAGTTCGAGATGATCGAGCACGTGTTCGGCACTCTGCGCCATTGTTGAAATCCTTCACTGTCGAGATTGGTATTGCCCCGGCTTTCGCAGATAGCGAGATGAGTTGCTTTATTCCGCCGCGAGGAGCTTGGCGCTCGAAGTTTCCTTCCAGGGCGCCTTCGTTTTCTTCCAGACCGGTGAGTTGACGGCCATGTCCATGTCGCGCGCAAAGATCGCAAACCCGTCATAGCCGTGATATGGGCCCGAATAGTCCCAGGAGTGCATCTGCCGGAACGGCACACCCATCTTTTGGAAAACGTATTTTTCCTTGATGCCCGATCCGACAAGATCAGGCTGGAGCTTTTCGACGAAGCGCTCGAACTCATAGCCATTGACGTCATCGTAGATCAGCGTGCTGTCCTTCACGTAGTGCTGTGCTGTGCGCTGATAATCGTCGTTGTGACCGAACTCGTACCCGGTGCCAATGACCTCCATTCCGAGATCCTCGTACGCGCCAATCACATGACGCGGACGGAGCCCGCCGACGTACAGCATCACCGTCTTACCCTCCAGGCGCGGGCGATATTTTGCGATCACGCCGTTCACGAGCGGCTGGTACTTTTCAATCACCCGCTCGGCGCCTTGCTTAATCTTGTCGTCGAAATAGCCCGCAATTTTGCGCAACGATTCCGCGATCTTTGAAGGACCGAAGAAGTTGTACTCGCACCAAGGGATACCGAACTTCTCTTCCATGTGGCGTGAGATGTAGTTCATGGAGCGGTAGCAATGCAGAATGTTGAGCTTTGCCTGCGGCGTCGCCTCGAGCTCAGCCAAAGAACCATCGCCGGACCACTGCGCGATCACCCGCAAGCCCATTTCTTCGAGCAGAATTCGAGATGACCAGGCGTCGCCGCCGATATTGTAGTCTCCAATGATCGCGACATCGTAAGGCGTCGGCTTGAACCTGGGTTTGCCGTCGGACTCGATCTTATCGAAAATCCAGTCGCGCACTGCGTCGTTGGCAATGTGGTGCCCCAGTGACTGCGACACGCCGCGAAAGCCCTCACAACGGACCGGCACGATGGTCTTGCCGCCATATTCCTTGGATTTCGCTCTTGATACGGCCTCGATGTCGTCCCCAATCAGCCCGATGGGACATTCCGATTGGACTGTGATGCCGTTGTTGAGCGGAAACAGCTCCTGGATTTCGTCTAGAAGTTTGCCTAGCTTTTTGTCGCCACCAAATACAATATCCTTTTCCTGGAAGTCGGAAGTGAACTGCAGCGTCACGAAGCTATCGACGCCCGTGGTGCCAACGTAATAATTGCGTCGCGATCCCCACGAATACTGACCGCAGCCGACTGGGCCATGGCTGATATGGACCATGTCTTTGATCGGTCCCCAGACCACCCCCTTTGATCCGGCATAGGCGCAGCCTCTGATCGTCATCACGCCAGGTATGGATTTGATGTTGGACTTCACCCCGCAGTCTGACTTTCCTGCTTGGTGAACGTTGAGGTGCTTGGCTCGACGTTTCGCGGTTTTCTCCGGATAGACCTTCAGCACCTCCTCGATCAGCTCTTTGTTGCGAGCCCTGATTTCTGCGATGCTCTGGGTCCTAGCGAGGCTCATCTGATGTCCTTCAAAGGTTAGCTGTTGCAAGGGCGACTTCCTGACCAAGACTTTTGCAACCCGCATGCCACCGGCTGATGATTACAGAAAACACAGCAGTCAAAATCGTTTAGCGTGCGTTGCCCGGTGGCAGGAGTTGTTGTTGCGAATCCGACATCACGCTTTGGGAAGAAAATTCTTGGCTTTGCTCTGTTTGAAATGGAACAACGGTTGGCTTGGCTGAATCGCCTGCTCATTCTCGTGCTGTCCGCGGACCGGTATTCTGCGATCGCGCTCGCCGCCGGAGAGCCGACATTGAATCCGCGCTCGAGCATGTCCAGGGGCATGTCGAGCGACGGGCCACCTCGCGGACTTTCTTCAGAGATTCGGGGGGTGGAGAATTCCTGTTGGCCGCCTCCTGCCCTGGGCTTTCAGTGCCGCCCGCCGGAAGTTCATGTTGGTCACGCCGTGGATCTCGACCCGATATTGGAATGCTAGGAACACGGCCTTGGCGTTTGGCTACATCCGCAAGAGCTTCTCGCCCCTGAACGGATCCCTCCACCGGCGATCTCATAACACGGCTCTCCGGCGATGAAGAGCGAGAGCGTCGATTTGCCGGATCCGCTTTGGGTGATGATAGCGTGTACCTCACCTAACATCGAGGTCGCGAATGATTTCGCGGTCTTCGGCACATGAGACGAATGAGTCATCCTCGGCGATGACAGCGTGCGCTCGAACTGGCCGGTGTTGCGCTCATTGATGCGGAAATAGGTCGACAGCTCCATCGGGCAGCACGTCCCCGCGACACGTAGAAGAACGAACATCGCCGAGTTCAGCGTGGACTAAAAATTGTCCGAGGTCGGAACCGCCGAGCCGACATATTTCTGCACCAGCTCGGATGCTCGTGGATCAATTCCGAGATCGGCATGAAGATCGCGCCAGCCCTCTTCAGCTCCGCCTTGAACGTGGTCGCAACCGAGACCGAGTCGAAGACGGCATCGACCGCGATCTTGCGTCGCCCCGGTCTTCCTCCCCCACCTTCGGATCGACGCCATGGAGCATGGCAACTTCCCGTAAGGGAATGCCGAGCTTCTCGTACGGTCTTCAGGATCTCCGGATCGATTTCTTCCAGCGACGAGACCGTGTCCTTCGGGTTCGGTGCCGCGTCGTAATGGAGATCCTGGAAACTGATCTCGGGATAGAAGACCCGCGTCCAGGTGGGCTGGTCACAACCAACCAGCGCCGATTGGCTTGGAGGGCGCAGTCCAGCTTCCAGGCCGGTTCACTCCTTCTTTGCCTAGATGAAGCGGACGGTCTCTTCCCATGGTGGGTTGGGGGCTTTTCGAACTCGATCAGCGTCTCCCGCCCAGTTGATACTGCTCGACGTCGATGCTTTTCACGCGCTCGACCTTGTACAGCCACCATTGTCCAGTCCGCTCGCGCTAGGCCCAATTCCTGCGGGCGCTAAGGCGTCGCAATCTCTCCGAGGATGTCGCGCAAGTCACGGCCAACTCGGGGCCAGCGAGTGAGAGAAACAGAAGACGAATTCCAAAAGGCGGTGACTATCGACACGGTCTTCATCATATTTCGCAATGGAGCTCCTCTCACCGGCTACTCCCTCGGTACCGGCACGCAGGTATCGGGGACCGGGCATACGACGGCGCATTGCGGCGCGTCAAAATGCCCTTCACATTGGGTACACTGGGTCGGATTGATTACATATATGTCGTTCTTCAAGCTGATCGCGGCGTTGGGACATTCGAACTCGCACGCACCACACCCAGTACATTGGGATGCGATTATCTTGTAGGTCATTACTGCGATTCCACGAGCAAAAGGTGCGGGACAGTTTTCTTGTCTTCAAGTCTTGTGCCAGGCAGGCAAGCTTGATTTGTCTTCGTTATTTCAATAGCAAGTCGCCCCTGGAGACGGATGTCGCAAATCCCACAATGGGTCCGCCAGCGGCCGATCTTGATGCTCTGCGCATTGTCGATCTCGCGGCAGCAGCCGATCAGATAACCGCGTTCGCAGCCTCAGGGAACGAGGAAATGCCCATAAGGGACCTCGAGATCAGGCCGCAGCCCGTTTGATCGGTGAGAAGGCAAACCCAAGGCTTTCGGCCACTGCCCTGTAAGTTAGCCGGCCCCGATGGACGTCGAGGCCTGCGCACAAATGCGGATTTTCGAGCACCGCGGAGAAACCCTTGTTGGCCAGAGCCAAACCAAATGGCAGTGTCTCGTTATTTCAATGCCTTACTCGAGGTCAGGGGGCACGGCGCTGGTCATATTGACGACGCAATAAGGAATGATGCTATCGACTTCGTACGCGGGATCGGCGTGAGTGGTTGGGCGACATGTCTCAAAGCAGCCGCCTGATCGATAGCAACGTGTACGAGCACCTCTTGCGCATCGAGCTCAGCATGTTGCGGCGGATCAGCTTCGGCGCGCTCGCACCTGGGACGAGCACGCGCCAATCACCAGATCAGCCGCAGATACGTCTTCATTCACAGAGCCGATGGTCGAAAATCTGGTGCTAACGCGCCCCGCGATCAGCTCGTCCAGCTCCCGGAGCCGGAGTATCGAACGATCGACGATAGTCACCTCCGCACCTAGATCGACGCCATGCGTGCCGCGTGCGTACCGACGACGCCGCCTCCGATCACCATGGTTCCGGGCGGCTGGACACCGGGCACCCACCCATCAACAGCACTCGTCCACCTGCACCTCGCTTGAGGGCGCTACCCGCCGCCTCGATCGCCCGCCTACCCACGACCGCGTTCATCGGCCCCAGTAGTGGAAGACCACCGTGCGCATCAGTTACGGTCTCGTAGGCGATCGCGATCGATCCAGATTTCAGGAGGCCATTAGCCTGCTCCGGGTTGGGAGCCAGACGCAGAAAAGTGAACAGGATCTAATTCTCCCTCAGCTAACACCCTTCGAACGGCTGAGGCTCCTTGAGCTTTACCATCATCTCGCCCGATGCGAATACCTCAGCTGCGGCAGTTAGGATCGTTGCGCCAGCTTGCTGGTAATCGTCGTCGGTTGCGTCAATGCCGGCGCCAGCATTCGTCTCGATCAGCACGTAGGGTTCCGCCGCCACGCAATCGCAGCCAGCGCCACGGGTAAGGCCCACGCGATATTCGTCCGCCTTGATTTCCTTTCTAATCGGAAGGGGCGCATCGATACTGCTACCCAGCTCCCCAAATGGCGCAGGAATTAGGCGATATTTGACACACTCGGGCAGAATTTCGAACCATCGGTGCCGAGCGGATCGCATGGTCATGCTGACTGAGCTTAGCCATCGAAACTGTGCGATGGACGCCGACGTCGCTGTGGAGCGGATCTAACGCCCTGTCAGATTTCTGGCATCTTTTCCCCGAGCATACAGCGACGATCGCGCAACGGAACGGCAGAATTTGAGGCTCCGAGAGACGCTTGGTTGATTGTCGATCGTTCGCCGACAGTGGAACGGATTGTAAGAACGCTACCATTTCGCAACAACGCGAATGATCTGACCGAGAAACGTCGTAAGGCTGGTTCTGCGGCTCGGCCTAAGGCACGAGGGGCCGAGACCGAAAACCATCTCTCGACCAACCTGCCCTTACGAATCGTTTGCACACGCTTGGAGCCAAATGTCACTCGACGACCGGCTTGTACCCATCGCAACCGCGCAGTGCATGCCAAGTGATTGTGTCCGCGCAATCGAGTTCTTAGACCAGGCTTCCATCGTATGGATGCCTACAATCCAAATTATCAATTTTACGAATGCCACGTACTGTTGCATTCATCTCGGCAATCGGCGCGTATCGCTCAAGCTACGGGTTCGAGACCGAGACGTGACTAAAATGCTGCTAGCTGCTCAAGTGGCGAGTCACGCGAACACTTCGTGTTCGGCCTTGCGAACGCTGTCCGGAGCGCTCAAGCCGATGCCGTACAGAGGACGCCGGTTTGTCCGCAGTTGATTAATCGTCCTAAGTTTTGGCATCTGGTGCATATCTTGCTTAACGAGAAAGGATAACGTAACTGAACGCCTGCCCTTGAACGGCGCGCCGACTCTCGGAATCGTCTTCAATCGGACACGGCTAAAAAGATGAGTCTCGCCTGGCGCGGTCGCCAATAAACGACGCGGCGGCTCACATTCGAGTATTTCGGGAAGGAAGCGTCATGGCCACCATCGCAACTGCGGCGCCAGAGCGTGCGCCGCAACGTTGGTATAAGATTCTCTACGTCCAGGTCCTGATCGCGATTTTAATTGGCGCGATGGTCGGATGCCTATGGCCGTCCGTCGCAACCAGCGACTGGGTCAAGGCGCTCGGTGACGGGTTTATCAAGCTCATTAAGATGGTGATCGTGCCGATTGTTTTCTGCACCGTCACATCTGGTATCGCGCATATTCAGGATGCGAAGAAAGTCGGGCGCGTCGGCGTCAAGGCGCTGGTATATTTCGAGATCGTCTCCAGCTTTGCCTTGCTGTTGGGCCTCGTTATGGGCAATCTTGTCCAAATCGGGCATGGACTCGCGGTCAAGCCCGATGCTGCAGCGGTCGCCAATTACGTCAAGCAGGCTGAAGCCTCGAAGACCGTCGATTTCTTTCTCAACATCATTCCCGATACCGTCGTCGGCGCCTTCGCTCACGGCGATGTTCTGCAGGTTCTCCTATTCGCGATCCTGTTTGGCTTTTCGCTGATGGCGCTGGGAGAGCGTGGGAAGCACCTGCGCGGCATGATTGACGACGTCGCGCACGCGGTGTTCGGCGTAATCGCGATCATAATGAAGGCGGCCCCGATCGGCGCCTTCGGCGCCATGGCCTTTACGATCGGCAAGTTCGGGCCAGCAGCACTCGGCAACCTGATCGGCTTGATCGCGCTGTTTTACGCGACGGCGGCTCTATTTGTGGTGGCAGTGCTCGGCTTGATCGCTCGCGTCGTCGGCTTTTCAATATTCAAGTTCATCGTCTATATCAAGGACGAGATTCTGATCGTGCTCGGTACTTCGTCCTCTGAAAGCGCGCTGCCGCAATTGATGGTGAAGCTCGAACGTCTGGGCTGCTCAAAGCCCGTTGTCGGCCTGGTGGTGCCAACCGGCTACTCATTCAATCTAGACGGCACCAACATCTATATGACACTTGCGACATTGTTCATTGCCCAGGCGCTCGGGGTCGATCTCACCTTTGGCCAGCAGCTCACGATCCTGCTCGTGGCAATGCTAACGTCGAAGGGAGCAAGCGGCGTCACCGGCGCGGGCTTTATCACGCTCGCTGCGACGCTGTCCGTAGTCAACCCGGCCTTAGTACCGGGCATGGCGATCGTGTTTTCGATCGACAAGTTCATGAGCGAGGTGCGCGCCCTCACTAACATCACCGGCAATGGCATTGCCGCCGTGTTTGTATCCTGGTGGGAAAACGAGCTCGATCACAAGACACTGCAGGCTGGTCTGAACCAGTCCACCGTTTCCACTTCTATCGACAGTGGGAGCACAATGAGGTAAGTCCCGGACCTTGACCGCCTCCGTTCGTAGGTGCGTCGAATTCAAGCGCAGCCACATTTCTCGTAATTTGAGTCCGCGCCGCGGACTTGACACGAGCCGGAACTTCTCGTGCGATCTCCATCACGTAGTAGCCCTCGCTCGGCGTCGCCCCGGGGCAGCCGCGCCCAAAAGATGCAGCGTGCGAGCAAGATTACGATTTCTAACAGCAGTTTTTAAGAGCGTCTTTCGCCGCCGATGGTACCTGCTGTCTGGGCGCTCGTGCAACATTCTAGGAGCCCGATAACAGGGTAACGACAGATCGTGTCCAGCCTTATCTAGGTGTTGGTCCGCCTACAAATGCCGCCACTAAACTTGCCTGGCCCGGCTAACGATGTCCGTAGCCTCAAGCGCCTGCGGCCCTAGGGGAGAGGAAAGCAGACATCTCAGCCTCGATTGTAGGCACCTCGGCGCGCCATATTGAAACGTTTAGAACAACTATACCTATGTCTGTAGTGATTTTTTTCTCGGCGCGTGCTGAGTTCAACAGCAGGCAATCGATCTCAGAACCGCTCAGCGCCTGGCGCCGAAGATTGCCCCATTTTTGCCTAAAATGTTATAGCTCTCCCGCCGGAGAAGAGGCGGGACGGTATCAGAATGCGTAGCCACATCAGCAGTCTCAAACGTTCAGCCGCTCAGTTTACATTCGGCAGCATAACGCTAGCCATGGTAACACTGCCCTGCTTGTACCTTCAGGCGCATTTCGCCGCGACGGCATTCGTCTACTTGTTAGTGATCTTGCTGTTTTCGTTGATGGGCAGCTTCATCGCCTCATCCGCGCTTTGCATCGTAGCTATCGCTGCTCTCTCCTACTACTTTGCGCCACCGGCGTTCACTCTGCGAATCGATGATCCCCACGATCTTCCGGTGGTTGTCGCGTTTTTTGTTGTATCGATTGTGGGAACACACCTGATTGCAAAGCTACGCCAGGAAAGAGAGGCTGCGCATGTGGCGGCGGCCAAGCTTCAACAGAGTGCGGCGGATCTAGAAAATCGCGAACAACGCTGGCGCGCAATCTTCGAGCACAATCCGGCCATGTACTTCATGGTCGATGAAGCCGGCACTGTCCTCAACGTCAATACGTTCGGCGCGACACAACTCGGTTATGATCGGGCTGAACTGACTGGTCAATCCGTGCTGCACGTATTTCTCGACGAGGATCGCGCGTTCGTTCGCAAATGCATTCGAACGTGCCTTGAGGATATCGGTCAATCGCGCACGTGGGACGTTCAGAAAGTCAGGAAGAACGGCTCGGTACTGTGGGTACGTGAAAACGCCAAAGCCATGCTCTGGGCCGATAACCAGCCAATTGTCCTTATAGCATGCGAGGATATCACGGAGCGAAAGCAGACCGAACTTGCCCTGCAGCGGAGCGAAGCACATTTGGCCCAGGCGCAGGAGTTGAGTCATACGGGCAGCTTCAGCTGGAACGCCACCACGGGCGAGGCCTTTTGGTCGAAGGAAACATTTCGGATGTTCCAAGTGAGCCCAGAGACGACGCCAGCGCCGCAGCTCGTCGTAGAGCGCACCCATCCAGAGGACAGGGCTTCGGTTCAAGATACTATCGATCGAGCGATGCGGGACCTGAGCGATTTCGAGCACGAATACCGGCTGCTGCTACCGGATGGTTCCGTGAAGCACATCCATGCGCGGGCACGCGTGACGAGAACTGCCTCTGGTGAGATCGAGTTTGTTGGAGCAGCTACGGATATCTCGGCGACGAAACGAGCAGAACAGCAGCTGCGCCGGAGCGAAGCCTATCTAGCCGAAGCCCAGCACCTGACTCACACGGGCAGTTGGTCCTGGGACGTCTACCGTCTGGATTTCGTGTACCGCTCCGCCGAGGTCGATCGTCTGTTTGGCTTTAGCCCACAAGAGCCGGTAACGATAGAGGCCATTCGAAAGCGCATCCACCCGGACGACCTACCGCGGCTACAGGAGGTGCAGCGCCAGGCGATTGAACACGAGCAAGGCCAGTTCGAATATGATTTCCGTATCCTACTACCAGATGGCGGAATAAGGCGCATACACTCCGTTGCGCATGTGGTGATCGGCAGCGATGGTAAGGTCAGCGAGCTGATCGGAACACACATGGATGTCACCGAACAACACGCAGCCAGAGAACGCCTGGAGAATACACTTGCCGCGTTGCGCGAAAGCGAACAGCGCTTTCGCGACTACGCCGAAACAGCTTCCGACTGGCTGTGGGAGACCGGGCCAGATCATCAGGTCACCCACCTGTCGGAGCACACCAGCGCTTCGGGGATCTTGGCAAAAGGATTGATGGGTCTGCCTCGCTGGGACATCGCGTGCGACCTCGAAGAGGAACCAGAGAAGTGGCGGCAGCATCGTGCGATGTTGGAGGCCCATCTCCCGTTTCGGGATCTGGTCTACCGCACCGTGAATAGGAAAGGATCTCCGATCTACGTCCGCACGAGTGGCAAGCCTTTCTTCGACGGAAACGGCAATTTTCTTGGCTATCGCGGCGTCAGCACTGACATCACGGCTACCATTCGTGCCGATCAAGCCGAACAGGAACTTCGAAAAGCACAGGCGGAGCTTGCGCATGTGACGCGTGTAACGGCGTTAGGAGAGCTGACAACTTCGATCGCACACGAAATAAACCAGCCACTCGCAGCCATTATCAGCAACGCCGATGCGTGCCTCGGTTGGATGGGTCGCGAAGCTCCTAATCTGTCTGCTGCGCGCTCCTCGGTGGAGTGGATCATCGAAGACGCAATCCGGGCAAGCGAGGTGATCCGTCGCATTCGCGCGCTCGCGAAGAAAGGCGAGGTTGAAATGGTGCCGCTCGACATCAATGAGGTCGTTAAGGACGTCATTGCGCTGGTAACACGAGAGCTCGCGAGCCACCGGGTGCCGTTGCGAACTGAGTTGACGGCGGCTCTGCCTACGGTTCTCGGGGACCGGATTCAGTTACAACAGGTGATCATCAATCTGGTGATGAACGGAATCGAAGCCATGGACGCGGTCACAGACCGGCCCCGCGAACTGCTGATTCAATCGTCAAAGGACGATCTGGGGTACGTGCGACTTGCGGTCAGCGATTGCGGCGTCGGGATCACCGAGGAGGACGCGAACCGCGTATTAGATCCCTTCTTCACCACCAAACCGAGTGGTCTTGGAATGGGTCTTTCGATCTGCCGATCGATCGTGGAAGCTCACGGAGGCCGGCTCTCAATCGTCCACAAGGATGGACCGGGCGCGACCTTCCAGTTTGCCCTGCCGCTGCATAAGGAGGTTGTCTCGTGACGGGACGATTTGACTCGCTAAGTGAAGACACCAATGCCGAAGCCTCGACAAAGCCAATAGTCTTCATCGTCGAGGATGACATTTCCATGCGTCGCTCGCTTACGAACCTTTTTCAATCGATAGGGTTAGACGTCGTTGCATTCGGATCGGCTCGCGAAATGCTGCAGAGCGCAATGCCAGACGTTGTTAGCTGTCTCGTTCTTGATGTCCGGCTGCCAGGCTTGAGCGGCCTCGAATTCCAGACCGAGCTGGCGAGGTTGAACATACATATTCCGGTCATTTTCATTACCGGCCATGGCGACATTCCCATGAGCGTCAGGGCCATGAAGGAAGGAGCCGTCGATTTTCTCAGCAAACCGTTTCGCGACCAGGAACTGCTTGATGCTGTGATTGCGGCGACCGAACGCGATCGCAAAAGACGGGAGGCTCAGCAGACCGTGGCGAACTTGCAGTCTTTATTTCAGACCTTGAGTCCGCGCGAGCAGGCGGTGATGAAACTGGTCTGTGCTGGGCTGATGAACAAGCAGGTAGCCGCCGAACTTGGGCTGGCTGAGATTACGGTCAAGATCTATCGCGGACACGTCATGAAAAAGATGCGTGCCAGATCGTTGGCCGACTTGATCAGAATGACTGAGACGCTGGGCATTCGCGTTGATCGTCCTGAACAAACTCAAGTATGATTTTACAATTTCGTCACTTGGCCCCAACTTTTCGCCGAAGGTGGCTAATGCTTTGGCAGCCACTATAGCCGCGTCAGGAGGGCTCGTCTTGTCCACGCCTTTGATTTCCGTCGTTGACGACGACCCCTCGGTCCGTGCCGCGACAGAGAACCTTTTGAAATCGCGCGGCTACATCGTCCGAATATTTGCGTCTGCCGAGGAACTCTTGCGGTCGCCGTATTTGGACGAGACATCCTGTGTTATTACCGATGTGCAGATGTCGCCCATGAGCGGCCTGGAGCTGTTGGCAGAGATACGGACTCGTGGTTACGACGTGCCCGTCATTTTCATTACTGCTTTCCCCAACAACCGCGTGCGGGCGTCAGCCCTAAGCGCGGGAGCGACCGGCCTCCTCGCCAAACCCTTTGGCGCAAAAGCATTAATCGAGCACCTCGACACCGCACTGAAGGCGTGTGGCGGCCGAGGCGGCACCTGATGCATTCGACCTGCAGCGCTTGAGTTCATGTTCATCTAAACGCTCGATGCGACGACGATCTCGCCGCCGATCAACCTCTTCGGGATCGGATAGGCTGCTCGCTCTGGAGGCGAGCGAGACGTGGATTCTTGCCTACAATGCTTTATCCGGTGCGGCTACATTGGTGCAGAACAACCTCGTGGCTTTTAGGTCGGAGGGCACTTCCGGTCGACGCATTCTGTAGGTCGACGTTGAAGGCAATGCTGCCCCAAAGCAATCGGCGACGTTACGCATTCTTAAGGAGCGGAACTGGCCGAGTGCGCTCGACAAATCAAGCGATGGCTGTGCTCAGCCCGACAGAGACGATGAACAAACGGGCTTCGCCCAGGACAACCTGCGTATTCCGGCAGAAGCTGCTCGCTGATTCAACGAACCCGCTACGCGAGAATGGGGCAAGCCTGCTAAACTGAGATGTCCCATCTGAGAGAATGTTGATCTTCTGCCCCCTCTCGAGACAAGGGACCCAAATGGCTACGATGAGCGTTCTTGGGTAGCGCATACGTCGAGAACATGACGGTCCGCATCTGCCGCCACGTCTCAACAATCCTATATCTATTCGATCGCAAAGTTTAGCGGCCATTTCGGTTACGCCGGCGATCGATGTGAGTTTTTGAGCAGGTCCGCGCCTACCATTGCATGTCGTCGCCGTTCGTCGTCCCACATCAATCAGGTTGCCTGCGCGCTGCGGTTCTTCTTGGCCGTCACACTCGGGGAAGACGGAGGCAGCCGGCGAGGGGGCGAGCATGGCGGCCGTTGACCCGTACCGAACGAGCGCTTCGAAACAGCCGCGGGCAGCCGCCGGGAGAAAGGCCGTCCCGGCGAGCTTTTTGGCTGAACGCGCAAACAATCCAGCTCTTTCCGACGCCGGTTGTGTCAATGATGAGCAGATCCACTCGCCGGCGGCGAGCCCATGGAACGACAACCTGTCGAGCCCGCGTCGGCGGAAGAGCAGGAACAGGTCGAACTGTGGGTCGCCTTCCTTGAGACCACCGCGCTTCAAACAGTCCGCGTCTGCCTGACGCCGGGCGCTGCCTAAGAAGTGTCCAGGGCCAGCTTCGTCGTTCAATCGAGCAAGGGCGCGAGCGTCGAAGCGACCTACCGTCTTAAAGCAAGGGCGAGGGCAACGATCTCTGATCGTGCCAAGTCGTGTTCGCGTCGAGCGACATGATCAGCCCAGCAGCGCCGCCCCCCATCATGCGGCCGGACTAAGACTCCTATTGCATCTTGGTGGTTGACAGCCTTTCGTTAGATCGGCTTCATGCGGCTTGTCGCAGGGATTGCCTATGATTGCGGGCCTCGCCGCCATTCTCCTCAGTCAACTCATCGGCGAGCTGGTTGTCCGAGGTCTGTCTCTACCTTTGCCTGGGCCGGTGCTTGGGCTCGTGTTGTTGCTCGTCGTGCTCCTCGCCCGTGACCGCTTTGTGATGATCGCCCGCGGCCCCCTTGCGGATGAAGGGGTAGAGGCTGTCAGCCGTGGACTCCTTAAGCACCTGTCGCTGCTGTTTGTGCCTGCCGGTGTAGGGGTCGTGCAGAAGCTTGATGTGCTCGCCGCGCATGGCATCGCAATTGTTCTCATTCTGTTGGTGTCGGTGACAGTGACTTTGCTCGCGACCGTTCTAACCTTCCGCCTCATTAGCCGTCTCATGCGCCTATAGGAGCCGCGAATGAAGGAGAACCCGTTCTCGCTGTGGGTCAACCTCTCACAGTCGCCCCTACTCTGGCTAACGGTAACCCTGACTATCTATGCCATCACAGATTCGGTATCAGTTGCAACGCGCCGTCATCCGCTCGCGAACCCCGTCCTGCATGCGATTTGGATCATCGCCATCTTTCTAGTTCTGACCGGCACGCCCTACACAGTGTATTTTTCAGGTGCGCAATTCGTGCAATTCCTGCTCGGGCCAGCAACTGTTGCGCTCGCGGTGCCGCTCTATGACAATCGCAAGCTGGTGACTACTGCAATCCTGCCCATGCTGGTCGCTCTGCTTGCTGGCTCGATCACCGCCGTCATGTCTGTGATCTTGCTTACCAGGGCTGCCGGCCTGCCCGACGAGGTTATCCTGTCCCTGGCGCCGAAATCCGTCACGGCCGCCGTTGCCATGGGCATCAGCGAAACCCTGCATGCTGACCCCTCGCTGACGGCCGTGGCGGTCATTCTCACTGGTATAATGGGGGCGATCGTCGTGACCCCGCTCATGAACCGGAGCGGGATCACCGATTTTCGAGCACGCGGCTTCGCCGCAGGTATTGCGGCGCACGGCATCGGTACGGCGCGCGCCTTCCAGGTTGATGAGATCGCCGGGGTGTTTGCGGGGCTCGGCATGAGCCTGAATGCGCTTGTGACCTCGTTTCTGACGCCGCTCGCCGTTACGGCATTGATGCGGTGAGCCTGCGTAGCTGGCTTCACCATGACCCAGGTATGGTCCCTCAACCGTCAAGTTTGATCCAGCTTGCAGCGGGAAACAAGAGTGCTCTGCACACGCAAATTTTGTCCAAGACGCACCGATTTACCTCGCCAAGTATCTCATTTCTGCTTCCACCTGAATGAAAGAAGGTGTCTGCCCAGCAAGAGTGGGAACGCAGCCGGATTTCTCCGACCGCGGCTCAAGTCTAGGGAGAAGGGAGACTTAGCGGTCTGCCAGCTGAGACCGGGCGAAGCGCATGGGGCGATCCGGCGGCACTGTCGAACGAAGTCGTTCTCTGCACTTTGGCGTCTGGCATTCCGATTTTAGCTCGCCTGGCTCACAAATTTGGTATCGAGATAGCCCTTGATTGCCTCGAGGCTACCTTCCGAGCCAACGGTCGAGTCCCTCGTTCCTCCGAAAGGCACTTCATGAAGCCCAAGTCCATGATTGATCGACACCATGCCGCATTGAAGCTCGGCCCTCGTCGTGGCCATCGTTGTGGCGATCGCGTGTTGGCGTAGGCGGTGAGCCCGTAAAGCAGTCGACTGGTCTCCGTGACAAGCTCGTCATAGGTTTCAAATCACGCAAGCGCGGCGACGGGACCGAACGGCTAGTCAATCATGATCGGCGCTTCAGGCGGAACATCGGCCAGGATCGTCGGCTCGAAGAAGTACCCGCATTGCCGATACGCTTGCCGCCGGTGCGCAACTGGGCGCCGCAATCGAGAGCGTCCAGCGACAAAACTCTCCATTGCACATCGACCGGCAGTGAATTCGCGGGCGGTCCCGTCCGGCTACCCCTTTGAGGCAATTACCAACCTTCATCGCGCTGGCCCCCGCAACAAACCTAAGATGCTCTCATGCACCAGACACGTTGGCCAGACGCGCTGAAACGAAGACGAGATACTACCCGGTATTTTCATAGTGGTTTCAGAACGAGGGAAATTCTCGTCCTGAGGGCGCCTTGTGATATCGCCCGTAAGCACCTGCCAGCCAGGCGTTTCCTCTCCCGCAGCGGAGACCCCAGTTCGCGACGTTCTGGACCGGACCAAAGCACAAAGAACGCATCCATCTCGCCATCGATCCGGATGCAGTGAGCGGTACCGCGATCAATCTCGATGATAGCCTGGCCCTTCTCTAGACGAGTCGGCGTCGTGAATGGCGCTTCGGCCACTTTCCGCGGCGGCACAGACGATCCAACCTCAATCGCCACGAACCCAGGTCTAATCGCTTCAGCGTGCTTCCAAAACTCCTTTGCCACTTGAACCGCTGGCTCACATGAAGCCGACCACGCGAGTTGCCTCGGAACTTCTGACGCCGGGCTCGCGCGATGCTCCAACAAGCCGCTCGTTCTTGTCCAGCGACGATGGCCGCCGCCGCTCTACCGATATGATCACCTCCGCCCTCGAAATCGCCATGGCGCTTCTCCTCGGTTATCCCTAGGACCTGTAGCCATCGCGTTCGCCAAACAACGCAGCCTCTGGCCGGAAGTGTACGATGTTCGGGCGAACAGTCCCGCTTCCGCGCGCTAAGGAGAAAGATGCCGTTGGCTAGCGTCAGTCACCGGCCCACGTTTGGTCCACAGCATGCCATCGCACCACACGTGGTCAACGCGGTCCCACTGGCAGGCAGATGCCGCATTCGGGAAAAAACCGCGTCCATTGTGATTGGCGCTGGTGTTGCATAATAGCGGAATGCCGGTCAGGCCTTCGTATTCGACGAGAAGTTCGGCGATTTTGTGCTGAGAGGTCCTGCGAATAGTCTGCAACCGCGCAGATCCGTCAAGATGCACAACAGCGGGAATCTTGTCCCGCCATTCTTCGCGTGTTAGGTGCTCGAAAAGCATGTAAGGATCTGGCGTTCCCGGAGTAAAAATATCCGGCGCACGATCTTCCAGGCATATTGGCGCGACAGGCCGGAAATGCTCGCGAAGTTTAATGTCGTTGAGATAGTCCTTCATTCGCGGCGATATCGCCGGGGCCAATATGCTCCTGCTACCTAAAGCCCGAGGTCCAAGCTCCGCGCGACCGGCGAGAAAAATGATGGGCTTGTTGCCAGCGAGAATCGTTGCAAGTTCACGCATGCTACATGGAGAGCTGCCCCATCCGGGCGGCACCTCGCCTCGTTCCACAGCCGGACCACTGTAGACCGACCATTCCAACGGTACAAAGCCTTGGTCCGCCGCCAATGCGGAGCAAGCGGCACCGATTGCCGAGCCACTATCGTTTGGAAAGGGTGGCACCCAGATCGCGTCGAACAAGCCGGCCGCCCGTAGCGCGCTGTTCCATTTTATGTTGAGACCACAACCGCCCGCTACGCACAAATTGCGCACCGGAAGCGTCGAATGTCGCTGTACAGCCCTAGCGAGTTTCTTAACGAGCAGACGCTCCTGGAAGTAATGAAACGATGCAAGTACATCTTCGGAGGCTTTGGCCGTGAGCCGTAGCGCGCTGGCATCGAAGAACTCGTGGACAGGCTCAAGCGCCTCGTCCTCGCTGCAACGACCGACTGGCTCCGTAAAGGTGATAAAGTGCTTTTCGTAGAGCTCCTGAAACACCTCGACGATGCTTTCATCGACTGACCCGAGCGCAATGTAGGCCATCAACTTGCCCGCAACACCAAGGTCCCACTTGGTCCGGTTCGCCTGCTTATATGGTCCGAAATGGTAGCCTGCGGCAGCATAAGCATGCCCAATCAGCGGGAAGAGGCACTCGACGAACCTGGCTGCGCGGCGTTCCACAAGGTAGAGACGCGGAAAGGAAGCGCCGTCCCACACCAGACAGAACGCGGGCTGTCCGGCCTTGGCGAAAGGGCTCGTACAATAAGAGGAAGCCACGTGGCCTGTGACATGCGGATAGCTTTCGTAATGGAAGGCGCTCCCATTGAGCATCAGCCCGGAGCCGTCCTGCCCTTTGAGGAGGCCTTCGGCCTTACACTCAACATACGGGGCCCCTTTAATGGTAATGGGTTCAGTCCCACTGAGAACCTGAAACTGTGACTCAATCCCGCCCCACCATCCGTCGATGACAAACCGATCAATGTCCCGCGGATCTAAACCGTGCTCTGCCAAGGCGACCACAACTGCATCGAGATTGTCGATTTTTTGATATCGCGGATTATTGCCCCGCTTCTCCTGCTCGACACAAAAAACAAGCCGTCGGTCTTCGACCAGAGCGACTGCTCCGTCATGGGTCAATTTGATACCGCAGATGCGCATACTTTCTCCGAGACTAATGTCGGTAATCCACTCGATTTGAAGGCGCGGCACCTGTTGCTTATGTCTCGCGAGACCCAGATGGCCTTCCATCTGTCACGATGCACGATGTGGGCCAGTTCCAATCAAAGTCAAAGGAAGTCGCGAGAGTTGGCTCAGACACATAAAACGTCGCACCGTATGAGAAGCTTGCAGCATAGTGATTGCGGTTTTTCCAGCGCTTATTGTGCCACTCCACGATCATGATAACGGCCCACGAAGCAGAACGCGAGTTACCCTCTCCATAGGCTTGCAAAGCAAGTTGCCGAACTAGTAGGAGGGGCTACCAACGACGCGGTGCGTCAGGACCTCACGGCACGACCTTAACCGGCGCACCCGTCGACGTGCAGGCCACCAGCAGGGCCGGGACGAGGAACGGCTGCAATCACATTTCTACCCAGGGCAAACGTACTATGCGGCCGCCATCGGTTTGCAGATCTCCTTAGTTGCGAAATTCAGAGCGTGACGATCCAGGCCAGCCGACACGATTGGCGCGCGGGCTCTTTATCTTTCGCCGATGTGAGGTGGATGGCACGCACGGTGGCTGAAGCGCGGCCCCTCCCGCCATTGCTGGCGCCGCAGGTCGGCTCTACCGTTTGCAGGCGTGTCGCCAACGTACTCATCGTCAATGATAGTGACTTCGACGTAAGCGTCGTTTTCAAGCCACGGCTTTGAGGGCTTGAGCGCGGTAGGACCAGGGCAGTAGCTGGTCGATGTCGCGGTTTGGATGCCCGTTGACGATCCTGGTCAGGACATCGGTGAGATAGGCGAGCGGATCGACGTCGTTGATCTTACAGGTCTCGACCAAGGACGCGATAACAGCCCAATGTTCCGCGCCACCGTCAGATCCAGCAAACAGCGCGTTTTTGCGGCTGAGCTTGATGCCGCGGATCGATCGTTCGACCGTGTTGTTGTCGAGTTCGATGCGGCCGTCATCGATGA
>NZ_JACCHQ010000019.1 GCF_016031655.1 Bradyrhizobium glycinis
GCGCCGGGGGCCGGCGCAGGGGTCTGGGCCTCGGCGGCAAACGGAACGGCCAACGCCGTCGCCGTCAACAGGGCGAGAAGTCGCCCGCGCGGCCGGACGGACGCGGCCAAGTAACGGAAATTCATTGCGGAAAACCCTTTCTGAACGGGAAGTGCCCGAACCGCTCCGAAGCGCCGAACCTGGCCGCCTTGGGCGCGGCTCTCTCCCCGTCAATTGAGGCGGATAAGTGACGGGCTCGACGCTCTTGCGCGATTGGGTGCCTTCTTAACGTGGCCGACGAAAAGATCAATGCCGACAAGCGTCTTTGGCCGGTTTGCTGCGAAAGCCCGATCAAATTCCCTGTGATAAGATTCGCCCGACGGTCCTCGAATCACCCTGTGCCGATGTTCATGTTCCAGCGCGTCTTCGAGGGCCCCGGCCTCCGCCTCTGTGCGGTTGCCCTTGCGCTTACCGGGGTGCTGTCGGCCGGCGCTGCCGCGGCCGAGGAGGCCCACGCGATCGCCATGCACGGCAAGCCGGCGATGCCCGCCGACTTCAGCCACATGCCCTACGCCAACCCCGATGCCCCCAAGGGGGGCCGCCTGACCTGGGGCATTCTCGGTACCTTCGACAGCCTCAATCCGTTCATCGTGAGGGGATTGGCGGTGCAGCCGGTCCGCAACTACGTGGTCGAGAGCCTGCTGGCGCGCGGACAGGACGAGCCGTTCACGCTGTACGGCCTGCTCGCCAGGACCGTCGAAACCAATGACGAGCGAAGCTTCGTCACTTTCCGTCTCGATCCCCGCGCCCGCTTCTCCGACGGCAAGCAGGTCGCGGCCGAGGATGTGCTGTTCTCCTGGCAGCTGCTGCGCGACCACGGCCGCCCCAATCACCGGCAGTACTATGCCAAGGTCGCCAAGGCCGAAACGCCCGATCCCCTCACCATCCGATTCGACCTAACCGGCGCCAACGACCGCGAGCTGCCGCTGATTCTCGGCCTGATGCCGATCCTGCCGAAGCACGCGATCGACGTCGCGACCTTCGAGGAAACGACGCTGACGGCGCCGCTCGGCTCAGGCCCCTATCGCATCACGGCGGTGAAGCCTGGCGCCAGCGTGACACTCACGCGCAATTTCGACTATTGGGGCCGCGACCTCGCCATCAATCGCGGGCTCTACAATTTCGACGAGATCAGGCTCGACTATTTTCGCGAGGCCAACGGCCAGTTCGAGGCGTTCAAGCGCGGCTTGTACGATTTCCGCGTCGAGCACGAGCCGCTGCGCTGGCACGACGGCTACAACTTTCCGGCCGCCAAAAGCGGCGAGGTGATCCGCGACACCGTCAAACCCGGCCTGCCGCAGCCCTCCGAATTCCTGGTGTTCAACACCCGCCGTCCTGTCTTCGCCGACATCCGCGTGCGTCAGGCCCTGACGCTGCTGTTCGATTTCGAGCTGGTCAACCGCAGCTATTTCTTCGGGCTCTATTCGCGTGCGGCCGGCTACTTCGCCGGCTCGGAACTGTCGGCCTATGGCAGGCCTGCGGATCCGCGCGAGCGCGAGCTGCTCAAACCTTTCGCCGCACAGATCCCGCCCGGCATCATGGACGGCAGCTACCGCCTGCCGGTCACCGACGGATCCGGTCGCGACCGGACCACGCTGCGCGCCGCGCTGAATCTGCTGTCGGAGGCCGGCTACGATCTCGACGGCACCGTGCTGCGCAACCGCGCGACCAAGGCGCCGTTCACCTTCGAGATCATGGTGACGACACGCGACCAGGAGCGCATCGCGCTCGCGTTCCAGCGCGACCTCAGGCGCGCCGGCATCGAGGCCAGCGTGCGCTCGGTCGATCCCGTGCAATTCGACCAGCGCCGGCTCGGCTACGAGTTCGACATGATCCAGAACCGCTGGGACCAGTCGCTGTCGCCCGGGAACGAGCAGTATTTCTATTGGGGCAGCGCGGCCGCCGACAATCCGGGCACCCGCAACTACATGGGCGCCAGGGATGCCGCCGTCGATGCCATGATCGCCGCCCTGCTCGAGGCCCGTGAACATACGGATTTCGTTTCGGCGGTGCGCGCGCTTGACCGCGTCCTGATCGCGGGTTTCTACACAATCCCGCTGTTTAACGTATCGGAGCAATGGATCGCGCGCTGGAATCGGATAGAACGGCCCAAGGCCACCTCGCTCTCGGGCTATTTGCCGGAGACCTGGTGGTCGAAGGGGCAGCCGCAAGCTGATCAAGCGAAGTGACGCCGTGAACCAGCCAGCCATATCGCCGACGCTCGACACATTGTTTCAGCGCACGCTGACGCGGCAGCCGCACGCGACCGCCCTGCTCGATCCGCTCAACAAGGCGCGCATCACCGGGCACCAGCCGCGGCGGATGACCTATACCGAGGCCGATACCGCCATCGAGGCGCTGTCGGCGCATTTCGTCGAATCGGGCCTGCCGGCCAATTCCGTGATCGCAATCCAGTTGCCCAACACGGTTGAGTACGTGCTGACCGTGCTCGCCGCGCATCGCGCCGGCCTCGTCGTCGCCGTGCTGCCGCTGCTCTGGCGCCATGCGGAACTGACCGCCGCGCTCAACCGCACCGCCGCGCGCGCCATCGTCACCATGAGCACGGTCGACGGCGTCAGCTTTGCCGATCTCGCCATGCACGCCGCGGCCGAGGCGTTCTCTATCCGGCACGTCTACGGCTTCGGAAGCGACCTGCCCGAAGGCATGGCTTCACTCGACGACGTCCTGGCACGCCCGCCCGGCACCACGCGCGCCGTGATCCAGGACGGCCGCAAGGCGGCCATGATCTCTTTCGACGTCACGGCGGAGGGCTTCAGGCCGGTGCCGCGGCCGCATTTCAGCCTGATCGCGGGCGGCCTTGCGATGTCGCTCGAAGCCGACATCAAGCAGGGCGCGACCTTGATGGCGGCGTTCACGCCGATGTCGTTCGCAGGGCTCGCCTCCTCGCTCGCGGTGTGGCTGCTCTCGGGCGGCACGATGGCGCTGCATCATCCGTTCGAAAACGATGTGCTGGAGCAGCAGATCAACGAGCACGAATGCGAGGTGCTGATCGCGCCGGCGCAGCTTGCGCTGCGGCTTGGCGATGCCGACCTCGCGGCGCGGATGCCCACTTTGCGCAATGTCATCGGCCTGTGGCGCGCGCCCGAGCAGGTCGCCGCGAGCGATGCCTGGATCGCGCCGCACGCGCCGCTGACCGACGTCTATCTGTTCGGCGAGGCCGGATTGTTCGGCGCCCGCCGCGGCGAGGACGGCATGCCGGTGCCGGTGATGCCGGGGCCGCACGGCGCTCCGCGCGAGCAGTCCGGCTCTTCCATCGCCGGCGAGATCCTGCTGACGCCGAAGGGCACGCTCGGCCTGCGCGGTGCGATGGTGCCGATCGCGGCCTACGCCCCGCCGCAGCCGGTCGGCGAGACGCTGACGGCACAGCCGCCGCGCGACTATGTCGACACCGGCTATGCCGCGCGGCTCGACCGCCCAAGCGGCGCGATCTGCATCACCGCGCCGCCCTCCGGCATCATGGCCGTCGGCGGCTATCGCTTCCTCTCCAACGACCTGCAGGAATGGGCGCGCCGGCTCGGCCAGGGCGCGCTGCTCACGGCGCTGCCCGATCGCCTCTCCGGCCACCGGCTCGCCGGGCGCGCCCAGGACAATGCCCGTGCCCGCGAGGCGCTCAGCCAGCTCGGGCTTAACCCCCTGATGGTCGAAGCTTTTCGCGACCGCTCCGGGCCGGTCTAGGCACAGTTTTGCCACGCCCGTTGACGCCGCATTAAGGCGGCCAACCTAGATTGCGCGACATCTGTTGCGTGATCAGAGTCTCCGAATGTCCCAGGCGGGCCCGATCCTATTTGTGTCCGATGCCGAACGCCCCGCCTTCGTGGCGGCGCTGGACGAGGCCCGGCTCTTTCCCGTTGTCGACACCGACTGGGCTAGCGCGACGTGCGCGGTCGAGGAGGTGCAGCCGGCCGCGGTTCTCGCTGCGGTGCATGCCGGACACGAGGCGCATGTGACGCGGCTTGCTCAGAAGATCGCCGCTCAATCGCCTTACCTGCCCTTCGTGGCTCTGGACGCGGCGGGCACGCTGCCGCACAACGCCCTGCCCTTCTCCTCGCGCGGCGGCAATCCCGACCGGGTGATCGCGCGGCTCCGCGCTGCGCTGCGCGTGCGGACATTGCATACGACGGTTCTGCGCCGGCTGCCCGAAGTGAAGGTCGCGCTGCCGCAAGGCGATCCCGCACGCGATGCCACCGTGCTCCTGATCGGCCGCGGCGCGGCCTATCCAGCGCTCTCGGTCGCGCTCGGCGAACGCGTCGGCGTGGTCGGTGCGCTCTCGATCGAGGCGGCCGCAAAACATCTCAACACCCGCGATCTCGACGGCGTCGTGCTGGCCGAAGGTTTTACCGCGCGCGTGACCGATGCGTTTCTGACCGTGCTCGCCGAAGACACCCGCTTCCGCAGCCTGCCCGTGGTCGTCACCGCCCATCAGCTCACCCAGAGCTACGACCTGCCCAATCTCGAGCTGATCGCGGGCGAGCCGGCGAGGATCGCGGCCAACGCGCTGCCCTTGATCCGCCAGCATGCCATGGAAGCGCAGCTGAGCCGCACGCTGCGCTCGATCGATGCTGGCGGCTGGCTCGATCCGCGCAGCGGCCTGCTCACGGTGGAAGCCTTCGCCCGCGATTTCGCCAAGGCGGTCGAGCAGACGCTGGCGCGCGGCGGCGACCTCTCGGTCGCGCGCTTCGCCTTCGATCCCAACAATCCCCGCGCCCAGCTCGACGGCGCCCGCATCCTCAGCCGCCTGATGCGGCAGATGGATTTCGGCGCCGCGCAGAAGGACGGCTCGGTCATCGTGGTGTTCGCGGAGACCGACTTCCGCACCGCGCACATGATCGCGCGCCGCCTGTCGGCGGTGATGCGTCACACTTCGAACGGCAAGCACGAGATGCGCAGCGATCCCGTCGTCAGCGTGGACTCGCTGTCGCCGTCGGATACGGCAAGGTCCTTGCTGGCGCGACTGTCGGCGGACGCGTCACGAGCGGCGTCGTAGTCACGATCTCTCTGCTGTAGGGTGGGCAAAGCGAAGCGTGCCCACCACATCTCGCGTCTCGGAAAAATGGTGGGCACGGCGCAAGAGCGCCTTTGCCCACCCTACGGCACTCGCAATGACGCGGTGAGTCTGGTGCCTCTACGCCGCCTTCTTGCTCTCGGCGAGCTGCGCCAGCTGCCGCATGATCTCGGTCGTGCCCGCGAGCCGCTCTTCCGGCGTTTCCCAGTCCTGCAGGAACACCACCTTCATGTCGGGCCGCACCTTGGCGGCCTGGCCGTAGCTGCGGATGAAGCTCACGAGGCGATCGGGATAGGCGAAGGAATTGTCGCGGAAGACGATGACGGCGCCCTTCGGGCCGGCGTCGATCTTCTCGACATTGGCCCTGCGGCAGAACGCCTTGATCGCGGCGACCTTGAACAGATAGCGCACCTCGTCCGGCAGCACGCCGAAGCGGTCGCGCATCTCGGCGCCAAAGTTCTCGATCTCCTCCTCGGTGTCGAGATCGGCGAGGCGCCGGTACAGCGACAGCCGCACCGAGAGGTCGCTGACATAGTCCTCCGGAATGAGCACGGGCATGCCGATCGTGATCTGCGGCGACCAGCGGTCGGCGGCGGGCTCGGAGACGCCGGCCTTAAGGTTGACGATCGCCTCCTCCAGCATCGATTGATAGAGTTCGAAGCCCACCTCCTTGATGTGGCCGGACTGTTCCTCGCCGAGCAAATTGCCGGCGCCGCGAATGTCGAGGTCGTGGGAGGCGAGCTGGAAGCCGGCGCCCAGCGTCTCCAGCGATTGCAGCACGGTGAGCCGGCGCTCGGCCTGCGCGGTGATCTTCTGCTGCGCCGGCAGCGTGAACAGCGCATAGGCCCGCAGTTTTGAGCGGCCGACGCGACCGCGCAGCTGGTAGAGCTGGGCAAGGCCGAACATGTCGGCGCGATGCACGATCAGCGTGTTGGCGTTGGGAATATCGAGGCCGGACTCGACGATCGTGGTCGACAACAGAATGTCGAACTTGCCGTCGTAGAACGCGGTCATGATGTCCTCGATCACCGCGGGCGGCATCTGCCCGTGCGCGACCGCGACCTTCATCTCGGGCACGTTCTTGTCGAGGAAGTCCTTGACCTCGGCGAGGTCGTCGATGCGCGGCACGACGTAGAACGCCTGGCCGCCGCGATAACGCTCGCGCAAGAGCGCCTCGCGGATCATCAGGGGATCGTGCGGGGCGACGAAGGTGCGCACCGCCAGGCGATCCACCGGGGGCGAGGCGATGATGGAGAGCTCGCGGACGCCGGTCAGCGCCAGCTGCAGCGTGCGCGGAATCGGCGTCGCCGACAGCGTCAGCACGTGCACCTCGGCGCGCAGGGCCTTCAGCCGCTCCTTGTGGCTGACGCCGAAATGCTGCTCCTCGTCGACGATGAGCAGGCCTAGGTCGCGAAACTTGATGGTCTTGCCGAGCAGCGCGTGGGTGCCGACGACGATGTCGACCGAGCCGTCGGTGAGGCCCTTCTTGACCTCGTTGAGCTGCTTGGTCGGGATCAGGCGCGAGGCCTGCGCGACGTTGACAGGGAAGCCTTTGAACCGCTCGCTGAAGGTCCGGTAGTGCTGGCGCGCCAGCAGCGTGGTCGGCACCACGACCGCGACCTGCTTGCCGTCGAGCGCAACCGCGAAAGCGGCACGCAGCGCCACCTCGGTCTTGCCGAAGCCGACATCGCCGCAGATCAGGCGATCCATTGGGCGGCCCTTTTCGAGATCCTTCAGCGTGGACTCGATCGCGCCCAGCTGGTCCTCGGTCTCGTCATAGGGGAAGCGCGCGCAGAACTCGTCGTAGAGGCCCTGCTGCACCGGCAGTTTCGGCGCCTCGTGCAGCATGCGCTCGGCCGCGATCTTGATCAGCTCGCCCGCGATCTCGCGGATGCGGTTCTTCAGTTTTGCTTTTCGGGTCTGCCAGCCGCTTCCTCCCAGGCGATCCAGCTCGACACTGGTCTGGTCCGAGCCGTAGCGCGACAGCAGCTCGATGTTCTCGACCGGGAGGAACAGTTTCGTCTCGGCGGCATAATGCAGCTCGAGGCAGTCATGCGGCGCGCCGGCGACGTCCAGCGTCTGCAGGCCGATGAAGCGACCGATGCCGTGATCGACGTGAACGACGATGTCGCCGGCAGTGAGGCTCGTCACCTCCGAGATGAAATTGTCGAGCTTGCGACTGGCCTTGCGCGACCGCACCAGGCGATCGCCGAGGATGTCCTGCTCGCTTATGACGGCAATCTCGTCGGTCTCGAAGCCGCTTTCGAGACCGAGCACCGCGAGCATGGTCTCGTTGCGCGGCGTCGCCTGCACCGTGCGCCAGGAATTGACGCTTGTGGTGTGGGCGAGCTTGTGGTCGCGCAGCATCGAATTCATGCGGTCGCGCGAGCCCTCCGTCCACAGCGCGATCACGACCTTCTTGCGCTGCGCCTGCAGCGCCATGACGTGGCTGACCACGGACTCGAACACGTTGACATTGCTGTCGTTGCGCTCCGGCGCGAAATCGCGGCCTTTGCGTGCGCCGGCATCGACCACGCCGGCGCCGTCGATCGGCACCGAGAACGGCGTCAGCCGCGCCAGCGGGATCGCGCCGAGGCGCTCGGTCCATTCCTCCTCGGTCAGATACAGCCGGTCAGGCGGCAGCGGCTTGTAGATCGCGCCGCCGCCGGGATGCTCCATCGCCTCGCGCCTGGCCTCGTAATAGTCGAGGATCTGCTTGAAGCGCTCGCGCACGGCGTCCTCGGCCTGCGGCTCGATCGCGATCGCAGCGCCTTGCAGGTAATCGAACAGCGTGTCCATCCGGTCCTGGAACAGCGGCAGCCAGTGCTCCATGCCGGGATGGCGCCGGCCTTCGCTGACCGCTTCATACAGCGCATCGTCGCGCTCGGGCGCGCCGAACTCGGCGACATAGCCCATGCGGAATCTGCGGATGGTGTCGGTGACGAGCTGGAATTCGGAGACCGGCACGAGGTCGAGCGAACGCATGTCGAGCAGCGTGCGCTGGGTTTCAGCGTCGAAGGAGCGGATCGATTCCAGGCTGTCGCCGAAGAAGTCGAACCGCACCGGCTGCTCGAGGCCCGCCGGAAACAGATCCAGAATGCCGCCGCGCACGGCGTATTCGCCGGGCTCGCGCACGGTCGAGGAGCGGTTGTAGCCATTGTGCTCGAGCCAGGCCACGACGGTGTCCATCGGCACGACATTGCCCGGCGCGACCGACAACGCCTGCGCCGCGACGAGCTCGCGCGCAGGCACGCGCTGCACCACCGCGTTCACCGTGGTCAGCACGATCAGCGGCTTGTCGCTGCCGGTGAGCGGGGCCAGCCGCGCCAGCGTGGTCAGGCGCTGCGCGAGAATGCCGCCATGTGGCGAGACGCGGTCATAGGGCTGGCAATCCCAGGCCGGAAAGGTCAGCACCGGCAGATCGGGTGCGAAGAACCGCAAGCCGCGTTCGAGCGACTGCATGCGCGCACCGTCGCGGCAGACGACCGCAAGGCTGACGGCCGGCTTCGTCGGCCGCGCCGCGATGGCACGGGCGAGATCGGAGACGACGAGGCCTTCGGCACCTTCCGCAACATTAGCAAGCGTCAGCGCGCGGCCGGGCGCGAGCAGCTCGGCCGGAGATTTCATCCCCTGCTTCATGCGTTGCCGTCCGCGATCGGAAACGCCTTGATGCGGGCAAACAGCCCACCGGTGACGTCGGCCGGCAGCACCTTGTCGCCGGTAATGGCGGCATAGAGATCGGGATCGTTGACCTCGAGTAGGCGCTCGAGCTCGCCGAGCTCGGCGTCGGACAAATTGCCGATCTCGGCATCCGCGAAGCGGCCGAGAATCAGGTCCATCTCGCGCGTGCCGCGGTGCCAGCAGCGGAACAGAAGGCGCTTGCGGCGCTCATCCAGCCCGCTGCTCGATCGTGTCGTTCCCGTCATGTCTCGAATCCAGTCAAACGCAGAAAGCCCGGACGTGCCGGGCGGGGGTGATATAGCCACTCGGACCCCCGGTGTCAGCCCTTTGTTATTGCATTTGTTTGGGGACCGTCATTGCCGGGCTTGACCCGGCAATCCATCGTCCTTGAAAAGATGGATGCGCGGGTCCCTGCTCCGCCAAAGGCTTCGCGGGGCTTCCGATTTCGGGCCGGCGAAGCCTTGCGAAGACGGCAACCCCGCGCATGACGAATGTTGCGAGAATGCGCCCCAGCCTGCTCAATCCGCTGTTTGCTCCCGTGACCAGCCTGCCCGGCGTCGGTCCGAAGCAGGACAAGCTGTTGCAGTACCTGCTCAGCCGGAGCGAGACGCCGCGGCTGGTCGATCTGCTCTTGCATCTGCCGAGCCAGGTGATCGACCGCCGGGCGCGACCGAAGATCCGCGACGCGGCGGTTGGAACCATGGTGACGCTGGAGGTCACCGTCGATCGCCACCGCCCGCCGCCGCCGCGCAACGCACGCGCGCCGTATCTGGTCTATGCGAGCGACGATACCGGCGACGTGGTGCTGACCTTCTTTCGCGCAAAGCCGGGCTATGTCGAGAAGCTGCTGCCGGTCGGTGCGAAACGCTACGTCTCCGGCACGCTGCAGATGTACGACGGCATCCCGCAGATCGTCCATCCCGATCGGGTGCTCGACGAGGAGGCGATCTCGAAGCTGTCGGGGATCGACCCGGTCTATCCGCTGACGGAAGGGCTCGCGCTCGGCTCGCTCCGCCGCGCGATCGCGCAGGCGCTGCAAAAGCTTCCCGCGCTGCCGGAATGGATCAGTCCGGAGGTGCTGCGCCGCTGCGACTTCCCGTCGATCGCGGAAGCGCTCAACCGCGTGCACCAGCCGGTCGAGCTGACCGACATCCTGCCCGACCGGCCGTTCTGGTCGCGCCTCGCCTTCGACGAGCTCTTGGCCGGCCAGCTCGCGCTTGCCCTGATCCGCGCGCAGCTGCGCCGCCCCGCCGGCGTGCGCAATGCCGGCGACGGGCATCTGCGCAACAAGATCATCGATGCCTTGCCTTACGCGCTCACACCGTCCCAGCGCAACGCTGCGGCCGCGATCGCCGAAGACCTCAAACAGCCGGTGCGCATGCTGCGCCTGCTGCAGGGTGACGTCGGCTCCGGCAAGACGGTGGTGGCGCTGCTCGCGGCAGCCGCAGTGGCCGAGGTCGGCAAGCAGGCCGCGCTCATGGCCCCGACCGAAATCCTGGCACGCCAGCACATCAAGACCATCGCCCCGCTCGCCGAGCGCGCGGGGATGCGGGTCGCCATCCTCACAGGCCGCGAGAAGGGCAAGGAGCGGAATGAGATCATCGCTCAGCTCGCCGATGGCGAGATCGACCTGCTCGTCGGCACCCATGCGCTGATCCAGGACGATGTCGTCTTCAAAGATCTCGCGCTCGCCATCGTCGACGAGCAGCACCGTTTCGGCGTGCGCGAACGCCTCGCGCTGACGTCCAAGGGGGAGGCCGTCGACGTGCTGGTGCTGAGCGCAACCCCGATCCCGCGCACGCTGGTGCTGACCTATTTCGGCGACATGGATATCAGCGAGCTGCGCGAAAAGCCCGCCGGCCGCCAGCCGATCGATACCCGCGCCGTGCCGATGAGCCGCATCGGCGAGGTCATGGAAGGCGTCGGCCGCGCGCTCGAAGCCGGCAAGCTGGTCTACTGGATCTGCCCGCTGGTCGAGGAATCCGAGGCGGAAGGCACCGAGCATCTCACCAACGCGACCAAGCGGTTCGAGACCCTGCAAAAGCGCTTCGGCGACCGCGTCGGCCTCGTCCACGGCCAGATGAAGGGCACCGACAAGGACCGCGTCATGGGCCAGTTCGCCGCGCACGAGATCGGCCTGCTGGTCGCCACCACCGTGGTCGAGGTCGGCGTCGACGTGCCCGCCGCGACCATCATGGTGATTGAGAACGCCGAGCGCTTCGGCCTTGCCCAGCTGCACCAGCTCCGCGGCCGCATCGGGCGCGGCTCGGAGGCGTCAACCTGCATCCTGCTCTATGGCGAGCCGCTCGGCGAGATGTCGAAGGCCAGGCTGAAAGTGATCCGCGAGACCACCGACGGCTTCCGCATTGCCGAGGAGGACTTGAAGCTGCGCGGCGAAGGCGACGTGCTGGGCGTGCGCCAGAGCGGCCTGCCCGGCTACCGCATCGCGCGCCCGGAGGTGCACGGCCAGCTGATCGCCCAGGCGAGAGACGAAGCGCTGCGGATCCTCAAGGAGGATCCCAAGCTGAAGGGCGAGCGCGGCGAGGCGCTGCGCTGCCTGCTGTATCTCTACGAGCGGGATGAGGCCATTCCGCTGATTGGGGCGGGATAGACCAAGCATGCCAGCTCCGCGGGCTCATGCGGCCTCCGGCGCGAACACGCGCAAGCGATGACCATCAGGATCGAGCGCGACGAAGGTCGTGCCGAAGTCCATCCGGGTCGGCGCCTGGGCGATGGCAAGGCCGCGCATTTTCCAGGCCGTGTGTGTCTCATGCACGGCGGTCGCGTCGTTGACCGTAAACGCCACTTCGCTGCTGCCCGGCTGTCCCGCGGTCTTCGGTTCGACGGTGGCGCGCGACCACAAGCCGAGCATCACGCCGTCCCGCAACGGCAGCATGGCGAATGTCGGCGACTGCTCGATGATCGGGATACCCAGCAACTCGTTGTAGAATTTGGCGCTTGCCGCCGGGCTTTCGACATGGAGCAACAGGAAGCTGAAGTCTGGCATGTGAGGTCTCCTCGTTCGGCGCTCGATAACGTGACCGCGACGCAGAAACCTATAGCTCGGCATGCTGTCAGTTTGTGTCAGCAGTCTCGGTGCCGATCACTGCTCCGGCACGCCCTCCAAAGCGCGCCATTCCTTCAACAACGCCGCGCGCCGTCGTGGATAGCGTTTGGCCGTCGATTTCAGCGCCGTGATGCGGTCCGTCCGGAAGTGCCGGAAGCCGTCACGAAGCTCGCACCAGGCGACGACGACGCGCACGCGATCGAAAAAGGCGAGAGCGAACGGCCAGATCGTGCGCCGCGATGGACTTCCCTTGCCGTCGGCATAAGCAATCTGCATCTTGCGCTCGGCACGGATCGCGTCGCGGATCGATGCGAGCTCGGTATCACCGGCCGCGAGCGCTTCGCCCGGGCCGATCAGCAGGCTCGACGCATCAAGGCTCGTGCGCAAGTCGTCCGGAAGCACCGCTCCGATCTTGGCGAGTGCGTTGCGCGCGGCATCGCCGAGTGGCTGATCGGCGCGTTCCGCCACCCATCGTGAGCCAAGCACCAGCGCCTCGATCTCCTCCTCGCTGAACATCAGCGGCGGCAGCATGAAGCCGGGCCGCAGCACGTAGCCGACGCCGGCCTCGCCCTCGATGTGCGCGCCTTGTGCCTTCAAGGTCTCGATGTCGCGGTAGAGCGTGCGGAGCGACACGCCGACCGAGTCGGCGAGCGCGGCGCCCGCGACCGGACGTCGATGACGGCGCAGCACCTGAATCAGTTCGAGCAGTCGTTGCGAGCGGGACATGGGCAGGCCTCGGGCGAGGCATACTACGTCATGCCGCCAAGACACGGCAGTATCAGAACGCGGCCTAGGTCTTCTTGCGCGCGATGCTCGCCGCGAAAGCCCTCATCAATGCGGCATCCACGGCCTCCCCCTTCGCATCCTCCGCCAGGTGCTCGAACCACCTCGCAAAGCCCTCGTAGATCTGGCTGGCCGGATGCGCGGGTCCGAGGAAGCCGGAGATCTCCCGCATCTCGGCGACCCAGCGATAGGCCTTCGGGATCATGTCGGGCAGCGCGACTTCGAGCCGCGCCAAGATCGCGGGCTGGCTGAGCGCGAGTTCGTCGCGCAGCGCATCGGCGGCGCCCGCTTTCGTGGCCGCGATTACCATGGCCGAGCCGATTCCGGCGAGACCCTTGACGATGCCGGCATAGGACATTTTCAACGCCGACGCCGCGCCGACCGGGCCTTCGACGATCCGCACGTCGAGGCCGAGATCCTTCAGAACGGCGACGTCCTTGGCGCGCTCGCCCGACATGTAGAAGGCCGGGCTCTTGCCCCCTCGCTGCGGCGGAAAGCCGATGATGCCGGCATCGACGAACGGCGCCTGCGCCGAGCCGATGATCTCCTCGATCCTGCGCACGGTATCGACATTGACGGCGTTGCAATCGATCACGATCGGCTTCTTCTCGCTTCTGACGATCAGCGCGGCCATCCGTTCGGCCAGCGCGACGGCTTCGCCCGGCGGCACGATCGAGAGGATGATGTCGGCGTCCGCGATCGCCTCGTCCTCGGCGCCGACCATGCCGGCGTCTGCCGCGCGTTTCAGCGTCGCCTCGCTGCGCCCCTTCAAGGACGTCAGCACGCGCGCACCATGTTCGTTGAGACGGCGGGCGACGGCGCTGCCCATCGCGCCAGGGGCGAGAATCGCAATGGTTTTGGACATCGTGCACTCCAGCTCGAACCCGAGCGAGGCGCTCGGTTCGACGTGAGACTAGCAGAGGACGAATGCGCCCGCGTGAACGCGGGCCATCCCGCGCGGGAATGGCCCTACTCCACCTTCGCAGGCTCGGGCTGAATCGCCGACGCATTGGCAATGCGCGCAGCATTCGCCATGCCCGCAAGCGCGGCCGCTTTCTTCGGATCGGGCGTCGAGCCCGGCTGCACGACGCCCGCCGACATGATCAGCGTCGCGGCGTCCTCGGCGGTGAGATCGACCTCGATGATCTTGCTCTTGGGGACATAGAAGAAGAAGCCGGTGGTCGGGTTCGGCGAGCACGGCAGGAACACCGACACATGCTCCTCCTGGCCCGGCAGGCTGCGCGAGATGTCCTCATTCGGCGATTGCGAGATCAGCACGATCGACCACATGCCTGGCGAGGGAAATTCGACCAGGCCGACTTTCCGGAAGCTCGAGCCCTTGCCCGAGAACAGCGTCTCGAACACCTGCTTCAGACCGCGATAGATCGCGCGCACCGCCGGGATCCGGCCGAGAAAGGTCTCGCCGACATCGACCAGCGTGCGGCCGATCAGGTTGGCCGCGAGGAAGCCGACCAGCGTCAGGGTGAAGAATGCGACAATCAGTCCCCAGCCTGGAACGCCATAAGGCAGATAGGTTTCCGGCCGATAGGCCAGCGGCACGAACGGCCGTACCACGCCGTCGACCCAGGTGACGAACCACCAGACCAGATAGAGGGTGATCGCGATCGGCCCCGTCACCACGAGGCCGGTCAGGAAATAATTGCGGAAACGGCCCATCAGGCCGGTATGCGGTTCCGGAACGGGATCAAGAGGCAGAGGCGCAGGCGCGTCGTCGCGGGGGGTCATTCGGGTTCCAGGTCGGTCGCTGCAAACAAGCTAGGGTCTTCTAGCAGGTTTTGGAAGACTGCGGCCGACCGATATCCGATTGCCTATTCCACGGTCACCGATTTCGCGAGATTGCGTGGCTGGTCGACGTCGGTCCCCATCACGACAGCCGTGTGATAGGCGAGCAGCTGCACCGGGACGGCATAGACCATCGGCGTGAAGGCTGCCGCCATGTCGGGCATGACGATGGTGACGAGGGACTCGACCGTCGCCTCCGCCGCGCCCTTGGCGTCGGTCATCAGGATGATATTGCCGCCGCGCGCGGCGACCTCCTGCATGTTGGAGACGGTTTTCTCGAACACGCGGTCGTAGGGCGCGATGACGACGACCGGCATGGTCTCGTCGATCAGCGCGATCGGCCCGTGCTTGAGCTCGCCGGCGGCATAGCCCTCGGCATGGATGTAGGAGATCTCCTTCAGCTTCAACGCACCTTCGAGCGCCAGCGGGAAGCTGGTGCCGCGACCGAGATAGAGCACGTCGCGCGACTTGGCGATCCGGTGCGCGAGCTTCTCGATCTGGAGCTCGCTCGTGAGCGCATCGGCCATCAGGCGCGGGACCTCGACGAGCCCATGGACGAGCTTGGTCTCGTCCTCATCCGACAGTTCGCCGCGCGCCTTGCCGGCCGCGATCGCAAGGTTTGCCAGCACCATGAGCTGACAGGTGAAGGCCTTGGTCGAGGCGACGCCGATCTCGGGTCCCGCGAGCGTCTGCAGCACGGTCTCGCTCTCGCGCGCGATCGTCGAGGTCGGCACATTGACGACCGCGATCGTGTGCACGCCCTCGGCCTTGGCATAGCGCAAGGCCGCCAGCGTATCGGCGGTCTCGCCGGACTGCGAGATGAAGATGGCGAGATCGCCCTTGCGCAAGGGGACCTCGCGGTAGCGAAATTCGGAAGCGACGTCGACCTCGACCGGCAGGCGCGCAAAGCGCTCGAACCAGTATTTGGCGACGTACCCGGCGTAGCTGGCGGTGCCGCAAGCAGTGATGTTGATGCGGCGGATATCGTTGAAATCGAACGGCAGCTCGACCGGCAGCGCGACGCGCTCGGTCGCCATGTCGACGTAGCGCGCCAGCGTGTGGCCGACCACCTCCGGCTGCTCGTGGATCTCCTTGGCCATGAAGTGGCGGTAGTTGGCCTTGTCGACCAGCGAGGTCGAGGCGGCGTGTCTGATCTTGTCGCGCTGGACGGCATGGCCGTCCTTGTCGAAGATCGCGACGCTCTTGCGGGTCAGCACCACCCAGTCGCCGTCCTCGAGATAGCTGATCGTGTCGGTGAACGGGCCGAGCGCGATAGCGTCCGAGCCGAGATACATCTCGCCGTCGCCGTAGCCGATCGCCAGCGGTGGGCCGTTGCGGGCGCCGATCAAGAG
The DNA here is from genome assembly GCF_016031655.1 of Bradyrhizobium glycinis. Classification (GTDB taxonomy): domain Bacteria; phylum Pseudomonadota; class Alphaproteobacteria; order Rhizobiales; family Xanthobacteraceae; genus Bradyrhizobium; species Bradyrhizobium glycinis. Next base: position 15,749 of record NZ_JACCHQ010000019.1, read on the forward strand.
GTCGTTGTCGCCGGCGAAGATGAAGCCGAGCGCGAAGGCGCCGCGCAGGCGCGCCAGCGTCAGCTTGACGGCCTCGATGGGCTTTTTGCCGCGCACGAGCAGATCGTCGACGAGATGCAGCACGATCTCGGTGTCGGTCTCGGTGTGGAACACCGTGCCCTTCGCCTCGAGCTCCTCGCGCAGTTCGCGGAAATTCTCGATGATGCCGTTGTGGACCACGGCGACGCGTTCGGTCGCGTGGGGATGGGCGTTGTTGACGGTCGGCTTGCCGTGGGTGGCCCAGCGCGTGTGACCGATGCCGGTGGTACCCTTGAGCGGCTCGGCCTCCAGCCGCTTCTCCAGATTCTTCAGCTTGCCCTCGGCGCGGCGGCGCTCCAGGTGCTTGCCTTCGAGCGTGGCCACGCCCGCGGAATCGTAGCCGCGATATTCGAGACGTTTGAGCGAATCCACCAATTGCTCTGCAACCGGCTCGCGCCCGAGAATGCCGACAATCCCGCACATGCGGATCACTATCCCCCAAATCGTCGAAAAATCGCCTAAACGACGCGCCCGGTTTTTAGCGAAAATCGCAGGGAACCAGATACTCAATAATTATTGCTGATTGAGACAGCACGGGCCCGCGACCGCTGCTTCGCCTGCGTCGAACTGGCCGGCCTTAAACCGCGCGCGTTAACTCGTTGTCAATACATTTGACCAACGATTCCGGATCAGGAGAACAAGGCCATGAAAGGCTCATCCGACCGCAAGGGTCTGTCGTCGATGTATCTGCGCGCCAGCGAGACCACGGGCACGCACCTTGCGCATTGGCCGCCGCCGCTGCGCGGCAAAGAGAACAAGCCCCTTTTCATCAAGCATCCCGAAGGCGAGCCGGTGAAGCGCGCCAAGCCGCGCGGCTGGCGCCTGACCCGTGCGATCTTCTCAGAATTCGCCGACGAAGAATAGCGCCGCTCACTTCTCCGGCTTCTTGCCGCCTGTCTTCATCTCGCGATAGCGCGCCGCGCCGCCTTCCCGGATGGTCTGCTGATTGCGCTCAAGCGCCATCGCGTCGTCGGGTACGTCCTTCGTGATCACCGAGCCCGAGCCGATATAGGCGCCCTTGCCGATCGTCACCGGGGCGACCAGCGAGGAGTTGGTACCGACGAAGGCGCCCTGCCCGATCACCGTCTTGTGCTTCTTGAAGCCGTCGTAGTTGCAGGTGATTGTGCCGGCGCCGATGTTGGAATTGGCGCCAACGCTGGCGTCGCCGATATAGGAGAGATGGTTGACCTTGACGCCGGCCTCCAGCGTCGCCGCCTTGGTCTCCACGAAATTGCCGATCCGCGCGCCGTCGCCGAGCGAGGTGCCGGGCCGCAGCCGCGCATAGGGTCCGATCGAGACGTTTTTGCCGAGCGTGGTCTCGACGATATGCGAGAACGAATGGATCACCGTGCCGTCCGCGATCGACACGCCGGGGCCGATCACGACGAACGGCTCGATCGTGACGTCCTTGCCGAACACGGTGTCAGTGGACAGATACACCGTCTCCGGCGCGATCAGCGTGACGCCGGCCTCCATCGCCGCCTTGCGCAACCGCGCCTGCATCACGCTTTCGGCCTCGGCGAGCTGCGCCTTGGTGTTGATGCCGCGCACCTCGTCCTCGCTGGTCTCGATCACCACCGACTCCCATCCTTGCCTGCGGACGATTTCGACCGCATCCGTCAGATAATATTCGCCCTTGGAATTGGCATTGCCGATCTGCCCGAGAATGTCGAGCGCACGACGGCCGTCGATCGCCATCACGCCGGCGTTGCACAAATCGATCTTGCGCTCGTCCGCGCTGGCGTCGCCTTGCTCGCGGATCGCAACCAGGCGGTCGCCTTCGACGATGAAGCGGCCGTAGCCGGTCGGATCGGCGGCGCGAAAGCCGAGCGCAGCGATGGCGGCCCCGCGGGCGAGCGGCACACGCAGCCGCGCAAAGGTCTCGGCCGAGATCAGCGGCGTGTCGCCGAACGCGATCAGGAGGTCATCGGCGCCGCGTGCGATCGCCTCGCGCGCCGCCAGCACCGCATGCGCGGTGCCGAGCCGCTCGGCTTGCACGAAGGTCAGCGCGTCGGGACGGATGCGCTTGGCTTCATCGGCCACGGCCTGGTGGTCGGGGCCGATCACGACCGCGAGCGAGGTGCCGGTTCCCTTGGGTGCGGCGGCGAGCACATGGGCGAGCAGACTCTGGTGCGCGACCGGATGCAGCACCTTCGGCAAGCTCGATCGCATGCGCGTGCCTTCACCGGCGGCGAGCACGATTGTAAGGCTGGAGCGGGCGGTCATCGAAATCCTGACAGCTGAGGCCGAATCAAAATTGGCGCGGACGGGCGGCAACGCCCTCGGAAGCTATCGCCTTGCTACCCCCGCAAACGCCCGGAATTCAAGTGCGGCGCGCTTTTCCTGTTAATGTTCCCTGATTGATTCGGGGAAGCCGGACGGGGCTGGGCGCTTAACATTCATGGCAAAGGATTCCGACCCACTGGCGGATGCCTTCTCCACCAAGGAGACCGGCGGGCTGTTCTCCGGATTTTTGGCCGAGGAAAGCGCCTTCGACCGGGGCATGATGTGGCGGCTGGGCTCGTGGGGCGTGGCGGCCGTCGGCGCCGTCGTCATTGCCGTGATGGCCAACCAGGCCCAGCTCGGCTGGCGGCGCGATCAGGTCGCGTCCGCCGATCTCGCGCGCCAGGCCGACCGGCTGCAGCTGCTGACCAAGGAGAGCCAGAACGAGGCGCGCCGGCTCGCCGCCGCGATCGAGACGCTGAACAGCGACCGCGACCGGCTGTATTCGCGCGTTACCGTGCTCGAGCAAGGGCTCGATTCCGTAACCGGCGCCATCGCCAAGCAAGCCGCCACGCCACCGTCGGGCGCGAAGCCGCAGGATGCAGCACCAGCGGCCGCAGCTCCCAGCATTGCGCCGGTCGCCTCGACGGCGACGAGCGAGAAGCCGCGCAGCGAAGCCGCCAAAGATACTCAAAAGGATGCTCAGAAGGATGCTCCGAAGGAAACGTTGAAGGAGCCGCCGCAGACCGCGGCCGCCGCCTCGCTCGTGCAACAGAATCCGGCCGTGAGCTCGGCGTTGCCGACGATTCCGCTGGTGCCCGCCAAATCGCTGATGGCGCCACCGGATCCGGCCGCATCGAAGCTGATGCAACCCGAAGCGGTTGAGAAGGCCGCCGAGAAGAAGGCGGAGCCGGCGCCCGCCGCGGCCGAAATCGTGGCGGCAGCAACCAAGCCGCCGGAGCCAGCCGAGAACGAATCCCCTGCCATCGCCGTTCAGCAGACGCGCTTTGCGATCGATCTCGGCGGCGCCAACTCGATCGACGGCCTGCGCGCGCTCTGGCGCGGCGTGACCAAGTCCAACCCGGAGATCGCAGCGCTGCGGCCGATCATCATGATCAAGGAAGGCAGCACGGGTCTCGGCATGCAGCTCCGCCTGGGCGCCGGCCCATTGGTCAATGCCGCCGCCGCCGCAAAATTCTGCGCGAGCCTCGCCGAGAGCGACCGTCATTGCGAGACCACTGTGTTCGATGGCCAGCGCCTGTCGATGCGCGGCTCCGACAAGACGCCGGACAAGGGACAAGAGAAATCTCAAGACAGGGTGCAAGACCGAGTTCAGGACAAGAGCTCCGAGAAGAGCCAGGACGCCGCTCCGCAAGCCGAAACCGCGCCTGTGCCGAACGCAAAGCCCGAGAAGCCGCAGCGCCGCCGCAGCTATTCGTCCAAGCGCTCCAAGCGCGAGGAGCCCGCTCCCCCACCTGCGGCGCAGCCGGCGCCGGCCAAGCCGGAGACCGCGTCGGCGACCTCGACGCTGTCGTCGATCTTCCGGCGCTAGAACGCCCCGTCCGCGACCGAAGCCGCTTGCGCTAACGCCGGCATAGTGACCCGTGTCGATTTGCGGAACATACCAAATGATACGGAAGGGTTTTGCGTAAGAAGGCACTATCCGCCGCGAATTCGATTCGGAGCGGAGATGACGGAAGCGAACTTTCTGCGGGAGCAACTCGCGTTGATCCGCGAACTGGCCGACCGGGCCGACCCCCACATCAAGGAGCGGCTGCTCGCCTTGGCTGAAAAATACGAGCGCCGGCTGGCGGAGCAGAGCCGCAACACGCAAGGCCCCAATTGATCGCCCTTGATCGCGCTTGGCGCAGGCGATGACCTATTCCATCCGCGCCTTTTCCTTCAGATCGCGGATGCGCATCTCCGCCTCGTCCTTGGACTGGACGATCTCCGACCAATCCTCAACCCGGGCCTCCTTGCTCAGCCTTTTGAGCTCGCTCAGCTGCTCCTGCGTCGGCTTGTCCATGCCTCACTCCTAGACCGCAATTTGTTTGGCAACACAATGTTGAGAACCAGCGGGATGCTCACGTGTTCCTCGATGATGCCCGGGCGTTCCGGATCAACAGAAACCTCGCCTGCCCTGTTGCCTGGCCGGGTCTTCCCGACCATATTGCCGCCATGACAAAGAAGCCCTTCCGCCTCACGCCCTACCAGGTGCAGTTCCTGCTCGTGGTCGGATTCGTCACCGTCGGCTGCGCGCTCTACGTGCGCTATCTCGCGATCGAGTTTTCGCAGGTCGCACTCGCCTGCGACGCCGGGCTTCAGACGCTGGTCTGCAAGTCGCGCTCGGTCTCGACCGTGCTGTTCAAGAATTCGGTGTTCGGTATCGTGGCGCTGGTGGTTGCGACGCTGAACCTGATGCGGCCCTCGATCGTGCTGCTCACCGTCGGCCTCATCGCCGCCGGCCTCGGCATCGTGCTCTACAATGTCGTGCTGTCGGGCCTTGCGATCGGCCTGCTCATTCTTGGCTTTGCTCGGCCCGCGCCCGCCACAGCGTGAGGGCGAACAACAGATAGATCGCGCAGGTCCACAGCGACTGCCAATTGTCGCGGCCTTCGTTGAACAGCACGTACACGGCCGACAGCGCCAGCACGCCTGCGAACACCGCTTCGGCGATCGGACGCTGGCCGATCTGCGGCCGGTTCAGCATCAAAAGCGCGAACGGCACCACCGCCATCGTCAGCGTGGCGTAGGGAAAATCCTTGTAACGCGGGTCGAACACGAAGCCGAGCGCGGTCGCGGAAGCGATCACCGCCGTCACTGCCAGCGTCAGGCCGAGCACCGCGGTGAGCTTCGACCATTTCCGCCCCTCGCGCGGGCCGAGCAGATCGAGGAAGGTCGGCAGGCTGCGGCCGATCACCATCGCCTGCGCGCAGAAGATCGGCGACAGGATGCCGGCCAGCAGCAACGCGCCCCAGAGCAGCCAGCCGCCTATCCCGTAGCTCTCGTAATACATCTTGTCGGCGCCGATCCCGAGCAGGATTCCGGCAGTCGTCGCCGAGATGCCGACGCCGAGCCAGGCCGGCAAGCGCGGCGTCCACGGCCGGCGGCGCAGCGTGATCAGCGCGACCGCGAACACCAGCACGGAAAGGCCCATGCCGGCGCCCATGTACCATTTCCAGTACGGGAAATTGCTGATCGGCTGGCCCGGCGGATATTTCAGGCTGCGCCGCACCGAATCGTACAGGCCCCAATAGCCGCCGACGGTGCCTTCCAGCCTGCGCTTCCACGGCTGGTCGTAGGACTCGATCAGGTTGACGCGGAACTTCTGCGCCTTCGCAAGGCTCAGGATTTCCGAGACGACGCGCGCCTGGTTGGTGCGCGAGGGCAGCGCGCCGTCGCGCATGCGGCCCTGGCTCGGCCAGCCGGTTTCGCCGATCAGGATCTCCTTGCCGGGAAACGCCACTGCCATGCGCTCGCGGATGGACTCGACATGGGCGGCGGCGAACTTCGCCTTGATGGGGAAATCCTCCCAGTAAGGCAGGATATGGATCGTGACGAAGTCGACCGCGTCATAGACCTCGCGGTTCTTCAGCCAATATTCCCACACATCGGCATAGGTGACGGGCACGCCGACCTGGGTCTTCACCAAGCGGATGATGGAGACGAGGTCCGCCGTCGTCATCTCACCGCGCAGCAGCACCTCGTTGCCGACGATGACCGCGGTGATGATGTCCGGGAATTGCTTGATGAGGCGAATGGCGAGCCCGGCCTGCTCGTAATTCTTGGTGCGGTTGCTGGAGAGCCAGATGCCCTGCAGCACTTTCAGTCCGCCGACCTTGGCGGCGATCGCCGGCACCTGGTCGAGCCCGTTCTCCATCGAATAGGTGCGGACGCAGTCGGTGATCTCCTTGAGCTGGCGCAGGTCCTGCTCGATCTGGTCGGCCTCGATATGGGTCCATGCGTCCAGCGGCGACTGCTCGCCTCGGAACGGCGCGTAGGAGACGCATTGAACCTTGTCGGCGGGATCGATCGGAGCGCGCGCGAGCGTGATCGGCGTGGCAAGCCACCACCACACGGCAGCGATCGCACCCAACGAAACGAGCAGAAGCGCCAGTGGCGTACGAAGAGAAATCGGTTCCGTCCTCCGCGAAGGGCCGTCGATTACCTTCTCGCACGCCGTCTGCCAAGGGGGCACGTCCGGTGGATCCCTCGCGCCCCCAAAGGAATTTACCTGCGGCCGTTCGACCGTGATCTAGGATCGTGACTTTGCTGGACAAAATTCGAAATACAGGTCATGGACTCCCAAAGACTTTTCCGCCGCATTGGAGACCCATTTGGACGCCATCAGCTTGCGCGTCCGCGGGGCTCCTGACGCGGACGGCCAGCGATACATTGGGGAATTCATGCGGCAACGGGTGTTCGAGTTACGAAATGCGGTCCTGCGGCAGTTCGCCGCCACCTTGGCCATCTCCTGCCTGCTCGTTCTGACCGGTGCTGGCGGAGCCCTCGCCCAGAGCGGCACGCCGGCCCCGGCCGACCAGGGCAAGGCGGCCGCCCAGCCCGCTGATGCCGCCAAGGACGCCGCCCAGAATCAGCGCCGCACCGACGAATTCGCGGAGGCCGCCCAGGTCATCAACGGCCCGGCCGGCAATCCCGAATGCGTCTGGCTCGGCCGGCGCGTGGTGCGGCTGATGTGGCGGGACGACCTCGATACCGCGTTCCGCCATCTCGACCTCTACGACCGCTTCGGCTGCCCCGGCGGCCACATCCAGGCCGCGTTCCGCTGCCTGACCCGCTTCGGCGGCCAGATCGATCCCAAAGTGGCGGAAACCCTGGATAGCCGCGTGCACGCGTGCTGGATCAACCCGGCCGCCCAGCCGCAGCAAGCGGCGGCGGCCGCGGCCTCCCAGCCGGCAGCGCCGGCCGCCAATGCACAGCCGCAGCCGGCCGCGAGCCCCTCGCCTGCGGCAAGCCCGTCTCCGGCCCCGGCGAAATAGCAGCCGCCCGTTTCAGCTGCCGTTCAGGAACGGTCGGCCATAGAGACGCTTGGCACTGCCGCGCGTCGTTCGAAAAGGCCATGCCCTCATAAGGACATGAGGCCATGACAGTTGTGAAACCGCGCGGCAGAGATATGCTTCCTTTGCCGCGGACACGGTCGGATCTCGGGGTCGGATCCGCTGCCCTGCCACCTCAGCCCCTATTGGTTTAGCCGCGATGCGCGTTGTCGCCGCCGTTCTGTTGCTCGTGTCTGCGCTCCACGCAGGCGTCTGGGGAGTCCTGCGCGACAGGGAACCTGCGCCGGACTTCAAGGGCCTGCTGCCGAGCCTGTCCTATACGCCGTTCGAACCGGGCCATGTCGTCGACCTCAACGTCGACCCCGACAAGATTCGCGCGGACATGAAGAAGCTCTCGACCCTCACGCGAGCGATCCGGTCCTACACCGCGACGGAAGGCAGCGAGCTGGTGCCGCCGATCGCGGCCGAGTTCGGCCTCAAGGTCACGGTCGGCGCCTGGATCGACAAGGACGAGGATCGCAACGAGCGGGAGATCAAGGCCGCCATCGAGCTCGCCCGCAAGAACAGCAACGTGATCGGCATCGTGGTCGGCAACGAGGTGATCTACCGCGGCGACCAGAAGATCGAGGACCTCATCAACAAGATCAAGAAGGTCAAGGGCGCGGTCCGCGTTCCCGTTACGACGGGCGAGATCTGGAACATCTGGCGCGATTTTCCGGACCTCGCCTCCAGCGTCGACTTCATCGCCGCGCACGTGCTGCCCTACTGGGAAAACTTCCGTTCGGATCAGGCCGTCGACCAGGCCGTGGACCGCTACAACCTCCTGCGCAATCAGTTCCCGGGCAAGCGCATCGTGATCGCCGAGTTCGGATGGCCGAGCGCAGGCTATAATTTGCGCAGCGCAGACCCAGGTCCGTTCCAGCAGGCGCTGACTTTGCGCAACTTCGTCACCCGCGCCGAAGCGCTCGGCATGGACTACAACATCGTCGAAGCCATCGATCGGCCCTGGAAATTCTTCGAAGGCGGCGTCGGTCCGTATTGGGGCATCCTCAATGCCAGCAGCGAACCGAAATTCGCCTGGACCGGCCCGGTCGAGAACCCCGACTACTGGAAGCTGATGGGTATCGCGCTCCTGGTCGGCGTGCTGCTATCGCTGCCGATCCTCCGGATCGAGAAGGCGACCGCCAGGCAGGCCTTCCTGCTGTCGGCGACCGCCAACGGCGTCGGCGCCTGGGCTGCGACCGTGTTCGCCTATTGGAACGGCCACTACTTCCTGTTCGGCTCGGCCTTCGCGCTGACGCTCGGCATGATCCTCCTTGTTCCGCTGGTCCTCATCGCGATGGCGCGCATCGACGAGATCGCCGCGGTCGCCTTCGGCCGGCCGCCGCAGCGTCTGATCGCGAAGAACAAGCCGGTCGAGAACGTTCCCGAGACTTACTGCCCGAAGGTCTCGATCCATATCCCCGCTTACTTCGAGCCGGTCGAGATGCTGAAGCAGACGCTGGATGCGCTGTCGCGGCTGAACTATCCGAACTACGAATGCGTGGTGATCATCAACAACACGCCGGACCCGGCCTTCTGGCAGCCAATCCAGGACCATTGCCGCGCGCTGGGTGAACGCTTCAAGTTCATCAACGCCGAGAAGGTGCAGGGCTTCAAGGCCGGCGCGCTGCGCATCGCGATGGACCGCACCGCGGCGGATGCCGAGATCATCGGCATCCTCGATGCCGATTATGTCGTCGAGCCCGACTGGCTGAAGGACCTCGTGCCGGCCTTCGCCGACCCGCGCGTCGGCCTCGTGCAGGCGCCGCAGGAGCACCGCGACGGCGATCTGTCGATCATGCACTACATCATGAACGGCGAATATGCCGGCTTCTTCGACATCGGCATGGTCCAGCGCAACGAGGCCAACGCCATCATCGTGCACGGCACGATGTGCCTGATCCGCCGCGCCGCGATGGACATGGCCGGCGGCTGGTCGAGCGACACGATCTGCGAGGATTCCGATCTCGGCCTTGCGATCCAGGAGCTCGGCTGGACCACCCATTACACCAACACGCGCTACGGCGCGGGCCTACTGCCCGACACCTATGAGGCCTTCAAGAAGCAGCGGCACCGCTGGGCCTATGGCGGCCTGCAGATCGTCAAGAAGCACTGGCGCCGCTTCCTGCCCGGTGCGAGTCGGCTGACGCCCGACCAGAAGCGCGAATATGGCCTGGGCTGGCTGAACTGGCTGGGCGCCGAAAGCCTCGGCGTGGTCGTGGCGCTGCTCAACCTCGTCTGGGTGCCGATCGTCGCCTTCGCCGACATCGCCATCCCTGACAAGATCCTGACGCTGCCGATCATCGGCGCCTTCGTCGTCTCGCTGGTGCACTTCCTGTCGATGTACCGCGCCCGCGTCGCCATCAAGCCCGGCCAGATGCTGGGTGCCATGATCGCGGCGATGAGTGTGCAATGGACGGTGTCGCGCGCGGTGGCGCAAGGCCTGATCACCGAGCACATCGCCTTCGCCCGCACCTCCAAGGGCGGGCTCAGCCGGATGTCGATTGAGTTCCAGGCGTTCTGGGAGGCGGTGATCGGCACCCTGCTCCTGGTCGGCGCCGGCGTGCTGATCGCCACCAACAGCTACAAGCAGATCACCGAGATCTACATCTTCGCCGGCGTCCTGGTGCTGCAGAGTCTGCCGTTCCTCGCCGCGGTCGCCATTGCCATCCTCGAGCTCAGCCGCATCAACTCGTTCCAGTTCTGGCGCGACAGCGCGATCCGCACCGCCGAGCTGATCGGGCTCCGCCCGGTCGCGCTGCCCCAGGTGGGCGCGCCGCAGCCGGTACCGACCGAGGTCCGGCGGGAGACGAACTGACGAGCGGGCGCGCCCGCCTGCGGCGGGCCCTTCCAGGATCAAAGCGAGCTTCTCGGCAAGGTCCTTCGACCCTCATGATGAGGAGCCGGCCCAAAGGCGGGCGCTCCGGACGATGCTCCGCATCGCCGGGCGAACTATTGCAGGCCGAGCTCATTCGGCGATCTCCGGCAGTTCAGCGTGGATGAAGGCTCACCAATCAGGTTGAAATTCCCAGCCTAACCAGCGGACGCCACGAGCGAATCCCCGGCCCTGCCGCGATCTTCGCCAACCACCCGCACTATTGACCTCCGCAGCCACTCCCCCTACACAGCGCGGGCCGAAAGCATGATCCGGAAACAACCGGTTTTCCCCGCGACGCATTTGGCGCAGCGGCAAGATATGCTTCTCGAATGTCCGATCACGATGGCGACCACGTCATAGCCATCAGCGGCCATGGGAGCGCGTAGCTCAGCCGGTAGAGCACGTGACTTTTAATCACGGGGTCCTGGGTTCGAGCCCCAGCGCGCTCACCAAAAGAAATCAGAGAGTTAGGACAGATTTAGGTGTCGAGCCGCGCGCCCTCGGTTCGTCGGGGCCACTTCTAGGGCCACATGGCACGCTAGGGACTCCCTAAACATATCGCGCTATGCAAAATTTGACCGGCGGGAATCTGGCAGATGTCGAAGGCGTTCATAAACGGCGCGGTGCTCCGATGGGCTCGGGAACGGGCCGACATGCCCCCCGAGCAACTTGCAAAGAAGATCGGTCAAAAGGCTGATCGGCTTGCCCGATGGGAAGCCGGTGAAGATCAGCCAACCTTCAAACAGGCCGTTCGACTAGCATCGGTTACGCATGTGCCGTTCGGGTATTTCTTTCTACCCCAGCCTCCCGTCGAAGATCTCCCGTTACCAGATCTTCGAACCGTTGGCGGAGAGCCCGCTCGCGCTTTCGACTCCAACACAACAGACCTAATCCGCGACGTACTCTTCAAGCACGCTTGGTTTGTAGAGCACCTTAAGCAGCAGGGTCATGAGCCTTTGTCGTTCGTTGCTCGATATCGCCTAACCGATTCTCCAGTTGATATAGCTGCCAACATTCGAAGCACCTTGAATCTTACAGATGCAACGGCTCGGTCGGCGAATTGGGAAGAGTTCATCCGATTGCTCATTGATAGCGCTGAAGCAGCCGGCGTATGGATCATGAGAACGGGTATCGTCGGCAGCGATACTCATCGCTCGCTGAGCGTCCGTCAATTCAGAGGCTTCGCCATAAGTGATCCTGTCGCGCCCCTCGTGTTCATCAATGGAAAAGATGCGCTCGCCGCGCAAATCTTCACTTTCGCCCATGAGTTAGCGCACATTTGGCTCGGATCCAGTGGCGTATCCAACGTTCAGATCGGTAGAAGGGACTACGGCACGAGCCGTCGAACCGAGATCGTGTGCAACGCAGTTGCAGCTGAGCTGCTCGTTCCGCGTGACGACTTTGAAAAAAGTTGGTCGAATACGAAATCCCAGAACGCAAACTACGACGATCTGGCGCGTCGATTCAAGGTAAGCCGGATTGTGATCGCAAGGAGAGCGCTCGACCTTGGGAAAATACCTGAGGGAGCCTATTCGGCGTTCTACAAAGAAGAGGAAGATAGATGGGAAGAGGAACGACGCGAGCAAGCCGATAAGGCCAGCGGCGGCAATTTTTATAGCACCCTTCCACTGCGAAATGGATCGCGTTTTACAAATGCCGTGGTCTCCAGTGCAATGTCCGGAGACACCCTGCTTCGCGATGCAGCTTCCCTGCTAAATATTCAGCCGGCGACCGTTGTAAAGTTCTACAAAAAGGCGACGGCGCCGAAATGAAGTATCTATTTGACGCGAACGTCTTCATCCAAGCCAAGAATTGGTATTACGCATTCGACATCTGTCCGGGATTTTGGGACTGGATGGACTATGTCACCAAAGTAGACGTGGGCAGTATCGTTCCTGTTTGCGAAGAACTTAGAAAAGGTGGCGACGAGCTCGCCAAGTGGGCGAATGCGAGACGTACAGAACCGTGGTTCCTGAAAATCGACGATAAAGACACTCAAAAGGCGATGTCTGCGATTGCGGCACACGTCGCGTCCGCCGGATACCGTCCGGAAGCGCAAGCGAAATTCTTGTCGGGGGCCGATCCTTGGTTGATCGCGAAAGCTCAGATTACCGGCGCAAAAGTCATCACCCACGAACAGCCAGCACCAGCTGCCAAAGTTCGAGTGCCAATCCCCGACATATGTGACGCGTTTGGTGTTCAGTGGGGAACACCCTACGATGCCCTTCGCGCAATGTCGGCTTCGTTCACCTTCAAAGCGCCCGGCTAGGATGTCCCGGGTGTATAGCCTGGGCGGCCTACCTTCCTAAACCTGTCCGACGGGGCCATGGAGCCGCCTGACAGCAACTGTCCGGTTCTGCCCTACACCTCGGAAATTTAACCTTGGTCGGTATCTTTTGAGACACCCAGCTTGATTGTTTGAGCAGACGATATCACCCCGGCGTGCCACGCTGCTTGGTGCGTCGGGCGGCCCCGGTGTGTCCGCAGCCAGCCCCGGAACGCCGGGGCCGTTCCTTTGGATTCACATTTGTTGATGCAGGAACATCCCTCCGGATCGAGCATGTCGTTACCGGGGCTGGCAAGTTTCATCTCGGATCTATTGTAACCCGGTAGGGCCGCTGTTCCAGAGCAGCGGCCCTTGTTCTTGAAGCGTGGACCGGGGCGCGCCTAGCACCGCTTCTGCCGATCGCGAATTAGATTTGGCACCCTCGCGAATTGCCGGGGGCGGTTGCCCTCGAGACTATGCCTCTCTCGCATTTGCTCGGCCGCGACCACGCGCTAGCGCAGATCTTCCAATTCGGACAGCCCGGAAGCGAGTTTGTTGGAACGCTGTTTCAGAACAGCGCGCGATCGCAAGCGCCCATGTACGCTCCCCTCCGTCACCCCGCGCCGACCGGGACAATCGGGAAAATGATGCAATCGAGGAATGCAGTCGCGAGGAGGCAGTTCCGGTGCAAAGTGCTGCGCCGATGTTGCAGTTCGTGCGATGCGAAATCGGCTCAACTCCCCTCCGCAAACGCTCAGGCCGGGCTTCACGGGACGATCGTAGATCGGCTTGGCGCCAATGACGGCCCCGGCCGTGGGGGCTTTTGGGGTGTTGAGGCCGGGGCCGCTGGAGGTGCTTGGACCTTTGGGGAAGGCCAAAGCCACCAAAACCTAGGAAAATTCGGCAATCACTTCTGTTCGCTTTCGCACATTGCCCGTACGTTCTGTCTGCGCGGACGTGTTTTGTGTTTCCAGCTCGGAGCTGCAGTTGCGGTCGGCATACCGAGCGAGCTCCAAACGTGCCGATGCACCGCTGATCCAGGTAGGATCATAGGAACGTTTCGACCGGCGGCGAGTCCTACAGGCGCAATCCATCCCGTTTCCTTCGTGGATCGAACGATGGAAAAAGCAATCGCCTATGCCATCTCGGCGGCCCTCGTGGGCTTCGGTCTCTTGATCTTTTTCGCCGGTCTATCTTCCAGCTCGCCCGCTTTATGGACAATCGTCGCGCTGGTCCCGATCACGATCGGCATCGTGAGCGCCTTTGGTCCTGTGTGACTTGATGTGGAAACCAGGGCCTTAGGTCAGCGCGCCTGTATTTTCCGAATCGGGAAATCGTGTTCGCTCTCTCGTAGTTTCCAACCACAGGTGGCGCGCGTGAGCCATTTCGTCTCGATGCTTCTGCTTGCGACGGCCCTGATCCTGACGTTGTGCTTCGGAGTGGCAGCCTGGCGCCTCTCGGCAGACAAAGAGGCCGACATCACAGCCACGATTTCGCATCAGGAATACGGCTGGAGGCCAAGGCCCGGCAACTGAACGACAGCATTCCGCCGGCCCGGCCCAGGCGATCGCGAGGCTGCGGGCAGGTTGCTGAAGCCGCGACCAGAACCACAACCAGCCGCGCGGCCCAACAGGTACGCAGGAACAAAGCGCTCTTTTCCAACTTGAGTCTGGCTGGCTCGTCGGCCGAACTGGCGGAGGCGACCCCAACCAGCCGGCATCACGTTTCCTGCGCATGGGTCCTCACGTCGTGGACGAAGAGCGCGACTGGAGGACGACTTGCGGGTTCTTGTAGCCGAAGACGAAGACCTGATCCGAGACGTGGTGGTCGACATCCTGGAGACGCACGGGCACGAGGTCATGGAAGCCGCCAGCGGTGAACGTGCGCTTCAGCTTTGTGCCGAAGCCGCGCCTGATCTGTTGTTCACCGACATCAGGTTGGCAGGTTCGCTGACGGGCTGGGATGTTGCTATCCAGTGCAGGGAATCCAACCCGCGCTTGCCGGTGATCTACGCCACCGGCTACACGCACGCCGCTCCGCGTCCGGTGTCAGGCAGCATCATGCTCCAGAAACCATTCGGGCTTGAACGCCTCCTGGAGGCGATGCAGTCGCTCGCGGGCAAGTAGCCACAACCATCTGTGGTCAATGCTCCGCAGACTGACAATTGTTCGTCGTCAAGTTCGCCTCGGGGCAGGAACGAAGGGCCTTCCGGACGCTTTTGCAGGAATGCCAAATGTCTCGCCCGGGATGGTCAAGCCGCTGCGACTCGCTCTGTTGTATGGACACCTGGTCGCGCGCGGCGCGCGGCTGTATCATCCGGGCGGCTCGCATCCCGTGTGCAGCCTGTCATTGGCCAAGCAAATGGTCGCGGCAGGCTTGCTCCGCACCAATGGCGAGAGCTTCGAGCTGACGCAGGAAGGCCGGAGCTGCGCCGGTTGATGCACGCTGCGAGAGTTATGGGCGACCCGGTGGCTGGGGTATTGATGTTGTGGCGTGTGCGCCACCGGGCCTCGCCGATCCCAAGCCTGGGCTGGGCCGGAGATCGACTACCAATAAGGTATGTGGCTCGTTCACCTGCGATTTGCGATCCGTCAAGTTCTATCAAAAGCGCGTAGGACGGGTCGAGCTCTTGCGAACGCATCACGCATCGCGGTAAGCGCCAATTCTGATCCGCCATCGATCATCGGAGCGATCCTCAAAAGGGCCGCGGAGGGCTCCACCGAATTGGCGCTGCGACTTCCTCGCAAGCGAGCGCGCCAAATTCCGATAGAGTCCAGTAGTCGCCCCGAGATGAACTTCACGCGGCATGCGCCTATTGTGCCCTCCCGCTCCAGGCATTTTGGCCATGATTTGCGCAGCGAAGGACAGTCCGCCCGTTCTGATCTGCTCCAAGTGCAGACGGCCGATGACGTTCTTGGCGACGCTGCCGGCCATCTTCACGCTTCCCGCTGAGCATGCCTATCAGTGCCGTCCCTGTCTGCGGGTAGACACCATCCCGCTGGCCTGAAACCGGGGTGGCCGTGACGGCGCGCTCGACGATTGCACCGGTGCGTCCAATTGCCCCGCACTGCTAGTGCCTGGCATCTGCGGCTGCTCCAGGAGCCCACCCCATAAACCCGCTGACATCCCGCCGGAAACGTGTACGCTTCACCGAAACCGGAGGAACGGCATGTTTGAAATCCAGGGTTTCGACACGGCGGGCATCGTCAGCCTCAAGCGGCCTTCACTCGCGGCGGCCCTCAGGAAGGCCCGAGAGCTGGTCGAGGACGGCTGCTGGGACGTTCAGGTCGTTGATCCCACAGGCCGCATCTACACCTCGTTCGAGGAGCAAGCTGCTTAGCTCGCCAGCCTCAGCTATCCGGCGTGGCGGCCGGCACGGTCAGCGGAGCGCCGCCCACCGACACCGGCCCCAGCGGCTGGACCTCTCGCACCATCCGCTTGCGCATGGCGGCGGGAAGTCCGTAGCGGGCATTCGACCTTCGAATGGATGACGTGACGTCCGACATCATCGTGCTTTGCAGCGCATCGACCTTTGCCATCAAGGTCGACAGCTGCGAGGAGATCTTCTTCACGTCGATCCGCTCGTCCGTGATGCTCTGTCGCAGCGACAGCAGCAGCATTGAATCCTGCTGCAGCAGAACCGAGTTCTGATCCGCGGCCTGATTGTTCTGCTGCAGCAACGCGGTGTGTTGCTGCTGGGCCGCCTGAATGTCCTTCAGCGCAGCGATGACGGGGTCCGGCTTTGGCTCCGGCGTTTCGAGGCGCGGAAGCAGCTCGGCCAGGCGACCGACGTTCAGCGAGGAAAGATCCGCCGGCGAGGTGTAGATGGCCGCCGCCCCGTTGATGGCGAGCGCACAGAGCGCAAAGGCCATGATCGATTTGCGGCTGGACCGCTTGACCGGCTCCGTGGCTTCGGGAGTTTCGGATTGCTGCGCTGCCGCGGCGTCGGCCAGTGCGACGGCGTCGAGTTCTTCGGCAAAGCTTGCCGTTTCGAATGTCGTGGTCACGTGCATGGACCCCAATGAGCGAGCAACGGGCAGCCGCCCTTGGAACGTCCTCGCGACGAGTCCTTGTACGCAGCACCCTTACACAACTGCCTCAAATTGTGAGCATTCTGAATTAATTCCACGTTAGCGGCCGAGACCGGCGCCCCCGGCCGATTACGGATCTGCAAACTCCTCGCCGCGTCCGGCCAACACCCGTCCTCGCAACGGATTTTCCGAAGTTCGTATCATGCCAGCGTTTTGCCCGACATATCAACGGCCCATTGTCAGGGTTTCGTCATGACGCACCGGATGGAGAAACCCAAGCTGATCCGGTCATGTGCCAGCGCGTGCCTGGAACCACGCCATCGGTCCAACCGAAGTTTCCGCTGTTACAGAACGCATTGCTGCGCAAGCACTTAGCTACTGTGCATGGGGTTGTTTTCGCACTTTTTGATGTCCTACCCCTCGTCCAGCAGCTCGAACAGCTCCTCCACCCGCTCGAACGGCGCATCGCGCATTGGGCTGTGATAGACGACGCGGTCGCCGTCGCGTTGCAGCGATTTGCCCCGCGATTTGCGCAAGCGTCCGGGCAGGAACGTCGCGGCCGCAGCTTCAGGGCCGACGTCGAGGCGGATGATGCCGCGTCGCTTGCATTCGATCCTGAGCTTGGCCGCGGCGAAGAAGTCGCGCGCGAGCTTCGGCAAGGGTCCGAAGCGGCGGGAGGTTTCCTCCTCGAGGTCGTCGAGATCGTCCTCGTCGTTGCATCGTGCGGCGCGGGCATAGAGCTCGAGCCGCACCGGCTCGGACTGCACATAGCTCTCGGGCAGCATGTCCCCGACCGGCAGGTTGAGGTCGGGCACCCACAGCGCAGCCTGCTGCTCGTCGGTCTTCTCCGAGGCCATTTTCAGCAGGTGGCTATAGAGCACGGGCCCGAACACCTGGACGTGGCCGGATTGCTCCTCTGAGAACAAATCGCCCGCCCCTCGCAGATCCAGGTCGCGCTCGCTGATGGCAAAGCCCGCGCCCGGCCGGCT
The DNA here is from genome assembly GCF_016031655.1 of Bradyrhizobium glycinis. GTDB lineage: Bacteria > Pseudomonadota > Alphaproteobacteria > Rhizobiales > Xanthobacteraceae > Bradyrhizobium > Bradyrhizobium glycinis. The sequence continues at coordinate 33,274 of NZ_JACCHQ010000019.1, forward strand.
GAACTCCTCGAGTACGGCGAGGCGCTTCTCGGATTGCCCGGACTCCGTCTCGGTCAAAAGATGCGCGAAGGCGCGGATGCCGCCGCGACCGACGCGTCCGCGCAGCTGGTGCAGCTGGGCGAGGCCGAACTTTTCCGGCCAGCACACCACGATGGTGTTGGCGCGGGGAATGTCGAGGCCGCTCTCGACGATGTTGGTCGCGAGCAGGACGTCGGCATGGCCTTCGACGAAGCTCATCATGCGGTCGTCGATCTCGTCGGCCGCCAGCCTGCCGTGCAGGCAGACGATGCGAAGGTCAGGTGCCACGGCCCGCACCCGCGCCAGCATGGGATCGAGATCCTGGATACGCGGGCAGATCAGGAAGCTTTGGCCGTGGCGGCGCTGCTCGCGCAGCAGCGCCGAGGCGATCGCCGCATCCGACAGCGGGGCGATCCGGGTCGCGACCGGAAGCCGGTGCACCGGGGGCGAAGCGATCACGCTGAGATCGCGGAAGCCGGCAAGGCCGGCGGCCAGCGTCCGCGGGATCGGCGTCGCGCTCATCATCAGCACATGGACGTTCTTGGCGAGCCCTGCGAGCTTGGCCTTCTCCGCCGCGCCAAAATGCTGCTCCTCATCGACGATGACGAGGCCGAGATCGTCGAACCTGACGTCCTTGCCCGTAAGCGCCTGCGTGCCGATCACGACCTTGATCAGGCCGCTGCGCAGGCCCTCCTTGGTCTCCCGCAGCGCCGCGCCCGAGGTCGCGCGCGACAGGTTGCCGACCTCGATGCCGAACGGCGCAAAGCGCTTCTGGAACGTGGCGACGTGCTGGCGCGCCAGCACCGTCGTCGGCACCGCGACCGCCACCTGCTTGCCCGACAGCACCACCGCGGCCGCAGCGCGCAGCGCCACCTCGGTCTTGCCGAAGCCGACGTCGCCGCAGATCACCCGGTCCATTGGATGGCCGGATGCGAGATCGTCCAGCACGTCTCGGATCGCCTGGGCCTGGTCGATGGTCGTGAAGTAAGGAAAGCGCGCGACGAACTTCTCGTAGGCCGATCCCGGCGGCACCAGCTTTTCGCCGCGCCGGCGCCGGCGCTGGCTGATGTGCTTGGCAAGCGCCTTGCCCGCGATCTGGATCTCGCGCTCGGCCTCGCTGCGGCGCGCCCACCATGTGCTGCCGTCCGCCTTGTCGAGTGAAAGCCTACCGAGCTCGGCGGCGTAAGGCCACATCAAGGCGAGATCGGGCGGCGGCACCAGCACCGCATTGTCGCCGGCGAACTTCAGGCGGATCATCTCGCGCATCGCGCCGCCGCCGGTATTGACGGTCTGCAGGCCGTCGAGCACGGCAAGGCCGCGCTGGAGATGAACGACCACCGTGCCCTGCTCCGGCGCATCGGCATGGTCGAAGGCCGCGCTCCAGGCGCGCGCCATCGGCTGCGGATGATGCGCGCGGCTGCCGAGCACGTCGGACGCCGTCACCACGACCAGAGGCTTCTTCGCCGGCACGACGAAGCCGGCATCGAGATCGGCGAGCAGCGCCATCTCGCCGCCCCGCCCGCGCGCCGCCTCCTCCCAGTTCTCGCAGCGCTCCGCCTTGACCCCACTCATCCGCTCCATCACGCGCAGATCGTCCTCGTGCGCGGCGACGAGGATCAGCCGCGACCCGGCCCGACGCGTCTCCTCGACGAAGCCACGCAACGCCTTCCGGGAGGATGTCAGCTTCGAAAATTCCGGGATGGCCTGGAACGACGCCGTCCGCGGCAGCACCTTGATGCCCTTGGAGAGCCGCTTCCAATCGCTGCGCCCGAGATATTCGCGCTCCCGCTCGCTGCGGGGCGCGGCCTCCTCGATCGTATCGAGCCATCCGTCGGCGTGCGACGGCACGCCTGCATCGGCGATCCATTTGGCGCCCGCGCAATAGTCGAACAGGCTCGCGCGCTTGCCGCCTTTGCCGGCGAGGCCGAGCCGCTCCGACATGGGATCGACGAGCAGTTCCCTGGTCTCGAAGATAATCCTGTGCTCATGCGGGTCGAAGGCCACGATCCGCTTGATCGTGTGCTGCGAATGCTCGATCCGGAACGGCCCCAGCGCGCCCGCGGGAAATATCTCGAAGGTCTGGCCGTGGAACAGCGCCCCGCCCGGATAGTCCGGCTCATCGTCGAGATCGTAACCTAGGGATTGGAGGCGGGTCTCGAGGTCGTGCTCGGAGAAAGTGCCGCCCACTTTCAAGCTCAGACTGAGGCGCGACAGGCTGGCCGGCGGTGGCATCCGCTCCATCACCGCTTCCGCCGTCGATACCAGAAACACCGGATTCTTGGATTTCGCAAGACGCCTCAGCACGGAGGCTCTGCGCCCCGCGAGCTCGTGCGACGGCTCCAGCTGATCGAACGGCAAGGTGTTCAGGCGCGGAAACACCAGCACCTCGCAGGCGGGGTCGAGCGCGTGAATGACGCTGCCGAGCCGCTCCGCCCTGTTCTCGCTTTCGGCGAGAAAGACGATGCCGCTGCGTCCGGACTGCTTCCATTGTGCAAGCAGATGAAGGGCCATCATGCCGAGGGGCGACGAAGACGAGATCGTGGCGCGCTGCGATCCTTTGCTCTTCTTCGGCGGCTTCTTGGCCACCCTTGCCTTCCTGGAAAGCCTCACTTGGACCCGTTTCTGCTCTTAAACTGCCGCAAACTGAATGCGAGCCGCCTTGCCCCTCGAATCGGCAGCTCGCCGCCATGCATATGGGATTTGTCCTGCGAACGCACCCTCTTCGACAACGTTCGAGGCGGCGGCGCGATCCCTTTCGATCTGCTCTTGGCCGTGACAATGGAGGCACGAAAAAGCCCCAGCGCTTGGAGCCACGCTGGGGCGTTCGTTCGAAATGAATCGGTTAAGCAATGACGTCTTCATAGCAGCGGTTTCGCCGCGCGCTTGTGAACTGGTTCACACGCCGTGCCGGAGGCGCTCCGACCTGGCCGGAACTGGCTACCGCATCGCCCGGTTTGAGCGCGTGCACGCCGCGCGCTAAGATGCGCGCTTTGACGGAGGCTCATTTGAAACCATTCATTTTCATCTTCATCGGCGCCGTCGCGCTGCTTGCTACGGTCCCCGCTCACGCACAGACCTTGGTCGATCCCAACAAGGTCGCTCCCGAATACCGCGAGGCGGCCGAGAAGCGCCGGGCCGAGCAGCTGCGTCAGCGCGAATGCGCGCGGCAGGCCGATCTCGAGAAGGTGTTGCCGAGGGACCGCACCGCCTTTCTCAACCATTGCCTGGAGACGATGGCGGCCAAGCAATAACGGCTGGCCGACGGTTCGAACCGGCGTCGTTCGCGACGAGCCGATCGCTCCGCCGCGCGACGTCTGTCGGCATCCGGCCACGAGGGCATTCAAGCTTTCTTCAGACATTTCGGATCAGCTGACGATCCATTTTCAAAGTGATTGTTATCCGCGCATGAGTTCAGTCCAGATTCAGTGCACGCGGTGCAAGAACGTGTTTCGCGATCGCGCCGGGCGGTTGCAGGACGGCTATTCCAGGCAATGTCCGAGCTGCGAAGTCGTGCTGTTCTTCGCCGAGGACTCGCAACATCCTTTCATCAAGCGGGCGATGCGCGATGCGCGCCAGGTCCGCAAGGAGATGCGGGAGCTCCAGGCTGCGAAGCTTGCCGCACCCGAGCCGGAGGTGGCGCAGTCGAGGAGATTTGCCGGACGGACGCGATCGGTGGCGCGGGAGGACTAGCGGCTCAGCTTCGCCGCCGCTTGCGCGGAAACAGGCGGTCGCGGATGTAGCGCGAGGTCGCCGTCAGGCGGATGCCGCGGGGCTTGTGCCAGGCGGCGCGGTCGATCTCCTTCTTGTCGCCGATCGCCAGCCTGCCCTTGGCGGACTTGGCGATGAAGATCGCGTCGCTCATCTTGCGGCCGGAGCGCTTGTTCCTCGCCTTCACTTCCTTCCAGAGGCTGATCCTGCCGAGCTTCAGCTTGGGCAATTCCTCCTTGATCTCCCGCCGCAGGCAATCCTTCTCCGACTCGTGCCCACGCTTGCGGCCGCCAGGAAACATCCACAGGCCGTCCGACCGGCGTCTGACCAACAATACCTTGCCGCGCCTGGCGGCAACTAGCTTGGAAGACTTTGCCATTGGCGCCGTTATCGAAAACAGAATCGGCTCAATGGTAACTTGTCTAGTCGAACAGACAAGTTGGCGGCGCCCCTTGATCACAGGCCGAACCGAACCGATTCCGGTGCGGCATGGCGGGCAGACCGCACGCTGGCCGGCGCGAGATCACCCCTTCGCCGCCTCCGCCCGGTCCTCGGTCCTGATCCAGGCCATCATCATTTCCCAGGCCACCGACAGGATGATCGGTCCAATGAACAGTCCGACGATGCCGTGGGCCAGCGTGCCGCCGATCACGCCGACGAAGATCACGATGGTCGGCGTGGTCAGGCCACGGCCCATGACGAGCGGCTTCAGCATGGTGTCGATGAAGCCGACCAGGACGAAGAACACGGTGAGCAGCAGCGCGGTGGTGACGTCCTTGGCGGTCCAGATCCATATGATCACCGGCAGCAGCACCAGGAAAGCACCGATCTGCACGATCGAGAGCAGCAGGACGATGAAGGCAAGAAGGCCCGCGCTCGGTACCGAGGCGAGCTTGAAGCCGATGCCGGCGAGCAGCGCCTGGACGATCGCCACGCCGATCACGCCCTGCGCCACGGCGCGGATGGTCGCACCGGCGAGCGAGAGGAAATGCTCGCTCTGCTCCGGCACGATCCGAAACAGGAAGCCGCGGCCGGCGGCGACAAGCCGCGGCCCATGCGGAAACAGGAAGCCTGCCACGAACACCGAGACGAGAAACTGGAGCGTGCCGACGCCGGCATCGCCCGCGAACGAGAGCAGGGGGCCGGCCAGCGGCTGGAGATACGGCGCCACCTCGCGCACCGCCGTCCGAACGTTGTTGTAGGCCTGATCCCAGAGCTCGTAGAGCCAGGGGCCGACCAGCGGCCAGGACTTGAGCTGCTCCGGGGCCGATTGCAGCACGAGGTCGCCGGTGCCGAGCTGGTGCGCCAGTTCACGCACGCCGTCCACCGCGCTGATGCCGAGCCAGGTCGCGGGACCGATGACGATACCCAGCGTGATCAGGGTCAGGATTGCTGCTGCGGTTTTGGGCCGTCCGCCCAGGATCTTGGCAACCCAGCTGAACGCCGGATAGAACGCGACCGCCAGCACGCCGCTCCAGGCCAGGATCGGCACGAATGGGCGGATGATCAGGAAGGTCCAGATGATCAGCAGGGCGAGCAGGCCGAGCCGGATCACGAGCTGGATGACGTCCTCTCCCGTCAGCAACTGACGGAGGCTTTTCACGGGCACAGCTTTCCTTGCGGCATGAACGCAACTTCCGCGCTTGCGGGCCCAGCCGTTATTGCCAGCAACGCATCTGGCGTCAAGACGACCGGCTGCCGGATACCGCATCGCCCGCCCCCAACCCGGCTTGGCTAACGCGGGTTAACCGGATTTCCCGGCGCCGGTTTACGCCGCTGCAAACGGTGGTGACTACGCTGCATTGCAGTCACCGAAACGTATTCTGGGCCATGGCCAACAGCATCTGGACGATCGAACAATTCACCTGTGCGAGTTGCGGCATGAACTACACCGCGACTAGAGAGGAGCACAGCGAGGCTCACAGCGGCAGCTTCAAATGCGGCATCTGCAGCGGCGTCGTGCATGCCTGGTCCGGCAAGCACCACTTCTTCGGCTGGCAGGCCGTGAAGACGAGGCCGCCCGTATTCGGGCGGCGCTGGGCCGGCGTCGAATGGTAAGCCGCCTGCGGTGACGCCGGATTCACCGAATTGCGCCGGCGCCGTTTGCATTACGTTCACCGATCGCGGCTAGATCAGGTTGGATCCTCCGCTTCGAGCGCCATGGCCGACCTCAACGCCGTCCTGACCAGGCTCAACGACCGTCTGCTCCGCCTCGAGGGCGAGCTGTTCGTGCTGCGCTCGCTGGCGCGCGCGACATTGACCGCGGGCGACGACCATGCCGCACGTATGCGCAAGCTGGTCGAGGCCGCAAAAGTTGCGCTCGACGACGAGGCCAAGCGCCCTCTCGACAAGCCGACCCGAAAATATGTCGATGCGGCAACCGCACTGGTGGAGGAACTGCTGGTCGAGCCGACGCCGGCGCGGCCGCTGTTCACGGTGATCGACGGCGGCCGGCGCGACTGAGCGCGCCCGCCTCAGCACGGCGATAATTACCGTCCATACAAGCCCGGCGCACGTGCGCCACTCGGGTAGCACTGTCCCTGCGAGTAGTTGTAATCATAGCCGTGCGGACAGAGCCCGCCGCGTCGTCCGTAGTATTGAGGGCGACCGTAAGCGCCGGGCGCGTGCGCATCATTCGGGTAGCACTCGCCTGTCGAGTAATTATAGTCGTAACCGTGCGGGCACAGGCCGCCACGGCGCCCATAGCCCGGACCGGGATCCCGGGCGTAGAAACCCGGCGCGTGATGGTCGTTGGGATAGCAGCGGCCGTTCGAGTGGTTGTAATCGTAGCCGTGCGGACATTGCCCGCCCGGACCGCCCCTGAACTGAACCTGCTCCACCATGGGTGCTGTCGGTGCCGCAGGCACGGTTGCAAACGCAAGCAAGCCGGCCAGCGCAAGCTCGATCATGACGATTCCTCCAAATCACGTGGCAAGCCTATCAGGATTCGCGTCCCACGAAACGACCCGACAATTGAGCCACGGCTGGCCTGAACCCCGCATGAACCGGGCTTGGACTGCGACAATGCGTCAACGCCAAGCCCCACGCACGATGCCGACGTCTAAATCGTGGACTTGTCCGCCTTGAGCCGGCTGAGCCCCGCCTCGATGATCGCGATCTCCTCGTCGATCTGACCAATCGGCAGGCTGAAATCATAGCCGGACCGGCTCTTCAGATCGACCGCGAGCCGCTGCCGGTGCATCATCAGCTCGTCGAGTCCACGGCGGTTCTTCAGACGCACATAGGCGTCGACGATCTGCTCGATCGCGTTCGGCATGAGATCAGTCCCGGCGAAAGGCCCGGCGGGGCGCGCCCACGCCGGCGGACGATTTCGGTGTCGCGGTACGCAATACAAATCCGCGACGAATTCGTCGATAAGCCAAGCTGGTTGAGATCGTGTTACCGTCCGATGACTTCGTGAGGCGTGGCGTGAGAAACCCGACGCTGCGCATACCTTCGCTCCCGAGCCGGTGTCATGCCCGCATGGAAGCACCGCACGGCTCGACTACGCAATCGCAGAGTTCGCGCAAGCGGCGCCTGGCGGATTGTTGATAACCCACGCAAGTGCTGCGCGGGTGGTGACAGGGCGTGCGGACGTGTTATCGGGGGATGACGCAGTTGCGAAACGGATCGGACACTCATGCGCATAACCCTTGTCGGCTCCCGCCATTTCGGCGTGACCACCCTGAACATGCTCCGGGAGCACAGCGTCTCGGTCGTCCGGGTCGTGGTGGCCGACGCCGACGACCGCCTCGCCGCGGCGGCCAAAGCGGCGGGCATCGAGGTGCAGGTGCAAGCCAATCCCAAGCTGGTGGTGGCCTCCGAGATCGCCCCGGACACCGATCTGATCATCACAGCACACAGCCATGCCAGGATCGGCAAGGATGCGCTCGCCGCCGCCAGGTTCGGCGGGATCGGCTATCATCCCTCGCTGCTCCCGCGCCACCGCGGCAAGGCCGCGGTGGAATGGACCATCAAAGAAGGCGACCCGATCGCCGGCGGCACGATCTACCATCTCGCCGACCGCATGGATGCCGGCGCGATCGCCGCCCAGGACTGGTGCTTCGTCAAGAAGGGCGAGACCGCACGAGAGCTTTGGGAGCGCGCGCTGGCGCCGCTCGGGCTCAAGCTGCTGGCCGACGTGATCGATTACGCCAAGGTCCACAAGGCGCTCCCCGCCAAAGCCCAGGACGAGCAGTTCGCGACCTCCGCGCCGAGCCTCTCCTGAGCCAAGCCCCGCTGAGACGCCTTCTGGGCCAAGCCCTTTCCGAGTCGTCCTGACGTTTACCCTTAACGTGAGGCGGCCTTGATTCCGCTTCGGAAATCGGAGCCAACAGCGCAAATAAACCATTGTTCCAACAGGAACAATTTTCGCTTTGGCATCGCAACAAATTTCCGTCACATTTCGTGCGAATAAGCGTCAGCTACTCAGACACATTCAAGGACGAATTCATGCGTTTTGGTCGCATTGCGGTGTTCTGTGCCGCCCCAGTTATCGCTGGCACCCTCGCCGCTCCCGCCTTCGCCCAGAATCCCTATGACGGCAATTGGCAAGTCACCATCGTGACCAAGAGCGGTTCGTGCGAGCCGACCGCAAGCTCCATGCTGACGGTTGCCGACGGCAAGATCACCGCGCCCGGCGCTAACGTTTCCGGCACCATCGGCAGTGGGGGACTTGTGAAAGTTTCGATCAATGGTGCATATGCCAACGGTCAACTCAGCGGCAACGCCGGATCGGGGAAGTGGAATGGAGCATCTGCAGGCATACCGTGCAGCGGGCGGTGGGAAGCATCGCGCCAGTAAACAAATTGAGGCTCGCGCCCGGAAACGGCGGCTGCTGATCGCGGCCGCCGTTTTGTTTGCGGCAGGAATCGCCAATACCCAAAGCAAGGCCCAGTCCGGCCCGTTTGCCCCGCTGGCGGGCACCTGGAGCGGCGGTGGCACGGTCACGCTGGATGATGGTTCGACCGAGCGGATCCGCTGCCGGGCCAAATACGCGCCGATCGGACCGACCATGGAGATGTCGCTGACCTGCGCCAGCGATGCCTACAAATTCAACCTCGGCGCCAACGTGAAGGCCGAAGGCAACGCCATTGCAGGCAGTTGGTCCGAGACCAGCCGCAACATCTCCGGTTCGCTCCAGGGCCGCGGCGGCGGCGGAAACTACGAGCTGGTGGCCTCCGCCGCCGGCTTCAACGCCAACATCTCTCTGAAGACGTCCGGCAACAAGCAAAACGTCACGATGCGCGCGGACAGCCAGTTCCGCGGCGCGCATATCTCGATGTCGAAGTAGGACACCAAGCGATACGACCATCGATCCGGCGGCCCCGCCGGGTCGATTTTTTATGTGCCGGGCACGAACGCCGTGACCTCGATCTCGACCTTGGCGCGCTCGTCCACGAGGCCTCCGATATAGAGCAACGTCGAGGGCGGAAAATGGCGTCCGAGCGTTTCCTTCCAGGCCGCGCCAATGCCGGCACCTGCCGCTTCGTACTCGGCGCGGCTGGTCAGGTACCAGGTCAGGCGGACGATGTGCTCGGGGCCGGCGCTGGCCTCACCCAGCAGCTTGACGATCCGCTTCAGCGCAGTCGCGACCTGGGCTGCCATGTCGGGCGCGTAATTGCCGGCCTCGTCGCCCCCGGTTTGGCCGGCGAGAACCACCCACCGGCCCGGCCCCTCGGCCACGACGCCGTGGGAAAAGCCGCGCGGTTTTTTCCACTCGGCCGGCTGCAAGATGCGCATGGGCAATGTCTCCCGGTTTTTGTCGTTGTTCGTCGATGCCTTAGCATGCCACCCAGCATCGCTGCATCCGCAGATTTGGCCGTTGCAAACGGCGGCAATGTCGCCGATACCGGCCGCCCCTTTCTTAATCCACCCTTCCGCATCCGCCGCAAATGAGCACCACACCGTCGAAAATGATGGCCGCGTTGTGGATGGCCGGCTGGCTGTCGCTGATGCTGGTCATGGCGGTGGCCGGGCGCGAGACCACGCGCGAGCTGAATGTTTTTCAGATCATGGAAGTGAGGTCGCTGGTCGGCTTCGTCTTGCTCTCACCGATCATCTACCGCGCCGGCGGCTGGAGGGTGCTCAAGACATCGCGCCTGCCGCAGCATGTCGGCCGCAACCTGGTGCACTATGTTGCCCAGCTCGGCTGGTTCTTTGCGCTTACGCTGATCCCGATCGGCCAGGTGGTGGCGATCGAATTCACCATGCCGATCTGGACGGCCGTCCTCGCGGCGAGCTTCCTGTCCGAGCGGATGACGCCATGGAAGATCGCCGCCATCGTGCTCGGCCTCGTCGGCGTTATCGTCATTGTCCGCCCCTCGACCGGGGAGATCAATCCGGGGCAGCTCATCGCCCTTGGCGCCGCCATAGGATTCGGCGTCTCGATGGCGCTGGTCAAATCGCTGACTCGCACCGAGAGCGCGCTCTCGATCCTGTTCTGGATGCTGGTGGTGCAGTCGGTCGCCGGTTTCGTTCCGACGCTGTTCGTCTGGACTTGGCCGTCGCTCTATGTCTGGGCCTGGGTCGGCGTGATCGCCGTCTGCGGCACGTTCTCACATTATTGCCTTGCCAGCGCGATGCGCTATGCCGATGCGACGATCGTGGTTCCGATGGACTTCCTGCGCGTTCCGCTGACCGCAGCTGCCGGCTGGCTGTTGTATTCCGAGCGGCTCGACGCCTGGACCGTGCTCGGTGCCGCGCTGATCCTGTTCGGCAATTTACTCAACTTGAAGCCGGCGTCGCCGGTTCCCGCCCAGGCACGGTGAACCTCGTGCCGGCCTCGCGCGACAAAACTAAGTGGCCGTGTGATTTGGATCACGTTGGAGCGACACTCCATCGTGCACATTCGGCCACACAGCAGCGGGTTGAACGTAACGGACTGCCGTTTTGGTGGCGCGAAGTCGGGCACTTCGTGTAGGTTCGTTGCCGATTTGTTGCTGCCTGCAATTCGATTCTGGGGATTTCAGAATGCGCTATCTCACCCTCCTCGCTTCGCTGATGTGCATGGCGCTGTCGATCAGTGCCGCCAAGGCTGACCGCCGCGTCGCCTTCGTCGTCGGCAACGGCTCCTACAAGAACGTCGCGCAATTGCCGAACCCGCCGATCGACGCCAAGGCGATGGCGGCCACGCTGCGCAATGTCGGCTTTGAGGTGATCGAAGGCTCCAATCTCAGCCGCGACCAGATGACCGAGAAGCTGCTCGATTTCGGCCGCAAGGCGCAGGGCTCCGATATCGCGCTGTTCTATTATGCCGGCCACGGCATCGCCGTCAGCGGCACCAATTACCTGCTGCCCGTCGACGCCGACATCAAGTCGGAGATGGACGTCAAGCTGGGCGCCGCCATCAACATCGACCTGACTCTCGAGCAGACCATGGGCGATGCCAAGGTCAAGCTCGTCTTCCTCGACGCCTGCCGCGACAATCCGTTCGCCGCCAAGATCAAGTCGAATTCGGCGACCCGCAGCGTCAACGTCCAGAGCGGCCTCGCCGAAATGAAGTCCGGCGAAGGCACGCTGATCGCGTTCGCCACCGGCCCGGGCCAGACCGCGCTCGATGGTCAGGAGGGCAACAACAGCCCGTTCACGCGTGCGTTGATCGACAACATCACCAAGCCTGGCGTCGAGATCCAGCAGGCGATGACGGCAGTGCGCGCTCAGGTCAATGAAGAGACGCGCAAGGGCCAGCTGCCCTGGGGTCACACCAACCTGACCGGCTCCGTCTATCTCAATCAGGCTCCGGCCACCCAGGTCGCCGCCGCGGCCCCGACCGCGACCGGCATCGTGCCGGCGGCAACCGGAAGCTCGGACGGTGTCGAGCTCGAATACTGGCGCTCGGTCAAGGAGTCCAACAAGCCCGAGGAGCTCAACGCCTACCTCACCGCTTACCCGAACGGCCAGTTCAAGGCGCTGGCGCTGGCACGGCTTGCGGCGATCAAGAGCGGCCCCTCGACCGCGACCCGCACGCTCAACGCCGGCGTCGACCCTGCGACCTTTACCGATGAGGCGACCCAAGTCACCGAGGACCAGATCGGCCTCGACAAGAACAAACGCCGCGACGTACAGCGCCGCCTCACTGCGCTCGGCTTCGACACCAAGCAGACCGGTACGTTCGACGACGAGACGCGCTCGGTGCTCAAGCGCTGGCAAACGGCGCGCGGCTATCCCTCCTCAGGCTACCTGAACAAGCACCAGCACAAGGCCCTGCTCTCGGAAATCGTGGCTGCCCCGGCGACGGCGAGCGACACCAGTCAGAAGCCGGCTCGGCGCGCCGCTACCGCCCCGGCTCAGAGCAGCGCACCGGCGCCGGCTCCCCAGCCACGCAGCAATCCCGGCGATGCGGCCGGCGCGGCCTTCGTCGGCGGCGTCGTCGGCGGCATGATGGGCGGCATGTTCCGCCGCTGAGAGCAAGGCGGATCCCAGACGACAAAAGGCCCGGCTCGCGCCGGGCTTTTTCGTTGGTGTGGACAGTGTGCAGCATATTCCGTCATTGCGAGCGCAGCGAAGCAATCCAGAATCTTTCCGCGGAACAAGCCTGGATTGCTTCGTCGCAAGAGCTCCTCGCAATGACGAGGATAGGGATGCGCGCCAAGCGGATGTCACAGTCTGCGGAGAGACGCCGCTGCTCCGACGTGTCGGGGCGGAGCCTACTTCCCCGCCGCCTTGCGCAGCGCCTCGTTGATGCGATCCTGCCAGCCGGGGCCGCCCTCCTGGAAGAATTCCAGCACGTCCTGATCGATGCGCAGCGTGACCTGCTCCTTGATGCCGGGCACGGCGTTTTGCTTAGGGGGCGCCGCGGCGACCTTGGTCGTCACCTTCTTGAACGCCGCCTCGGCTTCCGTCCTGGCATCGCCCAGCGTGCGCGGTCGTCTCGGTTGATCCGCCATGTCCTAGATTCCCTCGAACAGAGCCGTCGAAAGATACCGCTCGGAGAAGGACGGCACGACGGCCAGGATGGTCTTCCCGGAAGCTTCCGGCCGCTTGCCGATCTCGAGCGCGGCGGCGATGGCAGCGCCCGAGGAGATGCCGCCCGGAATGCCCTCATGCCGCGCCAGCGCGCGCGAGGTCTCGATTGCCGTGGTCGAGTTGATTTTCAGGATCTCATCGATCACGGAGCGGTCGAGGATGTCGGGGACGAAACCGGCACCGATGCCTTGGATCTTGTGCGGGGTATGCTGTCCTCCCGACAGAACCGGGCTCTCCTCCGGCTCGACCGCGACCACACGTAAGCCCGGCTTGCGCGGCTTGAGCACCTGGCCGACGCCGGTGATCGTGCCGCCGGTGCCGACGCCGGCCACGAAGAAGTCGATGCTGCCGCCGGTGTCCTTCCAGATTTCCTCCGCGGTGGTGCGGCGGTGCACCTCGGGATTGGCGAGGTTCTTGAACTGCTGCGGCATCACCGAATTCGGCGTCGTCTTCAAAAGCTCCTCGGCGGCCGCGATTGCGCCCTTCATGCCCTGCGCCGCCGGCGTCAGCACCAGCTCGGCGCCGAGAAAGGCCAGCATCTTGCGTCGCTCAATCGACATCGACTCCGGCATCACCAGCTTGAGCCGGTAGCCGCGCGAGGCCGCCACGAAGGCGAGAGCAATGCCGGTATTGCCGGAGGTCGGCTCGATCAGCACCGTGCCGGGCTTGACGATGCCCGCCTTCTCCATCGCGATGATCATGGCCGCACCGATGCGGTCTTTGACGCTTGCGGCAGGATTGAAATATTCAAGTTTCGCCAAAATGGTCGCGTTCACGTCGTGCATGCCGGGCAGCCGGCGCAAGCGCACGATGGGCGTGTTGCCGAAGGCATCGACGATCGAGTCATAGATCCGGCCGCGGCCGGGATGGTGCGCTGCACCCGTGTCGGACGATGCGTCCATGATGAACTCCCTGTGGCGACGATCTGCACCTCTGTCGCGGCCTTGCGCAGTTACGGACAGCTTGCGGCGACACGCAAGCGGCAATGCAGCACATGTTAAATACGCTGCATCGCAAAATCGCGTGAGCTTTAATTAGCAGAAAACCAACGCATTTGTGTTGCGACCTCGTCAACTGATTCTGCTTATGTTAGACTTAGGTCTCAAAGCAGGGAGGTCACCACGATGTCAGCGGTTGCTGAAGTGATGTCGACCGTAGTGCTAAGACGTGATCCGCGTTGCAGCGAGTTGCCGACCTGTCCCGTCTGCGCCGACTCCATGGTCGCCGCCGAAGCTTCCGCTTACGTCTCGGACCACATGATCAGCTACCTCTGGACCTGCGATAATTGCGGCTATGGCTTCGTGACCAAGCACGCCGTGAAGCGGCGGCTCGTGTGCAATTGAGTTTGTACCGTTGATCTAGCGCGGGGCGATATCGCCCCTCGCCCAGTCCGCGCGCGTCCGCTGATAGAACTCCTCGAAATTTCCCTGTGCGACCGCGTCCCTGATGCCCTGCATCAGGGACTGATAGTAGGCGACATTGATCTCGGACAGCAGCATCGCGCCCAGCGTCTCGCCCGCCTTGACGAGATGATGGAGATAGGCGCGCGCGCAGTTCCGCGTCGACGGCCATGAGCTCTCTTCATCGAGCGGGCGTGGATCGTCGGCATGGCGGGCGTTGCGCAAATTGACCTGGCCGTAGCGCGTGAAGGCGACACCGTGCCGGCCGTTGCGCGTGGGCATCACGCAGTCGAACATGTCGATGCCGCGCTTCACCGCTTCGAGGATGTCGTCTGGCGTGCCGACGCCCATGAGATAGCGTGGCCGTTCCTTCGGCAGCAGCGGGGCGGTCTCGTCGATCATCGCCAGCATCACCGCCTGCGGTTCGCCGACGGCGAGCCCGCCGATCGCATAGCCATGGAAGCCGATCCCGACCAGACCTTGCGCACTCGCATGACGCAGCTGCGGCACGTCGCCGCCCTGCACGATGCCGAACAGCATGTAGCCATCCGGGGCGCTCCCGAAGGCGCGCTTGCTTCTCTCGGCCCAGCGCAGCGACAATTGCATCGCGCGCTCGATGTCGGCGCGGTCAGCGGGCAGCCGCACGCATTCGTCCATCTGCATGGCTATGTCGGAGCCGAGCAAACGCTGCACCTCGATCGACCGCTCCGGCGACAGCTCGACCTTGGCGCCATCGATGTGCGAGCGGAACGTGACGGCGTGCTCGCTGACCTTGCGCAAATCCGCCAGCGACATCACCTGGAAGCCGCCGGAATCGGTCAGCATCGCTCCGTTCCAGCCTGTGAACTTCTGCAAGCCGCCAAGCGCCGCGATCCGCTCGGCGGTCGGACGCAACATCAGATGATAGGTGTTGCCGAGCACGATATCGACGCCGGCATCGCGCACTTCGCGCCAGTGCATGCCCTTCATGGCACCGGCGGTGCCGACCGGCATGAAGGCCGGCGTGCGCACAATGCCGTGCGGGGTGGTCAACCGCCCGGCGCGCGCGGCCCCGTCGGTGGCAAGCAACTCAAAGTGATTGGGAAGGTCATTGTCGCGATTCATGCGGTGCTTATTGCGTGTCGGAGCAGACCGATCAACCCGCCGATCGCGCTCGGGCCGGTTTGTGCGCCAGACTGGGACACCGACCAAACACGAGGATTGAGTGTCGCGCCCTTGTCAAACAAAACGATACAGTGTAGTTTTATCTTGGGGGCTGGACGAGAATGCCGCGGCGAACTTGCCGGCGGCGGTAGATGCGTGATCGCCAGCCACCGACAATGCCGTACCCTTCGTGTTCGACCGACGCTTCCGTCTCCTCGCGCGACCGGATCAGGCAGACTGGCGTCGGCCTGATCGGATCGGTGGTCCTGATCTGCAGCCTGGCGCTCGGCGCCTGCACCGCCCTGCCCCGCACACCCTACACGGCCACTGAGGCCAGCGTCTCGCGCGTGCTGGATATCGACGGGCTCAGGCGCTACGCCGACGAGCCGGTCACCAAGTTCAGCTTCGAGAAGGACACCAGCACTGCGGCGAAAACCTATCTGGCGCTCTCCGGCGGCTGTGCTGACGGTGCATATGGCGTCGGCGTGCTCAACGGCTGGACCGCGGCCCGAACCCGCCCCACCTTCTCGGTCGTCTCGGGCGTCAGCACCGGCGGCCTGATCGCGCCGTTCGCATTTCTCGGACCGCAATATGACGACACGCTGAAGGAGGTCTACACCAGCGGTATCGCCGAAAGCCTCCTGAACGATCCCAGCATCATGCGCGTGCTGTTCGGATCCGGCCTGTTCGGCAACACCAGGCTGCGCGAGCTCGTCGCACGCTATGTCGGGCTCGAGATCATGGCGCAGGTCGCGCGCGAGCACGCCAAGGGCCGCAAACTGCTGGTGGTGACGACCGACCTCGACACGCAGCGCACAGCGATCTGGGACATGGGCAGGATTGCCGCGGTCGGAACGCCCGAGGCTCTCAAGCTGTTTCGCGACGTGATGGCGGCATCCGCCAGCATTCCCCTGGTGTTTCCGCCCATCATGATCGATGCCGAAGGCGGGGGCCGCAAGTTTCAGGAGATGCATGTCGATGGCGGCGTGACCGCGCCGGTGCTGACCTTGCCGGAAGCTCTGTTGTTCCAGAGCGGCCGTCTGCCCGGCAATGCGAAGATGGACATCTACATCCTTGTCAACAAGAAGATCGAACGCAACTTCGAGCTCGTCTCCAACGGCACCATCGACGTTGCCTCGCGCAGCCTGTCGGCGATCACGCAATCGCAGACGCGCTCGATCATCTTCTCGACCTACGATTTCGCCAAGCGCAACCGACTGGGCTTCCATCTCTCCTACATCGCGCGCGACTATCCGGCGCCGCCTTCGGAAGGGTTCGACACTGGCTATATGCGGGCGCTCTACCAGTACGGCTACGAGAAGGCTGCATCCGGCCAAGCCTGGACCTCGGCGCTGCCTTAGGCGGCACAAGGAACGGGGTCGTATCGAGACCGTTGACGATATGGCCCTTTCGGCCAGAATCGCGATGACGCCCCGGTTGCTGCGCGTTATAGAGCAAGGACGACCGTCAGAAACGCGCAGGAATCATTGGGCATGGGATTGACTGCGACCAGGACAAGACCGGCAGCGCCACGGCGTGAGGTGCCGAAATCGCGCGGCGGCCGGCCGACGAAGAGCGCCGCGATCGAGCGCGATCAGCGGCTGATCGAGGTCGCCACCCGCCTGTTCCTTGATCGCGGCTTCGATGCGACCTCGCTCGATGCGGTTGCGGAAGCTGCGCGGGTCAGCAAGCCCACCGTCTATTCCCGCTACGGCGACAAGCGCGGCCTGTTCGCGGCCGTGCTGAGGCGCGAGATCGAGCGCTGGCTTGCACCGCTGTCGGCGGCGGCGGAGACGCAGCTCTCCAGCGCCTCGAACATTTCGGTCGAGCAGCGGCTGGTCGAGATCGGACGCGAGATGCTGACCTTCACCTGCGGCCCCGATGCCGTCGCCTTCAGCCGCATGATGACGGCGCAGGCCATCAACTTCCCCGACGTCGCCAAGCTCGGCAAGGAGGAAGGCTGGCTCAAGGCCGTCGCCACCACGGCGCGCTTCTTCGACCATCTCGCGGCGCAAGGCGCGCTCGACGTCGACGACACCACCATCGCAGCCGAGGTGTTCCTCGACGTCGTCGTCGGTCACACGCACCGCATGGCCACGTTCGGAACGGCGCTGGAGCCGAAGGCCGCGGAGAAGCGCATGCGCGCGGCGATCAAGCTGTTCCTGGCCGGCGCGCTCGGGCCTGCCGACCGCGTTCAGGACGCCGCGAAACTCACGTCGCGGCGCCGCCCCTCCCGCTGACAATTCCGTGAGCCTGCGCACTTTCCGGTGGGGGCGACGGTGCGGTGTCATTGACCAAAACAAAACGATACGGTATGGTTTTATTACAGTCGGTTCGGGCCGCTTTTTCACCAGCCCCACAGAGGTCCGGACCCGCTTCGATCGCCGCGGCGGGTACAACCTGTCGCGGCGCTCCGCGGCCGGCCGATGCCCAAGGCCGGCGGCGAATTGTTTACGATCATCCGGCACACTCGCTGGCCGAGGGTTTCGAGCATGACGACTGCCAAACGATGGACCTCGCACCTGCTTGCGATCGCATTGCCCGCGCTGCTCATCGCCGCGCCGGCACAGGCCATCGTGACCACGAGCACCCCGACCGCGCTTCACAGCGACACAGATGGTGATGCCGAAGCGGACCGCCAGGCAGTCAGCCGCGAAATAGAACGATTCCGCAGCTCGTCGATCACGATCAGCCAGGCCATGGCGATTGCCGAAGCCCGCCATGCCGGCGCCACCACCGCCGATGTGAGCTTCGACGGCGGTTCGGGCGTGCCGGTCTACCGGGTGAAGACCCTGCACAACGACCGGATCTGGCGCCACACCATCAATGCTTCGACCGGCGAACTGGTTGGCGGGGAAGCCGCCCTACCCCTCACCGAGCTCGACCGTGAGGACCGCAGCAACCTCGCAGCGCTGGGTGCGATCAGGCACCGTCTCTCCGATGCCGTGCGCGTCGCCGAGCGCGCCGCCGCGGGCAAGGCCATCAGCGGCGGGCTGGTCCGCGAACGCGGCCGGCTGAACTTCTCGATC
Organism: Bradyrhizobium glycinis; assembly: GCF_016031655.1. GTDB lineage: Bacteria > Pseudomonadota > Alphaproteobacteria > Rhizobiales > Xanthobacteraceae > Bradyrhizobium > Bradyrhizobium glycinis. The sequence goes on from NZ_JACCHQ010000019.1 coordinate 51,539, forward strand.
GTCGTCGTCAGCGGCGACGACCTCAAGGAGGTCACCCTGGAGCCGCCGGGCGCCAGGGTGAAATAGCGGCTGGCCTCCCCCCGGCATCGTCCGGGCCGAAAAGCCATTGACGGGGGCAAGACTCTCCCGCATAAGTCGCCGCCATGTTCACGACCACCAAACGCACGACCAAAACCACGGCCGAAGGGGCCCGGGGAGGCGTGCGCGCGTAGGTCGTCGACTTAAACGCATCAGCTCTACGGCAAGCCCCGCCCTCGATGGTCCGGGGCTTTTTTGTTGTCTAGAACTCAATGGAGGACAAAGTGAGTAACGATCCCGTCGTCGCGATTGTCGGCGTCACCGGTGCGGTGGGCGCCGAATTCATCGCCACCATGGACAAGCGTGGTTTCCGCGTCGGCAAGCTCAAGGCACTGGCGAGCGCCCGCTCGGCCGGCAAGACGGTGTCGTTCCGCGGGCAGAACGTGGTCATCGAGGAATTGACTGAGCGCTCCTTCGACGGCGTCGACATCGCGCTGTTCTCGGCCGGCGGCAGCATCTCCAAGAAGTATGCGCCGATCGCAGTCAAAGCCGGTGCCGTCGTGGTCGACAACTCCTCTGCCTTCCGCATGGACCCCAACGTGCCGCTGGTGATCCCCGAGATCAACGCGAGCCGCATCCGTGACCACAAGGGCATCATCGCCAACCCGAACTGCGCCGCGATCACCGCGCTGGTGCCGTTGTGGCCGATCCACCAGAAGAACCGCATCAAGCGCGTGATCATCTCGACCTATCAGGCGGCTAGCGGCGCCGGCGCCGCCGCGATGGAGGAGCTCGTCGAGTCCACCCGCGCCAATCTCAATGGGCAGGTCTATACGCCCAAGGTGATGCCGCACCCCTACGCCTTCAACCTGTTCAACCACAACACCGCCGTCGATCCCGAGACCGGCTACAACGACGAAGAGACCAAGGTCATCAAGGAGACCCGCAAGATCTTCGAAGACGAGTCGATTGCCGTCGGCGTCACCTGCGTGCGCGTGCCGGTGCTGCGCGCCCATTGCGAAGCCATCACTTTCGAATGCGAGAAGCCGATCAGCGAGGACCAGGTCCGTGCCATCATGGCGCAGGCGCCCGGCGTGAAGGTGGTCGACGACCGCGCCAAGAACTACTTCCCGATGCCGATCGACGCCTCGGGCCAGGACGACGTCCTGGTCGGTCGCATCCGCAAGGATCTCAGCGATCCCACCGGCCATTCGATCTCGATGTTCGTCGCGGCGGATCAGTTGCTCAAGGGCGCGGCGCTCAACGCGGTGCAGATCGCGGAGCTGTTGCCGCAGCGGGTGATGGCGTAACACATCTTCGGCCCGTCATCCTGAGGTGCGAGCCGTGCAGCGCAAGGCGCTGCACGGAGAGCCTCGAAGGATGCACGGCCGAAATCTAGCAGCGGGGCCGTCACCCTTCGAGGCTCGCCGAAGAGGCGAGCACCTTCAGGGTGACGGTGATAGAGCTGGGCTTGCCGTTTAAAGCGCCGCCCGAAACAGCAAACACGCATCGCCGTACGAGTAGAACCGATAGCCCTGCGCGATCGCGTGCGCATAGGCCTGCTTCATCGTCTCGAGCCCGGAGAACGCCGACACCAGCATGAACAGCGTCGACTTCGGCAGGTGGAAATTCGTCATCAGAATATCGACCGCGCGGAAGCGATAGCCGGGCGTGATGAAGATCGACGTCTCGGCCGCGAATGGCTGGATCGTGCCGTCCTCGCGCGCGGCGCTTTCGAGCAGCCGCAATGACGTGGTGCCGACGGCAACGATGCGGCCGCCGTTCCTGCGCGCAGCGCTGAGCCGCTCCGCCGTCTCGGCCGAGATCGTGCCCCACTCGGCGTGCATCTTGTGGGCTTCGGTGTCGTCGACCTTCACCGGCAGGAACGTCCCTGCCCCGACATGCAGCGTCACGCGGTTGATGCTGACGCCGCGCGCGTGCAGCGCCTGCTCCAGCGCCGGGGTGAAATGCAGGCCCGCGGTCGGCGCCGCAACTGCGCCTTCATTCGCCGCGAACATGGTCTGGTAATCCGCAAGATCCTGATCGTCGGGCGTGCGCTTTGAGGCGATGTAGGGCGGAAGCGGCGGGCTGCCGAGATCGGCGATGGCTTGGTCCAACGCCGGGCCGTGGAACGAAAACGACAGCGTGACCTCGCCCTCGGTGCCCTTGGCCTCGACCTCGGCGTCGAGGTGACCAAGCAGGCAGACCTTGCCCTCGTTGCCGAAGCGGATACGGTCGCCGGGGGCGAGCTTCTTGGCCGGCTTCACCAGCGCCTGCCAGCGCGAGCCGTCGAGACGCTTGATCAGGGTCGCCTCGATCTTCGGCTCGGTCTCGCGGCCGATGCGGCGGCCCTTCAACTGCGCCGCGATCACCTTGGTGTCGTTGACGACGAGTTGGTCACCCGGCCTTAGCCATTGCGGCAGGTTGGAAATGATCTGGTCGCGCAGCGCGCCATTCTCGACGACCAGCATCCGCGCGGAATCGCGCGGGCTCGCCGGGCGCAGTGCGATGCGCTCGGGCGGCAGATCGAAATCGAAGAGATCGGTGCGCATGTCGGACTCAGCGCCGCACAGTCAGACCCTCATGGTGAGCAGGTGCCACCGGGTCCGCGCGAAGCGCGGCCCGATGACAGGCTTCGCGCCGTCTCGAACCATGAAGGCCGAACTGCAGCAGCGGGGCCTTCATCCTTCGAGACGCGCGTTCCGCGCTCCTCAGGATGAGGGTCGCGTACTTATTCCTTGTCCGCGGCCATCCGCGCCTTGACGATTTTGTCCGGGTTCTGCACCGGCTCGCCGCGCTTGATCTTGTCGACATTCTCCATGCCCTCGGTGACCTTGCCCCACACCGTGTACTGGTTGTCGAGGAAGCGGGCGTCGTCGAAGCAGATGAAGAACTGGCTGTCGCCGGAATCGGGATTGGCGGCGCGGGCCATCGAGGCGGTGCCGCGCACGTGCGGCTCCTTGTTGAACTCGGCCTTCAGCTTCTTGCCGGAGCCGCCGGTGCCGGTGCCGTGCGGGCAGCCGGTCTGCGCCATGAAGCCCTCGATCACGCGGTGAAACACGATGCCGTCGTAGAAGCCCTCGCGCACCAGCTCCTTGATGCGGGCGACGTGGTTCGGGGCGAGATCGGGCCGCATCTCGATGGTGACGGGGCCCTGCGTGGTCTCGAGGATCAGGGTGTTTTCGGTGTCGCTCATGCTCGTCTCTCTTGCGTTGGGGGTGAAGTCTTGTCGGGTGACGTGTCGCGGTTGCGGAACGGGATTGCGAATGGACGTCCCGCCGCGGCGCCGGCCATTGCATCGGTAAATGGCACTGGCGTGCAGCGTTGCAACGCCTCCATCACCGCGATCCGGTATTGCAGCCGGTCATTGTCGGAGGCCTCCGCGGATTCATAGGTAATCCTCGGATGGCCCAGAATGTTTCCGGCCCGGTTAAAGCTCACGACGACGGTGATGTCGAGTGGGCGCGCCCTGGCCGGCGACGGCGGTCTCCAGCAGGTGCGCAGGTGCCGGAAGATGTCCTGGATCGTATTGACCTCTGCGGCCTCCACGGCCGCCTGGGAGGTGCCGAGCAGCAGCACCGCGGCAACCAGCACGAGCTTGCCACCACGGCGCGCCATGGCCGCTCCTATTTGATGTCGGAGGCGACCTGCACCTTCACCATCTTGTCGGGGTCGGTGACGGAGCCGCCGGGCGAGCCGGGGGGCGCCTTCTTCAGCTTGTCGACGACGTCCATGCCCTGCACGACCTCACCGATCACGGTGTACTGGCCGTCGAGGCTGCCGCCGTCGGCGAACATGATGAAGAACTGCGAGTTGGCGCTGTCGACGCTGTCGCCGCGCCGAGCCATGCCGACGATGCCGCGGGCAAAATGCACCTTGGAGAATTCCTGCTTCAGGTTCGGGTACTTCGAGCCGCCGGTGCCGTTGAAGTTCTGGCCGTCGCCCGTCTGCGCCATGAAGCCGTCCATGACGCGGTGGAACGGCACGTTGTTGTAGAAGCCCTCGCGCGCGAGCTGCTTGATGCGTTCGGCATGCTGGGGCGCGATGTCGGTCCTGAGCTTGATGACGATGCGGCCCTTGGTGCTGTCGATGACGATGGCGTTGGCCTTGTCGAGATTTGCCGGCAATTGCTGCGCCACCGCCGGCGCCGCGAACAGAAGCGCGGCAAGAACTGCGAGAATTCGGATCATGACAACTCCGGATCAGAGAGAAGTGGAAGCGCGCCGCTAGCCGGCGAATTTGGCCTTGAGCTGTGCCGCGACCTGCGGCGGGACAAAGGCCGAGACGTCCCCGCCCATGCCGGCGATCTGGCGCACCAAAGTGGCGGTGATCGGGCGGACCATGGGAGAGGCCGGCAGGAAGACCGTGTGCACCTCGGGCGCCATGGCCTCGTTCATGCCGGCGAGCTGCATTTCGTAGTCGAGGTCGGTGCCGTCGCGCAGGCCCCGGATCATGATGGTCGCGCCGTGCTTTCGCGCCGCAGTGACCGATAGATCGTCAAAGGTCGTCGCCTCGAGCACGCAGCCGGCCTGCGCCGCGATCGGACCACAGACGTCCTCGAGCATCTGGAGCCGCTCCTCGGTCGAGAACAGCGGCTTCTTGCCGGGATGCACCCCGATCGCGACCACAAGCCTGTCGCACAGCGCAACGCTGTGCCGGACCACATCCAGGTGGCCGTTGGTGATGGGGTCGAAGGAACCCGGGTAGAAGGCAATGCGCGACATGGCCCCGTCCTACCTCGCCCGGCCCGGGCCGGCAAGCCGGACAGGGTCCTTGTCCGTTTCCGGTCCAGCCCCCGAAAACGTCCGGCCGGGCGTCGGCGACAGCCGGTTTGTTTCGTCCTCGGGGTGGCTACGAAACAAAACGGAGCGCGAACGAAACCATTTCCGGCGACGGCGAAGACGTCCGGAAACTGGCCATGGTTACTAATCCGGCCAACGAACGACGGGCCGCGTACTGGGCGTAGGCGGCCGCATCACAGGGGACTGTCAATGATCAAGGCTCTTTCAGCGATCGCTCTGTCTGCGTGTGTTGCCGCGGCCCTCACCCTCCTGCCCGGCTTTGCCCCGAAGGTCGAAGCCAGCGTGCCGCAGCCGCTGGCCAAGAGCGACCGGCTGGATATCCGCGCCGTCGGCCGTGACTGCTCGCAGCAGGCCTGGCCGAATTTCGAGGCGTCCTGCCTGCGCCGCGCCGGCAGCAAGGCCAATGTCCGCGAGGCGCGCCTCGTGACCGCCGACCGCACCCCGTAGACGGATCTGTACGTTCGCGTCGGGTAGGTCCCTCTAGATAAACCCCATGGATATTTGCGACGTCTCGTCGCAGACTGCATCGTGTTCGCGCCCGTCGGAATGGCCCGTCGAGCGCGATCTGGTTGAGGGGGGCACTGTTCCGATCGGCTGCCGCCTGCCATGACCGTGGGCGCCCTTGGGGGTCTGCGGCGGTGTCGGCACCTGCCCACTCTAAGCCCTGACGGAAGCCGCCATAGCGCAGCCGCCGTGCTGCAGGTGCGAAAATGTCCAATGATCCACCTCTGCAGCTGAAGCCGCGGCTGACAATCTCGGTCGATCAGGTGCAGGCGATCCTCGGTCAGATATCTCCGCAGGCCTCGCTGCTGAACGTCGCCGAACTGCATGGCGGGGAGATCGGCACCGTCCTGGAGATCGTGTTGGCGGATTCGCGCGCCTGCGTCCTCAAGGCCTACCCTGCATCGCTGCAGTGGAAAATGGAGAAGGAGGTCTACGTTCTGGGACTTCTCCGTGGCGTCGATGTAGCCGTTCCGAGAATATTGTTCGCCGACGACACGCAATCTGTGATCGACCTCAACTACGTCCTGATGACCAAGCTCGACGGCACGATCCTCGGCCGACGCGAAGCCGATCTATCGGACGCAGGGTTGTTCGCAATCTACGCCGAGATGGGTGCTGCGCTTCGCAGGATCAACGAAGTTTCCCTCGATAGTTTTGGCTACATTGGTCCTCACGGGGTCTGGACGGCGCATCCGAGCAACCGGGCCTACATGTGCGCGCAGCTCGAGCGAAAACTGAAGGAATTTTGCAATCGAGGCGGAGAACCCGCACTTGCCGGGCGAATTCGGAAAGCCGTTGCCGCTCGGCAGCACCTTTTTGATGCTGCCGTCACCCCGAGCCTTTGCCACTACGATTTCCATGCTGGTAACGTGCTGGTGACGCCGCAGGGCGCTCCGCATTTGTCAGGTATCGTCGATTTCGAGAATGCGACGTCAGGCGATCCGCTGATGGATATCGCAAAGGCGCTCTACTATTTCACGGCGAAGGATGCACCGAAGCGCGAAGGACTGCTCGCGGGCTATGGCAAGATCGAGCGTACCGATTGGCAGGAAACGCTTCGTCTCTACCGCATGTATTGCACGCTGGAGCTATGGTGCTGGATGGCGCAAATCGGCAAGCAGGAAGCGCTTGCCGATTTGACGCGGGAGCTTGCAAACGCAGCTTAGAACGGGGCGTCACGCCCCGTTGCCGTTCTCGCCGTTGCCGTTCTCCGCCTCTTCGGTGATGTGCTCGACCGAGACGACGTGCTCGTCCTCGGCGGTGTCGAACACGATCACGCCTTGCGTCGAGCGGCCGGCGATGCGGATGCCTTCGACCGGGCAGCGGATCAGCTGGCCCTTGTCGGTGACGAGCATGATCTGATCGGCCTCCTCCACGGGGAACGAGGCCACGAGATTGCCGTTGCGGTTATTGACGCTCATGGCGACGATGCCTTTGCCGCCGCGGCCCGTGGTGCGGTACTCGTAGGACGAGGTCCGCTTGCCATAGCCGTTGACGGAGACGGTCAGCACGACCTGCTCCTGCGCCGACATCTCGACATATCGCTCCTGCGGGAGCTGGAAGCTGCCCGAGGTCTCCTCGGCCTCAGCATCGGCCGGCGCCTCGTCCGCGGCGGCTTCACCCGCCACCGCGCGGCGCATCTTCAAATAGGCTGAGCGCTCGTCCGAGGTGGTGTCGACGTGGCGCAGGATCGCCAGCGAAATCACCTTGTCGCCTTCGCCGAGTGCGATGCCGCGCACGCCCATCGAGGTGCGCCCGGTGAACACGCGCACGTCGGTGACGGGGAAGCGGATGCACTGGCCGCCGGCAGCGGTCAGCAGCACGTCGTCGCGCTCGGTGCAGATCTGCACGTCGACGATCGCCTCGTTGTCGTCGAGCTTCATGGCGATGATGCCGGAGCGGCGCACGTCGACGAAGTCGGACAGCTTGTTGCGGCGGACGTTGCCGCCCGTGGTGGCGAACATCACGTCGAGCTGGCCCCAGGTCGATTCATCCTCCGGCAGCGGCATGATGGTGGTGATGCGCTCGCCCTGCTCCAGCGGCAGGATGTTGATCATGGCCTTGCCGCGTGCGTTCGGCGCGGCCATCGGCAGCCGCCAGACCTTTTCCTTGTACACCTGGCCGCGCGAGGAGAAGAACAGCACCGGAGTATGGGTCGAGGCGACAAAGAGCCGGCTGACGAAATCCTCGTCGCGGGTCTGCATGCCGGAGCGGCCCTTGCCGCCGCGGCGCTGGGCGCGATAGGCCGATAGCGGCACGCGCTTGACGTAGCCGGCATGCGAGACCGTGACGACCATGTCCTCGCGCTGGATCAGGTCCTCGTCCTCGACCTCGCCCTCCTGCTCCATGATCACGGTGCGGCGCGGGGTTGCGAACTCGGTCTTCACCTCGGCGAGCTCGGTCTTGATGATGTCGAGGATGCGCCCGCGCGAGCGCAGGATGTCGAGATAATCGCTGATCTCGCCGGCGAGCTTGGACAGCTCCTCCCCGATCTCGTCGCGGCCGAGCGCGGTGAGGCGCGCCAGGCGCAGCTCCAGGATCGCCCTCGCCTGCTCCAGCGACAGGCGGATCGTCCCGTCCGCGTTGATGCGGTGACGGGGATCGTCGATCAGCGTGATGATGTCCTCGACGTCGCGCGCGGCCCAGTCGCGGGTCATCAGTGTCTCCCGCGCCGCAGCCGGCGTCGGCGAGTGCCGGATCACCTTGATGATCTCATCGATATTGGCGACCGCAATGGCGAGGCCGACCTGCTCGTGCGCGCGTTCGCGCGCCTTGCGCAGCTTGTACTTGGTCCGGCGGGTGACGACCTGCTCGCGGAAGCCGACGAAGATCGTCAGCATGTCCTTCAGGTTCATGGTCTGCGGACGGCCAGAATCGAGCGCGACGGCGTTGACGCCGAAGCTCGTCTGCAGCGGCGTGAACTTGTAGAGCTGGTTCAGCACGACGTCTGGCACGGCATCGCGCTTGAGCTCGACGACGACGCGATAGCCATCGCGGTCGGACTCGTCGCGCAGGTCGGAGATGCCCTCGATCTTCTTTTCCTTGTAGAGCTCGGCGATGCGCTCGACCATCGTCGCCTTGTTCACCTGATAGGGGATCTCGGTGATGACGATCGCCTCGCGCTCTTTGCGGATCGTCTCGAAGGTGACCTTGCCGCGCATTACGATGGAGCCGCGGCCGAGATGATAGGCGCTGCGGATGCCCTGGCGTCCGAGGATAATGCCACCGGTCGGGAAATCCGGGCCCGGGATGATGTTGATGAGCTCGTCGATCGTCAGCGACGGATTGTCGATCAGCGCGACGCAAGCGTCGATCACCTCGCCGAGATTGTGCGGCGGGATATTGGTGGCCATGCCGACCGCGATACCGCCGGCGCCGTTGACCAAGAGGTTCGGGAACCGCGCGGGCAGAACCACCGGCTCCTTCTCGGAACCGTCGTAATTATCCTGGAAGTCAACCGTGTCGTCGTCGATGTCCTCGAGCAGCTTCAGCGCGATCTTGGTCAGGCGCGACTCGGTGTAGCGCATCGCCGCCGGCGGATCGCCGTCGACCGAGCCGAAATTGCCCTGCCCGTCGATCAAGGGCGCGCGCATCGAGAAGTCCTGCGCCATGCGCACCAAGGCGTCATAGATCGCCTGGTCGCCATGGGGATGGTACTTACCCATGACCTCGCCGACGGCGCCGGCGGACTTCTTGTGCTTCTTGTCCGGGGTGTCGCCGCGATTGTTCATCGCGAACAGGATCCGGCGGTGGACCGGCTTCAACCCGTCGCGCGCATCGGGCAGCGCACGCGCCACGATCACGCTCATGGCGTAATCGAGATAGGACTTCTTCATCTCCTCGTAGATGGAAACGGGACGAATGTCCGAGGGGTGCGCCGGCTGGTCGCCGGGCTTGTTGTCGTCGTCAGCCAAGGGGGAATCCGGTGAGGTTTTGTCTGGGAATCATATAGCGCATCACACCCCCGATAACCACCCTTGCCGGGGCTCGGGACGCGCTTTTTCCGACTGTTTTTCCAGAGACTTACGCCCTGCCGGGCACTGCCGCCGACAGGCCGGGAACGGACCGGGCGGAACCGGGTCTCACCCCGAAAATCACGCGGTGCATGATGCGCCCGGGCACCAGCGTGAACAGCCCCGCGACCACCAGCGCGCCGGCGAAGATGAAGATCATCATCCGCCGGTGATCGGCGATGCGATGGGTTCGCGCCCGCCACACTGCCAGCGGCAGAACAACCAGGGTGAAGATCGACAACAGATGGATCGGGCTGAACGGCCCGACCAGGCGGATCTCGTGGATCCAGAACGACGAGGCGGCCACGACCACCATCAGGACCACCCAGAGCCAGCCGATGGTCCGGTGCGGCAGCGTGCCTTTAGGGGCAGCAAACTGGACAAGGCCGAGCACGATGGCGGCCATTGCGGCAAAGGCATGGAGCGGGATCGAGGGAGCAGCCTCAAGCAGCGGCGCAAGACTCATGCGAGGCTTCCTCGCGTCCGGGCGAAGGCGATGTGAATTTGATTAACATGCCATCACATCGCGCCCCGTCAAAAACCTGAGGCTGCACATGAGGCAAGGCCGAAAAAATCGTGCCTGGCCCGGCAATTGGTGAGACGTCCTGCCGCCTCACGCGAGCAAGCGCACGGAGGCTCAGAACGGGATATCGTCGTCCATGTCGCTGTTGCGGCCGCCGCCGGCGGCAACGGGACGGCGCGGCGCGCTGCTTACGGGTCCGGAGGAGCCGAAATCGCCACCCGGCTCGTCGCCGAAGCTGCCGCCTCCGCCGCCACCGCCGCGGCCGTCGAGCATCGTCAGCGTGGAGTTGAAGCCCTGCAGCACGACCTCGGTCGAGTACTTCTCGACGCCGCTCTGGTCGGTCCATTTGCGGGTCTGCAACGCGCCTTCGATGTAAACCTTCGCGCCCTTCTTCAGGTATTGTTCGGCGACCTTGCAGAGTCCTTCATTGAAGATCACGACGCGATGCCACTCGGTCTTTTCCTTGCGCTCGCCGGTGTTCTTGTCGCGCCAGGTCTCCGAGGTGGCGATGCTCAAGTTCGCGATCGGCCGCCCGTCCTGGGTGCGGCGGATTTCGGGATCCTTGCCGAGATTTCCAACCAGAATGACCTTGTTGACGCTTCCCGCCATCGCCGCTCTCCACTCCAAATGCCACTGAATTTCAAAAGGGCGAATCCGCTGCCCGCGTTCTTCTGCGCCCGCTAGGGCGACCCTATACGCTTGCGGGCACCGGTCAGCCTGCCACCCCCGGGGTTATCCCCACATATAGCATCACGCTCAGGTTTGTTCCAGATTTGTTCTTCGTCACGAGGCGAGCGGATTTTCCCGCGCATGCCGCGCAAAAGGGCAGCCCTCGAATGGAACCTTACCGAGTTCCCGTGAACGCCCAAAACCACTTAACATTCATCAAGTTGTTCCACCTCAGTTGAGCCGCGAGTGTGGCATTCCGGAGACGGACTTTGCCCTTTCCTTAGGCTACCTTTGCCTTGGAATTAGTTCATATGGGCGTCGCGCCTGATCAGCCGTTTCGGGGACTTTCATGAAGCGGACGAAACTTGGGGAGACTGCAATGAATAAGGTTCTATTTGGCACAATCAGTGTACTGGCGTTGGGGCTGTCGGCTCCGGCAAGCGCGGCGGACATGGCCGCGCGTCCCTACACCAAGGCTCCGGCACCGGCGGTCGCTGCGATCTACGACTGGAGCGGCTTCTATATCGGCATCAACGGCGGCGGCGGCACCAGCCGCAAGTGCTGGGACTTCCTCGACGCTACCGGCGCCGTAACCGGGGTTCCCGGCACCTTCGTCCGTGAAGGATGCCACAACGCGACCGGTGGCACCGTCGGTGGCCAGATCGGCTATCGCTGGCAGTCCACCAATTGGGTGTTCGGCGTCGAAGGCCAGGGTAACTGGGCTGACTTCTCGGGCGACAACGTCAGCACCGTCTTCCCTGGAAGCGCTTTGGTCACCGGTGATCGCAACCGCTCCCGCATCGATGCTTTTGGCCTGCTTACGGGCCAGGTCGGTTACGCCTGGAACAACGTGCTGCTCTATGTGAAGGGCGGCGGCGCCGTGGTCGGGGACAAGTACGACGTTTATGCCGCGGCCGGCACGCCGGGCGCCGGCACGCTGCTGGCATCGGCTCGCGAGACCCGCTGGGGCGGCACCGTTGGCGCCGGTCTGGAATTCGGATTTGCTCCGAACTGGACGCTCGGCGTCGAGTACAACCACATCTTCCTCGGCGACCGCACGATCACCTTCACGACGCCTGCAGGCGTCGTGTTCGGAAGCGATCGCATCAGTCAGGACGTCGACATGGGTCTTGTCCGCTTGAACTATCGCTTCGGCGGCCCACTGGTTGCGAGGTACTGATATCCCGCTGATTTCGCGAGCGAAGGGAAGGGCCGGCCCGCGCCGGCCCTTTTTATTTTGGCACGATGCTGGACGTAAATGAGTCAGCAACCATCACCTTTTCGGCTGTTGTGGCTTTTCGGAGACACAACTTGCGGCTTTGGTGGTGTAAATGCAGCGTCAGTTGGGCCGTTTGAGTCCGCTGCCCTTCCGTCACGGAAGGCAACAACAGAAACTGGGACTGGGATTAAGTTGAAAATGAAAAAGGTTTTGTTGGCTTCGGCCTGTGTGTTCGCTCTTGCGGCCCCCGCTTCGGCTGCTGATCTGGCAGCCCGCCCCTACACCAAGGCTCCGGTGGCTGTGGCCTCGGTCTACAACTGGACCGGCTTCTACCTCGGTATCGTCGGCGGCGGCGCTTGGCAGGACGCCTCCGACATCAAGATGAAGGGCGGCTTCGTCGGCGGCACCGCCGGCTACAATTGGCAGACCGGTAACGTCGTGTTCGGTATCGAGGCCGACGGCGCCTGGGCCGACGTCAGCGACTCGGTCACCGCCGGCGTCCTCACCACCAGCTCGAAGATCGATGCGATGGGCACCGTGCGCGGCCGCATCGGCTACGCCGTCAACAACGTGCTGTTCTACGGCACCGGCGGTTACGCCTGGGTCGACAACAAGATCACCCTCTCCGCACTCGGCGTGTCCGTGTCGGACAGCAAGTGGCACAACGGCTGGACTGTCGGCGCCGGCGTCGAGGCGTTCTTCGCGCCGCAGTGGTCGGTCAAGGGCGAGTATCTCTATCGCAGCCTCGGCGGCGAGACCTACTTCTCGGGCGCCCTCCCCACCAACACGCTCGAGCTGCACACCGTGCAGGTCGGCGTGAATTATCACTTCGGTGGCCCGGTCGTCGCCAAGTACTGAGCTTCGTCTCTAACGCACCCGCGTTACGAAAGGCCGGCCTCGCGCCGGCCTTTTTGTATTTGTTGCGGCCGCCCGTTCGCTCGCGTTTTCGGACGGATGTGGCCGCCGAGTGACACAACTTTTGGCTTCAATGGTGTAAAGCAATGATGTTACTTGGGTCATGAGGTCCGCTGCTCTTCCGCTCTCCGGAAGACCGGAATGAGAAAATGGAAGTGGGGAATTGATATGAAGAAGCTTTTGCTGGCTTCGGCCAGCTTGTTCGCTCTGGCTGCCCCTGCATCGGCGGCTGATCTCGCGGCCCGCCCGTACACCAAGGCTCCGGTGGCTGTGGCCTCAGTCTACAACTGGTCTGGTTTCTACATCGGCGCCAACGCCGGTGGCGGCTCGAGCCGTAATTGCTGGGATCTGACCAGCGTGGGTGGCGTTGCCATCACTCCGGTAGCCGAAGGTTGCCACAATGCGACTGGCGCCGTGGTCGGCGGCCAGGTTGGTTACCGCTGGCAGTCCGCCAGCTGGGTGTTCGGCCTCGAAGCCCAGGGTGATTGGGCCGACCTGAAGGGCTCCAACACCAGCTCGCCCGCGGCTCTCTTCCCGCTGGTGAACAATACCAAGATCGACGCCATCGGGCTCTTCACCGGGCAGGTGGGTTATGCTTGGAACAATGTGCTCTGGTACGTGAAGGGCGGCGCGGCCGTCACCCACAACAAGTTCAGCGGCACTCTGGCGGGCGTCACGCTCGACACCGCGAACGAAACCCGTTGGGGCGGCACCGTCGGCACGGGCATCGAGTTCGGCTTCGCACCGAACTGGTCGGTTGCCGTCGAATACAACCACCTGTTCATGGGCAAGCACACCGACAACTTCACCTTCCTCGGTGTGAACACCCGCGGCGACAGTATCAAGCAGGACGTGGATATGGGCACGGTTCGCCTGAACTACACCTTCGGTGGCCCGGTTGTCGCGAAGTATTAAGCTGCGTCTCTGACGCATCCGACGTTACGAAAGGCCGGCCTCGCGCCGGCCTTTTGCTTTGGCGGCGCCGTTCCGGCCGCGTTCCGCACGTTCCTGCTGCCAGATGCCGCCAGCGCGCCAACAATCCGTTGACGATTCGCAACTCGCACTGGAAATCCGCCGCCGTTCTTCCTACGTTCGCTGCCATACCCATCGGCGCCGTTCCCGGTTCCGGGCGAAGCGCGCCTTTTGCATTGGCGCGGTCGCGCGTCTTTGGATTCCTCGAGGACCTCTGGGATGGACGAAGTGATCAGGGCGAAGCGCCAACAAGAGAACGCGGGCTCGAGCCTGCGCGCAATTACGATCCGCGGCGCGCGCGAGCACAACCTCAAGAATATCGACGTCGAGATTCCCCGCGACAAGCTGGTGGTCTTCACCGGCCTTTCCGGCTCCGGCAAATCCTCCCTCGCCTTCGACACCATCTATGCCGAGGGCCAGCGCCGCTATGTCGAATCGCTCTCGGCCTATGCCCGCCAGTTCCTGGAGATGATGCAGAAGCCGGACGTCGACCAGATCGACGGGCTCTCGCCGGCGATCTCGATCGAGCAGAAGACGACGTCGAAGAACCCGCGCTCCACCGTCGGCACCGTCACCGAGATCTACGACTACATGCGCCTCTTGTGGGCCCGCGTCGGCGTGCCCTATTCGCCGGCTACGGGCCTGCCGATCGAGAGCCAGACCGTCTCGCAGATGGTCGACCGCGTGCTGGCCCTGCCCGAGGGCACCCGCCTCTATCTGCTGGCGCCGGTCGTGCGCGGCCGCAAGGGCGAGTACAAGAAGGAGCTCGCCGAGTGGCTCAAGAAGGGCTTTCAGCGCGTCAAGATCGACGGCACCTTCCATGAGCTGGCGGAAGCCCCCAACCTCGATAAGAAATTCCCGCACGACATCGATGTCGTGGTCGACCGCATCGTGGTGCGCGCCGATATCGGCCAGCGCCTCGCCGAGAGCTTTGAGACCGCGCTGAAGCTCGCCGAAGGCCTGGCCGTCGTCGAGTTCGCCGATGCTCCCGCGGCGGCGGCTCCTGCGGAGGAAAAGAAGAAGACCGCAAAGATCCACGACAAGAGCGGGCCCGAGCGCATCCTGTTCTCGGAAAAGTTCGCCTGTCCGGTCTCCGGCTTCACCATTCCCGAGATCGAGCCGCGCCTGTTCTCCTTCAACAATCCCTACGGCGCCTGCCCCGCCTGCGGCGGCCTCGGCGTCGAGCAGCATGTCGACGAGGACCTCGTCATCCCCGAGAAGGATGTGACGCTGCGCAAGGGCGCGATCGCGCCCTGGGCCAAATCGTCGTCGCCCTATTACGTGCAGACGCTGACCGCGCTCGGCAAGCACTACAAGTTCACGCTCGACACCAAGTGGAAGGATCTGCCGAAGAAGACGCAGAACGCGATCCTGTACGGCTCGGGCGAGGACGAGATCAAGTTCTCCTACGAGGACGGGGTGCGCTCCTACGACACCAAGAAGCCGTTCGAGGGCGTCATCACCAACATCAACCGCCGCTACCGCGAGACCGAGAGCGAGTGGGCGCGCGAGGAGCTGGCGAAATATTTCCACGACGTGCCCTGCGAGGCGTGCCACGGGTTTCGGCTCAAGCCCGAAGCGCTTTGCGTCAAGGTCGGCGGCAAGCATATCGGCGAGATCTCGGAGCTGTCGGTCAAGCGCGCCGGCGAGTGGTTCGCAGGCGTGCCCGAGGCGCTGAACAAGCAGCAGAACGAGATCGCCGGCCGCATCCTGAAGGAGATCCGCGAGCGCCTCACCTTCCTGCTCGACGTCGGCCTCAACTACCTCACGCTGTCCCGCTCCTCCGGCACGCTGTCCGGCGGCGAGAGCCAGCGCATCCGCCTCGCTTCGCAGATCGGCTCGGGGCTCACAGGCGTGCTCTACGTGCTGGACGAGCCTTCGATCGGCCTGCACCAGCGCGACAACGCCCGCCTGCTGGATACGCTGAAGCGGCTGCGCGACCTCGGCAACACCGTGGTCGTGGTCGAGCACGACGAGGACGCCATCCGCCTTGCGGACTACGTGCTCGACATCGGTCCCGGCGCCGGCATGCATGGCGGCAACATCGTCGCCGAAGGCACGCCCGCCGAGATCATGCGCAACCCGAAATCGCTGACCGGCAAGTATCTCACCGGCGAGCTCGAGGTCGAGGTGCCGGAGCGGCGTCCGCCGAACCACCGCCGCACCATCAAGGTGGTGAACGCGCGCGGCAATAACCTCAAGAACGTCACGGCGGAGATTCCGCTCGGCCTGTTCACCTGCGTCACCGGCGTCTCCGGCGGCGGCAAGTCGACGCTGCTGATCGACACGCTCTATCGCGCCATCGCCCGCAAGCTCAACAATGCCAGCGAGGGAGCCGCCCCGCACGACCGCATCGAGGGCCTCGAGCACATCGACAAGATCATCGACATCGACCAGTCGCCGATCGGCCGCACCCCGCGCTCGAACCCGGCGACCTACACCGGCGCCTTCACGCCGATCCGCGAATGGTTCGCCGGCCTTCCGGAAGCGAAAGCGCGCGGCTACGAGCCCGGCCGCTTCTCCTTCAACGTCAAGGGCGGCCGCTGCGAGGCTTGCCAGGGCGACGGCGTCATCAAGATCGAGATGCACTTCCTGCCCGACGTCTACGTCACCTGCGACGTCTGCAAGGGCAAGCGCTACAACCGCGAGACGCTGGAGGTGCTGTTCAAGGGCAAGAGCATCGCCGACGTGCTCGACATGACCGTCGAGGAAGCCGCCGAATTCTTCAAGGCGGTGCCGCGCGTGCGCGAGACCTTCCAGACCCTGCACCGCGTCGGCCTCGACTACATCCACGTCGGCCAGCAGGCGACGACGCTCTCGGGCGGTGAAGCCCAGCGCGTCAAGCTGGCCAAGGAGCTGTCCAAGCGCGCCACCGGCCGCACGCTCTATATCCTGGACGAGCCGACCACCGGCCTGCACTTCCACGACGTCAAGAAGCTCCTGGAGGTGCTGCACGAACTGGTCGCGCAGGGCAACACGGTCGTCGTCATCGAGCACAATCTCGAAGTCATCAAGACCGCCGACTGGGTCATCGACCTCGGGCCCGAAGGCGGCGACGGCGGCGGCGAGATCGTCGCCTGGGGCCCGCCGGAAGACATCGTCAAGGCGCCGCGGAGCTATACGGGGAAATTCCTCGCGCCGGTGCTGGAGAAGGCGCGGAAGCCGAAGCGGAGGCGTGCGGCGAGCGAGGCGGCGGAGTAGCCGATTTGCATCGAAGCCGTAGGGCTGCAGGGCGGATGGGCGAAGCGTAATCCGACGCCGCACGATCGGGGAAGAACCGACATGTCCGCAGGACTTGTACAAACGTATCGCGCCTTCGCCCACAACAATGCCTGGGCGAACCATCGCCTGCTTACCGCCTGCGCCGCGCTGTCCCAGGCGGAATTCGAAGCCCACCGCACCGGCTTCTTTCCAAGCCTGCAGCATACGCTGAACCACATCTACAACGTCGACCTCTTCTACATCGATGCGCTTGAAGGTGGCTGGCTAGGACCGCACGCCTGGACGAACGAGGTGCCGTACCCCTCACTTGCCGAGCTCAAACCTGCCCAGGCCGCAATGGACAAGCGCCTGATTGCGATCTGTGATGGGCTGACAACTGAACGCCTCGACGGCTTCGTCCAGATCAACCGCGACACGAGCGTTCAGACCGAACGCCGCGACCGGCTGCTCATGCATCTGTTTCAGCATCAGATCCATCATCGCGGACAGGCGCACGCCATGCTGTCCGCCACGAACGTCGCGCCGCCCCAGCTCGACGAGTTCTTCGCAGAAGGCGAAGCGCCGCTTCGGGCCGACGAGTTCGCCGAACTCGGCTGGACCGAGGAAACGGTGTGGACCCCGTAGTCGCGTAGCCGCGCTACAATCTAAGCCAGAAACTCCGGCGGCACGTGGTCGGTCAGCCACACGCCATTGTCCGCGCGGTAGAACTTGAATCCCTTCGCGTGCATGCCGCCTGCATCGACCTTGAAGACGTGGGGCTTGCCGTGGCGTTGACCAACTCTCTGTGCCGTCGCGTCATCGGCGGACAGATGCACCTGCTGGCGCGCTTGTGGCTTCAGGCCCTCGGACAGGATCGCCTCCACAAACCGCGTGGCCGTGCCGTGGTATAGGATCGACGGCGGCTCGCGCGGCGACAGGCCGAGCTCCACCGAGACCGAATGTCCTTGCGCCGCGCGAATGCTGAGCCCGTCGGACGAGAGCGAGAACCGCTTTTTGTCACTGGTTGCGACGACGCCGAGCAGATCGGCTCGTTCGAACTTTGTCCCGGCTGCTTTGGCCCTTTCGACCAGTTCGTCGATGTTGGCCCAGCCTTTCGGGCCAAGGGTCAAGCCGATTTCGTCCGGCTTGTGCCGCAGCACGAAGCTCAGGAATTTGCTGAGTTGAATTGGGTCGACGGGCATCTTGTGCATTCCTGTTGATCTCTTGTACATCCGGTCGCGAAACCCGACCAGACCTTCCGGCCATGAAGTCCTACGCCCTCGCCATCTTCGACCTCGACGGCACGCTCGCCGACAGCTTCCCCTGGTTCCTGCGCACCATCAACGACGTCGCCGATCGCTTCGGCTTTCGCCGCGTCGCAGATGACGAGATCGAGGAGCTCAGGCATGCGTCGAGCCGCGAGATCCTTTCCCGGCTCGAAGTGCCCTTGTGGAAGCTGCCGGCGATCGCGCGGCATGCACGGCGGCTGAAGGCGGAGGCAGCAGCTGAGATTCCGCTGTTCGCGGGCGTCGAGGCGATGCTGCGGACGCTGGCCGAGAACGGGGTGCAGCTGGCGCTGGTGACCTCCGACAACGAAGCCAATGCGCGCGAGAAGCTCGGGGATGCCGCCGCGCTGTTTTCGCATTTCGACTGCGCGGCATCGCTGTTCGGCAAGCCTGCGAAATTCCGCCGGGTCGTCCGACGTGCGGGCATCGTACTAGACAAGGTCATATCGATCGGCGATGAGGTCCGCGACATCGAGGCGGCACGCGCGGTCGGTATCGCCTGCGGCGCCGTATGCTGGGGCTATGCGGCGCCGGCGGCATTGCGGGCGCTGGGGCCGGATCATGTGTTCGAGCGAATGGATGAGATTGCGGATGTGTTGTGCCGGATCCGTAGGGTGGGTTAGCCCTGCGGACTGCGCGAAGCGCAGACCGCTTGGCGTAACCCACCACTTCCGTCAACGCGGACACCAAAGTGGTGGGTTACGCTGACGCTAACCCACCCTACACACCCCTACTCCGTCCTCCGCAAGAACGACCCGAACGCGCGCGGGCCGTCGCCGGTCTTGATCTCACCGATCACCTTGAGCTCGGCGGCATCGATTATAGCAAGCGTGTTGCTTTCCCAGCAGGCGACGATGACGCGCTTGCCGTCGGCAGTCGCCGCAATGCCTTCGGGATAATCGCCGACATTGATGCGCTTGATGGGCTTCAGGTCCGCCAGGTCGAACACGCTGACGGTGCCGCCGTACTGATCGGTGACGAAGCCGCGGCCTAGCGTCAACGCAACCGCATAGGGCCGCATTCCGACCGGCACGCGGCCGATCTCGCGGCCGGCGACGATGTCGATCACGGAGACGTCGTCGGAGCCGACATTGGCAATGTAGGCGCGCTGGCCCTCGGCATCGATGGTGAGGCCGAACGGACGCGTGCCGACCTTGATGGTCGCCTTGCGCTTGCGCGTCGCGGCGTCGACCACCGAGACGGTATCGTCGTCACGGTCCGCCGAGAGCAGCAGTTTGCCGTTGGGCGTCACCGCAAGACCCGACGGCGAGGCGCCGACCGCGATGCTGGCGGTGACGCTGCGCGAGGCGGTATCGATCACCCGCACCGCGGCGGCGTACCAATCTGCGACATAGACCGCCTTGCCGTCGGGCGACACGGCAATGCCGAGCGGTCCGCCGCCGACCTCGACGCGGCCGGCGACCTGCCGCGTGGCTGCGTCGATCACCGTCACCGCCTTGGCATCCGGGCTCGTGACATAGGCAAAGCGCCCGTCGGCGCTGACGGCGACACCGGCCGGCTTGCCGCCGATCGGGATGGTCGCGACGCTGCGCGCGCCAGCGAGATCCACGACCGTCAGATCGTCGCTGAGCTGGTTGGTGACGAACGCCTCGTCGGCAGCTGCGCTGGCGAGCCCGGCATGACAAAGGCTGGCGGCGAGCGCCGCCAGAACCAGCGCTCGCACGATCAGCTACCGCTCTCGATCTTCTTCTTGAGGGCCTCGAGCCCGGCCTTGTACAGCCCGCTCACCGCCTTGATCGCGGCCTCGTCGCTCAGCTCCGGTGGCGGATCGTTGTTGGGATAGCCGCGATAGAACGCGCCGGCCCATTCCAGCTTGGCCTTGCCGTCGGGCGCGGGCGAGACCGTCAAGGTCGAGGAATAATTGGTCACCGGCAGCACCTTCACGTCGACCTTGGTGATCCGGTACGAATAGCTCTGCATGTCGGGCTCGTATTTGTAGAGTTCCTCCTCGACCGTGGCGCCGCCCGTCAGGGTCAGCTTGCGTGTCGCGCCGATCTCGTTGCCCTTCTCGCCTTCGGTCTTGGTGACCGGTTGAAGCCAGCTCATGTCCTGAAAATTGCCGATCACCGCCCACACCTTGGCCGGGGCCGCGTTGATCTCGATGGATTCCCGCACCTTCTGCCGCGTCGGTCCATGGGCCCAGACCGGCTCGAAGGCGGTCATCAAAGCCATCCCCGCCACCGCCAGCGCCGCCACCCCGGCGATCGCCGGTCCGCTTCTCATCCTCATGTCGTTTCCTCGTTTCTCAATCTGCGCGACTTGGAACGCGCGCTGAGGTCATGCTAGCGCATTTTCGGGCCATGGGGAGACCCGTTCGTGGCACGGCCGTGGCAAGGCGGCGGCCCCCCAATCCACACCATCCGTTGCGTTGCCCGACGGGCAAAACACCCCAAAGCAAGGTCAACGCGTCCGCGAGGAAATAATTCGCTTTACTCGAATTCGGATTTATCGCATGTTGCGGCCACCTCAACCCGGGCCGAGGGGCGCATCGCGATCGTCACTAACGCGGGTTGGGAGGTGGTGGACGCAGGCAGCGTCGCGCGTAGGCGGTTTGCAGGGCGGGTCACTCCGTGAGCAGACGCGGCGCGCAAACGACGGGCGCGGCCTGCGTACGGCAAAATCGTGTGGTCCTGGCGCCCGGGGTCTGTGCGCCAAGGCTTGCGGTGACGTTGCGGCCCGACCGGGCCCGCACCGTCAGTCATCCGCAAGGCGACGGGGGCAATAGTGCATCGCTCCCCGGGGAGAGCACGACATAAGCCGTCAAACCACTGCGCAGGGAAGGCCGGATGTTTTGGCTTCACCTGTATGCCGCTGTGCAGCCTTTTTTAGCACACGCTTCGCACAGTGGACCGCGGGTGCCAGCCGGCACCCGGCCTTCCCTGCGCCCTCGGCACTTTCGAGGGTGGTGAATGCAGCAAAGCTCGGGCGGACTCCGCCGCGAGGACGCGGGATCGTGCGCCTGCGCCGCGTGGAAGTTCATCAATGGTCATTGCATCAGGCGGCATCGACGGGCCTGACCTGTCGAGCAATCTCCGCGCCCTTCTCACGCTCCACAACTCCGATGTCGTACTGTCCTTGCAAGTCGAGCCAGAATTGAGGGCTATTGCCGAAATAACGGCCAAGCCGCACGGCAGTATCCGCGGAAATCCCCCGCCGCCCGTTCAAAATGTCGGTGATCCGCCCCGAGGGAACCCCGATGTCGAGCGAAAGCCTGTTGGCACTGAGCCCACGCGCCGCCAATTCGCGCTTGAGCAGGCGTCCAGGATGAACGAGTGGAGCCATGGATGTCAGCCCTTGTGATAGTCGACGATTTCAACCTCGTAGGCATCGCCTTTGCTGAATTCGAAGCAAATACGCCAACGCTCGTTGACCGTCATTGCCCATTGTCCCCTGCGATCGCCCTTCAGCTTGTGCAATCCGACGCTCCTCAACGGACTGAGGTCTCCGAGCGATTTCGCCACATTGAGCGCCAGCAACAACTCAGCCGCCGCCTCGAAATCGAGCCCACGAAACTGGTTCGGATGCTCGCCATCCCAGATCTTGCGGCTCGCTGAATTCCGCCGACCTGATCATGGCAAAAACATACTACGAAATCCGGTGAACGGTGAATGGTACATTCACTCCCCCAGCGTCGCCTCCACGAACCCGCGCGGATCATCACAAAACTCCCGCATCACCCGGTAATGATCGGTCTGCTCCACCCTCACGGGTTCAAGGCCGTATTTCCCGAGCCGCAGCAGCTGCGCATTCGGATAGGCCATCAGCAAAGGCGCGTGGGTCGCCATGATCACCTGACAATGACCGGAGAGATCCATGCGATGCAGGAGCTTGAGGAAGTCCATCTGGCGTGCCGGCGACAACGCGGATTCCGGCTCGTCGAAGATATAGATGCCCTGCTTCTGGCAGCGCTCCTCGAAGAACACCAGAAAGCCCTCGCCGTGGGAAAAGGAAAGATAGTCCGGCGCTTGCTGAACGCTCGCACCAAACACGCCTTCCATGGCGTGCGCAGCATCCACGGCCGAGCGGTCCAGATAGCGCGCGATGGAAAAGAACGTCTCGGCCCGAAAGAACCAGCCGTCGGTCACCTTCGGCACCCAGGCAGCCCGCAACGCAGAGGACAGTTCATCGCCGCTGATCTCGATGCCGCCGCCGTCAATTTCCTGAAAACCCTTGCGCCCGCCGGTGCTGGCGAAGCCGGCCAGTCCTGCGATGCCCTCGAGAATGGTCGATTTGCCGGTCCCGTTCTCCCCGACGATGATGGTGACGGCGGCCTCGAAGCTCTGGTCGAACTCGTCCCTGAATACAGGAAGACAGAACGGATAGGCCTCCCAGTCCTCGACGCGCGAACGATCGAGCCAGATGCGCCTGAGATAAGGCGCGCTCAACGTGGTCTGACGTCGTCGTGTCCGGCTCATGCGCCTGCCCCTCCTCACCAACGGTTAAAGGAACATATCAGGAACACCAGCCGCACGGAAGTGGCATCCGCGGAAGACCGCAAGCTTTGGTCGAGCCTTAAGGCAACACCTCCAGCACCAGCTCCATCGTCATCAGCACGGGATTATCGCCGCGCACCAGGCGGCCCTCGGCGATGCCGCCGGTGTAGTCGATCAGGGCAACGTCGAGCGCAGCTTCCAGCGTGCCGGAGGCGCCGAGCCCGATAGTCCCTGCCGTGATCGCCAGCTCCGTCGCGAACGGCTCGGTGGCAGCGCCATGGCTGAAGCGCGCGCCGATGGTCGAGCCGACGCCGCCATGAATCTTCGCGCGGTCGATGCCGTGGGCGCGACAGAACGCTTCGAGGCCGCCGGCAAAATCCTGGTTCGGGCGCAGGCGGAGCGCGAAGGCGCGGCTCGTCGTACGTGCGCCGGTGCTCGCGGCTGCGACAGGTCCGAACAGCTTGAAATTGGTCTCCGGATCGGGCTCGGCCGTGAACATCGTACCGTCGAGACCGAACGCCTCGACCTCGAACGGCTCGGCGACGACCGTCTCGTCCGGCATCATGTGGCCGCCGCTCGTCCTACCGTCGGCCTCCGTCCACAGCCCGTGGCAATGAAAGAACGGCGCGCCGTCGCGCATGCCGAGCGTCATGCTGCCGAGCTTTGGGCGCGTCACGCCGGCCGGCCGGAACGTATCGCTGTAGAACGCCGCATTCTCGCCGGTCTTCGACAGCGCCGGCATGACATAGGCGAACGGCCCCAGCGCGCCGCGGCGAAAGTGCAGTACGCCGCCGGCAAAGCCCTCCGCGGCAAAGCCGCGCCGCGCGGCCTCCAGCAGCGGCAGACCGGCTTGAAGCGTGAAGGAAAAGGCACGTCCCCTCGCCTCCACCCATTGAATGCGCTCGGGAGGCGGCGAGCCCGGCTGCTTGATACTCCGCATCTCGTACGCTCAGCCTGTCTTCGCCTTGTCGAGGTCGAGCAGCCCGCGCGCCTCGAGCTCGTCGCGCACCATGCGCTTGGGCACCTTGCCGTAGCCCGATTTCGGCAGCGCATCCCAGAAGAAGAAGCGCTTTGGCATCTTGTAGCGCGGCACTTTCGGCGACAGGAACGCCGCCATCTCGGCTTCGGTCACTTCCTTCGCGCCCTCACGGACGACACAGACGGCGACGCCGACCTCGCCCCAGGTCGCGTCGGGCACGCCGAGCACGGCGACCTCGCCGATGGCGGGATGGGTCAGGATCTTCTCCTCGATCTCGCGCGGATAGATATTGGAGCCGCCGGAGATGTACATGTCGGAGGCGCGTCCTGTGATGTACACAAAACCCTCCTCGTCCATGTGGCCGAGATCGCCGGTGCGGAACCAGCCGTTGCGGAACGCCTTCGCATTGGCTTCGGGGTTGTCGTAATAGCCGGCGAACACCGCAGGCCCGATCACGCAGATCTCGCCGCTCTGGTTGGCTTTGAGCTCGCGGCCCTCGTCGTCCTGGATCGACACCTGCATGCCGGTGCGCTCGAAACCGCAGGTGCCGATCTTGGCGTGCGGGCCGTCCTCCGGATCGTGCAACGCCGCCGGCAGCACGGTGATGTTGCCGGTGACCTCACCGAGGCCAAAATACTGCACGATCACCTTGCCGAGCTTCTTCAGCGCCGCCTTCTGGTCCTCGCGGTACATCGGCGCGCCCGCATAGATGACGTAGCGCAGCGAGGAATGGTCGTATTTGTCGGCGGCGGGATGCTCGACCATCATCTTCAGGATGGTCGGCACCGTGAAGAGATTGCTGACGCGATGCGTTTCGATCAGGCGGAACGCCTCGTTGATGTCGAATTTCTCGGTCGGCAGCAGCACGGTGCGCGCGCCGCGCGCGGTCTGCATCAATTGGTGCACGCCGGCGCCGTGCGACAACGGCGCCACCACCAGCGAGGCATCCTGCTCGGTCGTGCCGGGCGTCAAATCGGCGAGATGATTGGTGACGACGAATCCCATCTGGCCATGGGTCAGCACGGCCGCCTTCGAGCGTCCGGTGGTGCCGGAGGTGAAGAAGAACCAGCAGGGATCGTCGTGCTCGACGGCGACATTCTCCACGGCAGCGCCGGTATGCGAGGCGATGGCGTCAGCCACCGAGCGCTCGCCGAACGCGGCGTTGCCGTCAACGCTCAAGGTGAATTGCAGCGCTCCGCTCTTCACCGCCGCGGCATGCTCGGGGAAGTCGACATGGCACAGAAACGCCTTCGCGCCGGAGGCCTGCGCGAGATAGCTGACCTCATCCGGCATCAGGCGGAAATTGGTGGGCACCCAGACCGCGCCGAGCCGGAACGCCGCGAACATCGAGAAGAACATCTCATCGCCATTCTTGGAATGGACGAGGATGCGGTCGCCCTTCGCGATGCCCCGCGCGGCGAGCGCCGCTGCAAGGGCCGAGACCTGCGCATCGATCTCGCGCCAGGTCCACGACTTGTCCCCCCATACGAAGCCGGGACGGGCGCCATGCCGCCGCGCATTCTGGGTCAACATATAGGCGAGATTCATGACGCGGCGGGACATGCGCAGGGGCTGCATCGGGCTTCCTCTTCGGCGACGGACAGCATGCGAGCCGTCCGTTCATTGCAGCCCATTTATCGCCAACGCCGGAGGCCCTGCAAGGCCGGCTGCCGCGGACCTGCCCTACGGCTGCTTGAAAGCAAAAGGCGTCGCGGTGATAGTCTTGGTCTTCCAGCAGGCCTGCGCACCAAAGCCGCCGCAGAAGCTGCCATGCAGATCGAAGCGGATGGTGCGCGCCGCACCGCGCTTTATCGGTGGGGCCATGATCTTGTAGCGAAGGACGTAGCCGTCGAACATCTCGCGCAGATTGCCGTCCGGCAGCGTTACCAGGATCTTCATGACGCAACCGCCGGTTCCGCAATACGTCGTCTCGCGATCGCCGCATTTGGTGTCCTGGAAATCGACGATGTAGTCCTCGCGACCATCGCCGGTCAGGTCGATCCTGCGCACGGTGTTTGGCGCGAAGGTCACCGCTCCACCCTCCTGGCTCTCGCATTCCTCGTTGGCGTAGCGCAGCGCCTTCTGCACGCCGGGCGGATAGTCGGACGGATTGAACGGCCTTGCGTCGTCGGCGCGCGCGCTGGCCACGAGCAAGCCGAGCAGGAGGATGAGATATCGCATGCGCGTTTGTCGCCAGCGCAGCCACAATCGTTCAGGGAATTTTAAACATGATCGGCGCAACGTTCATCAATTGTCGCGTACAGAGTGCCGCATCATGGTCAAAGCGCCTGCCCTCCTTCTGTTGTCGTTGGCGCTCGCCGGATGTGCCGCGACTCCGCAAGCGCATCTGGCGTCCGATCCCGCCATCAAGCCTGCGCGCTATGCCTGGGATGGCGCCGGCGAGGATCCCAACCGGCCAAGCGCTACCTCGCAGCCGACGCGGACTGGCGGCCGCTCCGAGCGTCACAGGTCGCAAGCCGATGCTCAGCCCTATTCGAAGGAATGGCGGCAGGCGCAGGACGGCATCGAGGCCGAACAGGACGCCAGGGTCAACCGCTCCCTGGTCATCTGCCAGGGCTGCCTCCGCCCGCAGCCACAGGCCGAAGATTCCAGGTTGGCCAAAGCGAGCGATTGAATCGAACAGCTTCGGATCGGAAACCCGCCGATGGGCCGTGCGTTACGATCTCGTGCGCGAGGCCGGCAGCTGCAAGGCAACGATATGAGCGACGTCATCAACAACAAGGCCCATCATCGCTATGAGCTCGAGGTGGAAGGTCATCTTGCGACCGAGCACTACAAGCTCGACGGCGGTGTCATCACCTTCGAGCATACCGACGTGCCGAAGGAGCTTGGCGGCAAGGGCATCGGCTCGAAGCTGGTGCAAGGCGCGCTCGACCAGGTCCGCGCCGAAGGATTGAAGCTGATCCCGCAATGCCCGTTCGTGAAGACGTGGATCGACAAGCACCCGGACTATGCGGATCTCGTGACACGGTGAGTGCACAGGCCCGCCGCTCGTGGCCGGCGGGCCTGCCGTAACCTACGGTCTATTGTCCGTGCTTGAGCAAGTCCTGATCATTCGTATCCCAGTCCTGCCATAGCTGGAGAATGCCGAGCAGCACCACCACCGCGCCGAGGGTCGTGTGATAGATGCGGAGAAATCCCTCACCGGAATAGCCGATCACGTATGGCGAGGCGATGAGCCACAGTCCGACCAGAATCGTCGCCACCTCTTGCCAGCGCTGCAAGGCGACGTATTCCAGCTGGCTGATGCCAAATACGACCAAACCGATCGCAACGGTGTTCAGGATGGCCGTCTGGTGACCGGCGATCGCTTGGTCCTGGATCGGGAACCACGGCGAGGCCACGATCACCGCGCCCAGCAGCATCCCGCACCAGTCCTCCCACGTTCGATGAGTATTGAAGAAGCCAGAGTCCGACATCGTACCCTCCTACAGAAGAGGCATACGTCTGCGGCTGGCGATCATGACACTCCGAATGTCTGGCGACCCTGCCGGCCGCATTCGGGCGTATGTCCTTTTTAGGACGTGGGAACCGAAGTCCGGCTTGCAAGAGCGGCATCGGGGATTATTTGCGGGTCGCGGGACCACTCTCCCGGGGCGCCATATCCATACTGCAGTGCGTCTATGCGGCGCGCATTTGCAGATATCTCCTCTGCGCCGATCTCCCTTGGTCTCACCTTGGCAAGCGCCATGTGAGTCTCCTGGATCAGGATCTGCAGTTCGGAGGTATACCGCATGGGGGCTTCGGTACGCGACAACAAGGACAGAAGCCGCTTTGAGCTCGATGTCGGCGACGATATCGCCTTCGCCAATTATCGGCTGACGCCATCAGCCGTGATCATCACCCACACCGAGACGCCGCGCGCGCTGCGCGGGCGCGGCATCGGCTCCGAGCTGGTCAAAGGCGCGCTCGACCTGATCCGGCGCGACGGCAAGAAGGTGATCGCCGGCTGCGGCTTCGTCGTCGACTATCTCGACCGGCATCCGGAGGATGCGGATCTGGTCGCCTGAATGCAAAAGGGCCCGCGCGATCGCGGGCCCCTGCGGCACGACCCCAGGCGGGTCAGTGCTTGATCTCCGGCGGCAGCTTGCCGCCATTGGCGGCGAGCTTGGACATCACCTGCTTGTGCAGCCAGACGTTCATGCTCGCCGAGTCGTTCATGTCGCCGCTGTAGCCCAGCTCCTTGGCGAGATCCTTGCGCGCGGCGAGGCTGGAATCGATGTCGAGCGCCTTCATGAGGTCGACGATAGAAGTGCGCCATTCCAGCTTCTCGCCCTTGTGCGCGGCCGCCGCCTTGTCGACGATCGCCGCCACGTCGACCGCGGCCATGGGCGCGGCGGCCGGCGCCGACGTACTTGCCGACCCTGCGGGCGCGCCCGGCGAAGCGGCGCCACCGGCCGGCGCGGCGGACGCCGGCTGGCTGCCGAAGATCGCGCTCATGATTTTCCCGAAAATGCTCATGTCTGCTCCCCGAAAAGGATCCGTTGGAAGGGCCTGAGTGGCACACTTATAGACCAAGTCACTGCGTGGCGCCCGCGAAGTTGCGAACCATCGCGCAGCATCAGCTTATCTGCGGCGAAATGACGACCGAATGACGTTGCTGAACTTGCGCTGCGGCATCGAATTTCACCCCAGCGTGAGGGACAGGACTCGGAAATAGGCGTACGGTTTGCGTTCAGCTCGCGATGCCTTCCGGAATTCGCGTCTGGTCGGGATCGCGGGATTTCAAGAGAAAACGCGGCCGCTTGCGCCGTTTGCCGGCGCCGGACTCGGCCGCTTGGCAAGGGAGCTAGCGACCATGGCCACACTCTACCAGGGCAATGTCCCCACGATGGCCCAGCCCACGGATGCGGCTGGACCGGTGATCCGAACCATTCAATTGTCCGATCTGCATGACGCGCTCAGGCGCGGCTGGGAGGATTTCAAGGCCGTTCCGAGCCACGCCATCATCCTCTGCGTGATCTACCCGGTGCTCGGCCTCGTGCTCGCCCGCGTGGTGATGGGCTATTCGGTGCTGCCGCTGCTGTTTCCGCTTGCCGCAGGCTTCGCGCTGATCGGGCCTTTCGCCGCCGCTCGGGCTCTACGAGCTTTCCAGCCGGCGCGAGCGCTATGAACCGGCCAGCGCCTGGGATGCCATGGAGGTGCTGCGCTCGCCGTCGTTCGGTGCGATGCTCGGCCTCGGTACGTTGCTGCTCGCCCTGTTCGTCACCTGGGTGGCGACGGCGCAGGCGATCTATGTCGCGGCGTTCGGCTACGAGGGCGTCACCGGTTTCTCGGACTTCATCAAGCGCGTGCTGACGACCGAGCAAGGCTGGTGGCTGATTGTGGTTGGCTGCGGCACCGGATTTCTGTTCGCGCTCGCCGCGCTCTGTCTCAGCGCCGTATCGTTCCCCTTGATGCTGGATCGCCATGCCGGTGCATTCGAGGCGATAAGCACATCCCTGCGCGTGGTCGGGAAAAACCCGGTGCCGATGGCGGCCTGGGGCCTGATCGTGGCGGTGCTGCTCGCGCTCGGCACGATCCCGGCGTTCCTCGGCCTCGCCGTCGTGATCCCGCTGCTCGGGCACGCCACCTGGCACCTCTACCGCAAGGTGATCGCGTCCGATCCGGGCGCACGTCCGGTGCCGCCTCCGCCGCATCGGCCGCGCAAGCCGGCCGCCGACTTCCCGGCCAACCTCTTCCCGTGGCGGAATCGGACGGACGTCTGACAATCGCGTGACGTGCGGCCCTGCCCGGTTCGGACAGGGCTGCACGCCTTGCTTTGGCCGCGGTTACAGCCGAGATTATGCTGCCGGTCAGGTCAGTTCACGGAAATCCATTTCATCTGATGACTCCGACGATTTCTCGTCTTGCTCTCGCAGCCTTCGCCGTCTCCGCGTCCCTTCTCTCAGTCCAGCCAGCGCCCGCCGCGGTTGCCTGCGGCTCGGGCAATTTCGACGCCTGGCTGGCTGATTTCAAAACCGACGCTGCAGCGAAGGGCATCTCGCAGCAGACCATCAATGCCGGGCTTGCCGGCGTCACGCTCGACCAAAGCGTGATCAACCGCGATCGCTCGCAGAAAGTCTTCACCCAGAGCTTCGAGGAATTTTCCGGCCGCATGGTGCCGCCGCGCTTGGAGCGCGGCGCCAACAGGATGAAGCAATACGGCTCGGTGCTGTCGCGCATCGAGCAGGCCTATGGCGTGCCAGGCGAAGTCCTGGTCGCGATCTGGGGGCTGGAGACCGATTTCGGCGTCAACACCGGCAAGTTCGCAACGATCCGCTCGCTTGCAACGCTCGCGTACGATTGCCGTCGCGCCGAGCAGTTTCGCGCCGAGCTGTTGGATGCGCTGCGCATCGTCCAACGCGGCGATCTTGCGCCTGCCGACATGAAAGGCGCCTGGGCCGGCGAGCTCGGCCAGACCCAGTTCATGCCGTCATCCTGGATGAAATATGCCGTCGACTTCGACGGCAATGGCAAGCGCGACCTTCTGCACAACGTGCCCGACGTGCTCGCCTCCACCGCCAATTATCTGGCCGGCTATGGCTGGCAGAAGGGCAAGGACTGGCAGCCGGGCAGTCCGAACTTTGAGGTGCTCAAGCAGTGGAACAAGAGCGAGGTCTACTCAAAGACGGTGGCCTATTTTGCCGCCCAGCTCGCACGCGCCCCTTAGAATAACACGCCACAACACGACAAAACGCTTGGGCCGATCGCAACGCGACCGGCCCTCTCTTGGGTACGTTTACTTGGGTGCGTTTACTTGCCCATGGTGGCGTGCATCGCCTTGTTCAGATGCGCGCCGCACGCACCCATTTTGCCGTTGAGCAGGGAGTCCTGAGCCGCAGCAATCTCCTTCTGCGCGACGAACTTGCTGTCGCCGTCGGCCATGTTCTCGATCGCGGTTTCCGTTTTCTCCAGGTTGGCTCCGCTGCAACCACCCATGGCGTGCTTGGCGGCCTGGACGGGCGCGACGGCGAATGCAACAGCCGCGACTGCGATAACCCCGAGTAACTTCGTCATGACGTTACTTCCTTCTTGTGACTGGGCAGACCAGCGAAATTGCCGGATCTGCAGCACGACTTTCCTCCAGGCGCGGCAACTTGCCGCAATAAACTCCTCGCGAGGACTGCGTGATGTTGCGCTCGGCACAGAGCAACATGCAGAATTGCGGATTTCCTTATGCAGGTACAAGGAACCTCGTCGCTGGGGCGGCTAAATGAACCTAAATTCATTATTTTGCTTGTGGATGCATGCGAATCGCGCATGCGTGTTTTGGGCTTAGGCGCTACCGGCGCTCTTGAATGTACTGTGAAAGCGCAACATGTTTGCCGGCGCGTGTCTGTCTAAGTCTGCGGCATAAGCCCGTGAATTCACGGTGATTTGTGGCTCCCGGGCGAGCGCATCGCCCATCGCTCGGGCAGGAGCGCTCCTCAGTTAATCGCTCGTTACCGGCGGTATGCATGTGGCGCTTAGCTGCATCGCAACATTGGAACTTTCGCACTGCACCACTCTCACCTATATTCATTTCAACGATGAGGCCTTCAAGCAAAGGCTGAATCGAACTACAGGAGACTACCAATGCTGCTCTCGCTCATCCGCATGATCCAGGCCTTCCGGGACTATCAGCGCAATGTTGCCGAGCTGTCCCAGCTCAGCGATCGCGAACTGGCCGATATCGGCCTCGATCGCTCGGACATCCCGCGCGTTGCCGCCGGCCAGTATCAGGGCTGATATCCTTCAGCCCTTTCGCCCGGAACGGACCGATAGCGCCCGCCTCGTGCGGGCGTTGTCGCATCTGGCGGCAGAAAACTCGATCTCGGCGATTCCACTCTCCGCCGAAAAGCGCTACCTGTCCGCCCCATGACAGGACCCCAATCCAACATCGTGCACGTGATCGGTGCCGGCCTCGCCGGTTCGGAAGCTGCCTGGCAGGTTGCGAAGTCCGGCGTGCCCGTGGTGCTACACGAGATGCGGCCGACCCGCATGACCGAGGCGCATCGCACTGACGGGCTCGCCGAGCTCGTCTGCTCCAATTCGTTCCGCTCGGATGACGCCGCCAACAACGCCGTCGGCCTGCTGCATGCGGAAATGCGCCGCCTCGACTCGCTGATCATGCGCGCCGCCGATGCCAACCAGGTGCCCGCCGGCGGCGCACTCGCGGTCGATCGCGACGGCTTCTCCGCTGCCGTCACCAGCGCGCTGAACGATCACCCCCTCATCGAAATCGCACGCGGCGAGGTCGCCGGCCTGCCGCCGGCCGAGTGGAGCAACGTCATCGTCGCCACCGGGCCTCTCACCTCCGCGCCGCTGGCTGAGGCCATCCGCGAGCTGACCGACGAGAACGCGCTCGCCTTCTTCGACGCCATCGCGCCGATCGTGCACCGCGAATCCATCGATATGTCGGTGGCCTGGTTCCAATCGCGCTACGACAAGGTCGGCCCCGGCGGCAACGGCGCCGACTACATCAACTGCCCGATGACAAAGGAGCAGTATGACGGCTTCGTCGCCGCGCTGATCGCCGGCGAGAAGACCGAGTTCAAGGAATGGGAGACCAACACGCCCTATTTCGACGGCTGCCTGCCGATCGAGGTGATGGCGGAGCGCGGCCACGAAACGCTGCGCCATGGTCCCATGAAGCCGGTCGGCCTCACCAATCCGCACGATCCCACCACGAAACCCTACGCGATCGTGCAACTGCGCCAGGACAACAAGCTCGGCACGCTCTACAACATCGTCGGCTTCCAGACCAAGCTGAAATACGGCGAGCAGCAGCGCATCTTCCGAACCATTCCGGGGCTGGAGAACGCCGAATTCGCTCGCCTCGGCGGCCTGCATCGCAACACCTTCCTGAACTCGCCGAAGCTGCTCGACGGCCAGCTGCGGCTGCGTGCGCAGCCGCGGCTGCGCTTCGCCGGCCAGATGACCGGCTGCGAGGGCTATGTGGAATCGGCTAGCGTCGGCTTGATCGCGGGTCTCTATGCCGCCGCGGACGCGCGCGGCGAGATGCTTGTCAGTCCGCCCGCTACGACCGCACTGGGATCGCTGCTCGGTCACATCACCGGCGGCCATATCGAGACCATCGAGCCGGGAACGCGCTCGTTCCAGCCGATGAACATCAACTTCGGCCTGTTCCCACCGCTCGCGAGCCTGCCAACGAAGAAGCCCGACGGCACACGGCTGCGCGGCAACGAGAAGACGGTGGCCAAGAAGCAGGCGCTGAGCGCCCGGGCGCTCGCCGATCTCGATCGCTGGATCGCCGATCACCTGCGCATTGCCGCCGCCGCGTGAGTTTGCGATGAGCTTGCCCAAAGACGACGCCGCAGAGCTGTCGGCGCGCTGGACCGAAGGCGTGATGCTCAAGCGCGACGTGTTCTCGACCGTCGAGCGCGGCCGTTTCCGCAGCGAGAGCGGCGAGATCGACGCGGTGCTGCGCCGGCTCGACGAGGTGCCATGGTGGTCGTTCCTGCTGGCACGCCACCTGTTCGCCCGCGAGAAGCAGGCCCTGGTGCGCGCCAAAGGCCTCGACGTCGGCCCCAAGCTGCTCTGGGCCGGGCGCCGCGCTCTGGTGCGCGGCTTCGTCGACGGCGTCGCGCTGCATCTCGCAAAGCCCCATGGCGATCTCGCCTATTTCCGCTCGGCCAAGGCCGCACTGCGCCGGCTGCGTCGCGCCGGCATCTGCCACAACGATCTCGCCAAGGAGCAGAACTGGCTGGTCGGCCGCGACGGCCGCGCCTATGTGACCGACTTCCAGCTCGCCGCGTGCTTTGAGCGCCGCGGGCGGCTCTATCGCATCCTCGCCTATGAAGACCTCCGGCATCTGCTCAAGCACAAGCGCTCCTACGCGCCCGAGGCGCTGACGCCGCGAGAGCGAAAGATCCTGGCGAGGAAGTCGTTCGCCGCGAGCCTGTGGCTCGCCACCGGCAAGAAGGTCTATCGCGCCATCACCCGCGGCCTGTTCAACTTCACCGACCGCGAGGGCGGCGGCCGCCGGCTCGTCAACGACGCGCCGGTGCTGGCCGAGCTGATCCGCCGGAATCCCGCCGTGCGCGACGCCGCCATCGTCGCCTTTGCCGACCGCCGCTCCGGCGTCGGGCTTTACGCCTTCGTCGAAGCCGATCAGGCCGCGCTCGAGGGCCAGCTCCGCAGCGAGCTTGCCGCCGCCAAGGGACCGAAGCCGCCCGAGCACATCCAGGTCGTGCACGCCCTGCCACGCAACACCAGCGGCAAGCCGCGCATCGAGGTCCTGCAACTGGTCGCCATGAATCAGCTCGACCTGATCGAGCCGATGATGAAGAACGAGCAGGACCGCGCCTTCCTCAAGGACATCCTGGAGCAGCGCAAGAACCTGCGCGACCGCTTCAATTTCGAGGCGAAGCTCCCAACGAGCTAGCGCGGAATCTGCGCCTTGAAGCCTCCACAATGGCGACCGAGAAGCGCTTGGATCACGCAGGGTTGGCAGAGATCATGGGCGGTCGGGGGACGATGATGCATCGTATGGTTGGCGGAACGATCGCTGGCCTTGTGCTGCTGGCAGGCGCGCCCGCGCTGGCCGACTCACCGGCGGAGCTGATCTCCAGCTTCCGTCAGAAGCATGGTGAGGCCCGCGTCGTCCGCGACGCCACCCTCGATCGCATCGCCATGGATCAGGCCCGCGCGATGGCGGCGAAGGACAATCTCAGCCACGACGCACTCGGCCCGTTCAACCGCCGTGTCGCGCCGGCCGGCGCGGGGCGCGCCGCCGAGAACATCGCCTACGGCTACGACAGTTTCGAGAAGACGCTTGGCCAGTGGATCGACTCCTCCGGGCACCGCAAGAACCTCTTGCTGCACAACGCCTCCCGCGTCGGCATTGCCAGCGCCAAGAATGCGAGTGGCAAGCGCACCTATTGGGCCATGGTCATCGCCGGCGACTACGAGCCGAAGGGCAAAGGCAAGAAAAAGGACAAGGAGCCCATCGTCGCCGTGAAGCGCGAGGTCGCGCCCGCGAGCAAGCCGAAGTCCGGCAATTGTCACATCAAGCTGCTGGGCCTCTGCATCTGAGGCGCGCCAGCCCAGCTTGCTTGCGCTCGGCAACGCGCCTAATTCATGCACGAATCGCAAGACGCGGAGGGCGTGAGTGATCGACCTCGACCGAATACGTGCCGACACGCCAGCCACCAGCCGGCTCGCCTATCTCCACAACGCCGGCGCGGCGCTGATGCCGACCCCCGTTCTCGCTGCAATGAAGCAGCATATCGACCTCGAAAGCGAGATCGGAGGCTACGCCGCCGCTGACCGCGAAGCCCAGCGGCTCGACGCGGTCTATGGCTCGGTCGCGCGCCTGCTGAATGCCGCCCCCGACGAGATCGCGCTCGTGGAGAACGCGACGGTTGCCTGGCAGATGGCATTCTATTCGCTTCCGTTTCGCAAGGGCGACCGTATCCTGACCGCCGAGGCGGAGTACGCCGCCAATTATGTCGCCTTTCTTCAGGTCGCGAAACGAACCGGCGCGACCATCGAGGTCGTGCCGAGCGATGCCACCGGCGAGCTCGACCTGCACGCGCTGGAGCGCATGCTCGACCGACGCGTGAAGCTGATCGCCGTCACCTGGGTTCCGACCAATGGCGGGCTGGTCAATCCAGCAGAGGCAATCGGCAAGATCGCGCGGGCGCATGGCATTCCCTATCTGCTCGACGCCTGCCAGGCGATCGGGCAGATGACGGTCGACGTAGACGCCATCGGCTGCGACATGCTGTCGGCCACGGGCCGCAAATTCCTGCGCGGCCCGCGCGGCACCGGCTTTCTCTACGTCCGCCGCGCACTGCTGCAGCAGCTCGAGCCACCGATGATCGACCATTTCGCAGCGCCCTGGGTCTCGCGCGATGAGTATCGGCTCCGCGACGATGCCCGCCGTTTCGAGACCTGGGAAAACAACTACGCGGCCCGGCTTGGGCTCGGCGCGGCTGTCGACTACGCGCTCGAGATCGGACTCGCTCCGATCGAACAGCGCTGCCGCCTGCTTGCCGACCGTCTTCGTAGCGGCCTTGCGGCCCTTCCAGGCATCACCATTCGCGACCTGGGACGTGCGCCGGGCGCCATCGTCAGCTTCACGATGAATGGCTATGAGGCGGAGGCCATTGTCAGCAGCGCCGCGACGGCGGGCATCACAATCGGCACTTCAGACCCGTCGAGTACCCGCATCGATGCCGAGATCCGCGAGCTGCCGCCGCTCGTCCGGGCTTCTCCCCACTACTACAATACCCAAGAAGAGATCGACCGGCTGATCGACCACGTCGCGAATTTGGCGTCACGTTAGCGCGCGCTCAGGTGCAGCGCGCGCTCAGTCCGGATGCGCTGAGCCTGGCCATCACCTCGTCGAGATGGGCGGCGTCGCGGGTCTCGATGACCAATTGCAGCAGCGTCGCCTTGGCCGGCAGGTCGGAGAAGGTCCGCTGATGCGAGACCTCGATGATGTTCGCACCCGCCTCGGCCAGCAGCGCTGCCACGGCGGCAAGCTGCCCCGGCCTGTCGGGGATATCGAGCGACAATTGCGTCAGCCGCCCCTCGCGCGCCAGCTCGCGGGTGAGCACGGAGGCGATCAGCCGCGTGTCGATGTTGCCTCCGCTCAGCACGAGGCAGACCTTCTCGCCGGCAAAGCGGGACGGATCGGACATCAGCGCGGCGAGGCCGGCGGCGCCGGCGCCCTCGACCACCGTCTTCTCGATCGAGATCAGGGTCGCGACTGCGCGCTCGAGCTCGGCTTCGTTGACGAGCGCAATGTCGTCGACGAGGCGGCGGACGATTTCGGTGGTGATCTTGCCCGGTGATTTCACCGCGATGCCCTCGGCGAGCGTATCGCCGCGCGCCGGCAGATTGCCATCGTGGATGGCGTTGTACATCGAGGGATACAGCCAGGCCTCGACGCCCAATATCCGCAACGACGGCTTGATCGACTTCGCGGCAATGGCAATCCCGCTGATCAGACCGCCGCCGCCGATCGGGACGACGAGCGTGTCGAGCTCCGGGACCGCCTTCAGCACTTCCAGCCCGATCGTGCCCTGCCCGGCGATGACGAGCGGATCGTCGTAAGGGTGGACGAAGACCATGCCGTGCGCTTCACCGTGGCTTCGCGCAAAGGCGGCCGCCTCTTCCAGTGTCGCGCCCGTGACAACCACCTCGGCACCGTGATGCCTGGTATTCTCGATCTTCACCATGGGCGTGCCGATCGGCATCACGATGGTGGCGGGAATGCCGAGCCGCTTGGCGTGATAGGCGACGCCTTGCGCGTGGTTGCCCGCGGACATCGCGATCACGCCCCGGACGCGCTCTTGCGGCGTCAGCGCGGTGAGCCGGTTGAGCGCGCCGCGCTCCTTGAACGATGAGGTGAACTGCAGGTTCTCGAATTTGAGCCAGATGTCGCAGCCGCAGATGCTGCTCAACGTCCGGCTATGGCTACAGGGCGTCTCAACGACGGCGCCTTGGATGGTCTTGGCGGCGGCGTGAATGTCTTCAGGGGCGACCGGAAGGCCGCTGAAATCGGACGTACTTTGGGACCTGTCAGCCATAGGACAGCATAGAGCATTTGGGCGGCCCAGGCGATAAGCCGGCGTCTATTTGGTAAATTCACGCGATCGCGAGGCGCGCCACAGCGTCCAAAGCGTGCGCAACCGCGAGGTCGGTTGCAACGTAAACGGATTGCGTCCCGGGCGCGACAGGCGCTCGAGATCGGCCTGCGCCTGGCGCAGCGGCAGAAACGCCGGCCGCACCGGCGGCGCCACCCGCGCCAACAGCGATGAAGCCGCGGTCATATGCTGCCGGGCTTCACCCGCGAGCTGATCCAGCACCGCATGGAGATTGGGTGTCTCCTTGCCGGCGAAGACATCCTCCATGCTGCAATTGTGCTTCTCCAGCACCTGCTGCGGCACGAACAATTGCCGGCGCGCGGCATCGCGCGGCAGATTGGCGATAACCTGCACGATACCCTGCGCCAGCCCTGCATGGCGGGCAAGATGCTCGGCCGCCTCCGATGCCGGTCCCAACACCTGCGCTGCCAGGGCGAACAGCGCCGATGAGGTCGCCGCCAGATAACCTTCCAGCGCGGCCATAGTCGGCATCGGGTCGTTGTAGAGATCGAACTGGTGCTCCTCGGCAAGCAGCGACAGCGGCTCGACCGGCAGGTGGAAATCCCTGACAGCGCGGAGCAGCTCGGCCGCCACCGGATTGCCCTCGGCGCTGCCATGGACGTGGCCCGACAGCATGTCGGTCCACCATTGCAGGCGGATCTCGCCGGGCAAGGGCTGGCTCACCTGGTCGCGAACGCGGACGATCTCGACGTTGAAGGCATAGAGCGCCAACAAGGCGTGGCGCTCGGCGGCAGGCGCGAACAGGGTCGCGGCGTAGCGCGGAAAGTCATGACTGCGCACGAGATCGGCGCAAAAAGCAACGGAGTCGGACGGCGCCGGGTTGCTCATGGCACGGCGATCAGCGCGGCGGCAACCCGCCGCCGTTCACCGATCATGATGTTGTAGGTGCGCACGGCCGGGCCGGTCTGCATCGTGTCCAGTACCACCCTCACCGCTTTGAGCGCCTGACGCAGCTCCGGCGGCGGCAGCCATAGCCCCGTTCCAGTGCCGACCAGGAGCGTGTCGATGCTGTTGGCCGCCGTAAACACCCGATCCAGCGAGTAGCGGTCGATCTTCGCGGGGTCGGTCACGTCCCAAGCCCAGATCGCGTCGGGCAGGCAGAGCAGCGAGCCCCGATGCGACATGCCGGCGAAGGCGAAGCCGCCCTTACCATAGGCATCGATCGGTGCCGAGCGCGGGAAATGCGGAGCGTTGGGATCGCCGGCCATGAGCTTCGTCCGAGTGGGCTTACTGCCCTCGCAAACGCCTGTGAGGGCACGAGGTTCGGATCACGCCTTGCTTTTCTTCGCCGGCGTCGCCGTATCGGGCGCGTCTTCGCGATGCTCGCCGACGCCGAGATAGATCAGGATCGGCGCTGCAATGAAGATCGAGGTGTAGGTGCCAACCAGCACCACACCGAACATCATCACCGCGGTGAAGCTGTGGATGGCATGGCCGCCGAACAGCAGCAGCGCGAGCAGTGCCAGCGTCACCGTGACGTGGGTGATGATCGAGCGCGACAGCGTCGAGTTGATGGATTCGTTCAGCAGCTGCGGCATCGGCATCTTCTTGTAGCGCCGCAGCATTTCCCGGATGCGGTCGTAGATGACGACGGTGTCGTTGAGCGAATAGCCGAGAATCGTCAGCAGCGCCGCGATGCTGGTCAGGTCGAAATCGACCTGGCTGATCGACATGAAGCCGATCGTCAGCACGATGTCGTGCACGTTGGCGATCATGGCGCCCAGCGCGAACTGCCATTCGAACCGGAACCAGAGATAGATCAGGATCGCGACGATCGCGAGCATCAGGCCGAGCATGCCGTAGGCCAGGAGCTCGCCGGCGACGCGCGGACCGAGCACCTCGGTGCGCTGAATGTCGACACTGTCGCCAAGCGCGCCACGAAGCTTCTGCAGGGCTGCCTGCTGTGCCGCGTCGCCACCCGGCTGCTCCGCAACACGGATCAGGACGTTCTCGGGACCGCCGAACTGCTGCAGCTGGACCTCGCCGAGGCCCAGGGCGTCGAGCGAGGTGCGCATCGCCGCGATGTCGGCGGTGCCGGACTTCGCCTTCACCTCCAGCAGCGTGCCGCCCTTGAAGTCGATGCCCAAATTCAGGCCGTGGGTGAAGAACAGCGTGATCGCGACGATCGACAGCGCAGCCGAGATCGGGAAACTGATGCGGCGGAAGCGGGTGAAGTCGAAATGCGTCTCGTCCGGAACGATGCGCAGCGACGGCAACACGCCGAGGGCCGCAACCACGGTGAGGATGGCAATGAGGACGCCGAGCCCGATGAGAACGGTCTGAGTCACGATCAGGCTCCTAGATCGGCACGCTCTGCGGCCGCTTCCACCGCACCCACCAAGCCACGATCAGCCGGGTCAAGGTGAAGGCGGTGAACACAGTGGTGATGATGCCGATGCCGAGCGTCACGGCGAAGCCGCGCACCGGGCCGGTGCCGATGTAGAA
The DNA here is from genome assembly GCF_016031655.1 of Bradyrhizobium glycinis. Taxonomy (GTDB): domain Bacteria; phylum Pseudomonadota; class Alphaproteobacteria; order Rhizobiales; family Xanthobacteraceae; genus Bradyrhizobium; species Bradyrhizobium glycinis. Next base: position 91,161 of record NZ_JACCHQ010000019.1, read on the forward strand.
CAGCACCGCGGCGGCAATGAAGGTGGTGATGTTGGAATCGAGGATGGTTGCGAGCGCCCGCTTGAAGCCGGCGTCGATCGCCGAGATCGCGTTGCGGCCGCCGCGCAGCTCCTCGCGGATGCGCTCGTAGATCAGCACGTTGGAGTCGACGGCGATGCCGACGGTGAGCACGATGCCGGCGATGCCGGGCAGCGTCAGCGTGGCGTTCAGCAGCGACAACAGGCCGAAGATCATGGCGACGTTGATGGTCACCGCGATGTTCGCGAACACGCCGAACAAGCGGTAGGTCACGAGCATGAACACGACGACGAGGATCGAGCCGACATAGGCGGCGAGTTCGCCCTTCTCGATCGAGTCCTGGCCGAGGCCCGGACCGACGGTGCGCTCCTCGACGACCGTGAGCGGCGCCGGCAGCGCGCCTGCGCGGAGGAGAATCGCGAGATCGTTGGCCGATTGCACGGTGAAATTGCCGGAGATCTGGCCCTGACCGCCGGTGATGGGCTCGCGGATGACCGGCGCCGAGATCACCTTGTTGTCGAGCACGATCGCGAAAGGCAGTCCGACGTTCTCCGTCGTGGCCTGCGAGAACTTGCGGGCACCCGAGGTGTTGAACTTGAAGCTGACGACCGGCTCGCCGGTGCGCTGATCGAAGCTCGCCTGGGCGTCGGTCAAATCGCCGCCGGCGACCAGCACCTGTTTCTTGACCACGTAGGGCGTAGGCGGCGGCGATGCGCTCGTCAACAGCTCGGATTCCGGCGGCAACCTGCCCGCTTGCGCCTGATCCGGCGGCACGGAGGTGTCGACCATGCGGAATTCCATCTTCGCGGTCTTGCCCAGCAGCTCCTTCAGGCGGGTCGGGTCCTGGAGGCCGGGGACCTGCACCAGGATGCGGTCGTTGCCCTGGCGCTGGATCACGGGCTCGACGGTACCGAGCTCGTTGACGCGGCGTTCGACGATCTGGATCGACTGCTCAATGGTCTTGCGCATGCGGTCGAGCATCGCGGCCTGCGGGATGCTGAGGCGGATCACACCGCCGCTGGCATCAGCCACCTCGAGGTCGCGCTGGCCGCTGGATCCCATGAGGCCGCCCAGCGGCTGGGACAGCTCGCGTAGCTTGGCGAGTGCCGGCTGCACGTCGGTTTCCTTGGTGATGCGAACTTCGACCGCGTCGTTGCGCACGGTGACGCCGCCGGTGAAACCGATCTTGGCGTCGCGCAACGTTCGGCGAACGTCGTCGCGGATCTGATCCAGCCGTTCCTTCTTCACGTAGTTGGAATCGACCTCGAGCAGCAGATAGGAGCCGCCCTGGAGGTCGAGTCCGAGCACGAGCCGGCGCTGCGCCCAGGCCGGCCAAGTCTTGACCTGGGCCTCGGGGAAGAAGTTCGGGACCGCGCAGAGGCACACGATCAGCGCCGTCAGGATGATCCCGAGCGCCTTCCACCGCGTGAAATACAACATCGACTGGACCTGTCAGATCAGGAGACTTGAGATGCTCGCGGACGCGCTCACTTCGACGCGGCGTCGTCCTTGGCAGCTTCCTTGCTATCCTTGGATTCCTTCGCCGGCTCGCCCTTGGCGCGGACGCCCGAGATCATCTGACGCATCTGCCGCACGCGCACGCCGTCGGAAATCTCGAACTCGATCTGGTCGTCGTCGACCACCTTGGTGACCTTGCCGACGAGGCCGCCCGACGTGACGACGGTGTCGCCGCGGCGGATGTTCTTCACGAGTTCGGCGTGGTCGCGGACCTTCTTCTGCTGCGGACGGAGAATCAGGAAGTACATGATCACGAAGATCAGGGCGAACGGCAGCAGCGACATCAACATGCTGTTGGTGTCGCCAGCGGCCGCGGCCTGGGCATACGCAGGGGTAATCAGCATTCGGACGATCCTCGTGAGAACGGGGGAAAGCCGGTCAGGCCCTCAAAGGCGACCGGTTCGGTCAAATTCGCGCGGACTATAGCGGCCATTGCCCCAATTGCAACGCTGCCAGACCGCCCTTTTGGGCCACCTTGCGGCGCCCCGTGAGGCCCGATAAGGCTGCGTTCTCAGGAACTTCGAACATGCCCAAAAACCATAGCAAAAGCCCGGCCGGCAAAGGCCCCCGCACCCCTGCCAACAAGCCCACCCGCCTCGCGGCAAAACGCCCCACGGCAGCGGACAGCAAGGCAGGTGGAGACCTCGCCCAGGAGCGGATCGTCCGCGCCCTTGAGACCATTGCGGCGCACCTCTCCGCCCAGGGCAAGCCGGCGATCGAGCCCGAGTCGTTCGAGCGGGCGGATGCCTATGTCTGGCACCCCGACGGACGCCTCTCGGCGGTGCCGCGCGTGAGCCGCGTCGAGCTGTTCCTGCTCAAGGGCGTCGACCGGATGCGCGACATCCTGATGGAGAACACGGAGCGCTTCGCCAATGGCCTGCCGGCCAACAACGCCCTGCTCTGGGGCGCACGCGGCATGGGCAAGTCGTCGCTGGTGAAGGCGGCGCATGCCAGCATCAACGCGGAGCGCAAGCCGGCCGACAAGCTCAAGCTGATCGAGATCCACCGTGAGGACATCGAGAGCCTGCCGGCATTGATGGAGCAACTGCGGGCCTCCTCCTTCCGTTTCATCGTGTTCTGCGACGATCTCTCCTTCGACGGCAACGATGCCTCCTACAAGTCGCTCAAGGCGGTGCTCGAAGGCGGTATCGAGGGCCGGCCCGAGAACGTCATCCTCTACGCCACCTCCAACCGGCGCCATCTGCTGGCGCGCGAGATGATCGAGAACGAGCGCTCGACCGCGATCAATCCGGGCGAAGCGGTCGAGGAGAAGGTCTCGCTGTCGGATCGCTTCGGCCTTTGGCTCGGCTTCCACCGCTGCAGCCAGGACGAATATCTCGCCATGGTGCGCGGCTATTGCAGCCATTTCGGCATCAGGATCGACGACGAGGCGCTGGAGCGCGAGGCACTCGAATGGTCCACAACGCGCGGCTCGCGCTCGGGCCGCGTCGCCTGGCAGTTCGTGCAGGAGCTGGCGGGACGGCTCGGTGTGAAACTAACGGCGTAGTAGCGCTGTTACCCCGAATTCAACTGTCGTCGCCCGCGAAAGCGGGCGACCCAGTACGCCGCAGCTTATCGGCTCAACAATGGCCGTCTCTGGAATACTGGGCCGCCCGGTCGAGGCCGGGCGACGACGCATTCGTGTCGAGGCTACCCAGGCTCACGCCCCATTCAGGAATTGAAGCGGGTCAACCGGGCTCGATCCCTTACGGATCTCGAAGTGGAGCTGCGGCGACGCCACCTCACCGGATTGACCCGACTTGGCAATGACCTGGCCGCGCTTGATGGTATCGCCGCGCTTCACCAACAGCTCACTCGCATGGGCATATGCGGTGACGTAGCCATTGGAGTGCCGAACCAGAACCAGATTGCCGTAACCCTTCAGCTCGTTGCCGGAATAGGCGACGACGCCATCTTCGGCCGCCTTGATCGGCGTCCCCTCAGGCACCGCCAGATTGATGCCGTCATTGGACTTGCCATTGGTCTTAGCGCCGTAGCTCGTGACCACCTTGCCGCGGACGGGCCAGCGGAAGGTCGGCAGCGCGCCAGTGGCCTCCGCAGCCTTCGCCGGCGTCTCGGCGGGCTTGTCTTCGACATTGCTCGTGGCCTGGGCGAGCCGCGCGCTCTGCACGGGCGCGGCGGCAGTGGCCATCTTGGTCGCGGGTGCCGGAGCTGCCGCAACGGGCTGGAGCGTTCCGGCCACCGGTGCAGCCGCGACCGGAGCCGCAGCAACCGGCGCCGCAACGGCGGCGGTCTTGGCGCCGGGCACGGTCAGCTTGGCGCCGAGCTTCAGCTTTGCCGACGGATCGAGGCCGTTGGCACGGGCGAGCTCTGCCGCCGAGATGCGGTTCTTGCGCGCGATGCTGGCGAGCGTGTCGCCGCGGTTGACGAAGTGCGTGCTCGGCGGTGCAGCGACGGCCGCAACCGGCTTGCCAGCAGGCGCTGCCGCGACGCGAGCCGTCGCGGGCGCTGGTGCAGCTGCCGTCGCCGGTGACGGAATGATCAGCTGCTGGCCGGGCGAGAGCGCCCGTGGACCCTTGTAGCCGTTGGCGGCAAGAATCGCCTGCGGCGTGACGTGATAGCGCTTGGCGAGCACGTCGAGCGTGTCGCTGGTGCCGACGATGATCTTGGTCCCGGCGGCCGGCTGAGCTGCCGCGACCGACCGCGGCGGAACGGTGGCCGTGGTCTCCAGATGCGGTTGCGCCGGAGGCGCGTATGAGCTGACGCCGCGTCCGCCGCCGGACACCCCGCCCCCGGAGGCAACGGGATAGGACTGCGGGGCAGACACCGCGGGCGGAGGCAAAGCCTGCGACTGGTAATAACCGGGCTGCGTCTGCGGCCGCGCATATTGCGGAAGCTCACGCTGCGGCGGCGGTGGCTGCTGCACCGAACCGGTCTGCTCGGAGGCGAAGGGATTGGAGAAATTCGTCTGGGATAGCCGCGACGACATGTCGGCGCTGCACCCTGCAAAACTGAAGGAGATCAGCGCCAGCACCGCGACCTGCGGCACGCGGCGCGAGTAAAGCAACTCGGCGACAGCGGACATGGTTACTCACTCGTACGCAACAGAACTGGTGTTTTAAGTAAACACGCGCCGAGTAAATAACGGCTTAACCCTCACAATAAGATGTTGGCGGCACTGCCGATCCGGGATTCTACAGCTCCCGCGCCACGCCGGGCAGTGCCGGCACGAAGCGGACCTCGACGAGTTCCTTGCGCTCGATTCCGGTTTCGCTGCGGGTCAGGCGAATTAACGTCTGCACGCCCTGATGCGGGCCGACCGGGGCGATCAGGATGCCCCCGACCTCCAGCCGCTCGACCAGGTTCTCCGGAATCTGCTCCATCGCAGCGGTGACGATGATGCGGTCGAACGGGCCGATGTTGGAAGGCAGATTGAGACCGTCACCGAGCATCACCTCGACATTGTGGCAATCGAGCTTCTCAAGCCGGGCGCGTGCCGCGTCGGCGAGCTTGCGATAGCGCTCGACGGTCAGCACCTGGCCGGCCAGCCGCGACAGCACGGCAGCCTGGTAGCCGGAGCCGGTGCCGATTTCGAGCACCCGGTGCTGCTTCTGGAGCTGGAGCTGCTCGGTCATGTAGGCGACGACGAAGGGCTGGCTGATGGTCTGCCCGCAAGCGATCGGCAGCGCGCTGTCACGATAGGCGCCCTCGCGATCGGCCTCGTCGACGAAAAGCTCGCGCGGCACTTCCTCCATGGTCCGCAGCACGGCCTGATCGCTGATGCCCCGACGCCTCAGCGTGAGCTGAAACATCATCTTTTCCGGCGGGTGCTGGTGGGGCGTCATTTTGCTATCGCTCATCTCGTCTGGCGGATCGCTGTACTGCACCGCAAGAACCCGAGACGAGAATCTTGTTCCGGCTCAGGAACTCATGATATCCTTTCGGCGCAGCATTTGACCACAACAAGGCCTTCAAAGCGCTAAGCCATTTGCGAGGTTTGCGTTCGCCGAAACGCGCATTGCGTCGCCTATCTTTATCTGCGAACGTTCACGAGAATGGGCAAGGACTCACCTATGACTGCGACAGGGCTTTCGGGCCGTTCTGTGTTCCTCGTCGAGGACGAGGTCATGATCAGAATGATGGTCGCGGACATGCTGGAGGAACTCGGCTACAAAGTTGCCGCCGAAGCGGGCGACATCGCCGAAGCCATGCGGCTTGCGCAATCCACCGATTTCGACCTCGCCATTCTCGACGTCAACGTCAACGGCAAGGTCATCTCGCCGGTCGCCGATGTCATCATGGCCAAGGGCTGCCCGTTTATCTTTGCCACCGGTTACGGCTCCTCCGGCCTGCCCGAGCAATATCGCGACCGGCCGGCGCTGCAGAAGCCGTTTCAGCTCGACGCGCTCGGCAAGACCATCGAGGCCGCGCTTCGCCGCGGCTAACCCTTATTTCAGAGTGAGGCCCAGCTGCTCCGAAAACGCCTCGTCGGTGCGGTCGAGCCTGAGCGGGGTGACCGAAACGTAGCGCTCGCGCAGCGCCGCGAGATCGGTGCCATCGGCGGGCGTGTCGAGCATTGCGGTGCGTTCGAAGCCGATCCAGAAATAGGGATTGCCGCGGCCGTCCTTGCGCTCGTCGATCCTGAGGAAGCCGAGATTGCGCTTGCCTTGCCGCGTGACGCGGATGCCCAGCACATCCTCTGGCGCGCAGGACGGGAAGTTGATGTTGATGACGGTGTCCTTCGGAACGCCGGCGGCGATCACTTTGCGCAGGATATCGGGCCCGAATTTGCGGGCCGTGTCCCACGGCGGCCGTTCGCGCGTCTCGATGCTGAACTCCTGTGACAATGCGAATGACGGCAATCCCAAGATGGTGCCTTCCAATGCGCCGGCAATGGTGCCGGAATAGACCACGTCTTCGGCGACGTTGCGGCCCTTGTTGACGCCGGACAGCACGACATCGGGCAGCTTGGCACCCAGGATATGGCGGGCGCCCATGATGACGCAGTCGGTCGGCGTGCCGCGCACGGCGAAGTGGCGCGGACCGACCTCGCGCAGACGCAAGGGATCGTTCAGCGACAGCGAGTGCGACACGCCGGACTGGTCGAGCTCGGGTGCCACCACCCACACGTCCTCAGACAAGGCGCGCGCGATCTCCTCCACGACCTTGAGGCCGGGGGCGTGGATGCCGTCATCATTGGTGCAGAGAATGCGCATGCGGAAGCTTCGATTCCTGAAAGCGGGTCTGAGCCGTCTTATCCGGCCAGCGCCGATCAGGCAAACCGGACGATTGCGGTCCGGCGGCTGGTTCCCTAGCTGGTCGCGCTAGCGGCGAACGCGCCATTGCGGCAGGAAGCGCGCAAGCCGGCCTTCCGCACGCAGTTGCATCGCCGGCACGACTTGATTCACGGTGGAAGCCTCGATGACGCCGAGCGCCTTCAGCTGCGCGACGAACGGGTCAGGTGTCGGCTCCTGCGGAAAGCGTTCGCGTGCCACGCTCAGCGCCTTGTCGAAATCCGCGGCATTGACCCCGGGCTTGGCCCGCCGGCTCTGCACGAGATCGTCGTCCCAGAGCCGCGCGATCCCGATGTCGAGAACGCCGCGGAGGCGCTGATCGATGGCCTGAATCCCGGCCCCCGTCACCGCCCATTGTCTTCCGACCCAGAAGATGTCGCGGTGCAAGGCCATGAACGGAGGGATTCGCGTGGACGGGCCGGCAGGATAGCCACCCGCCCGATCTTCGCAACGCGATTCTCGTCATGCCGCTTTTTCGGACGCGAACCGGTGCCCAGTTCGCGGGAAAACGCTTTAGTCGCGTGCGATCACTTTCAGGCCGCCCATATAGGGCTGGAGCACGTCCGGGACCGCGATCGAGCCGTCCTCCTGTTGATAGGTCTCCATCACCGCGATCAGTGCGCGGCCGACTGCGGTGCCGGAGCCGTTCAGCGTGTGGACGAAGCGCGGCTTGCCGTCGGGCCCACGCGAGCGCGCATCCATGCGCCGTGCCTGGAAGTCGCCGCAGACCGAGCAGCTCGAGATCTCGCGGAACATGCCGCCATCGCCCTGCCCGGGCATCCAGACCTCGATGTCGTAGGTTTTTTGCGACGAGAAGCCCATATCCCCTGCGCAGAGCGTCATCACACGGTAATGCAGGTCGAGCTTCTGCAGCACCTGCTCGGCGCAGGACAGCATCCGCTCCAGCTCGTCCCTGCTGGTCTCAGGCGTCGTGATCGAGACCAGCTCGACCTTGGTGAACTGGTGCTGGCGGATCATGCCGCGGGTGTCGCGCCCCGCCGCACCCGCCTCGGCGCGGAAGCACGGCGTCAACGCCGTGAGACGCATCGGCAGCTGCTTCTCGTCGAGGATGGTTTCGCGGGCGAGATTGGTGAGCGACACTTCGGCGGTGGGGATCAGACCGAGGCGCTCGGTCTTCAGCCGCTCATGGTCTGGCGCGGCGAGCAGCTCGCCCTTGATCGCCCAGAACTGATCGTCCTCGAATTTCGGCAATTGTCCGGTGCCGAACATCACCTCGTTGCGCACCAAGAGCGGCGGATTGATCTCGGTGTAGCCGTGCTCGGTCGTGTGCAAATCGAGCATGAACTGGCCGATGGCACGCTCGAGCCGCGCCAGCCCCTTCTTCAGCACGACGAAACGCGCGCCGGAGAGCTTTGCCGCCGCCTCGAAATCCATGTAGCCGAGCGCGGTGCCGAGATCGTCATGCAGCTTCGGCGCAAAGCCGTAATTGCGCTTGTTGCCGAACACGTGATGCTGCACGTTGCCGTGCTCGTCGACACCGTCGGGCACGTCGTCGAACGGAATGTTCGGGATCGCGGACAGCTCTTTGGTCAGCTCTTCGTCGGCGGCTTTCGCAGCCGCTTCGAGCTCGGGCATCGTGGTCTTGAGCTCGGCGACCTCGGCCATCAGCTTCGCCGCACGCGCCTCGTCCTTGGCCTTCTTGGCGTCGCCGATTTCCTTCGAAGCTGCATTGCGCCGCGCCTGCGCCTGCTCGGAGGCCAGGATCGCCGCACGCCGCTTCTCGTCGATCGCAAGCAGCGAGGCCGACATCGGCTTCAGGCCACGCCTCGCGAGGCCGGCGTCGAAGGCTTGCGGATTGTCGCGGATCGCTTTGATGTCATGCATGGCTGTCTTCCCGTCATGGCCGGGCTTGTCCCGGCCATCCACGTGTCTGCCGCCTTAGATCAAGTCGTGGATGCCCGGGTCAAGCCCGGGCATGACGAATCATGGGCTGGACAGCGACATGATAGTGCGAAAGCGCCCTATTCCGCCGGCTTTGCCGGCGTCGACACGTCGGTGCCGGTGGCTTGCGACGAAGCCGCCGCCTTCTTCTCAACCATCGCGACCGCGATGATCGAGCCCTCGTAGAGCGCCATCAGGGGGATCGCGAGCGAGCACTGGCTGAGCACGTCGGGCGGCGTCAGCACGGCCGCGATCACGAAGGCGATCACGATGAAATAGCGCCGCTTCTCGCGCAACATCGTCGAGGTGACGATGCCGATCCGGCCGAGCAGCGTCAGGATCACCGGCAGCTGGAAGGCGATGCCGAAAGCGAAGATCAGCGACATCATCAGCGACAGATATTCGCCGACCTTGGGCAACAGCTGGATCTGCGCGGTCTCGTCGCCGCCGGCCTGCTGCATGCCGAGCGAGAAGCGCACCAGCATCGGCAGCACGACGAAATAGACCAGCGCCGCACCGAGCACGAAGAAGAACGGGGTTGCGACCAGATATGGCAGGAAGGCCTGCTTCTCATGCTTGTAGAGCCCGGGCGCGACGAACTTGTAGATCTGCGTCGCCACGATCGGGAACGAGATGAAGCCGGCGCCGAACAGCGCGAGCTTGAGCTGGGTGATGAAGTATTCGAGCAGCGCCGTGTAGATGAATTTCGAGTTCTCGGGACCCGCGATCCACACGAACGGCCAGACGAGCACGTTGTAAATCTGCTTGGCGAAGAAGAAGCAGAAGATGAAGGCCACGCCAAAACCGAGCAGCGCCTTGATCAGCCGCGAGCGCAGCTCGATCAAATGGTCCATCAGCGGCGCTTTGCTGGCCTCGATATCGGCGTCGGTCATGACGCTTTGGCGTCCTTGATCGCTTCGGATGGCGCGGTGTCCTGCGCAACCTTTGCCTGTTCGACCTCACGGGTGATCGCGAGCGGCTCATTCGCGGTCGCATGCGCTTCGGCTTCCATGAAGGTCGAAGGCGTTGGGGTCTCCGGTGTCGTGGGCGTGACAGGCGGATCGACGGCAGTGGCGGCCGGCGTCTCGGCCGGCTTGTCCAGCGCATCGACGCGAAGCGCGTCGCTCACGTCCTTCTGGAGCGAGGTCAGCGGATTGAATCCGGTGGCGGCTTCCTTGACCTCGTCGAAGCTCTTCTTGAGATCGGCCATCTCGGCCTCGCGCATCGCCTCCTGGAACTGGCCCTGGAATTCGGCCGCCATCTTGCGCGCCTTGCCCATCCACTGCCCGACCATGCGCAGCACGCCCGGCAGCTCTTTCGGGCCGATGGCGATCAGGGCCACGACCCCGATGAGGACCAGTTCACTCCACCCGATGTCGAACATGAGGTCTTCCGTTCACGCGAAGCCGGAGCCGGCCCAGCCCTTACGCGCAGGATCAGGGCCGCTACCCGCGTCTCGCGTGCTGCTTCCGGCTCAGACGGCCTTGCTGCCGACGTCGGACCGCGTCGCAGTCGGCGCCGCATTGTGCTCGATCGACTTCGCCGGCTCGGGCTTCTCGGCGGACTTGTCGTCGTCCTGCATGCCCTTCTTGAACGCCTTGATGCCCTGCGCCACGTCGCCCATCAGATCCGAAATCTTGCCGCGGCCGAACAGCAGCAGGACCACTGCGATCACCAAGATCCAGTGCCAAATGCTGAGTGAACCCATCCTGCAACCCTCCAAACGCGCATGGCCGGGGACCCGGCCGATCTTCACCGAAACCTAGGCTTGGCAGGCCTCAAAAACAAGGACCAAGGCAGCGCCAATTCGCTGTCGGCGCTACGCAATCTTGCTAGTGTTAACTGTCGCAGGGCCCGTATTTCGCCGGGGCATCACTCTTCGGTGCCGCCCTCGCCGCCCCCCGCATTGCCGCCTTCCGGCGGGGTCTCGGGTTCAACCGCAGGCGCAAGCGCCAGATCGAGGTCATCGCCGGGTTCCAGCGGATCCTCGTCCTCACGCAGCGCCGGATCGTCCGACGGCGTCGGCACGCTGAACCCGGTGGGCAGGCGCGAATCCAACAGGCCGGTGCCCTTCAGCTCTTCCAGCCCTGGCAGGTCGCCGAGCTGTTCCAAGGTGAATTGCGACAGGAACTCCTCGGTGGTTCCGAAGGTCAGGGGCCGGCCCGGCGTCTTCCGCCGGCCGCGCGGCTTGATCCAGCCGGTCTCCAGCAGCACGTCGAGCGTGCCCTTTGACGTGACGACGCCGCGGATCTCCTCGATCTCGGCCCGCGTCACCGGCTGGTGATAGGCGATGATCGCCAGCACCTCGATTGCGGCCCGCGACAGGCGGCGGGTTTCGGTGCTCTCCCGCGTCATCAGCCAGGCCAAATCGCCGGCGGTGCGGAACGTCCATTTGTTGGCGACACGGACGAGATTGACGCCGCGCGAGGCATAATCGGCCTGCAACTGCTCGAGCGCAGCCTTGACGTCGACGCCTTCGGGCATGCGCTTGGCCAGCGTCGCGGTGTCCAGCGGTTCGCTCGAGGCGAACAACAGCGCCTCCAGCAGCCGCAATTCTTCGGGGCGCGCCTGGGATTCGTTCTCCATCGGCTCGGCCTCTTCTACCCGCACTTCAGCCAGGCTTGCCATGGCAGATTCTCCTTCTTGCACTTAAGCGACCGGCGCATCAGGCGCAGGAGCTGCGTCCGGGACCGGTTTTGGGCGCCCCTTCCGGAAATAAATCGGCGCGAACGCTTCCTTCTGATTCAGCTCCAGCTGACCTTCGCGCACCAATTCGAGCGCGGCGGCAAAGCTTGAGGCGAACACCGTCGCGCGCTGCGTCGGATCGGCGACATGCCGGATCAGGAAGTCGTCGAGAACACCCCAATCGTCCTGCTCGGTGATGCTGCCGACCAGCCGCTCCAGCGTGGCGCGTGCTTCGGCGAGCGACCAAACCGTGCGCTTGGCCAGATGCACGCTGGCCAACACGCGCGACTGACGCTGCGCTGCATAGGCGGTGAGCAGGTCGTAGAGCGTTGCGGTGTATTTCGGGTGCTTGATCTCGGCGATGTGCTCGGGCTCGCCACGCGGAAATATGTCACGCTGCAATTGCGGCCTGTTCATCAGCCGGTTGGCGGCTTCGCGAATGGCTTCCAGGCGGCGCAGGCGGTTGGCGAGCGCCGTCGCCATCTGCTCGGCGCTCGGGCCTTCCGCGCTCGGCGGCTCCGGCAGCAGCAGACGCGACTTCAGGAAGGCGAGCCATGCGGCCATCACCAGATAATCTGCGGCGAGCTCCAGCCGGATCTTTCGCGCGGCTTCGATGAAGTGGAGGTACTGGTCGGCCAGCGCGAGAATCGAAATCTTGGCGAGATCGACCTTCTGCTGCCGCGCCAGCGCGAGCAACAAATCGAGCGGGCCCTCATAGCCCTCGACGTCCACCACCAACGCCGGCTCACCCTCGGCGAGCTCTGCGGGCCGCCCGGTTTCGAACGATAGGATTTCTGCGGTCATGCCGATGCCGTGTTTGCCCGTGCGATCAATGCATCCAATTCGGCGCGTGCGGCCACGCGGTCGAACGGCTGCGGCGGCTTGCGTGCGGCGAGCGCGGCGTTCGCCCGCTCCAGCGCCCTGCCGGCCAGTTCAGGCGTCTCGCCGGCGACGTCACGCATCTCGTCGATGTTGCCGTTGCAATGCAGGGCTACGTCGCAGCCGGCCGCGAAGATTGCGCAGGTCCGCTCGGCGATATTCCCCGACAGCGCGTTCATCGACACGTCATCACTCATTAACAAACCCTGGAACCCGATTGCGCCGCGAATCACGTCAGCAATCATTGTCGCAGATGTCGTCGCCGGATGGGCGGGGTCGAAGGCGCTAAACACAACATGTGCAGTCATGGCCATTGGCAGATCAGCCAGCGGCTTGAACGCGGCGAAATCGGTTCGCTCCAGCTCGTCCCGGGCCGTGTCGACGGTTGGCAGCTTGAAATGGGTGTCAGCGGTGGCGCGGCCATGCCCGGGAATGTGCTTGAGCACCGGCAGCACACCACCCTGCTCCAGGCCCTCGGTGACCGCGCGGGCAATCGCCGCGACCTTGCCCGGCTCCGTGCCATAGGCCCGGTTGCCGATAACCGCGTCAGCGCCTGGCACCGGCACGTCCGCCAACGGCAGGCAATCCACGGTAATGCCGAGATCAGCGAGATCGGCAGCGATCAGACGGGCACTGAGGCGGGCCGCGGTGAGCCCGAGGGCCGAATCGGTGTCGTACAAATTCGCGAATACAGCCCCCGGCGGATAGACCGGCCAATGTGGCGGCCCCAGCCGCTGCACCCGTCCGCCCTCCTGGTCGATCAGGACCGGTGCGTCGGGAGCATTCGCGACCGAGCGCAATTCCGCAACCAAAGCAGCAACTTGCGCAGGTGTCGCGACATTGCGCTTGAACAGGATGAAGCCCCATGGACGTTCCGCACGGATAAACTTCCGCTCGGCGGCGGTCAGTTCCGTTCCGGATACGCCGGTAATGAAGGCCCGCGTGCTCATAACGGCCGATTAACCCTGCCCCGTCAGGGGGTCAAGGAAACCGCCGTTAATTCCTCTGGACGAAGCAGTCGGAGAGGCCTGCGGCCTTCAGATTGTTGCAAGCCTGCGTCGCTTCCTGGACCGAGGCATAGGGTCCGGCAAAGGCGCGGTAGACGATGCCCTTGCCCTTGTCGGTCAGATCGACGCGCTTGATCACCGGCGAGCGGGATCCGAGCACGCTGCCGTACTTGCTCTGAAGCACCCGGTAGGACGCGGCGGCGCTGTCCTCGCTCTGCTGCGAGGAGACTTGCACGATGTAGCCGCCGCCGCTGCTGCTGGTGGGCGCGATCTGAACCGGATTGGTCGCCGCCATCCGCTGCGGCGGCTCGGCCGCGGGCGACGATTGCGGCGCCAGCGACATCGGCTGGTTGGCGCTGGCATTGGCCGAGATCGGCGGATTGCGCGGCGCGGCGGGGGCAATTGGCGCGGCAACAGGCTTCGGCGCGGGGGGCGCCGGCTTGGCGGCGGCGGCCGATTGCGGCGCGGCGCTATCGGTCTGGTCACCCTTCACCGCCACGGTCCTGATCGGGCGCGGCGAATTGTTCGGCAGGGTGCCGTTGCTCGAGGTCGGCCCCGCGCTCGGCGGCGGCACGGTGGACGGCGACACGCTCGCCACTGACGGCGGGTTCGCATTCTGGTTCAGCGGCGGGAACACCACGCGCGGCCCGCCCGCCTTGGCGTTAACGTCGACGGGCGCCTCCTCGCGCGGCACGATCTTCTCGGTGCCGTCACCGCTGACCATGCGATCCGGCACCTTGGCCGAGGAGTCCGCCGGCGCCGGCACGATCTTGGTCGGCGTGTTGTCGGCCTTGATGATCGGCGGCTCGCCGCTGCGAGGCGAGCCGATATAGGTCTTGTAGGCGAACGCGGCACCGGTGCCGACCACGGCAAGCGCCAGGATCGCCGCAACCGTCATCATACCGCCGCGCTGCTTCTTCGGCTCCTCGACCTCGTCCTCGGGATAGTCGCTTTGATAGGCATACGGATCGTCTGGATAGGCCGGCTCGCGCTGATAGTCCTGCTCGCCCGTTTCCAGCCGACCATAGAGCGCATCGTCGTAGCGCGACGGATCCGGCTGGGCATACGGCTCCTGATAGGACTGCTCATGATGCGCCTGACCGTGCTGCTGATAGGCCTGCTCCTGATGAGCCTGATCTTGATAGGAGTGGTCCTGATAGGCCTGCGGCTGATGAACGACAGGCTCGGGCGCGGCAGGCTTGGCTGCATAGCGATGCAGCGGATGAACCGGGCTTACGGTCACCGGATAGTCAGGCTCCGGCGCGGGTGCCGGCTGCACGTTGGCGCGCCGCATCCACGAGGGCGGCCCGGGCGGCGGCGGCGCCTGCCCGGCATCGTCCTGCTGATCATCGAGCTGGCGGTAATCGTCGTCCTGATAGCTCTGGGCGGGCGCTGCCGGCGGACGTGCCGCCGGATGCGACTGCGCTGCGAACGGATCGGTCTGCCCGATCAGACGGGCGAGCTCGGCCAAGGGATCGCTTTCCGCCTTCCCATGCTGATCGCCGCCGCGACCATAGTCATCGGAAGGAAACGGTCTGTCCTGATATCGTTCGGCCATCGTAATGATGCGTCCCTTCGGGAAAGCCGCGCGCCCCTCGACCAAGGCACGGCTTTCGACCCACAAGGCTTTCAACCAAGCTAAGCGATCCGGCTTCTGCCGGTTACCCCCGAATTCCCCTTAAGTAGTTCGCCCCAAACTACCGCATCTCGTCCGGGGCATGGACGCCGAGGATGGCGAGGCCCGATGCCAGGACCGAGACGACGCCCTGGACCATTGCCAATCGCGCCTTTGTAAGATCTGCATCATTATTGATAATGAAGCGTAAATAGGGCAAATCGCGCCCTTTCGTCCAAAGTGCATGAAATTCGCTGGCTAAATCATAGAGATAAAAGGCAATTCGGTGCGGCTCATGGGCCGCGGCGGCAGCTTCCAGCATGCGCGGATAAATTGCGAGGCGCTTAAGAAGATCGAGCTCGACGGGATCCGACAGCCGTTCCACCGCCGACTCAGCGAGCCATGCGATCCGCGCGCCGGCATCCTCAGGGAGTTCCGGGAACACCTCGGCGCGGGCATTGCGGAAGATCGAGTGACCGCGGGCATGGCCGTACTGAACATAGAACACCGGGTTGTCTCGCGACTGTTCCATCACCTTGGCGAGGTCGAAGTCGAGCACCGCGTCGTTCTTCCGGTACAGCATCATGAAGCGGACGGCGTCCTGGCCGACTTCATCCACCACCTCACGCAAGGTGACGAAGTCCCCGCTCCGCTTGGACATCTTCACCGGCTCGCCGTTGCGCAAGAGCTTCACGAGCTGGACGATCTTGACGTCGAGCGATCCCTTAGCCGACGTCGTCGCCTTCACCGCCGCCTGCATGCGCTTGATGTAGCCGCCGTGGTCGGCGCCCCAGACGTCGATCATCTCGGCAAAGCCGCGGTCGAACTTGTTCTTGTGGTAGGCGATGTCGGAGGCGAAATAGGTATAGGAATTGTCCGACTTGATCAGCGGACGATCGACGTCGTCGCCGTAAGCGGTCGCCCTGAACAGCAGCTGCTCGCGGTCTTCCCAATCCTCGACCGGCGCGCCCTTCGGCGGCGGCAGGCGGCCTTCGTAGATGTCGCCCTTGGCCTTCAGGAAATCGATGGTCTCAGCAACCTTGTTGTTGCCGGTCTCGATCAGGGAGCGCTCGGAGAAGAACACGTCGTGGTGGATGTTGAGGGCAGCGAGATCGTCCTTGATCTCGTCCATCATCATCGCGATCGCCTTGGCGCGCACGGTCGGCAGCCACTGAGCCTCGCTCATCGCGAGCAGCTTGTCGCCATGCTCCGTCGCCAGCGCCTGCCCGACCGGCTTGAGGTAGTCGCCGGGATAGAGCCCTTCCGGGATCGCGCCGATGTCCTCGCCGAGCGCTTCGCGATACCTGAGGAAGGCCGAGCGCGCGAGCACGTCCACCTGGGCGCCGGCGTCGTTGATGTAATATTCGCGCGTGACGTCGTGGCCTGCGAACTGGAGCAGGCTCGCCAGCGCGTCGCCGAACACGGCGCCGCGGCAATGGCCGACATGCATCGGCCCGGTCGGATTGGCCGAGACGTATTCGACATTGACCTTGGCGGCGCCCCGGATGCGGCCGTAATCGGCACCCTCGCGCAGCACGGTGCGCAGCGCCTCGGCCCAGGCGGCCGGCTTCAGCGTCAGATTGATGAAGCCGGGACCGGCGACATCGACCTTGGCGATCAGCGCGTCGGCACGCAGCCGTTCGGCGATCTGCTCGGCGAGATCGCGCGGCTTTGCCTTTGCCTCCTTTGCAAGCACCATGGCGGCGTTGGTCGCCATGTCGCCATGGGAGGCATCGCGCGGCGGCTCGACCACCACGCGGGAGAAATCGATGCCCTCGGGCCAGCCGGAATCCGCCGCAAGCGCGCGGCAGGCGCCGTGCACGCGTGCGAGCACGTCGGCGAAAAGATGCAGCGATGAGGATGTCTGGGGCATGGCCGCCGCCTAACGCAAATCCGGGGTCGAGTCAAAGAGCCGCTGGTGCTCGGTCAGGGCGAAGCGGTCGGTCATTCCTGCAATGAAATTGCCGATCCGGCGGGCCCGGTCGCCCTCGTCGTCCGCCTCCGCCCCCAGCAGCCATTCCGGAGGCAGCTCGCTGGGGGACTTCAGGTATTTTGCGAACAGGTCGAACAGGATCTGCTCGGCCTCGCCCATCACCCGCATCACCCGCTCATGGCGGTACATGTGCTGGTACAGGAAGGTCTTGATGGCGGCTTCCTCCTCCGCCACCTCGTCGGGAAACGCGACCAGCGCCCGGCTCTGCCGGCGGACATCCTTGGCCGATTGCGGCTTCACGGCAGCGAGGTTCTTCTCTGTCTCCGCAAACACCGCTCCGATCAGGTGCGAGATCAGCTCGCGCACCAGCTCGGCACCGCGCCGGACGTCTTCAAGATCGGGATAATGCGCCGCAGTCTCGGCGATGATCTCCGCCGTCAGCGGCATCACCTTGAGATCGTCGAGCTGGAACAGGCCGGCGCGCAGACCGTCATCGATGTCGTGGGCATCATAGGCGATGTCGTCGGCGATCGCCGCGACCTGCGCCTCCAGCGAAGCAAAGCTCCACAATTCGAGATCGTAGGTCTTGACGTAGTCGGCTATGCCGACGGGAACGCCATGCTCGCGGTAGCGCCCGACCGGGGCGCCGCTGCGATCGGTCAGCGGACCGTTGTGCTTCACGATGCCTTCCAGCGATTCCCAGGTCAGGTTGAGCCCGTCGAACTCGGGATAGCGGTGCTCGAGCGAAGCCACGACGCGGAGCGTCTGGGCATTGTGGTCGAAGCCCCCGAACTCCTTCAGGCAGGCGTCTAGGGCCCGCTCCCCGGCATGCCCGAAGGGCGGATGTCCGAGATCGTGCGCGAGCGCGAGAGTTTCGGTGAGGTCCTCGTCGAGCCCGAGCTGGCGGGCCAGCGCGCGGGCGATCTGGGCCACTTCCAGCGAATGGGTCAACCGGGTGCGGTAGTGGTCGCCCTCGTGGAACACGAACACCTGGGTCTTGTACTTGAGGCGGCGGAACGCGGTGGAATGGATCACCCGGTCGCAATCCCGCCGGAACGGGCTGCGGGTCCGGCTTGGGGGCTCGGCGACCAGCCGGCCGCGGCTGCGATCGGGGTCGCAGGCATAGGGCGCGCGGGGGGCTGCCATTCCGACGGACACGGCGAATTTGGTCCCTATCCATTTGATTCTGCGTATGGTGGCACTTAACTATGTCGGGCGCGGGATACCAAATGAATTGGGTATGACGCCGGGACTATCGGAGACCAGCAATGACGACTGCCGTGACCATCAGCGACCGGGCCGCACGCCGGATTGGGGAGATCCTCAAGGGCGAAGGTTCTGGCGCGATGCTGCGCATCTCGGTGGAGGGCGGCGGCTGCTCCGGCTTCCAGTACAAATTCGACATCGACCGTGCCCGTGCCGACGACGACCTCGTGATCGAGCAGGACAACGCGGTGGTGCTGGTCGATTCCGCCTCGCAGCCGTTTCTGGCGGGATCGCAGGTCGATTTCGTCGATGACCTGATCGGCGCCTCGTTCCGCGTCAACAATCCCAACGCCACAGCGTCCTGCGGCTGCGGGACCAGCTTCTCGGTCTAGCTTACGCGCCCGTTATCTGCTTTTCCTCGTCCGTCCACTCCACCTCGCCCGGCATCAGCTCCGGCTGGAGCGGTGCGTCCTCCGACATAACGTGGCCGTCCAACGCCCGCAGGAGCGCTCCGACCAGCGCCGGCTTGCGCAGCGGCTTGGCCAGAAAGTCCGACATGCCGGCTTCGCGGCAGATCTTGATGTCCTCGGGGAAGGCATTGGCGGTCAGCGCGACGATCGGCAAGGCTTCGAAGCGCCCGCCCTGCGCGCGGATCGCGCGGGTGGCGGCGAGCCCGTCCATGTCGGGCATGCGCACGTCCATCAGCACGACATCGTAATTGCCTTCGGAGGCAGCTGCGACGGCTTCGGTCCCGTCGGCGACGACACGTAGCTCGATGTCGAAAGCCCCCAGCATCTTGCTCACGACCATGCGGTTGACCGCATCGTCCTCCGCGACCAGCACCTTCAGCGGCCGGTCGAGGCCGGCGATCCGGGCCTTGAGCTCGTCGGCTTCGTCGCGGCCGCCAACCTGATCGGACGCCTGCGCCTGGCTCCAGGGCAGCACCAGCGTGAAGCGGAAGGTCGAGCCCTCGCCCGGCGTCGAGGTGACGCTGATCGTGCCGCCCATCTGCTCGATGATCCGCCTGCTGATCGCAAGGCCGAGGCCAGTGCCGCCGAAGCGGCGGCTGATCGAGGCATCCGCCTGGGCGAAGTCGCTGAACAGCAGGCCGAGCTTGTCGGGCGCGATGCCGATACCGCTGTCGGTCACCGTCCATTCGACGGTCGCCAGCAGGTCGCGCCGCGCCCGGCAGGTCGCCGATATCGTCACCTCGCCTTCGTCGGTGAACTTCACAGCGTTGGAGGCGAGATTGAGCAGCACCTGGCGGATGCGCGCGACGTCGCCACGGAGCGTCGGCGGCAGGTTCGGATCGAGCTCGACCTTGACCGCGAGCCCCTTGCTCTTGGCGCTGGCGCGCACCACGGTCGCAACCGTCTCGACCAGCGCCTGCGGCGCGAAGTCGATCGCCTCGAACTGAAAGCGGCCGGCTTCCAGCTTGGAGAGATCGAGAATGTCGTTGAGGATGCGCTGGAGATTGTCGCCGGACTCGCGGATCGTGGTGACGGCCTCGCGCTGCTCCGGATCGAGCTTGGTTTCGAGCAGCATGCTGGCAAGACCAAGCACGCCGTTCATCGGCGTGCGGATCTCGTGGCTCATCACCGCCAGGAAGTCGGACTTGGCGCGGCTTTCGGCCTCGGCCTTTTCCGCGCGCCAGCGCTCGGTGACGTCGCGTCCAAAGCCGCGATAGCCGAGGAAATGACCGTCACGATCATGAGCCGGCTTCGCCGTCAGCGACCACAGCCGAGCCTCGCCGCCTGTGACGACCTTGAGATTCATCTCGTGCAGCGGCTCGGCCTGCTCCATCAGGCCGACGATGTTGTAGGCGGCGCTCTTGTCCTCGGGGCAGAGCATGTCGAGCACGTCGGCGAAATGCGCCCCCTTCAGGTGCGCAAGCGGCAGCTGCGCCACGGCCGCGAAGCGTTCGGGCACGTCGACGAGGCGTCCCTCGGCGTCGGTCTGCCACAGCCAGTCGCTGGCGTTCTCCTGGAAGTCCTTCAGCAGCAGCGAGATGATCTCGGTCTGGCGCTCGAGCTCGAGCTGGGCCTTGAGATTGCCGAGGAAGAGATTGCCCTGCGAGACGATGTTGCGCGCCATGAAGAATGCGAACAGCAGCAGGAACACGGCGGTCACCAGATATGGCCCGGTGCCGCACAAGAGCAGCGCGCCGGCGCAGGCGATCGTCATGGTCGCGAGATAGACGAGCCCCGCGCGCGGGAAGGTCGAGAGCGTGAAGGCGCCGCCGGACATCATGCCGACCATCAGGCAGGCCAGGATCAATTGACTGGTCGGCTCGATGCGGCTGAACAGAGCGAGCGGCAGCGCGCCCCAGATCGCGGCGAGAAAAAACGCCTGCCGCAGCATCTGCCGCGCCGCGCGGAGCGATGCCTCCTGCGGCGGGTTCTGATGCGACTTGTGCCACGCACGTACCGCGAGCAAGGCGGTAGCGGCGAGCGTCAGGCCCCAGATCGCGAGGAAGTCGTTCCACCCCCTGCCCCAGAACAGGATCAGCACGATGGCGACGTTCAGCATCGTCACTGCCATCGTCACCGGGATCAGCTGGGTCACCGCGTCGATCTGCTTGGCCCGGATGCGACGGATCTCGCGCTCGCTGAGATCGGCCGTCAGACCGTCCTCGATCTCGAAGCCGCCGAGCCAATACAGGAACGCGCCGATCAGGCCGTCACGCGGCTGAGTTCGCTTCATCGCCTTGTCCGGCCATCCATCCGAGGAACCTCTTGACGATCAATGGCCTGCGGCCTGCTTAAGCCGGGTTAATTTTGTGGGAGATTTTGCGGCCGGCTTGACGGGCGCGTTTGCATTTTGTTCTAACCAAGACCCTGCCCGGAGCCCTCCCAATGCCCATCAGAGTAGCCACCTGGAACGTGAACTCGGTCCGGCAGCGGATCGATCTGCTCCTGACCTGGCTGAAAGAGTGCCAGCCGGACATCGTCTGCCTGCAGGAGATCAAGTGCGTCGACGAGGCCTTTCCGCGGCTGGAGATCGAGGCGCTCGGCTACAACGTGGTGACGCATGGGCAGAAGACGTTCAACGGCGTCGCCCTGCTGTCCAAGCTGCGGTTCGACGAGACCAAGTCGGGCCTCGCCGGCGATGACGAGGATAGCCATGCCCGCTTCCTCGAAGGCGTCGTGACGCTGAAGCGGGGGGTGCTGCGCATCGCGTGCCTCTATCTGCCCAATGGCAATCCGGTCGGGACAGAGAAATATCCCTACAAGCTCAAATGGATGTCGCGGCTTCTTGATTATTCGAAGGAGCGACTTAAGGAGGAGGTCCCGCTGATCCTGGCCGGCGACTTCAACGTCATCCCGCATGCCCGCGACGTGCACAATCCGGCCGCCTGGACCGAGGACGCCCTGTTCAAGACCGAGACACGCGAGAGCTTCCAATCCCTGCTCGGCCTCGGTCTCACCGATGCCTTGCGCGCCGTCACGGACGAGGGCGGGCTCTACACGTTCTGGGACTACCAGGCCGGGGCCTGGCAGAAGAACCAGGGGCTTCGGATCGACCACCTGCTGCTGTCGCCGCAGGCCAGCGACAAGCTCGCCAATGTCGGCATCGACAGCTATGTGCGCGGTTGGGAGAAGCCCTCGGACCACGTTCCGGTATGGGCGGATTTGGATCTAGAGGCGGCTTAGCGATCAGCGTCATTCCGGGGCGATGCGAAGCATCGAGCGCGGAATCTCGAGATTCTCAGGTGCGCAATCGCGCACCGGAGTTCGGCTCTTCGAGCCGCCCCGGAACGACAGCAGGTGTAGTGATTACTCCCGCCGTCCCTGCACCCACTGCTCCAGCATTTGCAGGGCCATGGCGCGGTCGTCGTCGGAGGCCTTGGCGAAGGCGCGGTTGTAGCTTTCCTTGATCCAGACCTCGTCGACACCTGCGCTGTCGCGCGCCAGCGTCAGCCACATCAGGCCGCGCGCGGCCTGCCGCGGCAGGCGGTCGCCGTTGAACAGCATCTGGCCGAGCAGCGCCTGGGCCTGATGCTGGCCCTTCTGCGCGGCGAGGCCAAGCCAGCGCGCGCCGTAGCGGAAGTCCTCGCGCGAGGCGTCCGGGGTCTTCAGGTACAGACGGGCGAGGTCGTACTGCGCGTCCGCATTGCCGAAATAGGATGCGGCATAGGAGAACATCTCCCGGGCGCGGTCCGGGTCGGCCTTGACCTTCGAATTCGGGATGCCGGCCAGATAGTAGCGGCCGAGCGCGACGAAGGCGTTGGCCACGATCTGCGCCTGCGGCGCCGACGGGCTGTCCTCGGCATGCGCGTTGGCGATCCGGCTGAAATATTCGAAGGCACGCAAATCGTCCTGGGCGACGCCGTCGCCGTTGGCGTACATGCGGCCGAGCTTCCATTGCGCGATGGGGTGGCCGCCCTCGGCGGCATATTGCAGAGCACTGAGCGAGGTTTCCGGGGTTGCGACCTGCGGCGGAACCTTGGTGCGCACCGCACCCGCTGCGCCGGGCAAGGTCGTCACGACCGGGATGGTGGCGTCCTTGGGGTTGACCGGCGCACCGTCGAAGGCGAACACCGGCGCGGCCATCGCGGCCGCTCCCAACACAAACGCAACTGTGGCACGCCTAAATGTCCGCATAGCACTGTTTCTCGTGCGCGCCGCCCGGATGGGTCACTGCCCCCCCGACCGCCGGTCCAACCTGCTGAGCATATTTCCAGAGCGCACCCGACGTGTGGTTAGTCGCGCGGGCGCTCCATTTGGTTTTGCGCTGGGCGAGCTCGGCATCGCTCAATTTTACGTTAAGGGTACCGGCAATCGCGTCGATCTCGATGATGTCGCCGTCCTCGAGCAGCCCGATCGGGCCGCCGACCGCCGCCTCCGGCCCGACATGGCCGATGCAGAAGCCGCGCGTGGCGCCGGAGAAGCGACCGTCGGTGATGAGGGCGATCTTGCCGCCCATGCCCTGGCCGGTCAGCGCTGCCGTGGTCTGGAGCATTTCCCGCATGCCGGGACCGCCCTTCGGCCCCTCGTAGCGGATCACGATGACTTCGCCTTCGCGGTAGGTGCGGTTCTGGACCGCCTCGAATGCATCCTCCTCACGGTCGAAGCACCTGGCCGGACCGGTGAACCTGAGGTTGGACATTCCCGCGACTTTCACGATCGCACCTTCTGGCGCCAAATTGCCCTTCAGGCCGACCACACCGCCTGTCACGGTGATGGGCTTGTCTGCCGGGTGCACCACGTCCTGGTGCGGATTCCATTTCACGCTCTTGAGGTTTTCGGCGATCGTGCGGCCCGTGACGGTAAGGCAATCACCGTGCAGGAAGCCGTTGTCGAGCAGCGTCTTCATCAGAAGCGGTATGCCACCTACTTCAAACATGTCTTTGGCGACATAACGGCCACCTGGCTTCAAATCCGCGACATATGGTGTCTTTTTGAAGATTTCGGCGACGTCGAACAGGTCGAACTTGATGCCGCACTCATGCGCAATCGCCGGCAGGTGCAGCGCAGCATTGGTCGAGCCTCCGGATGCCGCGACCACGGCGGCCGCATTTTCCAATGCCTTGAGGGTGACGATGTCGCGCGGCCGGATGTTCTGGGCGATCAGGTCCATCACCTTCTCGCCCGCGGTCATGCAGAAGGCATCGCGGATTTCGTAGGGCGCCGGGGCACCGGCCGAGTACGGCAGCGCCAGACCGATCGCCTCGGAGACGGTCGCCATGGTGTTGGCGGTGAACTGCGCGCCGCAGGCGCCGGCCGACGGACAGGCGACGCGCTCGATCTCGTCGAGGTCCTCGTCCGACATGGCGCCGACCGAATGCTTGCCGACCGCCTCGAACATGTCCTGCACGGTGACCTGCTGCCCGCGGAAATTGCCGGGCAGGATCGAGCCGCCATAGATGAAGATCGAGGGCACGTTGAGGCGGACCATCGCCATCATCATGCCCGGCAGCGACTTGTCGCAGCCGGCAAGCCCGACGAGCGCGTCATAGGCATGGCCGCGCACGGTCAGTTCGACCGAATCGGCGATGCATTCGCGCGACGGCAGCGAGGAGCGCATGCCGTCATGGCCCATGGCGATGCCGTCGGTCACGGTGATGGTGCAGAATTCGCGCGGCGTGCCGCCGGCGGAGGCGACGCCCTTCTTCACCGCCTGCGCCTGACGCATCAGGGCGATGTTGCAGGGAGCGGCTTCGTTCCAGCACGAGGCAACGCCGACGAAGGGCTGGTGGATCTGCTCGGTGGTCAGACCCATGGCGTAGAAATAGGACCGATGCGGCGCGCGCGCAGGGCCTTCCGTCACGTGACGGCTCGGCAGCCTCTGCTTGTCTATCTTCGCGCCCATCGCAACCAGCTTCCCCGGCCAACCCTTTCAGACCCGAAAAATCAGAGCCAAGATTTGAATCGACCTTGGGAGTTTTCTCGTCGCCTTCGAAGACCGCCGCTGCCCTTAAAACATTAGAGCGATTTTATTCATGCTCGGGTGTGGCCAAAAAGCGGCGGCGATGCGAACCGCCGGTGATGACGGTTAAATCCGGGGTGGGTGTTGCCCAGGCAGCACAATCGTTACCGGGAAGACACGGGCCTGCTTACTACAATACCACTCCGAAGACGACAAACCACAACCTGAGATTTTTCGGTAGGCACAGAACATCCGATCTGAACAACGGACGACACACCGGAAGTGAGTCGCTGGCGGCCTCGCGAAGCGACGTGCATCGCTCGTGTCCCGGACAAACTGCAACGCGTGGAGCGTTGCGGCAGAGCCGGGACCCAGGCAACGCGGCAATTGCGGACAGATGGGCCCCGGCTCGGCAGCGCATCGTCGAAGAGACGATGCGTTGCGTCCGGGGCACGAGAGCGGAGCGTGGTGCTGCGCTCGCGATGACGAAGTATGAAGCGATGGTGCGTTCTCCAAGTAACCCTTCGCGGGCGATGACACCGAGTGTGTGGCTGTAGACGTGCGTATTCAGCCTCGCAGCGCATTCCGCCCGAGCTTTGCTTGATCTCGCCGCCCTCACGTTCAAGGGCGCAGGGAAGACCGGGTGCCGGCGGCACCCGCGGTCCGCTGCGCGAAATGCACACGCAGGAAGAACCGCACAGCAGCATACAGGTGAAGCCCAACACACGGCCTTCCCTGCGCGATGGTCGGACGGCTTATGCCGCGCTCTCCCGGGAGCCGAGTTCGTTCTGGCCTCCCTCACTCTCGCAAAAGTCACCGACACCGCGCCGGTTGACGCAGATGCCGCATTCGCGAGAGCTTGACCGTAGCAACGACGGCCAGGACCACACGGTTTTGCCGTACGCGCGGTTCGTTGGCGCCGCAGGGTTCGACGGATTTGTGCACGTTGCCATCGAAATGCCGGCGCGACGAACCTGACAGCGCCGCTCGTCCATACGAAGCCTTAGGGCTCACGGAGAGCAATCCGCCCTGCCCTCAGCTCTCGTACACGACGCTGCCGCGTCCACCGCAAGCCCGGCTCGCGACAATGACGACCGCATGATCGCCCCTCAAGATTGAGCCGGGATGGGCGAGACATACGATATTTCCGAATTTCGGTAAAGCGGAATATTTTTACATTGATGGATTGACAGGGGGCGACACGGGGCGAGACCAGTAGCCGGATGGAGCGCGAGCGCCATCCGGGACGGTGCGAGATGCGGGCGAGCGGACCCGGACCATCCGGGCTGCGGGAGACGGGATTCAGACGACCCGGCGACGCCGAACATCAGGACCGCCCGCGCGAGCGTTGCGCCTGGGCCCAGGCGACAGCGACGTCGCGCGGCGGGACATCGACGCGCTTGATGGGGGTCAATTCGCCAGAGGCTGAGACGATCGCCGTTTCTTCGCGGCGGCAACGCGTGCAGACGAAGCGGACCTCGTGCGGCGACGCCGACCAGCTCGACCGTTTCACATTGGCCGCCATCGGCCAGGCATCGCAATGCGAGCACGACACCAGAAATCGACCGGGATCGAGCATACCCATTCCATTGGACTCCGCGTCCTGCCGCCTCCCTTCAATGATTAATCCATGTAAATCGTTCCGGTGTTCAGGCACCGCCGGCCTTGACTCGGGGCCGCTACCGGTTCCGCGCATCCGCAAAGCGTCGGGCGGGCAATTGCGTTGCGACCTCACCGGCGGCGTCGCGCCGCGATCGCTGCAAGGCAGAGGCGGCGATCCCGCTCAGCGAGCGCCCTTGAGGGTGCAGGAGGTCGTGCAGGTGACCGTCGTGCCGCGGTCGCACGCTTTGCAGGCGCTGACGCACTGGTTCATGTCGCGTGGATTGTAGCTGTAGTTGCGCAACGGACAGGCCGGCGTCGTCGAGCCGGTGATGTCCTGCTCCTGATCGCAGGCCGCCATCATGAGCGCGAATATAATTACTGCAACGAGGCGCATGGGATTGCCCTGTCAGACATGGCAAATCACAGTCACGAGGCGCGCTGCATTGCAGCGAACCTCGGCCTTCCCAACACGAGCGTCGCCGGTCGGCGATACTCGCTTGCTCCAAGGATGCGCGCCAAACGTTAAGAACGGATTTCAGCCGGCTCAGGCCGCAGCCGTCGTCGCGATGACCTGCCGGATATCGACAGCCAGCTGACGGTACTGCTCCCCGAGCTTCAAATAGAACTCGCGCTTGCTGCTGTCGGTGGCGAGCTTCGCGATCAGCTCACATTCGGCGGTGAGCGTCTCGAACCGTTCCAGCCTGTCTTCGAGATGTGTCATCGGCGTGTCCCCATCAGACGCCTCAGGGACATCCAACCTAAGCCCGAGAAATAGGTCACGGCGAACATCGTTATAGAGTAGCATCTTTTTTTCCGGCGCGGCGTGCCCGACCGCAAAGGCACGGCTATTTCTGCTCCAGCCGCCAGACGCCGTCCCAGTTGGGATCCGGCGGATTGGCCGCAAACTGCGCGATGCGGCCGAGCATCGTGCGCGAGGGGCCGTCGCCGGGGACCGCCTCGAGCGCCGCGTTGAATGCGGCGCGGGCCTCGTCGAAGCGCCGCGCACGATAGGCGGCGAGACCATCGGCATAATGCGTGCGCAAGCTGACTTGCGCATTGGTGAGTGCGCCCGGTCTCGCCATCAGCTCGAAGATCGCCTGCGGCGCGCTTTGGCCCGCGACCGCCAGATGATCGATCTCGCGCAATTCCAGGCGCGATCCGATTCCGTCGGCGGTCGCCTGCGAGATCAGGATGCGGGTGCCGTAGACCTTGTTGACGGCCTCCAGCCGCGAGGCGAGGTTCACGGCATCGCCCATCACGGTGAAGCTCATCATCAGCTCGGAACCGATGCTGCCCGTCAGGACCTCGCCCGTGGCGATGCCGACGCGAAGATCGCAGGGCGCCGGCATGGCGCGGATGCCGAGCAGGTCCGGCAGCTGCTTCTGCAGCGCAGGCACCTGATCGGTCATCTCGACGGCGGCAAGCCCGGCGAGCAGACCCTGCTCATCCTCTTCGATAAAGGGCGGCCCCCAATAGGACATGATGGCGTCGCCGATATATTTGTCGATGATCCCGCGATTGTTCCTGATGGGAGCGGACATCACGGTGAAGTAGTGGTTCATCACCTTGACGAGGCCGCGCGGCGTCATGCCCTCGCTCATCGAGGTGAAACCGCTCATGTCGCAGAACATGATGGTCATCACCCGGCGCTCACCGTCGATGGCGACCTCCGGCCGGTCGATCAGGCCCTGCACCACCTTCGGGTCGATGTAACGGCCAAAGGTCTCGCGAATCCGCTCGTTGTGCCTGAGCTGCTCGATCATGCGGTTGAATGCGGCGGCGAGCTCGCCGATCTCGTCCTGCGTCGAGACGGTGATGGGCTTGTCGAACCGGCCCGCCTCGACCTCGCGGGCGCCGGCCAGCAGCAGCCGCACCGGACGCGTGATGCCGCTACTCACCAGCAGCGCAAACACGAAGCCGACGATCGCCGCGAGCAGGGTTACGACCCCCGAGACGATGATCGCCTGGTGCTGGCGGCCGATCACCTGAGACGTCGAGAAATAGACCTGCGTCAGCATGTCGGCGCGGATCGCATCGACCTTCCGGTTGAACGCATCGCGCAAGCCGTCGAGGTGTTCCAGCGTGCCGCGGGCCGCGGCCATGTCCTTGGCCTCAACCTGCTTGAGCAGTCTCGCATTGCCCTCGTCCAGATCGCGCCGCAGCTCGGTGACGGCGCTTTCGATCCGGACGTCGAGCCGTGCCAGCGCGGCGTTGTCGGAATACGTCCTGGGGTCGTCGATGATCGCGTTGATGAGCTTGCGAGCGGCCTCAGCCTCCTGCTCGAAATTGCGGTCCAACGCCTCGAAGTCGCGAAGCCGCGCCGCATAGGCCTCCTCATCCGACGGCGCCTCCATCCTGGTCATCACCATCCGCCGCAGCGCCAGCGCCCGCTCCAGCGAGCGGATGTTCGCGCGCGCCAGATGGCTATAGGCCGGGATGTAGCGGTTAGTCAGTTCGTCGAGCAAAATACCGACCTGGCTGGACATCACCATCGACAGGATCGAGGTGACCAGCATCAGGACGATCAATCCGAGAGCGATGCCGACGATCTTTCGCCGTATCGACTGGTTGAAAATCGGCATAGGTGCAGGGCAAAGGCTGAAAGGATGAAGCGAGGGAACTCATACACCCGATTTGGCCGAGGGAACACGCGCAATCTGGCCGTTCTGGCGTCCTGTACCCTGCCCAATCCTCGCGAAACCCGATCGTTAACGAAGGGTAAAGCTATTGCCTCTTCCGTCCTTTCGGAAGTTCCCCGGTTCCAATCCGTATTTTGCCGCATTGTTGCGACAGCTTGAGGATGCGACACGACGCCGACGCATCGTTCGGTGCTTGATTCGCAAGCCGCATGTCGCGGACCTTGGTTTGTAGTGGTTTTCGCAGGGGGGACCATCGAATGAACCAGTGCCTACGCTCGCTCGCGTGTGTCGTTGCCGTGGCCGCGATGGCCCTCCTTCCCACCGAGCTGGCGGCGAAGAGCAGTCACAAATCATCCGCACCGAAGAAGACGCATGATGCGAAAGCCGGCAAGCACCGCCACGCTTCCGCCGGCAAAGCGCGACACGGCAAACACGCCGAGGCCAAGCGCAAATCGAAAAAGACGGTCGATAAGCCCGCGGACAAGCCGGCGGCGCCGCCGCTGACCGGCGATCTCGCCGCGTTGAAGGACGCCATCGATCTGACCCGCAAGGGCAAGACCGAAGACGCGAGCGCTGCGCGCGACCGCATCACCGACCCTGCCGGACAGAAGCTCGCCGACTGGTTCATGCTGCGCCATTCCGAGAGCACCGCGAATTTCAAGCGCTACGCCGCCTTCCTCGCCGCCAATCCCGACTGGCCGAGCAGCGCCCTGCTCCGCCGCCGTGCCGAGGCACGGCTGTGGCAGGAGAAGGCGGACGCGGCCGTCGTCCACAGGTTCACGATGGATCGCCCAACCAGCGCCAAGGGCAAGTTCGCGCTGGCGCGCGTCCTGCTCTCCGAAGGCGAGACCGACAGGGCTGCGCGGCTGGTCCGGGAAACCTGGCGCGCGGAGGAATTGTCCGAGCGGAGCGAGGAGGATTCCTACCAGGTCTTCCGTGATCTGCTCACGGCGGACGACCATCGCGCCCGCATGGACAAGCGTCTCGGCGCCAAGGACTATGATGGCGCAAGGCGCGCGGCCAAACGGCTCGGCGAGGATGCGCTTGCCATCGTCAAGGCCTGCGTCGCCGTCACCGGCAAGGCCAACAAGGCCAAGGACTACCTCGAGGACGTACCGGCGGAAGCGCGCCGCGATCTCGGCTACGTGCTGTGCCGCGCGCAATGGCACCTGCAGAAGGACCGCATCGACGACGCCGCCGAGGTGATCCTCGCCGCCGCGCCCGAGACCATGGCGGCCCAGGACACCGACGCATGGTGGCGCGAGCGCCGCCTGCTCGCACGCAAGCTGCTCGACCAGGGCAAGTCCAGGACCGCCTATGACGTGGTGCGCACGGCCGTGGTGCCGGAAAAGGAAGTCTACCGCGTCGACCATCACTTCATGTGCGGCTGGATCGCGCTACGCTTTCTGAACGATCCCAAGACGGCGATGATGCACTTCGCCGCGATCGACGAAGGCTCGGCCAATCCGATCGCGTTGTCCCGAGCCCACTACTGGCGCGGCCGCGCCGCCGAAGCCCTGGGCGCGACGGCCGATGCGCGCATGAGCTATCGGGCTGCGGCGCGCTATCAGACCGCCTATTACGGCCAGCTCGCCCGCGCAAAGCTCGGCCTCGATGGAATCGAGCTGCGTCCGCCCTCGCCCGTGCTGGCCTCGGCCGGCACGCAGCTTGCGGACGAGCGCGTGCGCGCCGCTGACATGCTCTACGGCATCGGCGAGCGCGACATGGTGTTCTACTACGCCGAGGACTTCGCCAAGGAGAGCACCGATGTCGCCGCGCTCGAAGCGCTCGCCGAGCTCGCCGGCCGGCGCAACGATGCGCGCGTGATGCTGGAGGTCGGCAAGACCGCGCTGGCGCGGGGGCTCGCGCTCGATCATTACGCCTTCCCGACCATCGGCATTCCCGAGCACAAGCAGGTCGCGCCTGCGATCGAGACCAGCGTGATCTATTCGGTGGCGCGCACCGAGAGCGCGTTCGATCAGCGCGACAAGTCGCCGGCCAACGCGGTCGGGCTGATGCAGGTGACGCCGGAGGCGGGCCGCGATACCGCCAAGCGCTTCGGCCTCACCTATGACTGGGACAGGATGGTCTCGGATCCCGTCTACAACACGCAGATGGGCGCGGCCGAACTCAGCGCGCTGTTCTCGGAATATCGCGGCAACCAGATCATGACCTTCGCCGGCTACAATGCCGGCCGCGGCCGGGTCCGCGAATGGGTGCAGGCGCGCGGCGACCCCCGCGATCCCAATGTCGATCCAGTCGACTGGGTCGAGCGCATCCCGCTGTCCGAGACGCGCAACTACGTCCAGCGCGTGATCGAGAACGTGCAGGTCTACCGCGCAAGGTTCGAAGGCAGCGGCATGGTCGCCGGCAAGAGCGACCAGCGCGTGGTGACGCACGAGGCCGCCGCAACGGAGCCGGTGGCGGCCGCAGCACCCGTTCCCTGATCGACGCCGCCGGGGCTGGACGCGGCGCCTGCAAGGATACGGTGCTGCGGCTTCCACGCGAGTGCAGTCGCGCAGCTAGGTGTCACCTCCCTCCATCGTGATCAGATCGCGACTGTCCAAATATGCGCCGGTCAAAGCTCTCGCGAAGGTCCAGGCGGTGATCGTGCAGCTCCAGCACCAGACGGCACTCATGACCGTCAACGTCTCGATCATGCTGCCAGCGGCGAGCTCGACGTTACCGGCAATTGGTTCCGTCCGCCCAGGCACCGGCCAGTGCATGAACAGCGTGGAGAATTCGCCGCGCCGGTAACAATTCTCGTCACAGTAACGGCGCTGCGTCCGCGCATGCCGGACATAGCCGGAGCCGAGAGGCCGCGAGCATGTGCTGCACGTGGCCGAGTGCAACGGGGGCTCGTGATTGACCACCACGAATTTCATGAAGCCGCTCTCACGCCATCTTTCGCGAGCGTCTCGCAGAACAGCGCGTAGCACTGATGATCGCAATAAGGCAGACGGGTCGCGATCTCGCGCAAATAGCTGCCGCTGATCGGCTCGCCGCACTGCATGCACGAGGTCTGCCGGAACGGGGTCCGGCCGTTGACCAGCACGAACGCGAATCTCATGTGGCACCTCCCAAAGCGAAGCAGTAAACGCTGTCGAGCGGAGACAGTGCGGGCGGTGGAGCGCACAGATGGTTACGGCCGTCCGGATTATCCCTGTTTCGCTCCACCTTTTGCGGTGGGATCAGAATGTATCTCCCGTCCTCCCGGCGCCGCGCATAGATCTGGCCGTCGATGTACTTGATGTCGGTCGGATAACAGTCGGCGCTGTTGCAACAACTGAGGCTCGGGTTATCCGGCATGTGCCAGGTCGAATAGAATTTTTCGTGCAGCGCCTGATCGTGGGGTGGGTGCTGGCGATGAACGGCACCATGTCCCGTCTCCTGTGCCTGGCCGGCCGCGATTGGGACGATGAGAACGATCCAGCAGAAGAGCTTGCATGAGTGGTTCAACGCACGGCCTCCCGGATCAGCTCTCCCATCCCGCCTTATGCGACCTGGGCCCGAAACAACCAGCGGCGGTCGCGTTCGCTTCGCGTGCGGAAACGATCAACGCACTTCTTGGAGCAGAGCGCCGTGCGCCAGGAATAGTAGCGGATCAGGCCGAACTTGCCGCCGCACACCGCACAGCCATTGACTGAGGAGCAACTTTCGGACGCCGATAGGCGACGCTCAGGAAGTACCGATAGATCGCACATTGCTGTCTCCCTCTGTTGCTTCCGCTTTTGCCAGTCGTCGCTTCGACCAAACGCGGATCGTGGATTGTCCCGATCACAGCTGCCTCGTGCTTGGTCGTGCCTGTCGGTGAGAGGCTGCGGCCCTAAGGTTCGAGACCCCGCTACCCGTCAACCGCTGCGATTGGCTCGCCGACACTCCCGATGATCATGAGGCTAGTCCGTCGTGCCCTGGGCCCTCAATTGTACGGAGGTAAATGGCCCACATGATTAGGAATGGAGGAGCTATACCTAAGTTTGTCCCGTATTCGCCCGGGGTGGCCGGGCTCATGTTCAACGAGACGGCGCACGGCGCTCCGGCTGCACGGTCACCGTGAAACCTTGGCCGGCACGGTGTCCTTGATGCGCCGCAAGGGACCCGGCGGCGAGCGGACAGTCTAAAGGCGAACGTCATGATGGCTGATCCGACTTTGGCTGGAATTGCTCCTCTCGCCGCAACGTGCTCTACTTCTGTTCACGCAGAGAGTGCCGGGAGCGCCAGCGATGAAGCCTGGCCGGGCAGCGACATTCGGGAAGTCAGCCGCGCAATTCCTCGTCGGCTGCCTGAGGCAAACTGTTCCCGCCAAGCAGCGCACCGATCCCAATGCTGCCGACTTGCTCGAGGCGGTCAAGCAGTGGCAGCAGGTCTTCGAGCACACGCCGGTCATGTACTTCATGGTCGATCCGGCCGGTACCGTGATCAACGTCAACACGTTCGGTGCCGAGCAGCTGGGCTACACGCCGGCGGAGTTGATCGGCCGATCCGTGCTGGATGTCTTCCTCGCGGAGGATCGCGCAACGGTCCGCGCCTGTATCACGTCGTGCCTCGAGACCGTTGATCAGTCACACACCTGGGAAATCCGGAAGATTCGCAGGGACGGCTCGATATTGTGGGTGCGCGAGAACGCCAAGGCCATGCGGCGGGCCAATGGCGGGCCGAT
Source organism: Bradyrhizobium glycinis (assembly GCF_016031655.1). Taxonomy (GTDB): domain Bacteria; phylum Pseudomonadota; class Alphaproteobacteria; order Rhizobiales; family Xanthobacteraceae; genus Bradyrhizobium; species Bradyrhizobium glycinis. The sequence continues at coordinate 124,449 of NZ_JACCHQ010000019.1, forward strand.
CGTGCTGGTCGCCTGCGAGAACATCACCGAGCGCAAGGAGGCAGAGAACGCGCTGCGACAGAGCGAGGCTTACCTCGCCCAGGCGCAGGAATTGAGCCACACCGGCAGTTTCGGCTGGAAGGCCGCAACCCGCGAGATCACCTGGTCCAAGGAGACCTATCGCATCTTCGAATGCGAAGAGGGGACGAAGCCGGCGATCCCCTTCATGCTTCAGCGGATTCATCCGGAGGACCGGCTCGCCGTGCAGCAGACGACGGGCCAGGCGGCGCGCGAGGGCAAGGACTATGATCACGAATACCGGCTGGTGATGCCCGACGGTTCCGTCAAGCACGTCCGAGCGGTGGCACGGGCAACGCGAGATGCGAACGGTCGCGTCGAGTTCGTCGGATCGGTCAGCGACATCACGGCGACCAAGGAGGCAGAACGCCGACTTCGTGACAGCGAGCAGCGCTTTCGCGATTATGCCGAAACTGCGTCTGATTGGTTTTGGGAAACCGGGCCGGACCACCGGGTCACCCAGATATCCGAGCACTCCGATACCATCGCCGCCCCCGCCGGCCTGATCGGGCTCACGCGTTGGGACATTGCGCCCGACGCCGCTCTCGAGCCCGAAAAATGGCGACAACACCGAGCGGCGCTCGACGCCCACGTCCCGTTCCGCGACTTGGTGTATCGCAGCAAGGACCGCAATGGGCAGCCGATCTACGTCCGGACCAGCGGCAAGCCGTTCTTCGACGCGGACGGCGCTTTCCTGGGCTACCGTGGCGTTTGCACGGACGTCACCGCGGCCATCCGGGCCAATCAAGCCGAAGACGCGCTGCGCAAGGCCCAGGCCGAGCTCGCCCATGTGACACGTGTCACGACACTGGGTGAGCTGACCGCTTCGATCGCCCACGAGATCAATCAGCCGCTCGCCGCAGTGATCGCAAATGCCGACGCCTGCCTCGCCTGGCTGCAGCGCAGTCCGCCGGATATCAAAGCGGCCCGCCGTTCCGTCGAGTGGATCATCGAGGACGGCAGGCGTGCCGGCGACGTGATCCGTCACGTTCGGGCGCTCGCCAAGCGTTCTGACATCGAGATGGTCCCGCTCGACGCCAATGCGGTCGTGCGGGAGGCCGTCGCGCTCGTTCAGCGCGAGATGGCCAGCCACGCCGTGTCCGTCCGCATGGAGCTGTCCTCGGCGCTACCGAGGATCTTTGGCGATCGTATCCAATTGCAGCAGGTCCTGATCAACCTGATCATGAACGGGATCGAGGCCATGGCAGACGTCCACGATCGCCCGCGCGAGCTGGCGATCCGCTCACAGGCGAGCGGCGATGGCGCGATGCAGGTGAGCGTTTCCGACTGCGGAACCGGCATCAGCGAACAGGCGATAGACCGCCTGTTCACGCCGTTCTTCACCACGAAGTCCTCCGGCATGGGCATGGGTCTGTCGATCTGTCGATCGATCATCGAGGCCCATGGCGGACGACTTTCCGCCATACCAAATCAGGAGCGCGGCGCGACTTTTCAGATCACCTTGCCCCTCCACCGAGAGGAAGCATCGTGACCGAGCGCGCGGACTCTTCGCCGCCCCAGAAGGACAACGATCAGCCTCTTGTCCTCATCGTCGACGACGACGCGTCGATGCGCCGTGCGCTCACCAATCTGTTCGAGTCGGTCGGTCTCAAGGTCGAAGCATTCGGCTCGGCGCCGCAGCTCCTCCAGGCCAAGCCGCCAGACGTCCCGAGCTGCCTGGTGCTCGACATCCGCCTGCCCGGAACGAGCGGCCTCGAACTGCAGACCGACCTTGCCAAGGCAAATATCCACACGCCGATCATCTTCATTACCGGTCATGGCGATATTCCCATGACGGTTCGGGCCATGAAGAGCGGGGCGATCGACTTTTTGACCAAGCCGGTCCGCGATCAAGACATTCTCGACGCAGTCCAGGCCGCGATCGAGCGAGACCGCAAGCGCCGCGACCTCAACAGGACGGTCTCCACGGTCAGATCACGCTTCGAGTCACTGTCCTCGCGGGAGCGAGACGTATTGTCACTGGTGACGTCCGGCCTGATGAACAAGCAGGTAGCCGCCCAGCTCGGATTGGCCGAAATCACCGTCAAAATCTACCGCGGCCAGATCATGCGGAAAATGGGCGCGAAGTCGCTGGCCGATCTGGTGAGAATGAGCGAGGCGCTCGGGATCGGCCCGAACAAGCCCGATGCACAAACCTAAGTATGAGTTTCCAATCGTGACCGGCAGGTCCACCTTACGCCTTTATGTTCGAGCCGTGGCGACGGCAAGCGTAATTCCCGGCGAGGAGCGGACGTCTTGTCAGTGGCTTCGGTCATCTCGGTGCTTGACGACGACCCTTACGTTCGGGCCGCGATAAACAATCTCTTGGAATCGCGCGGGTACAACGTCCACACATTCGCCTCGGCGGAAGAGTTCTTGAGCTCGACCGATTCGAGCAACACCTCGTGCGTGATCGCCGACGTGCAAATGCCGCTGATGAGCGGAATCGATCTGTTGACGAAGATGCGGGCGCAAGGTTCGGCTACGCCGTTCATATTCATCACTGCTTTTCCGGATGAGGGCGTGCGTGTGCGGGCGCTCGATGCGGGCGCAACCTGTTTTCTCGGCAAGCCATTCGCCGCCTCGGATCTGATGCAGTGCCTGGACCGTGCGCTGGCACCAGGTCACCAAATCACGTCGTGAGCGCCCCGCCGCCAGCAAACGCGGCGGTGACCAAGATGGCCGCGTTGGCGGCCTGCACAGAAGGATCGCGGAATCTCGCCACACCGCGAGGCCTGTGCCGTCCGGCGCTCAATCCACCTTGATGTTGGCCGCCTTGATGATCGGCCACCATTTCGCGATCTCGGCCTTCTGCCGCGTGCCGAGCGCTTCGGGCGTGAGCTGATCCTTGGGCGTCATCTCGAGACCCTGGCTTTCGAGCTGCTTGCGCACCGCCGGATCGTTCAGCGCCTCCACGGCCGCGGCGTTGAGCTTTGCGACGATCTCCTTCGGCGTGCCCTTCGGCACCCACATGCCCGACCACAGCGTCATGTTGAAGCCTTTCAGGCCCGCCTCCTCCGCGGTCGGGATCTCGGGCGCGGAGGCGAGGCGTTTGTCGTCGGTGACGGCGTAGGCGCGGATGGTGCCGGCGCGGACCTGGCTGATGGAGTTGGAGGTCTGGTCGACGATGATGTCGATCTGGCCGGCGATGAGATCGTTCAATGCCGGCGCCGTGCCGCGATACGGCACATATTGCAGCTTGATGCCGGAGACGTTCTCGAAATAGACGCCGGCGATGTGGCTGCCGGAGCCCGCGCCGGCCGTGCCGGCGGTCGGCGGCGACGGCCGCGACTTCAGCCATTCGATCAGCTCCTTCAGCGAGGTCGCGGGCACCGCATTCTTGCTGACCACGATCATCGGGTTGCTCGGCAGCAGCACCACCGGCTCGAGGTCGGCGACGAGGTCGAATTTGAGCTTGTAGACGGCGCCGTTGGCGACGTGGGTCCCGAGATGGCCGAACGAGATGGTGTAGCCGTCGGGCGGCGATTGCACGGCACGGGCCACACCGATGGAGCCGCCGGCGCCGGTGACGTTCTCGATCACCACGGGCTGGCCAAGCGGGACGCGCATGCGCTCGGCAAGCACGCGCGCCATCGCATCCGACGGGCCGCCGGCGGCGAAGGGCACGATGATAGTGATGGGACGGGTGGGATAGTCATCGGCGCGCGCGGCGCCGGTCACAGCGAGAACAGCAAACAGTGCAGCCCAGACGGCTTTCGTCATTGTCTTCTCCCCAGCGATCTCTCTTTGCTCTTCTTCACCTCTCCCCGCTTGCGGGGAGAGGTCGACTTGCGAAGCAATTCGAGTGAGGGGGTACAGGTCTCACGAACATCTCATTCGCGGAGAGAGGCCCCTCACCCCAACCCTCCCAGCGCGAGCGAAGCTCGTCGCGCCCCCGTAAGAACGGGGAGAGGGAGAACTGCTAGAATTGGGAATAGTCGATCGGCTTGTGGCGATCGAGCGTGCGGGTGACCGGCGGCAGCGGATATTTCAGGCCGGTCGCGCAGTTGAACAGCATGACACGATCGGTCTTGCTGACGCGACCGTCGGCGAGACTTTCCTTGTAGGCAGCGTAGGTCGCGGCGCCCTCGGGGCAGAGCAGCAGCCCCTCCTCGCGCGCGACCTCGTTGAGCGCCGCCGAGATCTTGTCGTCGTCGACGGCGATGGCAAAGCCCTTGCTCTCGCGCACCGCGCGCAGGATCAGGAAGTCGCCGATCGCCTGCGGCACGCGGATGCCCGAGGCGATGGTGTGGGCGTCCTCCCAGCGCGTCGCATGCTCGGTCCCGGCATCAAAGGCGCGCACCATCGGCGCGCAGCCGGACGCCTGCACCGCGACCATGCGCGGGCGCTTTGAGCCGATGAAGCCGATCTTCTCCAGCTCGTCGAAGGCCTTCCACATGCCGATCAGGCCGGTGCCGCCGCCGGTCGGATAGAAGATCACGTCGGGCACGTCCCAGCCGAGCTGCTCGGCGAGCTCGAGGCCCATCGTCTTCTTGCCCTCGATGCGGTACGGCTCCTTCAAGGTCGAGGTGTCGAACCAGCCGACCTTGGCCTTGCCCTCGCCGACGATCTTGCCGCAATCGTCGATATAGCCGTTGACGCGGTAGACGGTCGCGCCCTGCAGCTCAATCTCGCTGACGTTCACTTCGGGCGTGTCGGCCGGGCAGAAGATCGTGGTCTTGATGCCGCAGCTCGTCGCGTAAGCCGCGAGCGCCGCGCCGGCGTTGCCGTTGGTCGGCATCGCCATGTGCTTGATACCGAGCGCCTTGCCCATCGACACCGCCATCACGAGACCGCGCGCCTTGAACGAGCCGGTCGGCAGCCGTCCCTCGTCCTTGACGATGATCTCGCCGCCGCCGAGTTTTGTGCCGAGCTTCGGCAGCCGGATCAGGGGCGTCGTCACTTCGCCGAGCGAGACGATGTCCTTGCATTTGCGCACCGGCAACAGCTCGCGATAGCGCCACATGTCGCCGGGCCGCTCCTTAAGCGCATCCTTGGTCAGCGCCTTCTTCACGCCCGCGAGGTCGTAGCGCACCAGAAGCGGCTTGCCGGCCTTGGAGAGGTTGTGGACCTGGTCGGCGGCGTAATGATCGCCCTCCATCGCGCATTCGAGATGGGTGACGAAGGTCGGGCGTTCGATTGTGAGATTGTCGTTGTCGTGCATGCTGCTTCTTTCTTTTTGCTTATTGATCCGCTCTTTCCACTCGTCATTGCGAGGAGCTCTTGCGATGAAGCAATCCAGACTATGTCCGCGGAGGCATTCTGGATTGCTTCGCTTCGCTCGCAATGACGGCGGTCGTCAAATATTCAACACCCGTCCGTACGCATCCAGCACGGCTTCCTTCATCATCTCCGACAGGGTCGGATGCGGGAAGACCGTGTGCATCAGCTCTTCTTCCGTGGTCTCCAGATTCATCGCGACGACGTAACCCTGGATCAATTCGGTGACCTCCGCGCCGACCATGTGCGCCCCGAGCAGTTGGCCGGTCTTCTTGTCGAAGATGACCTTGACCAGGCCCTGATCCTCACCGAGCGCGATCGCCTTGCCGTTGCCGACGAAGGGGAAGCGGCCGACGCGGATCTCGCGGCCGTTCTCCTTGGCCTTGGCTTCCGTCAAGCCGACGGATGCAACTTGCGGATGGCAATAGGTGCAGCCCGGGATCATGTTCTTGTCCATGGGGTGCGGGTGCAGGCCCTTGATCGCCTCGACGCAGATCACGCCCTCATGCTCGGCCTTGTGCGCGAGCATTGGGGGACCGGCGACATCGCCGATCGCATAGATGCCGGGGACGTTGGTCTTGCCGTAGCCGTCGACGACGATGATGCCCCGGTCGGTCTTGACACCGATTTTTTCCAGGCCGAGATTCTCGATGTTGCCGACGACGCCGACCGCCGAGATCACGCGCTCGAACTCGGTCGTGACAGGCTTGCCCTTGCCGTCGTCGATGGTGGCGACGACGCTGTCGGCCTTCTTCTCCAGCTTCGTCACCTTGGTCGAGGACATGATCTTGATGCCCTGCTTCTCCAGCCGCTTGCGGGCGAAACCTGCGATCTCGGCATCCTCGACCGGGAGGATCTGCGGCAGCACCTCGACCACGGTGACGTCGCTTCCCATGGTGTGGAAGAACGAGGCGAACTCGATGCCGATCGCGCCGGAGCCGACCACCAGCAACGACTTCGGCATCCGCTCCGGCACCATCGCCTCGAAATAGGTCCAGACCAGCTTCTTGTCGGGCTCGAGGCCGGGCAGCACGCGCGGCCGTGCGCCGGTCGCGACGATGATGTGTTTGGCCTGATAGGTCCCCTCGCCCTGCGCGCCCTTCGGACCCTCGACATCGGACTTCTTCACCGTGACCTTGCCGGGCGCGTCGATCGAGGCGGCGCCCCAGATCACGCTGACCTTGTTCTTCTTCATCAGGAAGCCGACGCCGTCGTTCAGCCGCTTGGAGACGCCGCGCGAGCGCTGCACTACGGCCTTCGGATCGAACGAGACCTTCTCCGCCGACAGGCCGTAGTCCTTGGCATGCTGCATGTAGTGATAGATCTCGGCCGAACGCAGCAGCGCCTTGGTCGGGATACAGCCCCAGTTCAGGCAGATGCCGCCGAGATAGGATTTTTCTACAATTGCCGTCTTTAAGCCGAGCTGCGCGGCGCGGATGGCGGTGACATAGCCGCCGGGGCCGGAGCCGATGATGATGACGTCGAAGGATGTGTCGGCCATAGCGGCTCCCGTTCAACTCAAGAAGCGCCGCGGGCGCGGCGCTTGACCAGAAAAGACCTCACCAGCCATTCGAACACCACCACCAGGACTATGATGGCGAGCGCGGTGAGCACGATCGGCTGGGCGATGTTCCGTGCCAATTGCTCGCCGGCAAAGAACGCAGAGTGAAGAAAATCGAGCCCGACCGGATTGAGCGCGAGGGCGACTCCGAGCAGCAGCGATATCCATGGCCAGCGGGTCCGGACATGCAAGGTTGCCCCCTCTGCCGCCGCGTCAGACCATCATCATGACGGGGTTTTCGATCAGCTGTTTGAACGCGCCGATCAGTTCGGCGCCGAGGGCGCCGTCGATGGCGCGGTGATCGCAGGACAAGGTCACGCTCATCATGTGCGCGATCTCGATCTTGCCGCCGCGTACCACGGGACGCTCCTCGCTGGTGCCGACCGCAAGAATCGTCGCATGCGGCGGGTTGATCACGGCCGTGAAGTGGCTGATGCCGTACATGCCGAGATTGGAGACGGCGGTGGTACCGCCCTGATATTCCTCGGGCTTCAGCTTGCGTGAGCGGGCCCGCGCGGCAAAATCCTTCATCTCGTTGGAGATGGTCGACAGCGTCTTGGTCTCCGCTTTCCGGATGATCGGCGTGATCAGGCCGCCGGGCATCGCGACGGCGACGCCGACGTCGGAATGGTGGTGCTTGACCATGCCGCTTTCGGTCCAGCTGACGTTACAGTTCGGGATCTTCTGCAGCGCGACCGCCATCGCCTTGATGACGAAGTCGTTGACCGAGATCTTGTAGAGCGGCTTCTTCTCCTTGTCCTTGGGAGCCGCCGCATTGATCTCCTCGCGCGCGGCGAGCAGCTTGCCGATGTCGCAGTCGATGGTGAGATAGAAGTGCGGGACATTCTGGATCGACGCGGTCAGGCGCTGCGCGATGGTGCGGCGCATGCCGTCATGCGGGACGATGTCGTAGGACCCGGGCTCGAACAGCGACAGGATCTGCTTGTCCGACATAGTCGGTGCGATCGCGGGCGCGCCTGACGGCGCCGCAGCGGGCGCTTTCAGACCCTTGCCGGACTTGGCCTGCTCGACGTCGCGCGCGACCACGCGGCCGTGCGGGCCGGTGCCGGTGACCGTGCCAACATCTATGCCGGCTTCCTTGGCGAGACGCCGCGCCAGCGGCGATGAGAAAACGCGACCGCCGTGGCCATTGGCCTGCGCGGCCGGGGCTGCGGGCTGTGGCGCGGGTGCAGCTGCCGGCGGCGGCGCGGCCTTGGGCGCAGCAGGCGCCGGGGCAGCAGCAGGTGCTTCAGCAGCTTTCGGCGGCGCGGCCGAAGCGCTGGGCTTGGCGCTCCCCGCGGCCTTCACGTCCTCGCCTTCTCCGGCGAGCACGGCGATGACGTCGTTGACCGGAACATCCTGCGTGCCCTCGGGCACCAGGATCTTGGCGATCGTGCCCTCGTCGATCGCCTCGACCTCCATGGTCGCCTTGTCGGTCTCGATCTCGGCGATGACGTCGCCGGACTTCACCTTGTCGCCTTCCTTCTTCAGCCACTTGGCGAGGTTGCCCTTCTCCATCGTCGGCGAGAGAGCGGGCATCAGGATGTTGATGGGCATGCTGACCTCAAGAAGAGCTTTGCAAAATGTCGTCCTCGACAGCGAAGACGAACAGACCAGGTTTAGTTGCCGATGTCGCCCTGCCACAGGCGTTCATTGGCAGGGATGGAACGCCAATTCTTCATCATGGTGATGGAGCGGTCGTCGGCAAGGTCGACCCAGGGGATGCCGAACTTGTCGAGGATGTCCTTGGAGCCGGGGAAGGTGATGGACTCTCCGATCACCACCAGCTTGACCTTGAACAGCGCGAGCGCGCCGGCGCACATCGAGCATGGGGACAGCGTGGTGTACATGACGGTGTCGTGGAACGAGATCGCGCCGGCCTCGCGCAGGCAGCTCATCTCGCCGTGCAGGATCGGATTGTTCTCCTGCACGCGATTGTTGTGGCCGCGGGCGATGATCTTGTTGTCGCGGGTCAGCACCGCGCCGATCGGCAGGCCGCCCTGCGCGATCGAGGCTTCCGCCTCGCGGATCGCTTCCAGCATGAAATCGTAATGATAGGCTTCGATCGCCATGATCAGTGCCCCTTGCCGCGCGGCGTGGTGGTGCCAGTGTCGGTGGGACGCTCGATCTCGGCCTGGAACATGTCGAGGATCCGGTTCAGCGCGTCCTCCTCGGTATATTCGCTCTCGCGCGCATAGGCGCGCGCGGCATGACGTGCCAGATCGACGAGCAGGAGGCCCCACATGTCCGGCTCCTCGAAGGCGCGCTGAAACGCCATCGACAGCCCACCGTCCAGCACGAACACGCGCAGGATCTCGACCGCGTCGTCGCGGGTCATGACGTCGGGCGGCAGTGGCTGCTCCTTGGGGCCCGCCATGGTCTACCTGTAGCAGACGGCTTTGGCGGCCTCGACGACTTCCGCCGCCGACGGCAGCGCGAGCTTCTCCAGGTTCGCGGCATAGGGCATCGGCACGTCCTTGCCGGACACGCGCGTCACCGGCGCGTCGAGATAGTCGAAGGCGTTCTCCATGATGCGCGCGGCGATCTCGGCGCCAACGCCGCTCTGGGCCCAGCCCTCTTCCACGGTGACGGCCCGGCCCGTCTTCTTGACCGAATTGATGATGGTCTCGGTATCCATCGGGCGCAGCGTGCGCAGATCGATCACCTCGGCCTCGATGCCCTCCTTGGCAAGCTCGTCGGCGGCCTTCAGCGCATAGGTCATGCCGTTCGACCAGGAGATGATGGTGACGTGGCTGCCGGCGCGGACGATGCGTGCCTTGCCGATCGGGATGATGAAATCGTCGAGCTTGGGCACTTCGCCGGTGTGGCCGTACAGCACCTCGTTCTCGAGGAAGATCACCGGGTTGGGATCGCGGATCGCAGCCTTGAGCAGGCCCTTGGCGTCGGCGGCCGAATACGGCGCAACCACCTTAAGGCCCGGGATGTGCGAGTACCACGCCGAATAGTCCTGGCTGTGCTGGGCGGCGACGCGCGCGGCCGCACCGTTCGGACCGCGGAACACGATCGAGCAGCCCATCTGACCGCCCGACATGTAGAGCGTCTTGGCCGCCGAGTTGATGATCTGGTCGATCGCCTGCATGGCGAAGTTGAAGGTCATGAACTCGACGATCGGCTTAAGGCCGGTCATTGCGGCACCGACCCCGACGCCGGCAAAGCCGTGTTCGGTGATCGGCGTGTCGATCACACGCTTGGCACCGAACTCCTGGAGCAGGCCCTGGGTTACCTTGTAGGCGCCCTGATATTCGGCCACTTCTTCACCCATCACGAACACGTCCGCGTCACGGCGCATTTCTTCGGCCATGGCATCGCGCAGCGCTTCACGGATGGTCTGCGTTACCATTTCGGTGCCGGCAGGGACTTCCGGATCGGGTTCGGCCACGGCCTGCGGCGCAGGCGCGGCCTTGGGCTGAGGCATCTCGGATTTGGCAGCGGCGGGCGGCGCGGACTCCGCCGCCTTCTCCTGCTTGGCCGGCGCACTTGCCTTGGCGAGATCAGCCGCGCTCTCGCCGTCGGCGAGGATGGTCGCGATCGGCGTGTTCACCGCGACATCAGCGGTACCCTCGGGGATCAGGATCTTGCCGAGCGTGCCCTCGTCGGTCGCCTCGACCTCCATGGTCGCCTTGTCAGTCTCGATCTCGGCGATGACATCGCCGGACTTGATCGTCTCGCCCTCTTTCTTCAGCCATTTGGCGAGGTTGCCCTTCTCCATCGTGGGCGACAACGCGGGCATCAGCACTTGAATTGGCATATCTTCTCCAAAGAAAGCTTGCGCGCGTTCAGCGGTACACGTCGGTCCAGAGCTCGGCGGCATCCGGCTCGGGATCATGCTGGGCGAAATCGGCGGAGGCGTTGACGATGTCGCGCACCTCGGCGTCGATCGCCTTCAGATCGGCCTCGCTGACCTTGGCGGCGAGCAGGCGATTGCGAACCTGCTCGATCGGATCCTGGTCGTGGCGAACCTTCTCGACCTCCTCGCGTGTGCGATATTTTGCAGGATCGGACATCGAGTGGCCGCGATAGCGGTAGGTCTGCATCTCCAGGATGAAGGGACCCTTGCCGGCGCGACACCAAGCCGCCGCCTCATCGCCCGCCGCCTTCACGGCGCGGACGTCCATGCCGTCGACCTGCTTGCCCGGAATGTTGAAGGAGGCGCCGCGCTTGGAGAAATCCTGCTGGGCCGAGGCGCGCGAGACGGAGGTGCCCATGGCGTAGCGGTTGTTCTCGATGACGTAGATCACCGGCAGCTTCCAGAGCTCCGCCATGTTGAAGCTCTCATAGACCTGGCCCTGGTTGGCCGCGCCGTCGCCAAAATAGGTGACGCTGACATTGCCATTGCCGCGATAGTGGTTTGCAAACGCGAGGCCGGTGCCGAGCGAGACCTGGGCGCCGACGATGCCGTGGCCGCCGTAGAAGTGCTTCTCCTTGCTGAACATGTGCATGGAGCCGCCCTTGCCCTTGGAATAGCCGCCGCGGCGTCCCGTCAGCTCGGCCATCACGCCATTGGCGTCCATGCCGGTCGCGAGCATGTGACCGTGGTCGCGATAGCCGGTGATGACCTGATCGCCCTCCTTCAGGGCCATCTGCATGCCGACCACCACGGCCTCCTGGCCGATATAGAGGTGGCAGAAGCCGCCGATGGCACCCATGCCGTAGAGTTGGCCGGCCTTTTCCTCGAACCGCCGGATCAGGAGCATGTCGCGGAGCGCCTTGAGTTCCTGCTCCTTCGTGAATTCCGGGGGCGAACCGCCGTCGGTCTTGTCCTGTGCAGCGCTTGCGGCGGCTTTCTTGGGTGCGGCCATGGGAATTCCGGGTCAGAGAAAACTTTCGCCCTCTCTAACCCAAGTCAAACGCCCTTGGAAAGCACCGCGGCGGCATGGCACGACTTTCATTATGCCGCACTGCAACGTGATCGAAATATTGCAAAATCTTTGGCGCTGATCGGGCAACAAATCGATGCGCGCCATCGCGTGCGCAGATTCGTGACCGGATCAAGAACGGTGCGCGACGCCAATCCCGGCATGCAGAGCGGACGGCGCCGAAGCGGCGCCGCCCTCTCCTGCCTAATCAGATCTCGCCCGATCAGAAGAAGCCGAGTTTCTTCGGGCTGTAGCTGACCAGGAGGTTCTTGGTCTGCTGGTAGTGATCGAGCATCATCTTGTGGGTCTCGCGCCCGACGCCCGACTGCTTGTAGCCGCCGAACGCCGCATGGGCGGGATAGGCATGGTAGCAATTGGTCCAGACCCGGCCGGCCTGGATCTCCCGGCCGAAGCGGTAGCAGCGATTGGCGTCGCGGCTCCAGACGCCGGCGCCCAGCCCGTAGAGCGTGTCGTTGGCGATCGCGAGCGCCTCTTCGTCGGTCTTGAAGGTGGTGACCGAGACGACGGGGCCAAAAATCTCCTCCTGGAAGATTCGCATCTTGTTGTGGCCCTCGAACACGGTCGGCTGGACGTAGAAGCCGCCGGCGAGATCGCCGCCGAGATCGGCGCGTCCGCCGCCGGCCAGCACCTTGGCGCCCTCCTGCTTGCCGATGTCGATATAGGAGAGGATCTTGCTGAGCTGCTCGCTCGAGGCCTGCGCGCCGATCATGGTCGTGGCATCGCGCGGATCGCCCTGCTTGATCGCAGCGACGCGCTTGAGCGCCCGCTCCATGAAGCGGTCGTAGATGTCGGCGTGGACCAGCGCCCGGCTCGGACAGGTGCAGACCTCGCCCTGGTTCAGCGCGAACATGACGAAGCCCTCGATCGCCTTGTCGAAGAAATCGTCGTCCTCGGCGGTGACGTCCTTGAAGAAGATGTTCGGCGACTTGCCGCCGAGCTCGAGCGTGACCGGAATCAGGTTCTGGCTGGCATATTGCATGATCAGCCGGCCCGTCGTGGTCTCACCGGTGAAGGCGATCTTGGCAATGCGCGGGCTCGACGCCAGCGGCTTGCCGGCCTCGAGGCCAAAGCCGTTGACGATGTTGAGCACGCCAGGCGGCAGCAGGTCGGCGATGATCTCTGCAAAGACCATGATCGAGGCCGGGGTCTGCTCGGCGGGCTTGAGCACCACGCAATTGCCGGCGGCCAGCGCCGGCGCGAGCTTCCAGCAGGCCATCAGAAGCGGGAAGTTCCAGGGAATGATCTGGCCGACCACGCCGAGCGGCTCGTGGAAATGATAGGCGATGGTGTCATGGTCGATCTCGCCGATCGAGCCTTCCTGGGCGCGCACCACACCGGCGAAATAGCGGAAATGGTCGATCGCGAGCGGCAGGTCGGCGGCGCGCGTCTCGCGGATCGGCTTGCCGTTGTCCCAGGTCTCGGCAATCGCGAGGCGCTCGAGGTTCTCTTCCATGCGGTCGGCGATGCGGTTCAGGATCGCGGCGCGCTCGGCGACGCTGGTGCGGCCCCAGGCGGCCCTGGCGGCATGCGCCGCGTCGAGCGCTGCCTCGATGTCCTGCGCCTCGGACCGCGCGATCTTGCAGACCAGCTGGCCGGTCAGGGGCGAGGCATTGTCGAAATATTTCCCGGAGATCGGCGCGACGAACTTGCCGCCGATGAAATTGTCGTAGCGTTCGGCAAAGGGTACTTTGGTGACGCTGAGGAATTCCACCTTGTTCATTGATCACTCCCGATGTTGCTGTTTATCGTCGCGTGTTCGCGACTTGCGCAGACCATGATGCGGGAGGCGTTTCCTGTCAGCCCGGGCGGACGCGATGGCGGCGCCGACCTGTCGCAGTTCTGCGACAGTTGTCGTCCCCTGCTATGAGCAACGGAATATTGGGGGCGCGAGCGGCTTCCACACCGTCATTGCGAGCGTAGCGAAGCAATCCAGAGTCCCTCCGCGGAAAGATTCTGGATTGCTTCGCTGCGCTCGCAATGACGATTGAGGAGGCAGTTGCGCTTATTGCGCGTTCAGCTCGAACCGCTTCAGCTTTCGGTGCAGCGTAGCGCGGCTGACGCCGAGGGCCTTGGCGGCGGCGGAGACATTGCCGCCGGCGCGGAGCAGCGCCCGTTGCAGCACCGCACGCTGGCCGCCGGCAAGATGATCGCGCGCGGTATCGCCGCCGAGAAGATCGGCCGCCGGCACCGGCCGCAACGCACCGCCGGTGGCGATGCCGAGCGCCAGCCGGGCGGAGCGCGTTGCACCGATCACCAGATCGTCGGCATCGACCGCAACGAGGCCGCCGCAGCTTCCATCCGCCGCCTGCGTCAGCACGATGCGGGCATGGGCGAAGACCTTGCGAAACAGGTCGGCCTCGATCCGCTTGGCCGCCTCGCCCGCCGCGAGCGCAATCAGGCTGGCGAAGGCGTCGGTTCGGTCGGCGCGGCAGGAGGAGACGTCGAGCACGCCCGCGAGCGCCGCCTCATGGTCGTAGATCGGAACGGCGGTGCAGCTCAGAAGCGTGTTGCGGGCAAAGAAATGCTGGTCGCGATCGATGGTCAGCGGACGCTGCTCGACGAGGCAGGTACCGATGCCGTTGGTGCCTTCGTGCTCCTCGCTCCAGAGTGCGCCGGTCCAAAGGCCCCACGACTGAAACGTCGCATCGTCCGCCACCGTGCCGCGGCGATCGACCGGCACGCCCTCGCGATCGGCGAGCAGCACGCAGCAACCGGCCGCGCCGACCGCCTGGTAAAGCCGGTCCATCGCGCCCTGCGCGGCCGCCAGAAGCGGCGCGATGCGCTCGCGCGCCTGCTGCAGCTCGGCCTCGGTCAGCCGCATCGGCGCGGCGTGGCCGCCGGGATCGAGATGATGCAATCGGGACGAACGGCGCCACGAGGCCACGAGCGCGGACCGGGCCGCCTGGCCTGACGCGATGGCGGCCTCGACGCGGGCCGCGTGATGCCGGGGCATTGTCCCATTCATCACAGTTTCCTCCGGATAGCAGTGTAGGACGTGCCGGTGCTGCCCGGTTGATCTCCGTCAACTTCAGCCAGCGCCGAAGGCATGAGCCCGCCGCTGGGCCGCCGTCAAGGCAATCGCCCGGTCCCAGAGTTGCGACCTTCGGAGGAGGCCAAGGTGCGGTGGTCGGATGTCAGCAGCGGCTTTCGAAAGCTGTGGATGCGCTAGTTCGCCGGGATCATCCGAACGAGATCGCGAGGGTGGACATAGTCGAGCTGGAAGCGTGCCCGCTCGTCCAGCATGTCCGGATCGATCTTCTCGGACCGCAGCAGCGACACCCGTTGTTCGCTCCTGGCGCGCTCGCGCTTGAGCTGAGTCAGCTCGCTCGTCAGCGCGATGATCTCCTGGTCGAGCTCCTGGCGGGCATTGAGACCGTATTTGCCGGTGTAGGCGTTGACGCCGAAATAGCCGACGATGGCCGCCGCCATCGCATAGAGGGCAAGACCGGTCAGGATCGATTTCAGGCGCGCGCGGGAGACCATGTTCGCAAGATGGGCCAGGTTGGTTAAGGGAGTGCTAATTCCACGCCATCGCATACCCCGCCTTCATGGTTAGCAGCGGGTCCGATTGTGACAAGACTAACTCAGGCAGCTCTTGCGATATTCTGCGGGCGTGATGTTCAGCTGTCTGCGGAAGATCCGGTTGAGATGGCTCTGATCGGAAAACCCGCTCAAGAGCGCAATCTCCTTCAGAGCAAGCCGGTCCTTACGCAGGTGTTGGCACGCGCGCTGCACCTTGCGGCTCAGCACATAAGCATGCGGCCGCATACCATAGTGCACCTGGAATTTGCGCGCAAACTGTACTGGCGTGCAATTGCAGATATTGGCGAGTTCCTCGAGCGTGATGTTCCTCGATATGTTCTGCTCGATATAGTCCTCGATCAGCCGCGCGTGGGCTGGCCTGAAGCGCCCCTGTGCACAGGGTATCCTGAATTGCACGGAGGCGTATCTTCGCAGGAGGTGCACGCTCGCCTGAAGTGCCAGCGCGTCATAGCAGAGCCGCCCGCCCGGAGCTCCTTCGGACACCTCCTGCACCATGCGGTCGCCAATCCAGGGTCAGCACCGGATCCTCGACCCTGAGCAGGTCGTGAAGCTCGATGCCTTCCGGATCGCGGTCGAACGCTTCGCTCGCGGTCTTCGCCATTAAGGTCGGGGAAATGTAGAAATGGCTGACCTCGATGTCGTGGCTCCAGCGCCAGTTCGAAGGCTCCGCACGGGTCAGCAGTGTCGTGACGCCGCGGCCGACATGATCCTGCTTCCAGAGGCCGGTCACACGGCGATTCATCGACGTCGTGCCTTCGCGGTACACGACGATCAGGAAGTTCTCGTTTGGTGGGACCCAGATGTCGGATGGCGCATAGCGGAAGACGCGCAACCGAAAGTCGGATTTGCCCACCGCCGAACTGTCCAGCATCAGCTGGCCGGGCGCGTAGCGTGGCAGCTCCTCGACCGTGATGAATTGGCCCATCGCACGAGCCTCCTCCTTGGAATTTTATGGCGCGGTTGCTTCCGCTTCTCATTGGCCGAACGGCAGGTGGGGAGCATAAGCCGGTTTTGCAGTTTGCCAAGCGAACTGTGTTGAGGTCCGGCGCCGGCCTCTGTTCAAAGGATTGTCGATTCTGTTCAAGCCCCAAAGCTCGGCCGCCATGTAGCGTTGCTCGCGTTCCAGGCAGAGCAGGAGAAGCGGCGGAACAGCCGCGGGCCAAACGAGCCCATCTATGGCGCTGCCGGAAGCGAAAATGACGCGATGCACCAGCGTCCGATGATCTCACGGACGGGGGACGGTCGCGTGCGCCCTGGAAACGTGAGGAGGAACCGATATGGAAACCGCAAGCAAGACTAATGGAAGCAACGGCGCGCATGTGACGGCCAGGCTCGATGCCGTCGTGGTGGGAGCCGGCGTGGCCGGGCTCTATCAACTCTATCGTTTGCGCGAGCAGGGATTGAACGTCAGGGCGGTCGACGCAGCGTCCAGCGTCGGCGGCACCTGGTACTGGAATCGCTATCCCGGCGCGCGCTTCGACTCGGAAGCCTACATCTACCAGTACCTGTTCTCCGAGGAGCTCTACAAAGGATGGAGCTGGAGCGAGAAATTCCCCGGCCAGCCGGAAATCGAACGTTGGCTCAACTACGTCGCCGACCGTCTCGATCTCCGCAAGGACATCCAGTTCAGCACCACGGTCAAAAGCGCCCATTTCAACGAAGCAACGCAGCGCTGGCTGGTCACGACCGACACGGGCGATGTGATCGACACCCAGTTCCTGGTCACCTGCTGCGGCATGCTCTCGGCACCCTATGTGTCGTTTCCGGGCCAGGAGACTTTCAAGGGACGCCTGTTCCACACGGCGCGCTGGCCGAAGCAGCCGATCGACCTCGCTGGCAAGCGCGTTGGCATCATCGGCAACGGCGCAACCGGCATCCAGGTCATCCAGACGATCGCGGGCGAGGTCGGCCATCTCAAGGTCTTCATCCGCACGCCCCAATACATCATCCCGATGAAGAATCCCAAGTTCAGTGCGGCGGATGCGCAAGCCTACAAGTCCAAGTTCAAGCACTTCACGCAGCGATTGCCGCACACCTTCACGGGTTTCGAATATGACTTCGAGCATGCGTGGGCCGGCCTGTCGCCCGAGAAACGCCGCGAGGTGGTCGAGGATTGCTGGAATGACGGCTCGCTGAAGCTATGGATCTCGTCCTTCGCCGAGCTGTTCTTCGATGAGGCGGTCAACGCCGAAATCTCGGAATTCGTCCGCGAGAAGATGCGTGAGCGGCTCAAGGATCCGAGACTGTGCGACCTCCTGATCCCCGCAGAGTATGGTTTCGGGACGCACCGGGTGCCGCTCGAGCAGAACTTCCTCGAGGCTTTCCATCAGCCCAATGTCGAGATCGTCAGCGTCAAGAACAATCAGATCGAACGGGTGGCGCCGCTGGGCATCCAGACCGCCGACGGCACGGTCCATGAGCTCGATATCATCATCCTCGCAACCGGCTTTGACGCCGGCACTGGCGCCCTGACGCGCATCGACATCAGGGGACGGGGCGGACGATCGCTCAAAGAGGATTGGACCAGGGACATCCGCACGACGATGGGCCTGCAGGTTCACGGCTATCCCAACCTGTTCACGACCGCCGTGCCGCTCGCGCCTTCGGCTGCGCTGTGCAACATGACGACGTGCCTGCAGCAGCAGGTCGAATGGATCGACAACTGCATCAGGTACATGCGGGCCAAGGACCTGAAGGTGATCGAGCCGACCAAGGACGCGGAAGACGGCTGGGTGGCGCATCACGACGAGATCGCCAACGCAACGCTGATCGCGAAGACCAATTCCTGGTACCTGGGCTCGAACGTCGAAGGCAAGCCGCGCCGCGTTCTCTCCTACTGCGGCGGCGTCGGTGCCTATCGCCAGAAATGCGATGAGGTCGCGGCGAGCGGCTACCAGGGCTTCGCCATGAACTGAGCGCGCGAAACACCTCGACCAGACAATTCCAATCCGAACGGGAGGATGATCATGATCATGAATTTTGGTGCGACGGCAGACGCCGTTCTCGACGGCGTCGTTACCTCGACGCCGCGCGTGCCGGGCGTCGTCGCGATGGTGACGAACCGCTACCGCAACATCTACGAGGGCGCGGCCGGCAAGCGCCGTCTCGATTCTGCCGCCGACATGACGACCGACAGCATCTTCGCCATCTTCTCCACGACGAAGGCGATTACCGGTACGGCGGTCCTCCAACTCGTCGAGGAAGGCAAGCTCGATCTCGACGCGCCTGCAAAGCGCTATGCGCCCGAGATTGGCAAGCTCCAGGTGATCGATGGCTTTGACGACAGGGGCGAGCCGATCCTGCGTCCGCCAAAGCGCGATATCACCACCCGCATGCTGATGACGCACACCGCGGGACTAAGCTACGATTTCATCAACCGCACCTACAATCGGCTGGTCGAGGAAAACGGTCAGCCAAGCGTGATCACCGCGACCAAAGCCTGCCTGATGACCCCGCTCCTATTCGATCCGGGCGAGCGCTGGGACTATGGGACCAACATCGATTGGTGCGGCCAGATCGTCGAAGCCATCGCGGACCGACGGCTCGGCGACGTCTTCAAGGCGCGCATCTTCGAACCGCTCGGGATCAAGGACACGACCTTCGAACTGACCGATCCGATGCGGCAACGGCTGGCCGGTATCCACGCGCGAAGTGCCGACGGCTCGCTGGCGCCGATGGATTTCGAACTGCCGGCCAAGCCAGAAGTTCATATGGGCGGTCACGGGCTCTATGGCACCGTCGGCGACTACATGCGGTTCATCCGCATGTGGTTGAATGACGGAGTGGGCGAGCACGGCCGCGTGCTGAAGGCCGAAACCGTGCGCATGGCCGAGAAGAACCATCTCGGCGACAAGAAGGTGACACCGATCACCGGCGTCATTCCCGCGCTGTGCAATGACGCGGAGTTCTTCCCGGGCCAGTCCAAGTCGTGGGGGCTGACCTTCATGATCAATGACGAGGAAGCCCCGACGGGACGTCCCGCCGGCGCGCTTGGCTGGGCCGGCCTCGCCAACCTGTTCTACTGGATCGACCGGCAGAATGGGGTCGGCGGGTTCTGGGCCACCCAGATTCTCCCGTTCGGTGATCCAACGTCGTTCATCGGTTACATGAACTTCGAGACGGCGTTCTACCAGAGCCTGAGGCGGCGCATGGCAAGCTAGACCTGCGCTCTCGGGGTCAGATCGGACAGGCCGATCATTGATCGGCCTGGTCCTTCGGGATGCAGACCTGCTGTATGGCCGCCGGGTCGTTCGGCCTCAGCCCTGATTCTTCGCCACATGCGCGGCGAAGGCATCGATGTATTGCTGCAGCACCGTCTTGAGCGAGTCCTTGGTCAGGTTGCCCTCGGCATCGAAGGCATCGCCGACGCCATTGAGATAGATTTCGGGCTGCTGAAGGATCGGACCGGAAATGCCAGGCAGGATGGTCTGCAGATGCTTGGCCGCGCTGACGCCGCCGAGCGGACCCGGCGAGTTGGAGATGATGCCGACCGGCTTGCCGAGAAAAGAGCTCTTGCCATAGGGCCGCGAGGCGACGTCGATGGCGTTCTTCAGGACGCCGGGGATCGAGCGGTTGTATTCGGGCGTGACGAACAGGACGCCGTTCGACGTCTTGAGCTTCTCGCGGAAGGCGAGCCAGTCCGCGGGCGGCGCGCCCTCGAGGTCCTGGTTGAAGAACGAGATGCCCGCCGGCGTGATCACCTCGAGCTTGAGCGAGGCAGGCGCGAGCTTGGCGAGCGCATTGGCGATCTTGAGCGAGAAGCTGTCCTCGCGCAGGCTGCCAGCGATCGTGACGATGTTGTAGGCCATTGGGTGTCCTTGAAGGCTTGAGCGGGAATGCCGGGACGGCACTTAAGCCATCCGGGCCGATAGATGCAAGTGCATGAACTGATCCGATTTGGAAACGCTGCGTTTCGCGAAAGCAGATGGTCGCCCGAAATAGTCGGGACCGCCAAACGGCGGCCCGACCTATCGGCCCGACCTATCGCGCAAAAGTCCGCGTCAGATCAGATCGTCGGATTCCAGGCCGAGGGGATCAGGCGATACTTAGCGCCGTCCTTTTCGACGTGGCCGACCGACGGGAACGCGAAGTGGAAGCCGATCACGGTCGCCTTTTCCGCTGCCGCCATGTCGTAGAATTTGTAGCGCGTCGCCTGCGCCAACGCGGCATCGTTGTCGAACATCACGTGCCAATCCGGATTGCGCAGGAAGAATTCCGGAATGTTGGTGACGTCGGACTGGATCAGCACCTTGGCATCGCCAGAAGCGACCGCGAACGAGGTATGGCCGGGCGTGTGCCCCGGCGTCGCGATCGAGGTGATGCCGGGCGCAACCTCCTTGCCCCATTCGTACTTGGTCACCTTGGACTCCAGGCCAGCGAAGGTCTTCTTCACGTTGGCGAAGTAGTTCTTCATCATCGGATTGGACTCGGCCTTGGCGGCGTTGTCCTCGCTGCTCCAGAACTCCCAATCCTTGCCCGGCACCATGATCTCCGCATTCGGGAAGGCGAGCGCGCCATCGGCGAGACGGATGCCGTTGGTGTGGTCGGGATGCAGATGCGACAGCAGCACGATATCGACGCTCTTCGGCTCGATGCCAGCGGCAGCAAGGTTTTGCAAGGTGCGGCCGACCGCCCCCTTGCTCGGTTCGAAATTCGCGATCCCGTTGCCGGTATCGATCAGCACGAGCTTGGAGCCGGTGTTGATGAGCTGCGGATTGAACGGCACCGTGACCATGCCCTTCGGCATGTAGGCCGCTTCGCCCGCTGCCAACGCTTCATCCTTCGGAATGTTGACGACGAACTTCTCCGGCATCGGGAAGGTGCGCGCGCCGTCATTGATCGAGGTGCACTCGAAGCTGCCGACCTTGTAGCGGTAGAAGCCCGGCGCCTGCGTGCCGGTTGGTGGCACTGAGGCATTGGCCGTGGTCGACCCGAAGCCAGTTACAGCAGCCGCACTGAGGGCGGCAGCGCCCGTGAGCAAATGACGGCGATTGAGATCAGTCATCGAGAGGTCCCCTTCTGAGCGCCCCGCGGTTTTCCCGCTTGAAACGGCGGCGGGATAATCCACCGCTTCGCTCAGAAGGCAAGTCCTTGCTTCATGACGTGCCGTTCCATATCACGATTATTTATTTGGGTTGATGAGGAATTTTTCGCCGGTGGCGCGCTTGGCGTAGACCGCGATATTGGCGGGATCGAGCGCCTCGGCGAGCGACACCACCTTGGTGTAGTGGCTGGCGAAGGTGGTCTTCAGCTCGGATGCCACGCGCTGGCGCAGGCGGCCGATCTCGGCCGGGCCGATGTTCTGAAGGAATGGCGTGAGCAGCCAGCCGCCGACGCCCCAGCTGAGCCCGAACGAGCGGTTCAGCTCCGTCGGCCGGGTGTCGAGGCTGCCATAGATGTAGACCTGCTTGTACACGTTGGAGCCGTAGCGGCTGTATTCCTTCGCGGTCTTGTTGGCCGCGATCTCCATCGCGGTCAGGATCTGGCTCGCCAGCTTGCCGCCGCCGATGGCGTCGAAGGCGATGGTGGCGCCGGTCTCGACCAGCGCGTTGGTGAGATCATCCATGAAGCTTGGCGCGGTCGAATCCACGACGTATTTGGCGCCGATCTTGTGCAGGATGTCGGCCTGCTCCTTGTTCCTGACGATATTGACGAGGCCAATGCCGTCCTTGATGCAGATCTTGTTGAGCATCTGGCCGAGATTGGACGCAGCGGCCGTATGCACGAGCGCCTTGTGGTTCTCCCGCCGCATCGTCTCGGTCATGCCAAGTGCGGTCAGCGGATTGACGAACCAGGAGGCGCCGTCGGCCGCCGTGGTGCCCGGCGGCAGCTCCATGACGTCGCGGACCTTGAGCACGCGGTACTGCGTGTACATCCCGCCGCCGATCATCGACACCGTCTTGCCCATCAGGGCCTTGGCCGCGTCCGACGATCCGGTCCGGATCACCGTGCCGGCGCCCTCGTTGCCGACCGGCAACGACTGATCGAACCTCGCCGCCATCATCCGCATCGCCGCCTCCGGCATCGTCGCCGTGATGACCGGCATCTCCTTGGTGCCGGAGGCCTTGGCGGCCGACATGTCGGCCGGCCCGATCAGGAGCCCGAGATCGGACGGGTTGATCGGAGTGGCCTCGACGCGAACCACGACCTCATCGTCGGCCGGCTCCGGCGTCGGGACCTCCACGAGGGACAATTCCAGCTCGCCGCTCTTCTTCAGCAGCGAACGCAATTCCAGTCCGGTCTTGCCGTCACTCATGTCGATCCTCCCCTGTCTTTCTCTTCGCGCGGATCGAGACGCCGGCTTATGCCAGCGCCTTCAGTGCCGCCCTGCCGCCATAGAGCGCCTGCTTGCCGAGCTGCTGCTCGATGCGCAGGAGCTGGTTGTATTTGGCGGTCCGGTCGGACCTTGCGAGGGAGCCGGTCTTGATCTGACCGCAATTGGTGGCGACCGCGAGGTCGGCGATGGTGGAATCCTCGGTCTCGCCGGAGCGGTGCGACATCACCGAGGTGTAGCCGGCCTTGTGCGCCATCTCGACGGCTGCGAGCGTCTCGGTCAGCGTGCCGATCTGGTTGACCTTGATCAGGATCGAGTTGGCGCGGCCGGTCTTGATGCCTTCGGCGAGGCGCTTGACGTTGGTGACGAAGAGGTCGTCGCCGACCAGTTGGCACTTCTTGCCGATGAGGTCGGTGAGCTCCTTCCAGCCGTCCATGTCGTCTTCCGACATGCCGTCCTCGATGGTCACGATCGGATAGCGCGCGACGAGGTCGGCAAGATACTTCGCCTGCTCGGAGATCGAGCGGGTCTTGCCCTCACCCTCATAGACGTATTTGCCGGCCTTGAAGAACTCGGTCGAAGCGCAGTCGAGGCCGAGCATGATGTCGGTGCCCGCCTTGAAGCCGGCCTTGCCGATCGCGTTCATGACGAAGTCGAGCGCGGCGTCCGCCGACGGCAGGTTCGGGGCGAAACCGCCCTCGTCGCCGACATTGGTGTTGTGGCCAGCCTTCTTCAATTCGGACTTCAGCGTGTGGAAGACTTCCGCGCCGTAGCGCAGACCTTCGGCGAACGAGGATGCGCCGACCGGCAGGATCATGAATTCCTGGAAATCGATCGGGTTGTCGGCGTGCACGCCGCCATTGATGATGTTCATCATCGGCACCGGCAGCAGGCGCGCGGAGGTGCCGCCGACGTAACGATAGAGCGGCATGTCAAGCGAGTTCGCGGCCGCCTTGGCGCAGGCCAGCGAGACGCCGAGAATGGCGTTGGCCCCTAACCGGCTCTTGTTCGGCGTGCCGTCGAGGTCGATCATGATCTGGTCGATCTGGGCCTGCTGCTCGACATCGAGGCCGCTCAGGGCCTCGAAGATCTCGCCGTTGACGGCGCCGACCGCCTTGGTCACGCCCTTGCCGAGATAGCGGGCCTTGTCGCCGTCACGCAGTTCCACGGCCTCATGGGCGCCGGTGGAGGCGCCGGACGGAACCGCGGCGCGGCCGAGCGCGCCGTCCTCTAGCACGACATCGACTTCGACGGTGGGATTGCCCCGGCTATCGAGAATTTCGCGGCCGATGATGTCGATGATGGCGGTCATGATGTCCACTTCCGTTCGTTAGGGCTGATCGGTGCCGCGGGTCTTACACGGGCCGCAAGCAAATGTGAACGCTTGGACGTACCGCTTCGACTGACGCGCAAGGCGCCTCAGAATATGCTCGACCGCATCTGGTCCGCGTGCCCAACCTCAATCTCAAGCAGTCGGGGTAACGCCATGAATCGCCGCCAATTTCTTGCCTCAACCGCCGCGCTGCTCGCGGCCCGCCCAGGTTTTGCGCAGGAAGGCCCGTTCCGGACGAGATACTATCCCATCAGCCCGGGCATCGGCCTCCACGATCTGACGCCCGCCCCGGACGGCACCATCTGGTTCACGGCGCAGGGCAAGGGCCTGCTCGGCAGTCTCGATCCACGCGATGGCCGTTTCAAGACGGTCAGCCTCGGCCAGGGCGCGGCCCCACACGGCGTGACCATCGGCCCCGACGGCGCGCCCTGGATCACCGAAGGCGGCCAGAACGCGATTGCGCGCGTCGACCCTTCCGATCTCAAGGTGACGCTGTTCCGCCTGCCGGAAAGGTTCGCCTCCGCCAATCTCAATACCGGCGTGTTCGACAAGGACGGCACCTATTGGTTCACCGGGCAGTCCGGCTATTACGGCCGGCTGTCTCCGAAGACCGGCGAGATGAATGTGTTCAAGGCGCCGAAGGGGGTCGGCCCCTACGGCATCACTGTCACGCCAAAGGGCGATGTCTGGTACGCCTCTCTCGCCGGCAGCCATATCGCGAAAATCGACCGCGCGGGCGGCAATGCGACCGTGGTCGAGCCGCCGACCCCGAACCAGGGTTCACGGCGCGTCTGGTCGGATTCGAGAGGCCGGATCTGGGTCAGCGAGTGGAACAGCGGCCACGTCTCGGTGCATGATCCCGCCGACGGCTCCTGGAAGACCTGGAAGCTGCCGGGCGAACGTCCCCGCGCCTATGCCGTGTACGTCGATGAGAGGGACAAGGTCTGGCTGACCGATTTCTCCGCCAACGCCATCGTCCGCTTCGATCCCGCCACCGAGAAGTTCAACGTATTCGCCAGCGACAAGGCCAACGCCAATGTCCGCCAGCTTGACGGCCGTCCGGGCGAGCTGTGGGGCTGCGAGTCCGGCAACGACCGCATCGTCATGATCCAGACGATCGCCGCTGGTTGACGGCAGCGGCATTTACGTCCATCCCGGCATCCTCTGGAGCGCGATCTTATCGCGCTCCCATTTCTTCGTTGAGCATGATCTTTCGGAAAACCGGTCTCCACTTTTCCGGATCATGCTCCAAAGGATGTGACGACGATGGCGAAAAAGTCCCTCCAGCTCGGCCGCGCGGTCGAATGGCCGCACACACCGGAAGAGGCCCAGCTCGACCGCGTGCCCAATCCGCAGAAAGGCACGGACTATCTGGTGCGCTTCACCGTGCCGGAATTCACCTCGCTTTGCCCGGTCACAGGCCAGCCGGATTTCGCGCATCTGATGATCGACTACGCGCCGGGGGCGTGGCTCTTGGAGTCGAAATCGCTCAAGCTGTACATCGCGAGCTTCCGCAATCACGGCGCCTTCCACGAGGACTGCACCGTGACGATCGGCAAGCGCATCGCCTCCGAGATCAAGCCGAAATTCTTGCGCATCGGCGGCTATTGGTATCCGCGCGGCGGCATCCCGATCGATGTGTTCTGGCAGACCGGCCGCGTCCCGAAGGGACTCTGGGTGCCCGAGCAAGGCGTCGCGCCCTATCGCGGGCGGGGCTAATAGGCGCTCAGCAAGTCCACCTTGGCATTCGCCAGCACCAGCCGCCGCGCCAGGATGGCGGCGAGGTTGCGCATGATCTTCAACGATGTTTCCGGGTGCAGCCGCCGGTAATCGGCAAAGCTGTCGAGCGGCAGCTCGAGGCAGGTGACGGGCGTGTCGGCGAAGACGTCGGCGCTGCGGCTTTGCTCCAGGATCGCCATCTCGCCGAATTCCATGCCGGGCGCAAGCGAGGCGAGCCGCACGCCGCTGCGCAGCTTCACGCTGACCATGCCGCTCTGGAGAAAGAACAGCGAATTGGCGGGCTCGCCGGCCGCAATGATGCGCTGGCCGGCCGCGTAATGCCGCGTGGTCGACAGCTTGACGATGGCAGCGATCTCCTCGGCGTCGAGCTCGGCGAGCAGCGCCTGCTCGCCGAGCTGTGCGCTCTCCTTGAGATCGGTGAAGCCGCCGAAGCGGTAGATCACCTGGTCTTCGGCCCATTCGATGGCATCGTCGAGCAGCGCGAAGCGGCGCAGGCGGCGCGGCTCGGCGGTGCCTGCGGCAATCGCGCTCCACACCGCGGAGGTGCCCTCGAAACCGGACAGAATGGCGGTGACGCCGGCATTGCCGAGCGCGGTCAGCGTCTCGCCGAGTAGCGCAGCGCCGGCCGCGGTGATGTCGGGGACGCGGCGGAAGTCGATGATCAGCAGCGGTGCGTTCGGCGGCTCGCTGGTGAGCCTTCGCGTGACATAGTCGATCGTGGCGAAATTCATCGCGCCGACCAGCTCGAGCACGCGGATGTCACTGTGCCGTTCGTCGAGGATCTGCTGCTCGTGAGGCTGGCGGCTGCGACGCGAGGAGATGCCGTAGACGTCGTAATCGGCCATGATGCTGGTGCGGACGTCTGCGTTGCGATTGAGCATGTGCAGGTCGAACCGGGCCGACAGCGCCTCGCAGACCTTCAGGCCGCGCACGCTGTTGAAATGGTTGTCGAGCAGCGGCGAGAAGGTGCCGAGCCCGAGCTGCGAGGGCAGCGCCGCGACGATGCCGCCGCCGACGCCGCTCTTGGCGGGAATGCCGACGCGATAGGTCCACTCGCCGGCATAGTCGTACATGCCCGAGCTCGTCATCACCGAGAGCGTGCGCGCGACGACATGCGGCGTGATCACCTGCACGCCCGTCACCGGATTGATGCCGCGATTGGCGAGCGTTGCCGCCATCACCGCGAGGTCGCGCGCGGTCACCAGGATCGCGCATTGGCGGAAATAGACGTCGAGCACGGCATCGACGTCGTCGGGCAGCACCGCGTAATTCCGCAGCAGCCAGGCAATCGCCCGATTCCGGTTGCCGGTCGCGGTTTCCGAGGCGTGCACCGCCTCGTCGACCCCGAGTTCGCGGCCGGCGAACGCGCTGAGCTTGGCGCGGACGCGCTCGAAGGCCCCCTTCCCTTCGACCTCATAGATCAGGCCCGAGCAGGCGATGGCGCCGGCATTGACCATGGGATTGAAGGGACGGTTGTCGTTGGTGAGCCGGATCGAGTTGAAGGCCTCGCCGCTCGGCTCGACGCCGATCGTGGCCGAGACGCGCGCCTCGCCGACCATCTCCAGCGCCAGCGCGAACACGAAGGCTTTGGACACCGACTGGATCGTGAACGGCACCTCGCTGTCGCCGACCTCGTAGACATGGCCGTCGATGGTGACGAGCGCGATGCCGAAATGATCGGGACTGGCGCGCTTCAGCTCGGGAATGTAGTCGGCAAGCTCGCCGGAATTGTCGGTTCGGAATTCGGCGTGACAATCGGCGAGGAAACGCCGCAGCGGCGGCTTGGTGAGATATCCGGTCGAACGGGCCGGACCGGCTACGCTGGCCGAATGGCTGGTCTGGACGTCCACGGTCTCACACCTCGATTTGCTCAGAAACGAAGCAATTCGTGTGCCATGTATACCGGGCTGATGGTGTCGTGGTGGGGAGCGGCCCTTCGCGTGGTGGGCGGGGACGTCCCGCCCACACGCTTTTGTATCCGCGTCAGGTGATCGCGATTGGACAGCCATTGCTGCCGGTAGCGCCTTTGATCGGCGCCGGCGTGAAGCAGTAGACGAACTGGTACTTCTTGTCGGCAATCAACTCGTCAAAGATCAGGTTCTCGTGGTTGAGGATGCCGTGCTTGGTCTGCAATTCGGCGTGAACCACGAAGGCGAGCGACTTGTCGGGATTGGGCACCACTTCGACCGCCCAGGTGTCAGCCGCAGTCAGCGCGAGATCCTTCTCGATGATCCACTTGGCGGCATCGAGGCCGATTCCAGGCTCACCGCTATTGTAGCGATCGTTGTTCTTCATCCACAGGGAGCCCCAGCCGGTGTGGAACATGATCGCATCGCCAGGCTTGATGTCGTTCTCCGCGATGTTTTGCTTCGCGAGCGCCGCCTTGATATCGGCCGAGGTGATCTCCTGGCCCGCGTCCATCATGCCGCCCTTCAGCGCGACCATATCGATCAGGTGGGCGCGTGTGAACAACGGCTTGAGCTTCTCGGCGCCAAGCTTCTTCAGGCCGTAGGCGTCGCTGATCTCGGCGGCGCTGAAGCCGTTGTAGAAGCGCATCTCGCTCTTGTCGCCGTCCTTACCCATCTGGATGCCGATATGCCCGAGCCCGTCGAATTGTGTACCGGTCTGGCCGATTTCGGTGGCGAGAAACTCGTCGTGATAGACGAGCTTGTTGTCGCCGAACGGGCCGCCAGTCGGCCCGCCCGGAATGCGCAACGAGAATGCGCGGGCGCCGAACAACGGCATGCCTTGCTCGTAAACGCGGCCGATCTTGTAGATCTTGCCATCCTTGATCCACTTCACGGCATCGAGAACCTTCTGCGGCGTCATGTGGTTCGACGCGCCAGCCTCGTCGTCTTTGCCCCATTTCGAGGGCCACCAAGGCTTGTCCACGCCCTTTGGCATCGCTGCGGTTTGGGCCTGCGCCGCTGTGATCGGTGCGAGTGAGAACTTGCCGTGCATCGCACCTGCGAATGCCGCCCCAGCCGCACCAGCAAGGCCTGCCGTGCGGAGCAATGTCCGCCGATCGGTCGCGGCCCCGCCCTTCTCTTCATCGCCTTTGGTACCGTCCATCGTTTCCTCCCGGGTTGTGCCCTTTGAGATCGGGCTTAAGATCCTGTTTTCGGAATGCTCGTCCTCGATTAGGCTGTTGTCCAGCGACAAAAATAAGACCAGGGTTGAGGACGCCGATGAGCCTGTTCGAGAGCGACAAATCCGCCGAGCGGACTCCGGTGTCACTGATCACCGGCTTTCTTGGCAGCGGCAAGACGACACTGCTCAACCGCCTGTTGCGCCATGACGCGATGAAGGACAGCGCTGTCGTCATCAACGAATATGGCGAGGTCAGCCTCGACCACCTCCTCGTGGAACGTGTCGACGGCGAAGTCGCCGTGCTTGCGAGTGGTTGTATTTGCTGCACTATTCGCAGCGATCTGGAAGAAACCCTGCGCGCGCTGCTGGTGCGCCGCGATCGCGGCGAGGTATCGCCGTTCCGCAGGATTTTGGTTGAGACAACGGGGTTGGCTGACCCCGCTCCCATCGCTCAGCTGCTGCTGAACAACCCTTTGGTCTCGCATTTCCTGCGGCTAGACACCGTGGTGACGACCGTCGACGCAGTCAATGCAGCGCGGCAGCTCGACCGCCAATACGAGGCGGTAAAGCAGGTCGCGCTCGCAGACCGCCTGCTGATCACCAAGCGCGATTTGGTCAAGGACACTGTCGCACTGGACTTGCGACTTCGTCGCCTCAATCCTGGCGCCAGGATCGAGAGCGTGGTGCATGGCGAGGTCGATCCGGCCCAACTGTTCGGCGCCGCCCTCATTGACCCCGAAAAGAAGACAGCCGACATCGAGCGTTGGCTCAACGAGCAGGCGTTCGCCGACTTTGCCAAGGCGGCGCATGAGCGCGGCCATCATCACGATGACGGTCATGCCCATCAGGCGCATCACAGCCACGATGCATCGATCCTTAGCTTCATGATCGCGTTCGACGATCCCCTTGACTGGATGGCCGTATCGCGCTGGCTCGCGCATCTGCGCGCCACCCGGGGAGAGGACCTGCTGCGGGTCAAGGGCATCTTGAATCTTCGCGATGAAGCGACGCCGGTCGCGGTCCATGGCGTCCATCACGTCTTCCATCCGCCGGTGGCGCTTGCAAAATGGCCCAATGCCGACCGCCGTTCGCGCATCGTGTTCATCACCCGTGGCATTACGCGGCACGAGGTGCTTGACCTCTGGCAGGAGGCCCACGCGAGCGCCTGAGCGCCCTCAAAGACCGCTCGCGAAGCTTCTTGAAAGGGCGCTTCTCCCGGACGCGCCCTCAGACGCGGGCATCTGACGGCGCCCGCTGCTTGAGCAGCCGCGCGCAGACGAGGCCGAGCAACACCATGATCGCGGCGCTCGCAGACAGGGTCGCCATCTTGCCGGCATGCTGGAGCCCGAAGCCATAGGCGAGAGGTCCCACCGTCTGTCCCATGAAGAAGAAGAACGAATGCAGCGACATTGCGGTGGCGCGCGCCTCGACCGAGAGCTCGCTGGCGAAGACCTGGAGACAGCCATGGGCGATGTAGAAGCCCCAGCCCATCACGATAAGATTCAGCGCCTGCACTTCCCAGCGTGGACCGAAGGCGACGGCGATGAGCTGTGAGGCGACCAGTGTCATCCCTGCGATCATCATGCCCTTCACGCCGAGCCAAGGCAGCAGGCGCGACACCGTGAGCGTGTAGAACAGGCCGCCGACCGCAAAGCCGGCGATGACAATGCCAGCGATCGACAGCGAGGTCTGGCCGAGCTCGAACAGGAACGAAGCGATGTAAGGAAACAGCCCGAGCACGCAGCAGCCTTCGATGAACACAGCCGAATAGCAGACATAGGCATTCGGGTTGGTGAAGATGGTGCGATAGCCGGCCTTCAACGCCGACAGGCTCGTCTTCGGCGGATGCTTGACCTTGGCGCCACGAAAGCCGGCGGCGACCGCGATCGATGCGACGATCACGAGCGCACCGAGCACCGCCAGCACGCCGCGCCAGCCGAGGAAATCGCCGATCAGGCCGGAGGCCGAGGCGCCGAGCAGATTGCCGGTCATTGCGCCGGCGAGCGTGCGGCTGATCGCAACCTGGCGTTTCTCGGGCCCGACGAGATCGCTGGTCAGGCTGAGCGCCACCGGAAATACGCCGCCGGAGCCGATGCCCGCGAGGATGCGGGTCGCAAACAGAACCGAAAACGACGTCGAGAATGCGCCCAGGATGTTGGCAAGGCCGAGCAGCGCGAGGCAGCCGATCATCAGCCGCGTCTTGCCGAACAGGTCGGCGGCGGCACCGATAATCGGCTGGATGATCGAGAAGGTGAAGGCGAACACCGCGGCAAAGCCCGCGGCGGTCGCGATGCTGACGCCAAAATCCTCGGCGACGTGCGGCAGCACCGGATCGAGCGCGCGGGCCGACAAGGCAGCAGCAAAGCTTGCGCCTGATATGACGTAAAGCGCCGTCGGCAAGCCGTGATCTTGCGGCTGCGCCTCGCTCTTCTGCATCAACGCGGATTCTTTGCCAGCGCGTCGAACGCCATCAGCCGGGCGATAAGCCCCTCGAACTCGCGCAGCGGCACCATGTTGGGGCCGTCCGACGGCGCGCGATCGGGATCGGGATGGGTCTCTATGAAGACGCCGGCAACGCCGACCGCGACAGCTGCACGCGCCAGCACCGGGACGAATTCGCGCTCACCGCCCGAGGACGTCCCCTTCCCGCCCGGCTGCTGCACCGAATGGGTGGCGTCGAAGATGACGGGCGCGCCGGTGGTGCGTGCCAGGATCGGTAGCGCGCGCATGTCGGAGACGAGCGTGTTGTAGCCGAAGGACGCACCGCGCTCGGTGACGAGCACGTTCGGATTGTTCGCGCTGGTAATCTTGGCGACGACATTGGCCATGTCCCAGGGCGCCAGGAACTGGCCCTTCTTGACGTTGACGACCTTGCCGGTCGCAGCCGCCGCCAGCAGCAGATCGGTCTGCCGGCACAGGAAGGCCGGAATTTGCAGGATGTCCACGGCCTGCGCCACCTCGGCGCATTGGGTGGCTTCGTGCACGTCGGTCAGGACAGGCAGGCCGAGCGAGGATCGGATCTCCGCGAAGATCGGCAGTGACTGCGCAAGGCCCAGCCCGCGCGCCGCAGCCGCGCTGGTGCGGTTGGCCTTGTCGAACGAGGTCTTGTAGACGAGGCCGATGTTCAGCCGCGCGGCGATCTCCTTCAGCGCGGAGGCGACCTCCAGCGCATGCTGGCGGCTCTCGAGCTGGCAGGGCCCCGCAATGATCGCAATCGGCAGGTCATTGCCGAATTTGACCCTGCCGATGGTGACGACCGCCGCCGTTGAATTCGAAGAGCTCAAGGCAAATCCCTCGTTTCGGCGCGACCATAGCCGCCATGAGGGTCGGATCAACCCCATTCGGCCCGGGCTCTTCGAATATCAGGGTTGCGCCAGGGTTCCCTGGCGCCGCCTGCTACTTCACCGCCGAGAAGGCGGTCGGCGTCAGGATCTGGCTGACGATGTTGGCAACGATCTGGCCGTCGGCTTCGCTCTCGGCGCGCGCCTTCATCCAGTCCGGATCGGTCATGAACGCGCCCCACTTCTTCTCGCGCTCGGCGAGCGAGTCCCAGGCCAGGAAATAGGTCAGCTCCTGGTTGGATTCGCCGATCAGAGTGGTGAAGAACCCGGCCTGCTTGATGCCGTGCTTTTCCCAGATCTTCAGCGTGGCGGTCTCAAAGCGCTTCAGCAGCGCCGGCAATCGGCCGGGCATGCAACGATACTGGCGCATTTCGTAGATCATTCATGCTCCTCCCTGACAGGAGCGGCGGTTATACCCGCTGGCCACAACTCTGTCTTGAGCCTCACCCGGGGGCCCCTCATGGCGTTTCGCGCATAGCTCGATAGCGCGGGGCCGGCGCTCTTGATAATGTGCAGGCTCGGTCCGGGCTTATCACCGCCGAAGGCCCGAGAGCAATCGGCGAAACCGAAGCGATCAAAGGGGGCGAAGGCAATGACCTATTTTGATCTCGGACCCTACAGCCGCAAAATCACCACGACTTCGCCGGATGCGCAGCTCTGGTTTGACCGAGGGCTCAACTGGGTGTTCGGATTCAACCACGGCGAGGCGATCAAATGTTTTCGCAAGGCGCTCGAGTTCGATAGCAGCTGCGCCATGGCGCATTGGGGCATCGGCTACGCCGCGGGTCCCAACTACAACCTGCCCTGGGTCCGCTATGACGCGCAAGGCCGTCAATTGGCGCTCGCGGCGTCATACGATGCGACGCAGGACGCGCTCGCGCGGGCGGATAAGGCAAGCCCGGTCGAGCAAGCGCTGATCCGCGCCTTGTCGGCGCGCTATCCGCAGCGCGAAGCGATCGAGGACATGGCCCGTGGGACAAGGCCTTCACGCGAGAGATGCGAAAGGTCTTCGCCACGTATCCCGACGATCTCGAGGTCC
This sequence comes from Bradyrhizobium glycinis, assembly GCF_016031655.1. Classification (GTDB taxonomy): domain Bacteria; phylum Pseudomonadota; class Alphaproteobacteria; order Rhizobiales; family Xanthobacteraceae; genus Bradyrhizobium; species Bradyrhizobium glycinis. Next base: position 157,544 of record NZ_JACCHQ010000019.1, read on the forward strand.
GAGCCATCTTTGCCGAATCGATCATGAACGAGACGCCGTGGCTGATGTGGGACCTCGAGTCTGGAGAACCCACCAAGGGCGCCGGCACTGAGGAATGCAGGGCCGTGCTCGAACAAGCTTTCGATCGATGGCCGGCTGCGTGGAATCATCCGGGGCTGCTCCATCTCTACGTCCACCTCATGGAGATGTCGCCCTTCCCGCAACGGGCGATGCGGGCTGGGGACCGGCTGCGGCGCGATCGTCCCCGATAGCGGCCATCTGATCCACATGCCGACGCATCTCGACGTGCTGTGCGGGCAGTACAACGACGTCCTGCTCTATAATCAGAAGGCACTGGCGACCGACCGCAGGTTCCTCGCTTATTCGGACGATCCGGGTGTCTACCTGGTCTATGTCATCCACAACTTCCACTTCGCCATCTACGGCGCGATGTTCCTGGGTCAATACGCCCCCGCGATCGCAGCGGCCGAGGAACTCATTGCCACCGTGCCCGAGCCAGTGCTGCGCATTCAATCGCCCCCCATGGCGGACTTCCTGGAAGGCTATTTGACGATGAAGCAGCACGTTCTCGTGCGTTTCGGCAAATGGCACGACATCATTGCCCAACAGCTGCCGGAGGATCGCCAGCTATACTGCTCGGTGACGGCGATGATCCACTACGCGAAGGCGGTGGCTCATTCGGCGCTTGGCCACGTCGCCGACGCCGAAACCGAGAAAGCGCTGTTCGCACAGGCGAAGACGCGCGTGCCGGAGAGCCGGCTCGTGCACAACAACAAGGTCGTCGCCCTGCTTGGCGTGGCCGAAGCCATGTTGAATGGCGAACTGGAATATCGCAAAGCCAACTTCGACTTTGCGTTCGCTGAGCTGCGCCGATCCGTCGCGCTCAGCGACGCCCTGCCCTATGATGAGCCGTGGGGATGGATGCAGCCACCGCGTCACGCACTCGGCGCTCTGCTGCTGGAGCAGGGACGGATCGAGGAAGCCGAGGCGGTGTACCGTTCCGATCTCGGCCTCGATGGAAAACTGAGCCGGGCCTGCCAGCATCCCGATAATCTGTGGTCGCTTCACGGCTTGCACGAATGTCTCATGCGGCGTGGCGACAAGGCCGAGAGGCCGCTGATCAAGCAGCGCCTTGACCTCGCCCAGGCGCGGGCGGAGGTGCCGATCAAGGCATCGTGCTTCTGCCGCAGGATGGATGTCGCGGCGGCGTAGCCGGACGTGCGAGCAAGACTTCGGCAGGAAGGTCCGAGCCGGCTACACCAGCCGGCTCTGCTTCGCCGCCGCCTCGATGAACGAGGCGAACAGCGGATGCGGCTCGAAGGGGCGCGACTTCAGCTCGGGGTGGAACTGGACGCCGATGAACCAGGGATGATCTTCGTACTCGACGATTTCAGGCAGCACCCCGTCAGGCGAGAGGCCTGAGAACTTCAAGCCGTGCTGCTCGAGGCGGGCCTTGTAGGCGGTGTTGACCTCGTAGCGGTGGCGGTGACGCTCGGAGATTTCGGTGGCGCCGCCATAGACCTGCGAGACCCGGCTGCCGCGACTGAGCGTTGCCGGATAGGCGCCAAGCCGCATCGTGCCACCGAGGTCGCCGGCCTGCGAACGCTTCTCGAGCTCGTTGCCGCGCAGCCATTCCGTCATCAGGCCGACCAGCGGCTCCTTGGTCGGGCCGAACTCGGTGGAGTTGGCGTCCTCGATGCCGACAAGGTTTCGCGCGGCCTCGATCACCGCCATCTGCATGCCGAAGCAGATGCCGAAATACGGCACGTCGCGCTCGCGCGCGAACTGCGCCGCCTTGATCTTGCCCTCCGCACCACGCTGGCCGAATCCGCCCGGCACCAGGATGCCGTTGACGTGCTCGAGGAACGGCGCCGGATCTTCCTTCTCGAAAATCTCGCTCTCGATCCAGTCGAGATTGACCTTGACCTTGTTGGCGATGCCGCCGTGCGAGAGCGCCTCGATCAGCGATTTGTATGCATCCTTCATGCCGGTGTACTTGCCGACGATGGCGATGGTGACGTTGCCCTCGGGGTTGCGGATGCGCTCGTTGATCTCCTGCCAGCTGCGCAGCTCCGGCGGAATCCGCGAGGCGATGCCGAAGGCGGCGAGCACTTCGTCGTCGAGACCCGCATTATGATAGGCCTCGGGGACCGCGTAGATGTTGTCGACGTCGCGCGCCTCGATCACGGCGCTTTCGCGTACGTTGCAGAACAGCCCGAGCTTGCGCCGCTCTTCCTTCGGGATCTCGCGATCGGTGCGGCAGAGCAGGATATCCGGCTGGATGCCGATCGAGCGCAGCTCCTTCACCGAGTGCTGCGTCGGCTTGGTCTTCAATTCGCCGGCGCTCGGAATGTAGGGCAGCAGCGTCAGATGGATGTAGACGGCGTGATCGCGCGGCAGCTCGTTCTTGAGCTGGCGGATCGCCTCGAAGAACGGCAGGCCCTCGATGTCGCCGACGGTGCCGCCGATCTCGACCAGCACGAAGTCGTAATCGTCGTTGCCGTCGAGGACGAATTCCTTGATGGCGTTGGTGACGTGCGGAACCACCTGGATGGTCGCGCCGAGATAATCGCCGCGGCGCTCCTTGGAGATGATGTCCTGGTAGATGCGTCCCGTGGTGATGTTGTCGGCCTTGGTCGCCGGCCTACCGGTGAAGCGCTCGTAGTGACCGAGATCGAGATCGGTCTCCGCGCCGTCGTCGGTCACGAACACTTCGCCGTGCTGATACGGCGACATCGTTCCGGGATCGAGGTTGAGGTAGGGGTCGAGCTTGCGGAGGCGGACCTTGTAGCCCCGGGCCTGCAACAGGGCACCCAATGCCGCCGAAGCCAGACCCTTGCCGAGCGAAGAAACCACGCCGCCGGTGATGAATATGTACCGCGCCATGGGACTTAACCTCTAATCCCCAAAATACGATTCGCCAAAGCGATTCGTCTTCCGCCCCAAAGATTTTGCGGGCCTGTGGGTGAGCCGAAACGAAGAGTGATGACAGTGCCTTGATGGGGATTGTTGATGCAGGACGGTAGCCACCGCCCTGCATGGCCCCCCTGCTTTATTGCGAGCGCGGCACCTGAGGACCGGTCGGAGCCGGTGCCTGCTGCTGCTCGTCGGCCTTCTTCAGCGAATCCAGGATGCCGCCCGAGGTCGGCGGCGCGATCGGCGATCCGCCGGCCGGCTGGGTCTGCGAAGGCTGGCCGATGATCGACGACGGCTTGCGGTCGTAACCGGCATACCAGGACAGGAACAGGCTGGTGAGGAAGAAGCCGACGGCTAGGATCGCGGTGGTCCGCGTCAGAAGGTTCGCCGTGCCGCGGCTCGACATGAAGCCCGCGCCGCCGCCCATGCCGAGGCCGCCGCCTTCCGACTTCTGGAGCAGGACGGCGCCGATCATGACGGCGACGATCATGAGGTGGATGACGATGACAACGGTCTGCATGATATCCTTCCGTCACAAGCGGGCGGCGCCTGACGGCGGCCGATCGCGCTTCGCGGGTTTTCCTGAAGTTGCGCGGTGTTACACGATCGGAGGTGGCATTGCCACCCCGATCGTGCTTGGGACCCACGGTTCGGGGTCGCAGCGTTTAGTTAGGGCAGCCCTTGGCTATGGCAAGGAAATCGGCCGCTTTCAGGCTGGCACCGCCGACCAGCGCACCATTGACGTTCTTCACCGCCATCAGCTCCGCTGCGTTCGAGGGCTTGACCGAGCCGCCGTAGAGGATTCGCATCTTCGCGCCCTCAGCCTTGAACCGGGAGGTCAGGAGTTCCCGGATAAACCCATGAATCTGCTCGACATCCTTGGTTGTGGGGGTCAGCCCGGTGCCGATCGCCCAGACCGGCTCATAGGCCACGACCAGATTGGCGGCCGTCGAGCCATCCGGCAGCGAGCCGGCGAGCTGGCCGCGCAGGATGTCCAGGGTCTGGCCGGTGTCACGCTGGCCCTGCGTTTCGCCGATGCAGACGATCGCAATGGCCCCCGCGCGCCAGGCCGCCTCGGCCTTGTGCCGGATCAGCGCGTCGCCCTCGCCATGGTCGGCGCGGCGCTCGGAATGGCCGACGATGATGGCGGTCGCGCCCGCATCGGCGAGCATTTCGGCGGCGATATCGCCGGTATGAGCGCCGGAGGCCTTGGGATGGCAGTCCTGGGCCCCGACCGCGACCTTCTTGTCGCGCGCCTTCTCGGCGAACGCCGCAACCAAGGTCGCCGGCGGGCAGACCAGCAGGTCGGCCTTATCAGCCACGTCTGCCGCGCCGTTGAGCATGGCGTCGAATTCAGCAGCCTGGGCTTTCAGGCCGTTCATTTTCCAATTGCCCGCGATCAGCGGCCGGATGGCGTCGGTCATGTCAGTATCCAGAGAATGAGGTTTGTTCATGCGCTAGCAGAGGTGCTCCCGCAGTTCCAGAGACCAGAGGCCCTTTAGCCGCAGCTTCAAGCGGTCGCCCGAGGCGAGGTTGCGGGGGGAAAGCCGCCACTTTATGATGATCTATCAATTTGGTGACGCGCTTTTGCGGAATCTGCATTAAGACGCGCTCCGTTCCCCTCCTGACCAAACAAGTTGGACCAAATGCTCCGAGGAATGCGCAAGGCCTCATCGAACTGGCTCGGCAAGACCATTATGGCCGTGGTGATGGGCGTGTTGATCGTCAGTTTCGGCATTTGGGGCATCGCCGACATCTTCAAGGGCTTCGGGCAGTCCACGGTTGCCAAGGTCGGCAGCACGGAGATCTCGCTCAACGAGTTCCGCCAGATCTACACCGACCGCCTGCAACAGATCAGCCGCCAGTTCGGCCGTCCATTGACTCCCGACCAGGCACGCGCTTTCGGCCTTGACCGCCAGGTGCTGCAGCAGACCATTGCCGAGGCCGCGCTCGACGAAGAGGCGCGCCGGCTCGGCCTCGGCCAGTCCGACGAGCAGATCCGCCAGCTCATCATGAACGACCCCAACTTCAAGGGCGTCGGCGGTAATTTCGACGCCAATCGCTTCCAGGCCTTGATCCGCAATTTCGGCTACACCGAGCAGCGCTATGTCGCCGAGCAGCGCAAGGTATCGCTGCGCCGGCAGATCACCGGCACGGTCGGCGCCGGCCTCGAGCCGCCGAAGGCCATGATCGACGTCCTGACGCGCTACCAGAACGAACAACGCGCGATTGAATTCGTCCGGCTCGACGCCGCGCAGGCCGGTCCGATCGACCCGCCGTCCCCCGAGGCGCTTGCCGCCTATTTCGAGGATCACAAGGTCCAGTTCCGCGCGCCCGAATATCGCAAGATCTCCTTCGTCGTGGTCTCGCCGGAAGAGATCGGCAAATGGACCGAGGTCTCGGACGAGGATGCCCGGAAGGTGTTCGAGCAGCGCAAGGATCGGCTGGGCACGCCGGAGAAGCGCCAGATCCAGCAGATCGTGTTTCCGAACGTTGCCGAAGCGCAGGCCGCGCGCGAGCGCCTCGTCGGCGGGACGTCCTTCGAGGACATCGGCAAGGAACGTGGGCTGAGCGCCTCCGACGTGGACCTCGGACTGGTGACCAAGTCGTCGCTCACGCCCGCCGTCGGCGAAGCCGCGTTCGCGCTGCCTGCCGGCGAAATCAGCCAGCCGATCCAGAGCGGGCTCGGCGTCGCAATCGTCAGGGTCGACAAGATCGAGCCGGGCGCCGAAGCCGACTACGCCAAGCTTGCCGGCGACATCAAGCGCGAGATCGCGGCTGACCGTGCGCGCGTCAAGGTCGCCGACCTCCGCGACAAGATGGAAGACGAGCGTGGCGGCGGCTCCAGCGTGATCGACGCGGCGCAGAAGCTCGGCCTCGCCGCCGTGACCATCGAGGCCGTCGACCGCTCTGGCCGCGCCCCGAACGGCCAGCCCGTCGCCAACATTCCGCAGGGCCTCGACGTGGTGTCGCAGGCCTTCAACACCGATGTCGGCGTCGACAACGACGCGATCTCGTTCAAGGGCGGTTATGTCTGGTACGACGTGCTCGCCATCACGCCCTCGCGCGACCGCAATCTCGACGAGGTCCGCGATCAGGTCGAGGCGCGCTGGCGCCAGGACCAGATCGCGGCCAAGCTGAAGGCCAAGGCGACCGAGATGGTGCAGAAGCTCGAAGCGGGCGGCAAGCTCGCCGACGAGGCCGCCGC
>NZ_JACCHQ010000020.1 GCF_016031655.1 Bradyrhizobium glycinis
GACCGCGCGGGCCTGGCGGAAGAGACCGGCGACCTGATGTTCGCCCTCGTCAACCTCGCCCGCCACGTAGACGCCGATCCGGAAAGCGCCCTGCGTGCGACCAACGCGAAATTCGAGCGGCGCTTTGCCTATATCGAGCGGGCGCTGGAGGCGCAGGGCCGGACACTCGAGCAGGCCTCGCTGGCGGAGATGGACGCGTTGTGGAATGCAGCGAAGACCGCCACTTAGCCAGGTGCGGTGGCAGAGAGAGAGGGCAGCACCATCCCATCGCCGATCGGTCAGCAATGTACCCCGATTCACCGGCTCGGGCGGCTCGTACGGAGAGATGCGTCAAGCCGCCGCCATGAAATTGTCACCGCAGACAGTCTAAAGTTGTATGATAATCCTGACGCAGCCACCCTACGGCAGGTGAAGTGCGATGCCATTGAAACATTATTCAGTCCTCAAGGGACGCCCGATTGCGATGCGTTTCGGCACCGGCAGGTCGCCGCACTATCAGGTCCATATCGTGGCCGGCGATGAAGATTTCCGCATTGCCGTGAACGTGCAGTCGGCCGACGGCAGCGAAGTCGAATTTCTGGTGCGATCTCGTTTCGTCCATCCGATCACCGAACGACTTGCGGCACTCCCGGAGGGGCTGCACCCGCAGCCCGCCCAGCCCGGCAGCATTGCGCTGGACTTCATCCGCGGTAATCTGATGCAGCCCCAGGAGATGGTGCCGCTGCCGGTGTCCGTGCCTGGGCCGGACAACGACCTCAACGAGAAGCTTGATCAGTTCGTCCAGCGCGCACTCTCGGACGAAAGCGCGATGGTCTACGCGTTCGGCGAGACATGGGGCCCCGAGACCAAGGCGGACAATTATTTCGGCTTCCGGCCGGGACGCGGCATTCACGATATCCATATGAACCAGGGAAATCCCGTCGGAAGGTTCTCGGGCGACAACGGGCCGTGGCAGGACGGCGGGCTCGTGTTCGAATTCCCGGAGCGGAATCTATGGACGGCGGTCTTCCTCAAATTCCAGACGCAGGCTTGGCACACTGACGACGAGACCGGTCATCCGATCGACCTCGGCGGCGGGACGCCGACGAGGCCGCTGGATCCGACGGCCCCTCCGACAGGGGAAATGCCGGATGGGCTCGTGCGCATCGTTGCGGCACTCGTCAACGCCGTGAAGACGCCGGAGCGCGAAGTCGTCACACTGCTCAATACGGCCGATCGCGACATCGATCTCACCGGTTGGATGCTGGCCGACAAGCAGAAGAAGAAAATGGCTCTGTCGGGAAAGATCGCGGCCGGAGGCACGCTTGCCGTGGTCGTGCAGAAGCCCATGGAATTATCGAACCAGGGCGGAATCATCTCGTTGCTGGACCAGCGCGGGATCAAGGTTCACGGTGTCGCCTATACCAAGGCGCAAGCCAAACATCCGGGCCTGACCATTCCGTTCTGATGTGCCGATCACACGGCGCGTGTGATCGATCGCCTGCAGGACGCGGCCGAAGCCGCGCACCAATGTGCGTCCCGCGGTTATGTGGCGTGATGCGGCACGGCATCGAACCTGTTGACCACAATGTCCCGCTTGGTCTCGTCCACCCGCACGGTCATGTCGAAGCGGCCGTCGTGCAGCTCCTTCGACAGCACCTCGGCATTGCGGTGCAGCCAGCTGATGCCGGCGCCGTCAGCGGCGTCGATGGAGAGATCGAGCGTGGTTCGTTTCGCAGCGAGCCGTTGTTCGATCGCGGCGAGCAGAGCATCGATGCCCTCGCCCGACACGGCTGACACCAGCATCGCCGGATGATCCTCGGGCCTGCGCGCGGCGATGTTGAGCAGCTCTTCGCGTTGTTCGGGGGCGAAACGGTCGATCTTGTTCCAGACCTCGATGATGCGGCCGGAATCGTCCGGGTTGATGCCGAGCTGGCGCAGCACCGCGTCGACGTCGCTCTGCTGCGCCTCGGCGTCTTCATGCGAGATGTCGCGGACATGCAGGATGACGTCGGCCTCCAGCACCTCCTCCAGGGTGGCGCGGAAGGCGGCGACGAGCTGCGTCGGGAGGTTGGAGATGAAGCCGACGGTGTCCGACAGCATCGCCTTGCCGCCATGCGGCAGGGTGAGCGCCCGCAAGGTGGGATCGAGCGTCGCAAACAGCATGTCGGCCGCCTGCACGTCGGCGCGGGTCAGGCGATTGAACAGCGTCGACTTGCCGGCATTGGTGTAGCCGACCAGCGCGACGACACGATACGGCACGCGTTGGCGACCGGCGCGATGCAGCCGCCGCGTCGCCTGCACCTTTTTCAGCTCGCTCTCCAGCTTGGAGATGCGCTCCTGGATCAGGCGGCGGTCGGCCTCGATCTGGGTCTCGCCGGGCCCGCCCATGAAGCCGAAACCGCCGCGCTGGCGTTCGAGATGGGTCCAGGAGCGCACCAGGCGCGAGCGCTGGTAGTTGAGATGGGCAAGGTCGACCTGCAGCGAGCCTTCCCTGGTCTTGGCGCGGCGGCCGAAGATTTCGAGAATGAGCCCGGTGCGGTCGAGCACCTTGGCGTGCCATTCCTTCTCGAGGTTGCGCTGCTGGATCGGCGACAACGCGCAATCCATGACCACGAGCTCGACCTCGAGGGTCTTGATCAGCCCGGCGATCTCCTCGACCTTGCCCTTACCGATATAGGTCGCGGGCCGGATCTGGCTGACCGGTGCGACGATGGCGTCGGCGATGACGAGATCGATCGCACGCGCGAGGCCGACGGCTTCATCGAGCCGGGCCTCGGTATCTCGCAGGGCATGAGTCTCCGATTCCGCGTCGGCGCTGCCCGCACGCACGCGCAAGTAGGGGCCGATGACAAGCACCCGCCCCGTCTGCGTAGCCCCTGCCGACCGCGGACGGTCGACATCCCCGTCGAAATTCCGGGGTTCCAATCAGGTCACTCTCAAGCCGGCTGGTCCTCGCCGCCTTCGAACAACTGAATCGGAGCGCCCGGCATGATGGTCGAGATCGCATGCTTGTAGACGAGCTGCGAATGACCGTCGCGCCGAAGCAGCAAACAGAAATTGTCGAACCAGGTCACGATGCCCTGGAGCTTCACTCCGTTGACCAGAAAGATCGTCAGTGGCGTCTTGGTTTTGCGAACGTGATTAAGGAAGGTGTCCTGTAGGTTTTGTGCGCGGTCTGCCGCCATTGTTTTTTTCTCGCTTTGAGTTTCTTTTTATTGCGCCGGATGCGGCCCTCTTTGTGGAGTTCGGGGCCTCCTCCGGTTGCCGTCCTTCATGAGATCCCCCTCGGAAGGAACAGCGGTTCGATTAGAGGACAGGTCGGGATATTAGGCAAGCCGCTTCAAGCGGCAGGCCCGGCCCTATTGCCCCGAAAAATTACGGAAATCGATGATTTTCTTCGCCTATTTCCGAGATGCCGCCGCAGCGTCGCAGCACTAGCCGACGCCGAGCGCTTTCAACTTCCGGTGCAGGGCCGAACGTTCCATGCCAACGAACTCGGCCGTTCGAGAAATATTTCCTGAGAAACGGCTGATCTGCGCAATCAAATAGTCGCGCTCGAACACCTCGCGTGCTTCGCGCAGCGGCAGGCCCATGATGTGCTCGCCATTGTTGCTGGTCGGCATCGCCGGCACCATCGAGCCGACATCCTGCGGCAGCATATCGGCGGTGATGATGACCTCGGGCCCGCCGGCGGCCAGAATCATGACTCTTTCAACGTTATTGCGGAGCTGGCGCACATTGCCGGGCCAGACATGCGATTGCAGCACCGCCATCGCGTCCTGACCGATCTGGCGCTTGGGCAGGCCGCTGCCGGCCGAGATCTGCTCCATGAAATAGTCGATCAGTTCGGGAATGTCCTCGCGCCGCTCCGACAGTGCGGGAACGCGAATCGGCACCACCGAGAGCCGGTGGTAGAGGTCCTCGCGGAAACGGCCGGCCGCGATCTCCTCTTCGAGATTGCGTGCGGTCGATGAGATGATGCGCACGTCGACCTGCACCTTGGCGGTGCCGCCGACGCGCTGGAACGACTGCTCCACCAGCACGCGCAGGATCTTGTTCTGGGTCTCGCGCGGCATGTCCGCGATCTCGTCGATGAACAGCGTGCCGCCATGTGCCTCTTCGAGCGCGCCGGGCTTGCGCGGCTGCTCGCCATTGGACTGCTCGACGCCGAACAGCTCATGCTCCATCCGCTCGGGCGTGATCGCGGCGGCGTTGATGACGACGAACGGACCGTCGGCGCGGCCCGAGGCGGCATGCAGCGTGCGCGCGGTCAGCTCCTTGCCGGCGCCGGCGGGGCCGACGATCAGGATGCGGCTGTTGGCCTTAGCCGCGCGCTCGATGGTCTGGCGCAGCTGGTTCATGCTGGGCGAGCGGCCGACCAGCTGGCTGGCGCTCGGGGCGAGCTGCTTCAGCTCCTTGACCTCGCGCTTCAGCCGCGAGTTCTCCAGCGCTCTGGTCGCGACCAGGATGAGGCGGTCGGCCTTGAACGGCTTCTCGATGAAGTCGTAGGCGCCGCGCTTGATCGCGGCGACCGCGGTCTCGATGTTGCCGTGGCCGGAGATCATCACGACGGGCAGATCGGCATTATCCTTCTTGACCTGCTCCAGGAGCTGCAGGCCGTCGAGCTTGGAGCCTTGCAGCCAGATATCGAGAAACACCAGATGCGGCCTGCGATTGGCAATCTCGGCGAGCGCAGTGTCGCTGTCACGTGCGGTCCTCGTGACGAACCCCTCGTCTTCGAGAATGCCCGCAACGAGATCGCGAATATCGGCCTCGTCATCGACAATCAGAATTTCACTTGCCATGGATCGCGCCTGTCTTGTCAGCTGCCTGTTGAGGCTTCGATTTTGGTTGAATCATTGGTCTTTTCAGCCGGCTCTTTGGTTCCGGCGGCCGGCTCTTTTGTTTCCTGGGTCTCGACGGATTCCGCCGCCGTTTGCGTGATGTCGGGCTTGGAGGTTGTCCCGGTCGCGTCGTTGACCGCCGGCACTTGCTCCGTTGTCGCGGACTTCGCGGGTTGCCCTGACACGGCAAAGCGCATGCGCATCCAGGCGCCGCGCTGACCTGGGCGGAAGTCGGAGGCGTCCTTCAGCTCGATCCGCCCGCCATGGTCTTCCAGCACGCGGCCGACGATCGCAAGCCCGAGCCCGGTGCCTTTGGCGCGCGTGGTGACGTAAGGCTCGAGCAGGCGCGAGCGCGCGACCTTGGGCAGGCCGATGCCGTTGTCGATGACGTCGATCAGCACGTCGTCGCCCTCGCGCGACACGACGACGTCGATACGGCCCTTGCCGAGCTCCTCGGGCGGGACCTGCTCGATCGCCTCGGTGGCGTTCTTGACGATGTTGGTGACCGCCTGCGAGATCAGGCGCCGATCGAACTGCGCGCGCAGCGGATCCTGCTTGAACTCGGCCTCGATGTCGATTTCGGGATGGGCGACCTTCATCAAGAAGACGGCCTGGCGCACCGTGTCGGCGACGTCCTCGCCCTCCATCACCGGCTTGGGCATCCGCGCAAAACGCGAGAACTCGTCGACCATGCGCCTGATGTCGTCGACCTGGCGGACGATGGTGTCGGTGCACTGGTCGAAGATCTGCTTGTCCTTGTCCTCGGTGATGGTCTTGCCGAACTTGCGGCGGATGCGCTCGGCCGAGAGCTGGATCGGCGTCAGTGGGTTCTTGATCTCATGCGCGATGCGGCGCGCCACGTCGCCCCAGGCCGAGGTGCGTTGCGCAGAGACCAGCTCGGTGATGTCGTCGAGTGTGATGATGTAGCTGTCGTGCGGCTGGTTCTTCTCGGCGCTGACGCGGACCGACAGGTTGCGCTCGGTGCCGTCGCGGGTGATCGTGATCTGGCCCTGCACCAGGCGCTGGGTTCCTTCCCGCGCCGTCTTCATCATCTCGTCGAGCTCGGGAAGCACGTCCGAGAGCGGATGGCCGAGCGTCTCGGCTTCGGAGTGCCCGATCAGCTTCTCGGCGGAGCGATTGAGGATGCCGACGCTGCCGGACTCGTCGACGCCGATGATGCCGGCGCTCGCCGATGACAGCACCGCCTCGATGAAGCGGCGACGGCTGTCGATGAGGTCGCTGGCATTGACCAGCTCGTCGCGCTGGCTGCGCAATTCCTGCGTCATCTTGTTGAAGGTCTCGCCCAGCTGGGCGAGGTCCCCTTCCGACTGATGCACCGGCACCTTCACATGGAGGTCGCCGGTCGAAACCGTATGGGCAGCGTTCATCAGCCGCCGGATCGGCGCCACCAGCGAGTTGGCGAAGTTCAGCCCGATCAGCACCGAAGCCATGAGGATCGTCAGCGCGATCACCGCGAACATCAGCGCGAAGGCGACCTGGATGCCGAGCCTGCGCGATTCGATCTGGGCGTATTCGGCGACGCTGACCTCGGTCTGCTTAAGCTGATTGACGACATTCGGATCAAGTGGCCTGGCGACATAGAGGAAGGTGTCGCTGAAGGCGCGCAGGCGGATCACCGCAGCGACGAAGCTCGCATCGGGAAGCACCGCGATTTCGGGCTCGTTCTCGTTGACGTTACTGAGAAAGTCCGGCGCGGGCGGCGAATAAGCGAGCCGCATGCCGGTGTCGGCGGATTCCAGGATGTTGGTGTTCTTGTCGATGATCATCGCGCCCGGCAGGTTGCGGGACGCGGCGCTCGCCGTCAGCATCTCGCGAAACGAGCGGCGATCCTGGTCGTAGAGTGGCCGGGCATGAGCGATGTCGTTGGCCATGCCGAGAATGTCGCCGCGGATCAGCTGCGCATGGTCCTGCATATAGGCCCGCGCGATCGTTAGCGAGTTCTGGATCACCTCCTTGGTCGGCCCGGAGAACAGCCGGTCGAGGCCGCGCTCGATGGTGACATTGGCGACGACGGCGACCAGCACCGCCGGCAGCACCGCCACGATCGAGAACAGGCTGACGATCTGGACGTGGAGACGCGCCGCCGCCCTGCCCCGCCGCCGCGCCAGGATCAGCTGCCAGAGTTCCCGGACGATGATCCCCACCAGCAGCAGGATCGTGGCGGCATTGATCAGATAAAATGTGCGGACCACCCCGGGCGTCGGCTCGATCGTGCTCAGACCCGTCAGGACCAGGAAGGTCAGGAAGGCCGACAGCAGTGCCAGCGCGACGGCAAAGGGCGCCAGCCAGCGTCGCACCGACCAACGCCGGGGCTCTTCCGCTGGGGCCGTGTCAAAGTGTGCGGCCGAGGTATCTGCGCTGGTCATTCCGGCAATGATGCTGAAAACGGGTCCGCGGACGCGCGGATACTGATGTATTCGTACCACATTGTTGCCGAATTGCGACAATTCCGCGGCGCTATCTCCGCGGCCGGCCAGCACAATCCACAGGCAGATGCCGCCGAGGTGGAACGGATGCCCACCATTCCGGCTTGATCCGCATGGATAGGATTTTTCTCGCGACGATGGTTTCGGCCGTTCTGCTGCTGATCGTGGCCGCCGACCTCCTGGTCAACGGCCTCGGTCTGCAGCAGCCGCCTCTGAATGTCGCGAGCGTGGTGCCGGCATCCGGCGGACTGGTCAGATAGATGTGATGGCCGCGTTGCGGCCGGAATGACCAATTTGAATGTGCGGGTGGAACATTACAGTCCCCTCAGGACTTCTGCTCACCGCGTCAGCCACAACGGCCAGCGCGATCCGGACAGGCTCAGCTCTGCCTTGGTAGGGGGAGCTGAGCCACCGGCCAGCGGCTCGGGTTCTTCTCGCGGGCGCTGGCGTTCAGTGCCTCGCTCACCTCCGCGTTCCGCAGTCCCGACGCACAGCCCGCTTGGATCCTGCTTGCGACAGCGGCCGTGCTTGCCACAGCGCTACCGTCGCCTCGCGACAATTCCCACAAAAGAGACTATGCTGGATGGAGGGAGGGGCTCTCCATGGCTGATTTGCCTGATCAAGAGTTAGTAAGAATTGCGAAAAGTGTGGCTTCGGCGAATGGCGTGAGCATCGCCGACGTCCAGACTGCGCCTGCAATAGATTCGACCGGCCATTCGGCCGTCGAGATCAAGCTGGTGATTACCCAGGGTTCGTCGACCGCAATAATGGGGCGCCCCTCCGCGCGAACCGTTTCTGAGCTTATTCGAGAATTGGCTGATCGAGGAGACGACCGGCTTCCGATTGTGCGGTACGAGGAAGTAGGTGTCTCTGGCTCCTGACGAACTGCTGATTCATGCTGACGGCTTGGCCGGGAATGCAAGTCCGACGCAGATTGATCTGCGACGGGCTCTCTCCGCAGCCTATTACGCCGTGTTCCACTTCTGCTTGACTGCCGCGGCCGACATGGTCGTCGGAGCCACGTCAAGGGCGACTCCTGAATATTTGCTGGTCTACCGCAGCATTGACCACACGCGCCTGCGCGGCTTGTGCGACCAGCTTCGGGGGACCAAGCCGGGAGACGTTCCGATCAAGCTTTCAGGCGGCTTTGGCGACATATCCCAATTCGCGCGCGTGACTTATAACCTTTATGAACTGCGCATTAAGGCGGACTATGACCCCGGCGCGACATACTCGCCTAGCGAAGTTCGGCTGGCTGTTTCCGAGGCTCGGCAAGCAATGGAATGGTTTGCATCAAGCACGCCTGAACAGAAGAGAGTCTTTTTGACGATGCTGATGTTCCGGGCGCGAAAGGACTAGTTGGCCAGCTGTCACTTCGTTGTTGCGCTCTTGTCGCAGCGACGACGCCGATCTTCGCGTCGCCGTGGCTGCCGCCACAGGTGCTGACGAGTACAAATTTAGATCAACGGCGTCCCTCAGATCATGAGCCATTGGATGCATCCCCGAGGTTCTGGTATAGTGATCTTGGTAGATTGGTTCCGCTTTGCGACCGCCAAAGCTATCGCAACGGTCTGCGCGCCGTAGATCGCCTGATCGACGGGACCCAAGCGGGCCGCTTGGGCAGTTCGAATATCGCAACCTATCAATCAGAGAGGAGGACAGCTATGTCCGACTACAGCGATATTCTGCGTGCGCGAATTGCCGCTAAGCGGCATCAACTTCAAGGAATGCAATCATCTCCACCTCTAGTGCCGATCGGAGGCTCGGTTAATGCAGCCTCTATGGTCGAGCGAGAGATCCGTCGACAACTCGCAGTGCTTGAGCGGCTATTGGCCGAGAGCCGTGTAGATCGGCAAGCATCTGCATCGGCCAATCTGCTTTTCACCACAAACCGAACCCGGGATCTCGAGATCCCGGATTCGATTCTGGTGCAGAATACTACAACGGTACTAACTAACCCCCGCTCCGATACACCTGGATGTCGAGGTCCCGGATCTTCTTCCGTAGTGTGTTGCGGTTGAGGCCGAGCAGGTCCGCGGCGCGGATCTGATTGCCGCGGGTGGCGGCGAGCGCCGCCGTGAGCAGCGGCACCTCGATCTCCTTGAGGATGCGGTGATAGAGGCCGGGCGGCGGCACACCGTTCGGGAAGCCCTGAAAGTGCGAGGACAGATACGCCTCCACGGCGCCGCCGAGATTGTCGACGCCCTGCTGGACCGCAGCGCCCGGGCTGACCGAGGGCGGCGCGAGCTCGCCGTCGATGACGGAGGCCGTGATCACGTCCTGCGGATAGAGCGCGGCGAGCCTTCGGGCGAGGTTCTCGAGCTCGCGCACGTTGCCGGGCCAGCGGTGCTGCTTCAGCCGCTCCAGCGCCAGCGCATCCAGCTTCTTCGGCGGCAATCCGTCCTTCTCGGCCAGCGTGAAGAAGTGCCGCACGAGGTCCGGCAGATCCTCGATGCGCTCGCGCAAGGGCGGCAGCCGCAGCGGAACGACGTTGAGGCGGAAGAACAGGTCTTCGCGGAACAAGCCCTGCTGGATCAACACGCGCAGGTCCTTGTTGGAGGCCGCGACGATGCGCACGTCGGTCTTGATCGGGGTGCGGCCGCCGACCGTGGTGTATTCGCCCTGCTGCAGCACGCGCAGCAATCGCGTCTGCGCCTCCATCGGCATGTCGCCGATCTCATCCAGGAACAACGTGCCGCCTTCGGCCTGCTCGAACCGGCCGGAGGCGCGGGTGTTGGCGCCGGTGAAGGCGCCGCGCTCGTGGCCGAACAATTCGGACTCGATGAGATCGCGCGGGATTGCCGCCATGTTGACCGCGACGAAGGGGCCGTTGCGGCGCTTGCCGTAATCGTGCAGCGCGCGCGCCACCAGCTCCTTGCCGGTGCCGGACTCGCCCGTGATCATCACGGTGAGGTCGGTCTGCATCAGGCGCGCCAGCACGCGGTAGATTTCCTGCATCGCCGGCGAGCGGCCGACCAGCGGGATCGCCTCCATCTCGGCGTCCTCGTCCGGCGTCGAGGTCCGCTCCTTCGGCTCGGCGAGCGCGCGGCCGACGATCGCGATCAGCTCCTTGAGGTCGAACGGCTTCGGCAGATATTCGTAAGCCCCGCGCTCGGAGGCGCGGATCGCCGTCATGAAGGTGTTCTGCGCGCTCATGACGATGACGGGCAGGTTCGGCCGCATCTTCTTGATCCGCGGCAACAGGTCGAAGGCGTTTTCGTCCGGCATCACGACGTCGGTGATGACGAGATCGCCCTCGCCCTGGCTGACCCAGCGCCATAGCGTTGCGGCATTGCCGGTCAGCCGCACTTCGTAACCGGCGCGGGACAGAGCCTGATTGAGAACGGTGCGGATGGCGGTATCGTCATCGGCTACGAGAATGCTACCTGCGGGCATTGTTGATCCTCATTTTGCCCCCTGTGACGCAGGCGACGACTTCCCGGCAGAGCCGTCGCGACTGCTTTGATCGGCGTGTTTGACCGATGTGGAATACATCGGCATCAGCACGCGGAAGGTGGTCTTGCGCGGCTGAGATTCGCATTCGATGATGCCCCCGTGATCGCCAACGATCTTGGCGACCAGCGCAAGGCCGAGACCCGAGCCGGTCTGCTTGGTGGTCACGAAGGGGTCGAACAGGTTGGGCAGAAGATCGTCGGGCACGCCGGGTCCGTTGTCCTTCACACAGAATTCGAGCGGAAGGGATACCCGGGATTTTTGACCGGGGACTGACAGGCGCACGCCGGGACGGAACGCGGTGGTGAGCTGGATCTCGGCGTCGGGCACGTCGATCAGCGCTTCGGCGGCGTTCTTCACGAGATTGAGGAACACCTGGATCAGCTGGTCCTGGTTTGCCAGCACCGGCGGCAGCGAGGGGTCGTAGTCCTCGATGAAGCGGATGTTGCGGGCAAAGCCGGACTGCGCCAGCCGCTTCACATGATCGAGCACCGAATGGATGTTGACGGGGCCGCGCACCACGGGACGCTCGTCGCCGAACACCTCCATGCGATCGACCAGCGTCACGATGCGGTCGGCCTCGTCGCAGATCAGCCGCGTCAGCATGCGGTCCTCGGACGAGGCCTGCTGCTCCAGCAGCTGTGCCGCGCCGCGAATGCCCGAAAGCGGATTCTTGATTTCGTGCGCGAGCATTGCTGCTAGCGCTATCACCGAGCGCGCCGCGCTGCGATGGGTGAGCTGCCGATCCATCTTGTCGGCGATGGTGCGCTCCTGGAGCATCACCACGATATGGCCCGGCCGCTCGGTGAGCGGCGCGACATGCAGGTCGACCTGGCGGTCGCCGCCCATCCGCGGCGTGCCGAGATCGACCTTGTACTCGTTGACCGGCGAGTTCGAGGAGCGCACCTGGTCGATCAGCGCCAGCAAGGGGCTGCCGAACGGCACCAGCTCCTTCAGCGACTGCCGCTTCAGGAATTGCGTGGAGATCTCGAAGAAGGCTTCGGTGGCGATGTTGGCGGCGACGATCTTGCCGTCGGGCCCGATCATGAGCACGGGGTTTGGCAAGGCATCCAGGATTGCGTCGCTGTCGGACTGAAGCGGCCGACGATGTTCAGCGGCTGAGCTCATGCAGCAGCGCTCCATGCGAAGTCGTCGAAGGCGTCTTGCAGTGAATCGTGAACGAGGCGCGGATCCTCCGAGACCAGGATCTTCTGCCGCCAGGATTTCAGCTTCTCGGCCGGCGCACGGCTCGCCTGCGCTGCGACGTCAAGCGCCCAGCCCAGATGCTTGCGGGCGTGCCGCAGCCCGATGCGCAGACCATAGAGCGCACAAACGCCGTCATAGAGCGTGCGGACATAATGCAGCTGCGTTTCGAGCGAGGGCACGGCTTCCTCTTCTCCGCCCTGCAGACGGCGACCGATCTGACCCGGCAGCCAGGGCTGGCCCTGCGCGCCGCGGCCGATCATCACGGCGTCGGCGCCCGAGGCGTCCAATGCCGCGAGCGCCTTCTCGTAGGAGGTGATGTCGCCGTTGACGACGAGCGGAATGGAGATGGCCTCGCGCACGGCGCGGATCGCATCCCAATCGGCCTCGCCCTTGTAGAACTGGCAGCGGGTGCGGCCGTGCACGGTGGCGAGCTTGACCCCGGCGGCCTCCGCACGCCGCGCTAGCTCGGGCGCGTTGCGGCTGCGGTCGTCCCAGCCGAGGCGCATCTTCAACGTCACCGGCACCTTCACCGCCGCGATCGTCGCCTCGATCAGGCTGACGGCATGGTCGAGGTCGCGCATCAAGGCCGAGCCGGACTGGCCGCCGGTGACGTGGCGGGCGGGACAACCCATGTTGATGTCGATGATATCGGCGCCTTCGGCTTCGGCGATCCGGGCGCCTTCGGCCATCCAATGTGTCTCGCAGCCAGCCAGCTGGACCACATGTGGGCCGATGCCCGTGGCTTCGCAGCGCAACCGGGACATCCGGTGGCCATTGGCGAGCTCATCGCTCGCGGTCATCTCGGACACGACGAGACCAGCCCCAAGCTCGGCGGCCAGCCGGCGGACGGGCGAGTCAGTCACACCCGACATCGGTGCCAGGAAGACCGGGGTGGCGACTTCAATATCGCCTATTTTCAACGGCTTAGAGCCTGATACTACCGAGCCGGTCACAGGGGTCTCGTTGACTGGGCAGGGCCTCATCGCGCCTGCCATGATCTATCTTGCGCACAATTCTTGTGCAGTCAAGCGTCATGCCTACAGTTTAGACAGTTCTGCAGATCTTTCAAGTGCAGTGCAGCAAAATGCTGTTTCCCACAATCCGGGGAAACCCCCTTTTTTTGCGGGCCTGCCGTGCTAGAGGCATCCCGGCAAATCACCCCTGCTCTTTCATTGGCAATTGAGTATTTGAGTCCTATGGCGAAATCACAGCGCACCGCGGTCGTCCTCGTCGCAGCCGGGCGCGGATTGCGCGCCGGAGCCGGCGGGCCGAAGCAATATCGCGAGATCGGCGGCGTGCCCGTGATCCGCCGCGCCATGGAAGCCTTCAGCCGTCACGCTGACGTGTTCGCGGTGCAGCCTGTGGTGAACCCCGACGACAGCGCCATGTTCACCGCAGCGGTCGCAGGGCTCAGGCACGAGCCGCCGACCAATGGGGGCGCAACGCGGCAGGCTTCGGTGCTCGCCGGTCTTGAAGCGCTGGCGAAGCACAGGCCGGACATCGTGCTGATCCACGACGCAGCACGGCCGTTCGTCTCGGAAGGGGTGATCTCGCGCGCGATCGAGGCGGCGAGCCGCACCGGTGCTGCGATCCCCACCGTTCCCGTCACCGACACCATCAAAGTCACCGGCGAAGGCGGCAACGTCGAGGCCACGCCGGAGCGCGCCTCCTTGCGAATCGCACAGACGCCGCAATCCTTTCGTTTCGACGTCATCCTCGAGGCGCATCGTCGCGCGGCAAGGGATGGACGCGCGGATTTCACCGACGATGCCGCGATTGCCGAATGGGCGGGATTGACGGTTGCAACCTTTGAAGGCGATGTTGCCAACATGAAGCTCACAACTCCCGAGGATTTCGTGCGCGAGGAAGCGCGCCTGGCCGCGCAGCTCGGCGACATCAGGACCGGCACCGGCTATGACGTGCACGCCTTCGGCGAAGGCGACCATGTCATGATCTGCGGCGTGCGCGTGCCGCACACCAAGGGCTTCCTGGCTCATTCCGACGGCGATGTCGGCCTGCATGCGCTGGTTGACGCCATTCTCGGCGCGCTCGCCGACGGCGACATCGGCTCGCACTTCCCGCCGAGCGATCCGAAGTGGAAGGGCGCCTCGTCCGACCAGTTCCTGAAATATGCCATCGAGCGCGTCACGGCGCGTGGCGGCCGCGTCGCCAATCTCGAGGTGACGCTGATCTGCGAGCGGCCCAAGATCGGTCCCTTGCGCGACACCATGCGGGCGCGCATTGCCGAGATCTCGGGCGTCGACATCTCGCGCGTCGCGGTGAAGGCGACCACCAGCGAGCGGCTCGGCTTCACCGGCCGTGAGGAAGGCATCGCGGCGACCGCGAGCGCCACCATCCGCCTGCCCTGGAGCGTGTAAGCCATGGGCGGCAGCGACGCACGCGCCCTTTCCCGCTCGCTGCTCGATCTGTGCCGGATGCGCAAGCTGACGATCGCGACCGCCGAATCCTGCACCGGCGGCCTCGTTGCGGGCGCGCTGACCGACATTCCCGGCTCGTCCGATGTGATCGACCGCGGCTTCGTCACCTATTCCAACGAGGCAAAGCGCGCGATGCTTGGCGTCGAGGCGAGCACGCTCGCTAATTTCGGCGCCGTCAGCAAAGAGACCGCAACGGCGATGGCGATCGGTGCGCTGGAGCGCGCCGATGTCGATCTCGCCGTCGCCATCACCGGCATCGCCGGCCCGGGCGGCGCCACGCCCGGCAAGCCAGTCGGTCTCGTGCACTTCGCCGCCGCAGCGCGCGACGGCCGCATCATCCACCGCGAGCACCGCTTCGGCGCCATCGGCCGCAGCGCGGTGCGCGCCCGCTCGGTCGTCGAGGCGCTGCGCATGCTGATGGATCTAGCCCGCGGCCCGCAAGTCGCAGCCAAGCCGCAACGCGCCGCAGCAAGCCGCCTGCGCCCGCGCGTCACCCGCTCGCCGCGCCAGCACGTCGTCAAGCGCAGGCCGCCGCGTCCGCCGCGGGGATAAAACGCCTCAGGGCGCCGTGGCAAGCAGCGCGCTCGCATGATCCAGCACGCATTGCTTGACCGCGTCGGCTTCAGACGGTTTCGCCTTCGCGCTGACCGTCAATTCCAGGATCGGTGCCGTGGGATTGGCGACATCGAGGACTTTGGTAACGGAGACGGCCGGCGCTGCGTGATCGTCGATCCGGGAGTCATTGCGCAATTCCTTGAGTATCCGATCGGCCAACCTATTGGCCGCGCCCGCCGGGACCGGAAACGCGACCTTGACCTCGCCCGTGCCAGGATAGGCGCTGTGGTTGATGATGGCGGCGCCCCAGACCTGTCCATTCGGCAACAGGATCTGGGTGTTGTCGGGCGCGACCAGCTCGGTGATGAACAGCGACAGCGACCTCACCTTGCCCGCCTTGCCCGCGACCTCGACGTCGTCGCCGATGTGAAAGGGCCGGAACAACAGCAGCATCACGCCGGCGGCGAGATTGGACAGCGTGCCCTGCAACGCCAGACCAATGGCGAGCGAGGTCGCGCCCAGCACGGCGACGAGGCTTGCCGTCTGGATGCCGAAGAGCTGCAGCACGGCGATGCCGACGACGGCGAGGACGCCATAGCGCGCAAGGCTGCCCACGAACAGCGTCACCAGCGGGTCGACGCGGTGCGTGACGCTGAGGACGCGCGTGACGAAGCGCTGCATCGCGCCGGACAGATACCAGCCGACCGCGAGCAGCAGGATCGCGTAGATCGCGTTCAGGCCGTACAGGACAAGCGACGCCTTCAGCGTATCGAAATTGATAGTCATGGCGGCTCCAACCCGGACAGTCGGTTGAGAACGCACCGCGATGCGAATTGATCCGCCCGATGGCCGTGACGAACTCCAGAACCCGGATGGAACGCAGCGTAATCCGGGGCCTCGGTGACCGCGGGTTGCGGAGCCCTTGCGACGAAGCAATCCAGAATCCCTGCGCGGAGAGACTCTGGATTGCTTCGCTACGCTCGCAATGACGGTGGAAAGAGTGTGCCTACGTCGAGGCCAGCTTCGGCCGGCCGTAGATCGCGTCTGCCCGCTTCTCGAACGCGGTGGAAAACCGTGCGAAGGCGGCGTCGAACATCGAGCCCATCAGCATCGCCAGCATGCGGCTCTTGAATTCGTAGGCGAGGAAGAAACCGACGTCGCAGACGCCCTCACCCTTGGGCTCGAACGTCCAACGGTTTTCCAGATTCCTGAACGGACCTTGCAGATATTCGACCAGGATCTTCAGATTGGCGCGGTCGAGCGTCACGCGGCTGGTGAAGGACTCCCTCACCAGCTTGAACGACACCGTCATGTCCGCGATCAGCACCTCGGTGCCGTCGGGCTTCGCCATGCGCTGCCGGACCTTGAGGGCGCTGCACAGCGGCACGAATTCCGGGTATCGCTCGACATCGGCGACCAGATCAAACATCTCGGACGCACTGTGGTTGACGCGGTGCTTGCTCGAAACTCGATGCATGGTACGTCAGCGGGCGTGAGCTGCCCGCGCAGCCTTCAGTCTCGCGAAATCCTCGCCGGCATGATGCGACGAGCGGGTGAGCGGGCTCGCCGACACCATCAGGAATCCCTTGGTGTAGGCGATCTTTTCATAGGACGAGAACTCGTCCGGCGGCACGTAGCGCATCACCGCGTGATGCTTGCGGGTCGGCTGCAGATATTGCCCGATGGTCAGGAAGTCGACGTCGGCCGAGCGCAGATCGTCCATCACCTGCTGCACCTCATGGCGCTCCTCGCCGAGGCCGACCATGATTCCGGACTTGGTGAAGATGGTGGGATCGAGCTCCTTGACCCGCTGCAGCAGCCGGATCGAATGGAAATAGCGCGCGCCCGGCCGCACCGTGAGATAGCGCGACGGCACCGTCTCGAGATTGTGGTTGAACACGTCGGGCCTCGCCGCCACGACGATTTCGAGCGCGCCTTCCTTGCGCAGGAAGTCGGGTGTCAGGATCTCGATCGTGGTCGAAGGGCACGCCGCCCGGATCGCGCGGATGGTCTCTGCGAAATGCTCGGCGCCGCCGTCCGTGAGGTCGTCGCGGTCGACCGAGGTGATCACGACGTGGGCGAGGCCCAGCTTGGCGGTCGCCTCTGCGACGTGCTGCGGCTCGGCCGCATCCAGCGCATTCGGCAGGCCGGTCTTGACGTTGCAGAAGGCGCAGGCCCGGGTGCAGGTGTCACCCATGATCATGAAGGTCGCGTGCTTCTTGTCCCAGCACTCGCCAATGTTCGGGCAACCCGCCTCCTCGCACACCGTGTGCAGGCCGTTCGACCGGACGATGGTGCGGGTGTCGGCATAGCCGCGGGTGTTCGGCGCGCGCACGCGGATCCAGTCCGGCTTCGGCGGCGAAGCGGAATCGGGCCGGTTCACCTTTTCGGGGTGGCGCGGGCGCAGCGGGTTCGAGATGGTATCGACAATAACGACCATGGGGTGTCCGGTCTGTTCAGGTCCTACCTAGTCGGTCTGGCCTGGCATCGCAACCCGGCTCGCCCCGCTTCAGGGAACATGGCAGATATGGGCAATATCCTGCTCTGTTGTCAGGCGATTCTCACCTCGAATGGCTCCAATCTCGAACACTTCACCGCCACGGCTTGGCAAGCCGCTGAAGCGGACCTTTTTCGGCCGCAGCGTCCATGAGGTCGCGCCCGACCTGATCGGCGCCACCATGCTGGTCGACGGCGTCGGCGGGATCATCGTCGAGGTCGAGGCCTATCATCATACCGACCCGGCCGCGCACTCCTATCGCGGGCCGACGGCGCGGAACCAGGTGATGTTTGGCCCGCCCGGCTTTGCCTATGTCTACCGCTCCTATGGCATCCACTGGTGCGTGAACTTCGTCTGCGAGGAAGAAGGCTCGGCCAGCGCCGTGCTGATCCGTGCGCTCGAGCCGACGCATGGCTTGGCTGCGATGCGCCGACGCCGGCATCTGCAGGAGGTGCAGGCGCTGTGCTCGGGCCCCGGCAAGCTGACCGAGGCGCTCGGCATCACCATCGCGCACAACGCCCTGCCGCTGGATCGGCCTCCCATCGCGCTGCATGCGCGGACCGAGGATGTCGAGGTCGCAACCGGCATCCGCATCGGCATCACCAAAGCGGTCGAACTGCCCTGGCGCTATGGAATCAGGGGCTCGAAGTTTTTGAGCAAGCCGTTTCCGAAGTGATCGTCATTCCGGGATGGTCCGAAGGACCAGACCCGGAATCTCGAGATTCTCAGGTGCGCAATTACGCACCGGAGTTCGGCTCTTCGAGCCGCCCCGGAATGACGGCGCGGCTACGACGCCTGCTTCAGCCGCTCCATCGCTTCGAGCAGCTTGGCCTTGCGGGCCACCGCCGCCTCGCGCTTTTCGCGCTCCTCCTCGACGACCTCCTCGGCCGCGTTGGCGACGAACTTCTCGTTCGCCAGCTTGGACTCGGCGCGCTTGATGTCGGCTTCGGCCTTGCCGATCTCCTTGTCGAGGCGTGTACGCTCGGCGGCAACGTCGATCACGCCCTTCAGCGGCAGCGCGGCGACCTCACCGCGCACCAGCAACTGGACAGCGCCGTCGGGCGCGCGGTCGCCGAAGGAGATGTCCGACAGCCGCGCCATACGCTTGATGACGTCGGTCCAGCGCGGCGCACGCTCCTTGGTTTCGGCCGAAGCGCCTGCGAGCACCAGCGCCGTCAGCGTTGCCGGCGCGATGTTCATCTCGGCGCGCACCGAGCGGATCTGCGTGACGAGGTCGATTACCCAGCCGATCTCGGCCTCGGCAGCCGGATCGGTGAAGTCGGCATGATCGAAGATCGGCAGCACCCAGGCCGGCGAGACGAGCGCATCGGTCGGCCCTGTGGTCGCCGCAAGCATTGCGAGCTGCTCCGGCGTCGGCTCGACAGGCCTCAGCGGCCACGGCGCCAGCGCGAGCAGACCGTCGCGTTTGGCCGTGACCTCCCACAGCTCTTCTGTGATGAAGGGCATGAAGGGATGCAGCAGCTTCAATATCTCGTCGCGCGCCCAGGTGACCATGGCGCGGGTCTCGTCCTTGGCGGGGCTGTCCGGACCGAGCAGTACGGGCTTGGCGAGTTCGACATACCAGTCGCAATAGACGTTCCAGACGAAGCGGTAGATGCTGCCGGCGGCATCGTTGAAGCGATAGGCCTCGATCGCCTCGGTCACCTCGCGCGTGGTGTGGGCGGTCTCATGCGCGATCCAGCGGTTCAGCGTCTCCTTTGCCTTCGCCGGCTCGAAACCATCAGGCAAGGCGCAGTGGTTCATCTCCGCGAATCTGCACGCGTTCCAGAGCTTGGTCGCGAAATTGCGGTAGCCTTCGACGCGGCTGGTGGCGAGCTTGATGTCGCGCCCCTGCGCCGCCATCGCCGCCAGCGTGAAGCGCAGCGCGTCTGCGCCGTATTCGTCGATCAGGTGGAGCGGATCAATGACGTTGCCCTTCGACTTCGACATCTTGGCGCCCTTCTCGTCGCGAACGAGGGCGTGGATGTAGACGGTCGAGAACGGCACCTCCTTCATGAAGTGTAAGCCCATCATCATCATGCGGGCCACCCAGAAGAAGATGATGTCGAAGCCGGTCACCAGCGCATTGGTCGGATAATAGCGCTGCACCTCGGGCGTGTCGTCGGGCCAGCCGAGTGTCGAGAACGGCCACAGCGCCGAGGAGAACCAAGTGTCGAGCACGTCCTCGTCGCGCGTGATGAAGCCTTCGCGCTTGGTGCGGTCGAGCGCCATCTCGCGGCCCTGCTCGGGCGTGATGACCTCCTGCTCGACGTAATAGCCGAGCGCGTGGCTGACGGCCTCCTCCTCGGTCTCGGCGACGAACACCTTCCCGTCTGGTCCGTACCAGGCCGGGATCTGGTGGCCCCACCAGAGCTGACGCGAGATGCACCAGGGCTGGATGTTCTCCATCCAGTCGTAATAGGTCTTTTCCCAGTTCTTCGGCACGAATGTTGTTTCGCCCGAACGCACCGCCGCGATCGCAGGTCTCGCCAGCGTCTTGGCGTCGACATACCACTGGTCGGTCAGGTAGGGCTCGATCACGCTGCCAGAGCGATCGCCGTGCGGCACCATATGGGTGTGCGGCTCGATCCGCTCAACGAAGCCGAACGATTCCAGCCGCTCGACGATGCGCTTGCGCGCGGCGAAGCGGTCGACCTTGTGGAATTCCTCGGCGAATTGCGCGGCCCCTTCGGGCAGGTCGCGCAGATAATCCTCGTTGTCGAGGAGATCGAGACAGCCTTCCCTGTCGAGCACGCTGATCCGGCGCAGCCCGTGGCGATTGCCGACCTCGAAATCGTTGAAGTCGTGCGCTGGCGTCACCTTCACGGCGCCCGATCCCTTCTCGGGATCGGAATACTCATCGGCGACGATTTTGATCTTGCGGCCGACCAGCGGCAGGACGACGTTCTTGCCGATCAGCTTCTGATAGCGCTCGTCCTCCGGATGCACGGCAACGCCGGTGTCGCCGAGCATGGTCTCGGGGCGCGTGGTGGCGACGACGATGAAGCTCGAGGGATCCTCGGGGCTGAACGTCTTGCCCTCGATCGGATAGCGCAGATACCAGAGGTGGCCCTTCACTTCTGTCTGCTGCACTTCGAGATCGGAGATCGCGGTCAGCAGCTTGGTGTCCCAGTTCACCAGCCGCTTGTCCTTGTAGATCAGGCCCTCGCGGTGCAGCTCGACGAACACCTTGACGACGGCCTTCGACAGGCCTTCGTCCATGGTGAAGCGCTCGCGCGACCAGTCGCAGGACGCACCGAGGCGCTTGAGCTGGTTGATGATGGTATCGCCGCTCTCGGCCTTCCACTGCCAGACCCGCTCCAGAAACTTCTCGCGGCCCATCTCGCGGCGGCCGGGCTGCTGACGCTCCATCAACTGCCGCTCGACCACCATCTGGGTGGCGATGCCGGCATGGTCGGTGCCGGGTTGCCACAGCACGTCGCGGCCGCGCATGCGCTCAAACCGGCAAAGGATGTCCTGCAGCGTGTTGTTGAGGGCGTGGCCCATGTGCAGCGAGCCCGTCACGTTTGGCGGCGGGATCACGATGGTGAAGGGCACGGCATCACGACGGTCGGGCCGGCCAGCCTTGAACGCAAGGCTGTCCTCCCACACCACGGACATGCGGGTTTCGATATCGGCGGGCTGGTAATTTTTCTCGATCATGGGGCTGCTAGAAAGCCGCGCGAGGGGGCCAAGTCAACGAAAAGCTCGGGGAAAACGAGGCGGCGACAGCGCTTTCGGGCCCGTTCCGGGGCCCATATATGACACCCAAGCCGGGTTTTATGAGGGCCCTTCGGCCGCCTTCAGCGGCCCCCGCGCGAGACCCGCTCGATTTCGGCCTTCACGATGCGTTCAACGAGGCCGGGCAGGTTGTCGTCGAGCCAGGACTTCAGCATCGGCCGCAGCATCTCCTTGACCAAGTCCTCCAGCGTCCGCGCGTTGCTGCTGAGCACCGTATGGGCCAGGGAGTTGAAGGCCGATTCGACCGCGGAGACCGTCGATTGCGCAAGGATCGGCTGCTGCGGGGGCAGCGGCGGCGCGTCGAAGTCCACCGGCGCGTAGGACGGCGGCGGAGCGGGCCGCGGCGGCTCGGCGAATTCGAGATCGTCGCGTGGCTCGACCTTGCGGAAGCTCGGCGGCGGTGGAGGCGGCGTCGGGTCCACCGCCATGTCGTCGGTCAGTTCGAGCACGTCCGGCTCGGGCTCGGGCTCTGGCGCGCGGACCTCAGGCGCAGGCGTGGCCGCATCGAGACCCGCCAGCAACGCGTCGATGTCGTCCTGGCTGTTGGATGCGTCCGCCGCGGGCGCCGGCGCAGGTGGCGGCGCCGGCTTTGCAGCCGGCGGCGGTGCGGGCTTCTCGGCGGCAGGTTTGGGCGGAGCGACCTTGGATGGAGGAATGTCGTTCATCGCCTGCGGCTTCGTTGGCGCGGCGGGCGCAGCAGCCTTCTCGGGCTTGGCGGCCTCGGCCGGCGGAGGCTTTGCCTCGTCGTCGGCAATGATGCGCCGGATCGAGGCCAGAATCTCCTCCATCGAGGGTTCTGTGACCTTTGCAGGCTGCGTCATCTCCGACTCCACATCATCAACGCCCTCGCATGCGTTGTTTTACACCAAGCACGGCAGGATTGGCCGGTTCCGCAACGATAGGTCCGCCATTTTCGTCGCCGCAGCCCGACTTGTCCCCAGATCACGGCTCGACGCGCAGCGGTGCGCCCTGCCCCGGCACCAAAGCGGTACGCACATGACATCGATGCGGGCGAATCGACCCGCATCGTCTTGGCAAGGCTATGTCAGGGATTTTGACGATTGCAAGCAAAGCACCGGTCGACCTCGGCTGTTCGCGAGATCGACCGGATGATTACGGGAATCAGCGGCCGTCAGGCGTGCGCACACCCGCCCAGCTGTCGCGGACCTGATGGTAGTGAACGCTGGGGTCGTAGGTTGTGGTCGCAAGGCCGAGGACTTGCGGCGACAGACGCCCGACCGCCGCGAGGACGTTATAGGATGCGACGACGCGATCGTGCTGCGCGGTCACCAACGCAACGCGCGCATTCACCAGCGCCTGCTGCGCATTGAGCACGTCCAGCGTGGTACGCTGGCCGGCCTTGGCCTCCTCACGTACGCCGTTCAGGGCGATCTCGGACGCCGTCACCTGCGCCTGAGCCGACTGCACCTGCGCCTTGGTGGCCTGCAGCGAGCCCCACCATTGCACAATGGTCGCACGGGTCTGGTCGCGAGTCGTTTCGAGGTTGAGGCGCTGCTGCGCCAGGTTTTCCTTGGACTGGCGGATCAGCGAATATTCGCCACCGCCCTGATAGATCGGCACCGAGAGCTGCGCGACCGCGGATGCGTTGAACGAGCGCAACGAAATCAGGGACTGTTCGTTGGCCTGCGTGGCCGATGCCTGGATGGTCATCGTCGGCAGCAACGCACCTTCAGCGACCTTGACCTGCAGGTAATTGACGTCGATGCCATACATTGCGGCCGTGACGTTGGGATGCTCGATGAGGCCAAGCTCGATCGCCGCGGCAAGGGTTGCGGGGAGGAAGCGATCGACGGGTGAACCGGGTGCTAGATTCGCCGGCTCGTTGCCGATGATGCGGCGGAAGTTTGCGCGCGTGGTGGTGAGATTTGCTTCAGCAGTGAGGGCCTGCGTCCTGCCGGCGGCCAGCTGTGCTTCCGATTGCGCAACGTCGGTGCGCGTCACTTCGCCGACATTGAAGCGGTCGCGGGTCTGCTTCAGCGTCTGCTCGAGCACGCGTACGTTGCTGCGCTGGACTTCGAGCGTGGCGGCATCGCGCAAATAGTCCATGTAGGTCGTTGCGGCCTGAAGCAGCACAGTTTGATCGAGGCTGCGCAGCGCTTCGCGAGCACCGGACACCTGACTCTCCGCCGCCCTCGTTCTGTTGGCGGTCTGATTGCCATTGTAAAGTGTCTGCGAAGCGGTAATTCCAGCGCTGCGAGGTAACGTGGTTCCGTGGATTGAGTTGGTGCCGACGCCGCTCTGCAGATCCTGATATTGATAGCCACCGCTCGCGGTCAGCGAGACCCGCGGACGATAGCCAGACAAGGCCTGCGGCACGTTTTCGTCGGTCGAGCGCACCTGGGCACGCTGCGCGTTGAGCTGCGGATTGTTCTGATAGGCGCGCACCAGCGCCCCATCGATCGTATCCGCCAACGCAGGCGTCGGCCCGGCCAGCGCCAGCAGCAGGACCGAAACCGCAGCTCCGGTGAAGAGCTTCACCCCATGCATCCGTGAAATTCCGTTCATTCTAACGCCCGGCGCGTGCCCGCGAGCCGGGTAACCCTACCAATGGAGTCGTTGCCCCGCCGCAACATAGGACGCGTTCAAGCGCGACGGAACTACCTGAAGGTGGTTCTCGGTCGAAACTCTTCACGTGCAGCATCCCTGCCACACTTCTGATTCAGAACGGGATTTTAACGGGGCCTGGGCTCAGAAGACGAAGGCAGCCGCCCGTTCCAGCCCGGGAAGGACCGGGGCGGCGGCGTCGAACAGGGCCCGATGGCCGAATTCGCCGTGGGTACGGGTCACGATCGTCGCGCGCGGCGGCCTCGATTCGGCCGATACCCCCACCAGGCGCCCACCCTCCTTCAGCTGCCCGAGCAGAGCTTCCGGCCTCACCTCGGCCGCGCCGTTGAGGAGAATCACATCGTAGGGGGCGGTACCAGGATCCCCCTCGGAGCAGGCCGCCGCCCTGCAGGCGACATTGGAAAGCCCCTGGGCGGTGAAGGCGTCCCTGGCCTTGGCGGCCAAAGCCGAATCGCACTCGGTCGCCGTGACCTGACGCGCCAGCTTGGCGGCCAGAGCGGCGAGGTAGCCGGTGGCGCAGCCGACGACCAGCACGTTGTCGCCCTCGCCGATTTCGGCGGCCTGGAGCAGCTTGCCGGTCAGCGCCGGCTTGATCAGGAACCGCTTGGCCGCGCCTTCGCTCACGTCGAGGTCGAGATCGAGGTAAGCCAGTGCCTGCCGGCCGGCCGGCACGAACGCCTCGCGCGGCACCGTGAGCATGGCATCGAGAACACGACGGTCGGTGACGTCATTGGTGCGCACCTGGCCATCGACCATTTTTTGGCGCGCGGTCGAAAAACCGGACATTTGCGGACCCTGCAGTGCGGACGATGCCGCGGAGAAAAATCGCGGCATCTTTTGGAGCATGCTCGGTCAAAACGCAACATGGCGGTTGGCGATGCGCGTTCGCGCTCCGCAACCGCCCGTTATGGAGGGCCCGACCGGCTCTATTCGATGGCGACTGCCAGGCGGCCAATAAGGCCGGCGACCTCGTCCAGCCGCGCCGAATCCGGCGCCTCGACTGCGCGCGCGAGACAAGCGAGGCATTCATCGTCGCTGAGCTCGGGGATGTCGGCCGACAGAATTGAGGGGGCCATATCCGAACGGTCGGCCTTGATGTCTGGCATGGGGATCAGCTCCGCAAGTGTCCGGCAGATCCACGCTCGACGGAAATTGAGTCGATTTGGCGCCGTCGGAATGGCGGAACCACGCCGATGCACATCTGTTCGGGCACGATTCCGTGCTGCACCAGCGATGCGACGCTCTCGATGTCACGGAAAGCAGATTGCGCGCGGGATGCGAGCACAAGTCACTGAATTGTCAGTAAGATTTGGCTCCCCGGGCTGGATTCGAACCAGCGACCATCCGATTAACAGTCGGATGCTCTACCGCTGAGCTACCGAGGAAAAGGGCGAACCGTTCGTTCGCGCGCGGCTGCGTATAACAAAGCCGCTTGCGCTTGCAAAGGACGAATTCGTCATCATCCGCAAAGCGCCCAGGAGAGGCCTGGAGACCCCTCCTCCGGTCCCGGCCTGCAAAAGACTATTCCGCCGGGGAACGAGGTCGTCTTGGTGCCGCGGTCGTAGCGCAGGCGGAGCGCGGTGAGCTTGCAGAGATTGACGCTCTTCCCCAGCACCGCCTCGTCATAGCGTTGCCTCAAGACTCGTCCGGAGCGAGATCGAACGGTTCAAGGCGCGATCGATCGGCGCTCCGAACGTTCGCGCGACGCAAGACGCGGCCCGCCTGTTTATCGATCCGAATTGTCCGCAATAACGAACGGACATTCATAGTTCAGCGGCGTTTGTTTTCTCCGGCAGCGGCGCCGGCACGGCCGCACCGTTGCTCTTTCCCGTGACGGCG
Organism: Bradyrhizobium glycinis; assembly: GCF_016031655.1. Taxonomy (GTDB): domain Bacteria; phylum Pseudomonadota; class Alphaproteobacteria; order Rhizobiales; family Xanthobacteraceae; genus Bradyrhizobium; species Bradyrhizobium glycinis. The sequence continues at coordinate 25,589 of NZ_JACCHQ010000020.1, forward strand.
CCGACCAGCGCCTTCACCGGATCGTCGCCCGGCGCAAAGCCGCTCTGGCGCAGGATCTCGTCGATCATCGGACGCAGCGCATGGACCTTGAGCAGCTCGCCGGCCAGACCTTCGCCGAAGCCGACATTGCCTCCGCTCGCGCCGTTGCCGCCGAACGCGCCGCCGGTGTGCAGGATACGGACGTCCTTGAGGTTCGCGATCGGCTTCACCATCTCGGCCAGCGCAGACGGCATGATCTCGATCCGCTTCTTGGCGATCTCGAAATCGATGACGTTGCTGCCGAGCTTGTTCTGCGCCTCGTTCTTCATGGTGATGACGGCGGCTTCCGCCTCGCCGATGTTGCGGACACCGACCGCCTTGATCTTGTTGGATTCGGCTTCCGCGGTGGCCAGCGTCTTGACGGCTTCGGCGCGATCGAGCGAGGCCTTCTTCTCAGCCTCGGCGGCGACAATCAGCTCGGTCGACTTGCGCTCGGCCTCAGTCCGGGCGGCGAGCACCTGAGTGAGACGGGCGCGATCGGCGACCTCGACCGCGCGCGCGGTGACGACCTTTTCCTCCGCGGAGACGGCCAACGCCTCGGCGGCCTTGGCCTCGGCGACGGCTTCCGAGGTCTGCTTGCTCTTCGCCGCGATCTGGATCTCGTTCTCCTGCGTCGCGATCTGGATCTCGCGCTGGGCGTCCGTCTTGCGCTTATTGATCGCGAGGTCCGACTCGATCACCGCGGTTTCCTTGACCTGCTTGGCACCGGCCTCCTTCTCGGCAACCGCACGATCGGTGTCGATGCGAGCGTTCTCCTCGGTCAGACGCGCGGTTTGCGTCGCGGTCGCGACCTCGGCGCGAGTGCTCGCCGTCTTGTTGGCGATGTCGCGCTCCTGCGACAGCTCCGCCTCTTTCTTGGTGCGTTCGATGGTCAGCGTCTGCTGCCGCGCCTCGAGGTCCTTCTGCGCGATCGCCACCTCGTTGTCGCGCACGATGGCGTTGCGGTCGCGGCGGCGGGTCTCAGTGATGGTCTTCAGCTGGGTGAGACCTTCGGCATCGAAGAAGTTCTCGGGGTTAAAGAATTTGACGTCGGTCTGGTCAAGCTTGGTCAGCGAAACCGATTCCAGCTCGAGACCGTTCGACTTGACGTCGGACTCGACCGTGGACTGCACGTGCTTGACGAAATCCGAGCGCTTTTCCTGAAGTTCCAGGATAGTCATGGTCGCCGCGACCGAGCGCAGGCCGTCGACGAATTTCGCCTCGACCTGGTTGCGCAGCGCCTCGGCATCATTGGTCAATGCGCCGAGGGTCTGGCTCGCGAGCGCGATGCTCTCCTCGTCGGGACGGACGCGGACGTAGAACTCGGCAACGATGTCGACGCGCAGGCGGTCCTTGGTGATGAGAGATTCCCGCTCCTTGCGCTCGACGGTGAGGCGCAGCGTCTTCAAATTGACGCTGGCATAGGAGTGGAAGATCGGCAGGATCATGGCGCCGCCGTCGAGCACGACCTTCTTGCCGCCGAGCCCGGTGCGCACGAAGGCCTCGTCGCGGGTGGCACGCTTGTAGAGAATGGTGAAGACGATCCCCAGGACGATAATCAGCGCGACGCCGATCACGGCCGGGACTGCGATGTCGAACATGACTTTCTCCGCTGTGGGACTTGCTAATGGCTTAGAGTGGGCTTGGACGGCTTGAGTTCATCGTCAGCCTTCACCGCGACGAAGCGCGTGCCGTCGCGGTCGACCAGGAGGACCATGGTTCCCTGCGGCAAAGGTCCCGATGACGGCGCCGCGACCGCCGAGACGAAATGGCGGTTGCCGTGGACGTCGGCGACGCTGACGCGGCCGGGCGGTCCCTGGTCGAGCGGGCCGACGACGACCTCCCCGATGCGGCCGACGAGATCCCCCAAGCCGACGACGTAGCTTTCGTCCTTGGGAATGACCCGCGCGATGGCCCTGCTGGTGGCGCGCACCAGCGGAACCGACACCACGACGGCCCCGACCGACGCGATCGTGGCCGGCAATGGACCCGCAACCATTCGCGCGAGGTCCTGGATCAGGAAGCCGGTGATGGAGAAGGCGCCGAGTAGCAGCAGCAGGAAGATCAAGAGCGGCACGCCGCCGACATTGATCCAGGAGATGGCGTTGAGCACGCCGTTGTCGCTGGGATGAGCAAAATCGATGTTGGTGCCGAGCATCTCGCTCAAGGAGGCCCCGACCAGCATCGAGATCACCTCGACCGAGCCCACGATGACGATCATGGCCGCCGCAATCGTGAACGGCCTGACCTCAGGCGCCATGACGTGTTCGAGCAGAGCGCTCATGGCAGGGCACTCAGGAGCCCGACTTCAACCGGGCCAGCCTCGCTGCAATTTCCTTGTCGCGATGAAGCGTGCTCAGCTCGTCGATGTCGCTCGAATAAGGAATTCCCGGCGGCACGCCGGTGGTCCGTGCCACCGCGCGGCCCGCCCGCAGCGCCTTCGCGGCAGCGGAGGTGCCGCCGGATTTCCGCGACGATGTCGATGCCTGGGGGCTGGCCTGGGCCTCGCTCTTTTCGAGATCGGCGCGGCGCTGCTCGGCGTCCTGGAGCGCCGACAGCACCGCGCGGAGCGACGTGACGCATTGCTCGATCTTCTCGTTGTTCTCGTCGATGGCGCGGGAGAGCACCTCGAACTGCGCCTCAAGGTCCATTTGCCGCGCGATGCCGGCGCGGGCGAGATCATCGCGCCCGTCTGCGACCGCGGTCTCGATCTTGGCGGTGAGATCGGTCATCGCCCGCTCGATCTCGCTGCGGCGCGCGTTGAGACGATATTCCTCGGCCCGCGCAGCGGCGAGCGCATCGCGCGCTTCGGTCTCGGCGCGCTCGATCTCGCGGATGGCTTGGCCGACCACCTTCAGCTTGTTCTTGCCTTCCGCCTGCTCGATCGCATCGTAAGCGATCCCGGCGATCAGGCGCCCGACCCGGGACAGGAAGTTGTCGGGAGCGGCAGCGATGGTATCCATGGCGTTCTCCTCCTCTGGCAAGCTGTTCGGCGTGACGCCGTAGTGAACTTCGAAACCGTCGTCGGTGCGGATGAGGCGTGCCGGCACGCTCTGCCCCCAGCCCTCGGCATAACCGGCGTAGTCGAAGGGCACGCTGAAGCGCCCTTGCACCGTCGCAATCGAAATGGTGGCAGGCCCCTTGATCTTGGCGAGCTTGTCGTCGAGCGGCAGGCGGCGCCCTGGCGCGGCGCGGTACTCCGTGCGGTCGCGCAGCCCCAGCGTCACCAGCCGCGAAGGCAGCGCCGTCTGTTTGCGGATCGGCTCATAGGCGTGGGCATGGAGCAGGACCACGTTGGAACCCACATTGTGGGTCCGCGCCACCTCGTCGAGGATCTCCATCATGCGGTCATAGGCCTGGAATGTTGCCTCAATGGCGGCCTGGGCGGCCGGGTCAGGGGCAAGCCGGTAACGCAGCGCGGACGGCGCGTTTCGGGGCGATTGGGTCATAGAAAGCACTAAAGCACCGTTTTAGTGCTTTCGGAAGCGGAAGCTCGATCACGTTCTGCTGATCCATATGCACTCTGTCGGTTAGTCGCGACGGTCCGGGCCCACGTTCAAAGCGGCCGATCATCCCTATCTCACGACCGATCAAGACTTCTTGCACGCGACGGTTGCAATTTGAGATGAAATGCGGGGAGCGCTCGGTAGTCACTCTCTCGACCCGTCATTGCGAGGAACTCTTGCGACGAAGTAATCCCGACTGCTTCCGAGGAGGCATTCTGGATTGCTTCGCTGCGCCCTCGATGACGCAATCTGACGGGACACCTCTCTTCATCCACTCTCATTTCGGAGCGCAGCGGCGGTTCCGGATATCCCTTCGCTCATCAACGCCACGCGCCAAGGCCGTCACGGCCTCCGGCACACCAGATCGATCTCGATCAGCGCATCATACGCCAGGCCGGTGACGCCGACGCAGGTACGGGCCGGCAGCCGGTCCGGTGCGAAGAACGTTCGGTAGGTCTCGTTCATGGCCGCATAGTCGTCCTTGAAGCGCGTCAGATAGACGCGCGCCATCACGACGTGCTCGAGGCCGAGATCGAGGCCGGCAAGGACCACTTTCAAATTTTCCATCACCGCGCGGGTCTGCGCGACGATGCCCTCGGGCAGCACGCCCGGCGTCTGCGGCGTATCGGGCATCTGACCGGTCACGAAGACGAAGCCATCGGTCTCCACCGCGTGGCTGAAGGGCGCGACCGGCTTCGGTCCACCGCTGATCATGTGGAATTTCACTTGGATGTCCTGGTTAAGATGCGTCGTGAAACAGGCGCTTGCTGAGAATGGCGTGCACGCCCCAATTGCCGTCGACGACTTGCGTGACGCCGAAATCGACCGCCGCCGACATCAGTGCGATCGCCTCGTCCTCGCTGAGGCCTTTGACGTTCATCAGGAAGCGCCGCATCTTGCGGAAGGCGTCTTTCATGGCGAGATCGAGCGAGGACTTGGCGTAGACTTCGCTCTGCCCCTGCGCGCCGAATTCCGCGAGATAGTTGGGGTGGCTGAAGCCGGTCAGCACCCAGTCGCTCTCGGTCTCGATCAGGGGATAGGAGAGATCGGCGAAGGCACGGCCGGCGAGATCGGCCTTCTTGTGCAGGATCACCTCGAAGGTGCCGGTCATCGAGCATTCGATCGCGGTGCCGCTGAGTTCGCCGTCGCCCTGCGCGGCATGAGGATCGCCGACCGACAGCAGCGCGCCGGGGACCGAGACCGGAAGATACACCGTTGCCCCCTTTCCCAGCCGCCAATTGTCGAGATTGCCGCCGAAGTAGGACGGCGGCACGGAATCGACGAAATCGAGCTCACGCGGCGCTAACGCGATGACGCCGAAATGCGGACGCAGGGGAATTTTGATGCCGTCGAGCACCGCGTGCCGGCGCTTGATCGTACCAGGTGCAACGGGCACGCCGGGATAGTCGTAGGTGGCGTGCACCACGCCGAAGGGATCGGTCTGCGGCTCCCAGCGATAGGAATAGAGCGCGCGGGCGTGCGGCAGCTCGGCGGCTTCGAAGATCTCATAGATGGTAACGGCTTCGCGCGGCTTGGGACCGCCGAGAAACTCGTTGTAGTGATAGCCCCACCACGCTGCGACCGACGAGCCGAACACACGGCCCGCATGGCGCGGATTGCGGCTCGCGCGCGGCACGATGTCGAGGATACGCACCTCCAGCACATCGCCGGGCTGAGCGTCCTTCACCGCGACGGGCCCGGTGCAGATATGCACGCCAAACCCCTCGCCGGCACCGCGGCCGAATACGCTGGCATCCATGGGCCCTGCACCGCGGCGGTCGACGTTCTTCTTGCCTGGCGTCCAGCCGAATACGCTTTCTGCGGCGGCATCGCCTGATATCATCAACTCGGGATCGTCGGAGGCGTGCTGCGTCAGCGTCTCGATGGTGATGGTGTCGCCTGACGCGATCTCGATCTGCGGCGGCAGCGAGCGGCTGAAATAGCCCCAATGAACGCAGCTGGCCTCGACCGGGAGATGGTGATGACGGCGTTCGGTGGTGGTCGGCTCGCCGGCGCCGGCACACGCGACGCTGCTGCGGGCCTCCACACTCTGATGCGCGCGCAATTGCGCCAACGCCTCCTGCGGCCAGCCACGTTGGCCGGTGACGCCATGTTGCACGGTCGCCCGCTCGGCCTCCTGCTGTCGGAACTCGCGCGGCGGCAGGCCGAAGCGATGGCGGAAGGCGCGGCTGAAATGCGCGGAGTCACCAAAGCCGTAGGCGTAAGCGATCTCCGAGATCGAGCGATGCGCCTCGGACGGACTGGACAGATCCGCCCAGGCGCGCTGGAGACGACGCTCGCGAACATAGTGGGTGAAATTGTCGCCGACCGTCTCGAACAGCTTTTGCAGGTATCGCTCGGAAATTCCCTCGGCTTGGGCGACGCGCGCCGGCACCAGATCGGGATCGTCGAGGCGGCGCTCGATGGTCTGGCAGATCCGGTGCAGCAGCGCGGCCTGCGTCGCGCTCGCCCCGGCGTCGGACGTCGATGCCGCCAGTTGATGCGCGAGCGTCAGGAGAAGATCGACGAGCGACTGCGCGAGCAAATTCCATTCGGCATCGCTCAAGGTGTCGAGCGTGCGCGCCGTCGCATCAAGGAGACGCGAGAACACCTCGGCAAAGCCGCTGGTCGGAACGACGCGCGGCTCGCCGAGCCGCGGCTTACCCGAAAGGCGTCCGTGCAGCGCCTCGGAGGTGACTGACAGCACGATGGCGCGCATGTCCCGCTGGAACACGATGCTCCAGTCGCCGCTGCGCGGCAGCATCACGAGATGACCGACGGGAACGATGCGGTGTCCGCCGGCGGTTTTCAACACCATGCCATCCTCGACCGGCATCAGCACGATCGGAAGGTCTTCGTTCGCGCGTGCCAGCGGACCGACGCTCTGCGCGCCCGCGGCCATGCGTGTCAGCGCAACACCGGTGGTCTGGCGATGGGAGGCGGTAGCATGCCCGTCAAAGGAGGAATGGCCGCCTGCCGGCTGCAGGCCGACCGCCGCCAGCACGTCCCGCCAGGCTTCGGGGCGGTCGTCTTGCGCGTAGGACTCGCTCGTGAACGGCCGGAAGCTCATCGGATCAACCCAGATTGCGGTCGATCGAAGCAACCTCTGTGCCAGACGCATGCGGTCCTCCGTCGCTGCGACGGGCCGCAAATGGTCTCCGCTTGTCACCTGCTCATCCCGAAAACGGAAAGCGTCTCAACACATTAGTCGCAGCGGAAGATGTTTTTTCGGATCGTGCCGTGGACGCCCCAATTGGCATCGACCACCTGAGTGACGCCGAAATCGGCGCCGACCGACATCAGCGAGATCGCCTCGTCCTCGCTGAGGCCGTGCACTGTCATCAGAAACCGGCGAAGCTTCCTGAACGCATCGCGCATCGCACGGTCGAGACTGCTATGATTGGCAATCTCAGTTTGCGCGTCGGCGCCGAGCGCGGCGAGATAATTCGGATAGGTGAAGCCGTAGAACGACCAGGCATGGTCGGTCTCGAGCATGGGATGGTCGAGACCTTCGAGGCTGGTGCCGCCAAGGTCGGCCTTCTTGTGCAGGATGAATTCGAAATCGCCGGTCAGCGAGGTCTCGATTGCGGTGCCGCCGAGCTCGCTGTCGCCTTGCGCGGCATGGGGGTCGCCGACCGAGAAATATGCACCGGGGACCGCGACCGGATAGAACATCCGCGCACCCTTCCCGATCCGCCAGTCGTCGATGTTGCCGCCGGTATAGCTCGGCGGGATCGAGCTGACGAAATCGGCTTCCGATGGCGCAAGGCCCATGGTGCCGAAATGCAGCCGCGCCGGCACCTTCACGCTGGTAAGGATGTTCTCGCGCTTCCTGATGGTGGCATGGTCAACGCGCACGCCCGGATAGTCGATGGTCGGGTGCACGATGCCGTCAGGATCGGTCTGCGGCGTCCAGACGTAATTGTAGACGGCCTTCGCATACGGCTCGCCGGAGGTGTCGAGCTCGAAGATGGTGACGACCTCGCGCGGCTTCGGCTCCTCGATCAGGTCGTGGTAGTGGAAACCCCAGTTCGCCGCGACATTGGAGCCGAAGCAGCGGCCGGCGTGACAGGCACTGCAACTCGGCCGCGGCCGGACGTCGAGGATGCGCACCTCCAGAATGTCGCCGGGCTCGGCGCCTTCGATCGCGACGGGGCCGGTGAGCAAGTGCACGCCGATCCCCTCGCCCGCGCCGCGGATGAATGGGCCTTTCGTCGGGCCCGAGCCACGACGCGCCACCGCCTTGTGCTCGCGCGTCCACTGGAACACGCTTTCGGCACCGGCGTCGCCCTGAATCATTCGCTCGTAATCGTCGTTGGCGTGGTGGGTCAGCGTCTCGATCGTGGCCCGGTCTCCCGAGCGCAGCGTCAGGGCCGGCGCGACTGTCTTGGAGAAATAGCCCCAATGGACGGTCTTCGGCGAAACCGGCAGCGTGACATGCTTCATGACGTGACCTCTTCGGGGATCTTGCACATGGTGGAGGGAGCGCTCATCGCACCGCCTCCGGAGTCTTGTCCGCTTCCATCACGCTGAGGAAGCGCGCCGTCAGCGGATTGCGCGGATTGGAGAGCACCTCGTGCGCCGGCCCCTCCTCGATGATCGTGCCGCCGCTCAGGAAGGCGACACGGTCCGCGACCTCATCGGCAAAGCGGATCTGGTGCGTCGAGATGATCATGGTGAGGCCGTCGTCGATGGCGAGGCGGCGGATCACCTCCAGCACTTCATTGACGAGCTCGGGATCCAGCGCCGAGGTCGGCTCGTCCAGCAGCAGCACGCTCGGATTGGGCGCCAGCGCGCGGGCGATGGCAACGCGCTGCTGCTGGCCGCCGGAGAGATGTCGCGGCAGCGCATTGGCGCGGTGTGACAGCCCGACGCGGTCGAGCAGCTCGCTGGCGCGGCGGTCGGCGTCGATGCGGGTCATGCCGTGGACCCAGCGCAAGGGCCCGGCGATGTTCTCCTTCGCCGAGACGTGAGCAAACAGGTTGAATTGCTGGAACACCATGCCAACGCCGACACTGGCCCGCTCGTTGGCGACGGCGCGCGGCGACAATCGCTTGCCATCCTCGGAAAAGCCGAGCCGCCGGCCGCCGACGCGCACGGTGCCGGCGTCCCAGTTCTCCAGATGGTTGAGGCAGCGAAGCAGCGTGCTCTTGCCGGAGCCGCTGGGGCCGAGCAATGCCACCACCTCGCCCACACGCACGGTCAAGTCGAGGCCGTCGAGCACCTTTTGCCCGCCGTAGCTCTTGGTGAGGTCCTTGGCCTCGACCGCGATATTGTTGCGCGCGATCGTCGCCGCGCGACGGGCGCGCTCCTCGCGGGTCAGGGCGAGTGGCGGCGTATCGGTCAGCTCTGCCGCTGCAGGCTCGGGATCGGGGCTGGCCACATCGGCAAGGTCGAGCTTGGTGGCGAGGTCAACACGGCGCCACGGCAGATAGTCGGCCAGCTTGCGCTCTCGGCGCGTGGTCCGGTCGAGATCGAGCAGCCATTCGACGAAGAGCTGGATCGCGCTGATGGTCGCGGTCAGCAGGAGATAAAGCAGCCCCGAGGCAAAGAAGATCGAAAAGAAGTCGAAGGTCGAGGACGCCAGTTGCGTGGATCGTAACGTCAGCTCCTGCACCGCCACGACAGAGGCAAGCGATGAATTCTTCAGCGCGCTCACCGCCTCGTTGCCGAAGGCCGGGATCATGGTGCGGATCGCCTGTGGCGCGACGACCCTGCGCATCAGCACTGATGGCGTCATGCCGAGCGCCTGCCCTGCCGTCAGCTGACCGCGGTCGACGCCCAGCACGCCGGCGCGCAGCATCTCCGCAATGAACGGCGCTTCGTTGCAGGCGAGCGCGAGGCCGGCCGCCAGCACTGCCGGCAGCTTGATGCCGATATGCGGCAGCGCGTCGTAGGCGAAAACCATTTGGAGGATCAGCGGCGTGCCGCGGAAGATCACGGTATAGGCCCTGGCGATCGCCGCCAGCGGCCAGAAGCGCGAGAGCTGCATGCCGGCGAGGATCAATCCAAGGATCAACCCGCCGCCGAGCCCGAGGGCGGTCACCTCGAGGGTGAGCTCGATGCCCGCGAGCAGATACGGCATGCTCAGGTAATGAAGGAACAGCGACATCAGCCGACAGTCATGAGAACGGAATCGGGTTTTGGTCGAAGGCGGCCACCTCCAGGACGGGGCCACCTCTCGCAGCCAAGCCTCGGCTACATCGCATCGTTCGATGCGATCCGGTTGAGGGGTTACGCTGCACCGCTTTTGCCGCCCCCCTCACCCGGCACTTCGCGCCGACTTCGCTCAGTCAGCCGTGAGGATTTCCGGCTCCATGAAATTGTTCACATCGAGCCCATGCTTCTTCAGGAGCTCCATGTGCGTGCCCGCCTTCTGCACCTCGATCAGGGCAGCGAGCACGGCGTCACGAAATTTCGGCTTGCCCTTGGGAACAGCGATGCCGACCGAGTATGGGATCGTCACAGCGACCGCCTTCTCCAGCTTGTCCGGATAGGCCTTCACGGCGCTGTCGACGCTATTGACGTCGTTGACATAGGTGTCGGCACGGCCGGCGAGAATCGCCTGGATGCAATTGGCGTTGTTGTCGTAGAGCTGGATGGTCGGCTCCGGCTTGCCTGCCTTTTTGCACTCCGCGGCCAGCGTCTGGATCAGGGGCACCTCGACATAGCCGGTGTTTTCGGCGGCAGCCGCGCCGCACATCGACAGGTTGATGCCGTTGATGCCTTTTGGATTCCCCTTGGCAACCAGCACGCCATCGAACACTTTCGAATAGGTGATGAAGTCGGCGGCCTTGGCGCGCTCCTTGGTGGCGTAGATGTCGGAGATGACGATATCGGCCTGACCGGCGGCGAGCGTGGTGAGGAGCGCTGCAAACACCACGGGCTTGTAGGTCAGCTTGAAGCCGAGACATTCGCCGATGGCTTCGCCGAGATCGATGTCGAACCCGATATATTTGCTGGGGTCCTTGGGATCGATCGTCTCATAGCCCGGCGTGTGCGGATTGATGGCATTGACGAGCGTCTTGCCCTTCCAGTCCGGATATTTCTCCTGGAGCGCGGCGCAAGCGGGGGGAGCTGCGGCCTGTGCGCTCAGCGGTGCGACAACGACGAGACCGAAAGCAATGGCGGCGCCGAGCATGAGCTTGCGCCGGGGCAATGATGCACGCGCCATTCCCCGCCGCGCCTGGGGCCAAATCGATTTCTCCATCTCGCCAGTTCCTCCGAAATGTCATGGCCTCTGCCATGCTCCAGTGATCGGGGAGGAAGCGTGCGGGAGTGGGCGGTGAAAAGCTTGTCCGCGGGCGTACAAAAATTTGGATGAAGCGCGCCCGGCATTTGGGCAAACGGTTGCACAAAAACTGTTCGGGGGCCGCGAAACGGCGCAGGTTTAGGGTCTCCGAATTCGGGATACCCAAATGCTCTCGGCCGTAGCAGCCAGATCCACCGCCGCAGCGAAAGCACTGGTCGTCCACAGCCTGTCCGCAGCATATCCACAGGATGACCAACGCGGATTCGTAAGGGCGTGCGAGGCACTTGCTGCGCACAAACCCACAAGCCGGGCGGGTTCAGCCACCTGCCTGATCGAACACGGATCGGCAGGCCTCGCTGAGGCTGGCGCGGTTGCGACGCAGGCAGGCGGTGATGGCGCGGACGTTGGGGATCTCGCCGGCGCAGAGCCGGTAGACGTCGGGGGTACAGGCCCGCCGCTGCTCCGCCGTTCCCTGTGCATGGGCGGCGGAGGCAAACAGCGTCAGGAACAGCCCGACTGTTGAGGCGCCCCGCGCCCGGCTTTTCACGCCCGCAAACCGCAAGAACCTTGCCTTCATGACCAGTCTCCCGCTCTGCCCTGCCCGCTCCGGCCTGCATTGGCCGGCATGGGGCAAAGGGGTAGGAGAAATAAACCGCCGGGAATGTGATCTCTTTCACGCCCGCTGCGCGGCGGCGGCACGTAGGCTTGCCCCGGGGATTTTCAGGAATCGCTAACCATTCGGCTGCCGATCGCCGCATCGTTAAAATGCGAACGATCGGGTCAATCCGGAAACAAACGTGCTTTGCGACATTGCGCCATCCGCGTTCTGCGAGGGTGTGATGAGCGAAGCCGAATTCAATTTGCTGCTGGATGCTGTCCGGGACGCCATGACCTTTGAGGATTTCGCGCCTGTGCCGGTGGAGGAATACGTGCCCCGCTCGTGGCGCTTCGACGCGACGCCCAAAGCTGCCAATGACAACGAGGGCGCCTGGCCCCTCCTGCCCTTTCCCGACGGCTGGTACGCGGCCTGCTGAGGCCGACTTCTCGTAAGCGGATGCGGCTCGCCCTGCGGGCGGCCGGGCCTCAGCGAGCCCCCACGCCCGGTGCAACGACGATCAATTCTTGACTCGCTCTTCACCGTCCCGCGGTGCCCGCTCGGGTACCGCCGGCGGGAAGATGCTGTCGTAGATCGCGCGCGCCTCACGAATGAGACGGGCCCTCTCCAGCTCGGATTTCGAGACAAATCGGACGATTTCGCCCACGTGCTCTCCAGCGCTCGTTGATGGGACATGCATCACTTCGCAGATGCGAAGTCTGTGCCATCCGAACTGAATCGCGGGTTTCCGCCAAGCCCCGGACAAATCCGGTGGGCGCGGCCCGTCAGGCCTTGCTTGAAAGCCAAGGCAAACTCGCATTTTTGCTGGAAAATCAGAAGCTTGTGATGGAGGCCACGACCAGAATTGAACTGGTGTACACGGTTTTGCAGACCGTTGCGTAACCACTCCGCCACGTGGCCCCGTAAGGGCGGACCAATATAGGGGATCAATGGCTTAGGCAACCCCACGGCCCGCGGGTAGCACAGCGAAATGTCCAGCCGAAATCAGGCGCGCTTGCGGCGTCGGAAGTCGCGCCGGCGGCCCTTGGGCGCGGGCTTGGGTGCCAGTTCCGGCATCTCGGCCTGGACCTCGCGGTAGCGAGCCAGCATCCGTTCGAAACTGGCATGAAGCGTCTCGGCGATATCAGGGCGCCGCTCGAGGCCGGCGAGGATCGTCGCGGCGGCTTCGATCGTCGAGAGGCCGTCGCGGCGCGGCTCCTTGCGCAAGCGCCCGTAGCGAGAGGGATGTGCCGGATTGAGGATCACGCGCTGGCATTTCAGCATCCAGGGATTGCGCCACCACAGCGCCTTGGCCTGGCTCCAGGTGCCGTCGAGCAGCACCACGCCCTCGAGCTTGCCGAGGATCGCGCGCTGGTTCTCCGCGACCTCGCCCTTGCGGTTGAGCGCGACGATCTCACCTTCGGCATCGAGATCGGCCGCGCGTGCCGAGCCGAGATAGAGCACCGCCCAGTGCGAAGCATTCTCGACCGGCCGTCCCAGCGCCTTGGACAGGCTCGGCCAGGACAGGCCGACCCGCACCGTGGCATCGGCAAAATGCCTGGCCAGCAGCCGCGCCGTGCCGAGTGCCCTGTCCTGCTCCTGCGGATGCTGCAGGATCAGGAGCGAGAGCCGATTCTCGATCGGCGTCACGCTGTCGCAAATGCACAGCGGCATCGGCTTCTGGCAATGCGGGCATTCGGGGATCGGCTCGGCCGGCGCGGCGGCAGTGTCGGGCGGATTGGACATGATCGCCGCTATACGCTTCGCGCGGCGCTGCAACAACCTATTCCGCTGGTGCCGCCAGCGGACGCGGCTCGGAGCGGCGCCGCAGGCGGTCGATCAGGAGGTAGATCACGGGCGTCGTGTACAGCGTCAGGATCTGCGAGACGAACAGGCCGCCGATGATGGTGATGCCGAGTGGCCGGCGCAGTTCCGTGCCGGGGCCGGTCGCGATCACCAGCGGAATGCCGGCAAACAGCGCCGCCATGGTCGTCATCAGGATCGGGCGGAAGCGCGCTTGGCAGGCCTCGAAGATCGCCTCGGCCGAGGACAGCCCGCGCTGGCGCTCGGCATCGAGCGCGAAGTCCACCATCATGATGCCGTTCTTCTTGACGATGCCGATCAAGAGGATGATGCCGACGAAGGCGATCACCGTAAGCGGCGTGTTGGTGAGCTGCAAGGCGAGCAGCGCACCTAAGCCGGCCGAGGGCAGCGTCGAGATGATCGTGAGCGGATGGGCGAGGCTCTCATAGAGCACCCCGAGCACGATATACATCGCGACCAGTGCGCCGAGGATCAGGAGCGGCTGGCGGCCGCTGGTCCTGGCGAAGTCGCCGGCATTGCCGTCGAAGCTGCCGCGAATGCCTTCGGGCATGTGCAACTCGTCGACCGCACGCTGGATGTTCTGGGTCGCCGCCTGAAGCGGCACGTCCGGCATCAGGTTGAAGGACACCGTGGTCGATGGGAACGACTGCGAATGATAGACGGCGAGCGCAGCGAGCCCGCGCGTCGCGCGCACCACGGCCGACAGCGGCACCTGCGCATCTCCCGCGCCGGCGACGTAGATGCGATCGAGATTGGAGGGGTCGACCTGGAACTTCGGGTCGATCTCCAGCACGGTCATGTACTGGTTGCGCTGGGTGTAGATGATGGAGATCTGCCGCTGCGCGAAAGCATTGTTCAGCGCGTTGTCGATGTCCTGGACCCTGACGCCGAGCGCGGACGCCTTCTGGCGGTCGATGGAGAGCGTCAGCTGCAGCCCGCCGGGGTCACGATCGCTGGAGATGTCGGTGATGCCCTCCACGCTCTCCATGCGCTTGGCCACGATCGGCGCCCATGTCTGCAGCAGGCCGAGATCGGTGCTGGTGAGCGTATATTGGTAGTCGGAATCGCTCTGCCGCCCGCCGGCGCGCACGTCCTGGGCGGCGAACATGAAGAGGCGGATGCCGGGCACGGGATACAGTGCCCGCCTGAGCCGGTCGATCACGACCTGCGTCGATACGTGGGCGCGCTCCTCCGGCGGTTTCAGGCTGATGAACATGGTGCCGCGGTTCGAGGTCGCCGGCCCTGGGCCCCCGCCTCCGGTGCCGACGGTCGAGCCGATGCCGGCCACGGCCGGATCCTGCATCACGATCTCGGCGAGCCGCTGCTGCAGGCCGAGCATCGACTGGAACGAGATGTCCGCCGAGGCGCGCGTCGCGCCGATGATGAAGCCGGAATCGTCCGTCGGGAAGTAGCCCTTGGGGACCTTGATGTAGAGCGTCACCGTGAGCGCGATGGTGGCGAAGAACACCAGCAGCGTCAGCAGCGGGAATTCCAGCACGGTGCGCAGGCTGCGGGCGTAGAACGCGATGGTGCGCGACAGCGCGCCTTCAACGATGCGGTCGAACAGCGTTGCCGTGCCGGAGGTGGTCTGCCGGATGTAATGGGCGCAGATCATCGGCGTGACCGTCAGCGACACCAGCGTCGAGACCAGGATGGCGAAGGTCAGCGTCAGCGAGAATTCGCGCAAGAGTCGGCCGACGACGCCGTCCATGAAGATCAGCGGCGTGAAGGCCGCGATCAGCGACAGGCTGATCGAGACCACGGTGAAGCCGATCTGCTTGGCGCCCTCCTGCGCCGCCCGGAATGGCCGCATGCCCTGCTCCAGGTTGCGGAACATGTTCTCGATCATGACAATGGCGTCGTCGACGACGAAGCCGACGGAGATGGCGAGCGCCATCAGCGACAAATTGTCGATGGAGAAGCCCGCGACCCACATGCCGGCGCAAGTGCCGGCGAGTGCCAGCGGCACCGAGATGCCGGCCGCGATGGTCGGCGTCAGCCGCCGCAAGAATACGAACACGACGACCATCACCAGGACCGCTGTCGCCAGCAGCGTCCATTGCATGTCCAGCACGCTGGCGCGGATCGTGCCGGTCCGATCGACCAGGGTGGAGATCTCGACCCCGGCCGGGATCCACTGCTTCAGCTCGGGGATCAGCGCCTTGACCCGGTCGACGGTGTCGATGACGTTGGCATCGCCCTGCTTGGTGATCTGGATCAGGACCGCCGGTTGCTTGTTGAACCAGGCGATCGAGCGGACGTTGCGGACGGAATCCTCGATATCGGCAACGTCGGACAGCCGCACGAAATTGGTGCCCGAGCTCTTGATGACGATGTCGCGGAACTCCTTCGCCGTGCGCATCTGCCTGTTCAGCGACAGCGTCTCGCTCTGGCGCTCGCCTTCGAAGATGCCGACGGGGCCGAGTGCGTTGGCGCCGATGATCGCCGTCCGCACGTCGTCGGTCGAGATTCCGGCATTGGACAGCGCAACCGGGTTGAGCTGCACGCGCACGGCCGGCTGGTCGGCGCCGGAGATCGACACGTTGCCGACGCCCGGCACCTGGGAGATGCGTTGCGCCAGCACGGTATCGGCGACGTCGTAGATCGCCGAGGGAGAAATCGTCTTGGAGGTCAACGCCAGCACGAAGATGGGTGCGCCGGCCGTGTTCGCCTTGCGGAAACGCGGCAGCGTCGGCAGGTCGCTCGGCAGGTCGACCATCGCGGCGTTGATGGCCGCCTGCACGTCGCGCGCGGCCTTGTCGATGTTGCGGCCGATGTCGAACTGGAGCTGGATGCTGGTCGTGCCGAGGCTCGAGGTCGAGGTGATCTGGTTGATACCAGCGATCTCTCCCAACCGCCGCTCCAGTGGTGAAGCCACCGTCGCCGCCATCACGGACGGGTCGGCGCCGGGCCGGCTGGCGGAGACGAAGATGGCGGGGAAGTCGACGTTCGGGACCGAGGCGACGGGCAGGAACTCGTAGGCGACGACACCCAGCAGGAACAGCCCGATCGACAGCAGCGTGGTCGCGACCGGACGGCGGATGAAGGGCTCCGAGATCGATGCCATCACTGCATCCCCTCGGTCGCGCCGGCGACCGGCGGACCGCCGGATCCGGCCGGCGGCAGCGCCTGCTCGAGACGACGGTTGATGCGGTCGAGCGCCAGATAGATCACGGGCGTCGTGTAAAGTGTCAGTAGCTGGCTGAGCAGCAGACCGCCGATGATGGAGATGCCGAGCGGAAAGCGCAGCTCGGCGCCGGTGCCGCTCTCGATTGCGAGCGGCAGCGCCCCGAACAGCGCCGCCAGCGTCGTCATCATGATCGGGCGGAAGCGCAAGAGACAGGCCTGCACGATCGCTTCATTGGGCGACAGGCCCTTCCCGCGCTCGGCCTCGAGCGCAAAGTCGATCATCATGATCGCGTTCTTCTTGACGATGCCCATCAAGAGAATGATTCCGATCAGGCCGATCACCGAGAGGTCCTGGCCGCACAGCATCAGCGCCAGGATGGCGCCGACGCCGGCCGACGGCAGCGTCGACAGGATCGTGATCGGATGGATATAGCTCTCGTAGAGCACCCCTAACACGATGTAGATCGTGATGACGGCGGCGAGCAGCAGCCAGGGCTGGCCGGCGAGCGCCTTGGCGAATTCGGCGGCATCGCCGGCATAGACACCGACGATGCTGCCCGGCATGCCGATGCGGGTCTCGATCACCTTCACGGCTTCGACAGCATCGCCGAGCGCCGCGCCCGGCGCCAGGTTGAAGCTTAGCGACACCGACGGGAATTGCGCCTGGTGCGAGATCGCGAGCGGCGCGGTCGTCCGCTTCAGCGTCGCCACGGCCGACAGCGGCACCTGGGCATTGGGCGCGCCGGCAGTGGCGCTCGCGGCGCCCGGCAGATAGAGCTTTGACAGAATCGAGGGATCGCGCTGATACATCGGCAGCGCCTCCAGCACCACGCGGTACTGGTTGGCCTGACCGTAGATGGTCGAGATCTGCCGCTGCGCGAAGGCATCGTTCAGCGTGTCAGTGATTGCTTGCAGGTTCACGCCGAGCTGGCCGGCGCGCGTGCGGTCGACATCGAGCTGCGCCCGCAGGCCGCCCTCCTGCGCCTCCGACGAGACGTCCCGGAACAGGGGATCGCGCCGCATCTCCGCAACCAGCTTGCGCGCCCATTCCGAGACCAGCGTCGCATCGGTGCCGGTCAGCGTGTACTGGTATTGTGAGCGGCTCGACTGGGTCGAGATCTGCACGTCCTGCACCGGCTGGAAATAGACCGTCATGCCGGGGATACCGGAGACCCGCTCCTTCAGCCGGGCCACGACCACGCTGACATCGTCGCGGCGCTCGCCGCGCGGCCGCAAGCTCATGACGAGGCGGCCGACATTGGTGGTCGGGTTGACGGAGCCCGCACCGATCACCGAGACCACGCCGACCACATCAGGGTCGGCCCTGATGGCATCGGCCGCCTCGGCCTGCCGCCTCTTCATCTCCGCAAACGACACGTCGGGCCCCGCCTCCGTCACGGCCGTGATCGAGGCGGTGTCCTGCAGCGGCAGGAAGCCCTTGGGCGCGACGACATAGAGCACCAGGGTCGCGATCAGCGTGGCGAAGGTCACGACCAGCGTGGCGCGCTGGCGCTCCAGCACCCACAAAAGCGAGCTGTGATAGGCATCGACCGTACGGTCGATGAAGCGGCTGATCGTGGCCAGTCCCGGCACGGCCAGCTCCTCGTGCGCGTGCTTGAGCAGCCGCGAGCACATCATCGGCGTCAGCGTCAGCGAGACCACCGCCGAGGTCACGACCGCAATCGTCAAGGTCAGCGCAAATTCGCGGAACATGCGCCCGACGAGGCCCGACATGAACAGGAGCGGAATGAAGACCGCAATCAGCGACACCGTCAGCGAGATCACGGTGAAGCCGATCTCGCTGGCGCCCTTGCGGGAAGCTTCCATGGCGCCGTCGCCATTTTCCATGTGGCGCACGATGTTCTCGATCATCACGATGGCATCGTCGACGACAAATCCGGTGCCGATCGTGAGCGCCATCAGCGACAGATTGTCGAGGCTGAAGCCGGCAAAATACATGATGCCGAAGCTCGTGATCAGCGACAGCGGCAGCGCGACGCCGGCGATCACGGTCGCGCGCAACGAACGCAGGAACAGCAGCACGACCAGCGTCACCAGCACGACGGCAAGGACCAGCGTGAACTGCACGTCGCGCACCGAGGCTCGGATGGTGACGGTGCGGTCGGAGACGATGGTGAGGTTCACGCCGGCCGGGATCGCGCGCTGCAGTTTCGGGATCTCGGCGCGGATCTGGCTGACGACGTCGATGACGTTGGCGCCGGGCTGGCGCTGGATGTCGAGGATGACGGCCGGCGTGCCCTGGTACCAGCCGCCGGTGCGGTCGTTCTCGAGGCCATCGACGATCTGGGCGACGTCGGCAATGGTCACCGGCGAGCCGTTGCGATAGGCGATGATGACGGGCTTGTAGGCTTCGGCCGCCGCGATCTGGTCGTTGGCGGCGATGATGTAGGATTGCTGTGCGCCGTCGAGCGAGCCTTTCGGCCCCGAGACATTGGCATTGGCGATCGCAGTGCGCAGATCTTCCATCGCGATGCCGTAGGCTGCAAGGCGTGCAAGATCAGCCTGAATCCGCACGGCCGGCTTCAGCCCGCCGAGCACGGACACGCGCCCGACGCCGGAGATCTGGCTCAAACGTTGCGCCAGAATGGTGTCGGCGATGTCGCTCATCACCCGCAGCGAGATCGTGTCCGAGCGCAGCGCCAGCGTCATCACCGGCGCATCCGCCGGATTCACCTTGGCGTAGGTCGGTGGGTAAGGCAGCGTCCTCGGCAGCACGCCCGCGGCGGCATTGATCGCGGCCTGCACGTCCTGCGTCGCCCCGTCGATGTCGCGGTTTAGGTCGAACTGCAGCGAGATCTGGCTGACGCCGAACGAGCTCGTCGAGTTCATCGCCGAGAGCGACGGGATCTGCCCGAGCTGCCGCTCCAGCGGCGCGGTGATCAGCGACGCGATCACGTCCGGACTCGCGCCCGGCAGCTGCGTCGTCACCTGCACGGTCGGGAAATCGACCTGCGGCAGCGCCGAGACCGGCAGGGCGAAATAGCCCAGCAGCCCGCCGATCAGAAGCGCGATGCCGAGCAGCGAAGTCGCGATCGGCCGGCGGATGAAGGGTTCGGAGACACCCATGGGTTATGCCTGCCGCTTCAGGCGGCTGTTGTCGGGATCATGGCTGCTTGGCTCCACTTTCCGATGCCCCCGGCCCCGGCGCCGGTCCTGTCTGCCCCTTCTGGTCGCCTTCGCTGCTCTTGCGCTTGGCGCGCAACTCGCCGTCCTTGCCCTGCTCGTCCTTCTGGCCTTCTTTGGCACCATCCTTCTTCTGGGCGTCCGGTGCGCGCGAGCGCTTGCGCGGGGCAAGATCGGCCGACGGAGTCTGGTCGTCGCGGCCGACGATCACCTTGGAGCCGTCGGACAGATTTGCGAATCCCGTGGTGACCACCCTCTCGCTCGCCGACAGGCCGCTGGCGATCACGGCGTCATGCTCGTTCTGCTGGGTCACCGTCACGGGCTTGGCCGAGACGATGTTGTCCGCGCCGATGACATAGCTGAAAGTGCCGATCGGGCCACGCTGCACCGCCGAGGTCGGCACCACCAACGCCTGCGTCAAGGTCTCGACCTTGAGGCGGACATTGACGAACTGGCCCGGCCAGAGCTGGTAATTGGCATTGGGGAATTCGGCCTTGAGCTTGAGCGTGCCGGTGGTCTGGTCGACCTGGTTGTCGATGCCGGTGAGCTTGCCGGTATCGATCACCGTGATGCCGTCATTGCCGAACACGTCGACCGCGAGCGGCCCCTTCGCCGCCGCCGCGTTGACGCGCATGATCTGCTGTTGCGGCAGGCTGAACCAGACCGCGATCGGCTGCAATTGCGTGATCACCACGAGGCCCGTGGTGTCGGAAGCATGGATGATGTTGCCCTGGTCGACCAGGCGCAAGCCGGCGCGGCCCGAGATCGGCGCCACGATCTTGGTGTAGCTCAGCGTCGCCGCCGCGTTGTCGATCGCGGCCTGGTCGGCCTTGACCAGCGCCTCGGTCTGCGCGACCAGCGCGCGCTGGGTGTCGGCCTGCTGCTTGGAGCCGGCGTTGGAGGCAGCGAGCTGCTCGTAGCGCGCGAGGTCGATGCGTTGGTTGGCGAGCTGGGCCTGATCCTGCGCCTTCTTGGCAACCGCCTGGTCGTACTGCGCCTGATAGATCGCCGGATCGATCTCGCCGAGCACGTCGCCCTTCTTGACGTCCTGGCCTTCCGTGAAGTTGACCGCGATCAGCTTGCCGTCGACCTGCGAGCGCACGGTCACGGTGTTGAGCGCGCGGATCGCGCCGACGCCGTCGAGATAAACCGGCACGTCCTGGATGCGCGGGCTCGCCGCCAGCACCGGCACCGGCAGATCGGGGCGCTGATTGCGGTTGTTCGTCTGCTGCTGTTGCAGGGCGATCCAGCCGACATAGCCGAGGCCGCCGAGGATCGCGAGGGTGATCAGGGTCATGACGAAGCCGCGGCCGCGCGATCTCTTCGCCGTCCCCTCTCCCGCGCCCTGCTTGGTGTCCGGCTTAAAGAGCATTGACCGGTTTCTCCATTCGCGGCTCCCAGCCGCCGCCGAGCGCCTGGTACAGGCTGACGATGGCCAGAAGCCGTGCGAGTTGGGCCTGCGACAGCGCGTCTTCTGCCTGGAACAGGGTCAGTTGGGTGTTGAGCACGGTCACGATGTCGGCGGTGCCAGCACGCAATTGCTGCTCGGAGAGATCGAAGGCGCGGCGCGAGGCGGCGACGACGTCGCGCTGCAATTGCAGCCGGATCGTGGTCTGCTTGATCGAGAACAGTGCGTTGTCGACATCGGCAAAGGCCTGGATGATGGTCTTGCGATAGGTTTGCAGCAGCTCGTCCTGCCGCGCCTTGGCCAACTCGAGATTGCCGAGGATCCTGCCGCCGTCGAAGATCGGCTGCGTCGCGCTGCCGACGAGCTGGAAGAAGGCCGCATGCGGCTGGAACAGCGAGACCAGCGCCGCGCTCTGATAGCCGCCGCTGCCGGTGAGCTGGATG
This sequence comes from Bradyrhizobium glycinis, assembly GCF_016031655.1. Lineage (GTDB taxonomy): Bacteria > Pseudomonadota > Alphaproteobacteria > Rhizobiales > Xanthobacteraceae > Bradyrhizobium > Bradyrhizobium glycinis. The sequence continues at coordinate 46,908 of NZ_JACCHQ010000020.1, forward strand.
GTCGGAAAGAACTGTGCGCGGGCATTGCCGATGTTGGCGGTGGCGGAGGCGAGCTGCGCCTCCTGGCGACGGATGTCCGGCCGCTGCGTCAGCAGCTCCGACGGCAGGCCGGGCGTCACGCGCGGGATCGCGATCCGGTCCAGAGAGCCGCCGTGAACGCGCACGCTCTCCGGCGGGCGCGAGACCAGCACGGCGAGCGCGTTGACGTTCTGGTCCAACGTCTGGCGCAGCGGCGGCACCAGCGCCTTCTGGTTCGCCAGCACGCTCTCCTGTTGGGCGACGTCGAGATCGCTGCCGGTGCCGGCCCTGCGGCGCTCCCTGACCGCATCGAGGATGCGCTGCGCGCTCGCGATATTGCGCTGTGAGGTCCTGATGCGGTCCTGCGAGGCCAGCACCTGGAAATAGGCGTTGGCGACGGCGGCGAGCGTGGTCAGCGCGACCGTGTCGCGATCGAAACGGTTGGCGTTCGCCGTCTCCTCTGCCGATTGCAGCGCGTCGCGGTTCTGGCCCCAGAAATCGAGCTGATAGCTCGCGCTCAGCGAGGCCGTATAATTGACGACCTCGCGCCCGCCGATCGACAGACCCGAGGAGCTTGCGCCCGAGGTGCGCGAATAGGTTTCCGATCCGGCTGTCGACACGCTCGGCAGCAGCGCCGCGCCCGCCTGCCGCGCCTGCGCGTCGGCCTGGACGATGCGCGCAACGGCCGCGGCGATGTCGAGGTTGACGGTCTGCGCCTCCTCCATTAGCTGCGTCAGCTCCGCAGAGCGGAAGCCGCGCCACCAATCCAGCGACGGTGGCGCATCGCCCTTGCCGGCATATTTGTAGTGCGTGGGAACGTCGAGTGCGGGATCGGGAAGATCCTGGGTCAGCACGCAAGCCCCCGAGCCGGCGGCGAGGCACAGCACCGCAATCCATCGCGCCGCGCGCAACGTTCCGAATGCAGAACCGAGAGACCGCCGCGAGGCGATCACTGGAACTTGCTGTGTCACATCCACCCCCCGCCGGGCAGATCAAGCCGCCGCAACGCTGCCGGATTAACCGATTCGCGGCGGGGTGGTCGGGAGGCCTTGGACGACGCGTTCACAGTGATGATGCTTTCTGCGGAACCTGAGGTTCATACTAGCCGGGCGCGGAACGGCGGGACAGTGCCGCAATTGCGAGATGCCGGTGCCAACGAGCCGGTAGCGAGCAGACAAGAATACGGAAAGCGCCTGTCTCGCAGAGACTTTCTTCATTGCGAAGCATTGGGAAACGTAAGCAAGCTTACCAAGATTTCATGTGATATCGCGGCCACACCCCTCAGCTTCGCCCTCCATTTGGACCGCGCCACGCGCCTTCAGCTCAGTCGCACCCTCTGCGCGGCGCGCAAGACCGTCAATCTTGCCAAATACGCAGCCCTCCACTGTGCCGATATCTGTTCGGCCAACGAACCGCAGTCCACGCGTCCTGTCGCCTGTGCAAGAACTGGTCGCAACAACGCTGATCGGAAGCGCGGTCGTTTCGTGCACTGGCCGGGGTTCGGCCGTTTCCTCCTACCGAATATCCGGCCGCACGGCCGTGCGCATCATCGCTAGCCTGCTCTCAAGCATATCACTGTTTGCGCGGGCGTTTAGTCGGGTTCGCCGCAGCGCAAAAGCCTTTCCCTTTGGCCTCCCAAGCACTAGGTTCGGGCCAAAGCCGATCAACCCCCTGGTAGTGATTTTCCCTGACATGACCATTCGCAACGACGTTGTCGAAGCCATCGGCAACACCCCCCTCATCAAGCTCAAGCGGGCTTCGGAATTGACCGGCTGCACCATCCTGGGCAAGGCCGAGTTCATGAATCCCGGTCAGTCGGTGAAGGACCGCGCCGGGAAATGGATGATCCTGGAGGCCGAGAAGCGCGGCGAGCTGAAGCCCGGCGGGCTGGTGGTGGAGTCGACCGCCGGCAATACCGGCATCGGCCTTGCCGTGGTTGCAAGCGCGCGCGGGTACCGCACCCTGATCGTGATCCCGGAGACGCAGAGCCAGGAGAAGAAGGATTTCCTGAAGCTTTGCGGTGCCGAGCTGATCGAGGTGCCGGCCCTTCCTTACGCCAACCCCAACAACTACCAGCATGTCGGCCGGCGGCTCGCCGACGAGCTGCGCAAGACCGAGCCCAATGGCGTGCTGTTCGCCGACCAGTGGAATAACCTCGACAACGCCAAGGCGCATTACGAATCCACGGGGCCTGAGATCTGGGAGCAGACCGGCGGCAAGGTCGACGGCTTCGTCTGCTCGGTCGGCAGCGGCGGCACGCTCGCCGGCGTCAGCCGCTATCTGAAGGAGAAGAACAAGAACATCCGCATCGCCTGCGCCGATCCGCACGGTGCCGGCATGTACGAATATTTCAGGACCGGCGATCCCAAGGCGACGCCGGGCGGCTCGATCACCGAGGGCATCGGCCTCAACCGCGCCACCGCGATCGTCGAGACTGCCAAGGTCGACGATGCCTATCTCATCCCCGACGCTGACGCCGTCAGTGCGATCTACGAACTGCTTCAGCACGAAGGTCTGTGCCTCGGTGGCTCGACGGGCATCAATGTCGTCGGCGCGATGCGGCTTGCGAAGCAGCTCGGGCCCGGCAAGACGATCGTCACGGTGCTGTGCGATTCCGGCAGCCGCTATCTGTCGAAGCTGTTCAACGCCGACTTCATGCGCGCCAAGAACCTACCAGTTCCGGAATGGTTGGAGAAGCGCAGCAACATCAAGCCGCCCTTCGTCTGACTGTCACGCGCGTCGTCGAGTCGAGAGCTCACGTCCACACGCTCTGCGCGGTTCGGCCGGTTTAAGGGAGCTGCCCGCTTTCAGAGGCAGCGGCACAATAGTCGCGCCAGAACTTGCGGTAGCCCTCCTCAACCCTGCGCGTGTAGCCTTCGACGTTGCCTGCGGCCGAAGCTGCGATCCGGGCCGGCAATTCCGCGCGCAGCTTTGCCAGATGCGCGGGCTGGGCAGCAAATTTGCACGCGATCACGGCGTAGCCCTCGTCGTCCTCGGCCACCCAGTCGTCGAGACCGACGGCCGCCACGATGGAGCCGCCGGCGCGCGAGGATGCACCGTGGCCGAGCTTGGCGACGACCGGAACGCCCGCATAGAGGGATTCCCAGGTGCTGACGCCGCCATTCTGCGGAAACGGATCGAGCGAAATATCGACCAACGCGAAGGCTCGCAGATGATCGCCGCGCTCGGACGAGCCGAGGCAAGTGATCCACTCTTCGGCGATCCCGTGGGCCACAAAGCGCGCGAGGAGACCGTCGCGCACGAGGGGATCGTCGAGCAGCGTGTGCTTGATGATGATCTTCGATCCGGCCACCTCCCGCATCACGTTCGACCATACCCGGATGGCCTCGTCCGAGATCTTGTTGACGCGGTTGAACACGCCGAAGGTGACGTAGCCGTTGCGGAGCATGGGAGGCTCCGACGGCGGCACATCCAGGATGGGATCGATCGTGATCAGGCATGGCAGGTCATAGACCTTTTCGGTCAGCAGATGCCGCGCCGATTGCGGAATGAAGACGGGGTCCGCGAGCACGTAGTCCATCGTCCGAAGGCCCGTACCGGTCGCGTGTCCGAAGCCCGTGACCTGGATGGGAGCCGGCTTGCGGGCGAAGACCTGGAGCCTGTTGCCCGACGAATGCCCGGACACGTCGATCAGGATATCGACCTTGTCGGCCTCGATACGATCGGCCAATTCGTCGTCGGACATCTGCCAGGCATCGACCCAGACGTCTGCCGCCGACCTGAATTCGGCTGTGACCGCATCTCGTGTCGGCGAACACGAATAGCAGACGACCTCGAAGCTGGCGTGATCGTGATGGCGCAGCACCGGCAGCAGGCCGAACGCCGCCGAATGATACCAGAATTCGGCGGAAACATAGCCGATGACGATCCGCCTGTCGGGCTCGAGCTGCCGGGGAGCGAGCTTCCGCTGCGGCACGCGGGCGCCGATCGCTTCGCCCCAGGACCTTCGTGTCGCCTGCTGGATCGTGAAATCGGCGTCGGGGAGAAAGTCCAGATAGTAGATCTTCCGCGCCATCAAGTCTGGATCCGGCGCGATCGCCAGCGCCGCGTCGAGATGTTCGATTGCGGACGCGATTTCTCCCTGATTTGCAAAACAGGAGCTCAGCAATGCCAACGCGATCGTGGAACGTGGATTTTGCTCGAGCAAGGTCGTGCAGGCCAGGATCGCCTGTGCGGTATTTCCCAGGCTGAGCGAGACCTCCGCCTTTCCCCGCAAGGCCATTTCGAACCGGGGCGAAAGTGCAAGTGCCGCATCGAAATCCGCGGCTGCCTGTTCCAGCCGCGACAGGGCCGAGTTGAGGCGACCGCGCTGCGCCAGAATCTTCGCCGAATCGGGCTTGATCGCGAACGCCGCCGCGAGCGCAGCTTCCGCTTCATCGTAGCGCTTGAGCTCGATGCTGACCATGCCTTTGCCAATGAGCGCTTCGATGTGGCGCGGCTGAAACAACAGCGCGCGATCAAAACTCTCCCTGGCACGGTCGAACCGGAACAGCGCCAGCTCCGCCACGCCACGATTGCAAAGTGCGTCGGCGTAGTCGGGCTTCAGCTTAATGGCCCGATCATACATCTCGATGGCCTGTTCGGGCAGGTTCATCTGGAGCAGGGTATTGCCGAGGCCAGCCAGGGCCGGCGTAAAATTCGGCTTCAGCGCGATCGCTTTCTCCTGGCAGGCGCGGGCCGCTTCAAATTTCTGAAGCACGAAGTAGACGGCCGCGAGATTGCTCTGAGCCTCGTGCGAACGCGGATCGATCGCAATCGCGCGCTCGAGCAGCTGTTGCGCCTCCTCAAGGCGCCCGCCCTGCTGCACGCTCAGGCCGAGCACGTGCGTGGCGTCGAAATGATCCGGAACGGCTTGCAGAATCTGGCGGCAGAGCGCCTCGCTTTCCGCATATCTGCCTTGACCATAGGCGCTCGCCGCGGCGGAGATGACGGCGTCGGCCTGCTTCTTCAATTTCTTCTGCAATCGCGCATTCTGGAATGCGCGCGCGCCGACGCTGCTCTGCAAGATGTCTCTCCGGAAGATGCCCCAGGCCGAGTCTAGCTGATTCGCGTACCGGCCCGGCCGAACTGCCGGACCAGAAATCCGTCCGGGATATCCCGGGTTCGCCTGCAGGATGCAGCTCAGGAGCTGCCAGGTGCGTCCGCCCCGCTGACCGCAGCGTCGTCGCGTTCTGCGGCAGCGGCACAGTAATCGCGCCAGAACTTTCGGTATCCCGCCTCGAGCTCACGCGTGTAGATCTCGATATTACCGGCGGGCGAGGCCGCGATCTGGGCCGGCAAGCCAGCGCGCAACTTCGCCAGATACTCGGGCTGCGAGGCAAACTTGCGGGCGATCTCGACATAGCCGTCGTCGTCCTCCGCGACCCAGTCGCTGAGGCCGACGGCCGCCACGATGGAGGCGCCGGCACGCGAGGAGGCGCCAATGCCGAGCTTGGCCACGACCGGAACGCCCGCATAGAGGGATTCCCAGGTGCTGATGCCGCCGTTTTGCGGGAACGTATCAAGGGAGATGTCGACCTTCGCAAGTGCCAGCAGATGCTCGTGGCGCGGGGTCGAGCCCAGGCAGATGACGTCTTCCGCGGCGATGCCCTGCGCCACGAAACGCGCCAGCAGACCGTCGCGCACGAGGGGATCGTCGAGCAGCGTATGCTTGACGACGATCTTCGATCCGGTCACCTCGCGCATCACGTTCGACCACACGCGGATGGCATGGTCCGAGATCTTGCTGACGCGGTTGAACACGCCGAAAGTGACGTAGCCGTTGCGGAGCATGGGAGGCTCCGACGGCGGCACATCCAGGATGGGATCGATCGTGATCAGGCACGGCAGGTCATAGACCTTTTCGGCCAGCAGATGCCGTGCCGATTGTGGAATGAAGACAGGGTCCGCGAGCACATAGTCCACGGTCGGCATGCCCGTACCCGTCGCGTGTCCGAACCCGGTGGCCTGGATCGGAGCCGGCTTTCGCGCGAAAAGCTGCAGCCTGTTGCCGGTCGTGTGGCCGGACACGTCGATCAGGATATCGACCTTGTCGGCCTCGATGCGATCGGCGAGCTCGTCATCCGAAAGCTGCCAGGCATCGACCCATGCGTCAGCCAATGACTCGAATTTGGCGGTCATCGCGTCTCGCGACGGCGAGCACGAATAGCAGATGATCTTGAAGTTGGCGTGATCATGACGGCGCAGCACCGGCAGCAAGGTGAGGGCCGCTGAGTGGTGTCGGAATTCGTTGGCGACATAGCCGACCACGATCTGCTTTTCCGGATCGAGCGGCCGCTTCGGCAGCGTCCGCTGCGGTATCTTGGAGCCGATCAAGTCCCACCAATCTCGCCGCACCGCCTGCTGGAGCGCGAAATCGGCCTCGGCGCGGTGGTCCTGCAAGAAGATCTTTCCTCGGATCGCGTCTTCATAGTCCGGCCGGATCGCCAGCGCGCGATTGAGATATTCGATCGCGGCGTCCATTTCTCCCTGGTTCGAATGAGCAAAGCCCATCAGTGCCAGCCCCGCCTCCGACCGCGGATTTCGCTCGAGCAAGGCCGCTGCGGCCGCCAACGCCTGCGCTGTCTTGCCCATCATGAGGCAAGCCTGTGCCTTGCCCCGGAGAGCCAGTTCGAGGTTGGGCGAAACCGCGAGCGCCGCCTCGAAATCCGCAAGCGCCGGCTCCAGGCGTCCCAGCTCGTAATTGAGCCGCCCGCGTTGCGCCAGGATCTTCGCCGAACCGGGCCTGATCGTGAGCGCCGCTGCGAGAGCAGCTTCCGCGTCATCGTAGTGCTTGAGCTCGAGGCCGACCACGGCTTTGCCGACGAGCGCCTCGGCGTGACGCGGTTGAAACAACAGCGCCCGATCAAGGCTTTCCCGCGCGCGGTCGAACCGGCGCAGCGCCAGCTCCGCCAAGCCGCGATTGCAAAGCGCGTCGGCATGGTCCGGCTTCAGCCTGATGGCGCGATCGTACATCTCGATGGCCTGTTCGCGCAGGTTCATCTGAAGCAAGGTATTGCCGAGGCCGGTCAGGGCCGGCGCAAAATTCGGCTTCAGCGCGATCGCCTTCTCCTGACAGGCGCGAGCGGCCTCCAGTTTCTGCAGGACGAAGTACAATGTTGCGAGACTGTTGTGGGCCTCGGCCGAACGCGGATCGATCGCGACCGCGCGTTCGAGCAGCTGTTGCGCCTGTTCCAGCCGCCCGCCCTCTTGCGCGCACAGGCCGAGCAGATGCGTGGCGTCGAAATGATCCGGAATGGCCTGCAGGATCTGACCGCAGATCGCCTCGGTCTCAGCATATCTGCCTTGGCCAAAGGCACTCGCCGCGGCGGTGATGACGGCATCCGCCTGCTTCTTCAATTTCTTTTGCAATCGCGCATTCTGGAATGCGCGCGCACCGGCGCTGCTCTGCAAGGTGTCTCTCCGGAGGTGGCCCGTGGCGAGTCTAGCTGATTCGCGTGTCCACTCGGCCGAACTGCCGGGCTAGAAACCCGTCCGGGATATCCCGGGGGTCGCCTGCAGGATCCAGCTCAGGAGCCGCCAGGTGCGTCCGTCCCGCTGACCGCAGCCTCGCCTCGCTCGGCGGCAGCGGCACAATAGTCGCGCCAGAACTGGCGGTAGCCGGCTTCGAGCTCACGCGTGTAGATTTCGACATTGCCGGCGGGCGAGGCTGCGATCTGGGCTGGCAAACCGGCGCGCGACTTCGCCAGATACTCGGGCTGCGAGGCAAACTTGCGGGCGATCTCGACATAACCCTCGTCGTCCTCGCCGACCCAATCGCCCAGACCTGCGGCCGTCACGATCGAAGCACCGGCGCGCGAGGAGGCGCCAATGCCGAGCTTGGCGACCACGGGCACGCCCTTGTAGAGGGACTCCCAGGTGCTGATGCCGCCGTTCTGTGGGAACGTGTCGAGGGAAATATCTATCTGATCAAAGGCCCTCAGATGGTCGTCGCGCGAGGTGGTGCCAAGGCATGTGATGTTCTCCTCGGGGATACCCTGCGCGATGAAGCGTGCGACCAGACTATCGCGCAGCAGAGGATCGTCGAGCAAGCCATGCTTGAGGACGATCTTCGATCCCGGCACCTCGCGCATGATGCGCGACCACACGCGGATCGCGTCGTCCGAGATCTTGTAGATTCGGTTGAACACGCCAAAGGTGACGTAGGCGTTGCGGAGCATCGGCAGCTCGGAAGGCTGCAGATTTGTCACCGGCTCCATCGTGATCAGGCACGGCAGGTCGTAGATCTTTTCCGGAAACAAATGCCGGGCCGATGGCGGAATGAAGATCGGATCAGCGAGCACGTAATCCATGGTCGGCATGCCCGTGCCCGTCGCGTGTCCGAAGCCGGTGGCCTGGATCGGAGCCGGCTTCCGCGCGAAGCATTGCAGCCTGTTGCCGGTCGTGTGGCCGGAAACGTCGATCAGAATGTCGACATTGTCGGCCTGAATACGATCGGCGAGCTCGTCGTCCGACATCTGCCAAGCGTCGACCCAGACGTCCGCCATCTGCTTGAACATGGCGGTGTACTCGTCCGCCCCCGGCCAGGCGTAATAGCAGATGATCTTGAACTTGGCGTGATCATGATGGCGCAACACGGGCAGCAAGGTCAGTCCCGCCGAGTGTTGCCGGAATTCGGCCGCGACATATCCGACCACAATCTGCTTGTCCGGATCCAGCGGCCGCTTCGGCAGCGTCCTTTGCGGGATCCTCGAGCCGATTGCATCCCACCAGGACTTTCGCACCGCCTGCTGGACCGCGAAATCCGCCTCCGCAAGGTAGTCCAGCAAGAAGATCTTGCCTCTGATCGCGTCTCCATAGTCCGGTCGCAGCGCCAGCGCGCGATCGAGATATTGGATCGCGGAGTCCATGTCTCCCTGGTTCGAATATGCGAAGCCCAACAGCGCCAACCCGATCTCGGAGCGAGGATTTCGCTCGATCAAGGTCGTCGCGGCCGCCATCGCCTGCGCGGTCCTTCCCATGACGAGGCAGACCTGCGCCTTGCCCCGAAGGGCCAGCTCGAGCTTGGGCGAAATCGCAAGCGCCGCATCGAAATCCGCCAGCGCCTCGTGCAGGCGCTGCAGCTCGTAACTGAGCCGTCCGCGCTGGGCCAGGATCCGCGGCGCGCCCGGCTTGATTGCGAGGGCCTGGGCGATCTTAGCTGCGGCCTCCTCGTGGTGCCGCAGCTCCATGCTGACCATGCCGCTGCCGACAATGGCCTCGGCGTGACGCGGCTGAAACAGCAAAGCGCGATCGAAACTCTCCTTGGCGCGCATGATCTGCCCAAGCACGATCTCGACCATGCCGCGATTGCAGAACGCATCGGCATAATCCGGTTTGATCTTGATGGCGCGCTCGTGCAGCTCGAGCGCCTGTTCGTACTGCCCCAGATGCATCAGCGTATTGCCGAGGTTGGTCAGCGCCACCGCGAAATTCGGCTTCAGCGCGATCGCCCGCTCCTGGCACCGCCGCGCCTCCTGGTAATTGCCGAGGTCGAAATGCACGGTCGCGAGGTTGTTGTGGGCATCGTGCAGGCGCGGATCGAGCGCGATCACGCGCTCGAGCAGCTCCCTCGCCTCTTCCAGGCGCCGGCCGTCATGGGCGCACATGCCGAGCAGGTGAATGGCATCGACATGATCCGGAAGGGCTTTCAGGATTTCGCGGCACAGCGCCTCGGTCTCGGCATATCGGCCCTGGCCATAGGCGGTCGCCGCCGCGGCAATCACGGCGTCGGCCTGCTTCATCAATTTCTTCTGCAATCGCGCATTCTGGAACGCGCGCGCGCCGCCGCCGCTCTTCTGCAAGGTGTCTCTCCGGAGGATGCCCTGGGCAGAGTCTAACTGATTCGCGAGCTTGGCCCGCCGGTCACCGGAGTCCCTTCGCCTCCGGGATTTCCCGGGGCTTAGCGTAAGATCTTCCTAGGCCACCTCCGAGGCGGCGGCACAATGATCGCGCCAGAACCGGCGATAGGCCGCTTCGACCTCTCGCGTGTAAAGCTCGACGTCGCCGGCCAGCGAGGCTGCGATCCGAGCCGGCAGCTCCGCCCGCAGCTTTGCCAGGTAGCCCGGCTGCGCCGCGTATTTGCACGCGATCGCGGCATAGCCCGCGTCATCCTCGGCGACCCAGTCCTCCAGGCCGAGGGCCGTGACGATGGAGCCGCCGGCGCGCGACGAGGCGCCGCTGCCGAGCTTGGCGACCACGGGAACGCCGGCATAGAGGGACTCCCAGGTGCTGATGCCGCCGTTCTGCGGGAAGGTGTCGAGGGAAATGTCGACCATCGCAAATGCCCGCAGATGCTCGGGGCGCGAGGTCGAGCCCATGCAGACCACGTTCTGCTCGGCGATGCCCCGTGCCGCGAACCGCGCGATCAGACGATCGCGCAATAATGGATCGTCAAGCAGCCCGTTCTTGACGATGATCTTCGATCCCCTCACAGCATGCATCACGTTCGACCACACCCGGATGGCCTCGTCCGAAATCTTGAAGATGCGGTTGAACACGCCGAAAGTGACGTAGCCGTTGCGGAGCATGGGAGGCTCCGAAGGCGGAATGGCCAGAATCGGATCGATCGTGATCAGGCACGGCAGGTCATGAACCTTCTCGGCCAAGAGATGGCGCGCCGATTGCGGGATGAAGATTGGGTCAGCGAGCACGTAGTCCATCGTTCGAAGGCCCGTCCCCGTGGCATGCCCGAAGCCCGTGACCTGAATCGGCGCCGGCTTGCGAGCGAAGACATGAAGCCTGCTGCCCGTCGTGTGCCCGGAGACGTCGATCAGAATATCGATCCCATCGGCCTGGATGCGGTCGGCGAGCTCGTCGTCGGACAATTGTGCGGCATCGACAAAGACATCCGCGAGAGGCTTGAATCTCTCTGTCATCTCGTCCTGCACCGGCCAGCAGGAATAGCAGACGATCTTGAACTGGGCGTGATCATGATTGCGCAGCACCGGCAACAGAGAATATGCCGCCGAGTGGTTCCTGAATTCGGACGCGACGTATCCGATCACGATCCGCCGGTCCGGATCGAGCGGCCGCGGCGCCAGGGCTCTTTGCGGCAGCTTCGCGCCGATCGCGTCCCACCAGTATTTTCGCGCGGCCTGCTGCGCGGCGAAATCGGCCTCCGGCAGGTAGTCCAGCACGAAAATCTTGTATCCGATCGCCTCCGGAAAGTCGGGCGCGATCTCGAGCGCCGCGTCGAGGTAACCGAGCGCGGTCCCGATATCTCCCTGGTTCACATGGCAGGCGGCCAGCAGTGCCAGCCCCATCTCGGATCGCGGATTGACCTCAAGCAGCGTCTTGACCACCGCCATCGCCCGCGCCGTGTTTCCCGCGAGAATGTCGATCTGCGCCCGCCAGCACAGCGCGAGCTCGAGCCGTGGCGATTGCGCCAGCGCCGCGTCGAGGTCCGCGGCCGCCTCCTCCAGCCGGGACAGAGTTAGCTTGAGCCGTCCACGCTGCAGCAGAATCCGCGGCGAACCCGGCTTGATCGCCAGCGCGGCATCGAAGGCGGCGCCCGCCTCCGCGAAGTGCCGGAGCTCGAGGCTGACCATGCCCCTGCCCGCGATCGCCTCGGCATGAGATGGCTGAAATGACAGGGCACGCTCAAAGCTCGCCTTGGCGCGCTCGAACTGGCCCGTCATCAATTCCGCCATGCCGCGGTTGCAAAACGCATCGGCATAATCCGGCTTCAGCCTGATCGCCCGTTCGTGCAGCCGGATCGCGTCATTGCCGAGGCCGATGTGCAGCAACGTATTGCCGAGATTGGTCAGGGTGATCGGACAATTCGGCTTGAGCGCGATGGCCTTCTCCTGGCAGGCGCGGGCGTCGTTGAATTTCTCCCGCGCGAAATAGACTGCCCCGAGATTGCCGTGCGCATCGGGGGAACGCGGATCGAGCGCAATCGCACGCTCGAGCAGGAATTCCGCCTCAATGAGCCGCCCGCCGTCGAACGCGCGCAGGCCGAGCAGGTGCGTGGCATGGAAATGATCCGGCACCTCCTTCAAGATCTCGCGGCAGAGCATCTCGGCCTCATCAGGCCTGCCCTGCCCGAGCGCCTCGATGGCGAAGGCCATGACGGCGTCCGCCTGCTTCTTCAGCTTCTTTTCCAGTCGCGCATTCTGGTATGCGCGCACGCCGGCACTGCTCTGCAAGGTCTCTCTCCGGAGGATGGTCCGAACAGAGGCAAACCGATTCGGATGGTGCCAGGCTTGCGGTCAGACCAGCGAGGGCGCCGGCCGCCGGACTCAGCGCAGAATCTGGCTCAGGAACAGCTTCGTGCGGGCGTGCTGCGGGGCGGCGAAAAACTCGTTCGGGGTGTTGGCCTCGATGATCTGCCCGGCGTCCATGAACACGACGCGGTTGGCGACCTCGCGGGCAAAGCCCATCTCGTGGGTGACGACCAGCATGGTCATGCCTTCCTCGGCGAGGTCGACCATGGTGTCGAGCACCTCCTTGACCATTTCGGGGTCGAGCGCCGAGGTCGGCTCGTCGAACAGCATCACCTTCGGGTTCATGGTCAGGGCGCGGGCGATCGCGACACGCTGCTGCTGGCCACCGGACATCTGACCCGGAAACTTGTTGGCCTGGTGCGGGATCTTCACCCGCTCCAGGAACTTCATCGCCGTCGCCTCGGCGTCCTTCTTGGGGATGTTGCGGACCCAGATCGGCGCCAACGTGCAATTGTCCAGCACGGTCAGGTGGGGGAACAGGTTGAAGCTTTGGAACACCATGCCGACTTCACGGCGGACCGCGTCGATGTGCTTGAGGTTCGGCCCGAGCTCGATGCCGTCGACGACGATCTCGCCCTCCTGGAATTCCTCCAGCGCATTGATGCAGCGGATCAGCGTGGACTTGCCCGAGCCCGAGGGGCCGCAGATCACGATGCGCTCGCCCTTCTGCACCGCCAGATCGATATCACGCAGGACGTGGAATTCGCCGTACCATTTGTTCAGGCCGGAAATCTTGACGATGGGCTCGGACATGGTGGCCTCGATCAGTTGCGGCGGTGGGCGTTGAGGCGGTGCTCGACGAACAGGGAATAGCGCGACATTCCAAAGCAGAACATGAAGTAGATGATCCCGGCGAAGGCAAAGCCGGTGAACGCAGTCGATGGCGTCGACCATTTCGGATCCGCGAACGAGGCGCGTAGCGAGCCGAGCAGATCGAACAGGGCCACGATTGAGACCAGCGAGGTGTCCTTGAACAGCGAGATGAAGCTGTTGACGAGGTTCGGAATGACGTGCCGCAGCGCCTGCGGCAGCACGATCAGCGAGGTCGTCTTCCACCAGGACAGCCCGAGGGCAGCGGCCGCCTCGCTCTGGCCACGCGGGATCGCCGCGAGCCCGCCGCGGACGTTCTCGGCCTGATAGGCGCCGGTGAACAGCGCGATGCCGATCAGCGCACGCACCAGGCCATCGACGGTGAAATTGCCGGGCAGGAACAGCGGCAGCATGTAGGTTGCGAAGAACAGCACGGTGATCAGCGGCACGCCGCGCCAGAACTCGATGAAGGCGATCGAGAAGATCCGGATCAAGGGAATGGTCGAGCGGCGGCCGAGTGCGAGCGCAATGCCGATCGGCAGCGATGTGACGATGCCGGTGACGGAGACCACGAGCGTCACCAGGAGGCCGCCCCACAAATTCGTCGTCACGACCGGCAAGCCGCCGTGGTCGATATCCATCAGCTTGATCACGATGGCGATGGCGACGAAAGTGGCGATGCTCGATGCCAGAGCCCGCCCGCCGGTGCGAACACCGCCGCCGAGAACAAAGGCGATCAGGCAGACGATCGCGGCCGTGATGGCGAAATCCGTCCAGACCGACTGGCCCGTGCCCTGGATGTAATCGCGCAGCCAGGTGAGCGGAAAGATCAGCCAATGGATCACCGTGCCGAGCAGCGCGATGAGGCTCCCGAGCACCCACAGCAGCGGACCGACCGCGGAAGTCTTGCTCGAGGTGAGCAGCGCCTGTCCTGCACCGACGATGCTCTCGTCGAACAATTGCAGCAGCCCGGCCGTCCAGCTCAGCCCAAAGCCCTTGATGCCGCCGCCGTGCAGCAGGAAGAACGCCACCACCGGAAAGGCGACGAAGAATAGGCCGGCATTCAGGCTCTTGGCCGGCAGCCGCGGAATGAGCAGCGGCAACAGCAGGACGACTGCAAGCAACAGCGTCAAGTTCACCCGCCAACGCTCGGCCTCGGGATAGAAGCCGTAGATCAGTTGCGGGAGCTTCGCCTGGATGTAAGGCCAGCAGGCGCCGACAGCAAAGCCGGCGTTCTCGGCAAGGCACGCGGCGCGATCCTTGCCGCTCCAGACTGCATCGACCATCAGGAACTTGACGGAGGGAACGATGGTGAACCAGAGCAGCAAAGCGCCGAGGATCGTCAGAAGGATGTTGGTCGGCGAGTTGAACAGGCGCGTGCGCATCAGGCCGATGAAGCCCGTGGTCTTCACCGGCGCCGGACGCTCGGCGAGCAGGTCCTGGCGGACAAAGCTGGATGAGATGACATCGCTCATGCGCCGAGACTCCGGCTGACGCGCCAACCATAGACGCTCATGATCGCGCTGGTCAGGAGCGAGATCAGGAGATAGACGCCCATGGTCATGGCGATGATCTCGATCGCCTGCCCGGTCTGGCTCAACGACGTGCCGGCAAACACCGATACCAGGTCAGGATAGCCGATCGCGACCGCCAGCGACGAGTTCTTGGTGAGATTGAGGTACTGGTTGGTCAGCGGCGGCACGATGACGCGCATGGCCTGCGGCACGACGATGAGGCGGAGCGTGGCGCCGCGGCTGAGGCCGAGCGAAGATCCCGCCTCCATCTGTCCTTTGTGAACGGACAGGATGCCGGCGCGCACGATCTCGGCGATGAAGGCGGCGGTATAGGTCGACAGCGCCACCGCCAGTGCCACGAATTCCGGGATGATGCGTGAGCCGCCGGCGAAGTTGAACCCCCTCAGCTGCGGAAGCTCGAAAGTGAAGGGCAGACCGAAGACCAGCATCGTGGCCAGCGGAAGCCCGAACAGCAGGGCCAGCACGGAAGGCCAGATGCGGATCACCTGCCCGCGCTGGAACAGCGCTCGTCTTGCGTAGAAATGCAGGGCCAGCGAGGCGACGATGCCGAACGCCAGCACCGCGAGGAACGGCGCGAGACCGCTCTGGCCGATCGGGCTGGGAACGACGAGGCCCCGATTGCTGATGAAGGCAATGCCGAACAGGGAAATGCTCTGCCGCGGATTGGGCAAGGCCGCCAGCACCGCCAGATACCAGAACAGGATCTGGAACAGCAGCGGCAGATTGCGGATGACCTCGACATAGATCTCGCCGACCCGCGACAGCAGCCAATTGGGCGACAGCCGGCACAGCGCGACGATGAAGCCGATCACCGTGGCGAAGAAGATGCCCACCACGGAGACCACGAGCGTATTCAGCAGCCCGACCACAAACACGCGCAGGAACGTGTCCGAGCCGGTATAGGAGATCAGGGTCTGGTTGACGTCGAAGCCGGCATTGTTCCTGAGGAAGCCGAAGCCGGCGGCGATGTGCTGGTTCTCGAGATTGGCACGCGCATTGGAGACGATCTCGTAGCCGATCCAGCCCAGGATCGCCGCGAAGGCAAACTGGACGGCAACGCCGTTCCAGCCTGCCTTGCCGCCCAGAATGCGCCGGATCTTCAGCGCGATCTGGGGCGGCGGTTTTCGAGCCTCGGTGCTCATGCCGCTGCCGGCCGATCAGGGCTGATCAGCGGATCGGCGGCGCGTACTGAAGACCGCCCTTGTTCCAGAGATTGTTGACACCGCGATTGATGGCGAGCGGCGATCCGGCGCCGACGTTGCGATCGAACACCTCGCCGTAATTGCCGACGGTCTTCACGATCCGCACCACCCAATCCTTCGTCAGGCCGAGTTGTTCGCCGAAATTGCCGTCGCTGCCGAGCACGCGCTTCAGTTCGGGATTTTCCAGCTTCGCCTTCTCGTCGATGTTCTTCGAGGTCACGCCGAGCTCTTCGGCGGTGAGCATCGCGAACAGCGTCCATTTCACGATGTCGAACCACTGGTCGTCGCCGTGCCGCACCATCGGGCCGAGCGGCTCCTTCGAGATGATCTCGGGCAGCACCATGTGGTCGTTGGGATTGGCGAGCTTGAGGCGATTGGCGTACAGGCCCGACTGGTCGGTGGTGAAGACGTCGCAGCGGCCGGCTTCATAGGCCTTGACGGTTTCGTCGTTGGTGGCGAACGCGATCACCTCGTACTTCATGTTGTTGGCCTTGAAGTAGTCGGCGAGATTCTGCTCGGTCGTGGTGCCGGTCTGCACGCAGACCGATGCGCTGTTGAGCTCGAGCGCCGAATTCACCTTGAGCGACTTCTTCACCATGAAGCCCTGCCCGTCGTAATAGGTCACGCCGGTGAAATTGGCGCCGAGCGAGGTGTCGCGCGAGATGGTCCAGGTGGTGTTGCGCGAGAGCACGTCGATCTCGCCGGATTGCAGCGCAGTGAAGCGGTCCTTGGCGGACAGCGGCACGAACTTGACCT
This sequence comes from Bradyrhizobium glycinis, assembly GCF_016031655.1. GTDB lineage: Bacteria > Pseudomonadota > Alphaproteobacteria > Rhizobiales > Xanthobacteraceae > Bradyrhizobium > Bradyrhizobium glycinis. The sequence goes on from NZ_JACCHQ010000020.1 coordinate 63,456, forward strand.
TGGTCGGATCATTGAAGATCGCACCGGCTATGGCGCGGCAGACGTCGACGTCGATGCCGGTCCAGTTGCCCTTGTCGTCGGGCGAGGAGAAGCCCGGCAGGCCCTGGCTGACGCCGCAGGACAGCATGCCCCGATCCTTGACGGTCTTGAGCGTTTGCGCATCGGCGGCTTGGGCGGTGAGGCCGGCGGCGAGAGCAAGGGTGAGAGCCAGGGTTACGCGTTTCATGGGCTTTGGGCCTTTCAAGGTCGTCTCAAGGTCAGGAATGTTGTCTTTAGGATCGTTTCTGCCAGGCCAGGTCTTCTAAGAATCTGGCCTTGCAAGAGTCATGCTGGAAAACCTTGCCGAACACTCGCCGATCTCGGGAGGCCATACCTTCATCCCCGCCGCCGGCGCCCGCCATCTTTTGGCTGTGACGCGACGTCCGGTCAGGCAATGGATCGAAGGTCGCGGCAGGCCCCTCAACATGCGGCGACTGAATAGCACCTGCGCATCACAGAACGACTGGCGAGCCGGGTCAAGGGGTTGACGGGACTCTTCTGTGTTCTGTTATTAACGACCGCGGCCTTTTGGCCGCCCCAGGGGCGCGACGCGTCCGGTGGAAACGCGGTTTTGAAAGCAGACGCATGGATTCTTCGTCCCCCCAAGAGCAGCACGCCGAGACCCGGCTGGTCACCTCCGGCCGCGACACCAAGGCGCAGAAGGGGTTCGTCAATCCGCCGGTCTTCCACGGCTCGACGGTGCTCTATCCGACCGCGGAGGACCTGCATGCCCATCGCGGCGAATTCACCTACGGCCGTCACGGTTCCCCAACCACCAAGGCGTTCCAGGAGACGCTGATGGCGCTGGAGGGTCCGCAATGCGCCGGCGTCGGTATCGTGCCGTCGGGGCTGTCGGCGATCTCCACCACCTTGCTCTCGGTGCTGAAGGCCGGCGACCACATCCTGGTGGTCGACAACGTCTACCGACCCTCGCGCAATTTCTGCAACGGCATGCTGACCCGCTACGGCGTCGAGACGACTTATTTCGATCCGCTGATCGGCGCCGGCATCGACAAGCTGTTCAAGCCCAACACCCGGGCCGTTCTGGTGGAGGCACCGGGCTCGCAGTCGTTCGAGATGCCCGACATCCGCGCCATCGCCGAAGTCGCACATGGGCGCGGCGCGCTCGTCATCGATGACAACACCTGGGCGACGCCGCTCTATCACCGCTCGCTGGAACAAGGCGTCGACATCAGCATGCAGGCCGCCACGAAATATATCGGCGGCCATTCCGACATCATGTTCGGCACCATCTCGGCCAACGCCAAGGCCTGGCCGATGATTGCCGAAGGCATCCGCCTGCTCGGCGTCTGCGCCGGCCCCGACGACGTCTTCCTGGCGCTGCGCGGCCTCCGCACGCTGTCGGTGCGGCTGGCGCAGCATAATCGCTCCGGGCTCGAGATGGCGCGCTGGCTGGCGGAGAGGCCTGAGGTTGCGCGCGTGCTGCATCCTGGGCTGGAGACCGATCCAGGTCATGCGATCTGGAAGCGCGACTTCACCGGCGCCTCCGGGCTGTTCAGCATCGTGCTGAAGCCGGCGCCGCAGAAGGCGGTCGACACCATGCTCAACACGCTCAAGCTGTTCGGGATGGGCTTTTCCTGGGGCGGGTTCGAGAGCCTTGCGATTCCCTTCGATTGCGATGCCTATCGCACCGCGACCAAATGGGCGCCCGGCGGCCCGACGCTACGTCTCCACATCGGGCTCGAGAGCACCGACGACCTCAAGGCCGATCTCGATCGCGGCTTCGCTGCCCTGAAAGCGGCAATCTGAGCATCAGGATTGGGCATCTCGCCTGGCAAAGGCGCCACTGCAAAGTGTGATGCAGCCAACCGGCGGGATTGAAAAAGCGGAGCCGAACGCTGGATCAACGGTCTAGCGTCTTCGAGGCGGTGCCGCGGTTCTTCCAGATCAGCATGATATTGCGGACGTAGATGATGGTCGCGAGCGACTGTCCAAGGATAATCACCGGCTCGCGCTTCACGACGCCATAGACCAGCGTCATCAGACCGCCGCCCATCGAGCAGAACCAGAACGCCATCGGCACCACGCTGTTGCCGGCACGCTCGCTCGCGATCCACTGCACCAGGAAGCGGGCGGTGAAGAACAGCTGCGCGACCAGGCCGAATGCCAGCCAGAAGTCGAACTTGGCGACGAAGACGTCGTAGAGATAGTTGCTCAGCGCCTGACCGTATTGAATGATCATGCGTTCACCTCGGTCACCTCAGGCGTCGGCTTCTTGCGGCGGATCAGCCACCAGACGCCGGCGAGATCCATGATGCCGATCCACAGCCGGTCGAAGAAACCATAGTTGGACACGCCGGAATGGCGCGGCCGGTCGATCACGTCGACATAGGCGATGTCATAGCCTTCGCGGCGGACCAACGCGGGAAGGAAGCGATGCAGCCCGTCGAAATAGGGCAGCATCAGGAAGACGTCGCGGCGGAACGCCTTCAGTCCGCAGCCGGTGTCGCGCGTGCCGTCCTTCAGGATGGCATTGCGAACGCTGTTGGCAATGCGCGATTGGAATTTCTTGAAGCCGGTGTCCTTGCGCCCGATCCGCTGGCCGGCAGCGAGACCAACGCGCCCTGCCCCCTTCTCCACTGCCGCGATCAGGTCCGGCAGGAAGGCCGGATTGTTCTGACCGTCACCATCGAGTGTCGCCACGATCTCTCCGCGCGCCGCACGCACGCCGCTGCGCACGGCCGCCGACTGGCCGCCCGATCGTGCATGGCGAAGCTGACGCAGATTGCTCCGCTGTTTCATAATGGTGCCAAGCCGTTCGCCGGTGGCGTCGGTCGAGCCGTCGTTGACGTAGATGATCTCATAGGGCCAGCGGCCATCGAGTGCCGCGCCGATCTCCGCGATCAGCGGCGCGATGTTGTCGGCTTCGTTGCGCACGGGAACAACGATGGAAACCGAAGGCTGGGACGTCGACAAATCGAGGCTCGTGGTTGGAATTGACCTGCCCAGGGGAACCAGCGGTCCCGGCAGGCAGCCGCTTTTATGGGGCGGATGGGCGGTGGGCAACCCTTTTGAGGCGGTCGGAAAACGTCCCTGAAAGCGGCACAATGGTGCCGTCGGCGCAGATGGCAAATCCGAGCTTTCGGGCCGCGAACCAGTAACGGACGGCCATGGCGCCGACCGTTCCGACCAGAGCGCCGGCGACCACGTCGCTCGGATGATGCGCCAGCAGCACCAGGCGCGTCAGCACGATCACGATTGCGTAAGTGAACATGAAGACGCGCAGACGCGGCCAGAGTGCCGAGACGGCGAACGCCAGGGCGAACGCGGCCACGGCGTGGCCTGACGGCAGGCTGGCGTAAGCCCCCGTCCCCTCGAACGGGACGAAGTTGAATGGATTGGCCTTGCCCCCGACGAATGGACGTCCGCGACCGATGAGATATTTCAGGATCTCGGCCACGAAGGCTGACACGGCAACCGACAGAAACATGAATTGCAGCCGCGTGCCGAAGCCGAGCAGCAGCGCTCGGCGGCTCCCGCGCAGCCCGGCCGCAACGAGAGCCAGCACCACCAGCGCAGTCCCCAGCACCGATAGGATATACTCGTCCTTGCCGAAATCGGTGAGGATGCGGATCGGCCATAGGCTCGGCGTGCCGCGAGGCGGCATCAGCAGGATTTCGGTCTGATCGAACGCGACCATCAGGACGATGACGAGCGCTGCCCCCGCCGCGGCAAGCCACAGCGAATGCCGCGCCAGCTTCCGGGCCGCCTCGGCGCGGCGGGAATGCGAGGGCGACCGCACGAGCTGCGCCAGCGCGCGCCAGGACACCGCGAACAATTGACCGGGATAGCCGGCATGCGGCGCAATGTCGGTCGGAGCCCGCATCCTATTCGGTACCTTCCGAACGGAAGATCGAGATCGAGATCGCGCGCCCTTGCGAGAAATTATAGCCGTCGATCCGCGCGCCGACCTTGTAGCGCAACCCGATCGCCTCGGCGCGCTGCACGAAGCTGCGCTCCGAGCGCTGCTCGATCAGCGCAAAGCGGCAGCTGCCCTGCCGCAGGAAGTCCGCCGCACCGGAGCCGTCGGTGAGCACGGTCCGGGTGCCCGCCAGGAAGACGAGGCTCGGCTCGTGATAACCGGCCGCAGCCGCCTTCGGTCCCACGCAGGTGACGTTACGAAGCGCGCGCGCGATCTCGATGCTTGGAAAGAGCGGCGTCAGCGACGGCAGCACGATGCCGTAAATCGTCACGGCGAGCATCAGGGCTGCGACCAGGGCGTTGAGCAATGAGCGCTCGGCGCGATTGGTATCGAACAGCCACCAGGCGAACAGACCGAAGATCAGCGCGGCTGCAATGAACGGCCAGGCCACGAAAGCGGGCTGCCGCGTCAGTATCACCGAGCCGACCACCGCAATGATCGAGGCGGCTGCGGGGATCGCAAACCACCAGGCCGAGCCGCGCATCAGCCAGGAGCGCGACAGCACGCGCCGCTCCACCGCGCCGGCGGTCAAGATCGCGATCGCCGGATAGAGCGGGAGCACGTAATGCGGCAGCTTGGTCAACACCGCCTCGAACACGATCCAGGACGGGATCAGCCAAGCCAGCAGGAACTGCGCACCGGGCTCGCGGCGGGCCCGCCACACCGCGGGGGCCGCCATCGCTGCCAGCGGCGCGCCCGGCCAGAACGTGATCCAGAACAGCGCCAGGTACAGTCCGGGCGGTGCGCCGTGGGATTCCTGGGCGCCAAGCTTGCTCAGCATGTCGCCGCCGACGGAATCGGCGAAGAAGGTCTCGCCCGCACGCCAGAAGATCGCGACGAACCAGGGCAGCACCAGCACCAGCATCCACATCAGGCCCCAGACCGGCCGCAGTTTCCACAGCCAGGAGGCGTCGCGGTCCTGGATCGCAAGCGCGACGATGGTCAGGCCGGCGAACATCAGGATCAGCGGGCCCTTGATCAGGATGCCTACCGCGAGCGCGGTCCAGAAGATCGCGGGCCAGCTCCACGGGGGATGTGTCTCGTCCTCGGCGCGCTGCCAGGACAAATAGGCGCGCGCCATCGCGCCCATGGCGGCGACGACACAGAGCAGCAGCATGGCGTCGGTTTTGGCCAGGCGCGCCTCGACCCCGAGCAGCACGGAGGCGCACATCATCAGCGCCGCCAGCACCGCGGCGCGCCGTGTGACGAATCCGAGCGCGGCCCAATAGGTCATGAGCACGGCGCCGATCGCGCCCATCAGCGATGGCAGCCGGTAGACCCAGATGCGCAATTCGGCCTTCGGCAGTTTGAGCATCGAGGCGGCTTCGACGGTTGCCGATTGCAACCAGTAGATGCCGACTGGCTTCTTGTATCGGACGTCTTCCTGAAAGCGGATATCGACATAGTCGCCGCTCTCGACCATCTGCTTGGTGGCTTGGGCAAACCGTGCCTCGTCGCGGTCGATCGGCGGGATGGTGAAGAAGCCCGGCAGGAACAGCAGCAGCGCACACAGCACCAGGAAGCCGACCGCGCGCGGGTGGCTGGCCGTGACGATGTCGAGCATGCGCACGAGCCCGCTGCCCGGATTTGCGGGCGATTTCGGTTCGCGGGGGGCACCAAAACGGGGGCTTGGGTAGGTCTCGGCCATTGGTTCCGCTTACGCTGAAACCGCCATCGCCACAACCGCTTAAGGCAGGGTCATTGAATTCGAATGACGACTGTGTCCGCGGCGCCCGTGGCGTCGATCACGGTGAGCCGTGCAAAGCCGGGGCCGGGCGGATCGATCAGCCGTTGCCGGCGGCCGTCGATCTCGCCGATGGCGGCGCCGTTAACCATGACCGTCATAGGCAGCACGCCGCCGGCGACCTTGACCGGCATCGCTGCGCTTTCCCGGCCACCGGATCGATCGACGTCGATCCGCGAACCGTTCAGGGGAAACTGGATGTGAAGGGCCTGCTCGTTCCCGCTTCGCACCAGTTCGCCGACGGGACGGAACCGCTTCAAGGGTAGCGGCAGCTTCGCGTTGCTTGCGACCAGAGTTCCCTTGGGCGGCTTCGGCAAGGGCGCCAGCGTCTTGCCGCTGCGGGCAAAGGCATCGAACAGGATGGGCGCGGCGGCGACCCGTCCGATCAGGCCGGGAACCGGCGCTCCGTCCGGACGGCCAACCCAGACACCAATGGTCATGCGACCGTCGAAGCCGACCGACCAGGCGTCGCGATAGCCGTAGGAGGTGCCAGTCTTGAAGGCGATGCGGTTGTGGGCGGCGTTCTCCGGCGGCGGCGTGCCGAGCAGGACGTTGCCGACCTGCCAGGCTGCGACCTGATCCAGCAGCCGCAGCGGCTCCCTATCATCCTTGGCCGTCACGATCTCGCGCAGCGGCTTGGTGGTCCCGAGGCGGGCGAAGCCGGCATAGAGCTGGGCGAGGTCCTGGAGCGTCACGCCGACGCCGCCGAGGCCCATGGCAAGGCCGGGCGCTTCGTCCTTGGGCAGGATGAGGTTGCCGCCGGCCTGCCGCAGCCGCGAGGTCAGCCGGCTCGAGCCGACGCGGTCGAGCAGCACGATGGCCGGCACGTTCAGCGACAATTGCAGCGCCTTCCTCACTGGCACCGTGCCCTGGAAGGTCATGTCGAAATTTTCCGGCGCGTAGGAGCCGAAGCGGACCGGGCGGTCGTCGATCAAACTATCGGGATGGACAAAGCCGTCCTCGAAGGCGAGCCCGTAGATGAAGGGCTTGAGCGTCGAGCCTGGCGAGCGGATGGCGCGGGTCATGTCGACCTGCCCTGCCCGGCTCTCGTCGAAATAATCGGCCGAGCCGACTCGCGCGAGCACGTCGCCGGTCTCGTTGTCGACCACGATGATGCCGACCGAGATGTTCGGACCGAGCGCAATCGCGCGGTCGCGCGCCAGCGGCTCGAGCACCTTCTGCAAATTCGCATCGAGCGTCAGCTTGATGATCGGCGTGTCCTTGACCGTCGACAGCGCGGAGTCGGAGGCATGCGGCGCCAGGATCGGCATCGGCCTGCGCAGTTTCGGCACCGGCACCGCCTTGGCCTGATTGGCGTCGTCGGCACTGACCACGTGCTCCTCGACCATGCGGTCGAGCACGCGGTCGCGCGCCTTGCGCGCAGCTTCCGGGAAGCGGTCGAGCCGGCGCGTCTCCGGCGATTGCGGCAGCGCGACCAGCAACGCGGCCTCCGCCAGTGACAGCCGCTTCGGCTCCTTGCCGAGATAGGCGATCGACGCCGCGCGGATGCCTTCGAGATTGCCGCCATAAGGCGCGAGCGCCAGATACAGATCCAGGATCTGCTCCTTGCTCATGCTGCGCTCGATTTCGATCGCACGCACGATCTGCCGCAATTTTGCGTAGAGCGAGCGCTGCCGCCGCGGCTCCATCAGGCGGGCCAGCTGCATCGTGATGGTCGAGCCGCCCGAGACGATGTGGCCGCGCGTTCCGAGCTGCAGAGCGGCGCGCCCCAGCGCCAGCGGGTCGATGCCATCATGGGCGTAAAAGCGCTGGTCCTCGTAGGCGAACAGCAGTTTCAGATAGGTCGGATCGAGGTTGGCCTTGGCATCGACCGGCAACCGCCAGCGCCCATCCGCCATCGCATAGGCGCGCAGCAGCTTGCCGTTGCGATCGACGATGGTGGTGGAGACCTGGCGGGCTTCGTCGAGCGGGAGCGGACCGAGCGAGTAGACCCAGGCCACGAAGCCGATGATGGCGAGGATAAAGGTGAGTGCAGCTGCCGAGAGAAGGCGAAAGGCGATCCGCCCCCTCCGCCCGTCATGGCCGGGCTTGACCCGGCCATCCACGCCGTCACCCATCGCCGGCGCGGCCGTGGATGCCCGGGCCTTCGCCGCGCCGTAGCGGCTTCGGCCGCGCAGGCGGGTCAAGCCCGGGCATGACGACGGTGTGTGTGGCTCAGCCTCGCTCATCTCACTCACTTCGCCGCCCGCACCTCGACACTACCCGTGCCGGTCCGGCCATAGCGCGAGGGATTGTACATGTCCTCGACATAGGCCTGCGGCAGCACGTATTTGCCGGGCGAGACGGCGCGCACGACATAGGCCACCGTGAAGACCGACTTGGAATCCGAGGCCCGGTCGACGGCCGCGGTGAAGCGGTCGTCACGGAATTCGGTATGTTCAGGCTCCTCGCCGTCCTCGATCCAGTCCAGCGTGCCGCTGTCGCCGGACGAGACCAGTTTGGGATTGTCGATCTCCAGGCCCGCCGGCAGATAGTCGGACACCATGATGTGGCCGTATTCCGGCTTGGCCTCGGTGATCTTCAGCACCACCGCAAAGCGCTGGTTCTGCTTGACCTTGCTGATGTCGGCGGGCTTGCCGTCGAGGGTGAAGTAGCTGCGCTCGATCTTGAAGCCGTTGGACGCCGCCGGCTCCGGCGTGACCGGCGAGCCCGACACTGAAACGACTGCCTGCACCGGCGCATCGCCGGTATTGGTGATCTTCAGCGGCTTGCCGCTCAGCGTGTCCGCCTTGTAGCTGCGGTACAAGGCGGTCCTGACCGGCTGGCCATCGACCTCGATCGAGAGATTCTCCCTGGCGAGCGCCCGCGCCGCCAGCACCAGCCACGCATTCTCCTGCGTCGAGGTGTAGGGCGTCAGCCCCCGGGCAGTCTCGACCCGCGACACCGCCTGCGTCAGCGTCGCCCTCGGCGCGTTGCCTTCACTGGCGAGCGACACCAATGCAGCGGCATCGCGCAGCTGCGAGCCGTAGTCGGTGCGGCCGAATTCCAGCGCGGGCTTGGGCGCGAGGCTGTCGAGCGCAGCAGCATAGACACGTTCGGCGCGGTTGCGGTCGCCGACCAGGGCGAGCGCTGCCGCAAGCTGCGATTTCGCGATCGGGGTCGCGAGGTTGGCAAGCTTGGTATCGGCGAGATAGCGGAGATCGCCGATCGGAGCTGCGCCATTACGCGCGAGCACATAGAGGCCGTAGGCGAGATCGCGGCCACCGTCCTTCTCCGGCTCGTTGGCATTGACGACGGAGTTGCGGATACGGTCCAGCGCGTTCTTGAACAGCACGTCCGGCACCGCAAAACCCTTCTCGCGGGCGCGGGTGAGGAAGTCCGTCACGTAGGCATCGAGCCAGGCATCGTCGCCGTCGGCCAACCACAGGCCGAACGAGCCGTTCGAGCCTTGACGCGCCAGCAGCCGCTCGATGGCGTCGCGGATGCGCTGGTCGACCTCGGTGTCCATGGCAAGATGCGCGCCGGCCGCGAGCTCGTTGACGTAGAGCAGCGGCATCGCCCGGCTCGTGATCTGCTCCGAGCAGCCATGCGGATAGCGGTCGAGCGCCTTGAGGATCGTTGCCGCATCGAGCGCGGTCGACAGGCTGGCCGAGACCGAGACGCTGCCGGTGCCCGGCACGAGGTCGGAGAACATGTCCGAGGTAAGCGTCAGGCTTTCGCCCTTCGCCAGCGTCCGGATCGAGCGCCGCGCCAGCACCTGCGTCGCCGCCTTGACGTCGAACGCGTAGTGACGCGCCAGCGCGAGGCCATTCGGTCCCTTGATGTCGACGTCGAGCGTCGCCTGCCCCGCCGCGGTCGCATCGAGTGCGAGCGAGAACGAATTGCGCTGCTTGGCGGCGAGCTTCACGGTGGTGGCGGGATTGCCGGTCATCTTCACCGGGCCGCCCGCCTTCACGTTGATGACGTAGTCGCCGGCCTGGCCCTCGACATTGTCGATCTCGAGGTTGACCGTGCCGTGGTCGCCGCTGAGCAGGAAGCGCGGCAGTGTCGTCGTCAGCACCACGGGATCGCGGATCACGACGTCCGTGTTGGCGCGGCCGAGCTTGGTCGCGGTCCAAGCCACTGCCATCACGCGCGCGGTGCCGGCGAACTCCGGAATATCGAAGCTCACATCCGCGGTGCCGTCGGCAGCGACCGTGACGATGCCGGAATAGAGCGCGAGCGGCTTTTGCGTGGGCGGCGAGCCCTGGAGCTCGCCCGCACCGGCATCGCCGCCGGACTTGATCTGGCCGCGCGTGCCCGACATGCCGTCGATCAGCTGGCCGTAGAGATCGCGGATCTCCGCGCTGAGGCGACGCTGGCCGAGATAATAGTCGTCCGGCGCCGGCGGCTTGTAATTGGTGAGATTGAGGATGCCGACATCGACGGCGGCGATGACGACCTTGGCGTCCTCGCCCGGATTGAGCCCATCGAGCTTGACCGGGATCTTCAGCGTCGAGTTCGGCCGGATCAGCGAAGGCGGCGACAGCTTTACCTGCAGGGTGCGGGCCTGCTTGTCGATACCGAACCATTTCAGCCCGATTGCACGGCCTGGCATGCGCTGGGCGGCGGCATCAAGCGGCCGGCGCAGCGTCGCCACCACGTAGGCGCCGGTGCCCCAGTCCTTGCCGATCGGGAGCTTGACCTGCGCGGTGCCTTCCTTGACGTCGATGGTCTGCGTCGTCAGCAGCCGCTCGCCGAGCACGTTGATCGTGAGCTTGCCGGCGCTGCGCACGTTGACGGACACCGTCATGGTGTCGCCGGAGGCGTATTGCGGCTTGTCGATCGAGGTCTCCAGCAGGTCCGGCGTGTCGGCGCTGCCGTCGGAATACCAGCCGACATCGAACTGGACCGAGGTCACCGGCCCGTCGGCCTCGTTCGACTTGACGTCGAGCCGGTAGCGGCCGGGCTGCGGCGTGAGCGAGATCCGCGTCGGCTTATCGGCCCTAACAGTGACGTCGCCATCGGCGACGCGCGAGGTCGACTTGACCGGCTCGTACTCCCAGTAATTGTTCTGGCGGTACCATTGGTAGCGCGACTCGATCTTCAGGAGCTCGTAGCGCAGACCGTCGCGGCGCAGCTTCTCGCCCTCCGGCGAGACGAACACGACGTCGAACTCGGCCTTGTCGCCCTCCGTGACGTTCTTGTCGCCGAACAGCGGCTTGATGCCGATCTGCGCCGTGGCGGGCGCGACCGGCAGCACGATCTTGCGCTCGACGGCGCGGCCGCCGGTCTCGACCATGCGGACGAAGATCTGCGCCTCCTGCGGACGGGTCGAGGCCGGCTGCTTGTCCAGCGTCACCGGGAAGGTCGCGACGCCATTGGAGTTGGCCTCGGGCAGGTTCTCCAGCGGCGTGCGCTCGTTCGAGGTGGTCTCCTCGTCGTCGACGCCGAACTTGTAACCAGCAAAGCCGGGCCGCTCGGCCGCGGGCGCGATCAGCATGTCGCCTTCGAGCTGCAGGCCCGAAGCAGGTGCGCCATAGAGGAAATGACCATCGGCCTTAAGCTCCACTGGAACGTTAGCTTTGATCAGCTTGTCCTTGGCAGACAACTCGAATTCGATCCGATCGGGGACATAATCCTCGACCATGAAGGTGGTCTCGCCGACCGAAGCCCCCTTCGGATCGGTGAAGGCGCGCACCCGCCACGTTCCGGTCGGTACGGCCGAGTTGAGCGGCACGGACAGCGTGCGGCCGCCGGCGCCCTGATCCGCCAGCACGGCGCGACGATATTCGACGCCGTCGGGCCGCTCGACCACCAGTGTCATCGGCCCACCGGTGACGGCATTGCCCTGCCCGTCGCGGAGCAGCGCGGTGAGGAAGACGGTCTCGCTGGATCGGTAGACGCCGCGCTCCGCATAGACGAAGGCATCGGCGCCGGCGGGCACGGCGCGCCCGGAAACGCCGCGGTCGGACAGGTCGAAGGCCGACGTCTTCAGACTCAGGAAGGCATAGTCGGCTTTCTCGCCGGTGACCGTGAGCATCGCCGGCGACAATCCGCCCTCGCCGCGCGCAAGGCCGGCCTCGAACAGCACGTGACCGGCATCGTCGGTCTTGCGCGTCGCCAGGATCTCGTTGTTGCGCGCGACCAGGCGCACCTCGGCCTTGCCGACCGGATCGGTCGACGCCAGCGAGTTGACGAAAACATGGATGCCGTCATTGCCGGAGTAGGCGGCGATGCCGAGATCGGAGACGATGAACCATTGCGTGGCGAGCTGGTAGTCCTCGTCCGAGGCCCGGGCCGCGGCCGTCATGACGTAGACACCGGGCTGGAGCTCGCCGAGCGCCTGGTCGACCGGGAATGCCGTGGTGACGTCCTGGTTCAGCGTCGTCGCGGTCGCAAGCTCGCCGGTCCAGACCTTGACGCCGCGCTCGTCGCCAAGCTCGCTGAGCTGGTACTTCGACAGCGTCTTCTGGAAATCGCTGTCGACCACCGTGTTGATCAGGTTGCGGTCGCCGATCCGGAAGACGTTGATGTTGACCGCGGGTGTGTTGACGCTGACGACGGGAATGCCGCGCTGGCCGGTCCGCGGCAGCACATAGGCGCGGCTGGTGAAGCGCACGAACGGCTTGCGGTCGCGCACATAGATGTTGAATTCGGCCGATTTCGGCAGCCCCTCCTTCACGGTCGACGGCAAACCGGCGCGCAAATTGATGTTGTAGCGCTCGCCGTGCTTCAGCCCGTCGACGCAGAGCTGCTTGCCTTCGGCCGACAGCGCCGGCTTGTCCTGCCCGGCGAGAGCCAGGAACGGTGCGAAATCGGTGCGCTTGGCGAGCTCCTCGGAGAACTGGAAGCAGGCGCGCGGGCTAGCCGAGTCCGAGTCCACGGTATAGTCGAGCAGCCGGAAACCGTGCTCGTCGCGCATCTTCTCATATTGGCCGCGGACGTCGGCGACCTCGCGCATGTCGAGCGACAGCCGCAGCGCGTCCAGTGCCGGCCGCCACAGCTTGCGTTCGGCCAGCGCCTTGCCCAGCACGGCAAGTGCGTCGGCCTCCTCGCTCGCATTGCCGGCGCGCTGGTAGGCGATGTAAGCGGCGGTCGAAGCGCGCTCCAGCAAGAAGGTCTGCTCGCTCGAGCTCTTCGGCGAGATCTGGAAGATGACCTTGGCGAGCCGCAGCCAGTTGCCGGCATCCTCGGGCGTGGTCGCGGCGATCTGGCCGAGCACAGAAAGGCCGGTGCGGTAATCATTGCGCCGGAAGGCGGCGTCGGCGTCCGTCTTCAGCGTTGCATTGGTCTTGGCGACCGGCCCGGCCTCGCTTTTGATCTGGGCCTCCAGCTTGATCGCGGAGTCGGCGAGGTCGTCGCGTTTGAACGCCTTGTCGGCGGCCTGCGCAGCGACGAGGCCGAGCGCCAGCGCGGCGCAGATTGTGACGGCGCGAACAAGACCGATCATGGAGGACTCCCGGAAAGCGCGGACGAACGCCGCGGCGGCAAATGAAATGCGCGGAAAGGTGACGGACTCAAGGCGATGGAACCATAAGGTGCAAAGCGTCGCTTTCGCCATGACAAAGGCCAGCCCAGAGGAGACCGGCCGAGATATTGCCGCGCACGCCGTCCTGATGGCGCAGCACTACCTGACCGATCGACCGGCGGCCGTCTCCCGGAAGCTGTTCAGCGTTCCCGGCGATGTGATCCATCGTCCAGTCCGCTGCCGCTCAACCTGGCACCCTGACACCCCACCGTTCCGCTTTGTCGTCGCACTGAGGAAAACGGTTCGGTTCAGACTTGGCGAAACACCAGTTTTTTCATATTGGCATGCTACAGAATGGCCAGCCGCCCGATCAGGCCGGCCCAAGACGGTCCCGTAGCTCAACTGGATAGAGTAGCGGATTTCTACTCCGCGGGTTGCAGGTTCGAGTCCTGCCGGGATCGCCAAACTGTTTCTGCAGCCAACGAATTCAATAGGTTATCGTCATTATTGCCTAACTCCTCTGGTTGGTTAGGCAATCTGATGTCAAATCCGCCTTCGAGCTTCGTCATTGCTGCGACCGCAAGCTTCTTGCGCGCGGCTTCGCGGCAATAACGCTCGATCTCGCGGATATCGGTGTGGCCGGTGATGGACATGATTTCCAGAGCACTACATCCAGCCTCAGCCAAGCGCCGACAGGCGGCCTTGCGCACGCCATGTGGCGACGACTTCGGAGGAAGGCCAGCGTCGCTTGCCGCTTCGCTGATCCACGTAGAGAACGCCTTCTCGCTGCGGGCACGGCCGTACATGGTTGCGATGAAGGCCGGGCCATCCTTAGGGCAATCGGCGATATAGCGCGCAAGGTCGCTGTGCACCGGAATGCACAGCTCAACATGGCCTTGGCTCTTCTTTGTGGTGATGACAAAGCCGTCCTTGCTCAGGTGCTGCCAGCCAAGGCGCACGGCATCGGAGCGGCGGAGGCCAGTATGCAACAGCACCTCGAACGCGAGCCGTAGCGGCGTGCCAACCTCGTGATGCCTGCGGAACCTGGTGATGTCTTCTTCGGTCCAAGTCCTGTGGCCGGTCGTCTTGAGCTTCACTTTCTTGGCGACGACTACGGGATTATCGGCTCGCAGCCCGGCCGACACTGCATAGTCCATCAGACCCTTGAGCCGCTTCCGGAAGTTGCTCGCGGCGGACGGCGTATCGGCCATCTCGTCAATTAGCTTGTTAACGTGTTTCGGCTGAAGGCCAGCAATCGGTCCCGCCCCATGCTTATCCACAAAGCGGTCCAAAACGCCGCGATAGGTAGCCTTTGTCGTTTCGGCCAGCACCTTGAATTCGGTCGAGCCGTAATAGCCGTTCACGGCGGCTGCTATGCTGCCGGCCTTAACGCGCCGCATCGCTGCCGGCGACGTCGGCTCATCGGCGCTCATGGCCGCACGGTAGGCCGTCCAGAATTCGGGCGTGTACAGAGGCGCAGGCAGAGCTATTTGCGCCCTGCCCGGTCGTCGCAGGTATACGCGGGGCTTGCCGTGCCTATCGATGTACTCGTTTACGTACTTGGGCTTTCGCTGCCGCATGCCTTGTCCCAATAGTCCTCATTGTCGTTGACCGGCTGAGGCGCACCATCGAACAGGCGGTCGAGGGCCGCGCGGTCCCAGATGTTCACGCCGAACAGATCCAGCGGCTTGGGGACGGCGCCAGCCAGCACCTGCTTGTCGAAGTGTGTCGGGCTGATTCCCAAATAGCGCGCTGCAGCCGCGCGACGGAGGCCACGCGGCTGCACACGATTGTCATTGGCTGGGTTGGGCAAGAGCGTGCCCCTCGAAAATAAAAGCTCTGCTTTACCTCGCCGGTCGAGACCGACGCACAGGTGGTGAACCGCTGGCGTTTCGCTGCTGGGTGTCAGCAATCCAGTGGCCGGCGATTCACTACCCTTCCCCTCAGTATACCATGCCGCTTAGGCCAGCTCGGGCTGGCCCTCCCGACGCGCCTTCACCGGAATCCGGTGAACCTCGGGCTCGATTTCGTCGTCGCAAATGCCGAGCTGGAGCACCACAAGGTCGTCGTCCGTTCGGCGGTGCTTATCCAGCAGGCCCACGAGGTAGGCACCGATCTGCTTCTGATCGGGGTCTTGTTCGCGCGCCCAAGCATACCACGGGCTGGCGTTCCTGTTGGCGGCCGGGTCGTCACACCATTGGCCACTCGAATCTCGGCCAGCATGTGAACAAGCATGAGGCATCACCCCGGCTTCCCGCAGCCCGCGGAAATACGTCCTCGGGCAAAAGTGTTGATGCTTCGATTCCCGTGCTGGCATTTATATTGAGTTCTGACATTACTTTCCCGCCCTTGTTTAGTCCGGTCGTTTGACCGGCCCCGAAACTGTGGTACCACAGATTCCATGAAGCGCCAAGCCGTGAAAGTACGGAAAAAGCGAGGGCCTGCCCCAACCGGCAAGGGCACGCAGATTCAGGTCCGGCTGCAGCCGGATGACCTCATTGCAGTTGATGACTGGATAGCGAAGCAGGACAAAGCCCCTACCCGCCCGGAGGCCATCAGAACGCTGATGCGGCAGGCGCTGAACGCGAAGCCGAGGGGCTAAGTGCGTCTCTAGCTAACGAAGGCCGGCCTGCCCTCTATATTTTTTCCCTTCGCTCATTTCTCGTGCTTCCGCTGCACAGCAACTTGCTCTCCCGCTCCAGTTGCTATTGGATGACACTTTAGGCCTAAGGCAACATGCGGAATTTAAGATTTGCGACGCCTTTGTGAGGCAGGGAACGATGAAAGCGCTGGCGACCCTAGGTGTTCTCGTTGTCTTTCTGATGGTGCTAGGAAATTGGCTCGACAAACAACACCTCGAAGTAACAACGATCGAAAAAATCCGGACTCGCCTGATCTCGTTCTATCTTTGGCTCTACGACGCCCCATCGCGCCTCAAGAAGGGCTGTCAGCCCATCATCAGTTGGTTCAACAGGATGCACGAACCGCCAGCATTCGACATCAGAACAGGACAGTCGATTAAACAGCGGCCGCCCGTCGCCCGTTATGCTCTGCAGCTAACGACTGCCGTGGCGGTCCCCATTTTTATGATGCAGTTTCATCATTTTGATCCGGATACGCCGGTAAGTTCGATGAACCTTCCTTCCGAAACTGCGTGGTGGTGGGCCATACTTGCCGGAATTGTGGTAGCGCTCGTCGGTCCGATTTTCTTTCTTGCAAGCGTTGGTCTTTGGGCCTGCATCATCACGTTGCCATCTCTGATCCTTCTTGCACTGATCGAGATGATGCGAAGGTCTTTACTGCTTGTTCTCAATAAGAGCACCAGTCCCCGTACTTCACCATTTACCTATTTCTCTGGACTGGCTTCGGTATTTCTCTCCGGTGGCGAAAGCGCACGTCAGCTGTTCGTGCTTTGGTGGTGACCCTGAGTCGGGGGCGGTAAAGCGACCGGCTCCTCATTTTCACAACTAAAGATTTGCACGCCCGGTGCACTACGGCTTGCGCTCTCGCCTTGGTTGCGATTGAGTCACAGCTTCAATAGGGGGAGACGCGCGGCGGATGAAAGGCTGGCTAGCTGTTCTGTTTGTAATCGTTGCGGGGATCGTCGGAGCGCAGTTTATATCCATATTCGTCGTCCAGCCGATCGGAGCGCTTCCCGAAGGCCGAACCGTCATTTTACTTCGCAAACCTTGGACCGGCCAAAAGGGGCTAGCCTTTATCGATAGCCCGGATGCATTCTGCGAGCGGAATAGTGGAGGTGTCACGCTCCTCTGCCGAGGCGTCACGGCAGGCGCTATAGCGAAGAACGCGACCATTCTCGCTCGGCTTCCCTATTCTGCAACTCTCTATGGAATCAGCACTGGCGGCAAGAAGTATGATCGATGAAGTCTGCAACCCAGCGCGCGGAGCTTTCTACGCGTGATTCATCCACTCTAGGCGTCACGAAATGAAGATCGCAATTCTGTCCGCTGCCGATGTCGCAGGGTGGTATACCGCAACACTGATGGAGCGAGGGCACGAGGTCTCTATTGGCCCTTTCGGCCACGTGCCCACGGCAGTGACCAGCATGATTGAGGACGGCATTGATGGCGTCCTCATCTTAACCGACGACGATGAAAACTTCGACGAGATTGCCGCGCGTTTCACCAGGGCAACAGGCCGACCTATTTGGCGCAATCTGACGGAAATCCCGAGGTGAATGGTGCTTGATCTGTGAGGATCTCTCTTCAAATTGTGCTTCTGGCTGTTGCCGTCGCGCTGAGCGAGACGTGCAGAGCTGCCCCCGATTTCCAAAGTGGAAATTTCATGCTCCCCCACTGCCAACATTACGTGACCGATAACTACCGATACGAGGTGTGGGACGGCGACTGCGGAGGTACGGTCGATACTCTTCTATTCCTGCGAGAATCGTTACCGGACGGATTCAAGGTGTGCCACCCGAAAGGTGTGACAAGCGCCCAGGCCGTGAGGGTTGTGGTCAATTACCTACAATCCCATCCACAAGACCTGCATCAACCGTTCCGCATCCTGGCTATGACCGCTCTCAGTCAGGCATGGCCCTGCAAATAGCTGCTGCGGCATGAGTGACCGCCCCTCCGAATTTTGATCTCGACGCTCTGGCTGTCTTAATAGACTGCTTGGAGACCACGCCGACTCTCTCGAACGAAGATGTGGAGCACCTTTACAGTGCCCACGTTCTTGAAGTCGTTCCTGCTATGCTTGAGGATGGCAAATCCTACGGCGAGGCCAACGGCGGAACGATGAGCTTCCTGAATAGACCTGACGCACGCGATTACATTAAGTCGATCCAAGAGGACCTTGGGGCGAACGTCGCCATCGTGTCAGGGGCCTTCGCCGAATATCTTAACAACGGCGAACCACCAGCTCCTTTTTATGCTTGGCGCATTTGCGTCATTTTGGCGAAAGCCCGAATGCGACAACTTGAATTGCGGTTCTTGAATGCGTGGGTGCGCCATTTCGAAGGCTGCGGCGTGGGGCAACGCTACAAAATGTTGGTACAGCGTCGCATCAAGCTGTCCTCGGCGATAGGGACGAATTAGGGATGGGCAAACTTGTTGCGGGCGACGACGGACTCCCCGCCGAAGAGGTCGGACCCTGGGCTCAAGAGAAGCAGGACCTTTTGTGCAGATACGTCGATATCTCGCGCGGTGCACGTGCGAAGTTTATCGGTCCTAGCAAAGCAGGAACCACCTACATAGACCTATTTTGTGGACCTGGCCGTTCGAAGATCAAGGGCGGTCCCTTCATCGACGGAAGCTGCGTTGCGGCGTGGCGGAAGAGCGTAGCCGGCAGGGCGCCTTTTTCGCACATGTATATCGCCGACATGGATGAGGAGCGGCTCAATGCAGCGACAAAACGCCTGCGCGCCCTTGGCGCACCTGTTGCCGCCATCCATGGCGAAGCTGTCGAGACGTCGCTCGCAATCCTGAAGCGCTTGGAACCGGAGGGCTTGCACTTCGCTTTCATCGATCCATACAGTTTAGGCGCCTTGGACTTCAACATCTTCAGAACACTCTCGCGCCGGACTCGAATGGATATGCTGGTTCACCTCAGCAAAATGGACCTCCAGCGAAACCTAGACGAGAATATCGGGTCGGCCGTATCAGCATTCGATAGATTCGCCCCGGGCTGGAAAGATGTGATTGACGCTGAACAGGCCCAGCGTGGCATCCGCAACGAAATTATCGATCATTGGAGAGACCTTGTATCCGGGTTGGGTACTAAGGCATCCACCGAGATGAAGCTTTTAAAGAATAGTGGTGGCCAGCACCTCTACTGGCTGCTGCTAGTGGCGAAGCATGAACTAGCTCACAAGTTCTGGAAGTCCGCTTCAAACCCGGAAAGACAGGGGAACCTGTTCTAAGGGGAAGCCGCCGGCATCTCGTCGTACGTCCGGCCGTTTAGCATGCGACCGGTGGTCTTCTTGTTCTTGCCGCCCCACTGCTTAAAGAAAAACGCGGTGCGGTAGCGGCGACAGGCGGACTTAATCTCGCGAACCCACTCCGCATCCATCGGTCTAGCGTTCGGGCCACTCTCCCCGCCCACAATTGCCCAATGAATATTCTTGAGGTTGGCATTGGCGACTGAGCCTAGCAGTGGCTCAAACGAGATAAACCGCACCGCTGCGCGCACCTCACGCAGTTCGTCAATTCTGCCGAGATAGTCCGCGCTCTCCACGCTGGTGCCGAGCCAAACGTTGCGCAGCAATGGCAGACCTGCAGTGATCTTAGCGATGTGATCAGGCCGCTTGGTCAAGATCTGATATGTATGCTGTGGTGTCGCCGCCATCGTCGACCAGACTTCAGCAACGAAATCCGCCGGCACCTCTTCATGGAAGAGGTCCGACATCGAATTCACAAAGATCTGTCGCGGTTTGCTCCAGCTCTTTGGCGTCTCTAGCGCCTTGCGATCGAGATAAAGCTTGCCTGTCCACTTGGCTCGGCCACCGCTCTTCCGCGTCAGCCCTTTATACTTTGCAAGGCCCATGGCATCGAGGCGCGCTGCCATGCGCATAGCGTAGCAGTTGGTGCAGCCCGGCGAGAGAATGGTGCAACCGGCCACAGGATTCCACGTCGCGTCGGTCCATTCGATTGAAGTTTCTGCCATGACAAGCACCCTTTCAGGCACAGAGAATCACAAGAAAGTGGTGATAATTCGTTAACCACCGGCTGACCCGCCGCACCGCCCCACCCTCACAAAACCCTCCCCGACCGGCCCCGCTTTACCGTCGCGACAACACGTCATGCCGCGCGATCTCAACCCCGGTGGCGTCAACCACCACTACGACGGTGCCGGCGTCGCGGTCGCATTCGGGATCGCTGGCGATATCCTAGCGATGCGGGCGCCGTATTGGACTGCTAGCTCAGCAGAGCCAAATAGCTCTCCTACCTCGTCGGTCTGCGTCTCGCCCATGTGAATGATCGGAAAATAATAGCGCTGCATAGCCGCCCTCACCCTTTGACACCGATCATGCGCTCAGGTCGGAAGGGCCGCACCTGTCAAAAGCGACAGGGTCCGTGCGATAGACCTACCTTCCCCAACTATCACATCACCCTTCCCGACTTCGTCCGCCTAACGGTATCGATCACCTCGGCCGGCAGCGCCGCACCACGCTGTGAGCGCTCAGCACCAGCGCTGCCGCGGGGGGCAGCGCATGCCGCTGCAGACATACGGCCGCGCTAGCTCGGGCAGTACTGGGAGCAATGCCGATCGACTGAGTGCTTTTCGGGCCTCAAGCCCGACTTCTCCCTTTGTTTCTAGTGAGTTGAGCACTTGCCAATCCTGTAAAATTCCGCCCTTTCGCCTTAAGGCTTCCAAACAAGCCAAGGTTGCACTAGCATCGCTGCATATTTCAAGCGAGGGGGATTTCCGATGCGCTCTTTGTTGCTGAATTGTGCGGTTCTGCTGTTTGTCATGGTCGGCACGGCGGTTGCCGAGCCACCGAAAGAGATCGTCACCAACAACGTGATTCAGCTTCGCGCGGAGGACGCGCGGACCTTCGCCTTCGAGGAACCGTTCGGGCGCCTCTCACTCACTGTTGAGGGCGTTGCGCTAATCGTGCCGGAGACCGACCGGGCCTTTACGCTGCGCGGCCTCAGGCCCGGCCGGACCTTGCTGACGGCATATGCTCCCGACGGCCGCATCATTCATCGCGCAATGGTGATCATCGAGCAGACGCAGGGCTACGTTAAAATCTACGGCACGCGAGATCAGAAGGACGGACAGCTAGCCCGGGACTTCTTCGGCTACTATTGCACCGACACGGGCTGCGGGCGTGTTGACCCGGACAAGGTGCCAACCCGACCTAACCCCGAGCAGCCGGTGGGGACCACAGTGTCGGAAACCCGGCAGCAGCAGGACGGCCATAGCGTGACCATCCAGCGGAACTATCCCGGGGAGGGACCCGCAAGTCTGGGTGGTCCCCCAGGTGCGAAAAACCAGTAAGAGCCAGGTCTGACTTTTTAGTCGGTTTCACCCGAGAGCCACTCGGGAGACGCGCGTTATGAGCGAACGCCCTGAGATGCCGTATGAGAAGGCAATAACTGAAACGGCCAAGGCTACCGGGAAGGTCGTCGATCTAGTCGACAAGGCAAGTCCCGCGATCGGAAATATCTACGACTGGATGATCGGCGATCGCATCGCGCAGGCTCGCGAGCGGAACTTAGATCACTTGCAGAGGAAGACAAAGCGCATCATTGAAGAGCGTGATCTTGTAGACAAAACCACGCGATTCCGGAGAGTCTAGCGGTCTCCTTACTGGAGGCTTCGCAAGGCGAACCGCGTGAAGAACTGCAAGACATTTTCGCGGCGCTTCTCGCCAACGCAATGGACCCAAACTGTTCCGATCTCGTGCGTTCAGAATTCGTTGAAACCCATTCGCCAGTGGCAACCAACAGACGTTCTTAGGGATGGAGAGGTCGAAGAGCGGCAAACCTTACTTCCACGAAGCCGATTTGGTGGAAGCCTACCATCTGCGACAAACGGCAGCCGCTGTGTCCATCGAGCACCTCTCAGGGCTCAAGTGTCTGCGCTTCAACAATGCGAACGGGCATGCGGTCACTCCTTATGGGATCGAGGTCATGACCACCGCTCCAAGCCGAAAGGCGGGTGCCGTAATCAGTGATTTGCCAAGCCTCTCAGGGGCGGTTTTCGCGCCCTGAGATTGAGCTAACCTTCAGGCAAAGTCTGACGATTGCCTGAGCGATATCAGCCTGCAGTCCCAACGCGCAGAACCGCGCGAAAATGGGCATTGAGGAGTGCTTGAGCCAAAGCTATGGAGCATCTTGCTAGTCCAGATCCTGTTCGTCCCGGAGCTGAGCGCCGCCTGCGTAATTTACAGCGACGTTTTTTCGCGGCATCTGCGCGCCGTGATCGCACCATCAAGGTGCGGTGGGCCGTTGCCGCATTGAGCGCCATCGCTATCCTTTTGGTTGTCTATCCGGCTATTTGGCTCCTTGTTTCGAGCCCCTGGCCGGTTACGACAACGCTTCGACATATCGGGTCCGCCCCGAATTGCCCTTTTGCCAGGTTGGTCGGCTTGGCACCTGCGAGGCGAGGCCAGCCCGGCTATTGGCGACATCATGATCGCGACGGCGATGGAATTGCGTGCGAACCGTGGCCGTCGAGGTTGTGAGGCAGAAAGCTTAGCCGCGAACATATCTAAAGGCGAAGTTTTACTTACCGAACGTCGCAGACGTCTAAGTCCCTCATCTCAGACTCGGTCGGCGTGTGGAATTTTCGTTGGGCGAAGAGCCGGTTGACGAACTCTACGCAGCTTTCGCCGGTAGACGGCCCCTTGATCCGCGGCTTGTAGTCAATGAGCCAAAGGAACAGGAACATGCTACCCCACACCAGGACGGCAATGCCAAGCGCCTTCCATGTTTCGCTTGATCGCATCACATTGGCTTCCGGGGCTTCACCACGGCGTTGAACGCCTCTTAGACTGCTCCGGGTCGTCATGTGAAGACGCCGATCTCGGCGAAGAATTCCGGGCCACTGATGCACCTGACCTGGATACTTTGCTGTCGGCAGACATAGGGAATTTTTCGCGTGCTGGTTTTGCGTTCATCAGTAATCACCGTCCACCCAAGCACCTTTCCCGCTGCAATAAGCCAAGGGTCCGCCGGATCAGGATTTCTGCTGCCCGATTGATCGAACAGAAATTCAAAATCCTCCGCGATCTGGCCAGCCATCGAGGCTATCGCAGGGCTGTGCTGATCCTCGATGAGGAACTGCTTTTTGACCGGCTTAAACTGCTCCTGAAGGTGCGGCCATCTCCTTAGCTCGTCGAAGACCTGCTCTACCGTCTTAAGTGTCCCGATGCCTACAAGTTGCTTTAGTCCAGCTAGCACGGCGTCGCAGTGCGATACACCGTCAAGATGTGCTATCGCATCGCAATCAATGAGGTACACCGCCGCCTACCGCCCCGGCAAATTCAAATCGCTTGTCAGCCTGCTCTCTGACTTGCTCAAAATGCTGGGGAGCCAGCTGCACCATTTCAGCTGCTTCAGCCGTCGGAATATCCCCGCGTGCCTGCGCATTTAGCACGGCCAACGCGTATCTGTTCCCCATCTCAAATGCGTTTGTAGAAACGTAATTGCCGCCCTTGCTTTTGGCTTTGCTGGTCTTGTCTTGGCCCGCGACAATACGGCTGTAATATCCGCGGGGCGCAACGCCGAGTTCCTCAAGTCGCAGCGCCAAGGCCTGCTGACTTACCTTCAGTTGTCGCGCCCATTCCCTTAGGTCGTGCCGGGACCATTCTACCGGCGCGGTGGGCCAGTATGGCAACACGGCTCGCAATGCAGCGCGCGGAATCAGGAAGGCCGCAGCAAACTTGTTGCAGAAAGCTTCCACAGGGTTTTCGCGGTTCTGATCCGAGATACCAGGTTCGCGCAACAGCAAATGGCAATATTCGTGGATCAGCGTGAAGGTCTTAGTCGGATCAAATTCATCGGCCTTGCTGATCATGATAATCGGTGTGTTTTGATCGTCGTAAAGCGCAAAGCCCTTGCATTCTTCCACGTCGAATTTTTGTAGAAGTACAAAGCATCCGGTCCGTTCTATGAGCGCGCGCCAGTTGTTGAAGGCGTCCTTGGCTGGCCATGCCATCTGATTTATGACAGGAATACCAAGCCTTTCTCTCTCGCGCTCGCCAGCTTCCGCGGCATCCTCACCCCGGGTTAGATGCGGAAGTATAGGCGTCGTTGGCCCGATACCGCTTTCAACCAGCTCCATTACGTTCGCCGCGATGGTGCGAGCGTAGTCGATTGCGAAGCGCGTCTGCAGGCCAATCCGCGCTCCTCGTCCCTCAATGGATCTAAAGTCGCGCGGCATCGGCTGCAGATTAGGACGCGTGCGCCGCAATAGCGTCGCCTGCGGGATGCGCAGCGCATTGGAAATTTTCCGAAACATCGTCAGATGTAACGGCTTGCCACCTTGTTCTAATTGTTGGAGCTCTGCGGCGGTGATGCCAAGCAGTGTAGCGGCCTCCTGCAGTTTAAGGCCTCGATGCTCCCGTGCCCATGTAATCAAATCGGGCCTGACAGGCATTACCGTCATGCTGACGAGTCCAAGTAGGTTAGGCGTTTACCAGCCATACCTCTGATAGCATGCTTGGCGCAATGCACGTCGTCAACTCCCAACTTCTACCGGTTGTTTTGTCTAACTAAATACCGGTTTAGATGCTTCTTATCGACGTGCTGGTAAACGCCAACGAGGCCGCGCGTCAAAACAGAAAGGAAGCCTAGTATAGCCTCGGTGCGGTTCCATTCGTACTTAGAATGACCAACAGCCTCATGAGTCGCAACTGGCGCGTGCTTATACTTAGGCGGGATCGGTCTCGCGAGTGTCCGCCTCCAAACGTGGTAGAGATCCGATGCCTACACTTTAAAACGGTCCAGCCTGACGTGTACCCAGACGTTACCGCGCCGACAAAAGCAAAAGCGCCGAAGTTAGCCATGAATATATTGGCAGTCTGCCCCGTTGGGCCGACAAGGCCGCTGCCGAAGGTCGCGAAGGGGAACATTGAAGTCCCGGCCGTAAAGGTGAAGCCACCGCCCGAAGTCGGATTGGTCGGGTCATGACCGGCAATACCGTCCCAATTGCCGGACCACGACTTAGACCCCATATTCTGAATTGTGGTTTCGCGTATTTTGGCCCGGAACCGGTTCGAGGCCCCCACAGGCCGAGAGATTTGACCCACCCCACCCCAGCCTGCCTCACCACACTCGCAGAACATCGACCACTTTGCCGTCATCATTGACGACGAACTCAGCTCGATCACCGATGTGCATCCTGAATTGTCCCCGCCATTCCGGCAGTCGCTTGGCCGCACCGAGATCGCGCGCATCAATCTTGACGGTACGTTCATCGTCGAGTTGAGCGATGCCGCGGTGCCTGCGAGTGTCCCATCCATGAACCAAGCCGGTGATTACCATTTCAGGATTCCTCGCTTCCGCTGCGCTTCTCGGATTCGCCGGAGCGCGGCCTCGCCGTTGGTACTCGCCCGGCTGATCTGAGCTGATGTGTCCTTGCCGTAAGCCCCCCAAAGAACCAAGCTGATCTCGTAGAGCTTCGCCTCGGTGATAAGGCGCTTCGGTAAATCGGAACTGTCGTCCCATTCCTCAACAACGGGGGTGAATGAAACGCTTACCTCGTTGACCGTGCCGTTGCCGACCGTCGCTAATGCTTCTTGTCCCAACGGTGCATCAGGATTCGGCGTTAGCTCGTAATAGAGGCCGGCATTTGTCGACCGGAGGGAAAGCGTCCGGTTAAGAATTCTTCCCAGCGGTCTTGAAGGATCATGACTCCACAGCGCGGCGACATCAGGATTCTGCGCAAGATGCTTGTCGAATGCTCCGCGCGCAAAGCGTTCCTCAAAGAGTCCCGCGATGATCGCCGGCCGGTTCCAGGAAATGGCGAATCCAGAGATTTTATCTGCCACGCTGCGCCGCTCGCATTCGCTTCTCGCGCTTTTCCTGCATGATCTTGCGTGCGATCACAGCAGGCGAGTCCGAGCATTCGCAGTACCTACTCTCGCCCGGAAGCTTGACGCTGCGGCGGACAGGCTTTCGATCGGCGACGTCGGAGGTGCGTTCTGATCCTTTAGACATTATGCGCCTCCTTCACTTCACGAAGGAACTGGCTCACGCGACCATCGCGCCGATCGCCCATGAAAAACGGATGAACCGGCCGCAAATAGTCCTTTCGAACGTCTTCGGCGTCGAGCTGGTCCAGAAGCGCGTCATGGCTCTCGCGAGCCGCTTCAAGAGCACGCGCGGCGGCGCACAATTCGGCCAAACGGCGCCTGTATTCCGGCAGCACAGCGCTGCAAACGAGCTTGCTGGCCGCGTCGCGTGCCTCATCGGTGCGCCTGCGCAAGATCTCTTGCGCCGCCTCAATGTCGGCCATCCCGGACGCAACTTCACGCAGCTTTTTAGACAGGCCGGCGACGCTTGCTTCGGTTTCATCGCCCAGCAATTCTGCCACGGCGAGCGAAGGGTGCTTTCCGCCCGCCGCTTTGGCCACTTCGATTTCCCGACGAAGCAGGCCGCGCTCAGTGTTTAACTCGCCATAGCGGGTCTGCAGTTCAGCCTGTTTCGTTAGAAGGCTAGCGTGTTCGGGGCTGGCCTCGCTCAGAGAGGGCACGCGGTATTCGTCGGCCGGTTTCTTTCTAAGCGGAGCCATCAGGCTTGAGCCTTTCCAAATAGTGTGTCGAGAATATCGGCAACGGCAGCAACCGGAATCGTGGTCGCTGTTCGGTGCCCGTCGTGAGCCCAGTGCCCTGCGTTCGAGCCCGACTGACGAAAGCGCACGACCTTGCCGCCTGGCGGCTCGATTACGATCTCCGGCCAAGACCGGACGAAGTTAAGGAACGAATGCCGCGCCTGTGCATCGCCGCGGCGAGCCATCTCGACTTCAACCGCGATGGCGTCGCACGCATTCCGAGGTACGGACTGGGGAGCATCGCTCTCGATATGCGCGCCGATCGGTGTCAGCGCCCCGTAGGTCTCGACGGACGTTTCTGCCTGGCGGAGTTTCGGCGAAGTCGCCACGGCCATGATCAGGCGCAGAACGTCATCCTCGCTCAGGTCGGGAGACCGTGCAGGACCACCTGATGGGATTTTACCCGCTTCGCTCAGCCGGCGGGCTACGTGCTTGACTCGTGCGGGGTCGAATCCAAGGGAGTCGACCGCGGCGAGGACGTCGGCGAGTTTCGCCACGTTTACTTCTCCTCAGTGGAAAGTGTCGATTGATTGGTTATGGGAATAAGCCGCTCTGCGGCTTCACGGCCAAAGGCCGGTAAAAGGGCCGCCGACCTCAGCCGGCGTTAAGTGCACAACACGTCGGGGCAGAAATCTGCCGCTAAGGACTAAAGAGATTGAGCGCCTTGGGAGCGTACATGACGGTGGCTGTGTTGATCGTGAGGACCGACGTCGCGCCAGCCATACAATTTAGGATCGAATGTGAACTAGATTACATCTGCGGCCCTGTAGGAGGAGTAGTCTTGCAATTAGATGTCTCGCTTCCCATCGCCGAGGTGCGTTGCGGGTTTCCGGACGTCAAATCGCAGCGAGCATCTGTCAATCAAAGGGAGGACAGATCATGAAGTTCGCAGCATTCCTCTTTATCTTCACTCTCGCCGCGCTTGCGACTGCTCCTGCAGGTTCGGCGTACGCATGCGCACGCCCTTGTGGCAATTATTGTTGCGGGTAATCGGCGGAGGATTCCAATGCGCCCATTGGCAAAATGGGGGGCATTAGTGGCAATCGTGAGCATCGCACCGCTAGCATTCGTGGCTGCGATTTATCTACACAAGCCCCCGAATAGACTCAATGAAGCAATCTCCGCTATCGGCTTTCACCCGATAACGCCACCTATGCTTTTGCGCGCTCCTGGCTCAATCTATCATGTCTCTGCAAACGGCCAAGATTACGACATGCTGTGCGAAGTTTCGCCGGACCGACTAGTTGGCGTGACTCGTAGCTCAGCTTCAACCACCCAAGTCACTTCCGAATTACGAAGGGCTCAGTATGCGCTTGACTCGAAAATTGTGCATTCGATTCAGTCGCGGACCGATGCGCAGTTGGCAGAATCTCTAAGACTCGAACTCGATGACGTGCAAGTGTTGGAAATCTCGCTTGAGGAGCTAGCGATCATCGCAGACGAGCTGTTCCAGCGAGAGTCTTGTGATCGGGAAGTGAGGCGGTATCTAGAAAATGGGGAATACGTTTGCCAAGGACAGCGAGTTCTCAAGGCTTCAACAAGATACGTTGCAGCTTACGACAATACAGCGGCAGGTTCCGTGGAGCATACGACAGACTTGATAAGAAATCATTTTGACCCGACTGTTAGTGTACAGGGCGGTCAGAGTGTCTCTGGAGCGAACCTTTATTTTGGAATGAGACTAGCACCGCGGTGTTTAGCCTTTAGAGATGCCAAAAGGCAGCCGCGCCCGCCTCTCTCTCTCTGGAATCGACTAGTCAATCACTTTCCTTCACTAGAGTTCCTTTGAGTATCGCACGGGTGCGGAGCCGGACTGATTGTTCACGCGGGAGATGACTAACTTGTTGCAGCGTCGGTGACCACGTAGCTGCGGTCTTTGGGGCCGACGCCCCCGCGTCTTATTTGGCCAAGGCCGACGTGCGTCCTTATCGGTTTGACGTTCACGTTTCGGAATGAAATCAGGAGCGAGAGTGCGCCTAAGCAGCCGCCCTCTCGCCCTCAATAACGGCCGCATTCAGCGCAGCAACCGCAGCCCGAACTTCTTTGGCCGCCATGCGCGTTGCATATTGGCCAGCGAAGCCCAGATCTTCGCCGATCTCCACCAAGGTGCTGTCGCCCGCCGCCATGTCCAAGATCTTGGTCGCCTTGTGGCCAACCCGGGCCCGCAAACGTTCCAGATCCATGGACCGAGCCAGCTCGGCCTGAGCATCCGGTACATCGGCATCCCAACTCTCAGTGTCGGCTTTCTCACTCTTGCGCGTTCGCACCTCGCCGAACTCCGCATCGGGGCTTACCCAAGCGTGTCCGTTCCAGACCCTCACGAGCCGATTACCCACCCACCGCGTCCGATTGTTGTTGAAGGCCCAGACCAACTGTCTCGCGCCGACGTCTACTAACTCGCGGTCCACACTAGGTGCGAACAATTGCTCGCCGGCCTCGGTCTCCTCCTGATCCGGTTCGTTATCGTTCGCAGCGACGCGCGGCGGCTCATTGAGGGTGCGCCATAGCCGGAGGCCTATGAAGGTCGCTTCATCCTTCTCGCGCTTGCACCAAGTAATGCAGGGCGGCTGAGCGTGGTGAGCGGCGTGGGTGGCCGGCGCGGTAGCTAGCCAGGCGCGGCGGGCTGCAAGGTCGGTGAAACTGTCGGCCGCGACGGGGCCGTTGTCGTTGGCAGGGATCATGTGTGCTCCGTGATGTGCTGTTCGGCCCTCTTCTGGAGCCTTTGTGATGATCTGAAAACTTGCGGGATTTGGCGTGCAACTGGGCGGCCGGTGTTAGTTGGCGGAGTTGCCGGGGATTGCGGTGACCCCTCGCCCAGTCAGGCTGCCTGCTCCTCGGCATCTACAGGAGCAAACGAGTCACCAACCACCATGAACGGCCTGCCGTGCAGCTCGGCCGAGTCATAGACCTCATCCAGGCCGCACGCATGACCCAGGCGCATCAAGTGGGCCTGACCCTCGGCCTGCTGCTCTTGGCGGCTGCCCTCGATCATGAGCCCAACGTTACCTTGATCGGTGACAAGGGCTAGCCAAGTATCTTCTCCCCGCTTCTGTATAGCGCTAGCGACAACGGTCAGCGGGACGCCGCGCGGGACATCAATTTGAATGGCAGATTTCCGGATTGTTCTGGCACGCTCAGCGGCTTCGGCCGCAGTATCGGCATCAGTGCGGCGTCTCGCCACTTCAGGCTCCTCATCCGGATACTCATCTGGAACTGCTGACTTGGCCTTCAGCTTCACGCTGCGATCTGCTTCGTCGTACTTCTCAGCCTCTAACCACTTCTCCAGCGGCATCCTGCGCTGGCCTGGCTTCGCGCTAGCGGCCCATGCAGCAGCGCGGCTTGCGATGTGGTCGACGTCGGGATTGGGTATGGCTTCGAGCGCGCGCCTGCTGGCTTGCTTGTTGCCGTAGCGGCCGTAGGCCTTCCAGATGCGCTCGAAATCTCTTCCCGCCAAGGCCGGCGCCTCAGCGTTCGGCCCGCTGGCGGATACTGATTTACTTACCCCTAACTCGGCTTCTACGCCGGTTAGAGGTAAGTCGGATTCGTGACACCCGTGGGTATCGCTAAGCGGATTTGTGCACCCCACGTGGGTACCAATAGTGCTGTCCTCGTGGGTACCGCAAATCGCCGCAAAATCGACCTTGCGGGTGGTGGTGGGAGCAGTTGTTACCAGTTGGGCATGTATTCGGACGGTCGAGAACCGCTTCCAACGATACGCTGTGTGTATCCCCAGTCGGTCAACTCTCGGCAAGCGGCAACAGCAGCGCGCTGGGCGAGGCCGGTGGCATGAGCGATATAGCGTACTGAGGCGCGTCCCTTGCCACGGCCCTGCATGTACCTGTCGAGAATGACCCAGGCAGCCCTATAGTGTCGCGAGCGCACCCTCTTATCGCGGGTCAGGGCTCCCAGCGTCCACCACTGCGAAAGAAGGCTCCCTGCGACTGCTTTGCGCTCAGCCTTCTCAGCCGGCACGGAGAGCACTTTCAACGGCGGTCTTGACTTCGCTCAGCCACTCGCGCGGCATTGCAGATAGCGGCTCCGTACGCCATTCAACGCTGTCGTCATCGTGGCCGTCCCAAACCTTAACGGTTACCGCGTGACCACCACCATAAATCAAGTCGTCGATATAGCTTCCGTCGCGCAAAACCATCGATGGCTCCTGGTGAGGATTTACACGAGTAGTACGGGTGGCGCGGGGAAACGCTAAACGCCGGACCCCAGGGGCAGGATGCCGAAGTAGGCGCGCCCGGTTCCACCCGAGACTGGAAGCCAGAAATCCCAACCCTGGAAGTTCCTGCACGGAACAGTGCTGAAGCGAACAGAGGAACGCTCCTCCATTTGGATAGGCTCGTTCCGCCTGACCTTGCTTGCCCAAGGTCAGGCAACCTCCAGCGGCCCCGGCCTCACGTCCCCTCTTCAGCCTTGGCCGGGGCCGTCCCTCGACTGCAGCGCCCCCTGTTTGTTCTTGCCGACAACCTAAACGCGATTTCTTAGGTTGTGCGGGTTGTATTAGAGCGGAGATGATGCCCGGAACGGCCTCGGGCATCTCCGGGGCTGGGCCGAGACGCACCGAGACCGCCCGACGCACCATACTCAACGCGGCACGCCGGTCGGCACCGTCCAGCCTGACACTCTCGCGTAGAGTCTCAAATGATAGAGCGTCGCGAATTTAATCTGAGGTGCGCGCCGGGCGCTCGTGGGGTTAGGCAATCATCGAAAATCTCTCTCGGAAAGCAATGGCCGAAAAAGTGCCTAACCTTGACCTCAAGCCATTGAATTAGCTGAATTCTATCAGTCCTGCCGGGATCGCCAGCTCGTTGCTTGTTCAGCCCCTCTCCCCCCGCTCTTCACGAACGCGTGGGTAACCATATGCCGGCCTTTGAACGGCGCCGATCGCCCCTATGTAAGCGCCGGGCGAGAAGGGCCCGATAGGTTCTGAATGCAGCAATCCGAATTGACGAGAATGGCGATCGCGTCTGCGGTCGCGATCGTTGCGATCTCGTATTTGGCGGTCGACGCAGGTCTGGTGAACACCAATGTGATCACGAGGTCCCTCACTGTGGCTCAGGCCTCGACCGTTGGCGCCGCAACGGGACAACGCCCGCCTGCCTTTACCGTTCAGGACCGGACGCGCCGTGGCCACGCGAAGCCGCAGCTGGAGTATTGCCTGGCGGTCGACTGATCGACCGTCCTCCCGCCGGGCTGTCGGCAGAACTCATGTATCGCCAGCGGCGGACTGATGACCGCGCCACCACCGCGCAATGGCGACGGTGAGATCGTCCCACACCTCCGTCGGCAGGTCCGGGACCGCCACCCGAACGCTGTACTGATCCGTTGTTGCGTCGTGAAACCACTCGGTCGCTGCGAAATCGAAGCCGAAGCTGCCGGCGTGGCGGATGGGAAAGCCCTTGCGGCGCAATTCGCAGCTCATGTCCTCGGCTGACTGCCGCGCTGTCGCCTCGTCGAGCGCGCGCCTTCCGCGAAGGGTCACGTACAGCCCGTGGGCGAAGCGAAGCTGAGCGGAGAGCGCCGGGATCTCGGCGGCAAAGTATCGCGCCGAGCTTCGGCCGTTACGCAAGATCGCAGCCACGCGCCGCTTGGTCAGCGCCCAGTACGCCGCGCTGCCGGCGAAGGGCGGGAAGTGGGCCGGCAATGCCGCGCCGCCGAGCAGCCGCACTGCGTTGCGGGTTTCGGACGCGAGACGTATCCATTCAACGCGCCCTGCCCGCGGCCGATGCTCAGGCCCGTGCACGAAGACGGCCGAGCCGAGCCGGCCATATTCCGCTCCGAGCGAATCGAGCTTGTTATGGCTTCGCACCAAGACCAGCGGAATTCCTTGTCGCCTGGCCCACTGCATGACGCGTCTGACGCGGCCTGACCTGCCGGCAAAGCACGTCGTATCGAAAACCAGGAGATCGAGGCCCGAGCCGTCGCGGCGCAGCACCGCCTCGATGGCGCCGGCGACGGAGCAGGAATCCAGCAGCAGGATTCGAGGTGAACTCCCCTGCGCAAGCCCATCACCGAGCGGCAGCGGCAAGGGCTCGATCCGCAAATGCGGCATGAAGTTTCGGATCAGCTCCAGCGTCTCGCCATAGGAGCCTAGCAGCACCAGGATATCGGCCTTCACGACGATCCGCGCGCAAGCAAGCAGCACTGCGGAAATCGCCGCCATCCCCGAGGCGGTGTAGATCGCCGTGCTCGTGCAGGCCTCGTCGAGCTCGTAGAATGACGGGCCGCGGACCGTGAGATCGGCCCGCTGGTAATCGTAGCTGAACTCGAACGGCCCGCTGGCGGGATCGGCCGTGTGCGACCAGGCTGTCTCCGTCGCCTTCCACTCCTGCAGTTCGTGCTCCGCCCTGAGCGCCGCCGTGATCTGGAATTTGAACCTGACGACGTCGTCGACGGAACACGGATGCGCCAAATCGAGCGGGTTTCTCAGGCCGTCGTTCAACAGCCTGAGTTCCTCGTGCTTGCGTTCCAGATAGGCCCGAATGGTCTCCATTGCGCTTCTTGACAGATCCAATCAAGCGTCAACGTCCGGAAAACGCGGCGGGTCCAACATGCCTGCTGCAACGAACCGGCGCCTTCGCAGTTGTCCCTATGCAAGGAGGACAGCATGGCTGACATCAGAGAGCACATGAAAATCATCGGCAAGGACGGCGCACATGTCGGCACCGTCGATCGTCTCGAGGGCAACCGCATCAAGCTGACGCGCAAGGACAGCCCGGAAGGTCACAAGGACCACCACCACTACATCGACACGAAATATGTCGGTGCCGTCGAAGGCGACGTGGTCAAGCTGTCGGTGAATGCCGACGCCGTCCCGAAGACGGAAGCCGCGTGAAAAACACTGAGCCCCTGCGGGGGCTTTTTGTTTGTTCACGGTCCGACTCCGCTTCGTTCGCGAGGCCCGAATCGCGTTCGCGATTTCGGTCACGGAGCATTCGTTAACGATGGCTTCCTGCGGTTGAAGATCGCTGCAATTCGATGGATTTCAGCGCTGCGGATCGATCGGGAACGAATGCGCCATCAGCGCATTGGGTCACCGAACAGAGTGGTGCCGACCCGCCAGCCCCGGTCGGCTTTGAAGGACCCCGTGCTTGTCCCCCGAGCACGGGGTTTTTCTCATCTCAGCGCTATCGGGCCGAAGGCCTGTGCCCCGCTGGATGCGAGTGGCCGGCCTGCTCATCGCGCAGATCGCGGGCGAGTTCGTGCCATGCCAGGGCCAGCTGAATCAGCCGTTGCCTGTCGGCACCCTCGGCCTCCGCGGCGCGCTTCATTGCGGCCTCAGCCTCATGTTGCGGATCGTACTCGGTGTACATGAGGCAGACTCTAGCCGGCCATCTGGACGAGCGCGTGGCAATTTCGTCCGTATGATTGCGGGGTCCGCCGCCAGCCTTCGGGACCGATCTGTGAACCACGTCACAGCCTGTCCGCGACATCTCCGCTAAACAGGTGTCCAGGCTTCATGGGTGATGTCCGGTCATGACGCGCAAAGCAGCAACTGAAGTCATTGTCCCGACGCAGCGACATCAAGCGGACCTGCTCGGCGTCGCCTACCTCGGCACCATCGGCGTCGTCATGGTGGCCTGGATCGCGGGCCTGGTCTGGGCCTCGATCGCGTTCTTCGACTGGCTCGTGTCCTGACGGAGCAAGGCAATTGGCCTGCCCGCCCATCCCGCCTTAGAGCAGGTAGGGCAACGCCTGCGAGAGTTTAATTCCGGCACAAACGATCATGGCCCAGAGCGCCGCGCTGATCTGGATGGCATCCAGCATGTCCCACATCCCCTGCGAATCATCCCGTCATTTTTCTTTGAAATTGACGTGAGGGGACGACGAGCACCAGAGCTAATTCAAAGCAACCGCCGCGTGCAAAAGGATGAGGCGGGCCGAAGCCCGCCTCCATGGTCGATCTGGCCTGGAAAACTCAATAGCAGGCGCGGGGATCGGCCTGCACATATTGGCCGTTCGGATAGCGGTAGTAGCAGGTGCCCTGCGCCCAGTAATAGCCGGGCTGGGACGCCGCGGTCGCGCCGGCGATCGCGCCGGTCGCGCCGCCAAGGACCGCGCCAGCGGCGGCCCCGGTCGCATTGCCCGAGATCAGTCCGCCCAGCAGGCCACCGACGATAGCGCCACCAAGCGCGCTGGCGCCGGGATCAGCCGGTGGCGGCGGCGGAGGTGGCGGCGCATAGGCCACCGGAGGCGGGGCGTAGGCCACCGGCACGTCGTCGATATAGTCATCTGAGATGTAGGCGGGCGGGCCGGCCATACGCTGCGGATAATAATACCAGACGCCGCCAACGTCCCACCACCAGCCGGATCGGCCATGG
The DNA here is from genome assembly GCF_016031655.1 of Bradyrhizobium glycinis. GTDB lineage: Bacteria > Pseudomonadota > Alphaproteobacteria > Rhizobiales > Xanthobacteraceae > Bradyrhizobium > Bradyrhizobium glycinis. Next base: position 98,168 of record NZ_JACCHQ010000020.1, read on the forward strand.
CGGACGTCGTGGCGCCAGCGCCCACCCTCCCACGCAAGATTGCCGCGATAGGTGTGTCCACCCCAATCACGTGCGGGAGCAGGACCGCGCGCGACGTGACGTCCGGGCTGCGGGCTGCCGGCACCGTGACCCGCATGGGGCTGACCGCCGGGCTGCGCAGGCCGGGTCGCCTGCTGCGGCGGAGGGCCCTTGCGCGTGGTCGGATTGGCCTGTGGCGGCGCACCTGCAGCCGGCCCGGCCGGCGGTGCGATGCCGTCTTTCGGCGGCCTGGCCTCTTGCGCTTGCGCCGACAGCGCGAGCAACGAGATGGCGGAAACCGCGGGAATGATGATCTTGATGCGTTTCGACGCACTCATGCGTGCTCGCCCCCTGCTCTCTCAATGGCCATGAGTCCGGGGCGTGATCGACGAATCGCCGCGCGCCGGGCTGATGCCGGCCGAAATCACTGCCCTGCTTGATCGGCTAAGTCCCGTTACAAATGATTAAGACCAGGGCATTTTTTTCAGCCCCATAGGCCGTGCTGGAGCGTGCCTAGCGCGCCGGCTCGATCACGTTGCAATTGCTTCGCCCGGACATCAGGCAATCCTGCATCTTGCTGGCTGCCGTCAGATCCCGGGCAAGCCACCAGCCGACGCCGAGGATCACGACCGCGATGATCAATCCTGCGAGCGCGCCGCGGCGATCGCCGCCGGACGGAGGTTTGGACGGCAGCTTGGGCTGACGGTTCGGTCGAGGATGGGGCTCCTCGCCCGGTTCGGATCTGGACTCTGGCTTCGACATGGCCGCCCGGTCACGCTGGCGCGCTGGCTTTACCACCTCTGCGGCGTCGCGTCACATCCTGGTCAGCCTCGGGTCGGCGGGACCGGATCCCTGCGCGAGGTTTCGACCGCAGGGATCGCCTGCTGGACCCGCGGTGCGCAACTCGTGAGCACGAACGCGGTCTGGGTGCACTCCCAATCCGCTCCCAGCACTGCACTTTCAATGGGCTGCGGACGAGCCAGCAGCAGCGCGGCGCCGGCCACGCCCGCCAGGGCAAAGGCAATCGCGAGCGCCTTCAGGCTTGGTCTTGAGATCGTCATGCCCGTGCTCCGTCTCGTAGCGGGGCGGACGCTAGGCGTCGCCCGTGTGCTCCCCTATGAGGGACATCACATTTCAGCAGTTTTTTCGGGCTACGAGAGATCGTCGGGGGGCGATTTTTCGTTGACCTGATCGGCTGCGATTATGGGTGGCTTCGCGACGCGCGAAGATGTACACGCTTCTGCGTCGCGTGGCGCCTGCTATGCCCAGCCGACGTACCAACAGGCACCGATGTAGGATCGAAAGCGAGGAAGACAAGGCTCGTCGATGAGTGGATTCAGGGAACCCGGCTTTGCAGACCGGCAAAAGGCGGCTCAGGACGCCCGCAAGAATCTTTTGAACAAGTTCAAGTCGCAGCCGGGCCCCGATGATCCGGCGGTGATCGCGCGCCGCGCTGAGCGCGAGGCGCTCGCGGCCAAGCGCGCCGAGGCAAAGGCTGCGCGCGAGGCCGAAAAGGCCGAGCAGAAGCGCCTCGAGGAAGAGGCCAAGGCCGCCGAAGCTGCGCGGATCGCGCGGGAAGCCGAGGAAGCGGCTGAGAGGCAGGCTGCGCTCGAGGCCGAGCAGAAGGCCAAGCGCGATGCGCGCTACGCCGCCCGCAAGGCGAAGCGCAAGTAAAACTCGCTGGTCACGTTCAATTGAACTTGAACTGAGCCATCATTCCGGAGGCGGCTGCAAATGCCGCCGCCGGAATGCGAGAGGGCGCGGCCCGCCAATGGGGCCATGCGCGACGACGACCAGGGATCAGTTCTTTTTCATCATCCCGTCGTCTTTCTTCATGCCGTCCTTCGACATGTGGTCCTTCTTCATCATACCGTCCTTGGACATGGTGTCCTTCTTCATCATGCCGTCCTTGGACATCGTGTCCTTTTTCATCATGCCTTCATCCTTGCCCATCTTGTCCTGAGCAAAGGCGGCCGGCGCAAACGCGAGGCCTAGCGAGAGAGCGGCAGCCGAGACGCCGAGCGCGATGCGGGTGCGAATGGTCATGGTTCATCTTTCCTTCGAGATGGTGTTTGTCAGCGACGGACGCCGCTATTCAAGCTCGACGGATCGCCGGTCGGCGTTGTTACGCCGCTGCCGATAAATTTTGGCGAGGCCTCCGGGACACCAACGCTCGAAAAATGCCTCGGCGCGCAAGAACTCGGCAAGAAACTCAGGAAGTGTGCAGCGCAGCACGGCTGGCACTTGCCGCGGCGTTCGGTCTCGAACTATCAGATGAGAGAATATCGGGTGGAAGACCGGCTAGGATGGGCCCGAACGCCGGTCTGACAAGACCCGACCCAAATCACACCAACAAGAACAGTCCAAGGGGATTACATCATGTTCACGCGCCGCCATCTGCTCGCGACCGCCATCGCGGCACCTGCCATTCTCCGCTTCGGCACCGGCACCGCGCAGGCCGCGACCACGCTGAAGATCTCGCATCAGTTCCCGGGCGGCACCATCGACAAGGGCGATTTCCGCGATCGACTGTGCCGCATGTTCGCCGCCGAAGTGAGTAAGCGCAGCAATGGCGACATTGCCGCCGAGATCTATCCGAACTCCTCGCTGATCAAGACCAACGCGCAGTTCTCCGCCATGCGCAAGGGCGCGCTCGATATCAGCCTCTATCCGATGCCCTATGCCGGCGGCGAAGTGCCGGAGACCAATATCGGCTTGATGCCGGGCCTCGTGACCACCTACGACCAGGGCCTGCGCTGGAAGAAGGAGCCCGTCGGCAAGGCGCTCACCGACTTCCTCGCCGACAAGGGCATCATCCTGCTTACCTGGGTCTGGCAGGCCGGCGGCGTCGCCAGCCGCTCCAAGCCGATCGTCGCGCCCGAGGATGCCAAGGGCATGAAGGTGCGCGGCGGCTCGCGCGAGATGGACATGGTGCTGCAGACCGCCGGTGCCTCGGTGCTGTCGGTGCCGTCGAACGAAATCTACGCGGCGATGCAGACCGGCGCCTGCGACGCCGGCATCACCTCCTCCACCAGCCTGATCTCGTTCCGGCTCGAAGAGGTCGCAAAGTCGCTGACCTCGGGCGCGGGCACCTCGTACTGGTTCATGCTCGAGCCGCTGATGATGTCGAAGACGATTTTCGACAAGCTGCCGAAGAATCATCAGGACATCCTGCTCGCGGTCGGCACCGAGCTCGAAGCCTTTGGCCGCAAGGGCGCGCAGGACGACGACGTCGAGGTCGCCAAGGTCTACGAGAAGGCCGGCGCCAAGATCTCGGTGCTCGATGCCGCGACCGTCGGCAAGTGGCGCGACATCGCCCGCGACACCGCGTGGAAGGACTACAGCGCCAAGACCGCGACCGCCGCAAACCTGCTCAAGCTCGCCGTCGACGTCGCGGCATGAGCCACGGTCCGCTTCCGGATCGTGACGACCGCGCGGGCGTTGCCGCAGGGACCGGTCCTGCGGCGGCGATCGATCGCGGTCTCGCCGTCCTCAACAGCATCATCGTCGTGTTCGCCGCGATTGCGCTGGTCGCGGCCTGCATCATCCTGAGCTACAGCGTGCTCAGCCGCGCGCTGTTCAAAGCCGCCAACTACTGGCAGGACGAGGCCGCCGTGTTCCTCCTGGTCGGCGCGACCTTCATGACGGCCGCCTATGTGCAGCAGAACCGCGGTCATATCGGCATCGAGGCTTTCGTCGGCCTGCTGTCGCCATTCGCGAACAAGGTTCGCCTCTGGCTGGTCGATGCCGCCACGTTCCTGTTCTGCGCCTTCTTTACCTGGAAGTCGTGGACCCTGGCCCATGAGGCCTATGTCGACGGCCAGGTCTCCAACTCGATGTGGTCGCCGCCGCTCGCTATCCCCTACGCGCTGATGGCACTCGGGATGAGCCTGCTCTGCCTCCAGATCCTCGTGCAGCTTGCGCTGCCCTTCACCGGAGCCAGGCGGTCATGAGCGTTTTCGGCATTGGCCTCGCCTACGGCATTGCGACGCTGCTGGTGATGTTCTCAGGGATGCCGATTGCGTTCGCGCTCGGCGCGGTCGCGGTCGTGTTCATGGGCATCTACATGCCCTCAGCCTCGCTCGATACGGTGACGCAGAACGTCTACGAGGAAATGGCCTCGATTACGCTCCTGTCGATCCCGCTCTTCATCCTGAAGGGCGCCGCGATCGGCAAGTCGCGCGCGGGCCAGGATCTTTATTCGGCGCTGCATGCCTGGCTGCATCGCGTGCCCGGAGGTCTCGGCGTCGCCAACGTGTTCGCCTGCGCGCTGTTCGCGGCGATGGCGGGCTCCTCGCCCGCGACCTGCTCGGCGATCGGCTCGGCCGGTATCCCCGAGATGCGCAAGCGCGGCTATTCCGGCGGCTTCGCCGCTGGCATCATCGCGGCGGGTGGCACACTCGGCATCCTGCTTCCGCCCTCCATCACCATGATCCTGTTCGCGGTCGCCGCCGAAAAGTCGCTGGGGCGGCTGTTCCTCGCCGGCATCGGGCCCGGCCTGCTGCTGGTCACGCTGTTCGGCGCCTATGCCGTGATCCGCTTCCGCCAGGAATACAAGGCGGCCGAAGCGGTCTACAAGGATGGCGGCCCGGAGGCTGCGATCCTGACCCGCGACGAGTATACGCTTGCCGAACGCTTCAGCGTGCTGCCGCGTGTGATCCCCTTCGTGTTGCTGCTCACCGGCGTCATGATCGCGCTCTATGGCGGCTACGCCACGCCGTCGGAGACCGCCGGCCTCGGCGGCCTCCTCGCGCTGGCGCTGATCGCCGCGATCTACAGTGTGTGGCGCCCGAGCGACCTCGCGCCGATCATGAAGTCGACGATCCGGGAATCGACCATGCTGATGATGATCATCGGCATGTCGCTGCTCTATTCTTACGTCATGAGCTATCTGCACATCTCGCAATCGGTCGCCGAATCCATCGTCGCGATGCACCTGCCGCGCTGGGAGCTGCTGTTTGCGATCCTCGTCATGGTCGTCGTGCTCGGCTTCTTCCTGCCGCCGGTCTCGATCATCCTGATGACGGCACCGATCATCCTGCCGCCACTCCGCGCCGCCAATTTCGACATCATCTGGTTCGGCGTCGTCATGACCATTGTGATGGAGATGGGGCTGATCCATCCGCCGGTCGGCCTCAACATCTTCGTCATCCGCAACGTCGCGCCCGATATTCCCCTGCGCGAGGTGATCTGGGGCACGCTGCCCTTCGTGCTCTTGATGATGCTCGCAGTGCTGCTGTTGTGCCTGGTGCCGGGCATCTCGACCTGGCTGCCGGACCTCGTGATGGGACCGGACGGGAGCAGGTAGCGACAATCGCAACTGCCGTAGGGTGGGTTAGACCAGCGGCTGCGCAAAGCGCAGTCGCTGGGCGTACCCCACCTCTCTTCTGTTTCCGCTTAAGCGCACAGTGGTGGGTTACGCCCTGCAGATGCGCGTCGCGCATCTGCAGGGCTAACCCACCCTACGAATTCTCCTTCCGCCGCGACTTCGGCGCGCTCGCCACCACCTGCAACAGGTCCTTGCGCACCGCCTCGATGTGCCGCTCCAGGAAACGGCAGGCCTCGTCGACCTTCTGCGCACGGCAGAGCGCGATCAGTTGGGCATGCTCCTTCTCGGCAATGCCCATCGCCTTGGTGTTGGAGAGCTGTAGCCGCGTGTAGCGGTCGCTGGTCTGCAGCAGCGACAACACGATCGCGCGTGTGCGCGGCTGCGGGGCGTGGACGTAGAGCGCCATGTGGAAGTCGGCGTTGAGCTGGCCCCACTCACTGACGTTGCGCGCCTTGATCGCTTTCTCGAAGCGCCGGTGGATGTCGTCGAGCCCGTCGAAATCGTCCGGGGTGAAACGCGGCGCCGACTCCGCTAGCAGGCGGGGCTCCAGGATGCGGCGCAGGTCGAAGACGTCGTTGATTTCGTCCAGCGACAGCTCCGAGACGATGGCACCCTTCTGCGGCACGATCCGCACCAGGCCTTCCGCCTCGAGCTGGAACAGCGCCTCGCGCACGGGAATGCGGCTGACGCCATAGGCCTCGCCAAGCGCGTCCTGGCGCAGCTGCGATCCGGCCGGATAGGTGCCGTCGAGGATCGCCTGGCGGAGCTGGTCGACGATCGCAGCCGACAGGGTGCGATGCTTCAGAGGCTGTTTCATCTGATCGTCCGTTGTCCTTCCCGACTCGTGCGGCCGACGCGGTCCCTGTCTTGCATGTCGAGCTGCCCGGCAAAAGCCGGGCATCACGAGCAAAGTGCCCAGCAAACGCGCCCCCTGCCGCCGAAATGACCGCAAACTCCGTTTGACTCCCAAGATGTATAAATTATACATTTGGCAGTCGCACGACAAATCTTGGGGGTCGGGGCCTCTTTCATGATCGAGCAGACCATGCCGGCCACGCGCGCACTCAGCCTCCGACGCATGATCGTCCGGATGTCGAGTGCCCTGCTCGCCTGCGAGCGGCTCGCGCTGATGGGCCTGATGTACCTGCTTACCGGCCTGATCCTGGTGAACGTCGTCACCCGCTACTCGCACTTCCCGATCTACTGGATCGATGAATCCGCCGTTTATTGCGTGGTCTGGCTGACCTTCATCGGAGCGTCCGCGATGACGCGGCTGCGACTCGATTTTGCGGTAACCATGCTGACGGAGCGACTGTCCGCTCAGCACCAGAAATTTGCAAAAGTGATCTCGACTGGCCTCGTCGTGGTGTTCGGCGTCGCGCTGATCGCCACCTGCGTGCTCTGGATGGACCCGGTCGGCCTCGCCCGCGCAGGATTCGACGGGCGCAAGCTGGCCGCCGACACCTTCAACTTCCTCTACACTGAGCGCACGCAGACGCTGAACTGGCCGACCTGGGTGCTCTATCTGACGCTGCCGATCTTCGCGGTGTCGATGACCGTTCATGGTCTCGCCAACCTGCTGGAAGATCTCGAGCTGGTCCCGCGCACGCCGCCGAAGGGCTTCCAGCTCTCCGAGCTCGACGGGGTCAATTGATGATCACGTCAGCAGCCTTCATGGCGTTCATGTTGGTCGGTGTGCCGATCGGCCTCTGCCTCTGCCTCGCTGGACTCGTCTATATCGCGGCGTCCGGCAACCCGGTGCTGTTCCAGTCCTATCCGCTGCAGCTGTTCGGCGGCGTCGACAGCTACGGCCTGATCGCGATCCCGCTGTTCATCCTGATCGGCGAGATCATGAATGGCGGCGGCATCACGCGGCGCATCGTCGACATGGCGATGGCCTTCGTCGGCTCGCTCAAGGGCGGGCTCGCCTATGTCAACATCCTCGCCAACATGTTCATCTCGTCCATCCTGGGATCGGCGACCGCGCAGGTCGCGATCATGGCGCAGATCATGGTCCCGGAGATGGAGAAGAAGGGCTACGACAAGACCTTCGCTGCGGGCCTCACCGCCTATGGCGGGATGCTCGGCCCGATCATTCCGCCCTCGGTGATGTTCGTGGTCTACAGCGTGCTGGCGCAGGTCTCGGTCAGCGACATGCTGATCGCCGGCATCGTCCCGGGCGTCATCCTCACCGTGATGTTCTGCCTCGTCATCGCGCTGATGGGCTACATCTACAACTATCCACGCGCGGACTATCAGACGCCGCGCCAGCGCGTCATGACCATCCTGCGGACCTCGCCGACGCTGCTGATCCCGATCGTCATCGTCGGCACCATCCTCGGCGGCCTCGCCAATGCGACGGAATCGGCGGCCGTAGGCGCCGTCGCCGCGGCTCTGGTCGGAAAGTTCTGGACCAAGGAGTTCGAGTTCTCGCAGCTGCCGCAGATGATGCTGCGCAGCGCGATCTATTCGGCGATCGTGCTGTTCCTGGTGGCGGCCGCCGCTGTGTTCTCCTGGGTGCTGATCTTCGGCAAGGTGCCGCAGGAGACCGCCGCCTGGATCCAGACCGTCGCCAAGGACCCGGTCAGCTTCATGCTGATCTGCAACGTCATCCTGCTGGTGATCGGCACGGTCATCGACGGCATTCCCGGCCTGATCATGACGGTGCCGATCCTGCTGCCGGTCGCCACCGAGATCTATCACATCGACCCCCGGCAATTCGGCGTCGTCGTGGTGATCAACCTCGTGCTCGGCCTTTTGTCGCCGCCGGTCGGGCTTTGCTTCTTCGTCGCGGCCGCCGTCACCGGCGCCAAGCCCGGCAGAATGTTCATGGTGACGCTGCCCTTCTTCGTCATCTCCTGCGTCCTCCTGGTGCTGCTCTCGCTCTATCCCTCGCTCTCGCTGATCATCGTCAAATAGTCCCATCCGAAAGGAGCCCGACCATGCCGCTTTCCCGCCGCCGCTTCCTCGCCGCCAGTGCCGCCGCCTCGGTGTTCGCCCCGTCGCTGGCGCTCGCCCAGGCCAAGGAATTCCGCCTCGGCCTGATCACGCCGAACGGCCATTCGTGGAACAAGGCCGCGCTCAAATTCGGCGACGAGCTCAAGGCTGCCACCAACGGCCGTCTGACCTTGACCGTGTTTCACTCCGGCCAGCTCGGCAACGAGACCGCGATGATGCAGCAATTGCAGTCCGGCGCACTCGACATGGGCTTCATCCAGGCCGCCGAGCTCGGCTCGCGCGTGCCGCACATCGCCGCGATCAACGCGCCCTACATCGTGCGCTCGACGCCGGCGGTGGCGAAGTTCGTGCGGCATCCGGCGGCGGTGAAGCTGTTCGAGGTGCTGCCGCAGGAGACCGGCACGATCGGGCTCGGCTGGGGCATCACCGGCATGCGCGCGGTGTTCTCCTCCAAGGACCTGAATTCGCTGGCCGACATCAAGGGCATGAAGCTGCGCATCAACCCGACGCCGGTCTACCGCGATTTCTATTCCTCGCTGGGCGCAGCACCGACGCCGATCCCGACGCCGCAGGTGTTCGACGCCATGGCCAACGGCCAGGTCGACGGCCTCGAGGCCGATCTCGAATTCTCCTGGAACCAGCGCTTCGACAAGGTGTCGAAGGTGATCCTGCAGATGAACGCCGTCTTCATGCCGATGGCCGCCGTCGTCTCCGGCCGCGTCTGGCAATCGCTGCCCGCCGCCGACCGCGAGCTGATCACCAAGACGATCAAGACGACGCTGGACGCGCAGATCGACGAGCTCGCCGGCAACGAGCCTACGCTGATCGAGAACTTCAAGAAGGCGCCGATCCCGATCCGCCAGGTCGACGCCAAGGACACCGAGGCCGTCATTGCCGAGTTCGACAAGATCTGGCTGCCCAAGGCCCCCGTCCTCGCCGAGCTGCGCAAGGTCGGCGCGACGCTCTGATCCCATCCGCCATCCTTTTCACAAGAGCCGGCGGCTCCAGCCCCCCGCCGGCATATTCACCTGGAGTCAAACCATGAGCCGCCGCGTTGCCTGGGAAGGCGTCTTCCCGGCTGTCACCACCCAATTCCATGACGATCTCTCGCTCGACATCGACGCGACCGCCAAGGTGATGGACGGTTTGATCCGCGACGGCGTCTCCGGCCTGATCGTCTGCGGCTCGGTCGGCGAGAACACCTCGCTGGAGCGCAAGGAGAAGGTCGCGATCATGGAGGCCGCGAAGTCGGTCGCGAAGGGCCGCGTGCCCGTGCTGTGCGGCATCGCCGAATTCACCACCGCGTTTGCGGTGGAAACCGCGAAGGAGGCCGCACGCGTCGGCATCGACGGCGTCATGGTGATGCCGGCGCTGGTCTATTCCTCCAAGCCGCACGAGACCGCCGCGCATTTCCGCGCCGTCGCCTCTGCGACCGACCTGCCGGTGATGCTCTACAACAACCCGCCGATCTACAAGAACGACGTTACGCCAGACATCCTCGCCTCGCTCGCCGACGTCGAGACCGTGGTCTGCTTCAAGGATTCCTCTGGCGACACGCGGCGCTTCATCGACACCCGCAACATGGTCGGCGACCGCTTCGTGCTGTTCGCGGGCCTCGACGACGTCATCGTCGAGAGCGTCGCCATGGGCGCCGTCGGCTGGGTCTCCGGCATGTCCAACGCCTTCCCGCGCGAAGGCGAGACGCTGTTCCGCCTCGCCAAGGCCGGGCGCTTGGCCGAGGCGATGCCGCTCTACGAATGGTTCATGCCGCTCCTGCACCTCGATGCCCGCCCGGACCTCGTCCAGTGCATCAAGCTGTGCGAGCACATCATGGGCCGCGGCACCGCGCTGACCCGCCCGCCGCGCCTGGCGTTGCTGCCGCAGGAAAAGGCCGAGGTCGAAGCCATGATGGCCAAGGCGCTCAAGAACCGGCCGCGTTTGCCGGATGTCGGGCTGAAGGCGGCTTAGGGCACGCTTTGTAGGGTGGGTTAGCCTTGCGGCTGCGCGAAGCGCAGTCGGAAGGCGTAACCCACCGCCGTTCGTCTCGGCGGAAACGTAAAAAGGTGGGTTACGCCCAGCAACCGCGCTTTGCGCGGCCGCTGGTCTAACCCACCCTACGAAGCCGCACGCTTCTTCTTGGCGTTCAGCGCGGACGCCACGCGGCTCACGGGCGGCTTGCCTAGCACGATGCTCATCTCGTTCGTCGCCGCCAGCAGCTTCGCCATATCGACACCCGTCCTGACGCCCATGCCCTCCAGCATGTAGACGACATCCTCGGTCGCAACATTGCCGGTCGCACCCGGCGCATAGGGGCAGCCGCCGAGCCCGCCGGCGGCGGCGTCGATGACGTGGACGCCCTCCTCCAGGCCCGCATAGAGGTTGGCGAGCGCCTGGCCGTAAGTGTCGTGAAAATGCATCGCGAGCCTGGCCGGCGGGATGTTGACGGCAACCGCGCGCAGCATCTCCTTCGCCTTGTCAGGCGTGCCGACACCGATGGTGTCGCCGAGCGAGATCTCATAGCACCCGAGATCCCAGAGCGTGCTCGCGAGATCGGCCACCGCTTTCGGCTTGATCTCGCCATCGAACGGGCAGCCCAGCACGCAGGAGATATAGCCGCGCACCTTGACGCCATCGGCCCTAGCGCGCGCCAGCACAGGCTTGAAGCGCTCGACGGACTCCGCAATCGTGCAGTTGATGTTTGCCCGGGAAAACCCTTCGGAGGCCGCCGCGAACACGGAGACCACTTTGGCGCCCGCGGCACGCGCGGCGTCATAGCCCTTCTCGTTCGGCACCAGCACGTGGAACTCGGCGTCCTTCACATGGGCGACGCCGCGCAGCACCGCATCCGAGCTTGCCATCTGCGGGATCGCCTTGGGCGAGACGAAGGCGCCGACCTCCACGGTGTGCAGCCCGGCCGCCACGAGCGCCTCGATGAAGGCGATGCGGGCCTCGACGCTGACGGGCGTCTTCTCGTTCTGAAGGCCGTCGCGCGGCCCCATTTCGATGATGCGGACAGGATCGCTCATCTCATTCCCCTGAAGGTTCGACCAGAGCGAGCTCGACGCCCTCCTGCACGATGTCGCCGACCTTGCACTTGATGGATTTAAGCACGCCGGCATAGGGCGCGCGCAGCGTCTGCTCCATCTTCATCACTTCCAGCGTGAGGATCGGCGCGCCCTTCTCCAGCTTGGCCCCCTCCTCGGCCAGCACGGCAACCACCGTGCCGGGCAAGGGCGCTGCGATCTTGTCCTCGCCCACATGCTCCTCGCTCTCGCCGCCGAACGGATCGATCCAATGCAGGTCGAAGCGGCCGTTGCGCGTGCGCAGGTACAGCTCATGGCCGTCGATCACAGCCGCAACCGGTGATTTGACGCCGTCGAGCGTCAGATCGAAGCCGCCGTCCTTCGCCGCGATCGTAAACGCCAGCTCGCGCTCGCCGATCACCAGCGTCGACGGTCCGCTGCCGTAGTTCAGCGTGATCTTCTGCTCCGGACCATGGCCGACACGGAACGCAAAGCCGCGCTGGCGGCGGCCGACCGGCTGCCAGCCAAAGGTCTGCCACGGAGAATTCGCTACCGCCTGCGCCGTCTGCCGCTCCTCGTTGACAATTGCGGCGACCGCGGCGCAGAGCTCAAGCTCTCCAGGCGCCGGCGCGGCGGCGGTCAGCACGGCCAGCTCGCGCTCGATGAAGCCGGTGTCGATCGCATTCGCCCGCACCTTCGGATGCGTCATCAGCGCCGACAGGAACGGGATGTTGGTGACGATGCCGCGGACGTCGGTCTCTTCCAGCCCGCGGTTCAGCCGCTCGATCGCGACGTCCCGCGTCGGCGCCCACGCGATCACCTTGGCGAGCATGGCGTCATAATGCGGCGAGACCGTATCGCCCTCGCGATAGCCGGCATCGATGCGCAAGCCCCCGGTTTCCGCCGGCAGCCGCCAGGTCGAGATCCTGCCGACCGACGGCATGAAGTTCTTGGTCGGGTTCTCAGCGTAGACGCGCGCCTCGACGGCATGGCCGTTGAGCCTGATCTCGTGCTGCCTCAGCGGCAGCGCCTCGCCGAAGGCGACGCGCAGCTGCCACTCGACGAGGTCGATGCCTGATATCAGCTCGGTCACGGGATGCTCGACCTGCAAGCGCGTGTTCATCTCGATGAAGAACACGTCCTTGCCGTCGGAGACGAACTCGATCGTGCCGGCGCCGACATAGTTGACCGCACCCGCCGCCTTGCGCGCGGCGGCGCAGACCGTCTCGCGCTGGGCAGCGTTCAGCGTCGGCGACGGCGCCTCCTCGATCACCTTCTGGTGCCGGCGCTGCAAGGTGCATTCGCGCTCGAACAGCGAGAGCAGATTGCCGTGGCTGTCGCCGATGATCTGCACCTCGATATGCCGGGGATTGTCGACATACTTTTCAATCAGCATGCGGTCGTCGCCGAACGCGGCCTTGGCCTCGCGCTTGGCGCTGACGATCGCGGGTGCCAACTCATCGGCGGACCGCACGATGCGCATGCCGCGCCCACCGCCGCCGGCGGAAGCCTTCACCAGCACGGGAAAGCCGATCTTGTCCGCCGCCTTGGCAAGCGTCGCCTCGTCCTGGGCCTCGCCGTGATAGCCGGGCACCAGCGGCACGCCGGCCTTTTCCATCAGCGCCTTCGAGCCGGACTTCGAGCCCATCGCATTCATCATCTCGGCGGTCGGCCCGACGAAGACGAGGCCGGCATCGAGGCAGGCCTGCGCGAACTCGGCATTCTCGGAGAGGAAGCCGTAGCCGGGATGCACGGCCTCCGCGCCGGTCTTGCGTGCGGCCTCGATCAAGCGCTCGATATTGAGATAGCTGTCGCGGGCCGGGGCGGGCCCGAGCAGCACGGCTTCGTCCGCGAGCGCGACATGCATCGCCTCGCGATCGGCCTCGGAATAGATCGCGACCGTGCGCAGGCCCATGGCGCGCGCGGTGCGAATGACGCGGCAGGCGATCTCGCCGCGATTGGCGATCAGGAGCGTGTGAAAACGCCGGTAGAGCTTCGAGCTATCCATCACATCACATCCTGAACAGGCCGAATTTGGTCGGCTCGATCGGCGCATTCGACGCGGCCGAGAGGCCGAGGCCGAGCACGAGGCGCGTGTCGGCGGGGTCGATCACGCCGTCGTCCCAGAGACGCGCGGTCGCGTAATAGGGATGGCCCTGGCTCTCATATTGCGCGCGGATCGGCTCGCGGAATTTGTCCTCCTCTTCCCTGGACCAGCTGTCGCCCTTGGCCTCGATATTGTCGCGGCGGACCTGGCTCAGCACCATCGAGGCCTGCTCGCCGCCCATCACCGAGATGCGCGCGTTCGGCCACATCCACAGGAACCGCGGCGCGTAGGCGCGGCCGCACATGCCGTAATTGCCGGCGCCGTAGGAGCCGCCGATCACGACGGTGAATTTCGGCACCGAGGCGGTCGCGACCGCGGTCACCAGCTTGGCGCCGTCGCGCGCGATGCCGCCGGCCTCGTACTTTTTGCCGACCATGAAGCCGGTGATGTTCTGCAGGAACACCAGCGGAATGCCGCGCTGGCAGCACAGCTCGATGAAATGCGCGCCCTTCAGCGAGCTCTCGCTGAACAGAATGCCGTTGTTGGCGATGATACCGACCGGATAGCCCCAGATATGGGCGAAGCCGCACACCAGCGTCGTGCCATAGAGCTTTTTGAACTCGTCGAACTCCGAGCCGTCGACGATGCGCGCGATGATGTCGCGCACGTCGAACGGCTTGCGGCCGTCGACCGGCACCACGCCGTAGATTTCCTCCGCCGCGAACAGCGGATCACGCGGCGGATGCATGTTCAGGTTCGGCCGGGCGGAAGGCTTGAGCGTGCCGACGATACGCCGGGCAATGCCGATCGCATGCGCATCATTCTGGGCGTAGTGATCGGTCACGCCGGATTGCCGCGAATGCACGTCGGCGCCGCCGAGTTCCTCCGCGCTTACGACCTCGCCGGTCGCGGCCTTCACCAGCGGCGGGCCGCCGAGGAAGATGGTGCCCTGGTTGCGCACGATGATGCTCTCGTCCGACATCGCCGGCACATAGGCGCCGCCGGCGGTGCAGGAGCCCATCACGATCGCGATCTGCGGAATGCCCTGCGACGACATTTGCGCCTGATTGTAGAAAATACGGCCGAAGTGCCGCTCGTCCGGAAAGATCTCGTCCTGCAGCGGCAGGAAGGCGCCGCCGGAATCCACCATGTAGACGCAGGGTAGATTGTTCTGCCGCGCAATGTCCTGCGCGCGCAGATGCTTCTTCACCGTCATCGGATAATAGGTGCCGCCCTTGATGGTGGCATCGTTGGCGACGATCACGCATTCGCGCCCCGAAATGCGGCCCACCCCCGTGATGACGCTGGCCGAATGCACATCGCCGCCATAGAGGCCGTAGGCCGCGAGCGGCGACAGCTCCAGGAACGAGGTGCCGGGATCGACCAGGAGATCGACGCGCTCACGTGCCAGCATCTTGCCGCGCGCGGTGTGGCGCTTGCGCGAGGCTTCGCCGCCGCCGCCGGCGACCTGGCTGAGCTTTTCGCGCAAGTCGGCGACGAGGCCGCGCATGGCCTCGGAATTGCGCGCGAAATCTGATGAAGACGGATCGATGCTGGAATGAAGCGGCATGGTGATTCCAATGCGGTGAAGGACTTAAGCCGTCTCGGCCATCAGCTCGCGGCCGATCAGCATGCGCCGAACCTCGGAGGTGCCGGCGCCGATCTCGTAGAGCTTTGCATCGCGCCACAGGCGCCCGACCGGGAATTCGGAGGTGTAGCCGACCCCGCCGAGCGCCTGGATCGCCTCGCCGGCCATCCAGGTCGCCTTCTCTGCGGAATAAAGGATCGCGGCCGCCGCGTCCTTGCGCAGGGTGCGCGCGTGGTCGGCGCGGTCGCAGGCGCGGCCCACCGCATAGACATAAGCGCGCGTGGCCTGCCAGGTCGCATACATGTCGGCGAGCTTGCCCTGCATCAGCTGGAAATCGCCGATCGGCTGGCCGAACTGCTTGCGCTCGTGCATGTAGGGCACCACCGCATCCATGCAGGCGGCCATGATCCCGAGCGGACCGCCGGAGAGCACCGCGCGCTCGTAGTCGAGGCCGGACATCAGCACCTTGACGCCGTCACCCACCTTGCCCATCACATTCTCCTCCGGCACCTCGCAATCGTCGAAGAACAGCGGGTAGGTGTTGGAGCCGCGCATGCCGAGCTTGTCGAGATGCTGGCCGTGGGTGAAGCCCTTGAAACCCTTCTCGATGAGGAAGGCGGTCATGCCGCGCGGACCGGCCTCCGGATCGGTCTTGGCGTAGACCACCAGCACGTCGGCGTCGCCGCCATTGGTGATCCACATCTTGGAGCCGTTGAGCACGTAGCGGTCGCCGCGCTTGTCCGCGCGCAGCTTCATCGAGACGACGTCGGAGCCGGCGCCGGGCTCGGACATCGCGAGCGCACCGACATATTCGCCTGAGATCAGCTTCGGCAGATAGCGCTGCCGCTGCGCGTCGTTGCCATTGCGGCGGATCTGGTTGACGCACAGATTGGAATGGGCGCCGTAGGAGAGGCCCACGGCCGCCGAGCCGCGCGAGATCTCCTCCATGGCGACGATATGGGCGAGATAGCCCATGTTGGAGCCGCCATATTGCTCGGGCGCGGTCATGCCGAGCAGGCCGAGGTCGCCCAGCCGCTTCCAGAGATCCGCCGGGAACAGGTTTGCCTTCTCGATCTCGGCGGCACGCGGGGTGATCTCCGCCTCAACGAACGAACGAACGGTGTCGCGCAACAGGCTGATGTCTTCGCCCAGATCGAAATCGATGCTCGGGATGTTCAAGGCGATTCCTCCCTATTTTGGGCTCCGAACCTAGCCCGGTCCCGGCCCTCTTGCAGTCGAAAAGGTTGCATTTTCCGCCAAACTTGGCGAGGATTTCCGAAAGGATTCCGATGCCGTTTCAAGCCGCCACCGCGATTCCGCGCCGCGCCGTCACGCCCGCCGCCTTCGTCCGCGGCGTGGTGGCGGCTTATGAGCGATACGGCCGCGATCCCGCCGACGCCTTGAGCCGGGGCCAGGTCGCGCCGGAGCTTGTCAATTCTCCGGATGGGCGCGTGACCGCGGCCCAGTTCGAGGCGCTGGCGGGCCATGCCATGCGCGAGCTCGACGACGAGGCGCTCGGCTGGTTCTCGCGCCGGCTGCCATGGGGCACCTACGGCATGCTGTGCCGGGCCTCGATCACCGCACCGACGCTGGAGGTCGCGCTCAAGCGCTGGTGCCGGCATCACCGCCTGGTCACAGAGGATGTGCTGCTCGATCTCGAGGTTGGGGAAGAAACCGCCGTCGTATCGATCCGTCAGCTCCGTGACCTCGGGCCGTTCCGCGAGTTCTGCCTCGTCACCCTGTTCCGCTATGTGCTCGGCTTCTCGTGCTGGGCCGTCGATTCACAGATCGCACTCCGCGCGGCTGAGTTTCCTTATCCGGAGCCCGGCCACGTCTCGGTCTATCCGACCATCTTCTGCCGGACCGTCCGCTTCGATGCGGACCGCGCGGCCATTGTCTTCGACAAGCACTATCTTTCGCTGCCGCTGACGCGCAGCGCGACCGATCTCGACAACATGCTCAAAGGTGCGCTCCGGCTCACCGTGCTGCCCTACCGGCGCGACCGCCTGCTGGTCGAGCGCGTTCGCCGCGTGCTGCGCGATGCGCGCGGTCGGGTTCTCGGCGCCGAGGACGTCGCGCGCGAGCTCGCGCTCTCCACCCGCACGATGCATCGCCGCCTGCGCGAGGAATCCACCTCGCTGCGCGATCTCAAGGAGGAGGCGAAATTCGAGCTCGCCAAACAGGAGCTGATGCGCGGCCGCACGCCGATCAAGCGCATCGCCGAAATCGCCGGCTTCCGCAATGAAAAGAGTTTTTCGCGGGCCTTTCGGACTTGGACCGGCACGTCCCCGCGCGAGTTTCGAGGGCGGTATCGCTGACGCGCTTCGCCAAAATTCCGATTTGTTTCCGCTGCGATATTCGCAGCCCCAAAGCGGAATGGCTTTAGGTTGAATCGATAGCCACGGGCTCGGTGCAACCTCTCCCGCTTGCGGGAGAGGTCGGCGCGTCCGGGCGATGCGCAGCATCGTCCCGCGCGCCGGGTGAGGGCTTTCTCCGCTTGGGAATTGTCCCATTGCGGAAGCACCCTCTCCCCAGCCCTCTCCCGCAAGCGGGAGAGGGAGCGCACCTACGTCGTTCGGCGATCAAGCCTCATTTCATCACGCCCTAGCCCTGCCCGCTACGCCGCCGCGACCTCGTTCAGCGGCAGCGGCACGTCCTTTGCCACCCCGAGCACGGGGAAGCTGCGGACGTTCTTGACGTTTGGCATCGCTGCGAAATGCAGGAGCTGCTGGCGCATGCTCTCGACACTCGGCGCCACGCATTTGAGGAGATAGTCGGTGTCGCCGGAAATCCGCCAGCATTGCTGGATACGCGGGATCGCGGCGATCGAGCTCTCGAACGCCTCCAGCACAGGCTGGGCCTGGCTGCCGAGCTGGATCGAGACGAACGACACCACCTCATAGCCGAGCAGCCGCTCGTCGATCACGGCGCGCACCGCCCGGATCACGCCGCCGCTGAACAGCGACTTCAGCCGCCGCAGGCAGTTCGGCCCTGATACACCGACCCGCAGCGCCAGCTCGTTGTTGCGAACCCGCCCGTCCTGCTGCAGCTCGGATAGGATTTTCAGATCGACGCCGTCGAGCTGGTCACGCCCCGCCATACCCCGCCTCGCTCATGAGTTTGTCATGAGCAGCGAAGCACGGGGCCGAATTGGTGCCAAGAGCAGGCCTGGAGTGCAGGCCACCAACCGACGTATGCGCGGAATGCCGCGCCGCCTTCAAGCCGGGCATGTCCCGCCCGGTCACCCGCCTCTCAATGCGTCCAGGGCTCGCCGCGGCGGAACGAGAAATTGTCGGCATAGGCAACCGGCCGCCTTATCGACTCCTTGGGCTCGATCACCTGATAGGCGATGCCCTTGCGCTCGCAATAGGCGATCGCCTCTTCCTTGCTGTGGAAGCGCAGCGTAATCTGCTGCTTCATGTCGGCCGACGACGTCCAGCCCATCAGCGGCTCGACCGACCGCGGCTGCTCCGGCTCGTAATCGAGCTGCCATTCCTTGGTCTTGGACCGGCCCGATTGCATCGCGTTCTTGGCAGGCTTGAAAATGCGTGCGGTCATGACTGGTCCGGGCCTCTTGGTCTTTTCGTTCGATTTCGATGCGTCACGGTGGCAGTTGGTGGAAATCTCGGGGATAGTATAGAGACACCGGTTGGGAACTGATCGTGATTCCGGTCCCGGCACCCTCGCCAACGGTATAGTCATTATGCTGCACCGTGACAATTGCGTACCCGCCTTCCGCGCCGGGATCCCGCGCGGCGCCGTCTCGTCGATAACAGCAGACCCGTCCTCTTCGAGAGCTTCCGTCGCATGGCCTTCCTGACGATCAACGCAACGCTGCCCGAGAAGGGCCGTGACCTCAGGCTCGACCTGTTTCGCGGTGTCGCGAACTGGGCGATCTTTCTCGACCATATCCCCGACAACGTCGTGAACTGGATCACGACCCGCAATTACGGCTTTTCCGACGCGGCCGACCTGTTCGTCTTCATCTCCGGCTACACCGCCTCCTTCGTCTATGCACGGATGATGCTGGACCGCGGCTTCATCGTCGGCGCAACGCGGCTGACCAAGCGGGTTTGGCAGCTCTATGTCGCCCACATCATCCTGTTCGTGATCTACATCGCCTCGATCAGCTATCTCGCGCTGCGCTTCGGCGATTCCGAGATGATCAACGAGTTCAACGTCGCCGGCCTCGTCGACAACGCCACCGAGACGTTGCGCCAGGGCCTGTTCCTTCGCTTCAAGCCGCTCAACCTCGACGTGCTGCCGCTCTACATCGTCCTGATGGGCCTGTTTCCGCCGGTGCTGTGGTTCATGCTGCGCAAGCCGGACCTGACGATGATCCTGTCGATCGTGCTGTGGCTGGTCGCGCGCCATAACGGCTGGAACCTGACCGCCTATCCGGCCGGCCAGTGGTACTTCAATCCGTATTGCTGGCAGGTGCTGTTCGTGTTCGGCGCCTGGTGCTCGATGGGCGGCGCGCGCCGCTCGATGGCTCTGATCAATTCGCCTGTTACGCTGTGGGTCTGCCTCGGTTATCTCCTCTTCGCGCTGATCATGACCATGGCCGGCCGCTTCCCCACCTTCGGCGGCATGTTCCCGGAATGGCTGTTCTCGGCCTTCAACCCCAATGACAAGACCAACCTCGCGCCGTATCGCTTCCTCCACTTCGTGGTGATCGTGATCCTCGTGATCCGCTTCGTGCCGAAGGAGTGGCCGGGGCTGGAGTGGAAGGTATTCGATCCCTTGATCGTCTGCGGCCAGCAGTCGCTCGCCGTGTTCTGCGTCGGCGTATTCCTGTCCTTCGTCGGTCATTTCGAGCTGTCGATGAGCTCGGGCTCGCTGCTCGCGCAGATCTTCGTCAGTGTCGCCGGCATCGCGATCATGACGACCGTGGCTTATTACATCTCGTGGTCGAAGAAGCAGGACAAGCCGCTGAAGCCGCCGCCTGCCAAGCCGGCTGCCGAGGCGAAGGCGGCCTGAGAGAGGCGGCAGCTAGAGCATGATCCGGAAAGTGCGTAGCGTTTTTCCGAGAAGATCATGCTCAGACAATAACCTAAAGCGCGATGACACATTGCGCTTTAGGCCGCCTCTTCGCCGTCGAACTCGGTGAACTTCTTGTAGATCCAGTCGCGGCCGTCGTGGCGGCGCCAGACCTTGCCGAGCACGAACTGCCCGTTGATGGAGCGGCGCGGCACGATCACCGTCCAGAGGTGCCAGATCTCGGTCCAGTTCGACTGCGGACCGACGGTCCCGGTGTTGCGATCAAAAGACATGGCAGAACTCGCTGGCGCAGAATTCAACTGAACCGCGCGCCGCGACGAACCATCATCTGTGGCCGTACAGAGTGAAAGCAGCCCATCGCGAGCCGGGACTGACCTGATAGCAGCCAGCCAAACGGCCGCAACAGCCGCTCGCCTTTAACCTTGCCGATCAACCTTACTTCTTGGGATGGAGCAGCGCGATCGGTTGAAAGCCGGTGCCGGTTTTTCTAGAATGCCCGTGATTTGAGAACGAGCGCGCCGTTTCGGCCGCACGATGATTTCTAGACTGAACTTTGCCGACGATCGGACGTTTGAAAGCAAGTGGATTGCAGGGGGAGACAATGATGAAATTGCGATGTGCATGTCTGCGCCTCGCGTTGCGCGTGGCGCCGCCCGCGCCAATCGTGGGCATGGCGTCGCAACAGCCGCCGCAAGCCGCCAACGACAACCATTTGGCCTGGCCGTACGTGCCATTTCCGCCGGGCTGGTACGCCTCGAACTGACGAGCGCGGCGGGGAAAACGCAACGCCGCGCAAGCGGAATATTCATCGCTTGGCGGCGTCCGTTTAGACATTGGGCGCTGAAATCCCCAACACGGATTTGTCTATCGGGACGCCCACAGGTTCGATGAGGCCTTGCTGATTTCCAGGCGAAGCGGAGGTTTCCAGGCGAAGCGGAGGCCGGATGCGCGGATGCCGGGCCCTTGCCGGTCGGATGCTGACTTGAGGGCCAGCGCCGCCAGGGACTGGTCGGGGCAGCTGGATTCGAACCAACGACCTGCAGTACCCAAAACTGATCAGACTATTTTCCGAAGAGTTCTGCGGGATGCCATCGATGTCCGACAGACCGATAATTGATTGATATCGCATGCCAATTCGGCAGAAACCGATTTCCATTGCTTTCCTGCCGTTTCCGCTCAATACATGATCCCGTGGCTACTCGGTGGCGACTCTCGGGGGAAAGCAATGCCAATACTGAAGCTGGGCCGTCGCGCCGTCACCGGCCTACCCGCTGTGACAAAGACCACGATTTTCTATGACAACACCCTGACCGGATTCGGCGTGAAAGCCACGCCCACAGGTGCGCTTTCCTGGATAATTGAATATCGGCCAGGCGAAGGCGGCAGGCGCGTCAGCAAGCGGAGGATGGTGATTGGGACGCCCGCCACACTATCGCCTGAGAAGGCACGGGAAGCCGCGGAAACCCTACTGGCCAGAGTTAAGCTTGGCGAGGATCCAGCGGCCGAGCGTGGTGCAGCCCGAAAAGCCGAGACCGTTGACGAGCTGCTTGACGCCTTTATCGAGAAGCACCTCGAGCCGAAGCGCAAGGCTGGAACTATTCGCCTGAACAGAGGATACATTAAGAACCACATCCGCCCCGCGTTCGGCAAAAAGAAAGCGAACGCTGTTACGCACTCCGACGTCGATCGCTTGCACCGGAAAATAGGCGAAACGCACTCGGTGACGGCCAACCGCGTGGTTGCCCTGGTCGGTACCATCTTTGCGTTCGGGATTAAGACCAAGGCACTGCCAAAGGGCACGGAGAATCCGGCTGCTGGCATTGAGCATTTTGATGAGCAGTTGCGCCAACGATATCTGATCGAGGAAGAGCTGCAGCGCCTTGGCGATGCTCTTCGCGAGGCTGAAACGGTCGGCATTCCGTGGGAGCCAGATCCTTCGAAGAAAACCAAGCACGCCCCCAAGCCTGAGAACCGCCTGACGAATATCGATCAGCATGCCGCAGCGGCGTTGCGCCTACTGTTGTTCACGGGCTGCCGGTTGCGCGAGATCCTCGATCTGCGCTGGAAGGAATACGACGCAGGCCGCGGTCTCCTGTTTCTGCCCGACTCGAAGACCGGGCAGAAAACGGTCGTGCTCTCTGCACCAGCCATCGCGATACTAGACACCCTGCCCCGTATCGGCGCCTATGTGATCGCCGGTGAGTCGGCTGGCACGAAGGACGAGAAACCCCGCGCGGACCTGAAGCGCCCATGGGATGCTGTGCGGAGGCGGGCTGGCATCGATGACGTGCGGATCCATGACCTACGTCATAGCTTCGCGAGCGTCGGAGCCGGATCCGATCTCGGGCTGCCTATCATCGGGCGCCTGTTGGGCCACACCCAGGCCAGCACCACGGCGCGCTACGCGCACATCGCGGTAAATCCAGCAAAGCGGGCCGCGGACCTCATTGCCGGCAAGATCGCCGACGCCATGAATGGCAAGTGAGACCGGTCGAAAGTCCGTAGAATTCCGAGGTAAAAAAAAGGAGGATAAGGCACCGCAATCGCTGCGGAACCGTCCAGTTGCAGAGTATATCTCAATGCAACCTGCTTGCGGTGATTCGCGAGCCCAGATTCCTCCGAGGGAATCGCTCCATGGCGAGATGCACTGCACCAAAGGAAGGCCATCGCTCATCGAGTGCTGCAGCGAATTGCCCTGCATGTCGGGGCAGCTGGGGCCGCCGCTATAGCAGCTACTCGTCATCCTCATATTCGTCACCATCCTACTACTCGTCACCCGTGAGCAGCGGTGTCAGCCGGAGCAGCGGAGGCGGTGCTGGGAGCAGCAGCTCAAGGCCGAGATGGTCGCGTGCTGGTTCATCCGTGTCGATACCCCTGCCGAAGTGCAGACGCTCACGCCGATCCGCGACACCGTCGAGCAGCGAGCGTCCCTACCCGACCTTCGCGACATTTTCCTGTGCCACGCGTGGGACGACCGTCAGGGAGCTGCCAAGCAGTTACACGACCTGCTAGAGGCACGCGGCGTCAAAGTCTGGTTCAGCGAGAAGGACGTCGCTCTCGGCACATCCTTGCTCCGCGAAATCGACAAGGGATTGGCGAAATCACGAATCGGTATCGTACTGGTAACTCCCGCCCTGTTGAGCCGCCTCAAGGGAGAGGGCATAGCCGACAAAGAGCTGTCAGTCCTCCTAGCGCGTGACCAACTCGTTCCCGTGGCGCACGGCACGACGTTCGAAGCTCTCCGCGATGTCAGCCCAATGCTGGCCTCACGAAGTGGCCTGACGGTGACCGCGGAAAATACGATGGCAATGGTCGCCGCCAAACTCGCCGAGGTCGTCACCGTATAGACAATAAAAAGCGCCCCACTCTTGCGAGTGAGGCGCCATGGCGGCGAGATCGCGGCTGCCTTGAAGGGCGGCGAGTAGCGCGCGCTCCTAGCTTTGCTCGATGTCTCGTGCGGCTAATTCCTGGTCCAGCTCCTTCAAGCGCCCAAGGAGGCTTTCCACGATCTCCATGCAATCGGATTGCTTCAAGGAGTGAACGCCACGCGCCGCCAGTTCGCGCTCCAACAGGGCAGCCACGATTACTTGGATGCTCACAAATCCCTCCGCGGCAAACAAGGAAAAGCCGCAGCGTGGTTCCAGCCCCGCTGCGGCATTCCCGGTCAAAATAGAAGTTAGTGCTCAAATCTCCCCGGTGTTCTCTCTGTAGAACACCCCGTTCCAAAAATGGAGTCCGTACAACTACCGGTGGCGCCTTGTCACCTTAAAGCGAGCGTGCCATGGCTTGGCTTCCAGCCCCAATGCTCCCCCGCTGCCTATTCAATTGCGGATCAGAGCGCCAGGAGTGCCATAGGCTCGCCGGTTCACACTGGCGGGCCTATTGCTTGTCAGATGATTGAGATCTTCTCGTTAAAAGCCCGGGTACCCAGCCGGGCCTACTCCGCCGCCTGCAGCACCACGGTGGCCGACTCGCCGGCCAAATGCTTCAGATCCCAGTACACGCCCTCCTGAACAGCGGTCAGCCAGCCATCGCTCGCCCCTTCGGTCGTGTTATCGACCAGTAGCTGAACCTTTCGCCCGAACTCCTCCCACGACGCGGCACGGGCGAGCGAGATATCCCATCGAATTTCTTCGGCCGTCGTTCGAAGGAGGTCGACGCCGGCTGACGTCCCGGTGCTGATCATGTCAGCGATGGTTCGATGGGCTTGGAGAAGCTGGGAAAGGCTCGGTGCGGCCTCGACGGTCGCCGGTGTGGAAAGCTCAGCGTCAGTGTTGGATTCTGTGCAGGTTTTGTATTGATTGGGCATGGTGTGATGCACCCCTATTTGTCCGGTTCATTGGACCGGCCCCGAAACTGTGTTAACACGGATTCCATGAAGCGCCAAGCCGTGATAACACGGAAAAAACGAGGACCACCTGCAACGGGCAAGGGCACGCTTGTCGGCGTTCGCTTACAGCCTGATGACCTGTCAGCCGTGGACAGCTGGATTGCGGAGCAGGATGACGCTCCTACCCGTCCCGAAGCAATCAGGACGCTGATGAGACAGGCGCTGAAGTCCAAGGGCAAATAAACTGGCCAAGCGATCCACGAAGAACAGCCCGCCGTGGAAAGACGGAGACCCAATCACGGTCGCCACGTTGGAATGGTGCGACCGGTTGGCCAATGCCATGCACCAGGCGCCACAGGGCGGCGAGGTCTACCTTCCGCTATGGGAGCGGCTTGAGCGCGAGATCGAGGCTCGGAAGGGGTGCGAAAGCACGCTGGAGCGAGCACGAGCTCGCGCTGCGCATTTGATGCGGGAGCGCTCGATCATGGGGTAATGAAAGAGGCCGCCCACTGAGGCGGCCTTTTGATGTTCCAGAGCCGTTCGATCAGCCTCGTCGGCTTCTGGCACTTAGGACATCGAACGATGAGGCCGGGGGCGAGGGTTTGCGACATAGGCATGTCTCGTTTTCAACGAGACTCTTAAGGGCCAAAGTCGTTCCCGAAAATAAATTAGGACACTCGCGAGAACGAATTAGGACACTGAGGGTGAATTACGGACAGCACCCTCTCTCGAACAAGAACAGATTGCGAACGCGAACAAAGCTGGTACACTCTTCCGATGCCTACCCCCGCGCCGGATCAGTCACCTGACCTAAACCGTATCGAAGCCGCGGCCGATCAGGCCATTGAGGCGTGTGGCGGGGACGCGCGGGAGGCCGTGAAGGCACTGATCGTCGCGAACGAATTTCTGGAGCGACGCCTGGAAGAGCTTGCCTCGCCCGGCTACGCGCGCGGGCGCGTGCTGCCGCGCGACCGAAAAGATTGGTACGATTAGGTTTGAGCGAGGCGCGGCCTGCGGCGCCCCCTGCTATCCCCAACCAAAAGCGCGATCCGGTGCACTGCGGCTTGCGCTCTCGCCTTGGTTGCCGTCTCATGATTCCTTTCACGATAGCATTTTTTTGCTGGGTGATTTGTGATGTACGAGGCTCTTCTCACTGAAATCAACGAGTCGGCGGTAAGCGTAGAAGTTCGCACAAACGAACTGCGCGAGACTCATAGGGTCTTCGCTTCCGAGAATGGCGCCTTTCCCGTCGACCGCAATTTGCCGGGTACCGATTTTGATCTTGCAACATTCTTGGGCGCTGCCTCGGCTCTAGCAGCCATCACGGCGAAACTGACGGTAAAGGACGGCGGTGCCTTCGTTCCTAAGGCATACTTGGAAGCGTTGAGGGACCGTCTCAAAGAATTCGACTCCAGTCTCGAAGGCGCAAACTCACAATTCCGCGCGGTCGCCGATCAAGGTGGCTTCGCGTCCTTTGACGAAGCAAACTTCATCGTGACGTCAAAGTCCGGCAACGGCATCAATGTTGCAAAGCCCATCCGAAGTGCTTTCGCCAGGATGGATGCAGCCTACGCTGCCTGGTATCAGCTGCGGCTCGTGGTGCGAACGCCACAGCTAAAGGAATTGTCCAACATACTGCGTTTGGGAGAAGCACAGACGGGGAAGATCGCTGATCTCGCAGAAATAGCGGCTAAATCCACCGATGGAATCAAATCGTTAAGCGGCGAAATTAGTAAGTGGCACGAGAGAGCTGACGAGAATCTCTTAGAGATCAACCGAATACTCAAGGCGGTGCAGAGCGAGCGGAAGTCCATAGATGAGAACGCCGCAACGGCTGCAGCGAAACTAGCTGAGCTTACCACCGTTGAATCCAGTGCAGCGGAAATATCCGCGTCGATCAGGGCACACAAATCGGTATTCGATCAGTTCGACGAGGAGGCGAAGCTGCGCACCGCCCTCTTTGAGACCCAGAAGATGCAATACGAGCAATTAAAGGGCGAACTCACCGAAGCAAAGGAGAGAGCAAATACGTTAATCGACGACTCGGAAAATTTACTCCGAGGCGCAACGAATGCAGGACTTGCAGCCAGTTTCTCGCGGTTGCAAAAAACAATCGGTTGGGAGCTATTCTTTGCTGGCTGGTCGTTTTATGTGAGCATAGCCCTGCTCGTCCTTCTGACATTCCCAATTGCGATATACGTTTTCCCGGGGCTGCAAATGCTTTTGAAGCAGGTCACCGGAATGTCATTCGACCCGCTGTTGCCGAAGAGCATGGCCGACCATTCGTCCTTCGAGACCATTGCGCAAATCGCGGCCCGAGGGCTACTGCTCGTCCCCGGCATATGGCTGGTGCGTTTTGCGGCTGCGCGCCACGAACGGCTCTTTCGGCTAAGAGAGCACTACGCCTTCAAGTATTCTGTCGCTTCGTCGGTGGAAGGTTTCAAGCAGCAAGCCCCCGAAATGAAGGACGCGATCGCGGCGGCGGCGTTCTTTGAGCTGACGTTCAACCCGGCCACCCGAATGGATGTCGGTTCTACCGAGGCTCGTTATCCAAACCCAATCATGGACTGGGTAATGCAGAAGCTTCAGAAGAAGCCTGCTCCAACGCAATAATGAGTCCCAAGCATGAAAATCGCAGTCCTATCCGCCGCAGACGTTGCCGGTATGTATACCGCAACACTAATGGCGCGCGGGCACGAGGTCTCTATTGGTCCTTTCGGTCACGTGCCCACGGCAGTGACCAGCATGATTGAGGACGGAATCGAGGGTGTTCTCATCTTGACCGACGATGATGAGAACTTTGACGAAATTGCTGCGCGCTTCACTAGGGCAACAGGCCGCCCCGTGTGGCGCAATCTGACTGAAATCCCGCGGTGACGGGCTACTCTGAGGGCACCAGCGACCTTGCTCGGCTCGCGTGCGAGCTACGGTGGCAGGCTGCGCTTTCCAGGAATTACATGATCGGCCGTTGGCTTGCAGCGCTCACAGCGCTCACTTGCTCCACGAGTCCCGCCAGTCCTTACTTTGATACTGGCAACTCCCTCTACGAACTCTGCCAGAACCCGCGCACCTACGCCGTCTGTCTAGGAACGACTGTCGGCCACTACGACATGCTGCTGGCGAATGGTTATGACTGTGGGCCAGACGATCAGCGCACCAAGCAACAAATCAGACATCGTGGTGAAGTACCTCAAAGACAATCCTGCCGAACGTAGCGACGTGGCTGCCTTGGCAACCTATAAAGCTATGACCGCCGCCTTTGCGTGCAAGAAGATCCCGAAATGAAAATGAGGCGTATGCTATGCACAAAAAAGCAGACGCCGAACAAATGATCAAGCATCTAGCATTAGAGTGGATGCATGAAACGAACTACCGTCCAAAGCCCGGTCACTACCCAAGCTTTGGCGCCTTCAAGACGTGGCTCGAAAGCAAGCACTACAGCCACTATTTGAATTTTCGGTCGCGCAGCGACCCGCGGTACGAGGCCGAAGGCTGGTTTGAAGCAGAAATCCGCGACTACTGGCGCGACATGCGGTCACGCGGCGTCGAGCCGTAAAGCCAATGGAAGCTGCTTATCACTTCAGAATCTCCTTAAGTACGCGTTCGGCAGTTTTCTCCTCGGTCGTAGCCTCTTGCTCATTCTTTGCGAGACCGGCCGCCTTTTCGTCTGTGCGCTTCAACGATTCATCGACCCAGTAGTTGCGAAGCACTTCAATGCGCCGTTTGTGCCGCTCGGGCATATCTGCAAATGCTGCGTGATCGTTCCCCATAATGTAGGGCGTGAAGCAGTACGCATCATGCTCTCGCACAAACTCAGTGCAAAACTTATAGACGAGCTCAGTCTTCAAGGGCTCCAAGCTTTGTAACTCATCTTCTTTTCCCTCAAGGGAAGGAGATGGTTTCATGTCGATCCAGAAAATGGGGTACGGAAGGCCGCCGAAGACGCCTTTGAAACTCTGTCGCCCAGCAAAAAAGAAAGACAATTCGTCATAGTCAAATGTCTGTGGTTTGTGGAGAAGGTGCAATCCGATCGCGTGACCGAGCATCAACGCGAGATCCAACGAAAGGACCATCCGTCTCGGCGTCGACATCTGAGCGAGCCGAAATCCAGTATCAATTGCCGGCCCTATGAAGTCTCTGGTAAAGTGCAGCTGCTTTTCACGTCCTCGTAGAATTCGTGAAGTAGCTGAAGATTGCTGTACAATTCATCGTCTTCTTCGGCGACGCCGGCACCGTTTTTGACTGACGGGCGGAAAATCACTTCAGCATTGTGAACGGGGAAACCGGCAATCCATGCCGTCGACTTGAGATCCAAAGTTTTGAACTGCGTCCGCAATATCTTCCGATACGACCGAACCGTCGACACCCAAGCGTAAAGGGTTGACAGAACCTCTCGGTGGTCGGTCAAATGCTTCGTGTATATGACTTCGTCACCAATACTTTTCCAAAGCTCTGGCGATGGACCAGTAGGCCAGTTGATCGAGTTCGCCTTTTCTTCACAGATTGACCACTCTTTCGAAAATGTTCGCTCAACACCACGATAGAATTGCGCGATCGGTTCAAACCACGGTTCCGATCGCGGAAATTCATCGTCAGCCGAGGCGCCCTTGCCAGCTTTCCCATCGGCGGCGGACTGCTTGAATGCAGTCGACCCTACTATGTCGACGCTTAAGAATATTCGTAGGCTTGGTGTAAACGGGCTCACGGCTAATTGGGGCCTTACGCCGCCAATCCGAGATATTGCGCGCGAATATTCGCCGCCTCACTGGACACGCCGAACCTATCCGCAACCCGGGTTATTGAGCCCGACAAGGAGGCATGAGCCTCCCTGAACGCATTAGCCGGCATTAGAAATCCTGCGGCAAACCAATTGGCTTCCCACTCTACTTGGCCAGAGCCGTAGCGTAGAGCTTCCATCCGCTCGATTTGAGCCCCATTGCGTTTTGCATAAATGAAGTGAAGGAAATAGTGACCGAGTTCGTGCGCAATAGTGAATCGGTCCCGTAAGCGTCCGGTGTGCGAAGCAAGTAGAATTTCGAAGCTTCCCTCACGTTCAATGCGAATTGAGCCCGAAGAAAATCTCCCAAAGTCGAGTATATTCTGACTTAGAATACGTCCACCAAGCTTGGCCACGATCGAGGAAAGTTCATCGCCGGGCTGGTAGCCGAAATGAGCGGCAACATCCGACGCGAATTTGTCCACTACGGCTTTGGGAAGACCGCATGGAGATGGTGCGCTATAGTTCATGGACGAAAACGCTCCGGAGCCGGAACCTAAAGATAGGCTGATTCGCGGCTTCTAATAGTAAACTTCTGGTCTCTTTGTAAAGAAATCGGCCCATTTCTCGATCTTTCAATCCCGTCTTAGCGGCTTTTTTCGACCTAAAGCGATCTATTTCGGGTCTCGTTCGCATCTTCCCCCACGCCGCCAGCCGCTGCTCCGTCGCACGCCATCAGAGATTCCTTCCCGACTTCGCCCGCCTAACGGTATCGATCACCTTGGCCGGCAGCGGCGCTGTGAGCGCTCAGCACCAGCGCTGCCGCGGCGGGCAGCGCGTGCCGCTGCAGACATACGGCCGCGCCAGGCCTTCGTTGATAAGGATCTGGCCGACGTCGCGCCCGCCGACCGCGAGCGAGGCACACAGCCGGCCGTAATTGCAGCGCGACGTGCCCTCCTCCCCCGGCCGGCAGGCGCACACCACGCGCTGCAGGCGCGCCTCGCCGCCCGCAATGAGCTGCCGCAACCGGCTGGTGGCCGTATCCGCCAGCCGTCGCTCGTCCTCGCACATCGCCTTGTTGCCGCGCTCCGGCGTATCGAAGCCCACCAGCCGGTAGATCTGCCCCTGATAGCGCACCGTGTCACCGTCGACGGCGAAGATCGCGATCGGCGAGCCCGGCGACGTCCAGACATGCGCGACGCCGAGCAGGAACATCGCCGCCACAACGGTGGCGGCCGCCCAGCGCTTTGGTTTTGGCTTGGCTCTGAACGGGATTACGGTCATGCGCGGACTAGCATACACGAAGGACAAGGCTCGGCACGGGCGGGCACCGGGAGCTGCTGAACATGTTCGCGAGAGCATGCGCCACGGCCTTCACCTGAAGGCTATTTTATCTCCGCAAGCCACTGGGCAGTGGCTGCGGTGCCGTAGCACTCCCGGCATAACAAAACAGGGGCGTCCTCAATCCCTCGGCTGGGCAAAGGCTATCCCGCTCGTTCTGCTCACTCGGCCTCGTTGTCTACGAAACCGCATCAATCGCGCGTACACCGCCTGCCGTGTGCGGCCTAGATGGGCGCCAATCTCATCAGCGGTCGAACCTTGGTCAATGAGCGAGAGTAAACGAGCTTCCTCTTCCGGTAGCCAAGGTCGCGTTAGTGACCGATCATTTGTCATTGGAACGCCTGCTGGGTGCGTCCTCCGAAGCCCCGATCAAGGGCGCGGTGGCGTTGGCTGCCTGGAAGCGATTTCAATGCGAGCCGGGTTCTCGACCCGCGTCGGTACTGGCGATCGACTGGGTTCAGGTGTGCGATTGCCACGCGTCATCCACGCAGCGAGGCGAGCATAGCTCCTCCTCCAAGCCGGCAAAAACCAATCGGATGAGTCCTCATGATCCATGCCCCGGTATCATAGCCGCGAAGGGTTTATGAAAGGTTTCCGCGAGGTCTCTCCAGGCGTTCGACCGCCGCGCTATTTTCTCGCTAAAGGGGTATTCAGTGCAGCCTTCTGATCTTCGTTTTGCGCCTGGCGATTGCCTTCTTGATCTGCTCCCGCAAGCGAAGAATTTCCGCCCATTGCGCCGCGAGCTCCGGATCGAACGGTGCACGTACCTGCTTGCCTTTTTGACGGTTGCGTTTCGCCATTCGGGCAGCTTAGCGGCCACGTCCGGCCCTGACGCGATCATTCCCTGGTTAAGCTTGATAAGCGCGTTCGCGGTTAATTCCGGAACTAGCACCCGCGGATAGATGCGCTACGCCGCGAGACGTAGCGCGGCCCGAGGGCATGCCGCGTGCCATCATGCCGCTTGTTGGCAAAGCTCTGCGGCTGGGACTGGAAGTCGATCGGCAGGCCGGTCTGCTCGCGCAGCCAGCCGACGATTGCACGGTCATCCGTCGGCCTTCCTATTGTATGCGTTCTCGCCGAAATCAGCTGGCGCACCATCGAGGCGCCGCTCATCGGTTACGCAAAACTCAGGTTTGCAAGGCCTCGGAGGCTGAGCGTGGCCGGGCAAGCATACAAAAACGAAGACGGCCCGGCATCCGGATGTCCGCCGATACCGAGCCGGGTGTTCAGCCCGCGCGCCCGGCGCTCAAACCGTCAGCCTGACGTGTAGCCACTAGGCACCGCGCCGACAAAAGCAGAGGCGCCGAAGTTGGCCGTGAATACATTGGCAGTCTTGCCAAAGCATCTGCTTCTCCTGTTGCTGTTAGTTTCTGGCGATCGTGGAATGAGAAGGCGCGCCCAGCAGGCCTCCAAAATGAATATCATTGTGGCGAGCATCGCCTTGCGCCGCGATGCTCGATTGTCCCGTTTAGTTCTCGGTCAGCTTGGAAAGCTGCGTCCGTTCGCGCAGGATCGATCCTCGCTACTTCCCGTAATTTCTCTTCCAGAAATTGATGGGTCCTTGCGCCCATCTGAAAGACTGGTGGAACAATTTGTTTCACCAGCCTTTGTGACATCCTTTCAATCGGGATATTTTGTCCCGATTGACGCTTTTCCGCCTGCACCTGCTCCCAAACCTCTTTACGACGCTTGATGTGCAGCGCCTCTTCTCTCTTGGAAATTAATCGAGAATGTCGTCGGCCTCTTCTTCAGCGCCCCACGATACTCTTGATGCGTCGGCTGGCGTCGCGCCCATGCTCGACAAGCACAACCGCAGCAATGACAACGCCTTTGTACCGACCTCTGCGCCGGACTGAAGCCGAGCGCGCGTAACGCATGCGATTTCCACGAGCGCTCGGTGCGACCTGTTCAGCCAAGGCAACTCGCCAGCGAATTCGCGCCAGGCAGCCCGTTGAGCGTCAGTCAGCCACGCGGGAGGATCGCCGATTGCGTCGGCGGTGGGCGAGTTGTGTCGATAACGCGCGGCATTGATCAGGTGTCGACCCTCAACGCGCGCCTTGGCGGCTGGTGTCCTTGGTCTCGCCATTTTTATCCCTAGGGGTCTGAATTGCAGATGCGTGCGAAAGTGGCCCCCGCCGGTCTGAGGCCCCCATCGGCCGAGAGATTTCACTCACCCCTCCCCGGCCTGCCTCACCACACCCGCAGCACATCAGTGATGTTGCCGGCATCGTCACGCACGCACTCGAACCGATCGCCAGCGCGCATCTCGAATTGACCTTGCCACTCGGGACGACGCCGCGTCACAGCCAGGTTGTTCGCAAAGATTCGAACGGTGCTGTGGTCGTCGAGTTCCGCGATGCCACGGTGGCGGGCGCGGTCCCAGCTGTGTACTAGGCCAGAGATTGTATTCATTTCAGGATTCCTCGCTTCCGCTGCGCCTCTCGAATTCTTCGGAGTGCGGCTTCACTGTTGCTACTCGCCCGGCTGATCTGAGCTGAGGTGTCCTTGCCGTAAGCCCCCCAAAGAACCAAGCTGATCTCGTAGAGCTTCGCCTCGGTGATGAGTCGTTTCGGTAATTCGGAACTGTCGTCCCATTGCTCAACTACGGGGGTGAATGAAACGCTGACCTCGTTGACAGTGCCGTTAGCAACAGTCGCTAGCGCTTCTTGACCGAGTGGTGCGCGCGGATCTGGCTCCAACCAATAAAAAAGTCCCGCGTCAGTGGAACGCAGCTTCAAGGTGCCATTGCTGATGCGCCCGAGGGGCCTGCTTGGATCATGGCTCCAGAGAGCGGCAACGTCTGGATTTTGCGCCAGGTGCCTGTCGAAGGCTCCGCGTGCAAAGCGCTCCTCGAAAAGGCCCGCGATGATCGCCGGTCGGTTCCACGAAATGGCGAATCCCGAGATAGTTTCAGCCATTGCGTTGCATCGCCCGCAATTTCTTCTCGCGCTTGGCTTGGATCAGCTTGCGCGCAATGACGGCTGGCGAATCCACGCACTCAGCATGCCTGCTTTCACCGGGTAGCTTGACGCTGCGGCGCACAGGCTTTCGATCGGCGACGTCGGAGGTACGTTCTGATCCCTTAGACATCGTGCGTTTCCTTCACTTCACGAAGGAACTGGCTCACGCGACCATCGCGCCTGTCGCCCATGAAGTGCGGCACAACCACCCGCAGATAATCTTTCCTAACGTCTTCAGCGTCGAGCTGATCGAGGAGTGCATCGTGCTCCTGGCGCGCTGCTTCCAACGCCCTGGCAGCCTCGCACAGTAGGCCAAGTCGGCGCCTGTATTCCGGCATCACGGCGGTACAAACCAATTTGCTGGCCGCGTCGCGTGCCTCATCGGTGCGCCTGCGCAGGATCTCTTGCGCCGCCTCGATGTTTGCCATCTCGGACGCAACTTCACGCAGCTTTTTCGACAGGCCAGCAACGCTTGCTTCGGTTTCATCGCCCAGCAATTCTGCCACAGCGAGCGAAGGGTGCTTTCCGCCTGCCGCTTTGGCGACTTCGATTTCCCGACGAAGCAGGCCGCGCTCAGTGTTTAACTCACCATAGCGGGTTTGCAGTTCGATCTGCTTGGCAATCAGGCTGGCGTGATCCGCCGATATCTCCGACAAGCTCGGCACGCGGTATTCGTCGGCAGTTTTCTTTCTCAGAGGTGCCAAAGGTTATTCTCCAAAAAGCTCTTCAAGTGCGTCGACGAATGCGGCGCCGTTAATGACGGTACTAGTGCGGTGCTTGCCGCTATTCCAATGGCTTGCGTTTGCGCCGACCTCGCGGAAACGAGCAGTTGCCCCGTAGTCATGAATTGCAATCTCTGGCCACGTCGAAACAAACTCAATCTTGACCTTGCGAACCAACGACGCGTCGCCGTGAAGTGCGATATCGGCAATAATGGCGAGTTGATCGAATGCCGTCTCTACTACGGAGTTGGGAGCGCCTTGAAGGCGTGCTCCGTGTGGAGCCAGCTCGGAATAGACGCGCACGATCTCATCAGATCGGCGAAGCTGCGAGTTCACAGCAAGTGCGATCAGCAGGCGGACAAAATCAGTCTCGTCCAGTTCCGGCGGGCGACCGGGACCGCCAGACGGCAGGATCCCGGCTTCTGTTAATCGCTTGGCAATGGCGCGAGCGCGAGGCTCACGAAAGCCGAGATGTTGCTCGGCCGCGTCCAAGCATTCGTTTAGCGTTGCCACAAGAGCAAACTCCTTTGTCGAATTTCTATTTTGGATGGGGAAAGTTTGGCCGCATGCAGCGGCTCACGGCTCAAGGCCGAAAAGAGGTGCGCCGGGATCGAACCGGCGCGAAGTCAGAACCGTCACGTGAGAGGTGTAAGCTTCCCCTCGCCGGGATACGTTCCGAATTGTGTTTAAAATGGGAATTCAACGAATGGCGGCGTTCCGCGAAGGTCTACGCCGCGATCTTCGGCGCCGGCCCGGGACATCGTTGTCATTGGCCGCAACGGGTGGCGCGCGCTTGGCGTCAATCAAAGCAATAGCGGCATCCTCGGCGGCGTCGAACCTGATCTGTCGGCCACCTACCGAGGGCATCGTCTGGCCTCCCATCGCCACGCCTTCGGTCTGCATGACCCGTCTACCGCCCTTGGGTTGGCGGTATTGCTCTCCGCAGGAGTGCCAGCGCCCATCCAGGCCCAACCATTTCGAAAAATCAGCGTTGAACGTTCTCCGCGCGGCCTCGTCCAATTGTCGGCGCGTAGGCGGGCCCATTCCGGGAAAGCGGCGGTGCAAGATGCGGTTCAGTTCCTCCGGCGAGGGGCGGATCTCCATTACGCGCTCAGCGCTCGGCGAGATGTTGTCGTTGTCGTGATGCATTGATTGTCTTTCGTGACGTGTCGTCGTTCTGGCCGTTTCGGCTTTTGGTGCGGCCGGCCTCCGGCTGCGCACTTCCCGGTCCTTGGGATGGAATTCCAACCGGCCTACCAACCGGGTTGGGATTCCATCCCAACGGTGGGGGTTATAGGGGGTTGGAACACACACACCGTTGGTAGCCGTTGGTAGGGCGTTGGAAGACCGTTGGAAGGCCTAGTCGGAAGCCATCCGCTTTTGGCGGATCTCGTCCTCGACAACGACCAATCGCTCGCGCTGCCTTGACGGTGGACCTTCCTTGACGACCGCGATCTTGTTTTCCGTAAACAGTCTGGCCATGGCTTCCTCCAGCGCCTTCTTAGTCGTACCCCCGCGCTCCGGCATGGCTCCCATCACAGTTGGCGCATAGGCTGTGCTCCTGGAAGACGATACTCGCCTGCCGCTCGCGTTGATGGACGAAAGCATTCTCAGGAAGACTTGATCCGCATGGTTGGCCAACAAGGCCGCGTGCGCAGTCGGCTTGCCGTCATCAAGGATGAAAGCTCCCTCGTGCCAACGCAGCTTCGTCTCCGCGCCCTTCCTGCCATAGTTGGACTTCATATTCTTCAGCAGACGCAGATCTTCATCGTTCTTATCTGAAGTAAAATACAGCCTCGATCGCACCGAGTTGTTCCAGGCCGTTGATCCCGAGAGTCCCGTACCAGACTGCATGCCCTGCACCGATGGGTGCGATAGGAGGAGCACGGCTAGATCACAGTCCATCGCGAAACGCCGTAGCATCGACACAAAGAAGCGCACTTGCTTACGGTTGATTTCGTCGCCGCCGAAGACGTCCGCTGCAGTATCGAGGATTAAGAGTTTCGGCCGGAATTCCGTCAGCAGATCTGTTATCCGCTCTGCAAGGGCTGTAAGCTCAAGCTCACGGCTTCGGCGTTTTTCCGTCACCAATTCAGCATCCCGTCCAGCCATCGGTATGACGCGCATCCGCCCCCTCAGGTCCGCAAACGTGCGGTTCATAGCGGTCAAGATGTCGTGGCCACGCCGCTTGAGTTCGCTCTGGTCGTCCTCCGCAGCAAGGTAGACTACGCGTCCCTCTGCCGGCCGAAATCCCAGCGTCTCCACACCGAGCACGCCAGCCAAGCCGATCTGATAGGCCAGTAGGCTCTTGCCGGTGCCTCCATCACCGGAAAGCAGCGTCACCTGCCGGTGGGGAATGAGACCCTCAAGGTACCATTGCGGCTCCGGGATCACCTGCCCTTCCCAATCGGAAGGATCGATGATCTTGATTGAGTCTGTTTGCGGGTTGTCGTTGGCTGGAGCGGCCTTGGCCTCGATGCTTTCCCGCACGGCGATGCCCCGCATCACCCATTTCACTATCTTGGGGTCGGCGTCATCAAAGGCCGGCGCATCCGCGGTCATGCCGATGGGCGGCATCGTCGCAGGATCTTTGTAAACGAAGGGAGTCGCGGTGAACGAATCGCCGGCCCGTCTCTCCGCCTCAGGCGTTGGTGCTGGCATCGGCGTGAAGCTCCATAAGGGCCGCAAAGGCCATATCGGAAATTGCACGGTTGAATTGCTCACCGAGCGCTGCTGTGCGCTCGCCGAAGGCGTTCGGCGCGACCGTCCAAGAGCGGGCGCCTGGGCGCTGGCGCAGAGCTAGGTTAAACAGTTTAAGGTGGTCATTCAGCTCAAGATCGAAGCGCGCAAGCGTCGCCGAGCCGGGCGGGCTCGGTCTGATTGATAAGATTCGCATATTGGATTCCCCGATTGGGGTTTTGGATGGCACTCGGCTAAAGGGCCGATCGTGCTTTAGCGGCTTGCGGGCCGTCATGCTCGCCGACTCCACCCCAGGTCGACGTTCGTCGCCTGGACAGCATCCAAGCCTCGACGTCGGTGTGGGCGTACTTGACAGTCCGACCGAGTTTGAAGAATGCCGGCCCCGTACCGTCGCATCGGCGCTTGGCGAGGGTAGATCGCGAGAGGCCAGTAATGCCGGCCACATCATCAATAGAGAGGAAGGTCACGAAATGACTCCCGAGAGGGAGAAGTAGCCAGCGCCCCGGCCAGGGCCAGTCAGCGCATCGGCGTAGCGGTTGGTGCCGCTGCATTCCGATAAAGACTAGTGTTGGTGGGCGAGCCAAACACTAAGGGCCAACCGAAAATAAATTATCCGGTGAAGCGAGCTGTTTGGCGCCTCGGTGGCTACCCGGTGGCGATTCAGTCGCCTGCTGGAGCTACCCATCACCAATTAAGTGGTTGATTTTTTTGGTCGGGGCAGCTGGATTCGAACCAACGACCTGCAGTACCCAAAACTGCCGCGCTACCAGGCTGCGCTATACCCCGAATGTCCGCCGAGCCCCGTCGATACACGCTTCCCAGGGCGCCAGCAAGCTTTCCAAAGCCGCCGGCCCGGGCCGCAATGCCCCTTGCCCGCCCTATTTGCCACCGAACAGGGGGTGGCCGACGCGGTCACCGGGGCGGATGCCGTACTTCTGCGCCGTCCCCGCCACCACCTCCAGCACGGCCCGGGCGGGCCCCCGGGAGGAGATGATCTTCGTCGACAACGGCTCGGTATTCTCCGCAATGCGCAGGATGCGGCCATCGGCGCGGATGAAGATCATGTCGAGCGACACATAAGTGTTCTTCATCCACATCGAGATTTCCTGCTCGGGATTGAAGTCGAACAGCATGCCTTTGCCGTCGGCCAATTCCTTGCGGTACATCAGCCCGGTCTCCTTCTCTTCCGGGGTCGTTGCCATCTCGACCGAGAAGACCTGCACGCCGTTCTTGGTCACGATCTCGAGCGGCTGGAAGCTGGCGGCGCCGGCCGGCGCGCCGGCGACGGCCCATCCGGCGATGACGAGGATGGCGGCCAGCCAGCCGTTCAGAGCGGACCAGACGGCCTTTCGATCAGAAGTCATGGGGGCTCTCGTGGCGGTGAGACTTAAGTCAGTCCTTACGCGGCGACCGCCGGAAAAGGAAGAGGCGCGCCGGCCTTGCAGCGCGCCTCTGCTCACGATTGCGGGAATTCATATCCTTAGTGCGACTGCAATCCGGGCGATCCGGTCTCGGGATGGATCTCGGCCGCCATCATGCCCTTGGAGCCGGGCCCGAAGCGGACCAGCACATACTGGCCAGGCCTGAGCTCGGTCATGCCGAAGCGGCGCAGCGTCTCCATGTGCACGAAGATGTCGGGGGTGCCCTCGCCGCAGGTCAGGAAGCCGAAGCCGCGCAGCCGATTGAACCATTTGACCTGGGCCCGCTCCAGCCCGCTGGTCGGGGTGACCGTGACATGGGTCCGCGGCGGCAGCATCTGCGCCGGGTGGATCGCGGTCGACTCGTCCATCGAGACGACGCGGAAAGCCTGATAGCCCTTGGCGCGCTGGATGCACTCGACGACGATGCGGGCGCCTTCATAAGCGGTCTGGAAGCCGTCGCGCCTGAGCACGGTAACGTGCAGGAGCACGTCGGGCCAGCCATTGTCGGGAACGATGAAGCCGTAACCTTTGGAGGCGTCGAACCATTTGATGACGCCGGTGACCTCGACGAGGTTGGCGCTGGCTTCGCCCAATCCGGTGAAGGGATTGAGCGCATTGTCGCGGCCGGCGCTGCCATGCTCGCCCGGCGTCAATCGCCCCGGCGAGGTGCCCTGTCCGGGAACTCCAATCTTCTTGGACTCAAATCCGTCCGACGACCCCATAACCCCGGACCCCACACTGCCATGCAACCCGCCACATTGGCGGCGCTCGAATCACGCGTCTTAAGAGAATGTTCTCAATTCGACGCGACGCGAATCTTTCGACTCAAAAGATAACACTCCCGGTTGCGACGCATAGACAAAAAAGAGATTCGCCGGAACCTATGAACAGCTTGCGCAGCCGCGAATCAAATTGATGCCTCAATTGCCGACAAAGGGGCCGAGCGTCTCGCCGATGTCGTGGTGGATGACGAGGTCGGCGATGTCGTCCTGCTCGGTCGGCTCGCGATTGATGATCACCAGACGTGCACCGGCGCGCTTGGCCATCATCGGAAAGCCGGCCGCCGGCCAGACCACCAGCGAGGAACCGATCGCGATGAAGAGATCGCAGGCTTGCGACAGCGTCGTCGCGCGCTGCATCTCCTCGTCCGGCATCATCTGGCCGAAGGAGATGGTGGCGGTCTTCACCGGCTCGTCGCAGGCGGTGCAGTTCGGCGCCGCGCCGTCGTCGTCGAAACGGCGCCTCACCCAGTCGAGCGGATAGTCCTGCGCACAACCGATGCATCGCGCATAAGTTGTATTTCCATGAAGTTCAATCACATGCTCCGGCGCGAAGCCCGAGGCCTGGTGCAGATTATCGATATTCTGGGTGATGACGGCGGGAACCTTGCCGGCGCGGTAGAGCGATGCCAGCGCCCGATGGCCGCGGCCGGGCTTCGCTGCGGCGAAGACCTCCTCCATCGCAAAGCGGCGGCGCCAGGATTCGTCCCGCGCCTCCTGGCTCGCGACGAACTCGTCGAACGGGATCGGACGGTTACGCGTCCAAATTCCGCCCGGCGAGCGGAAGTCGGGAATGCCGCATTCGGTCGAGATGCCGGCACCGGTGAACGGGACGATGGTCCTGGCCTCGGCGATCATGTCGCCGAGCCGCTCGATACCGCTCTGAAGATCCGATGCGATCAATCGCGCCTCCGACTCGTTTGGCCTGACAGCAACATGCGCAAGCGGCAAGATCATTGACGCTCTTATCAAGCGCCAACGCAATGCACTCCAAGTTCTTCCGACCTTTGCATATCACAATCCTGCAATGCCTCCTCCCCATTGACGCCCCATTCGGGAGTGCCAATGGATGTGTTAACGCGACTCAACGTGATTGCGGCGGCAGTGCTTGAGTTCGGATGTGCACATACTCAGGTGTAGAGGGGATTTGACATGACCGAAGACGAACAACGCAAAGAGCGCGAACGCGAGGAAATCGCCGCCCGTGTCGCCGCCTTCCGTGCCACGCAGGAAAAGTTCAAGCGCGAGCGTGAGGAATATTTCGTTTCGACGTTGGAGAATGCCCGCAAGGTCGAACGGCCCTCGCTCTGGCCGTAAATCATCGCGCCGGCAGGCGCGTCGACATGCGAATGAAAAAAGCCCGGAGCAGCGCTCCGGGCTTTTCGCTGTTGGCGGACAGTCGTGCCGGCCTACCAATGGCGCCAGTGGTGGTGTCGATAATACGGCCCGCCGTAATAGCCGACCGGACCCGGTCCATAATAATAATAGCTCGGGCCGTCATAATAGGCGTAGCCCGGACCGTAATAGCCATAGGGGTGGGAGGCTGCGACCGCGCCCGCGGTGATTGCGCCGGCGGCAAGGCCGAACGCGAGGCCCGGGCCGATGCCGCGGCCACGCGCCTCGGCCGGCGCAGGCGCCGCGACGGCGGTTACGCCAACGGCTGCGACGGTGGCCAGAACTGCGAGTAGCTTCTTCATGCTCTCCTCCTTCGCGTCTTGCGGGAATAACCGCGAGCGCCTGCGATGGTTGCGCGGCGCGCGGGAACCGAACGCCGTCAAAAAACGTCGATGCAGCGGGAACGAAATCGGCTGTGGCGGATTGACGTTGCAAGTGCGGGAGCCTCCGCCATCCGGGTTGAGGCGACAGCACGAAGACCCCGTCAGCATCTCCGCGATGCTGGCGGGGTTTTCAGTTTCACGGGAGCAGATGGCAGCAAACCATGACGGTTGCCAGCGGGGACAACGATCATGGAGGAAAGTTTGCCCTTATCTGCTTTGCTGGCCCGTATCCGCAAATTGGTTCCCAAATCTGAGGATGAGCATTACGACGAGATCGTCCGCAGCTTCAGTGTCGGCACGCTGCGCCCGCCGCCGACGCCGATGAGCGACCGCGAGCTGGCGCAGGCCATCGCCGAGTTCCTCAGGGAGCAGCCGTCGAGCGAATCCGTCGCCACCCTCGGCCGCCGGTTCGACCCGTCCACCCCGCTGTGAGTTTCTTCGCGGGAGCATGGAACCAGGAATGCGCGCGGACGTTGAGTCCGTCTCATGCTAAGCGGAGAGAAACAGATATGCCCGCCTGGCTCGAAGTCTTGCTCAACCTGTCCGGCTATGCCGGCTTCGTGGCGCTCGCCTCGCGCGGCGTCGGATGCTCGCAGGCGCGGGCCGATGACCGCCGCTGCGGCGACGAGCGTTAATTGGCGTGCTGCGCCTGGCCTGCGGTGCGGACCAGCCGGTCAGCCTTGACCGCAACGCGCGTGTCCTCAGCCCGCGACCGTAAGGAAAAGCTGATCACTACGAAAGCAAGGCAGAACAGCGTGCCGACGACGGCAACGCGCCGGTAGGTGTGCCGGTCGCCCTGGAAAAAGGAGGGAGTTGAAAAAGGCATCATGGCAAATTGCTGCTTGGCCAAATTGCTTCTTGGCGTTTCTTGCTTGTCTTTGCCGGACACCTACCCCAACCCGCGGCAAGCGCAACGCGTTTGGGCATTTAACCTAACCGAATAGGGTTATCGGCATCCGCGTAAGCTATCGTTAGTCAGACGCACCCGGCACCTTCGCGGCGAAAGCGGCGCAAGCACGACCGGCTTTGTTCCAGCTTCGACTCCGTTTCGTTCGCGAAGAACGAATCGGAGTCGCAAGAATGCGCGCAGAGCAACTCCTAACGATCCATGAAAGCCTGCACGCTCACGCGTTCGACGCGGCAGGACTCTTCGCTGGCGAGACTCTTCGGCGGTGAAACTCTCTGCGACATCACTCGTCTGCGACGCGACTCTTGATCGGCACGCCTCTCCTCCGCCAAGCACCACGGCGACCGATCAAGCGCGAACCCTCGGAACGGACCCGCGCTTGGTGTCGATAAAAGTCAGGCCGCCCGCTTCGGCTTCTCCTTCGAGAAGCATTCGAGGATCTGGATGCGCAGCTCCTCCGCCGCAGGGCCCTCGACCTTTCTGAGCTCGTTCCAGAGCCTGATCACTTCGCGCTGCTTTTCGACGGTCATGAGCCACCTCCAACGGTCCATCAAGGCGCCTCACTAGAACAAAATGAGAACAAAAAGTCCAGCCCCGGACGTAAAATTTTGCTGGGGGCGGCGTTGAACCTTTTCGGCGCGGCAGGCACCCATGGAAACTGGGGATTTCAGCGCCCAGTTACACGGCAGCGCCGCCTGACGAACATACTCCGTCAGGGCGGCGCTGTTGCTTTTTGCGATTTCAACTTTAGGTTAAGGCAATGGCTGTCGGCAAGGCGCTGAAATCCCAACGCCGTCAGCCAGAAAAGCCTCGCGCGAAAGCGCGGGGCTTTTTTCTTGTGAAGCGGATGAGGATGGTGAGGGAACGGGGCTCGTTGTTCAGGACCAAGCCAGTACCGCGCGCTGTTTGTCCTGATGGTCGTGGTGATGTTCGGCATCGCCATGGCCGAGCACCAGCTGGTCCTCGGCCGTTGATGGCTGCGCCGTCGCGTCAGTGAGCCCGCCGCACCGACATCGCCGGCACGTCAGACGGCGTCCTTGGCGACCTTCAGCGGCGAGGCCTTGACCGACTTGCTGGCGGGCTTCGCTGCAAACTGCATCGGCTCCTTGGTGAAGGGATTGATGCCCATGCGGGCTTCGGTCGCCGGCTTGTTCACGACCGACATCTTCACGAAGCCAGGAATGACGAACTCGCCGGACTCGTTGAGCTCCTTGTAGCCGACGGTCGCCATGTACTCGATCACCGACTTCACGTCGTTCTTCGAAAGCTGCGTGCCCTCGGCAATTGCATCGATCAATTGGGTCTTCGTCATCTTTGCCATGGTCTGAATTCCTTTGAATGGGTGCGCGGAGCAATCTGCTGCTGGGGACGCGGCCGGACCCGCGAGTGCGCGCTGCTGATTCATGCCAGAAGTCATGAAGCGATCGGGCTTAGACCCTATCGAGGCCGAAAACGCAAGCACGGGCTCTGCACAGTTCCCGACTTCCTGTGCAAGACGTTGCAGGATCTGCAATTTTCAGGACCTGCAATTTTCTCGAACCTTTCAGAGCACCGCGGCTGCTATAAGCCCGGAAAGGTATCTGATGGGGTTCTGATGAAGGTCGCTATCGTCATCGCAGGTTTGATCGTGATCGCTGTCGCAGCCCTCGTCGCGATCCAGCCAGTCTTCTTGAAGCCTGCGTCCTTCGCCCTCGTGAAGAAGTCCGATATCTTCGGCTTCTCGCCCGGCATGTCTTTCGAGGAGGCCAACAAGCTCGTTGCTCAACGC
The DNA here is from genome assembly GCF_016031655.1 of Bradyrhizobium glycinis. Taxonomy (GTDB): domain Bacteria; phylum Pseudomonadota; class Alphaproteobacteria; order Rhizobiales; family Xanthobacteraceae; genus Bradyrhizobium; species Bradyrhizobium glycinis. Next base: position 141,555 of record NZ_JACCHQ010000020.1, read on the forward strand.
CACTATCTCTGCCGGCCGAGCCGAGGTCCGTACACGCTCGCCTGCGAGATCAACGGCGCCAAGGTCGCCGTTGAGGGCGAGGAGACCGACCCCAGGCATCCGATCTGGCGCGTCAATGCGACGCTGAACAATCCGGGATCGCAGGAAGCTGCCGTCAAATCGATCTCCGAGCAGTTCAACGCCTCGGCCATCAGGGACCGGGAGGGCTGGACCTGGATCGTCGGCCGCGCGCTCAAGCTGAGCTATGACGGCGCCAGCTTGACTCTCGTGGACGAGGCCGCCGAGGCCAGGCTTCGCAAGGAGGACGCCAAGCGCTAAAGCATGATCCGGAAAAGTGCGAAGCGGTTTTCCGGAAAGATCATGCGCAAACAACAACCTAAAGCGCGATGACGATGCATCCAAATTTCATCGCGCTTTAGACCGCATCGCGCCTTGGAGCGTGGAGTCACCTCGTCGTGAAACTTGTGGCTCGGCGCCCGTTGTTGACGCTTCAGTAACCTAACGCGACCAAGCTTCAGTCAGGTTGGTTGCGTTGGAGTATCCTGAAAGTGCTGGATTTTAACGAGCTGCGTGAACTCGCGGCAGATGTTCGTATTTTTGTCGATGTCGCCGAAGACAAGGCCGAGGCGCTCAGAGCGGTGATCGCGGCCTACGACGTGGTGCTGGCGATCTTCCCGGTTGATGACGGCATGGGCCTCCACGTCATCAAGGGCAAGGAGATCCTGGACCAGATCGCGACGTCGCGGACACACGCGATGTACAGCCACACGGCGATCGCGGTTCCGGATCTCGCCCATGCCGAAGCGCTCAAGTTCCTGACGGCGCCGGTCGAACACCGGATCGCGGCCTGAGCATATTTGCAGCGCACCGCTCCGCAGCAGAGCGGCGCGGCGGAATGGTCGTGATCGCTTCAGCGGCTTTGTCTGGGCGTGCGGGCTGAAGCCGTTCGCCGCTGCCGTCGCAGGCCGATGCGCGTGCCCGGAAGATTGATGCCAAGCTCGATCGCGCGCGACCTGATCGATGCGATGGGACGCTTGAGCTTCACGATCATCAGCGTGAGGCTCTTGCCGCTTTCACACATGGATCGAAGCAGCCGGTCGTCGTCTTCCGACCAGCGTTCGTGGTTGTAGGTGCGGGCAGCCATGGACGTTTGCCTCTGAGGCCGATGAGGCGGGACCTAAGCGGGAGAATGTCAAAGGACCCAGCTTCGCCTGTTCTGAGCGCGGCGGCTGGGTGTCAGTTGAAGGGCGGCTTGTTACGCTGCCGCCTGATGCAGAGATAGTTTTTCGGCGTCGATTTTCAACCGACTTACGGATTTGTAATTGCCCGGCTCGAGCGCATCCATTTTCCAGCGAAGTGGCGCACTTTCGTTTGAACTTTCCTGCCGCTCGCGCGTCTTACAGTTGAAGCGTCCCTAAGCTTCACCTCGGCAGAGAACCCCGCTTCCGCAAGGGCGGGGTTTTCGCTTTTGGCGCTGCATCAGCTCCCCCGGGATTTCAAGCGCTCTTTGCCGTTGACCCGGCGGCCCTGCCGACGCACTTTTTGTGGCGGGCAGGGTTTTGAGGAGCCGTGATGCCGAAAACCCTTGTGGAATTCAGAGCGCAGAACCTTCGTTTGCTCGAGCGGCTTTGTCCCGACGACCCGCGATACATCGCGGCCTGGCTGAAGCAGTTCGACGAGCAGAACGGGATCACGCCAAAAACCGGTCCAAAGTCCGGCAAGCGCCGCGCGACTGCTTCGCCGCGAAGCAGGACCGCTTCGCCCGGGCGCACGAGGTCAGCGCCCTCCTCCTCGGTTTCACCGCGCTGATCGGCAACGATAGCCGGGCAGTCCCGAGAGCCGCTTGGACGCTCACGGAATGTCCGCGGCCTTCCGGTTGTCCCCGATCGAAACCGGCTTGTTCAGGAAATACTCGCGGTTGCCTGTCGCAGCTTCCGCGTATTGATCGATGGCGACGATGATGGCCTGGACGTGGGCATAGCACCATCCTTCCCGCGTCGCGCGTCGGCGAACGTCCTCGAGCGCGGTCAGGAAGGGCGACAGGTCTCTCTCGTCGTCAAACCATCGCCTGCTCACCACGTCCTCCCGCCGAGCACCCTGCCCTTGGTCTGGCGCGGCTGCGCGGCCTTCAGCGCATCGCGTTCGGCGCACAGGCTCTCGACCTTCGCCTCCATCCGCGACAGCAGCGCTTGTGCCGAGGCCGTGCCGATCCCCGCCCGCTGCAGCTGGAGGATCTCCTTCCTCTGCCTGCCCATCTGGATGCGCATCCGTTCGATCTCCCGCCTGAGAAAGTCCAGGTCCGGCATTGTTCCGCCTCGCGAATTCTAGAGATGCCTCATGAGAACAAAAACGGAACGAAGAGTCGAGTCCGACGTTCTACGGAAAACGGAATAGGAGATGCGCAATGGCCGACAACACCCGGAAGGACCCGAAGGACTGGGTTTCCGGCGACGACCCGATGACCGGGGCCCAGGAATCCTACCTCAAGACCCTCGCCGAGCAGGCGCACGAGAGCCCGCCCGCGGACGACCTGACCAAGGCCGAGGCCTCGGAGCTGATCGACAAGATGCGGCAAAAGGCCGGGTTGGAGCAGTGAGCCGTCCGATTGCGGGAATCCGGCTCCGTGCGTATGCACACGAAATTGGGAATCGAGAATGCCTTATTTCGTTTGTGCCCGCGACGGAGCGGGCCAGATCATCTTGAAGCGAGACACGAGGGAAGCGGCCGAGAAGAAAGCCGCCGAGCTCCGCGACATGGGTTATTTCGAAGTCGAGATCGTCGCGAAGGATGACCAGGAGCCGGCGTGAGGGAGTGGGCACGGTCGGCCCTTCACGGGCATGACCAAGGAAGCGCTCCGGCATCAGCTTGCAATCAAGGTCCAGGCTTCATGCTTCCCTCAACACCTTGAAGGCACTGAGAATGACGAAAGCACCCAGACCGTAGCTCAGTGCATTCACGACCCAGCAAATGGCGATGCCGAGGAAGGTGGATCCTCCCACCGCTCCCCGAAGAAAATACGCTGCGCTGATGCCCGGCCACTCCAGCCAGAGAAACGCGAAGTCGGTCAGCGGCTCCAGCACAAGGAGCACCGTCGAGATCAGCGCCCCGATGGCTAACGCGATGACGAAGTGTGTCCTGATCGAAGGCATCAAAGACCCAGCAGGCCGGCGATAACAGGAATGAGGAAGAAAGCGGTGATCCCGAGAAGCCCGCCCACGACAAAGCATGCAGCGCGGCCGTGAATCTTCGTATCGAGCCACGCACAGATGGCCACCGCAGCCTGCCTCAGCCAGTTCCCCACGAGGGTTCTGAGGAGGTCAACCAAGAGTTCTGCAACGAGTGCGGCCATGGCGTTTGGTCGGCGCCACCTCTGGCGGGGTTCAAGTGCGGGGGATGACCATTTCCAATTGGCAGCAGTCTTTTGCAATCGACGTCTGCTAGCGGCATAGCATCCGCCGTCCTATTTGATCGACTTCATCGGCAAGGGCGAAGGGCGAGAGCGGTGGAAAGCCTGCGCCGCTAGACTGCACCTCCCGAATAACACAAGATGGTTTCAGTGTCCGTGCAGCAGATGGCCGGCGGCCGACGTGAGTTACGTACGCCGCAATAAAAAATGGCAGGGAGGAACGATGCAGCGAACAAGAAATGTGGCGCTTGATGGTGCCATGGCTTGCCTGGCTCTGGTCGCGGCCATCATGGTCATTGCGATCTCGCCGGCAAGCGCCGACGATTCAGCCAACATAGCACCCGCGCTCAAATGCGCTGACTTGACCGGCTGGAAGATGCCCGGATCGACGGCAACAATCACCAAGGCCGAAATGGTGCCGGAGGCGCCGCCGGGGACCGTGCAGCCGTCGCCGCCGGCGCCGGCCACCGTATCGGTGGCGCTGCCGCAAAACTGTCGCGCGGATGGCGTGATCGATCAGCGCGTGGGGGTCGAGGGCAAGTCCTATGCGATCGGCTTTGCCGTCGCCCTGCCCGATCGCTGGAACGGCCGGTTTTTGTTTCAGGGCGGCGGCGGTTTGAACGGCTCGATCCGGCCGCCGCTGGGTTACCAGGCGGCCGGCGAGGTGCCGGCGCTGGCGCGCGGCTTTGCCGTGGTCTCGACCGATAGCGGTCATCAGGGCGCGGTGTTCGATGCCTCCTTCCTGAAGGACCAGGAAGCCGCGCTCAACTTCGCCACTGCATCCGTCGGCAAGGTGACGATGGCCGCCAAGGCGATCGTCGCGCATTATTATGGCCAGCCCGCAAAACGGTCCTATTTCACGGGGTGCTCGACCGGAGGCCGCGAAGGCATGCTGGCGTCGGCGCGCTATCCCGAACAATTCGACGGCATCGTCGCCGGCGCGCCTGCGATGCGCACCGGCAATTCCAATATCGGTCTCGCCTGGGCCAACGCTGCCTTCAGCCAGATCGCGCCGAAAGATCCGTCCGGCAAGCCGGAGCCCGCCAAGGCGTTTTCCGCGGCCGAGCGAAAGCTGATCACGAACGCGATCATCGATGCCTGCGACGCCAAAGACGGCATCAAGGATGGCCTGATCTTCGACGGCAAGGCCTGTCAATTCGATCCCGCGGTCCTCACCTGCAAGGGCGACAAGGCGGATGACAAGACGGATTCTTGCCTGGCGCCGCCGCAGGTCAATGCCCTGAAAAAAGCTTTTGCCGGACCCAAGAATTCACGCGGCACGCAGGTCTACCCGCCGTTTCCCTGGGACAGCGGCGTGGCAGCCGAAGGCGTTGCCATTCCCGGCATCCTGACCACCGGCGCGCGCAGTCCAGTCGGACCGCCGGTTTGGGAAAGCATCGACGTCGATCAACTCGAAGACCGCGTCAACGCGAGCGGGATGGATCGCCTCACCAACACCGCCTACTGGACCAACCTTTCGAGCTATTTCGGCCGTGGCGGCAAGCTGCTGTTTTACCACGGTGTGAGCGATCCCTGGTTCTCGGCGCTCGACACCGTGAATTACTACGAGCGCATGGCGGCGGATTCCGGCGGCATGGAATTGGTGCGGGAGAAATCGAGCCGGGCCTTCCTGGTGCCCGGCATGGGGCACTGCTCGAGCGGCGCAACGCTCGATCGTTTCGATCTCCTCAGCGCGGTCGTGAACTGGGTCGAAGACGGCAAGGCGCCCGATGCGGTGGTCGCGACGGGACCAGCCTTTCCCGGCCGCAGTCGGCCGCTTTGCGCCTATCCGCAACATGCGCAGTACAAGGGCCAAGGCGATCCGGAGAGCGCGGCGAGCTTTGAGTGCAGGTAGGGAATATCTGCACTGCATTGAGTGCAATGGCACCGCAATTGGCGGTCATCGCGGTGTCTCGAATCGGACATGGGCGTACCTGGAATTTGGCCCATCGAACGGTTCGTGAACTGAGAGTCAACTCATCTGGCGAAACCAGTCCCTCAAACCAAGGTGGAGCCTTAACACCTCGTCTTCTGCCAGTGGCTTGCAGTGGGCAATTGGCCCTCTCAAGGTGTTCAGGTTGGTGAAGATGCGCTGGACAGCCTTCAAGTCCCGGAGCATGTCCCCGAAGGTCTCCTTGTTGGCGTTCAGGATTTCTCCCAGCTCCCCGAAAGTCGAGTAGTCAATCATCGCCTCCGACCGCGGGGTGAAGCCCATCCCTAGCTCCCGCTCGCGGTTCTTCTTGCAGTTTTCGCGAACCGTTTGGGGGACGACGGCCTTCTCCCACCAATCTTCCCCGTGCAGCTCCCGCAGCCGTTCCGTAACCAAGTCCCTGATTGAGTTCTCCAGGCAGTAGAAGATGACGTAGTGACGGGCCATGTCCTCCGCTTCCTGGCGCAGCTTCTCGGAGAATTGAGGATAGAACTGCCCCTCCTCCTTCTTCTCTTCCCGGATGTGACCTAGGTTCACTCCGTGCGCAGCTTCCACCCGTCGAATTTCGGCTTCGATGCTCAGGTTATTTTGCCCAAACAACCTTATGGCGTCTTCGCGCTTCATCTCAGTTTCTCAGCAAATGCTCTTTGAGGGCCTTGAAGATGGCATTGAAAACGTCTGGATTAGTGGTCTCGGGTAAGTTCAAGTTGATGGTGTAGCCTACCCGAAACTCGAGGGCGTCAGCCTGCTGGTTCGGCGGCGGAGGGGGTGACGGCGGGTCTTGCTTGGTATTGTTATTAATCACAGCAGGCTCCCTGTTCGCAGGTGCCTTTTCGAAATCCGCACCCTCTTTCAGAGTCCAAAAGGTCGAGAGCATTAACTTGCCGACCTGGCTCTCTTTGGCGAGGCCGCTCATTTCCACAATCAGTGAATGAAGCTTATCCCGCGGCAGGGCATAGGCAAACTGGTTGCGGTCGAAGAGGTCAGAATATGCCTTTCTGATGCCGGCACCTAATGCTTGCGCGCGGGTGTCGTCGTTGCGGTACTGGTCGTACAGGGCCGTGGGTGAACCGTCCGCGTTCAAGAACTCCATCCGCTTTAGCAGTGGAATCATCGCCCGGTAGTTACCACCACGGAAGCCAAGGATGGTTTCGAGGTAGTCCTGGGTGAACCGCTCCGGTCGCCGCTCTTCCGCGATCTTCGCCAGGATTTTCGGGATACTCCCCGGAATGCTCAGGTAAGGAAGCTTATTCATTTTGCCCTCAATCGAATCAGTAAGGGCCCACGGTAGCAGCAACGATTACCCGCAATCAGCGATAGTAGACCTATCCACCTAATTCACAGGCCTTCGACCAGACCTCCCGCGCTCCGAGCCGCCGCTGGTACTTCGGGGCGTAGCTCTCCTTCCGCTCCTATTCCCGGATGTTGAAGAGTGTGGTGGCCCGCTTGCGGGCCTTGTCGCGTGACGAAACATGTTGGGTTTCGCAAGTGCTCTACCTATCCTACGAGCTAATCCAGGTTGCCTTGGGCCTTCTGATCTGCATTCATCAACTTGGCCTTTGGGCGCTCAACGCGAAACGGTCGCTTGAATGAAAACTGCACTTGTCTTCGGGGCAACCGGCTTCATCGGCTCACATTTGCTGCGCGACCTGTTGGACAGTCCCGACTATTCGCGCGTTGTGACGGTGGCCCGCAAGCCGCTGGCGGAGAGCCATCCGAAGCTCAGGGTGCTGATCGGCGATCTCGCTTCGCTGACCGCTTCGACCTTGAGCTCGCGACTGAACTTCCGTCTCTTCAAACACCTAATCTTGGTGTCCATCAAACACCCGCAGCAGCTCAGTTTAATCCGAAAGTCTTCAAGGAGGCTGATGCTGCCGAGCTGGTCGCCGAGCTCGGTTCAGCCTCCCCTCCGCAAATTTCGGATATTCCCATGCGGGCAGCCCCGCCCGCGTGAACGCCTCATCGCCGCGATATGGGGCGTGCTCAATCCGCTGCTCGTTGGCCCGGCCGACCGATATCGCGGGCTCGCCGGGAACGACATCGCGCACGCCATCGCCAAAGCCGCGCGGCACCAAACTGAGAAGGTGCGAATCTATCATTGGAAAGAGATGGCGGCACTGCTTCGAACGTGATGCAGTCCGAGCCGAACCGGCACCCTTCACGCACATTTGCCTCGGCCCCCTGCCCCTCCTCCCACTTTCCTGCTATCTC
>NZ_JACCHQ010000003.1 GCF_016031655.1 Bradyrhizobium glycinis
CCGCCGGCGAGCCGCAAGGAAGACGACAAGGTGCTGCAAAAACACGCGGCGAAGCTGATGGGGGCGTTGAAGGGGTGATCGCCGCAAACTCCGTCATTGCGAGCCAACGGGTCCGCGCGGCGCGCGACCCGATGACAGGCTCCGCGAAGCAATCCAGACTGCATCCGTGGTGACAGTCTGGATTGCTTCGTCGCATCAGCGCAAAATTGCTACGCAATTTTGTCGCGAGCTCCTCGCAATGACGGAGGAGAAACTTACTCCGTCTCGAAATCCCCTGCTTGCGGCGCGGCCAGCGGCGTGAACTCGCAGCGATCGGGTTTGATGTCGATCAGCGGCGTGTTGTCGATGCAGTCGAGGCCGCGCACCAGGATGGCGTTGCCCTCGATGCCGACCAGCTTGACGATCGAGGTGCCGATCGGATTGGGACGCACCGGCGAGCGCAGCGAAAAGGTGCCACGCGTCTTCTCGTTGTTCTTCGGGCTCTGCAGGATGATGTCGCGGCGCGACCGGTCGAGCCAATAGAGCACCTCGAGGTTGCTGTAGAAGTCGACGCCCTTGATGGCCGGCACGAACGGCTCGAAGATCTCGAGGCGGCAGATCGGGCCGTCCTGACGCCCCTGCCGCGGCGTCTCCAGCCGCGACGACCAGGGCGTGCGGATACGGCCGATGAAGACGAGCCCGGCATCTTGCGTCGGCGGCAGCTCGATGGCGATTTCGCCCTCGCGGAGCTCCTGTTCGCGAACCATATGTCCTGTTCCCTGGCTGTTCGACGGCGGTTTTAGCCCAACCACCACTTGCCGGCCAGCATGAAGACTTCGCCCGTGACCACGCCCGCGAAGATCGAACGGCGGGTCAGCAGGAAGACGACGAGCCCGGCGCCGACCGCGCCATAGCGCAGGACGTCGGGCACACTGGCCAGCGCCCCTGGCGGCTGGACCACGATCTGGGCGATGACGCCGGCCAGAATCGCCGTGGCGACCGCCCTGACCCAGACCAGCAGCTCCGAGCCCTCGTCGATGCCGCCGCCGAACCACAGGCCCAGCATGCGCCAGATCTGGTTGGGAACGACGCCGGCGACGAACAGGACGGCCAGCGCGTGCCAGTCGCCGATCGCTTGCGCAAAGCTCATGCGCGAACCTCCCGCCACCAATGCACGCCATAAGCGATCGTCCCGGCGACCACACCGCTGACGAGGATGTCGAGACCGGAGTTCATCTTCGCCGCCAGCGGATAGAGCACGATGCCCAGCACGAGCGCGACGACATCGGCAACCTCGCGGCTGTTGCGCGCCGTCGAGAACAGGAACGACAGCGGCGTCAGCATCAGGATCGCCGCACCAAGCGTCTGCGTCAGGTTGGCAGCGAGGAAATAGCCGACGATGTTGGCGACGAGGCACACGGAGACGAGGCCGCAGCCGAGCCCGTGGACGAAGGCGATCCGCCGTTCGCGCGGCACCTGCGGCAGGAAGCGGTGGCATTCGACCCACAGCGTCACTGCGGTGAGATGCGCGGCGAAAATCAGCTCGCGCCGCTTGGTCGTGGGTGTGCGCATCAGCGGCAGCACAGAGACCACCATCGGAAACAGGCGGATGGCGCTGACGGTCACCGCGATCGCCGACTGGATGATGGTGGCGCCCGAGCCGAGCGTGGTGATCAGGATGACCTGCGCCGGACCGGCCCAGACGAACAGCGTCGAGCACAACGCCCAGAGCAGGCTGAAATGGGTGTCGTGAGCGAGCGCACCGATGCCGAGATAGGTCACGAACAGCACGATAGTGAGGATCGTCTGCGTGATCGAGCGCAGTCCCCACGCGAAGGCGCGCCAGGGACTATTCCATTGCGGTGAATCGAGCGGAGGGAGCGCCACGGGTGCTTTGGCCGGTGAGGAATCGTGCCGGCATAACGGGCGAGACGGTGGCGCGCGTCAAGGAAGGGCGCGGCGGGGCTGGCATGCGCGACGCCCAGGCCCGCCATCGTCATTCCGGGGCGCGCCACTTGGCGCGCGAACCCGGAATCCATCAGGCCACAGAAATCGCTGCACAATGGATTCCGGGTTCGCGACTCTGTCGCGCCCCGGAATGACAGCTCATCCTACCCCGCCACACCGCGGTTCTTCAGCACGAAACACGCCCCGCCCACTTTCCGGATCCGGTTGCACAGATCATCCGCCTCGGCGCGCGTATCCGCGCCGATGCGGACCTGGTAGAAGGCCCGCGTGCCGCGGCTGCGCATCACCGAGGAGAGCAGGCTCGGATCGCGCTCGCCGATCACGGTGCTCAGTTTCGTCACGGCCCGGGAATACATCGCCAGCGCCCTGTTGCGGTCGAAGCCGGCCGCGAGCTGGACGCCCCAGATCTTTGCGGCTGCAAGCTCGACATGCTGCTCGAGCTCGGCGACGAACGGATTGGGAGCGCGCTTGAGCAGCGCCATCAGATCACGACAGCTCGTCGGCGGCGAGCTCGGCGGTCCCTTGCCGGTGCTCCCCGCCTTGGCCCAGGCATCGACACTGGTGCCAGTAATGGCATAGACGTAGTTGCGGGTCTGCTCCGGCATCCCGCCGGTTCCGGCGAGCCATTCCTGCACGCGCCGAGGACCGGCATTGTAGGCGGCCGCGGCAAGGCCGAGATTTCCGAACTGGTTGCGCAGCTCGTTCAGGAATTCGGCCGATTTCGGCAAAGCCTGCACTGGATTGAAGGGATCGAGCAGCCCGCGCTCGCTGGCAGTGCCCGGCATGAACTGCGCGATCCCCTGCGCATGTTTGCCGTTGCGCGTCATGGGCCCGACCGCATCGGCCTGGAAGCGGCTCTCCTGCCAGATCACGCGTGCGAAGAACTCCAGCGGCAGGTTATTGTCGCGCGCGGCCGCCTCCACGATCAGGCAGATCGACTCCCGCGTGTCGCTCTCGCGCACGTCTTTCGGTTTCTCCACCGGCTTCTCGGGTTCCTCGGCTTTCGGAGGCGCATCGGTGGTCGGTGCCTCCTCCGCGAGCGCCGGCGCCAGCAGCAAAGCCTGGCACAAGACAGCAATGACCCGAGCTATTCGCATGGCATCGACGCTATCGGACAAATCAGACCTTGACTTGGAACCAGAGCCAACTAGCAACAGACGGCAATATCAACACCGGTCCCGCCTGATGGTGACAATCTTTTTTGATCTCGACGGCACGCTGACAAACCCGAAGCCCGGGATCACCCGATCGATCCAATATGCGCTGGGACGGCTCGGCGTTCCCGTGCCGAGCGAGGACGAACTGACCTGGTGCATCGGCCCTCCGCTGCTTGCCAGCCTTCGAAAGCTCACCGGAGCCGATGAGCTCGCCGACCGCGCACTGCTGCTCTATCGCGAGCGCTTCAGCGATATCGGCCTGTTCGAGAACGAGGCTTACAGCGGAATTACGGACACATTATCTTCGCTCGCAGCGACACGTCAGCGCATGTTCGTGGCGACCAGCAAGCCCGCCGTCTACGCCAGCCGCATCGTCGATCATTTCGGCTTGAAGCCGTATTTCGAACGCGTGTTCGGATCCGAGCTCGACGGCACGCGTGTCGACAAGCGCGACCTGCTCCGCTACGCGCTCGACGAGGCCAAGGTTGATGCGAACAGCGCGATCATGATCGGCGACCGCAGCCACGACGTGGTCGGCGCCAGGACCAACGGGATGACCGCCATCGGCGTGCTCTACGGTTATGGCAGCGAAGCCGAGCTGCGGGAGGCCGGCGCGCATCACATTTGCACGGCGCATCCCGAGCTGCTCGGCCATTGTCTCGCTTAGGTGCTGACCGTTTCGACCGCCGCCAGCATGCCCGTCTTCGGGTGACAGTTCAGATATTCGAAGAACTGTTCGCCGGCGGCTGCCACCGTCACCTCGTGATAGAGCCGCAGCTTGGCGGACGGCCCAAGCGTCGACAGATATTTCATTGCCGCGCCGAAGATCCTGACATGGGTCGGATGCGACTCGGCCCAGCGCTCGAGCGCGGCGAGGCTCTTCCACCAGCTCTGACCGTAGGACTTCTCGCTGACGCTTCCGTCGGCCGCGAGCACCCGCATATAGCGGTTGGCATAGCAGCCAATCGCGAGGCCCTCATCGCGCAGAAAATCCATGCCCTCGCGTAGCACCGGTTCGACCTCGTCGAGATAGAGCTTTCGCTCGGATGCTGCGGTATCGCTCCAGTCCTGCCCGGAGCGGATCAGGCAGAGATTATCGTGCGCCACGACTCTCAGCCGCGCGCCGTCGCGGATCAGCCCTGGAGTCCCCGCGGGAGCCATGGCATCGGTCTGTGATTGCGGGATGCGATCGCGCATGCCGCCCCAATAGGCGTGCTCCTGCACCTCACCGCTCATGCCCTCCGCAACGACAGCGATACCTTCCGGCCGATCAGGCGAGGAGAACAGCGTCTCGTGACGGGCCACGATGGGACGCAGCACCTCGATGAAGGTTCCGATGCCTTCGTGTTGCCGCCCGGTCCACATCTCGCGAGCCCGCGCGAACCAGGCATCAAAGCGCGCGAGATCGTCCCAATAAGCGACCGTGACAACATTCTCGAAGCCGGACTGATCTGTATAACTTGCCCGGTCCCAATGCGACGGACCGCCATCCATTGCGAACAGTCCTGCGAGTTCTTTCAACGCCTCCATTGGCGCCGGTGCCGCACCGCCATACTGGACACCGAAATAGGCCATCACGACGCGGCTGACCGAAGGCTTGTAGCGCGCCACGAAGGACGGATATGGCGGCTGGTAATCATCCGGCACGCGCTTGTGGCGCGTGCGTGCGGTTTCGAGATGCGCAGGAATTGCCGATTCCATGGCGGTGTCCTCCCCCGTGATCGCGGCGATCAGCTTGCCGCCGCCGCAATGTCCATGGGCTCGATGGTGTCGACAGGCAACGCAAATTGCTCGACTCGTTTGTAGGGCTTCTTGTTGAGCAGCAGCCGTGTGACGTCGGGCCGCGAATAATGTCCGGCGGGATCGGCGGCGTTCTTGGCAACGCCAATGGCGCCGAGATCGATTTCTGCGATCAGCAGACCCTCCTGATCGGGCGCCAGCTTCTCCCCGATCTGACTGCCGTCGGGGCCGTAGATGGCCGCAAAGCCGCCGCCCGCATGCAGCAGCGCATTCTTGTCCGGCCGGTCGCAGAGCTCGTCGATCATCGCCTGCGAGACGGTGGCGCAAGGCGCGAGCACGAAGCAGGAGCCTTCCACCGCATAGACGCGCGAAGCCGCGTTGTTGACCTCGGCCCCCAACGCCGGCGCGAAGGGATCGTAGAGCGAGAAGCTCGGCCAGGCCGCGACATGGACCTGCTCGTTCTGAGCGTACATCGCGTATTTCGACAGCGGCTGCAGATGCTCCCAGCAGCACAACGCGCCGAGGCGGCCGATGTCGGGCCGCGCATGCACGGCGAGGTCGCTGCCGTCGCCTTCGCCATAGACCGTGCGCTCGGCATGGGTCGGCCGCAGCTTGCGGCGCTTTGCGATGGTCTCGCCATCAGGGCCGATCAGCCATTGCGCGAGGTAAAGGCTGCCGCCGTCGCGCTCGGACAGACCGATCACGGCGGTGAGCCTTGCCTTGCACACGGCCTCGCGCAGGCGCTCAGCCTGCGGGCTGTCATAGGACAGCGAATTGTCGAAATAGCGCTGCACGAAGCCCCGCCCGATCGCCCAGGCCGGCGAGTCCAGCCAGATGTGCCAGGGGTAGCCGGGGATGAAAGCTTCGGGAAAGGCGATCAGCTTGGCGCCCCTTTCCGCGGCCTCCCCGATCAGCCCGATCGACTTTTCGATCGAGGCGTCGAGGTCGAGCCAGGCCGGCGCCGCCTGAACCACCGCAACCTTGTATTTCGGATGCTCGATGCCCATTCCTGCCTCCATTGCCGGTTGATCGCAAGCCACGTCCGATGCAGTCTATTTGGCCAAGCCGGGCAGCCGGCCGCTCGACCGCGGCGGAAGAAAAACTCGACTGGACGCGCTACCGGCCGGTACGAGATTTGCCTCCGGTCAGACTGGATCCCAGGTGCGATTTTGCAGGATGTGAAAGGGAGGCTGTTCAGATGCCAATCCAGTTCACGACGGACGGCAGTCCCGGCTATCGGCGGCTCGCTCTCTGGCAGGACATCGTCTGCGACGTTTTCGTCGGGCTGGACTGCAAGTCGGACCTCGGCAGCGCCTTTCGCGGATCGGTCACCCAGGCTTCGCTCGGTAAGGCGGTCTGCTCCGAAGTTTGCTCCGACCGCCAGCACGTATTCCGCACGCCGTCGCGTATCGCGCGTTCAAACCAGGATTTCGTTCTTGTAGCCCTCGGCAATCACGGCAACGGTAGCGTTGTGCAGGACGGCCGCGAGACCGTGATCCACCCCGGCGAGTTCGCGCTCTACGACACAACGCGCCCGTACGAGCTGAAGTTCAACGATAGTTTTACGCAGACCATTTTCAAGGTACCACGCGAGATGCTGCACCGGCGGCTCGGCGGCACCGAGACGCTGACCGCAATGTCATTCGGCGCCGACGCACCACTCGAGCGGCTCGCCTATGATTTCATCATGCGTCTCTGCCAGAGTGCGGATAGTTTGGCTCCGGATACGGCCACCGCGCTGTCGGAGCAGGCAGTTGATCTGCTTGCGATGGCATTGAGCGAGCGGCTCGGCAAGTCATCGCTGCCGTCTTCGACCCACCGCTCGGCCCTGCTCTACCGATTGAAGGCGCACATCCGCGCGCACCTCGCCGATCCCGATCTTTCGCTGGCTGAAACCGCAGCCGCGCTCGGCATCTCGCCGCGCTACGTCAACGATCTTCTCGCAGACGAGGACACCTCCTTCCAGCGCCATGTCCTTGCCGAACGCCTCGCCCGATGTCGGAGAGATCTCGCCTCGCCACTGCTCGCCCATCGCCACATCAGCGAGATCGCCTTCGCCTGGGGCTTCAATGACCTCTCGCATTTCGGCCGCGTCTTCCGCGAGCATTTCGGGATGTCCCCGCGCGACTTCCGGCAGAGCCAGTTGCGGCATTGAGGTGCATTCCAGTCGGCTGTCATCTGCACGAACAGGTCATTCCGAGCAGGGCCGGTATGTGAGCAGGTGGTAGGACACGGCGCCTGCTTGCAGTATCTTCCGCCGCCAAGGCCGCAACGATCAATCAGCGGCCAGCCGAGGAGCAGATCGATGGAATACCGACGCTTGGGCCGGTCCGGCCTTATGGTGCCTGCTTTGAGCCTGGGAACGGGCACGTTCGGCGGCGTCGGCCGCCTTGCTGCATGGGGCACGACGGACGCGACCGAGGCGCGGCGCCTTCTGGACATCTGCCTCGAGGCCGGCGTGTCGATGTTCGACACCGCGAATGTCTATTCGCTCGGCGAGTCCGAGCGGGTGCTCGGGCAAGCCATCAAGGGTCGTCGCGACAAGGTCCTGATCTCGACCAAGGCGACGTTCCGTTTCGGCGACGGCCCCAACGATATCGGCTCATCGCGCCAGCATCTGCTCGCGGCGATCGACGGTTCGTTGAGCCGGCTCGGCACCGATTACATCGATCTGTTTCAGCTCCACGGCTTCGACGCCTTCACTCCGCCCGAAGAGGTGCTCTCGACTCTCGACGTGCTCGTGCGCGCCGGCAAGATCCGCTACGTCGGCGTCTCGAATTTCTCGGGCTGGCACCTCATGAAGTCGCTTGACGTCGCTGACAAGCACGGTTTTCCACGTTACGTCGCCAACCAGACCTACTATTCACTGATCGGGCGCGACTACGAATGGGAGTTGATGCCGCTCGGCCTCGACCAGGGGCTGGGCGCCGTGGTGTGGTCGCCGCTCGGCTGGGGGCGCCTCACCGGCAAGATCCGCCGCGGTCAGCCGAAACCGGAAGTCAGCCGCCTGCCCAAGACGGCCGAGTTCGGACCGCCCGTGTCGGACGAGCACGTCTACCGTGTCGTCGATGCGATCGACGAGATCGCGAAGGAGACCGGCAAGAGCGTCTCGCAGATCGCGCTGAACTGGCTGCTGCAGCGTCCGACGGTCTCGACGCTGATCATCGGCGCACGCAACGAGACTCAGTTGCGCGAAAATCTCGGCGCTGTCGGCTGGTCCTTGACCAAGGACCAGGTCGCAAAGCTCGATGCCGCGAGCACGGTGACGCTGCCCTATCCCTATTGGCACCAGCGCGTGACCTTCAGCGACCGCAATCCGCCGGCGGTGTAGGACAGCTGCATCAGGCGCGGCTGGTTAAGGCGACGGCGCGCTGGCAGCGCGGTTCCGGAACTATCGCGGCCCTGCCCTGTTGGCGCAATACTCGGCCCGTGGCCGAGTCCGATTCGCCAACGATACACCGCTCACCATGTCGACAGTGACCATCGAGCATGCCGACGGCCTGCCGCAGCCGCAACGCAACCGGGCGGTGCTGACCATTGCCCTCGGCATCGTCATGGCGGTGGTCGACAGCGCCATTGCCAATGTGGCGCTGCCGACGATCGCGGCGGATCTCGATGCGACCCCGGCGTTCTCGATCTGGATCGTCAACGGCTACCAGCTCGCGATCACGATCTCGCTGCTGCCGCTGGCTTCGCTGGGCGAGATCGTCGGCTATCGCCGCGTCTATCTGGTCGGGCTGGCGCTGTTCACGCTGGCATCGGCCTTCTGTGCGCTGGCCCAGACGCTGCCGCTGCTGACGATCGCGCGCATCCTCCAGGGCTTTGGCGCGGCCGGCATCATGAGCGTCAACGCGGCGCTGGTGCGTTTCACCTATCCGCGCAGCCTGCTCGGCCGCGGCATCGGGCTCAACGCGCTCGTCGTCGCCTTCTCGGCCGCGATCGGCCCGACGCTCGCCGCCGGCATCCTCGCGGTGGGAAGCTGGCCCTGGTTGTTCGCGATCAACGTGCCGCTCGGCGCGGTGACGCTGGTGCTGGGTCTGTGCAGCCTGCCGCACACCAAGCCCGCGAGCCGCTCCTTCGACTGGCAGAGCGCGGGGCTGTCGGCGATCACGTTCGGCGTCGGCATCGCGGCGGTCGACAGCGTCGGTCATGGCGAGGCCGCGATCACCTGCCTCGTGCAGTTCGCCATCGCGATCGTTGCGGGTGCGCTGCTGATCTATCGCGAAACTCACATGACCTCGCCGCTGTTGCCAATCGATCTGCTGCGCATCCCCGTGTTCGCGCTGTCGATTGCGACCTCGATCGCATCGTTCTGCGGGCAGATGCTGGCCTTCGTCGCGATCCCCTTCTATCTCCAGAGTCGCTTCGGCTATTCGGCGGTACATATGGGACTGTTGATCACGCCGTGGCCGATCGCGCTGGCGTTTGCGGCCCCCCTCGCCGGCTGCCTGGTCGAGCGTTATCCGGCCGGCCTGCTCGGCGGTATTGGGCTCACGCTGTTCGCCTGCGGCCTTGGCGCGCTGGCCCTCCTGCCCGCGACACCAACGCCGCTCGACGTGATCTGGCGGATGGCGCTCGCCGGCGCCGGCTTCGGTCTGTTCCAGACCCCCAATAACCGCACCATGATCGCGGCCGCCCCACGCGAGCGCGCCGGCGGCGCCAGCGGCATGCTGGGGACCGCGCGCCTGCTCGGCCAGACCACCGGAGCGGCGCTGGTGGCGCTGTTGCTCGGACGGTATCCGGTTGAGGGGACCAGGCTGGCGCTCCTTGTCGGCGTTGGATTTGCGCTCTGCGGCGCGATGCTGAGCATGCTGCGGCTTTCCCCAGCCGGCGCTCGCGGTGCCGAGCACGTCCGCGTGCAGGACGATCAGCGCCTGCGCGGGGATTAGCAGGACCCGACCCGGGCTCGCGCATTGTCGTGCACAACCTCTGCGTGGCTTAACTATCCGGAGCAATAGCCTATTGCCCTCCCGCCCCGGTTGCGCTTAGTGGCAGCGGGACAGGGGGCATTTCATGCGTTCATTTGGAATTGTGGCGCTCAGCGTCATGCTGGGCGGCTGCGCGTCGGTCACGCGCGGCACGACGGAGAATATCAGCATTTCATCGACACCGTCAGGCGTGGAAGCCGTCGTCAGCGGAATGGACGTTCCGACCACCTGCACGACGCCTTGCTCCGTGGTGGTGAAGCGGAATGCCGACATCTCCATCACCTTCCAGAAGAAAGGCTATGAGCCGCAAGTCGTTCCGCTCAGCCGGGACGTCCAGACCGGCGGAGCCGCGGGTTTCGCGGGCAATCTCCTGCTGGGCGGTATCGTCGGCATGGGCGTCGACGCAGCGACCGGGGCGGCGACCGATCACAAGCCGAACCCGGTCATCGTGACGATGCAACCATCGGCCCCTCCCCGCAGCCCACGTCCGCCGGCGCCCAGGAAGCCGCGAGCGCCGGCGCCGTCTCCGCCAGACACCGGCACCTAGAACCCCGTAACTGCCGTGAATACAAAAAGGCCGGCTTTGCAGCCGGCCTTTTCGATTTCATCACGTGCCGATCAAACCTTGACCAGCGGGCCCTTCGAGGTCGGCCCCTTCGAGCCGCCGGGGCCACCCGGCTTGGACTTGCCCGGCGGACGCTTGCGGGCGCCAGGCAGCTTCTCCTGCTTCGGCGTGACCGGCCCCTCGACGAACTCGAAGCCGATCTTCTCCTTGGTCTCGTCGGCCTCGTCCTTGACCAGGACGACGCGGACGTGGCCGCCGCCCTTCAGCTTGCCGAACAGCACCTCGTCGGCCAGCGGCTTCTTGATGTGCTCCTGGATCACGCGGGCCATGGGACGTGCGCCCATCTGCTCGTCGTAGCCGTGCTGGATCAGCCAGGCCTTGGCCTCCTCGGACAGCTCGATGGTGACGTCGCGGTCGCCGAGCTGCGCCTCGAGCTGAAGCACGAACTTCTCGACCACGGTGCCGATCACCTCGACGCTGAGATGGCCGAACGAGACGATGGCATCGAGGCGGTTGCGGAATTCCGGCGCGAACTGCCGGTTGATCGCCTCGTGGTCGTCGCCTTCGCGCTTGGAGCGGGTGAACCCGAATGCCTGCTTGGCGAGATCGGCCGCGCCCGCATTTGTGGTCATGATCAGGATCACGTTGCGGAAGTTGACCTGCTTGCCGTTGTGGTCGGTGAGCCGGCCGTGGTCCATGATCTGGAGCAGCACATTGTAGAGGTCGGGATGGGCCTTCTCGATCTCATCGAGCAGCACCACGCAGTGCGGATGCTGGTCGACGCCATCAGTGAGCAGGCCGCCCTGGTCGAAGCCGACATAGCCGGGGGGCGCGCCGATCAGGCGCGACACAGTGTGCCGCTCCATGTATTCGGACATGTCGAAGCGCAACAGCTCGACCCCCAGCGCGGCCGCAAGTTGCTTGGCGACCTCGGTCTTGCCGACGCCGGTGGGTCCTGAGAACAGGTAGCAGCCGATCGGCTTCTCCGGCTCGCGCAGGCCGGCGCGCGCCAGCTTGATCGAGGCGGCGAGCGATTCGATCGCCTTGTCCTGACCGAACACGGTACGCTTCAAGGTCTGCTCGAGATGCTTGAGCACCTCGGCGTCGTCCTTCGAGACGCTCTTCGGCGGGATCCGCGCCATCGAGGCGATCGTGGTCTCGATCTCCTTGATGCCGATGGTCTTCTTGCGCTTGTTCTCGGCGACCAGCATCTGCGCGGCACCGGACTCGTCGATCACGTCGATCGCCTTGTCGGGCAGCTTGCGGTCGTGGATGTAGCGCGAGGAGAGCTGCACCGCAGCCTCGATCGCCTCATTGGTGTACTTCAGCCGGTGATAGTCCTCGAAGTACGGCTTGAGGCCCTTGAGGATCGCGATGGCGTCCTCAACCGTCGGCTCGTTGATGTCGATCTTCTGGAAGCGCCGCACCAGCGCGCGGTCCTTCTCGAAGTGCTGTCGATATTCCTTGTAGGTGGTCGAGCCCATGCAGCGGATCGTGCCAGAGGCCAGCGCCGGCTTGAGCAGGTTCGAGGCGTCCATCGCCCCGCCCGACGTCGCGCCTGCACCGATCACGGTGTGGATCTCGTCGATGAACAGGATGGCGTTGGGATGCGCCTCGAGCTCCTTGAGCACCTGCTTCAGGCGCTCCTCGAAGTCGCCGCGATAGCGCGTGCCGGCGAGCAGCGTGCCCATGTCCAGCGAGAACACGGTGGCGGCCGCCAGCACCTCCGGCACCTCGCTGTCGACAATGCGCTTGGCGAGCCCTTCTGCGATCGCGGTCTTGCCGACGCCGGCTTCACCGACGAACAGCGGGTTGTTCTTCTGCCGGCGGCACAGCACCTGGATCGCGCGGTTGATTTCGGAATTGCGTCCGATCACTGGATCGATCTTGCCGTCGCGCGCCTTCTTGTTGAGGTTGACGCAATAGGTCTCGAGCGCCTCGCCCTTCTTCTTGGCGTCCTCGTTGCCCTTGGCTTCGGTCTCCTCGTCGACGCCGCGCACGGGCCGCGCCTCGGAGACGCCCGGCCGCTTGGCAATGCCGTGGCTGATGTAATTGACCGCATCGTAACGCGTCATGTCCTGCTCCTGCAGGAAATACGCGGCATGGCTCTCGCGCTCGGCGAAGATCGCGATCAGCACGTTGGCGCCGGTCACCTCTTCGCGACCGGACGACTGCACATGGATCACCGCACGCTGGATCACGCGCTGGAAGCCGGCGGTGGGCTTGGCGTCGTCGGCGCCGTCCGTCACCAGGTTCTCGAATTCGGTCTCTAGGTAGTTGACGAGGCTCGTACGGAGCTTGTCGAGATCGACGCTACAGGCGCGCATGACGGCGGCTGCATCGGAGTCGTCGATCAGGGAGAGCAAGAGATGCTCGAGCGTCGCGTATTGGTGATGACGCTCATTTGCGATCGCCAGCGCACGATGCAGGGATTGTTCAAGGCTTTGGGAAAAAGTCGGCATTCGCGTCCTCTATGGCCCCCACCATCATGATCGCCATCGCCCGGTCAGGCAACAACAACCTTTGTCACATATAGTTATACAAGACCGCGGCGTAAGACCGGTTCCGCGACTCGGCGGCGACACACTTGCGGTATTTTCGATGCAAAACCCGTTCCGATTTGGGCGGGATCGGCGCCGGCGCAGAATTCCGTCGTTTTGCCGGCTGCGCCCCCCATCGCACGCAGCCGCACGCGACGATCACACTGCTCCTTGCACAGGAGCCGGCTTCAAGCGCGCCGCAAGCCGTCTTACTTCTTTTCCATCACGCATTGCAGCGGGTGCTGGTGCTTGCGGGCGAAATCCATCACCTGCGTCACCTTGGTCTCGGCGATCTCGTAGGTGAACACGCCGCACTCCCCGATCCCGTGATGATGGACGTGCAGCATGATCTTGGTCGCGGCTTCGACGTCCTTGTTGAAGAACTTCTCCAGCACGTGAACGACGAACTCCATCGGCGTGTAGTCGTCGTTCAGGATGAGCACACGATACAGGTTCGGCCGCTTGGTCTTGGGCTTGACCTTGGTGATGACCGACGTGCTCGGCCCCGAGGGAGTACCCGAACGGTTGTCGTCATTGCTCATGCGAGGCGCGTCGGCAGCGGCTGGCGCGGACTGATCGAGACTGGAAGTCAATTGCAGCATGGCACAGGCGTTCAAATTCCCCACGGAAGCGAATGGCGGTCACCGCGCGACCCCGCCCTTCGGGGCCTGGCGCAGGCGCGCCGCCTTGGATCGCCGCTCCCGGCAAATGCGGTTCAGGCCGGATCGCTCGCCAGCAATATGGCCCTGCCCCCGGCCCGCCGCAAGCACGCGGGGGTCCAGCCCATGCGGTCGCAGCAGTCCCGATTCCCGGTCCGGGCGATCTTGGTCAGGTTAATCAATCCGGAGCGATTTGACAAAAATTTCCGCCCGGCACGCTTAGAACATGTTGACCAGGAACCCGGCCGTTAGCCCGCCCGCGACGGTTTTCGGCAGAAGCCTCCGGTTTTCTACGGTCCAGTTTACCTGCCATTCAATGACGTGCCGCGAAATCGGGCAAAACACAGATTTCGGGGATCGTCATGTCTGGTCTGCCCCTCGTAAGCCGCCTAGGTCGACAACTCGCCCGTTTCGCAGCGGCCGAGCAAGGCAATATCGCAGTGATCTTCGCCATTGCGCTGGTACCCGTACTGGGGTTTGTCGGCGCCGCGCTGGACTACAGCCGTGTCGTCCACGCACGTACCTCGCTGCAGGCTGCGCTCGATTCCGCAGCGTTGATGGTCTCCAAAGACCTCACCAACGGCGTCATCTCGGAGTCCGAAATTGAGGCCAAGGCAAAATCGTATTTTAGCGGCCTCTATACGGGTCGCCCCGGTTTGGTCTCGACCACCGACATCCGTGCCACCTACACCCCAAAGGATTCCAATGGAATTTCGAACGTCGTGGTCACCGGATCCGGCGCCATGCCGACCGATTTCATGAAGATCGCGGGCTATCCGACGCTTGGATACAACGGCAGTTCGACTGCGGCGTGGGGAAATACCCGCATGCGGGTGGCAATGGTCCTGGATAACACGGGATCGATGGCCCAGAACGGCAAAATGACGGCCATGCAAGCCGCAGCCAAGGACATGATCACCACCTTGTCCAACTACAACAAGCAGACGGGCGACGTTTACATCTCGATCATTCCGTTCTCGAAAGATGTCAACGTCGGCAAGACCAATGTCAGTGCCTCATGGATCAACTGGACTGAATGGGAGGCAGAGCCTCCGATCCTCGTCAACAACAAGTCCAGCGCCTTTAACTCCGCCGTGGGCGGATCGGACTGTCCCTTCTCGTACTATACCCACGGCTTTGTTTGCATGGACAGGCCCGCCACGTTGAGCGGCGCCAGCCAGACCAGCAAAGTACCATCGACCGGGACCTATGCCGGCTACATCTGCCCGAGCATAGACTACGGCAACAAGATCTCGGGCAAGTCAGGCATCTACTACAACGGTTGCTACACCACCGCCACCGGGGCGAGCGCAAGCTGCGGATCGAGCACGAGTTGCACCTGCACAGGGAGCGGCTCGGGCAAGATCTGCCATCTCTGGCGCGGCGACGGGACCACAGCAACAGCTGCGGCAGCACCGGGTCACAACACCTGGACCGGCTGCGTGAACGACCGTGATCAGGACTACGACACCAAGAACTCCGCCCCCGGTTCGGGCAGCGGGAGCCCCTCCTCGCAGTTCTATGCCGAGCAGTGGTCGGGCTGCCTTCCGGCCACCGTGTTTCCGATGAGCAACCAGTGGCAGACGCTCAAGGATCAGATCGACTCGATGTCGCCGAGCGGCAACACCAACCAGGCTATTGGTCTTGCCTGGGGATGGCAGTCCCTCAGCACGACCAACCCGCCGATCGCGGCACCGCCGAAGGCCAGCAACTACGTCTACAAGGACTATATTGTGCTGCTGTCTGACGGCTTGAACACGCAGAACCGCTGGAGCACCTCCCAGTCCACCATCGACGCCCGCCAGGCGATCCTTTGCGATAATATCAAGGCGGATAAGTCAAACCCGGTCACGATCTTCACGATCCAGGTCAACATTAACAATGCGGACGCGAAGTCTCAGGTACTGGAGAAATGCGCGACCGATGGGAACTTCCAAATGATAACGAGTTCCTCGCAGACTTCGGACGCGTTCAAGAATATCCTGACGCAGATTTCCAAGCTGCGCGTCGCGAAGTAATCTGATCAGAGATCCACAATGACAAATGAAAAGCCCGGCCAACTCGGCCGGGCTTTTGCTTCAGGCGCCTATCAGCGCGTCAGTTAGCGGCCGGGGTGAACTTCGACACGATGGTCTCGACCGGCTTGAACGCCTGCTTGGCGAGGTCGCTGTAGAGGCCGGCGATCTTCTGCGATTCCGCGACAAAGGTTTCGTAGGCGGAACGGGCAAAATCGGTCTGCGCTTCCATCGCCTTGTCCAGCGACTTCACGCCGGAAAGCTTCTCGACGAAGGACTTGGTGTCTTCGAACGACTTCTTCGTGTAGTCGCCATAGGCGCTGGCGATCGCCTGGAGGCCATGCTGCACCGACGTCGCGGAGGCGACGCACTGCTCAAACTGCTCTTTCCCGTAGCTCTGGAAGTCTTCAACCTTGAACATTTCGGAATCCTTTTCCCTGGCTCGCGTCGGGAAGCCCCGGCTCCCTGACTCCGCCCAAAATTAGTGCAACGCACAAAAAAGTCAAGAATCTTGTGCGTCGCACAAAATTCAGCACAAATCGCAGAGATTCCCGTGGTTTCCCGCAAGGGTTCCTTAAGCTTTTGGAAACCGGGCCGCCCTACCTTGATTCCCTGGACGTGTTCACTTCCGCGAGCGGCCAAAGCCGTTTGAGAACATCACCTTAGCCAGAACAGCGGCTCGGGTTCAACGTCCCCCGCGGCGAACACCAGCGGAGGGACAGCCTGAGCAGGTAATGATCCCGGGTCCGTTGGGCACAATTTCGCCTCACGAGCCGGTGATCAAGTCAGAAACGGGGACGGGGTTCCATGCTTCGTAAAAACTTGTCTACCTCGCGCTTGGCGCGGGTTGGCGTTTTCGGGCTTCTTACGGTCACCACCGCAGTCATCTTCACCACCGACGCAGCCGAGGCGCGGCGCCATCGCCGCCACTATGCACACCACAAGGTGCAGCGCGATGTATCCGAGAGCGCCAGCTCGAAATTCGCGTCCATCATCGTCGACGGCAATTCCGGCGCAGTGCTCCAGGCGACGAGCCCTGACGGGATCCGCCATCCGGCCTCGCTGACCAAGATCATGACGCTCTATCTGCTGTTCGAGCGCCTCGAATCCGGCAAGATGAAGCTCGACACCGAGATGCCAGTGTCCAAGCACGCCGCCGACCAGGATCCGACCAAGCTGAATCTGCGTGCCGGCCAGACCATTCGCGTCGAGGACGCGATCAAGGGCCTCGTCACCCGTTCGGCCAACGACGCAGCCGTGGTGATCGCGGAAGCGATCGCCGGCGACGAGGACGCCTTCGCCCAGATGATGACGCGCAAGGCTCGCGCGCTCGGCATGTCCAGGACCGTGTACCGCAACGCCAACGGTCTTCCCAACGACGAGCAGGTCACGACCGCGCGCGACCAGGCCACGCTCGGCCGTGCCATCCAGGAGCGTTTCCCGCGCTATTATCGCTATTTCGCCACCGCGAGCTTCAATTGGCGCGGACAGTCGATCCGCAACCATAACCGCCTGCTCGGCAGCGTCGAAGGCGTGGACGGCATCAAGACGGGCTACACCCGCGCCTCCGGCTTCAACCTCGTCAGCTCGATCCGCCGTGGCAACCGTCACCTGATCGGCGTGGTGCTCGGCGGTCGCAGCGGCGGCTCGCGCGACGCCATCATGCGCAACCTGCTCGCGGAGAACATCGAAAAGGGCGCGACCGTCCGCACCGTCGCCGCCGTCACGGAGCGCAACGGCGCTGAAGCCAACGTCGATGTCGCCGATGCCTCGGATACGCCGGCACGGCCCGCCCTGCCGGTCCAGGCCGCTGCAGCCCCCGTTCCAGAGGCGGCCCCCTCGCGCCTTGCGGCGCGTCTGTCGACGCTGGCCGCGGCGACTGCGGCGATGCCGCCCGCTCAGCCCAAACCCGAAGCTCGGCCGACGGAGTCCAAGGTGGAGCCGGCGCCGCTCACCAATGGCGTGATCTCGAGCCAGCCGCTCTCGATCATCCCCGGCTCGTCCGAGCCGATGAAGCCGGTTCGAGTCAAGACCGTTCAGGTCAAGGCCGGCGCCGTGAAGGTCGCCTCCGCGGCTCCGGCCCAAGGTGGTGTCCAGGTCGCCGCGCCGCCGGTCACCAGCACCGTGCCGCCCCGTTCCGACGTCGCGGAAACCTCAGGCGCCGTCGTCGCCAGGGCAGATCTCATCAACAAGCCGGAGGCGGTGAGCCAGCCGGAAGCGCCGAAGGCCGAGATGGCCCGCACTGAACTGCCGCGGCAGCCGGCGGGCTTCGGCACCGGCAACGGCATCCTCGGCGTGCTGCCGGCCGCAACTGCCGCCGCACCGGCTCCCGCCGCTCCGAAGCTCGCGTCGGCCGATCCGGCGCCGCAGCCGATCCAGATGAGCGCCACCACCAAGCCCGCCGTTACCCACAGCGGCTGGATCGTCCAGGTCGGCGCGCTCGAGAGCGAGAACGAAGCTCAGCAGCGCATCGACGCGGCCCGCAACTCGGCCCGCGGCCTGCTCAGCAAGGCTGACCCATTCACCGAGCCGGTCGTCGCCAAGGACAATCGCAAGCTCTACCGCGCCCGCTTCGCCGGACTTGAGCGCGACCAGGCCGAAGCCGTCTGCCGCACCTTGAAGCGCGCCGAGATCTCCTGCATCACCGTTCGCAACTGATTTCCTTCTCCGCTCCAGAGCAAATGCCCGCGCCTTGCGCGGGCATTTTCGTTTTGGTGCGGCGGTGATGCGCAGGCTGTTCAGGACAAGGCTGTTCCACGACAACCTCTCGTCAAGGATTTACGGTTAAAACTTTGCTCAAGGGATCGATCACGCCGATAAGGGCGGGCGACGGCAGACAGAGCAAACGGAGCTCACGCGGGTACGGGCGTTTGTAGCGTTGGTGCCGGAGTTAGCCGTTATGCGTGCGAAGCAGAGTATCCTTGGCCTCGTTTACCCGGGCAGCGAGATACGTCGAGCCCCCCTGGTCGGGATGGAGTTTCTTCATCAGGGATTTGTGGGCCCGGCTGATCTCCTCGCGCCCCGCTCCCGGCTGCAAGCCAAGGATCTGATAGGCTTCCTCCGCCGTCATTTTGCTGCTCGCCGCCGTGCGGCGCTGCCGCCCTGCCGTATCGCCCTGCGCGTTCTGACGCCAAGCGGGAAACCGGCGGTCCAGATAGCTTTCAAGTAGGGCCACGCTCTCGGCGTCGAACATCGGCACCATCGCGAGCAAGCCGGCGAGATCGAACTCGTCGAGATTGCGCCCGGCATGAGGCCCCGCAACGATCTGGCCGGAAAGCTGGCCGGAATCGTGGTCGAGCCGCATGTCCAGGAATTGCGAGCGCACCCGCGAGGCCTGCCTGGACGGACGCGTCGCTCCGCCGCCGAACAGCCCGCCGACATTGCCGAAGCCGGCATTCGCGAGTGGCGTCCAGCCGAGCAGCCCGGCGCCGAAAATTCCGAGCGGGATCGCAACCGCCAGCTCGCCCCGCAAGCCGGTGAAGGCCGCAACCGCCAGCGCCAGCACGCCGCCGCCGAACTTGATGGTGCGCGCCAGCACCGCCGGATTGGCGGAGCGGAACATCTGGAGCAGCAGGTAAAGCGTGATAACGGCGACAGCGCCGGCGATCAGGGTCATGGCCGGAATATAGTCGTGCTGTTATCAAAAAGCATGGCGTCCACCGCGCAAGCCCAACCGGCCTGACGGCTATTTCATCTGCCTGATTAGCTTCGCCGCGCCACTCACGCTTCCAGCCAGCTTCAGCAGCGCCTCACGTCCACCCGCGGCATAGGCCGCGGCTGCTCGCAACAGCTCGCGCAGCTGCGCCGCCGCACCGGGATCGAACCGGCACCAGGCGCCGCCAGTCAGCCGCGCAATCTCGCGGAAAGCCTGCTCGGCAACCGCGTCATGGCCCTCCTGAAACAGGAATACGGGCACCTTGAGCATGCCGAGCTCGCCGGCCTTGGCGCAGAGCTCGTCGATGTCTTCCTCCATGGCATCGCCGACGAAGACCACGGCCCGCACACCGGATGCGACTGCCTCGCGCCTGGCCTCGCTCAAGACCTTGCCGATCTGGGTGTCGCCGCCGCGGCAATCGATCTTGCTCATCAGGGTCGCCAGCTTGGCGCTGTCGGAAATCCAAGCCGTGGCGCGGCACTCGTTGAAGCCGCGATAATAGACCAGCCGGATGTCGAGACTGCCGAGCGCTGCAGTCTCGCGAAACATATCGGCCTGGAGCGCGCAGGCCATGTCCCAGGTCGGCTGCCGGCTCATGGTCGCATCCAGCGCGAAGATCAGCCGCCCCCTCGCGCCCGGGGCATGCGGCGAGAGGGTCCGCGCCTTGGCAACGAACGCGGCGATGTCTTCCGAAGTCGAGGTTTGCGCTTGCGGCAGCACGCCGTCTGCTCGCGCCGAGACGGCATCGCGGCCGCGCGGTTTGATGGGTTCGCCCGACATCGCTGCTTGCACCTTGCGTCAGCAGCTAATGTGGTCAGCGCATGCGGCCCGGTCAATGCGCAAAGCCTCCGCGGGCGGGCGCCGGCGGAGGCTTCGATGATTGGTGCAGCCGGGCGGCGACGTCAGCTGGGTAAGCTCTTGGAAGTCAGCTCTTGAAAGTCAGCTCTTGGCAGGAGCCATCAGGGCGACCGGACCAGGCTCGAGGATCTTGGGCGGGGACGACTGCGTGTCGACCGGCGCCAACTCGCTGTCGGTGGCACTCAGGAACTTGTCGAGCATGCTCTGGATCGAGCTTTTCGCCACATCCGGACCGGTATCGCGCATGTCGTTGTGCTGGAATTCGGTCTTCACGACCTGAATGCCCGCCTTCTCGCATTCCTCGTCGGTCGGAAGCACGCCGGCGTCGGCCTTGAACTGCGGATCCTGGGAGCGGAACGACAGGATCTTGAACTTGCCGGCGGTGACGAAGGGCACGCGCAGATTGTCGAGGGTGACGACCTTCTTGACCTCGTCCGGATACTGCTTGGCGAAGTACATGGTGATGTCGCCGCCCATGGAATGGCCGACCATCGTCACCTTGTCGTAGTCGGCGTTGGGCTGAACCTTCTTCATCTCCTGCATGGCGAGATGGATGTTGGCGACGCCGCGCAGGATCTGCGGCAGCCGGCCGACATAGAGCTCGCCGGGCTTGGTGACCATCGGAGGATCAGTCGGCAGATCGTGCTGCGGGCTCACGACCATGTAGCCGCGCGCAGCGAAGATGTTGGCGAGGAAGCCGTACTCGGTGTTCTTGACGGTGTTGCCGTGATTGATCACTGCGACGGGCAGCTTGATCATGCCGGCATTGGCCTGCATTTCCTTGTCGCGGCGCACCGCGATGGAAACGGGCACCGGACGGTTGTCGCGCGAGGCATCGTAGAATGTGATGGTCTCGTGCTTGATCGCCCACTTGCTCGCCGTGAAATAGGCGATGCCGCAGAGGGCACTGACCGAAACCAGAACGGCAATTCCACGCTTCATTTTCGTCCTCAGCCTCAGGCCTAAGCGGCCTGAATCCCTGTTGAAATCGTGTTCTTCCGGGGCTCTTCGGCCCCTTGTCGCCTATTCCCTAATATATGTCACAGCAGCGTGACAGGAAGGCTAAATGTTGTGAACCGGCAGCCCTTTCATTGTGCGTCGCACTCGTTCCGTGTGCACCCCATTCTCAGACCGCTACGTCAGGTGCAGGTCCCCTATTCGACGCAACCGGTCTCGATCGGGTTCGACTCGCATTAAATGCCCTGTGAAAACGCGCGCGCCGCAGGCCGGGTTCCCGCGCCAGCCGAGGGCCCGGATCGGCCGGGAGTAGCGCTATACCGCGGGGTCAGGCGCCGAGGATATCGTGGACCTCGAGCGGCTTGTCGACCTGGCTGAACCACTCGGCCCGGTTGGCCGCGCGGCGGCGGCCGCGCTCGTCGAGCGGGAGCTTGAGCTGGCGGAGCAGGCTCGTCACCTCCTCCCGCGCAGTGAGGTGGCCGAGATTGGGCCGCATGCCGAGCGTGGCCTCGTCGATATCGTCGAGGGCGGTCAGGCCGCGCGGGAAGAATTCGCGGTACACGACGCGCTCGGCGAAGCCGTCGACGTAGCGGAAGCCGAGCCGCAGCGACAGATCCTTCAGGCCCTCGGCGACGAGTTGCTTGTTGCGCGAGCCGAGCATGGAAAGGCGGTTGCGCACGACGATCCAATCGGTGGTTGCGCCGTCGAGCTGGCGTCGCTTGCGCCTGACGTCACGCACCATCTCGGCGTAATGGCTCTCGCCCGTCACTGCGTAAGTCGCGGGATCGACGGTGCCGAGCACGTCGAAATCGAGGAAGCTGTCGTTGATCGGCGTGACCAGGGTGTCGGCCATTGAATGCGCGAGCCGCATCAGATAGCTGTCGGTGCCGGGCGTATCGATGACGATGAAGTCGAAGCTGCTCTCGACCGCGGAGACGGCTTCCATGAACTGCTGGAACTCGGAATTCTCGTTCTCGGCAATCTGCATGGTCTCGCCGAGCTTGATGCAGCGATGCACCGGAAGCTCGAGGTCGAGCTTGGTACGTTGCGCCCAGGCGGATCGGTTGCTGATGTAACGCGTGAAGCTCTGCTGGCGGCAGTCGAGGTCGATGGTGGCGACGCGCTGGCCTGCCTTCAGAAGTGCAACGGCGATGTGCAAGGCGGTGGTCGATTTGCCGGAGCCACCCTTCTCGTTGCCGAGCACGACCACGTGCGCCGAGCCGGATTGGCCTTGGCTAGCCTGCACAAGCATGGCGATCCTCAACACCCCTTGCGAATATCTTCGAGTTGACTGCGTCAGCGGTCAAGTGAAATGCGTGACAGGTAATGCAAATTGCAATGCGCCGTTTCTCGCGATGTATCGCGGCGCCGTCTTTCGTCTGTGATTGCGCGGGATGCTGTCCCGCATCTGGATGCATGGCGTCCACTATCTCCGCTTGTTAAGGTTAGCCGGCCGGGCGCGACGCCCGCACCTGCGCCGCTTCCCAATCGTCGAGTCCCGATGTCAGCAAGCCCATTGATCGCCCGCACGGTCCCCGCCCTGCGACGCGCCGTCGACAATCTCCGCAAGCGAAAGGCCACTATCGCGCTGGTCCCGACCATGGGGGCGCTCCATGACGGGCATGTGTCGCTGGTTCGCCTCGCCAAGCGGCGCGCCAGCCGCGTCGTGGTGTCGATCTTCGTCAACCCGACCCAGTTCGCCCCGACCGAGGATTTCGGCGCCTATCCGCGCACCTGGAAGGCCGACATCGCCAAGCTCGCCGCCGAGGACGTCGATGTCGTCTGGCACCCGGGCGTCGCGGCCATGTATCCGGAGGGGTTTGCCACTCGCATCGTGCCGGAGGGGCCGGCGCTTGCCGGTCTCGAGGACCGCTTCCGCCCGCACTTCTTCGGCGGTGTCGCCACGGTCGTCGGCAAGCTGTTCACGCAGTGCCGGCCGGATGTCGCAATCTTCGGCGAAAAGGATTTCCAACAATTGCGGGTCGTGACGCAGATGGCGCGCGACCTCGACCTCGGCGTCAAGGTGATCGGCTCCCGCACCGTGCGCGAGCGCGACGGACTCGCGATGTCCTCGCGCAACGTCTACCTCTCGCCCGAGGAGCGCCAGACCGCCACCGTCCTCTACCGCGCCATGAAAGAGAGCGCAGGGCGCATCCGTGCGGGCGATGCGATCGCGCCGGCGATGGCGGGCGGCACCGAGATGATCAAGGCCGCCGGGTTTGCGCTCGACTATTTCGAACTGCGCCACGCCGAGACGTTGGCACCGGTCACATCGCGCAAGGACGGCCCCTTGCGGATCCTGGTCGCAGCCAAGCTCGGCACCGTCAGGCTGATCGACAATATCGCGGTTTAGAGTAGCCCGAGGTCACGCAGCTCGCGCCGCATCGGCTCCGGCATCGCCGCAATCGAGCCGGCCGCGGACTTGCCGAGATCGGCCGGCACGGAATCGTCGGTCAGATAGCGCCAGCCCTGGAACGGTCGCATCGGCCGCGGCGAGACCGAGATCACTTTCGGCTGCATTACGATCCGGCAGCGCCCGATGCCGTCCTTGTCGCGGAACGGCTCGATGCCGATGATCTTTTCGCGCGCGGCGATCTCGCCCTTGATCACCCAGTAGAGCGAGCCGCCGGCGAGGATCTCGGCGTCGCGCTTGGGCACCATGCGGGTGATGTGGATGTGATGTTGCGGCAGACCCTTCTTCTTGGCGGTCTGCATCCGTTCGGCCACCCACTCCTTCAATTCCTTGACGGAGTCGCAGCCGACGGCGAGCTTGATCAGATGGAGTGGCATGCCCAAGCAATAGCCGGGCAGCCCAGTATTTGGAATGCCGATCTACTCGTTATCCGCAGGCGCGGGAGCAGCGGTCGAGGCCGGCGGCGGCGCCAGCGGAACCGGCGCCGCAGGCGCACGCGCAGCCTTTTGGGCCGGCGGCTTCTTTGCAGCCGGCGGGGTTGATGCCGGAGGCGCTGCGGCCTGTGCGGAGGCTGCGGCCGGCGCGCGCGGTGCTGCGCCCGCATTTGCGGCCGGCGCCGCCTGGCGCGTCGCCGCCGTGGATGGCTCCGGATTCATGATGCTCACCGGCGGCGTCGAGGACGCGCTCGGGAACTCGGCATTGGTCGGCCGGCCCGTCGGCATCGACGGCGGCAGTCCGGCGAGCGCGGCGTTGGCCGGCATCGCCGGTGCTCCTGCGGGTGCGTTCCAGGTCGGTGCATAGCGCGCCACAAGCGCGTCGTAGAGATGGGCGCCCATGTTGGCGGCGACCTGCTGCTGGTCGGTCAGCGAGCGAAACGCGGCGCAATCGAACTGCGTGCAGCCGTCGCGTGCCACCAGAACATGCGCAACGAGGCCGTAACGATCGCGCTCGAGCGACTTGCGCAGCACCTTCATGTCGAGCGTCAGGCTCATCTCGGCCGTGGCGACATCGCCGAGCGCGGTCAGCCGGTCGATCCTGGCGGCCGTGTAGGAGACTGCCGCAGCCGCAGCGTCAGGCGCGCCGAACAGCGCCTTCTCGCAGCCGGCGGCGACGGCATCGCCGGCGAGTTCGTCGAGACAGGACAGCGCAGGCAGGCTCGCGCTCACCACAGCTTGCACGCGCGCCTCGGCCGGAGCGGATGGCGCGTCCGGTCCATAGAGACGCATCGTGGCTGCGCCGGCGATCGCGATGGATAGCAGGGTAATGACGGTCAGCACCCCGTTGGCGACCGATCTGTCGGCGCGCAGCAGCGTGATCAGGAGGATAAATCCGAAGAATCCGGCAGCCGCCAGCGTCATCCACATCGGGAGGGCCGGCGAACGCCAGATTTGGTCGAGCGAAGTGGCCCATGCCCAGTTCATGCGCGACGTCCCCTCACGCGAGCAAACAGCGGATGGTCAAGCGAGCACCGCGAGTTGGCAACTGCCCCCGCTCACCTTGTGAAGGTGAAGCGGGCCTTTTGACGGCGGCAGAATACAATTCCCGGGAGACGCCTGTGCGCTGACGGCGGCAGCGTTCAGGAGAGCGCGAGCTGGCTTTCCTTGGCAACGCGCTCGAAGGCCTCGGTCGAGCTTTTGATCCGATACTGGCAGTCGTCGCCTTCGGTCGGGAGCAGACGGATGACCTCA
Organism: Bradyrhizobium glycinis; assembly: GCF_016031655.1. Lineage (GTDB taxonomy): Bacteria > Pseudomonadota > Alphaproteobacteria > Rhizobiales > Xanthobacteraceae > Bradyrhizobium > Bradyrhizobium glycinis. The sequence goes on from NZ_JACCHQ010000003.1 coordinate 25,123, forward strand.
TACGCGCCGCTCGCAGCCGGACGCGCGACATTGCTGGCCGTGAACAGGACGCGCGTTCCCACGGGGAATTTGTGCTTCAACACCCTCTCCATTACTCAAACAGCGCCGGCCTCGCCCAGTGTCCCACTGCGATGGCCGGCCGGAAACCCGGGCGGTTGTATAGCACGCGTCGCGCCGTTTTGGCCAGCGTCTTGCCGGCATGGCATGCGCTCAAATTTTGCAATTATTTCAGAACGATAGGGGGACACCCGGCGGGCCGATGATGCCGGCGGTGCGGCTCATTTCCCAGGCATGTCGCAGGTGGTGTCGCAGCTCCCCCCATCCCACCCCCATTGCGGACCAGAGGGCCGCCAGCCGGCACGCGGCTGGCCGCCCCGTCAGACCTTGCGCTCAGGCGTCCTCGAACTTGGCGATGACGAGCGTTTCGGCCAACCCGTCGCGCGTCCATTCCTGGAACGCCGGCAGCGCCATCATCGTCTCCATGTAGGCCTTGGTGTCCGGCGCCACCTCGATCGCATAGGTGCGGAAGCGGTGCACGACCGGGGCGTACATGGCGTCCGCGGCACAGAAGCTGCCGAACAGGAACGGCCCTTTCGCGCCAAAGCGGGTACGGCACTCGCGCCAGATCTCCTCGATGCGCGCGACGTTGGCCTTGGCCTCCGCCGACAGCGCCACGGGGCGGATCGGCCGATGCAGGTTCATGCCGCATTCGCTGCGCAGCGGCACGAATCCGGAATGCATCTCGGCGCACACCGAACGGGCATGCGCGCGCGCCGCGACATCGTCGGGCCACAGCTTCTTCTCCGGGTAACGCTCGGCGATGTATTCGATGATGGCGAGCGAATCCCACACCGTGACGTCGCCGTCGACCAGCACGGGCACCTTGCCGGCGCGGCTGAAGGACAGGATCTGCTCCTTGTCGGCGGGATCGTCGGTGTAGAGCGGGATCAGCGTCTCCACGAACGGGATGTCGTTGGCGCGGAGCGCGAGCCAGGGCCGCATCGACCATGACGAGTAGTTCTTGTTGCCGATCGCGAGTTTCAGCGCAGCCATGTCACTGTCCTTCGTTGAGTCCTGCGGTTGCAGCCGCTTTTAGCGCCATCGCCTGCCGCCAATCAATCGTTGCTGCGCCCCGTCGTGCGTGGCAATCGTTGCGATCGTTGCCAGGAGACGGACATGAGCAGGCATTGGGTCGACATTACCGCCGTCGGCTTCTTCATCATCGAATGGCTGGCCTATGCCCTGACGCTGGAGCATTCGGCCTATGGCCGCGACAGCCTGTCGGCGCGCATGAACCGCTATCGCGAGGTTTGGGTGCGCCGGCTGCTCGAGCGCGAGACGCGGATGGTCGACATGCAGATCATGGCCTCGCTGCAGAGCGGCACCGCCTTCTTCGCCTCCACCAGCCTGTTCGCGCTCGGCGGCGCGCTGGCGCTGCTGCACGCCACCAACGACGCGATCACGATTCTGAGCAAGCTGCCGATCGACCTCAGCACCTCGCCCGCCTTGTGGGAGCTGAAATGCGTCGGCCTCGTGCTGATCTGCGTCTACGCCTTCTTCAAGTTCGCCTGGGCCTATCGCCTGTTCAACTATGTCGCCATCCTGTTCGGCGGCATGCCGCCGGCCGCACAGCGCGGCACCCCAGAGGCCGAGGCCCACGTCATCCGCACCTCGCGCCTGTTCGAATCCGCCGGCCGCCACTTCAACCGCGGTCAGCGCGCCTTCTTCTTCGCGCTCGGCTATCTCGGCTGGTTCGTCAGTCCCTGGGTGCTGTTCGTGACCACGGCAGCCGTGGTGGTCGTGACCTGGCGCCGGCAGTTCGCGTCCAGCGCTTGGGCCGCAATGGCACCGGAGATGGTGAATGGTGGCGAGGGGATGAAGCGCGGTCATTGAGCCACGTGTCTGATCGTGGACAGGGCTCGCTCTCTCCTGCCCGTCATTGCGAGCGCAGCGAAGCAATCGCGCACTGGAACGGGGAATTCTACGGGTCGCTACGAACCAAAATCCTTCGGGCTGAACGGCAGATCCAGCACCTTCCATTCGCCGTACAGATTGGCTGGCAGCATCTTGTAGGGCTGGCAGCTCTGCAGCGCGCTCATTGCGGACTTGACGATGGCCACGCCCTTGGCGGATGGCGGCGCCTCGATCAGGATGGGCTCGCGCGCCAGCGTGCCGTCGGTGGCGAACACGGTGCGCAGCTTGACATGGACGTTGTCGGTCGGCGCGACGCCGGCCGGCAGCTTGGCGCAGCTGCGCAAATGGCGGCGAAGCTCCGCGATGACCTCGGGCGGAAGCTTCGCAGCGATTGAATCATTGGCCCCGCCGCCGTCGTCCTTGGCGCCTTTCGGCTCGACCGGCAATTCAGGCGGCAGGCCCAGCATGACCCCGTACTTGATGGTGACGTCCGGCTGCGGCGCCTGATAGGCCGGCGGCGGCGCGGTCTGCGGCTGCGGCTGCGCGTTGGCCTCACGCTGCTTCGAGCTCTGCGAGGGTTGCGGCTGCTTCTGCTGCGGCTCGGGCGAGGCCTGCTGTGATGGCGGTGGTGCCGCCGCCTGCGGCCTGGCCGCAGGCTTCGATGCCTCCGCCTCGTCGATAACATCCGGCTTCGGCAGCTTCAGATCGGGGAGCGGCTCCGGCGGCCTCGCCTCTTCCTTCTTCTCCTCGGCCTTGGCTTCCTCCTGCTTCACCTGCTCCGGCGTGACGATGTCGACCGAGACGGTTTCGGGGGGCTGGCTGTGAAACGGACGGACCTCGCTGATCACGATGATCAGCGCCACCAGCGTCAGATGGGCGATTGCCGAGGCGGCAATGTCCGTCCGTATGATCTTGCGCAGTTCCATCGACCGATCTTGGGTTGCCGCCGCGGTCCTAGCATACCCTGGGTCCCTCTCAATCCCATTTCGGGGCGAAGCCAAAGTCGGTCAGGCGTCCCTTCGGATCGGCGAGCGCGGCGATCCGGCTCATCTCGTCTTCCGACAGCTCGAAATCGAAGATCTCGATGTTTTCCGACAGGCGCTCGATGCGCGAGGTGCGCGGGATCGCAGCGACATTCTGCTGCACCAGCCAGCGCAGGCAAACCTGCGCTGGCGTCTTGCGGTGGGCGCGACCGATCTCGGCCAGCGTCTGGTCGGACTTGATGCGGCCCTTGGCGATCGGGCTGTAGGCGACGAGGGCAAGGCGATGCTGGTCGCAGGCCGCCCTCACCTTCGCCTGATCGAGATAGGGGTGATATTCGACCTGGTTGCAGACCAGCGGCTCCGCCGATAGCGCGACCGCCTGCTCGATCAGCGCCACGGTGAAATTGGAGACGCCGATGTGACGGGTCAGGCCCATCGTCTTCGCATGCGACAGCGCGCCCAGCGTCTCCGCGAGCGGCACATGAGGATTGGGCCAGTGCAGCAGCAACAGATCGACCGAGGGAAGCCGCAGGCGAGCGAGGCTCTCCTTCACCGAGCGCTCGAGATCATGGGGTGCGAAATGGTTGGTCCAGACCTTGGTGGTGAGGAAGACGTCGTCGCGGCGCACGCCGGAGGCGCGCAAGCCGTCGCCGACCTCGCGCTCATTGTCGTAGACCTGCGCGGTATCGATATGGCGATAGCCGAGCCGTAGCGCCTGCTCGACGACGCGCGCGGCCGGCCTTCCGCTCAGCTCCCAGGTCCCGAGACCGATCGCCGGAATCCTTGCGCCATTGGCCTCGACGAACAGCATGAGGAATCCTCTTCCGTTGCGGCAGCCCCAGAAGTCAGTATGGACCCGGTCGATGATGCTGCCAACGGAAGCCGCGGCGGCCGGGCCGGATATTCGATGCAGGCCTAACGGGAGGTTGTGCGTCAGGCCTTCACGTCAGGCCTTGGCGAGCGCCTGGAACACGGTGTCCGGGGCATGCGCGATCACCGCGAGCAATGCGCGGGCCGGGCCGCGCGGAGCGCGCTTGCCCTGCTCCCAGTTCCGGATGGTCTCGACGGGAACGCCGAGTTTGGCGGCGAATTCCATCTGGGTCAGGCAGGCGCGCCGGCGCAGATCGCGCACCGCGAGCGGGCCGGTGTCAGCCGGCGCCGCATCGGCCGTCGGCTGAACCGAAAGCGGCTGGACCGGAAATTCCTGCCCTTCCCGCAATTCGACGATCCGTCCGTCCGCCTTCAGCCGCAACCGCATGCCCATTCCCCCAAGCAGAGGCGATGATGCGGCAGGTCGCTTAAAGTCGGATTAAAAACGCAGCGCAGTCGGGGCACGAGGGTTAGAGTGCCTCGCCGCCTCCCCCGTCATTGCGAGGAGCTCTTGCGACGAAGCAATCCAGGATCTTTCCGCGGAGGGATTCTGGATTGCTTCGCTGCGCTCGCAATGACGTGGAGAGAGCGTGCGCCGTTCGCTACTTCAACCCGAACCAGAGCGTCGCAATCCCGAGGAAGGAGAAGAAGCCGACGACGTCGGTCACGGTTGTCACGAAGGTGCCGGAAGCTACCGCCGGGTCGGCACGCACGCGCTCCAGCGCCATCGGGATCAGGATGCCGCCGAGCGCGCCGGCGACGAGGTTGCAGATGATGGCGAGCCCGATGACGATGCCGAGGCCGGGGATCTTGAACCAGGCCACCGCGGCGATGCCGGTGATCACGGCGAAAGCGAGGCCATTGACGAGGCCGACCAGGGCCTCGCGCATCACCACGCGCCAGGCGTTGGAGGAGCCGAGCTCGCGCGTCGCCAGCGCCCGCACCGCCACCGTCATGGTCTGGGTCGCGGCATTGCCGCCCTGGCTCGCCACGATCGGCGCCAGCACCGCGAGCGCGACCATCTTCTCCAGCTGACCCTCGAACAGGCCGAGCACGGAGGACGCCAGGAACGCGGTGGCGAGGTTCACCAGCAGCCAGTTGAAGCGGCCGCGAGCGATGGTGAGGAAGGTGTCCGACAGCTCTTCATCGCTGGTGACGCCGCCGAGCGCCTTGAGATCCTCGTCCGCCTCCTCCTCGATGACGTCGACGACGTCGTCGACGGTGATGACGCCGACGAGGCGGTCCTGGGTGTCGAGCACGGGTGCGGCGACGAGATTGTATTTGCCGAACATGCGCGCCACCTCTTCCTGGTCCTCCAGGACGGAGACGCGGCGGCGGTCCTCGTCGGTGAGTTCGGTCAAGGCCACCGGCCGGCGCGTGCGCAGGAGCACGTCCAGCGGCACCGCGCCCTGCCAGTGCTGCTCCTTGTCGACCACGTAGATCTCGTAGAAGCGGTCGGGCAGATCCGGCGTCTCGCGCATGTAGTCGATCGCCTGCCCGACGGTGAAATCCTGGGGCACGGCGATGAACTCGGTCTGCATGCGGCGGCCCGCGGAGTTCTCCGGGTACAGCAGGCTGCGCTCGAGCGCGACGCGCTCCTTGAGCGGCAGCTTCTCCAGGATCTCTTCCTGCTCCTCGGCGTCGAGCGTTTCCAAGAGCTCGACCGCATCGTCGGATTCGAGCTCGCGGACGCCCTCGGCGACCGTCTCCGGCGGCAGCTCCTCGAGGATCTCCTCGCGAACCGTCTCGTCGACCTCGTTCAGCGCCGAGAAGTCGAAATCACGGCCGGTGAGCTCGACCAGGCGGACGCGGTCGTCGGGCTCGAGGGCGCCGATCAGATCGCCGAGGTCGGCCTCGTGCAGCTCCGCGACGCAGGCCCGCAGCGCCGCGCTGTCGCCGGCCTCGATCGCACGAGCGACTTCCTCCACGAATTCGTGACGAATTTCGCCGTCTTCATTGCGCATCGGCACGTGGTCGAGTACCGAATCCGCAGCGGGTGTGGCAACGTCCAGATGTTCATCCATGGCGCGCCTCGCCGTTTGACAGGTTGGAACGGGTGGTGTGAGCTGATCGTTCAGGCAATACCCACAAGGCAAAGCCGAGCGCAATGACAAAGATGCTGCGACTGAGGTGGACCTCGACCATGGCGGGCGCGCTCGTCGCGACCATCAGCGGCACTGCCGCGACAGAGGCCGCCGAGTGCCCGCGCAAGGACGCGCTCGGCACCGCGCGCGTCCTCAGTGTCGATCCCAGGACCTATCCGCGCGTGGGCCTGAAGAGCTTTCCGCAGACGCTGCCGCTGGCCGATCGCGAGGTCGTGCTGACCTTCGACGACGGGCCGAACCCGCCGACGACGTCGAAAGTGCTGGCGGCGCTGGAACAGGAATGCGTGCGCGCGACCTTTTTCCTGATCGGCCAGCACGCCTCCGAACATCCGGACATGGTCAAGCGCATCGCCCGCGAGGGCCACACCGTCGGCCATCACTCCTACTCGCATCCGTTCATGGGGCGTATTCCGTTCGAGAAGGCCATGGCTGACATCGACCGGGGCATTACCGCAGACGAGATGGCGCTGCACGGAAGCTCGACCACAACACCGTCGACGCCGTTCTTCCGCTTCCCCTATTTCGAGTCGACCCACGCACAGCTCGACCTGCTCCAGTCGCGCGGCATCATTGTGTTCGGGGCCGATCTATGGGCCAGCGACTGGGAGGAGATGACGCCGGAGCAGCAATTGAAGCTCGTCACCGAGCGCCTCGCCGCGAGCGGCAAGGGCATCATCCTCTTCCACGACAACAAGGCGCGCACGGCCGCAATGATGCCGGCGTTTCTGCGGTATCTGAGGGAGAACGGCTATCGGGTTGTGCACATCATACCGGCGGGCACATCGCAGAGGAACGCCGATACGCGCTGATGCCGGAATGTCACGCCCCGGCAAAATGGGGTGATTTGGAGCCAATTAACACTCTGTTCATGCTACCCCGTGCAAAGATAAGGGCGGCTGCGGCTGAACCGTTTTGGGCCATCTCCGACCTATCTAGGCGCCAATTGCATGGGGGCAGACGAGGTTCATGATCGGAAGTAGCGCTGTTTTGCGGACGCGATCGTGGATCGTCCTCTGTCTGGGAATGCTCACCGCCGGTTCGCCGGCCGCGCTCGCGGCCGACTGTCCCGGCCATCCCGACGCCCTCGGCACCTCCCGCACCCTCGTTGTCGATCCGCGCGAGCATCCGCTGATCGGCACCATGCAGTACCGCGAGACGCTGCCGCTGAAGGACCATGAGGTCGTCCTGACCTTCGACGACGGTCCGATCCCGAAATATTCCAACCAAGTGCTCAAGATCCTCGCCGACGAATGCATCAAGGCGACCTTCTTCATCGTCGGCAATCAGGCCAAGGCCAATCCGGAAGGCGTGCGCAAGCTGGTCGCGGCGGGCCATACCGTCGGCACGCACAGCATGGACCATCCGCTGACCTTCGACCGGATGCCGATCGAGAAGGCCGAGGCGGAGATCAATGGCGGCATCGAATGGACCGCAGCCGCGATGACCGATCCGTCGCAGCTCGCCCCGTTCTTCCGCATTCCCGGGCTGATGCGCGCCGAGGGCATCGAGAACCATCTGATCTCGCGCGGCATCCAGGTCTGGAGCGCCGACTTCCCGGCCGACGACTGGCGGCACGTCTCGTCCGACCGCGTCTACCAGCTCGCGATCCAGCGGCTGGAGGCCAAGGGCAAGGGCATCCTGCTGCTGCACGACATTCAGGCTCGCACGGTGGCTGCGCTGCCCAAGATCATCCGCGACCTCAAGGCGCGCGGCTATCGCATCGTGCATGTGGTGCCCGCCACTGCCGAACGGCCGGCGACGCCGACCACGCAGGTCGAATGGCTGCTGCATCCGCCATCCGAGACGACGCCGATCGCGCGCTGGCCGCGCGTGCCGCATTTCGTGTTTACGCAGACCAGGACGCTGCCGGCGCCCGCGCTCGCGGGCCTCAATGTGCAGGCCGAGCATCAGTCGCTGCTGCCAAGCCGGAGCAAGGGCCAGATGGACCTCGCATCCACCCTGCCCGTCCCGGGTCGCGATCTGTTCGCGATTCCGGAAGGCTCGGTCGAGGTGCTGATGTCGACGACCTTGTCGCGGCGCGCCGCGACCCGGCTCGCCATGGCGGCCGAGAGGCCGCATCCGGCCAAGGACAAGGCAGCACAGGGCAGAGGCGCGAAGGGCAAGACCGCCAAGCTGCAGGGGCGGCGTACCGCCCAGGCGGCGCCGGCTGCACCGGATCATGCGGCGCAGCCCGTCGACATCGTACCCAAGAGTACCGCAGCGAAGAGCGCCGCGGCCAATGGCGCGGCCTCGAAGGGCGTGCCGCCCCGTCCGACCCGCGTCGCCAGCCTGAAAAAGCGCGCCTGAGCTGCTATTGCCGCATGATGGCGGCGACGCAGAGCAGCACGATCAGCGCCAGGAAGAACAGGTCCATGTAGGACTTGATCTCGCCGTCTCGCCGCAGCCGCGCGACGTCGGTGATCACCTGCTTGCGCGCGGTGGTGCCGCCCGAACCATCGTTGATCGGAGCCTGAAGGCGCTTGGTCTCGGCCTCCAGCTTCTCGATCTTCTGGAAGAAATAGAACGCCCGCAGCGTCGAGGCCGCGCGCATGGCGGCATAGACCAGCACCAGGATCGCCAGGATCGCCCGGTTCGGATACTTCTCCATGAAGTTCAGGCTGAAATAGACCACCGCCATGAAGGCGAAATTGGTGAGGAAGCGGTAGACGAAACTGAGAAAGACCATGCTGGCTCGAACCTTGAGGGGGTCGCAACCCTATGGTGTTGCGACGTGCGGGATCGGGACCCAGACTGGAACGGCGAGCCTGGATGCGGCCCGTCTACGCCAAGTTTGTTTCAACAAAGATACTGCCGCCCCCGCAACTAGCCGCCTTTTAGCCTGACGCGGCCATAAGGCAAGCCGGAGCATGGCTCCTTGGCCCTGCGCGCGCGAAGGGCCCGCAACGGCTCAATAGCGATTTGGCCGAAGGCGCGGTAAACTGCGACCGTCGCCATATGTGGGGTTCTTCCGATGCCGAAGAAGGGAATCACGGGCCACGACGACTGGGTTATGACCGAGGCACTCGCGACCGCCCTGGTCGCGCTGGAGCAGCTCGAGCCGAAGCACCAGCCGAACGCGCATATGGAGGACATCCGCAAGCTGCTCGCGAACGGCAAGGAGCCGGCCGCGGTGAGCCTGCATCTCGCCCAGGCCAAATGCCGCCTGTTTCCCGAGCTCGATCCGCTGGAGATCTACCGGGAATACGGCATTGGCGAGGAATATGGCTAGGGCCCGCCGGCGATCGATCCTGCGATCACCATGACCAGCGCGCCGAGGTCGATCTTGCCGTTGACGGTCAGCTCCTCCGACCCCGTCGCGTCTGCAGCGCCTTGCACCTTCAGCGATTGCGGCCGGTCGGCGGCCTGACGTTGCAATTCGCCGACGATCGCTTCCTTGAGTTTCTCTTCCAGCATGGGCACCTCCTCAAGCCGCCATCGCGCGGCAGGATTGGGCGCAGGAGCGGCACGTCGCGACGCATTCGTCCATGCCGCCGATCCGCGCGCAATCCTCGGCACATTCGGTGCAGATTTCGGCGCACTCACCGCAGGTGTGCTTATGATGCGGCGTGTTGATCAGCATGAAGTGCGCGGCGGTCCGGCACATCTCGGCGCAGGCCATCATCAGGCGGAAATGCTTCGGCTCGACATGCTTGCCGCCGGTCTCGAGGCAATGGTTCATCGCCGTGCCGAGACATGTCTGGTAGCAGCTCATGCAAAGCGCGATGCAGCGGGTCATGTCTTCGGATTGAGCCATCGGTTGTCTCCAGTTGCGCGCCCCGCTCCGCTCGACCAAAGCGGGGCAACGCGCTTCGTTCCCGGTTCCAGTCGATTGTGAGGCTCACCGCCGTCCCATCACGCAAATCGCGGCGGCAGGCTGTTGTGGATCGTGCAGGCCGCGACTGCCGCGTGGCCGAACGCGACCGAGATCTGGTGCAGGTCGGTGACCACGTCGCCGATTCCGTAGAGCCCGGCGATCGACGTGCGCTGGTGATCGTCGACCACCAGATAACCCTCCCCGGTATGGTCGGCGCCAAGCGCCATCGCGAGCTGCGAGCGCACCTCGGCACCCATCGCGGGATAGACCAGCTCGAATTGCGCCGTCCTGCCGTCGGCGAAGACGGCTTCGACGCCCTCGCCGCTTCGCCGCAACCGCAGGTCGGGCGCGAACACGACCTCGACGCCGGCCTCGGCCAGCCGTGACGTTGCCGACCGATCGTCATCCTGCCCGATTGCGAGCAGCGTCACGTCGCGCGAATAGCCGCGCAGGAACAGCGCCTTGCCCGCAGCGCGCGCGAGCGGGCCGATGACGCCGATGCGGCGGCCGGTCGCCTCGAAGGCGTCGCAGACCGGGCAATAGCGCAGCAGGCCATCCGCGACGGCGGCGCGCCATGCGTCGAACGGCGGATGGGTATCGACGATCCCGCAGGCGAGAATGACCGTGGCAGCCACATGCGCACGGCCATTCCAGCTGGCTTCGAAACCATGTTCGTGACGCTGCAACGCCGTGACCTCGGCCTCCACGCGTGTGACAGCGAGCTCGTTCAGCTGGGCCGACATCCGCTCGATCAGCTCCGTGCCGGACAGACCGTGGACGAAGCCGGGGACATTGTGGCTGCGCGGGATCAGAGCCGCCCGGCTCGCGCCGGCGTCCACGACGCAGACGCGGCGGCGAAAGCGCGCCAGATAGATCGCGGCCATCAGTCCCGCCGGCCCGCCTCCGACGATCAGGCATTCAACTCCTGGCGCGCCGGTCATTTGGGGTTCGGGTCCGCAAGACCGGCACCGGGCTCCTCGAGGCGCCCGCTTCGCGCGAGTCGGACTGCGTTGCCGAGCGCGCGCGCCGCATTCTGCACTTGCTGCTGGAATTCGCGGTCCTCGTCGAGCTCGCGATGGGATGTGGCGTATGGCTCGCCGTAGCCGACATAACCGTCGAGCTCGGCGTAGCGGCCTGCCGAGATCAAGTGCATGTCGGTCAGCCAGTCGGACAAGGCCCGGCGCACGCCCTCGGCCCCGACTGCATCGCCGTGAACGACGAGGCCGAAATGGCGGCCGGCGAGATGGCGCGGATAGGGCCAGCCCTTCAGCTCGATTGCCTTGGCTTCCGCGGCGTTCTTGCCGTGGGTCGAGGTCGGATCGGGATTGCCGCCGTCGGCACAGACCATGCGGTCCATCATCGCCTTGAGACCAGCGGGCACGTGATACCAGTTCACGGGGGCGACGATCAGGATGCCGTGGGCGGCGACCCACAGCGGATAGATCTCGTTCATCCAGTCGTGGGTCTGGCCCAGCGAGTAGTTCGGATAGCAGCTGCACGGCCAATGGCACAGCGGCATGGCGGTGCCGACGCAGGACTTGCAGGGATGAATGTTCCTGCCGAATTCCGAGGCGAGGCGCGACAGATCGAGGATGTCGACGGCCAATCCCATCTCGACGAACACGGGCTCGGCCAGCTTGACCAGCCGCCAGGTCTTGGACATCTCGCCCGGACAGGTGTGCTCGCTGCGGGCAGAGCCGTTGATGATCAGGATGCGCGGCGTCTCGTCGGCATCGTCGTGGCGGCGCTGCGCGTCCAGGATTTTTGCGCGCGCATCGAGCCAGTCGACGGCGAGATCGTAGTCCGGATCGGAGAAGCCTGCGCCAGCCTTCCGCGTCAATGGTGCCTTGCGCGAATTTCTGTAGGCATCCCACGCCGCAGCGGTGATGGCATCGAGCTCACGCCCGAGCGGAGCAAAGGCGGGATCGACGAACCGATCCCTGTAGCGCTGCTCGAACTCCTGGCGCGACAGCTTGACGGGCGGCATCCCCTTGCGAATGTCGGCATCCGTCATGCTGGCTCCTGGCGAGATCGGTGTCCTTCGACCCAACCCAGCGCCCAGCGCGCGGTTCCCAACGCTTTACTGGCGAGCAAGCTCCTGCGGCGCATCGAATTTGGCGATCCGCTGGTCCAGCCGCCACAGCTCGATACGATGCATCAGGACGAGCGAGGCGGCCTCGCGCTTGGCCTCTTCGTCGTCGTCGCAGACCAGGCTGATGCATCCGAACACGTGTCCGTCCGGATCGATCTGGAACGCACGGTAATGCTTGATGCTTGCCACTAAGGGTGTCCTCGCCTGGGAGCGGCGGGTGCGCTCAGCCAATCCGTCAGGTTCGAGGTCACTTCGTTCTGCTTGGCCCGGCGCAGCAGCATCTCGCGCTCTCTGCCGGGCGGCAGGCTGCTCGCGCGCTCGCGGGCGCTTTCGGCAAAGGCGGCCAGCCGCTCCTGAAGCGTTTGGGTTTGTTTCCTGCGGTTACGTTTCGCGGTCATCTGTGCTTTTGAACTCTCGTGGACAATTCGGTTCGAAGGAAATCGGCCCCGGCGGGGGATCGGGCGCCGGGGCCTAAGTTCTCTTGTCACTCAAGTCGCTTGCCGGTCGAGGCGGCTCGGCCCGGCAACGATTGTAGCTTCCGTCGCAACAACCGGTTCCAGCATTTCCATAAGTTAACGCTGCGCGATTTTGCGCAAAGCACAACCGCGGGATCGATCGGTCCGGACTGCGCCGGAACCGAAATGCTGATTCGTATGTTCAAGGACGACTTGAAGGAGGATCATCATGGCAAAAGCAGCATGGAAACGACCGGGCTCGCCGATCGGCCGCAAAGGACCGCGCAAGGCAAATCCCACCTACAAGCGCCGCGCGCGCGAGCCATGGACAGCGGCGGATGTGAGCAAGCTCAAGCAGCTCGCGAAAGGCAACACGCCGACTGGCGTGATGAGCATCAAGCTGCAGCGCCCCGTCGCAGCCATCCGCAGCAAAGCGCAACGCGAAGGAATTTCGCTGCGGCCCGTCAACCGCTCGCCGTACAACAGGCGAAGCAAAGCGGCGAAGCGGCGCTGACGGGCATCGCCGGGCTAGTTCGGCGGCTGCAGGCCCGGCGACCTCAGCCACTCGCTCATCTGCGATCCCGTTTCCGCCTGACGCGCCTTGCGCAAGATCTCATCTCGCGCCGCGCCGGGCGGAAGCAAGTTAGCTTGTTCGCGCAGCCGCTCCGCCTCGGCGGCGAGCCGCGCTTCCAAAGTGTCGACTTGCTTGAACCGATGTCGCGTCCTCATCAGGCGTCCTCCTGGTGCATGAGGTCGAGCGCGTCGTTGCGTTCCGACGGGTGTTGATGCCAGGCTGCACGCACAGCCTCGCAGAGGATCTAACGTTCCAGAAGGGGAACGGTTGCCTGTTACGGCGAAAAGACCGGAGCTAAGATTCCTCGTTCTCGCGGCGCGCCCTGATCTCGGAGCGAAGCATGGCGCTGTCCATGATAGCGAGGCGCAAATCGTTCACCGCGTCGCCATAGCGTCCCGCGACTTGTCTGTGCTGCTCCCGAAGGGCGCGGCTCTCTTCGATAACGCGTGTTGCGCGGGCAAACAGGGTCTCTGGCATCAGACATCATGCAACAGAGCTCGCGAGCACGCACTTGCATAGGTTACTTAAACGGCGCCAACGGCTCAAAAAGCGTCGCCGATTAACCTGGATCAAGCCGTCACAACCCCGCCGGATCGTCCTCAACCGCGCACGGGTAGCTAGGTACAGGAATTGACCCGCAGATCGCCGATTTGCTTAGCTGAATCGCCGCAGCGGGTGTACGGTGACCTCATCACTGGCTGAGGCTCTGCCCGTAGGCGCCGGTGGCTGAGAGACCGATGGTGCTCCCGCCTGCATGACCCGGGGGAGCGCCTGATGGCGAAGCAGCCGCGTTATCCATCGCAATCCGATGAGAAGCACGTGGAGCAGGTTCGCAAGGCGATCCGTGAATCGCTGGAGGTATTGACGCTTCCTCGACCGGATACGTTTCTGGGCCGGAAAACTCACGAGCCTTTTCCAAGTGAACACGACGAGGATGTGCAGGACGGACAGCGCCCCAAATCGGCATGATTGCGCGCAGGACGACGTCCTGCTCCGGCCCATATCGGCGAAACGACTCGTCCGCGCCGGGACGGAACGGCGTCAGCGAACCGCTTCGGTCGTCCGGTAGAGCCGCAGATAACTCGGCGAATACAGCGCCGCGTTCTTGAGCGCATCGAGGTTGGGGATGGTCAGCGTCCGCTCGCGGAGCACGATCAGCCCCGCGGCGCGCAGCTCCTGGAGCGTCCGATTGAGGTGAACGACGGACAGGCCCGTGGCATCGGCCAGATCCATTTGCGTCACCGGCATGAGGCAGGAATTGCCGTCGACCATTCCCACCGGTCGAAGCCGCTCGAAGATCTCGCAGAACAGATGCGCCACGCGCTCCAGTGCGACGCGGCGGCCGAGATTGATCGCCCATTCGCGCTGGATTGCGCTGTTGAGCAGCGTCTCGCACCAGAACGCTTCCGAAAGCGTGGAATTGTTGGCGAGGAGGCTCTCGAAGCGGGCGCGCTTGATCTCGGCATAAACCGCAGGCGTCAGCGCCACGATCGAATGGTCCATCTCCGAGAGCAGGTAGGCATGCGCATCACAGCTTTCGCCCGGGAAGATGAAATTCACGATCTGCCGCCGGCCGTCCTCCAATGTCTTGTAGCGGCCGAGCCAGCCCGACAACAGCACGCGGACGGCATCGACGGGATCACCCTCGGTGATCAGGTCCTCGCCCGTCCCGGCACGCTGGAGTCCTTCGAGCAAGGCGTATTCGAGCGACGCCCGAGCCTCGCTCGACAACGGCCGCAGCGCGCTCAGCCGGCGGATGACCGGCTCCACGACGCCGCGATCGGCTGTCGACAACGGCATCAGGCGGCCACCACCGGCGTGTGGAAAGCGCGCTTGGTCAGGGGGATGGTGATGGTGCATTGCAGCCCGCCAGGATTGAATACCATCGTGGTCTGCCCCTTCAGCTCGAACGCCAGTGTGCGCTCCAAAAGCTCGGTCCCGAATCCCTTTCGCGGTCTTGTCGTGACAGCGGGTCCGCCGCGCTCCCGCCACTCGAACACCAGCTCCGCCGGGTCGGTGCTCTCGTCGACGCGCCAGGTCACCTCGATGCGCCCGCTCGGCTGGCTGAGAGCGCCGTATTTGAGCGCATTGGTCGCGAGCTCGTGGATGGCGAGTGCGAAGGTCTCGGCGGCCTTGGGCTGGAAGCGGACCTTGGGGCCCGAGACCCGCATCTGCTCGCCTTCGCGGGCATTATAGGCGAGCAATTCTTCGACCACGAGATATTCCAGATCGACGCCGCCTTCGGGATCGCGCGTCACCAGCGCCTGGGTGCGGGCGAAGGCGTTGAGACGGCCGTCGAGGTGGGAGGCGTATTCCTCCACGGTCGAGCTCGTTTCCGCCGAGCGGCGGGCGATCGAGCGCACCACCCCGAGCGTGTTGCGAACCCGGTGCTGGAGCTCGGCGAGCAGCAGGCGCTGCCGCTCCTCGGCACGGGTGATTGCGGTGACGTCGATGAAGGTGATGACGACGCCCGCGATGAAATTGTCGATACTGCGATATGGCAGGATGCGCACGATGTAACGCGTGCCGCTGTCCGGCGCGCTCAGCTCGCGCTCGACGCTGGCGAGCGTGCGCAGAACGCGGCGAACGTCATCATAGAGCTCCTCGATCGGGATACGCGCCTTGATATGGCTGATCGGCCGCCCCGTATCGGTCTCGACGAGATGCAGGAGCTGGGTGATCGCCGGCGTGAAGTTCATCACGCGCAGATCGTTATCGAGGAACACCGTCGCGATCTGCGTGCTCTCGAGAAAATTCTTGAGGTCGCTGGTGGCACGCGTCAGCTCCTGAACGCGGTGCGCCAGCTCGCCGTTGACGGTGGTCAGCTCCTCATTGACGGACTGCAGCTCCTCGCGCGAGGTTTCCAGCTCCTCGTTGGCCGACTGCAACTCCTCATTCAGCGATTGATATTCCTCGTTCGAGGATTTCAGCTCCTCGTTGGTGCTTTCGAGCTCCTCGATCGTCGCCTGGAGGCGCTCGCGAGTCGCACGCAGCTCGCTCTCAAGGCGCTCGACATGCTCGGTGCGCACCAGCGCGTTGGGATCGGAATGGTCGACCTCGATGGTCCGCGCCGGGCCGTCCTTGAACAGGACGACGAAATTGCGATGGCCGCCGGTGCCCTCCTGAATCGGCTCGACCGTAATGTCCACCAGGACGCGATGACCGTTCACCCCAAGTTGAACCTGCTCGGCATGGACGGGCTCGTTGGTTTCGGCGGCGCGGCTGAGCGCGGTGCGCAATTCCAGCCGCAGATCGCGATGCACGAGCTGCATCAGGTCGAGCGTGGCGACGCCTGCAGTCGGCTCGATATAGCGACCGGTGCGCCCGGAGAAATGCAGGACCTGGAAATGATCGTCGGTGATGACATAGGCCGGCGCATAGCGCTCGGCGATGCGCTGGGCGCGCCGCTCGAGGCCGACGTCGGGGCCGAAGGCGCGCGTTGCGGGCACTTCGACCGGCACCCGGCCGGCCGCGGTCGTGATCGGAAATTCCGGCGGCAGCCGCGTTCCGGTCTCCAGCTTCTTGAAGATCCGGGCGCGGCGGTCGATCGGCGCGAACAGCTTGGGATGCCGGGTCACGTTCTCGGAATTGCCGAGGAACAGATAGCGCTCCGGCAGCAGCGCGAAATGGAACAGCGGTATTACCCGGTTCTGCAGCTCGGCATTGAGATAGATCAGCAGATTACGGCAGGAGATGAGATCGAGCTTGGAGAACGGCGCATCCTTAGTGACGTTGTGCTGCGAGAAAATGCACATCTCGCGCAGCTCCTTCACCACGCAATAAGTGTCGCCCTCGCGCACGAACCAGCGGGCCAGCCGCTCGCTCGGCATGTCCGCCTCGATGTTGGTGCGGTAGCGGCCGACGCGCGCGGCTGCGAGCGCCCGTCCATCGATGTCGGTGGCGAAGATCTGGACCTGCGGCACGGAGTCCATCCGCGCCATGTACTCACGCAAGAGAATGCCGATCGAATAGGCCTCCTCGCCCGTGGCGCAGCCGAGCACCCAGACGCGGAGCTGCTGGCCTGCGCCCTTTCCCTCGAATATCTTCGGAATGATCTGGGTCTCCAGCACCTCGAACTCGCGCTTATCGCGGAAAAACTCGGTGACGCCGATCAGGAGGTCGTTGAAGAGGTTCTGGGCCTCGTCCTTGTCGTTCCGCAACAAATCGACATAGGCGGCGATGTCCTCGATCTGAACCACCTGCATGCGCCGCTGCACCCGGCGCAGGAAGGTGTTCTGCTTGTAGCCGTGGAAGTCATTGCCGGTCTTGTTGCGGAGGATGTCGGCGATGCGCGACAGCGAAGCCGCGGCGGCTGCCAGCACCTCGTCAAAGCCCTGCTTCTCCTCGAGGCGCCGCAGATGACGGGTGTAGACTTGGATGTGCTCAGGAATCTCCTCCGGCGGCAGCACGTAGTCGGCAATGGCGGCGGGCGTGTTGCCGTCGACCAGATGCTCTGCGTCTTCCGAGCGGTCGATCTTTTCGGCGATGGCCAAACCGCCGTGATCCTTCAGCGCCGCCGTACCGAGCGTGCCGTCGCCGCCTGTACCTGCCAGGATAACGCCGATCGAACGCTCGGCACGTTCTTCCGCGAGCGAGACGAGGAAGCTGTCGATGGAGGCGCGCTCGCCGGGCGCCTGCTCGGCCTTGCGGGTCGCGAACCGGTCGCCCTGGATCGTGGTGATCGCCGCCGGCGGGCACAGATAGATCGTGCCGCCCTCGATCGCATGGCCGTCGCGGATCTCGGCGACCTTGCTGTCGTTGGATCCCCGCACGATCCCGCGCAGCCACGGCTCGTCGAAGGCCTCGTGGTGCTGAAGCGCCAGCACGACAGCTTGATCGGCCCCAACGGTCAGCTTGGCAAAAAAACGTTCGATGCTGTCCAGAGCTGCGGGCGAGGCGCCCACCCCGATGATCAGCGGGGCCTTGATCTGGCGCTCTCCATCAACCGGCTGGTCGCCGACTTCATTCATGGCTCAGGTAGCTTTCCTTGTGACCGGGACCAACGGCCGCCCGGCTCCTGCAAATAGCAGAAATGGATATTATCCCAACAGAACAAAGGCAAAAATGTCCCGGAGCTCGTTTCGATTTCTCGCACCGGCGTTGTCAGCTCCGGCCGGAACGTCCATACTCCGGCCAGCTCAGGAAGCTGCGATGCAAATCTCCGAGGAACTCGCCGCTCTCATCAGGCGCGCCGAGGACGCGAGCCTGACCGCCAGCCGGCTGCTGAACGAAAACAAGCATTGGCGCGACTGCGTGGAGCGACAGCTCGACCATCTGCTCGAACTCGGCGTAAATTTCAGGACCCCGGCAATCAGCCACCGCCCGGCTGCCCCGCCTCGACCTGCTGCCGGAGATAAGTGACGCGCTGCTCGATCAGGACGCGGTGCCTTTCCCACTCGAGCGAGGTCTGCTTCAGGAGCTCGACCAACCGTTCGGCCTGTCGCGTATCGTGGCCGTCCGCCATCAGCTCCTGCACCCGGCGCTCCTGATCGCGCACGCGCTGCCAGCCCTCCTCGATGTCTCTGTCGGCTTTCACCAGCTGGCGCTGCTCGGCACGGAGCTGCTCGGTCCACTCGGCAGTGGAGATGGCCATGGCAAAGCCCTCAACCCTCGCGCTTGCGAACCGGAGGATCAAGCGACTTTAGCACGACGCGCCGGATCATGTCGGCATATTCGCGGTATTCGGCTGCTCGCGCATCATACATCTGGGCGACTGCTGGGCGGCCGCTGCGCCGGCCATCGGCCGCCATGCGCTGCACCAATTCCGCCCGCTCCTCAATGATGCGCAGCGCAACTCGCAAGGCTTCATCGACCCGGCCTTCCTGCTCCTTGGCGAGCACATCGGCGGTGAAGGCATGCCCGACTTGGCAGCGGAAGCGCATCGGGCGCGATCCTTTCATCTCGGACAGGACGCCGCCGCAGCTGGGGCACGTCAGTGCGACGGGATCGGCCATCGAAACGAGATTGTCGCTTCCGATCCGCTCTCCGGCCGCAATCTCGACCTCGAGCCTGATCTCGGGCGGGATCGGCAGCGCCGCGCCGGCCGGTTCCTTGACAAGCTCGGACAGGACATCGCCCATGCTGGCGCCACGAACACAGAGATCGACGGTCGTCGCCTCCATCGCATGCAGCGGCATTTCATCCGAAATCGCGTCCGAGGGATCCTGGACCACGGTCACTCCGCCGCAGCGTTTGATGGCGTTGAGGCCGGCGGCGCCATCGGATAGAAGGCCGCTCAGGAGCACGCCGATGACGCGCGGCCCGTGATAGAGGGCCGCCGAGCGGAACAGGGCGTCGATCGCGGGGCGGACCATGTTCTCGCGCGGGCCGCGGCCAAGGAAAACGTGATCGTCGGCGAGCAGCAGATGATGGTCGGGGGCGGCCAGATAGATCTGGCCGGGCTCGATCTTCATGCCGTTCTCAGCCTGCCGGACCGGAAGATTTGCCGTGCTGCTGGCCACGGTCGAGAGGATGCCGATGCCCTGCGCGGGAATGTGCAGCACGATAAAGACGGCGGCCGGCAAGTGCTCGGGCAGACGGCCCAAAATCTGCTTGAGTGGCGCGGTCGCTCCGGCAGAGCCCCCGATGACAATGATGTCGCGGTTGCTCATGGAACCCATCTCCGATTGCATCGTTTGCACCAAGGCGGCCCCCGGCTTTATGTTCCTTCAAGCGGAGGCTTTCTGGAGGGGCTCATGTCCGTTTCACCCCCGTTGGACCGTAAACCTGCGCTGCTGACAGGTCGGCGCATCCTCGTGGTCGAGGACGAATATTTTCTGGCCGACGACATCGGCAACGCGCTGCGTGCGCTCGGCGCGGAGATCGCAGGTCCGGTCGGGGACATCGAGGATGCGAAGGCGGTACTGCACGGGGACGGCGTACTCGATGGCGCCGTGCTCGACGTCAACATCCGCAAGGAGATGATTTTTCCGATTGCCAGGGAGCTCAGGACACGCGAGGTACCCTTCGTTTTCACGACGGGTTACGACAAGGTCAGCATCGAGCCGGAATTCCACGACGTGCCGCTTTGGGAGAAGCCGATCGATATCGTGGCCATGGCACAGAATCTGGCCAGGCTCGTTGGCGACCGGCGGGCGTGACACAGACGATGCGCTCGGCCTTACGTTGCAAGGCTCACGGCCGATAAACGATCAAAACAGATGCGCGAAAGCAAGCCACGCGGTCACCGCAAGGCACAGGATAACCGCGGCGTAAGGTAGCGCGACGCGCAAGACGGCAAGCTCCCCACCTTCAGCTCATCATCATCCAGACGATCGCAACCATCATCACGAGAAAACCCGTAACGGCAGTCGCGATAAAGGCCTGTTCGATGCGATCCATCGCCACAGCAGTCCCCACTTGGTTCAGCCCGTACAATTTGACGGTTTGAGGGCCGCGGCGCATTAGGCTATGTGAATCGGGTCTCCTATCTGTCCGCACGGACTCGCGCTGCTCCGCAAGATTGCGAGCGCGTCGTCTTACGGCCTTGCGGTACCGGGCTCCGCCATCTTGCGATGCCGCTTGGCCAGCATCTCGTTCGGCGTGACGTTCGCGACCGTCGTCTGGATCTTGCTCTTCAGCCCGGTGACGATATCGGCGTCACCGCGCAGCATCGCATCGAAGCCGGCCTTGGCGACATCGTAGGCGCCGTCCTTCTTGTCGGTGCCGACCTTGGTGTCCATCATGTCGGCGCGGCGGAAGAACTCTGTCTCGGTCGCACCCGGCATCAAGCAGGTGACGGTGACGCCGCTGTCCCGCAGCTCCTCGCGTAGCGCAAACGAGAAGGAATCGAGGAACGCCTTGCTGGCGTTGTAGGCGGCCTGGAAACTGCCCGGCATGAAGCCGGCGATCGAGCCGGTGATCAGGATGCGGCCGGCATTGCGGCGGAGCATCTCATTGCCGACGCGGTGGATCAGATACAGCGTGCCGGTGATGTTGGTGTCGATGAGGTGTTTCACCCTGGCAAAGTCCTGGTCGAGGAAGGCCTTGCCGAGGCCGATTCCGGCGTTCGCGAGCAGCGCATCCATCGGCCGGTTGCCGACCGCGGCGCAAAGCTTGTCGACGCCTTCGGTGGTCGCAAGATCGGCCTCGACCGGCTCCACGCTGCCGCCGAGCCGGCGCAGATCGACGGCCACCCGCTCGATCTGGGGCTCGTCCGCTGCGATGACGAGGTTGAACCCGGCCTGCGCGCAGCATCGTGCGAGTTCCAGTCCGATACCGGTTGAGGCGCCTGTGACGACGGCGAGTTGATTGGCGGACATGCGGCAAATCCTTGCGATCGAGCCGTTGGAATCGAGGTGATCACGCTCAACCGCTCCCCTGCTCTCCCGTTCCTATTTGCGCAGTGCGAAGAATTTGCACGTGGCGATAGCAACCATCGTTCGTGCCTGGACTTAGATGGCACGTGGCTCAACCGGGAGGACGGACGATGAAGGCGCTGGTCTGGCACGGCAAGGAGGACATCCGGTGCGACACCGTCACCGACCCCGAAATCCAGGATCCGCGTGACGCCATCATCAAGGTGACGAGCTGTGCCATTTGCGGCTCCGACCTGCACCTCTTCCACAACTTCATCCCGGGCATGCTGCCCGGCGACATCATGGGCCACGAGACCATGGGCGAAGTGGTCGAGGTCGGCTCGGGCGTCGACGGCAAACTGAAAAAAGGCGACCGCATCGTCGTGCCGTTCACGATCATTTGCGGTGAATGCGACCAGTGCAAGCGCGGCAATTTTTCGGTGTGCGAGACGACGAACCGCAAGCGTCACCTGGCCGACAAGGTGTTCGGGCACACGACCGCGGGCCTGTTCGGCTACACGCATCTGACCGGCGGCTATCCCGGCGGCCAGGCTGAATACCTCCGCGTGCCCTTTGCCGACGCCACCCACATCAAGGTGCCCCCAGGCATTCCCGACGAGCAATTGCTGTTCCTCAGCGACATCTTCCCGACCGGCTGGCAGGCCGCCGCGCAATGCGACATCGAGCCGACCGACACGGTCGCGATCTGGGGCTGTGGCCCGGTCGGGCAGATGGCGATCCGCAGCGCCATCCTGCTCGGCGCCAACCAGGTGATCGCGATCGACTGCCTGCCGGAGCGGCTCAGCATGGCGGAAGCCGGCGGCGCCACCACGATCAACTTCGAGACCGAGAGCGTGGTGGAGCGGCTCCAGGAGCTGACCGACGGCAGGGGCCCGGAAAAATGCATCGATTGCGTCGGCATGGAGGCGCATGTGATGCCATCGCTGCCCGACACCCTGCTCGATCGCGCCAAGCAGATGGTGATGGCCGAGAGCGACCGGCCCCACGTGCTGCGCGAGATGATTTATGTCTGCCGTCCCGGCGGCATCATCTCGGTGGCAGGCGTGTACAGCGGCCTGTCCGACATGCTCCCGATGGGCGCCTTCATGAACAAGGGCCTGACGATGCGGACCGGCCAGACCCACGTCAACCGCTGGACCGACGATCTGCTCCGCCGCATCGAAGAGGGCGAGATCGACCCGTCCTTCGTCATCACCCACACCGTCCCGCTCGCCCAGGGACCGGAGATGTACCAGGTGTTTCGCGACAAGCGCGATTCCTGCGTCAAGGTCGTGCTGAAGCCCTGAAGGAGGTGGCCATGTTTCACTTCTCCAACATCGTGCGCACCAAGGGTGACCCCAAGATCGTCGAGGGCGGACCGAGCTTAAAGCAGCCGGCGGACCAGCTCGCGCGCGCGCTCGGCTGGTTCAGCATCGGCCTTGGCGTCGTCGAATTGTTCGCGCCGAGGCGCGTCACGCACACGCTGGGCATGGAAGGCCATGAGACGCTGGTCCGCACCTTCGGCGTGCGCGAGATCGTCGCCGGGATCATGTCGCTCTCGGTCGACAAGAACGCCGGTCTGTGGGCCCGCGTCGGCGGCGACGGCCTTGATGCCGCCGCGCTGCTGTCCGGGCTGACGGCGGACAATCCCAAGAAGGGCAATATCGCGCTGGCGCTGCTCATGGTCGGCGGCATCGCCGTGCTCGACTACCGTGCCGCGCAGGATACCAAGCCGCAACGCCCGCCGCGCGATGCTCGGCGCAAGCTCTATCCGAACCGCAGCGGTTTTCCCAAGGGCATCGAGAGCGCGCGAACTGCGGCAAGGCAGATCGCCGCCCACGCCAAGACAAACGAGGTGAAGCAAGGTGATGAGCGTCGAGTCCCGTGACGAAGCTGCGTGGTGGGAATCCGCCGTCATCTACGAGATCGCGCTGATCTCCTTTCAGGACTCGAACGGCGATGGCAAGGGCGACCTTGCCGGCCTTATGTCGCGCATCGATTATCTGAAGTGGCTCGGCGTCGATGCAGTGTGGCTGACGCCGCTCTACAAAAGCCCTTTCCGCGACCTCGGCTATGACATCTCCGACTATTGTTCGGTCGATCCCGCCTTCGGCAGCCTCGAGGAGTTCGACCGCCTGCTCGAGGCGCTGCATGCCGCCGGCATCCGGCTGATCCTCGACCTCGTGCCCAATCACACCGCGAACGACCATTCGTGGTTCGTCGAAAGCGCGAGCTCACGCAACAGCGCGAAAGCAGATTGGTACATCTGGGCCGACCCCGCCGAGAACGGCGGGCCGCCCAACAACTGGCTGAGCCGGTTCGGCGGCAGCGGCTGGGAATGGTGCGAGGCGCGGCGGCAATATTACTATCATTCCTTCCTGGTGGAGCAGCCCGACCTCAACTGGCGCAACGGCCAAGTGCGCGCCGCGATCGCTGACGCCATGCGGTTCTGGCTCGACCGCGGCGTCGACGGCTTTCGCGTCGACGCCAGCGCCGTCCTGATCAAGGACCAGCTCTTGCGCGACAATCCGCCGAACCCGAACGCCGAGGGCAAGCCGCCGCCGCAGCGGCATACGACGGTGTTCACCGACGACCGGCCTGAAACGATGGATTGCATCGAGTTCATCCGCGAGGTGATTGATTCCTATCCCGGGCGGATGCTGTGCGGCGAGGTCCAGGGCAAGACCGACCGCATCGGCCACTTCTACGGCAACGACCGGCCGCGACTGCATTTGCCGCTTAACTTCGCCCTGCTCGATTCCAAATGGGACGCCCTCTCGCTTCAGGCGACGATCGACGCCTATCTCAACGCTATCCCGGACGATGGCTGGCCGGTCTGGGTGATCGGCGGCCACGACAAGCAGCGGATCGCGAGCAAGATCGGCGAGGCGCAGATGCGCGTGCTGGCGATGCTGCTGATGACGCTGCGGGGAACGCCGTTCTTCTTCATGGGCGACGAGATCGGCCGCAAGCGGGTGCCGATCCCGCCCGACCGCGTCCGTGATCCCTTCGAGAAGCTCGTGCCCGGCTATGGCCTGTGCCGCGATTCCGAACGCGCACCGATGCGATGGGACGAAAGCCCCAATGGCGGCTTCTCCAGCGGCAAGCCATGGCTGCCGCTGGAGCGTCCTGATGGTGCAGCCAATGTCGCCACACAGCAGCGTGACGAACGCTCGATCCTGACGCTGTTTCGCACGCTGATGGGGTTGCGGCGCGAGCATACCGGCCTGCAACGGGGCGCCTACGAGCCGCTCCGCTCGCAGAACGATGTCCTGGCGTACAAACGAAAGGAGGGCCGCAACGAGATTCTGGTCGCGCTCAATCTCGCGGCCGAACCGCGGAAATTCCATTGGCAAGGTCGCGGCCGCATCTTGATGTCGACGCATCTGGATCGGCCGCCCGAGCCGGTGCCGGATGCGTCCATCCTGCTCCGGGGCAACGAAGGCGTGATCATCGCGCTCGAACCTCGGTGACGTCAGGAGGAACCATCGGCGTCGCGAAGAGTCTGATCAATGCTTCCGGCGTCTCCCCCCGCCGCCGGAGGCAATTTGCAAGACCGCAGCCCCGGCGCCCACGCCCCCTTCAGGCGCCGGGGTAGCGGCGTGAGCCCGACGCAGGACATAACGGAGGCAGCTCATGGGCAAGACCAAAGGTCTGCAGCAGCGGATCGCCGGCAAGACCAAGCAGGCCGTCGGCGAGATCATCGGCGACCAGGATCTGCATGATGACGGCAAGGCGGAAGCCGAGCGCGGGCGCGCCGAACAGGACAAGCCGAGCGAGCTCAATCCGCTGAAGAAGCTCAAGCAGCTGACGTGAACGCAGAGCCGCGACCAGCGCTCGCGAGTTGGGCGCGGCGCACCACCGGCGAGCGGCGGCGTTCGCGCTGGATGGCTGCGGCCGCACTCGGCCTGATCAGCAGCACTTTTTCGACCATCGTCAGCCAGCTCTTCGCTGCCCGCATCGGCCGCGATGCGGCGGTCGACTGGATGACGGTCGCCGCGATTCCTGCGCGCGACTGGGCGATCAGCGCCGAGCCATCCTGGAGCGCGATCCTGGCCGGGATCGCCTTTCACCAATGGGCCGATTTTTCCTGGGCGTTGGTCTTCTTCGGCGTGCTCGGACGCTGGACGGCCGACTTGCGGCCGATGACGATCCTGCTGCTGGCGCTGCCCTGGGCCGTGTTCTCTTCAGGCGTGGAATGGTTCGTGCTGGTGCCGCTGTTTCCGTTCTGGCAGCCGCTGTTCACGCTGCAGCAACCCTACTGGATCGGCTTGCTGGTCCATGGCTCCTCCGCCGTGATGTATCCGCTGTTCGCGCGTCTGCGCTGGAGGCGCGGAAATGCGCCCGCAGGCGACGTGCGGTTCACCAACATGTGGATCACCGGCGCGCCGGCCGTGATTGCGCTGCTTGGGGCGGTCGCATTGTTCGGCAATCATGGCTACGAGCTGCCGTGGATGGGCCGCGACAGGGATCAAGATCAGGCCTACATCCGTCACATGACCGCGCATCATGCCCAGGGTATCGAGCTGGCGCGGACGGGTGCCGAGCGCGCGCAGGATCCGCATCTGCGGAAGCTCGCGATGCTGATGGTTGCGAGCCAGACCGGAGAGGTCAGCATCTTCGAGAATTGGTGGCTGAGCTGGTTCGACACGGAGATGCCCGACTGCAGCACCGAGGAGCGGGCGGCGATGCCGGGCTTCCTGACACCGGCCGAGATGCGCCAGGTCAAGACCGCGCCGCCGGACCAGTTCGACATGCTGTTCGTCGAGGCGATGAGCCGGCATCACCGCGGTGCGGTCAGGATGGCCGACCAGATGTGGCACAGCCGCGGCGACCCACGCCTGCGCATCATGGCGCACGCCATCCGCCACGAACAGCAGGGCGAGATCGCGCTGATGCACGGCACGAGCGGCTTCGCCGCCGTCACCACAGGCGTCCGCAACATGCTGGGCGACAACGTCAATTGAGCGCGAGGAACCTTGGATCGCCGAGCCGATTGAGGATCTTAGGTTTCTGACTTCAAGCGATCAGATGCAACGAATGGCCAGCGTTCTCCTTGGTCTTGCAGCTGCATTGGCCGGGTGCCAACGTGAAGAGCGGCAGTTGCGGCTGGATCCACCGATCGCCGACGCGCTCGACAAAATAGCGCTGATGCCGAACCGCATCGGCGGCGCGCCGCCCAACGTCTATTTCGTGCTCGGCAGGCCCTATGAGGTCAACGCCTACAATCTCAGCCAGGGCAAGCGGCTCTATGCTTGGTTCGGCTGCAAGAGCTGCCATGGCGACGGCCGGGGCGGCAGCGGCCCCGGCTTCCTCGACGGCTGGTGGTCCTACGGCCCCGAGATGGTCTCGATCTTCGCCTCGATCCGGGACGGGCGGCCGCACGGCATGCCGGCGTTCGGCGACAAGATGACGACGGATCAGATCTGGCAGCTCGCCGGCTATGTGCAGACGATCGGCTCCTACGAAGGCAAGACCGCCGCGCCGAGCCGCAACGACGAGAAGCAGACCCGGCCGGCCGAGAACCGCGCGCCGGCAAAGCTGTTGTTCGATGAAGGTCCCACACCCGTCCATCGGGATCAGGGACCGACACCGTGATCCACCTCCGCCGAGCCTGTTCGAGCGCCCTGCTTGCCGCGCCGCTGGCCGGGTGCAGCGGCAATTGGCAATCCGCGCTCGACGTCTACGGCACCTCCGCGATCTCTCTGAAGCATCTCATCATCCTGATCGTCGCGGTGTGCTCATTGGTCTGGATGCTGGTCATGGTTGCGCTGATCGCCGCCTTGTGGCGAAGCCGCGATGCGCGGCCGGTCTCGCCCGAGCCTGGACGCGAGCGACGGCTGACCATCGCCGTCACCGGTGCGGTGGTCGCCACGGTTCTCATCATCAGCACCTTCACTATCATGAGCTTCGTTGCGACGCGCGCGCTCAGTGTCGCCGGCCAGGACGAGCTGACGATCCGCGTGCGCGGGCTGCAATGGTGGTGGGGTCTCGAATATATCGGCCCCGATCCGACAAGCCGGTTCGAAACCGCCAACGAGATCCACATCCCGGTCGGCCGCAACGTGCGCCTCAAGCTCGAAGGACTCGACGTGATCCATTCGTTCTGGGTCCCGAGTCTCGCCGGCAAGCAGGACCTCGTGCCCGGCCGTTCCAACGAGCTCACCATCCGCGCCGAGCACGCCGGCATCTATCGGGGCCAATGCGCCGAGTTCTGCGGCATGCAACACGCCCATATGGCGCTGCTGGTGATCGCCGAGCCGCAGGCCGATTACGACACATGGGCGGCAACACAGCGGCAAGCGGCAGCGCGACCGACCGATGAAGAGACCGCGACGGGATTGCAGACATTCCTGGCCAAGCCCTGTGCGGCCTGCCACACCATCCGCGGCACGGCGGCGGCCGGCACCACCGGGCCCGATCTCACCCATGTCGGCGGCCGCCGCACCATCGCCGCAGGCCTGTTCGAGACCACGCGCGGCTCGCTCGCCGCCTGGACCGCCGATCCCCAGACCATCAAGCCCGGCAACAACATGCCGATGGTGCCGCTGACGCCCGACGAGTTGCGCGCGATGTCGGCATATCTGGCGAGCCTGAAATGAACCGTCCCGTTGCAGCGCCCGATACGCGCGACATCGAGATCGAGCGCAAGCGCCTGACCGACGCGCTCGCGGAGACCTGGAAGACTCCCTCCGGCATCTGGGGTGCGCTCGCGACCGTGGATCACAAGATCATCGGTCGCCGTTACATCGTCACCGCCTTCGTGTTCCTCGGCCTCGGCGGGGTGCTTGCCGCCTTGATGCGAATTCAGCTGGCGCAGCCGGAGGCGCGCCTGCTCGGTCCCGACCGCTACAACCAGATCTTCACGATGCACGGCGCGAACATGATGTTCCTGTTCGCGGTGCCGGTGATGGAAGCGGTCGCGGTCTATCTCGTGCCGCTGATGGTCGGCACCCGCAACATCGCCTTCCCGCGCCTGAATGCCTTCTCCTACTGGATCTATCTCGCCGGAGGCACCCTGCTCTGGACAGCGTTCGCGCTCGACATGGGGCCCGACGTCGGCTGGTTTGCCTATGTGCCATTGTCCGGCCCACAATACGGCGCCGGCAAGCGTGCCGACATCTGGGCGCAGATGATCACCTTCACCGAGATCTCGGCGCTCGCGGTCGCGGTCGAGCTCGTCGTCACCATCTTCAAGCAGCGTACGCCAGGCATGACGCTCGACCGCATCCCGGTGTTCGTCTGGGCCATGCTGGTGACTTCCTTCCTCGTGATCATGGCGATGCCGGCGATCGTGCTCGCGAGCACCAGCCTGATCCTCGACCGCCTCGTCGGCACGCATTTCTTCAACCCGGCCGAGGGCGGTGACGTGCTGCTCTGGCAGCATCTGTTCTGGTTCTTCGGCCATCCAGAGGTCTACATCATCTTCCTGCCCGCCGCGGGCATGGTCTCGACCATGATCGAGCCGTTCGCGCGGCGGCCGGCCTTCGGTTATCTCGGGCTGGTGATGGCGCTGATCGCCACTGGCATCCTCGCCTTCGGACTGTGGGTGCATCATATGTTCGTGGCGGGGCTGCCGCGGCTCGGCGACAGCTTCTTCACGGCCTCCAGCATGGCGATCGCGATTCCCGCCGGCATCCAGGTGTTCTGCTGGCTTGCAACGCTGTGGGACGGCCGGCTGGTGTTCAAGACGCCCCTCCTCTTCATCATCGGCTTCATCGTGACCTTCGTCATCGGCGGATTGACCGGCGTGATGGTCGCGTCCGTGCCGTTCGACACCCAGGTGCACGACACCTATTTCGTCGTCGCGCACTTTCACTACGTGCTGATCGGTGGCGCCGTGTTTCCGTTGCTTGCCGCCATCCATTATTGGTTTCCCAAGCTGACCGGACGCATGCTGAATGAGGCGCTCGGTCAGTGGTCATTCTGGCTGATCTTCGTCGGCTTCAACGCGACGTTCTTTCCGATGCACATCCTCGGGCTCGAGGGCATGCCCCGTCGCGTCTACACCTATCAGCCGGACCTGCCCTGGCACGGACTCAACCTGTTCATCAGCCTCAGTGCCGTGATCCTCATTGCCGGCTTCCTGCTGTTCTTCATCAATGCCTTCAGGAGCGCGCGCGTCGGCGAGGTTGCGCGGGACAATCCCTGGGATGCGCCGACGCTGGAATGGGCAACGACGTCTCCTCCGCCGAGCTACAATTTCCCGATGATCCCGGTCGTCGGCAGCCTGCACCCCCTGTGGGACGATCGAGACAGCCTCGCCGTCGCCAACGGCCTTCGCACCGATCGCCGCGAGCTGGTCGTGACCACGCTGGCGGCAGCCGAACCGCAGGCGCGCGAAGCTTCGCCGCGAAATTCGATCTGGCCGCTGTGGGCGGCGATTGCGACCACGATCATGCTGATCTGGTCGATGTTCTCGCCCTGGGCCGTGGTCTGGGGCTCCGTCCCCGTCGCGGTCGCACTGATGGGCTGGTTCTGGCCCAAGGGCACGCCGGAGGACGAGTCATGAGAGAGAAGATTGTGCTCGATCTCGGAAAATTACCCCTGTACGGGATGGGCACGGCGAGCGTCACCTGGTGGGGCACGCTTGCCTTCATGCTGATCGAAGGCACCGGCTTCGCACTCGCAATCGCCGTCTACCTCTACCTGATGAACCTGGCGACGGCCTGGCCGATCAATGCACCGCCGCCCGATCTGCTCCCGGGCACGCTGGTGACGCTGGTCCTGCTGGCCAGCCTCGTCCCCAACGTCCTGGTCTCGCGCTGGGCCGAGCAGCAGAACCTGCGCATGGTGCGGCTCGGGATGGTGATCATGTCGATGGTTGGCATCGCTCCGCTGATCGTGCGCATCTTCGAATTTCCCGCTCTCAAGGTGAGCTGGGACAGCAACGCCTACGGCTCGGTGGTGTGGACCCTGCTAGGCCTCCACACCACCCACATCATCACCGACCTCGTCGACACGCTGGTGCTGGCGGCGCTGATGTTCACGCGGCACGGCGGGAACCCAAGGAGGTTCGGCGACGTCCAGGACAACGTCATGTATTGGAACTTTGTCGTCGCGACCTGGCTTCCGATCTATGGCTGCATCTATTGGCTGGCACGGCTATGAACGCCTCGAAGCTCCTCACCCATCTCTCGGTCTGGGCGGGCCTCTGGCTCGCGCCGCTGGTGTGGGCCGCGAACATGCAGTTCGGGCAGATCTTGCCCTATGCCGATTGCCGCTCGCAACTGCACGCCTCGGCCATCACCTCGTTCGTCGGTGCTGCGCTCACGATCGCGTCTAGCCTCGTATCATGGCTCACTCCAGCGAAGGTGATCGCCGATAGCGAGGAGCACCGGGCCAATGCCGATTTCGGCGGCGCCGTCAGTGCGCTCTCCGCGTGCCTCTTCACATTCGCCCTGCTGATGCAGGGCATCGCTGCAATGGTGTTGACCGGATGCGAAAGATAATCATCGCCGCGGTCGCCTGTTCGATACCGCAGGCGGGCTATGCCCATGGTTCGGCGCCGCAGGCTGCGGCACCGGGCTGGACGATCGACCCGTGGATTGTCACACCGCTGGTGCTTTTCGGCCTGATGTATGGCATCGGCAGGCTCATGCTGGCACGGAAGGGCCGCAAGGACATCGCGCAGGATGTCATATGCGGCGCAGGCTGGCTTGCGCTGACTACCGCACTGGTGTCGCCACTGCACTGGCTCGGTGAGCGCCTGCTCTCATTCCACATGATCGAGCACGAGATCCTGATGGCGGTGGCGGCTCCACTGCTCGTGATTTCACGTCCGGTCGGCCCCTTGCTGTGGTCGCTGCCGCGCCCTGCGCGGCTGGCAATCGGCCGGGCGATGCGGCATCCGCTCGCCACGCGGCTCTGGAGCCTGCTGAGCGCTGGCGGCAACGCCACGCTGCTGCATGGGATCGCGATCTGGGCCTGGCATGTGCCGGTGCTGTTCGATGCAGCGGCGGCGAATGTCCTCCTGCACCGGATGCAGCATCTGAGCTTCTTCCTGACCGCGATCCTGTTCTGGTGGTCGGTGTTCCGGCGCAGCCAGACCGGCAGTGCTGCCTGGCATGTCTTCGTCACCATGCTGCACACGAGCATCCTCGGTGCGCTGATGGCACTTGCCCCGCGCCTGCTCTACCGGCAGCAAGCCGACGTCGCGGTGGCCTGGGACTTGACGCCGCTCGAGGACCAGCAACTCGCCGGCATCATCATGTGGGTGCCGGCAGGAACGATCTATGCCGGCGCGGCGCTCGCGCTGATCGCGCTCTGGATCCGGCGGGCCGGGCAAGGCAGGGAGCGAACCGATGCGCTTCACGCGCTCTAGATGGATGGCGCTCTTGATCGTCCTGGCAGTTCTCATCGCCGCCGCGGCTGCGGCAGGCTTCGCCCGCAGAGAGCGTGTCCAAAATCAACGCATCGCCCGCGCCATGACCGGCGGCGATCCGGCCCGGGCGCCCGCCCTGATCCGTCGCTACGGCTGCGCTGGATGCCACAGGATTCCAGGCATTCCCGGCGGCGACGGCCAGGTCGGCGCGTCTCTCGCTGATCTCAGGTCGCGCGTCTACATCGCGGGCCTTGCGGCCAACACGGCGGACAATCTGGTCCGGTGGATCGTGACGCCGCAGGCGTTCTCGCCGCTGACGGCCATGCCCGCAACCGGCATCACCGAAGCCGAGGCGCGCGACGTCGCGGCCTATCTTTATGCGCAGTGAGAGGCTCTCAGGGATTCGGCGTTGGCCGCGCGGGCAGCGATTTCACGAAAGCGGCGATGGCCTCACGGTCGCTTTCAGGCAGCATTGCCAGATTGGTGACCACATCGGCCATCGACGAGCCGACCCGGCCATGTTTCGGCGTGACCCCGGTCTTCAGCATGTCCGCCAATTGCCCCTCCGACCAGTCGCCGAGCCGCGCGGCCGTGATGTTGGGATAGAAACCGGTGCCCACAGGGTCCTTCCCGCCGGCATAGCGCGTGCTCGTCTTGATGCCGCCGAACATGTCGCGCGAGGAATGGCATTCGGCGCAATGGGCCACCGCTTCACTGAGATAGCGGCCGCGATTCCATTTTTCATCGTGACCCAGATCGGGCGCGATCGGATCGGTTTTGAAATACAGCAACTTCCAGATCCCGACCAAGCGGCGAACCCCGAACAGCGGATTGAGCTCATGATCCGGCGGACGCCCCTTCACCGCGGGCAGCGTACGCAAATAGGCCATCAGACCCCCCACGTCTTCAGCGCGCATATACGTGAAGCTCGCATACGGAAACACCGGATAATAGTGGCTTCCGTTCGGCGACACGCCGCGCAGCAGCGCATTGGCGAGGTCCCTGGTGGTCCAGTTCCCGATGCCGTCGTTCCGGTCCGTTGAAATGTTGGGCGCTCGAAAGGTTCCGTAAGGGGACGCGAGCGCGAGGCCACCGCCAAGGTGCAAACGATCGGATTGGCCAGGCGAGGCATGGCAGGACGCACAATTGCCGGCCGCAAACACGAGCTTGCCGCGCTCGGCGTCGCCGCCTGCATCGGATAATGTCTTCGCCTCGCGCGAGCCGACGCGGTCCGGCGCGGTGATGAACCATACCCCCGCAGCAGCCGCGCTTGCCACCAGGAGTGCCGACACCAGCCAGAACCGCCCGCGCATCCGTTTTCCGCGTCCTCCACCGAACCCGCTATCCGGTAACGGAAGCGAACCCCGGCTGTTCCCTGCTCGGCGGCGTCGCGCTCCGATCACTCAGATCGACAGGAAAACACGGCAAGTTGAGCTGCTTGCTGCCGCACCGATACCCGGAGCGAACGTATCAAACGTTAATGCCTCCTGCCGTGGTTATCGGCCACACTTGGAGCCGATGGGGGCCATCGGAGATCAAATGCAGGCAGGATTTGCTTTCTCGAAGCTGGCCGACCGCCTGACGAGCCTGGTCGAACTGACCCCGGACGATCTCGATCTGCTGGCGGACATGCCGAGCAGCATCGCGCATTTCGGCGCGCATCAGACCATCCTGCGGCACGGCGATGAGGCAACGCAATGCTGCCTGGTGCTCCAGGGATATCTGTCCTGGCAGAATCACGAAAGCGCTGATGGCCAGATCACCGCGATCTGCGTCCCCGGCGACATCGCCAACCTGCAAAGCCTGCATCGCCCGCGCATCGAAGGCAATCTGACCGCACTCGGGCCTGCCATCGTCGCGCTCGTGCCGCACCGCTTCTTTCGCGAGCTCGCGGTGCGGTCTCCGGCGATGTCGCACGCCCTGCTGTTGATGCTGCTTGCCGATCACGCCATCCAGCGCAACTGGACGGTGAACCTCGGCAGCCGGGATGCATTGACGCGCGTGGCGCATCTGCTCTGCGAGATCACCGTTCGGCTGCAAACCGTCGGGCTCGCCAGGGATTTCAGATTGTCCTCGCCCTTCACCCAGTCCGACCTCGCCGCGGCTTGCAGCATCTCCCCGGTCCATGCCAACCGCACCATCCAGGAGCTGCGCCGCTGCCATCTGCTGCAATGGCAGGGCAAGACCTTGACCATCATGGACTGGCTAGGCCTGGTCCGGCTCGCCGGCTTCGACCCGACCTACCTGAGCATGCGGTCCGGCGCGGACGATGCTCGGCCGCCGCATGCGAGACCGGTGGCGGCCGACGTCGCGGTCGCTTGATCTGGCTCCACGGTGCGGGGCGCCTACGCGGCTCGACGACGTCGGATCGCAGCACCCTACTCCCGCCAGATCTCGGCCAGCTCCTCTGCCGTCACCAAGTCGATCTGGCCGTGGAAGCGGGTGCGGTACATCGTCATGAGCGCATCGTGGCCGACGTCGGAGGAGCTGCACAGCGCGTCCTCGATGATGACGATCCTGAAGCCGAGATCGACGGCGCTCAGGACCGTCGAGAGCACGCAGACGTCCGTCTCCGCGCCCGATATCACGACGGTGCCGACGTTCTTCTCGACCAGCAGGCTCGCAAGACGGGGATTGCTGAACGCGGAATAGGCCGGCTTGTCGATGACAGCCGCCGGTGGAACGAACTTGTTCAGGGCCGGCACCAGTTCGAGTGCGGCTGGCGCAAGCTGCCTGCGGGTCGTCTGGCGCCAGCGCTCAAAATAGCTCCGCCATTGGCCGGGACGGTCTTCCGGATCCTGCGGCGTGATGAAGCGGGTGAAGATCGTTCTGGCCGGATGCCGGGACACGATCGAGACGATCGTCGGCAGCACCCACTCCATCCAGGGCGTCGCCCAGAGTCCGCCGGGAGCAAAAATGTTCTGCATGTCGATGCAGAGGTGAACCGCATTCCCGATCTCGGCAATTTCCGCGCGACCGTCCCTCATGGTCCTCCACCCGTCCGCCGCTTGGGCCGCGCGCCGTCAACCAGGGCGGGCTCACCGACTGCAATGCCTTCGGGCGATCGCCGTTCCCTCATCACTCATCGTGACCGCATCTGCCCCCACCGGGATGCTGGTGCCGCCTTCACGCCGCTCCCGAGACGACACCGGGGCCCGCCAATCATCGCCAAGCCTTCTCGTTTTTCTGTTCGTAGTCCTTGAAGGCCTTCTCGAGCCCACCCAGGACCTCCGCGGAGGTCTCGAACATCGCCTTCAACTGCGGTTCGTCAACCTTCTGGATGTCCTCGCGCAGATGATTCCGAATATCCGCAAGCGCCTTCTGCATCTTCTGCGTATGATGCCGGGGATCGCGATCTGCCGCACTTGCCATGACCTGTCTCCTCGCTCTCCTAATATGCATCCGCCGGACACAGGAGCGTCCGGCGGGACGGCGAGTTAACCAACCGTTGCGAGCGTCGTTCCAATTACGAAATCCGATAAAGAGGATATGAAGTACAAGGATTTGCTCGCGGGATTCATCAGGCTGCACATTCTGCACCAGGCCGCGGAACATGAAATCTACGGCCAGTGGATGATCGAAGAACTTGCTCGCCACGGCTACAAGCTCAGCCCCGAGACGCTTTACCCGCTGCTTCATGGCATGGAGCGGAAAGGCTATCTGCGGTCGCGCAAAGAGCATCCCGGGCGAACGGCACGCAGCCTCTATCGGGCGACGCCGCTCGGCAAGCGCGGCCACGCATTGGCCAAGGCGCGGGTCCTCGAGTTCACCGGCGAGGCCCTCAAGAAGTAGCGATCATCCATATGTGATCAGCCGGGCGACGCCTTCCCATGTGATCTTGATGATGGCAGTGGAACAAGGTCGGTCCAGGTCGTCGGCGCCGAAATCGACCTCGGCCATCGAGTATCTGGGCATGCTGATCGTGTGCTTGATCACCCGGTCGTTGTTCAGCACCAGACGGTATCGCTTTCCCGTGACGGCGGTGAAGAGCGGATCCGTGTCCGGCCAGGAGGATTCTCGGCTCGCCTCACCCAAAGCCCTCGACGGTCAGAGCAGTTGAAACTCCAAGCCATGCAGTTGCGCTGGTGATACCCCCTTCAGCACGATAGCATCGTGAGTGGCGGACGATGTAATGATCGTATCCGGGCCGGCGTCGGTTGCTGCAGCCAAGATCTCGGCAACACTGCTGAACACGTTACGACTGATCGCTATCGTGTCATTATCGACATCGAAATCGCCGATTGTTGCCGTGCCAAAATTGTCATTGAACACGAAATTGTCGCTTCCTCCTGCGCCGAAGATCGTGACGCCATTGCCGACATTCTGAAATGTCTCGTCCGCACTGGTACCATTGACAACGCTTAGTTGCGACATGTCTTGTGACGGATAGGTGCCGAGTATCGTAATCGTCAGCGCCTGATTTCCCACATTGCCGTGCCCGTCATTGACCTGCGCCGTATATCTAATGGTCAATTCATCGCCGGCTTTGAGAAAATCGAGATCGGCATCAGTCGGACTGTAGGTCCAATTCAACGTCTGCGTCGCACCATTTGTCTGGACGATGTCGAACGCGATGTAGCTGGCATCGACCAGTGTTGCGACATCGGCGCCAAAGGGCAGCGTCGTTGAGCCGTTCGAGCCGCTGAATTCGACGCTGGCGTTTCCGATCACTGACGCCGTGAGCGTGTCGCCGATATCGACGTCGCTCACGGTCAGCGTTCCCGAGACCGGTCCCGCGAGGCCGGTGTGGCGATCGGGGACAACTCCCGCAGAAATGTTTTCGAGCTCAAATGCATTGAAGTTGGCCGTTTCTAGAATCACCCGGTCGAAGGGGTTGATTCCGACAAATTCCAAATAGCCATTCGAAGCGAACACACCCTGATGTGCGCTCAGGAGCGCCGCAACTTCGGCACCGGTGTAGGATACAACAAGATTCACGCCGTTGTAGAAGCTGACCTTGTTCATTGGGTCAATCGTACCCCAATACAGGCCGAACGTGTTTCTCTCCGAACCAAAGGTGATTGTCTCGGTGCTGCCGGCGCTGAGGCTCAAATAGTCGGTCGTATCCGCGCCGCCTGGTGATGGTCCGAGGAACAGAGCCACCGCGACGCCGGGGATCGATCCATTGATGACTCGGACATTTCCCGATCCCGAAAATGTGGCATCCAGCGAAGCACTGTAGAAGTTGCCGTGGAACGCGTCGGATCCGCTTGGCAGGTCATCGAACGACTCTGTCGCCAGGCCCAGCGAGTTTGTGTTTACCCCCTCGGCGAGCGCGATCGGATTGACCACGACGGCCTGCACCGGTGGATCGGTCCCGCTGAGAATTGTCGGTGGATCGTTGACGCCAGCTACGACCAGCGTCACGGTCGCCGTCGAAGTCTCACCATGAGTATCAGCTATCGTATAAGCGAAAGAATCGGTGACGGTCTGCCCGGCCCCGAGGGCGCGAAGGGCAACGGCGCTCGTCGATTCGTAGTTGATGTCAGTGCCGGAGAGCGACACCACAGCACCGCTCGCACTGAGTCCGCTGACGGAAACGACCGTCAGATGATCGCCGGTATCGGGGTCGATGTCATTCGCAAGCAGAGTGCTTGCGGCGATCGTCAGCGAGCCGCCCTGGCTCACATTCGCCGCGTTCGGAGGAAGCAACGGCAGCACATCGGCGTGTGCGATCGGCTCGTCATTGGCGCCGCGGATGATGATTGTCACGACTTTTCGCGTGCCGTCGATTGTCGCCACCGTGAAGCTGTCGGTAAGGGTGTCACCGAGATCAAGCGCCTTTACCGCACCCCCGGTATCGGTGAGCACGTAAGTCCACACGCCATCCACCGTCATGGTGAAGACTCCGTACCCACCATCGCTCGGCTGAGGCGCACTGACCGGCTTAAAGGTGTTGGGCGGGTTATCGACGTCCGTATCGGTAAGCGTGCCTGTTGCCCTCGCCGTGCCGGCAGCAGCATTGGCGGCGTCACCTGCCGCGTTCACCGCGCCCGTCACGTCGCCGGCGATAATCGCTGCGTCATTGACACCGTTGATGGTGACCGTGAAGGTCTGATCGACCCTGGATGCACCGTCCGAGACGGTGACAACGAAACTTTCGATTGTGGTCGCAGTCAGCGCATTGATCGCGTGATTATCCGGAACGAACGCGTAGGCGCCGGTCGAGCTGTTGACGTAAAGCGTGCCATATTGACCGGCTTTGGAAACATCATACGTCACACCGCCCAGTTCCGCGGCCCCAGTGACACCGCCGCTTATGCTGTAGCTCAGCGAAGCGCCGGTATCAAAGTTGATCGCCTTCAGAGCACCGGCAGTCGGGGGGAAATGGTCAAAGGCAGACGTGTCGGTAACAATCGGCAAAGCCGTGGCGGTCAACGACCGCACGGGGGGATCGACGACAGCGGGACCGACAAAGATTGCTTGTATCGCCGGCGTAATCTGCGGAAGCAGGACATCAGGCCTGATAAAATCGATGCGTTGAGGCGTCAGGGGGGTGGCGGACGGAGGTGTGCTTGATCCCTTTGCTCCTGTCTCCCTCGAAAGATTGGCGAGTACGTCCTGTTGTGCGGCGCGGAGCTCCTCCATCTGAGCGGCAGTATTGTTGACCTTGTTTACGGCGACCGAGGATCCTCTTTCGTGCAGAACAATCGTCTGCCCGGGATCGTCAACCAGAATATGTCGCGGGATCGCCTCTTTGGTTACGAGTTCGAACTCGCCATGCGCGAGGTCCTTGTAGGTAATGATACCATCATCCAGGAATGTGGCTTCGGGGTCGGCCGCACGAGCTTGCTTTGACTCAGCCAAGATCAGGGCTGTGAACCACAGCATGCCAGTGACCCCGGATGGGGCCCGGCTTCCCCGAAACGTCCCAACGAACGCGAGCCCTCTTGTTATCCAACTCGCGAACGAGGCGCGCGCACGATTAAGAAAAGTCGTAGTCCGGGGATTGTCGAGAAGTTGACAACGCGGGACCGCAATTGCTTCACCTGCGCTCTCCAACTCAGCATGGTGGCAAATTGACATTGCCTCAGCCTCGGCCGTCAAAATCCGCGCGCCGCTCGTGATTGCCGGATATGCTTGTTATATCGCCTGCGCCTTGAACAGACGCCCTGCGCCGCAACCGACATCTCCCGTCGAAAATGACCTCACGCGCGTGAAAAAACATCTGGTGCCATGTGACTTGCACAGAGCTCAGCACTTCTCGGAAATTTGTTCGATCAATGTACTCCACCAAGATGTAACCGTCTATGCGCGGCGCAACGCCGGCACGGGCATCGGGAACCTAGGTCGCTCAGTCTAGCCCGTAAGGTCTAGTCGGTCCGCGATATTCGGAATCGAAGGGCTCGTTCCTTGTGTTATAATTGGCGGTCTTCTCGGAAGGGGGAGATTATGTTCGTTCGCCCGATTACCGCGCTGGCGACCTATTTCCTTTTGGCTCTGCAAGGCTCGTTCGCCGGGCCAGCTGAAGCGCAAGTCAATGCAGCGCCGCCCGCGATCCAGGATGCAGCGAAGCTCATCGGAAAGGTCGTCAGCGCCACCGGCGCGGTGACCATCGAACATGCGAACGCAGTCGTCATCGAGGCCAAAGCGTCTGGCCCGACCAAGGTTGGAGACCCCGTCTATGTAGGCGATGTCATCCGGACCGGGGCTGACGGCCGGGTCGGCATCAATTTTACGGATGGCACAACTTTCAATCTATCGATCAACGCCCGGATGGTCCTGGACGAGTTCGTGTATGACCCTGGAGGAAGCTCGAATTCGACCTTGTTTAGTCTAACCAGGGGGACGTTTACCTTTGTCGCCGGAAAGGTTGCCAAAACAGGCGATATGAAAGTCGACACTCCCGTCGCGACCATGGGAATTCGAGGGACCACACCGCACGTCGCAATCTCGGATGATGGCTCAGTCAAATTCTCTACGCTTATCGAGGAGGACAAGAAGAAGACGGAAGCACCCGCGACGCGAGAACCCCGTCAGAACGCCACCCGCAAGTTCGATTTCAACATCTGTCGAGGCTGCTAGGATCATTGCCATACGCGCAACCGTTGTTCAGCAAATGCCCACCAGGTTCGGCGCACGCCCGCCGCGCTGCGGCCGCGCAAACCCGCCGATCGAGAGGCATAGTCGTCATACCCGCCCTGGCCTCGCTGCTCCTGCCGTCGTTGGCTGCCGCGCAGAACCCGACGGCCAACAGCCTCCGGGATCTTGAACTGTGCAATGGCTCGGAGCGCAGTTCGATCGAGTCACGGATTTCCGGCTGCTCGGCGCTGATCGATTCGCACCAGAGCACGGCAGCAGGCCTGGCGATTTCCTACAATAATCGTGGGAATGCCTACGTTGCGAAGAGCGACTACGACCGCGCAATCCAAGACTTCAATGAATCGATCAAGCTGGCACCTGAATTCGCCAAGCCCTACAATAATCGGGGTGTGGCCTACTTGCTGAAAGGCGAATACGATCTCGCGATCCAGACGCTCGACCAGGCCATCAGGCTGGACCCCGGCTACGCCAAAGCCTTCGCCAATCGTGCGCAAGCGCGCCTGAAGAAAAATGAATACGAAGCCGCGTCGTCCGACCACGACGAGGCCATCCGTCTCGCATCGGATCTTGACCAGGTATGGAGCGGCCGCTGCTGGACCAGAGCCGTGCTTGGCGCCTTGCAGGCAGCGCTGGAGGATTGCAACAGATCGCTTCGATCCCAGCTGAACAAGGCGGCCACGTATGACTCGCGCGGGCTGGTTCATCTGAAGATGGGCGCGCTCGACGCGGCTGTCGAAGACTACAGCTCGGCGCTGACACTTGACCCAAAGCTTGCAAGTTCCCTCTACGGAAGGGGCTTGGCCAGACTGAAGAAGGGCGACGCGACCGGCGGCGACGCGGACATTGCAGCCGCAAAAGCCATTCGCCCCACCATCGTCGAGGACTTCTCGCGGTACGGCGTGCGATAGGCGCTAGTGTCTCGATAGTGCGACCTCATTGCCCGCGATCAGCGTCGTCGCTGTGGCCAGCCACGCCTCATCGGCATCTTCCTACCCGGAATTTGCTTCGTCCTGCTGGTCGCCTGGCGCGCCCCTCCGCTTGTCGTCGTCGCCTTCAGCGCTGATGCGGGCATGGCGATGACGCTCGTGAGCTCAGGCTCGCAAGAAAGGACGAGCGAAAAGAGCGACTCACGTGATCAAACCAGGTGATTTGGCGGGCATTCCCTTGGGGCAACAATGCGGGAACGGATGGATCAATAAATCCGTTCCGCATCAACAGCTTATGTCCTTGGTGCGCTCGGAGGGACTCGAACCCCCACGGTGTTACCCACTGCCACCTCAAGGCAGCGCGTCTACCAGTTCCGCCACGAGCGCTAGGAGATGCCGGCCTGAGGTCGTTAGGCTGGCCGGATCAGCGGCCGCCGATCTAACAAATCCATCAGGGGGATACAAGCCTACAAAGGCCCCGAAATTCAACAAGGTTGGGAGGAAATCACACCCGCCTCGGATCGGTCCTATCGGGAGCCAACCCTTGCCCGGACCGCTAGCGCGTACCCGGCGAGCGCGGCAGCATCTGCTTGACCTCGACCGCGATCCGGTTGCGGTCGACCAGCACCACGCCGGAGGCGACTGGCAGATTGTTGGCGAGCACCTTGACCTCGTCGGCCTCGGTCGCGTCCAGCTCGATGATGGCGCCGCGGGAAAGACGTAATACCTGATGGATCGGCATGGTGGTCGTCCCGAGGACGACCATGAGATCCACGGTGACTTTGTCGAGAGTGGGCACTGTCAGGACCGCCGCAACTTGAGACTTAGGACTTGGGACTCTTCGTTTGCTCCAGAGATCATCACCACGTTATGGTTAGCCAATGGTTAATTCGCTCCCAGACCCCCGCCAAAACCAGCGCCAGGACCTCGATCTGACGTCGTTTTCCGCCGCAGGCGGCGACCGCGTCGAGTGGCGGATTTCGGACGCTCCGGTGCCCTATCCGGACGCGGTGGCCACCATGGAGAGGCGCGTTGCGGCGATTGCCGCGGGCGAGGCGCCGGAATTGGTCTGGCTGCTCGAGCATCCCCCGCTCTACACCTCCGGCACCTCGGGCAAGGAAAGCGACCTGCTCGATGCCCGATTTCCGACCTTTGCAACCGGGCGCGGCGGGCAGCTCACCTATCACGGGCCCGGCCAGCGCGTGGCCTACATCATGCTGGACCTCAAGCGCCGCCGGCCGGACGTGCGGGCCTATGTCGCGAGCCTGGAGGAATTGATCCTGCGCACGCTGGCCGCCTTCAACGTCCGCGGCGAGCGACGCGAGGACCGGGTCGGCGTCTGGGTGAAGCGGCCCGACAAGGGAGCCGATCACGAGGACAAGATCGCGGCGATCGGCGTCCGCCTGAAGCGCTGGGTCTCGTTTCACGGCATCGCCATCAATGTCGAGCCGGAGCTGTCGCATTTCGCCGGCATCGTGCCCTGTGGTGTCGTCGATCCGCGTTATGGCGTCACCTCGCTGGTCGATCTCGGCCAGCTCGTGACCATGGCTGATGTCGATATCGCGCTTCGACAGGCGTTCGAAGAGCTGTTCGGGCCGACCCGCGCGCTGCTGCCGGAAGCGGCTGTCTAATACTTTTTCTGTTTGAGCCGACCGCGCCCGCTCTCCGCCCGTCGCGGAATCAGCTAGGCTTCATTCCGGTGCCGCCCACGCCTCCCCCCTCCGCCGGGAAAGCAGACCTCATGCCGGGCGAGTTGATCATCGGCCGACTGTTCGAGCGCCAGGCATAAGGAGGGGTTGCGATCCATGCTCGCAATGGGAGGTTTTGACGATGAAACTGTCTGCACCCATCTACCATCTGAAGCGCAAGGCTAGGCGCCTGTCCCGCGAGG
Source organism: Bradyrhizobium glycinis (assembly GCF_016031655.1). Taxonomy (GTDB): domain Bacteria; phylum Pseudomonadota; class Alphaproteobacteria; order Rhizobiales; family Xanthobacteraceae; genus Bradyrhizobium; species Bradyrhizobium glycinis. The sequence continues at coordinate 67,411 of NZ_JACCHQ010000003.1, forward strand.
CCGGCATTCCGCTCCACGACGCACTTGACCGTGTCACTACGACGGAAGGGTTTTCCGCCTGGAGCATGCTGGCGGCGAGGGCAGCTGCGCTGACACCGGCTCACAAGTTGTTCCCGCAATTGCGTCCCGGCGATTTGGTGCTGGTTGGGGCTCGTCCCGGTCAGGGCAAGACACTAATGAGCCTCGAACTTGCCGTGGAAGCCATGAAGTCCGGCCATCGCGCCGCGTTCTTCTCGCTCGAATACACCGCGAAGGATGTGCTGGAGCGTCTGCGGGCAATCGGCGTGGAGCCGGCGCAGTTCGACGAGCTGTTCGAGGTCGATTGCTCGGACGTCATCAGCGCCGACTACGTCGTGAAACAAATGGCTTCGACGCCGCGCGGCACGCTTGTCGTGATCGACTATCTGCAACTGCTCGACCAAAGGCGGGAAAATCCCGATCTGACCGTTCAGGTGCCGCGCGCTGAAATCGTTTGCGCGCGACATGGGGCTGATCGTCGTTTTCATCGCGCAGATCGACCGGTCTTACGATCCCGCGGTCAAGCCCTGCCCCGATCTCGGCGATGTCCGCTTGCCGAACCCGCTGGACCTGAAGCTGTTCGACAAGACGTGCTTCCTCAACAACGCCGAAGTGCGGTTCCGCGTCGCGAGCTGATAGCTTCGGGCCGCGGGTGACTCGTTCACCCGCGGCCTACAACGTCACGCCGCCTGCAGCGCAACCTCGAGTTTGCCGGCGATGTAGCGCCGCTCCTGAGACAGGCCGCCAAAGCCGTAGGCGTCGCCCTTGACCTCGTCGACATGCAGGTAGGTCTCGGGATGCAGCGGGCCCAGGATCTCGGCCATGCGCTTGAACATGGCGGCGAGATAGGCCGCTTTCTCGTCCTTGGTGTTGGTGCCCTCGGTGACGTGGATGTCGATCCAGTAGCTGGCGAGCTTCTGCTCGGCGAGCGACTTGCCGCCAGCGAACCAGTCGCCCGCCTCGACCGACTTCACGATGATGGCGGTGACCTTGGGGTCCTTGTGCAGGATTTTTGCGGTAAGCTCGGACACCGCGCTCGCGATATCGGCCTTCAGCGAGGGGGACTGGCGGGACGTGGTGTAGGACACGGTGATCAGGGGCATTGTCGTTCTCCTCGATGTGCCGCGCAATGCGCGCGGCGTTGGTGAGAACCTAGACCTGCGGTCATCATTTTGGTATCTTATCTCTTCTTATATCAATGATAACGATTTGTAATGGCCGCCACACTCGACATCGCCACCGTCCAGGCCTTCCTGCTGGTCGCTGACCTCCAGAGCTTCACCCGCGCCGCCGAAGCGCTCGGCGCGACGCAGGCCGCCGTCAGTCTCAAGCTGCAGCGCCTGGAAGCCTTGCTGGACAAGCGCCTCGTCGAGCGCTCGCCGCGCGCAGTCCGCCTCACGGCCGATGGCGCCGCGTTCCTCGACCGCGCCCGCGCGCTGATGGAGGCGCATGATCGCGCGCTGTCGGGCGAGACTTCAGCCGCGCAGTCGCTTTCGCTCGGCATCTCCGATCACGCCGCTGGCCCCGAATTGGTGCCGCTACTTGAGCGCCTGCACGCCATATCGTCCAATCTCACCCTCGCCGTCACCATCGGCTTCTCGCGCGAGATGCAGGATGCTTATGATTTGGGCGAGCTGGATGCGGTGATCGTGCGCCAGGAAGGCAGCCGCCGCGGCGGCGAGAAGCTGACTGAGGACGAGTTCGGCTGGTTCGCCGCACGCCGCTTCACTCTGCCGAAGGGGGAGCCGTTGCCGCTCGCAACCCTCGCCCCGCCCTGCGGTGTGCGCGCCGTCGCCGTGCGCGCGCTCGACAAGGCCGGGATCGCCTGGCGCGAGCGCTTCGTGGGAGGCGGCGTCACCGCGGTGGTCGCGGCCGCGCTTGCCGGCCTTGCGATCGCGCCGCTGGCCCGGCGGATCGCGCCGCCCGGCCTGGTCGACATCGGACCCGCGCAGAGGCTGCCGAAGCTCGGCAGCTCGAAAGTCATGCTGCATTCGAAGATCAGCGATCCCGTCAAGCTGGCGGCCTTGCGTGCCGTGGCGGCAACATTCCGGAGCGCAGCTGCTTGACGATCACGCGTGGGCTTCAGCGGCCTTGGCCTGCATACCGGGCGGGAACATCTGTCCAAAAATGTCGCAACATCCGGGAACCATCTCGCGCATGCCGCGTTTGTTCCCGTCGAGGCGGGGTCCGGGAATGGCCGAAAAGTTCAGTCAACAGAGAGACCTGTTCGAGAGCGAGCGCAGTTTCCGGCTGTTGGTTGAGGGGGTTGCCGACTACGCCCTCTACATGCTTGATCCTAACGGGATCATCACCAGCTGGAACATCGGCGGCGAACGCATCAAGGGTTACTCCCCCGAGGAGATCCTCGGCCAGCATTTTTCCCGTTTCTACACCGAGACCGACCGGGCCAATGGCAAGCCGGCGCGGGCGCTCGCCATCGCTCGGGAAAAGGGCCGATACGAGGAGGAAGGCTGGCGCGTGCGAAAGGACGGCACGTTCTTCTGGGCGAGCGTCGTGATCGACCCGATCTACGAGGACGGCAGGCTGATCGGCTTCGCCAAGATCACGCGCGACATCACAGAGCGCCGCAATGCCCAGCTCAAGCTCGAGGCGATGCAGAAGCAGCTGGCCGAGTCGCAGAAATTCGATGCGCTCGGGCAGCTCACCGGCGGCGTCGCCCACGACTTCAACAATCTTCTGATGATCATCAGCGGCAGCCTTCACATCCTGAAGAAGGGCGCCGCCGACGACCCCAAGCTCGAGCGCGCCATCTCGGCGATCGAGACCGCGACCAAGCGCGGCGCAGCGCTGACCAACCAGCTTCTCACCTTCGCGCGGCGGCAAAGCGTCAACCCGCAGGCAATCGATTTTACCGAACGCGTCGCGGACATCCGCGAGGTGCTCGACGCGGGCGTCGGCAGCTCCGTGCGTCTCGCTTTCGACATCCCCTCCGACACCTGGCCGATCAAGGCCGACGTCTCCGAGCTCGAGACCGCGCTGCTCAACCTCGTCATCAATGCCCGCGACGCGATGCCGGACGGCGGCACGGTGACGATCGGTGCGCGCAACCTCGTGCTGAACGAGGCGCCCCTCGTCGGCGATTTCGTCGCAATCGATGTCCGCGATACCGGGCTCGGAATTCCTTCCGACGTTCTCGACAAGATCTTCGAGCCGTTCTTCACGACGAAGCCGATCGGAAAGGGGACGGGCCTCGGCCTTTCGCAGGTCCACGGCTTCGCCCACCAAGCCGGCGGCACGGTGAAGGTCGCCAGCGAACTCGGCAAGGGCACGACATTCACTATCGTCCTGCCGCGCGGCACAGATATGCCGTCGCGGGAGACGCCGGGAGTGGCGTTCCGCGGCAGCGGCACGGTGCTGCTGGTCGAGGACAATCCCGACGTCGCGCTGGTCAGCATCGGTCTTCTGGAGCAGCTCGGCTACCAGGTGCGCCGTGTCGCCGATGCCGAAGCGGCATTGCGCGAGATCGAGAGCGACGGCGTTGACTTCGTGTTCTCGGATATCGTCATGCCCGGCAAGATGGACGGCCTCAGCCTCGCCCATCGCCTCCGCCAGATCCGTCCCGGCCTGCCGATCCTGCTTGCCACCGGCTACAGCGAGGTCGCCGCAGGCGTGCGCGGCGATTTCCCGATCCTGCGCAAGCCCTACGAGATCCACGAGCTGAGCGAGGCGATCGCGAAATTGCCGAGGTGACGGCTTTTCTTCGCCTCTCCCCGCGCGCGGGGCGACGGAGTCGGTACACATCACAGCGTCGGCAGCACCGAAAACGCTTCCCCCGCCCTGCGCAAACTCAGCTCATCCACGCTTGCCGTCTCACTGGTGACACTGTCGACGCGCGAGGACGGCGGGCCGTGGCGGCACAGCGCAATCATGTCGGCAACATGCGTCGGCGTGCCAGCGAACAGCGCTTCTACGCTGCCGTCGCGGCGGTTGCGGACCCAGCCTTCGAGGCCATACGCGGTGGCCTGCGACTCCACCCAGGCTCGATAACCGACGCCCTGCACGCGGCCGCGGATCATGACCTGGAGAATCGCCCGGCTCATGTCTTCGATCCGAGCAAATCGGCGCTGCGCGTCTTGACCGCGACCTCGCGCGTAACGCGGGCCATCAGCTCCGACGATGCCAGGCCCTTGAGGCTTTTTGGCGCCATGCCCTCGCGCAACGCCTTCTGTGTCTCGTACACGGCTTGCGTCGCGGCCGCGATCGGCGCATGGCCCTGCATCGCGATGCGCACGCGCTGACCCGCAAGATAATCGAGCCCGCTCAATTCCTCCGACGCGCCGCCGAGCACGATCGGTAGGCGCGTGGCGGAGACGATGGCCTCGAGCTCGGCGCGCGACTTGATGCCGGTGAAAAACAGCGCATCGACACCAGCGGCCTCATAAGCCTGGGCGCGGCGAACCGCATCATCGATCGAGGTGATCGCGGCTGCGCCCGTGCGGCCCATGATGACCAGCGAGGGATCGCTGCGGCCGCCAAGCGCCGCCTTCATCTTGCCGACGCCTTCCTCCAGCGAGATCAGTTGCGACTTCGTCTCACCGAATGCGGCCGGCAACAGCGTGTCCTCGATGGTGAGGCCGGCCGCGCCCGACGTCTCCAGCTCCTGCACCGTGCGGCGCACGTTCAGCGCATTGCCATAGCCGTGATCGGCATCGACCAACACCGGCAGCGCCGAGGCCCGCGACATCCGCCGCATCTGCTCGGCCAGTTCGGTGAGCGTGATCAGCGTGACATCGGGATCGCCGAGCACGGCGAGCGAGGCCACCGATCCGCCGAACATGCCGAGTGGAAAGCCGAGGTCCTCGGCAATGCGGACCGAGATCGCGTCATAGACCGAGCCGGGATGGACGCACGTCCCGCCCGACAGGATCGATCGCAGTTTCTCGCGGCGGGAACGAAAGGCCATGGTGCTGTCTCTCCATCGGGGCCGACGCAGTGGCCCCAATCTCCGTCATTGCGAGCGCAGCGAAGCAATCCAGAAATGCATCCGCGGAGACAGGCTGGATTGCTTCGTCGCTAAGGGCTCCTCGCAATGACGGCGCTTGTGGGCAGATCATCTGCCCCACTCACACGTCTCACGCAAACTCCAGGATCAGCGCGTCCACCGCGAGTGTCGCCCCGGCGTTGGCGTGGATCTTCTTCACGGTTCCGTCCTGCTCGGCGCGCAGCACGTTCTGCATCTTCATGGCTTCGACCACCGCAAGCGTCTCGCCGGCCTTGACCTCCTGACCTTCGCTCACTGCGATCGAAACGACGAGACCAGGCATCGGACAGAGCAGCTTCTTGCCGCTGTCGGAGGCCGTCGTCACCGGCATCAGCCGCGCGGAGGCCGCCTCGGCCTCGGTCCAGACATAGACCGGCACCTCGACGCCCTGATGCGCGAGGCGGATACCGTTGGCGATCGGGCGGGCCTGCACGGCGACGAACTGACCATCGATGGTGCCCTGCCAGACCGGATCGCCCGGCTTCCACGGCGAATGCAACAGGTGCGTATTGCCGGCCTTGCCGTCCGCGTCGATGAAGCGGATCGCGATCGCCTCGCCTTCGCGCGCGACCTCGAGCAGGATCTCCTGGCGGTCGAGCCAGACCGCGCGACGCCGCTCGCGCTGCACGACGCGGCCGCCCATCTGGCCGGAGATCTGCCGCTTGCGCGCCCCGAGCACGTGATCGATCGCGGCACCAACCGCGGCGATGCGACGCGCGACCTCGCCTTCGGGCACGCGCACCGCAAAACCCTTGGGGAATTCCTCGGCGATGAAGCCGGTCGAGAGCCGTCCCTCGCGCCAGCGCGGATGATGCATCAGCGCCGACAGGAACGGGATGTTGTGCCTGATGCCGTCGACATAGAACGAGTCGAGTGCAGTCGCCTGCGCCTCGATCGCCGCCGCGCGCGAGGGCGCATGGGTGACGAGCTTGGCGATCATCGGATCGTAATGGATCGAGATCTCGCCGCCCTCCTGCACGCCGGTATCGTTGCGGATGGTGATGCCGTCCTTGCTGGCCTCCGCCGGCGGGCGATATTTCACCAAGCGCCCGATCGAGGGCAGGAAGTTGCGGAACGGATCTTCCGCATAGAGGCGCGATTCCACCGCCCAGCCCGTCAGCGTGACGTCCTTCTGCGCGATGGCGAGCTTCTCGCCGCTCGCGACGCGGATCATCTGCTCGACGAGGTCGACGCCGGTGACGAGCTCGGTGACGGGATGCTCGACCTGGAGGCGCGTATTCATCTCCAGGAAGTAGAAGCTCTTGTCCTGGCCTGCGACGAACTCGACTGTGCCGGCGGAATCGTAGTTCACGGCCTTGGCCAGCGCGACCGCCTGTTCGCCCATCTTGCGGCGGGTCGCCTCGTCCAGCAGCGGCGACGGCGCTTCCTCGATGACCTTCTGGTTGCGGCGCTGGATCGAGCATTCGCGCTCGCCGAGATAGATCACGTTGCCGTGCTTGTCGCCCAGCACCTGGATCTCGATGTGGCGGGGATCGACGATGAACTTCTCGACGAAGACGCGGTCGTCGCCGAACGAGGCCTTCGCCTCCGCCTTGGCGAGGTTGAAGCCCTCGGCGACCTCGGCCTTGGAATGGGCGATGCGCATGCCCTTGCCGCCGCCGCCGGCGGAGGCCTTGATCATAACGGGGTAGCCGATCTCGTCGGCGATCCGCACCGCGTGCTTGTCGTCCTCGATGACGCCGAGATAGCCCGGCACTGTCGAGACCTTTGCTTTTGCGGCGGCCTTCTTGGACTCGATCTTGTCGCCCATCGCCGCAATGGCGGCCGGATTGGGGCCGATGAAGACGATGCCGGCCGCCTCCAGCGCCCGCGGAAACGCCTCGCGCTCGGACAGGAAGCCGTAGCCGGGATGAACGGCCTGGGCGCCCGTCTTGCGGCAGGCCTCCACGATCTTCTCGATCACCAGATAGCTCTCGGCCGCGGCCGGCGGGCCGATCAGCACCGCTTCATCGGCCATCTCGACATGGAGGGCATCGCGGTCGGCCTCGGAATAGACCGCGACCGTCTGAATTCCCATCTTGCGGGCAGTCTTGATGACCCGGCAGGCGATTTCGCCGCGATTGGCGATCAGAATGCGTTTGAACATGCTTTTCTTGAGTCTCGACCTTGGGCGGGACCCTTCCCGAGCCGTTGGGGCCTTTAGGAGGGGCCGTGTGGCTCCCGTGGTACATCAAAATGGGCCGGAGGCAACGGTCTAAATCGGGCCGCCTTTGGCGTACCAGCGCAAGACCGAAATCGGCTTGGCGCGCCCGCCTTGCGGCATCCCTAGGACTTTCCGGCCTTGGCCACGTCCCGGACCAGGTCATGAATGAAGCCCAGTTTGCCGACCACCGCGGGCGACAGGATGAAGGGATAAAGGTCGCGCAGGCCCATGGCGCGGTTGACGCTGTTCATGGCGAAGGTGAAAGGCAGCCATGCGTTGACCAGCGCCTCGACATCCCTGGCCTCGTACGGATTGAAGCGGATGCGCGCCGTCAGCTCCCCGTCGCGATCGACTTTGGGGCGCACCTCCATGCCGAACTCGGCGGCCATTTCCAGGGCATCGACGATGTGGAGGTAATGCGCCCAGGTCTCGGCAAAATCCTCCCAGGGATGCGTCGTGGCATAGGCCGAGACGTAGTTCTGCTGCCAGTCGAGCAGCGGTCCTTCCGCATAATGGCGCTGCAGGGCCCGGCCATAATCGGCGCTATCGTCGCCGAAGACGGCGCGGCACTGGTCGAGCTTGCCGCCATCGCGCACCAGCACATCCCAGAAGTAATGTCCGACCTCGTGGCGGAAATGCCCGAGCAGCGTCCGGTACGGCTCGCCCATCTCGAGCCGGCGCCGCTCGCGCTCGATGTCGTCGGCCTCGGTCAGGGCGATCGTGATCAGGCCGTTGTCATGGCCGGTCATGACCTTCTCGCCGCTGTGCGGATCGTCGGCGAGGAAGTTGAAGATCAGGCCATGCTCGGGATTGTCGTGGCGGGTCTGGAGCGGCAGCTTCCAGCGGATCAGGGAATAGAACAGACGGTGCTTGGCCACCTCCAGCTCGCGCCAGCCGGCGAGCTGCGCCGGATCGGAGAGGTTCGGCACCGTTCCGTTGTGGCGGCAGGCGCGGCAATAGCCAGTGCTATCGCCTGTGTCGGTCAGCCAGTTGCAGGCGTCGTACTCGGCATTCCGGCACAGCATCCGGCTCTCGCCCTTGTCGGCGAGGATGCTCCACGCCTCTCCCTCGGGCTCGATCGCTGCCATCGTCTCCTTCTCCGGCAGGAAGGCGACCCGATGGCCGCAGCGTTCGCAGGCGCGGTTCTCGAAATAGAGGACGTTGCCGCAGGCCTGGCAGACAAACAGCTTCAAGACTTAGCCTCTTGGGAAAGGAAAATGATGAGAGAACTGGCGCCTCGCGACGACGCCTCAATCAGCCGATCGTTCCAGTATCCGGAACAAATTGCCAGACCGGACGTTGCCATCGCGTATTCCCCCGCGTCCAGGCGCGCGCCCCTGTTTCCCGACACCACCTGCCTCTAAACAATGGCCATCGCGCTCCGTCTGTGTGAATATCGGTCCGGCACGTGCGCACCTGCATGACAACGGCCGATGCCTTGAACGATCCCTTGCCCGAGACCATCGCCGCCGAAAGGCTGCGCCAGCACCTCGAAGACGTCGCGCGCGAGCGCGACAACGCCTATCGCGCGCTGCAGGAGCGCGAGGCCGAGCTGGCGCGCATCCAGCGCATCGGCAAGGTCGGCGGCGTCGAGGTCGATTTCCGCGAAGGTTTTAAGAACCGCCGTTCGCCCGAATATCTGATGATCCACGGCCTTCCGCCGGAAGCTGCCGAAGAGTCGCACGAGGATTGGGTCAACCGTATCCATCCCGACGACCGCGACGCCACCGTCAAGCTTTTCTTCGAGGCGCTCGCCGGAGCTAGCGAAGACTATAGCGCCGAATACCGCATCATCCGCCCCAGCGACGGCGAGACCCGCTGGATCCGCGTGGTCGCCAAGATCGAGCGCGGCAAAGACGGCCGCGCGATCCGGCTCGTCGGCGCTCATATCGACATTACCGATCAGGCGCTGGCGCGCGAGACGCTGCGCGAAAGCGAGGAGCGCTTCCGGCTGATCGCCGACAGCGCGCCGGTGCCGATCTGGGTCACCAAGCTCGACCGCAAGCGGTCCTTCGCCAACCAGGCCTATGTCGATTTCGTCGGCCTGCCCTACGATCAGGCCATCGACTTCGACTGGCGCAAGGTGCTGCACCCCGACGACCTGCCGCACGTGCTGCAGCAATCCGTCGAGGGTGAAGCGTCCCTCAAGCCCTTCGTGCTGGAAGCGCGCTACAAGAACGCCAGCGGCGAATGGCGCTGGCTGCGCTCGGAATCGCAGCCGCGCTGGGATGCGACCGGCAAGCATATCGGCTTCATCGGCGTCGCCCACGATGTCACCGTGGCCAAGCAGGCCGAGATCGAGCTCCGGCGGCTGAACGAGACGCTGGAAGAACGGATCGCCGAGCGCACCGCCGAGCTCGAAGCCAACGAGGCGCGGCTGCGCGCGATCCTGGAGACCAGCAATCAGTATCAGGGCCTGGTCAATCTCGAGGGCCAGCTGGTCTACGCCAACAAGACCGCGCTCGCCGGCATCAAGGCGAATTCCGCGGACGTGATCGGAAAGCCGTTCTGGGACACGCCCTGGTTCACCGGCACGGACGGCATGAGTGCCGCCGTGCGCGAGGCCTTCGAGACGGTGCTTAAAGGCGAACCTGTGCGGCTGGAGATGCGCCTACGCCTGCCCGTCGGCGAGCGCGATTTCGACTTCGGCATGCGCCCCGTGCTCGACCGCCAGGGCAACATCACCGGCGCCGTGCCCGAAGCGGTGGACATCACCGAGCGACGCCGCGGCGAGGAAGCGCTGCGGCAGTCGCAGAAGATGGAGGCGATCGGCCAGCTCACCGGCGGTGTCGCGCACGACTTCAACAATCTTCTCACCATCATCCGCTCCGCAACCGATTTCTTGCGCCGGCGCGAGCTGCCGGAGGAGCGCCGCCGCCGCTACGTCGATGCCATCTCCGACACGGTCGAGCGCGCCTCCAAGCTGACCGCGCAGCTTCTGGCCTTCGCGCGCCGGCAGCCCCTCAAGCCGCAGATCTTCAACGTCGGCAGCCAGGTCGAGGGCGTGGCGCAGCTGGTGCGGCCGCTGGTCGGCGCCCGCATCGAGATCGCCGTGGAGGTTCGGGATGCCGATTGCTTCACGGTGGCCGACATCGCCCAGTTCGAGACCGCGCTGATCAATCTCGCTATCAACGCCCGCGATGCCATGGACGGCGAAGGCCGCCTCACCATCGCCGTGCGCAAGGTCTCGGGAATACCGAGCCTGCGCGCACAATCGGCGCGCGGCGGCGACTATGTCGCGATCTCCGTCACCGACACCGGCAGCGGCATCGCGCCGGAACATCTTGACTCGATCTTCGAGCCGTTCTTCACCACCAAGGAGGTCGGCAAGGGCACCGGCCTCGGGCTCAGCCAGGCTTTCGGCTTCGCAAAGCAGTCCGAGGGCGACATTGCGGTGACGAGCACGCAAGGTGAAGGTGCCACCTTCACCTTCTACCTGCCGCTAGCGCAAAGCCCCACCACGGAAAAGGAAATCGCGGCGCTGAGCCACGAGGCGGCCACGACCGGGCGTGGCTATCGCGTGCTCGTGGTCGAGGACGACGACGAGGTCGGCCGCTTCTCCACCGAACTCCTGGAGGATCTCGGCTATGTCGTCCGCCGCGTCGCCAACGCCAACGCGGCGCTGGCGATCCTGGGCGAGAACGAGTTTGCCGTCGATCTCGTGTTCTCCGACGTCATCATGCCCGGCATGAACGGGGTCGAGCTCGCCGGCATCATCCGCGAGCGCTATCCGGGCCTGCCCGTGGTGCTCACTTCCGGCTACAGCAACGTGCTCGCCGAAAACGCCCACCGCGGCCTCGAGCTGATCCAGAAGCCGTATTCGGTGGAATCGCTCTCGCGCATCCTGCGCAAGGCGATCACGGAGAAGCTATCGGTGGCAAGGTGAGCGTGAAATTCGCGAGCAGCAGCCACGAATTCCGCCATTGCGAGCGCAGCGAACCAATCCAGACTGCTTCCGCGGCAAGACTCCAGGGGAAGACAGCCGTTCTCGCATCGGTTATCGATGCCGAATGACTGACCGAACCTCAAGGACTGACCGTGCCGTCTGACGCCATCTTCGCCTGGAGCATCATCGTTGCCGCGACCGGTGGCGTCATCATCCGGCCGTTTCGACTGCCCGAGGCGATCTGGGCCGCGATCGGCGCAGTAACGCTGGTGCTGCTTGGCTTGCTGTCGTGGCAGGACGCGCTTGTCGGCATGGAGAAAGGGGTCGACGTTTATCTCTTCCTGATCGGCATGATGCTGATCGCCGAGCTGGCGCGGCTCGAAGGCCTGTTCGACTACCTGGCCGCGTTTGCGGTCGAGCATGCCCGCGGCTCGCCGCAGCGGCTGTTCCTGCTGATCTATCTCGTCGGCACGCTCGTGACCGTGCTGCTCTCGAACGATGCCACCGCGATCGTGCTGACGCCGGCCGTCTATGCCGCGACGCGCGCGGCCGGCGCAAAACCGCTGCCCTATCTCTTCGTCTGCGCTTTCATCGCCAATGCCGCGAGCTTCGTGCTGCCGATCTCCAATCCGGCCAACCTCGTCGTGTTCGGCAAGAATATGCCGCATCTGGGGACTTGGCTGCGCCAGTTCGCTCTGCCGTCGCTTGCCTCGATTGTCCTCACCTATATCGCACTACGCCTTGCCTTGCACCGCGAGTTGAAGGACGAAACCATCGAAACGCGGGTGCCTCATCCCAAACTCAGCCGCGGCGGCCTGTTGACGGCCTATAGCATCGGTGCCATCGGCATCGTGCTGATCTGGGCCTCGGCCCTCGATTTACAATTGGGTCTGCCGACCTTCATCTGCGGCGTGACGACCGCAGCGATCGTGCTGCTGATCAACAGGCAATCGCCTTTGCCCGTGCTGCACGGTGTCTCCTGGAGCGTGCTGCCGCTCGTCGGCGGGCTCTTTGTCATGGTCGAAGCGCTGGTGAAGACCGGCGTGATCGCGCAGCTGAGCGCGCTATTGCACCAGGCGGTGGCGCAGTCCGTGATGAACGCCGCCTGGAGTGTCGGCATCGCCACCGCGCTCGCCGACAACATCGCCAACAACCTCCCGGTCGGCCTCGTCGCGGGCTCGGTCGCCGCCAGCGATCATCTGCCCGCGCCGGTCGTCAGTGCCATCCTGATCGGCGTCGATCTCGGCCCCAATCTGTCGGTCACCGGCTCGCTCGCCACCATTCTCTGGCTGGTCGCGCTCCGGCGGGAGAAGATCGAGGTCGGCGCCTGGCCATTCCTCAAGCTCGGCCTGCTGGTGACGCCGCCAGCTCTGATCGCGGCGTTAGCCGCCGCGATCAGATAGTGTGCGGGTTCAGTCGTTCTCGTAGCCGTAGACTTCCGGCAGGATGAAGATCGCGGCGAGCACGCCTATCAGCGGGAAGATCGCGACCATCAGCGTGGCATTCGCCTGCCCGATCGCCGCGAACACCGTCGGAAACAGGAAGATTGCCAGAAACGACGGCAGCTTCACGAACATGTAGGCGAAGCCGCTTGCGGTGCCCCGATATCGCGGACGGGCAACCATGGTCGGGATCGTCATGCAGTTCGACGCATCCCAATAATGGCCCCAGAGCATGCCGGCGGCGGCGAACGGCAGCAGGATCTTGTTGTCGGTGTAGAGCGCGAAGGCCGCGACCAGAAGCGACACCAGCACGATCGAGAAGCCCGCGATCGCGATGCCGCGATGGCCGATCTTCGGCGTCAGCAACGGTCCCACCCAGCCCGACAGCGCGGCGAATGAGAACAGCGCCATCGTCACCACATTGATGCCGAGCACGCTCGAGACGCCGACCATCACGAACAGCACCGGCAGATAGAACGCGAAGGTCGAGAACTCGCTCGCCTGGGCGAAACAGGCGATCCAGCCATAGAGGGTGGCGCGCCAGCGAATCGGATCCTTCCTGAGGTCGGCGAGGAATGCGCGGGTGCTGGTCTTCGGCACCTCCACGTCGCGATCCGGCAGCATGTCGAGGTTGTCGTTGAACATCTCGCGCGCGACCTGCTTGGCCTCGCGGTAGCGGCCCTTCTGCACCAGCCATACCGCCGTCTCCGGCACATCGTGACGCATGATCAGGATGATGAGAGCCGGCACCGCGCCGAGACCGAGTGTCACGCGCCACAGCATCTCGTGGTTCATGTCGATCAGCAGGAAGATCACGATGACGCCGATGGTGAGCACTTCGCCGACGGCGAACATGAACTGCCAGCGGTTGCCCATGACCTCGCGCTCGCCCTTGGCCATGGATTCCATGATGTAGGTGTAGCCGGTCGAGATGTCGGAGCCGAGCGGAATGCCGAGCAGGAAGCGGATCACAACGAGCCAACCGACGCTGGGCACGAAGGCCTGCGCCAGCGCCAGCACGATGAACAGCACCATCGTCACCAGGAACATCACGCGGCGGCCGATCTTGTCGGACAGCCAGCCGCCGAGCAGCGCACCGATCAACGCGCCACCTTGCGTGCCGGCGGCAGCAAGGCCGAGCATCAGCGGATCGGGATTGTACTGCTCCTTGATGAAGATCAGCACGAAGGCGATCGAATAGAGGTCCCAGGCCTCGACCAGGATGGAGGCCATCATCAGCCAGCCGACCTTGTTGCCCTTTGGACTGTAGTTCGTGATGAGGTAGCGGACCGCAGCTTCGCTCGCGGTCGCTTTTGGCATCGCCATCGTTGACATTCTTCTTCCTTTCTTCAGAACTCTCTAGGGCGCGATGAGAACAAGGTGAATCATCATCGCGCTTCAGCTTGTTGTTTCGAGCATGATCTCTTCGGAAAACCGCTGCACAATCTTCCGGATCGTGCTCTACGCGCCGAGCAGCGGCTCGATGCTGCAGTCGAGCAGGCGGGGATCAATCCCCGCCTCCATGCCCGTGAATATCTCGCCCATGTAGTCGATCAGTGCATCGCTCGCCTTCACCGCGTCCTCGACGCGGCGGTTGGCCACGGCTGCAAGAATGGCGAGATGGTGATCGATCGTGCCTGACAGATCCGCCTGCCCCGGCATGAAGCGATGGTGAATGTAGCCGATGCGGCGATACAGCGTGTGCAGCGGCCGCAGCGTGTGCACCAGGAACGGCTCGCCGGCGGCCTCCAGCACCAGCGCGTCGATGCGGCGGTCGAGCTGATTGAATTCGTCGAGGGTCAGGCCGGCGCGGCGTTCGCGCAACAGGCGCTCGATGTGCAGCGCCTGATTGCGATGCGAGAGGCTGGCGCGATCGGCCGCAAGGCGGATCACGAAGCGCTCCATGTCGCGGCGCAGGCCGAGCAGCATGCGTTCGCGCGCCAGATCGATCGGCGCGATCTGCAGGCCATGACGCGGGCGGATGATGATGAGGGTGTCGGCGGAGAGACGATTGACGGCGTGATGCACCGGTGTGCGGCCGAAACCGGTGATTTGCTGCAATTCCAGCATGGTCATGAACTGGCCGGGCTTGAGCTCGCAATGAACCAGGAGCTCTTCGATCCTTTGATAGGCCAACTCGAAGAAGTTGAGTCGGTTGCTGCGAGAACGCCGGCCTCCGCCATCATCCTCGTCTTTCACCACCTCGAGCGCGCGCTTGCGTCGTGCCATGTCGTCCTCCCGTCAACCCGCGCTCTCGTTGCAGGATGGCGCGCCTCGTTGTGGCACCCTTAAAACATGTTGTGATATATTACAAGCAGGCGTAAGACGTCGGCACGACCTGCAATATGTTGCAGCGCAAAATGAGACGTGGGGCGCAAAGCGCCTTTCGATGGGAGGATACTCGCCGTGAAGATCACGTCGATCGAGACACTGCGCACCGAGGAATTTTCCAACGTCATCTGGGCCCGCATCCACACCGACACTGGTCTGATCGGTCTCGGCGAAACCTTCTATGGCGCTGGCGCCGTCGAAGCGCAGATCCACGACACCTTTGCCGGCCGCCTGCTCGGCCGCAATCCCCTGCACATTGAGGCGATCCATCGCGACATGCTGAACCTGCCGATGGCGCAGTCCTCCACCGGGGTCGAATACCGCGCGGCGTCAGCAATCGACATCGCGCTGTGGGATCTGTTCGGCAAGGTCTGCGGCCAGCCGGTGCACCAGATGCTCGGCGGCCTCTGCCGTGACAAGCAGCGCATCTACAACACCTGTGCCGGCACGCAATATGTCCGCTCGACCAATATCAGCCCGGTGGCCAATTGGAATCTCGGCGCCTCCAAGGGACCCTATGAAGATCTCGACGGCTTCATGAACCATGCCGATGCGCTCGCCGAAAGCCTGCTCGAAAGCGGCATCTCCGCGATGAAGATCTGGCCCTTCGATCCGGCGGCGCAGGAGAACAAGGGCCTCTACATCACCGCCGCACAGATGAAGCAGGCGATCGAGCCGTTCGAGAAGATTCGGAAAGCCGTCGGCGACAAGATGGAGATCATGGTCGAGCTCCACTCGCTCTGGAATCTGCCGACCGCCAAGCAGATCGCCCGTGCGCTCGAGCCCTACAAGCCGACCTGGTACGAGGACCCGATCCGGATGAACTCGCCGCAGGCGCTGGCCGAATATGCCCGCTCGACCGACGTCTGGGTCTGCGCCAGCGAGACACTGGGCTCGCGCTTCCCCTACAAGGACATGCTCGACCGTGACGCCATGCATGTGGTGATGGCCGATCTGTGCTGGACCGGCGGTCTCACCGAAGGCCGCAAGATCGCGGCAATGGCCGAGACATATCACCGGCCTTTTGCTCCTCATGATTGTATTGGCCCGATCGGCTTCATCGCGGCCATCCACATGTCGTTCAGCCAGCCCAACACCCTGATCCAGGAATCCGTGCGCGCCTTCTACAAGGGCTGGTACAATGAGCTCGTCACCACGATGCCCACCATCAAGGACGGCTACGTCTTTCCGATGGAAGGCCCGGGCCTCGGCGTCGACCTCCTGCCTGCCGTCTTCGAGCGCACCGATCTCACCGTGCGCCGCTCCAACGTCTGAGGAATTCTTGAGATGAGCACTTCCCTCTTCGATCTCTCCGGCCGCACCGCGCTCGTGACCGGCTCGTCCCGCGGCCTCGGCCGCGCCATCGCCGAAGGCATGGCCAAGGCGGGCGCGAAGATCATCGTCAACGGCGTCGATCCCAAGCGCGTCGAGCAGGCTGTCGCCGAGTTTCGCGCCGCCGGGCATCCGGCCGAGGGTGCCGCGTTCAACGTGACCGACGAGCCGGCGATCGTCGCCGCCTTCGAGCGCTTCGATCGCGAAGGCCTCGCGGTCGACATCCTCGTCAACAATGCCGGCATCCAGCATCGCAAGCCGCTCGTCGAGTTCACCACCGACGAATGGCGCAAGGTGATCGAGACCAACCTCACCAGCGCCTTCGTCATCGGCCGCGAGGCGGCCAAGCGGATGATCCCGCGCAAGCACGGCAAGATCATCAATATCGGCTCGCTCGGCAGCGAGCTCGCCCGCCCCACCATCGCGCCCTACACAGCGGCCAAGGGCGGCATCAAGAACCTGACCCGTTCGATGGCGGTGGAATGGGCCCAGCACGGCATCCAGGCCAATGCGATCGGCCCCGGTTACATGCTGACGGACATGAACGAGGCGCTGGTCAACAACGCCGATTTCAACACCTGGCTGATGGGCCGCATCCCCTCCAAGCGCTGGGGCAAGCCGGACGAGCTGGTGGGCGCCGCGATCTTCCTCGCATCCGATGCGTCAACCTACGTCAACGGGCAGATCATCTATGTCGATGGCGGCATGATCGCCGCGATGTGACCGCAAAGACTACGAAGGAGCAAGCCCATGCGCGCCGTCGTCATCCACGCCCCGAAGGACCTGCGGATCGATAATTATGCCGATCCGGCCCCCGCTCCTGGCGAAGTTCGCGTCAAGATCGCCAATGGCGGCATCTGCGGCTCCGATCTGCACTATTATCATCACGGCGGCTTCGGCGTGGTGCGGATCCAGCAGCCGATGGCGCTGGGTCACGAGATCGCCGGCGTCGTCGCCGATGTCGGTGATGGCGTCACCAGCGTCAAGCCGGGCACGCGCGTCGCGGTCAACCCGAGCAAGCCGTGCGGGGCGTGCCTGCATTGCCAGGAGGGCATGCGCAACCAGTGTCTCGACATACGCTTCCTCGGCAGTGCGATGCGCTTTCCCCATGTGCAGGGCGGCTTTCGCGAGTTCATCACGGTCGATGCCACGCAGGCCGTGCCGATCTCGGATAGGCTTTCGCTGGCGGAAGCTGCGGTCGCCGAACCGCTGGCGGTGTGCCTGCATGCCGGCAAGCAGGCCGGTCCCCTGCTCGGCAAACGCGTGCTGATCACCGGCTGCGGTCCGATCGGCGCGCTCATGATCTTGGTCTCGCGCTTCGGCGGCGCATCCGAGATCGTGGTGACGGATGTGGCCGAGGCGCCACTCGCGGTCGCCAAGAAGCTCGGCGCCACGCACGCCATCAACGTCGCGACCAATGCCATCGCGCTCGATCCCTGGCGCGCCGGCAAGGGCGTGTTCGACACGCTGTTCGAGGCCTCCGGCAACCAGGCAGCGCTTCGCACCGCGCTCGACGTGCTCAGGCCCGGCGCAATGCTGGTGCAGCTCGGCCTCGGCGGCGAGATGACGCTGCCGATCAACTCGATCGTCGCCAAGGAATTGCAGCTGCGCGGCACGTTCCGCTTCGATCCCGAATTGGAGCTCGCGGTGCGCCTGATGGGCGACGGCCTGATCGACGTCAAGCCGCTGATCACGGCCACCATGCCGTTCGAGAACGCCATCGCCGCCTTCGAGCTCGCCAGCGATCGTTCGCAATCGATGAAGGTGCAGCTGACGTTCTGAGCGATGCCGTCAGGTCGCGGGGAGGCCTCGTAGGAACGGCAAGTTTGAACGGCCGCCCGAGGCCGTGTGGCTGCGGCTGTCCCGACCAACACCGGGAAAATTTCACGACGTTGCAGTGCGGCAAGTTGGGAACGCTTCCCGCCGCTGGCGTTCTGCCCTTTAATGAGGTGCGACAAGCCCGTTCGCACCAGGTGCAAGCCGATGTGGAATCGCCCGAGGTTCGATCTCAAGGTCCGTCTGACGCTGCGCGTGGCCGCGATTTCGGCCGCCTGCTTCGCCGCGATCTCCACCTATTTCCTCGTCACCGCCGATAGCGCCGCGCATGCACGCATCGACGGGATCGCCGCCATCGTGGCGAAGACGCTGGAGCTGCAGCAAGGCAAGATGCAGTGGGTGCCTAGTCCCCGCTCGGACTTTCCGGACCTCGACCCGGTGTCGGCCCATGTGATGACGCCCGGTCTCTGCCTCGGCTTCCGCAGCGCGAGCGGCGAGATGCTGCAGCGTTTCTGTAGCGGCGCGCCTGCCCCGGCCAGCCCGCCGCCACAAGCGTTTGCCGCTTTCTATCGCAGCCTGTTCGACCCCGGCCGCGAGGCGGCGCGGCCCGTCACCGTGCGTGGAACCAAGCTCGGCGAGACCGTGGTCTCGATCGACCCGGCGGTGCAGACGGCGGAGGCCTGGCACGAGGCCGGCCGCCTGATGATCGCGCTTGCGATCGCGCTGCCGCTGCTCTGCGCGCTGGTCTATGCCGCGCTGGCCCGCGCCCTGCGCCCCACCCGCATGATCGGCAGCGGCCTCGAACGCATCGCCGCCGGCGACCTCACCACCCGGCTGCCGCCGTTCGACCTCGCCGAGCTCTCCGCCATCCGCGATGTCTTCAACCATCTCGCCGAAAGCCTCGACACGGCGCTTGCCGAGCGCAACGAGCTGACGCGGAAGCTGATCGCGCTCCAGGACGAAGAGCGCCGCCATCTCGCCCGCGAGCTGCATGACGAGTTCGGCCAGTCGCTCGCGGCAATCCGTGCGCTGGCCGCATCCGCTCGCCAGACTGCGGCGCAGGACTGTCCCGGCCTATTGGGCGAATGCGACAGCATTGCCCGCACCGCGACCGGCATGATGGAGACGCTGCGCGGTGCGCTGTTCCGGCTGCGGCCGCCCGATGTGGACGAGCTCGGCCTGGTCGCCAGCCTCGAAGGCCTGGTCTCAGGGTGGAACGGCCGCAGTCGCGGCCAGACCCGCTTCGAGATCCGGTTCGACGGCGCTTTCGACAGCGTGCCCGCCTCCGTCAGTGCCAATCTCTATCGGATCGTGCAGGAGGCACTCACCAATGCGGCCAAGCACGCCGGCGCAACGAAGGTCAGCCTGCATCTGACGATGGCCGACAGCGAAATCGCGCTCGCGATCGAGGACGATGGCCGGCCGAACGAGGCCGCCGCCAAGTCCGGCATGGGCCTGCTCGGCATGCGCGAGCGCGTTGCAGCGCTTCGTGGCCGGCTCAGCTTTGAGACCGGCCCTCACGGCTCCGCGCTGCGCGTATTCATTCCGCTCGCGGCTGCCGCCTCTGAGGCCCTGGAGCATGCGGCATGAGTGCGGCGGATGCGACCATCCTGCTGGTCGACGATCATTCCGTCGTCCGCGAGGGCTATCGCTCGGTGCTGCAGAAGCAGCCGGGCCTGCGCGTCGTCGCTGAGGCGGCCGATGGAGCGGAAGCCTATCGCCTGTACAAATCCGAGACGCCCGACCTCGTCATCATAGACCTCAGCATGCCCGGCATCGGCGGCATCGAAGCCGTCAGGCGGATCAGGCAGTGGGACAAGGCGGCGCGAATCCTCGTTTTCACCATGCACGAGAATGCCGGCTTTGCCGTGCAGGCGATCCGCGCCGGTGCAAGGGGCTACGTCACCAAGACCAGCCCGCCGGAGACCCTGGTGCGCGCGGTCAAGGATGTGCTCGCCGGCAAGATCGCCATCAGCCCCGACATCGACCACGAGCTCGCGCTGAGCCGCATCAGCGGCGAGACCTCGGCCGCCGACGTGCTGACGCCGCGCGAGTTCGAGGTGCTGCGGCTGCTGCTCGCCGAGAACACGACGGAGGAGATCGCCGAGACGCTGCATGTCAGCCCGAAGACGGTGGCGAACCTGCATTCCCTGATCAAGGACAAGCTTGGCGTCGCCTCCGACATCGAGCTGGTCCGACTGGCGCTGCGCCAGGGCATCCTGACCGAGGTCGATCTCGGCGAAGCCTGATCGCGGCGTCGCCGCAGATCATTCGCGCGCGACCACCGAGTCCAGCCACGCGCAATTGAGCGGCGGCACGCGCGGATCGGCGACGCGCACGCCGCGGGCAGCCGCGTCGAGCCGCATGTCGCGCAGGCGCTTGCGCTGCTCTTCCGGCATATGCAGCCGTTCGTGACCCCACAGGGAGGGCCCATCAAAGGTCTCGTGCGGCTGCCAGGTTTCGGGATCGATGACGCGTCCGCCCCAGCCGTATTCGATGAAGAAGCCGGACGGCGTATTCACGTAGAACGAGGTCATGTGGTCATTGGTGTGCCGGCCCAGCGTGTAGGCGATGCGTCCCTCGTCCAGCTGCGCGAGGTCGTAGCCCTGCCCGACATCATCGAGGCAGCCGAGCTCGACCATGAAGTGATGCATCGCCTTCCGCCCCGAGCCGACCATCGCAAAGGAGTGGTGGCGGCCGTTGACGTGGAAAAAATAAAGCCCGTAAGGCTTCAGCCCGAAATCGGAGACGTGAAAGCCGAGCACGTCGCGATAGAACGGCAACAGCACCTCGACATTCTCCACATTGAGCACGACATGCCCCATGCCGAGCGGCCCAGTGCGGAAGCCCGAGATCGGGCGGCCCGGCTTGAACGGCTCGCTCGCACGCTCCGGCTTGCAAAAAGCCTCCAGCCGGTTGCCGGCGGGATCGGCAAACGCGACCAGCTCGCCGACATGCCGCTCGTCAGCGAGTGCGCGCGAGCCCCTCGCCACCTTGATGCCATGGCTTTCGAGCCGTCCTGCCAACTTGTCCAGTTCGGCGGTCGAAGGAACTTCCCATCCCATCACCGCAAGGCCGGCATCGCTGCCGCCGTCGACGATCAGCCGCTGCTTGCGGTCGTCCATGCGGAAGGCCCGCATCTTGCCGCCGCGATCGACCTGCTGCATGCCGAGCAGCCGGGTCGCCATCCGACTCCATTGGTCGAGCTGGGATGAACTGATTCCGATATAGCCGAGCGCTGCGATTTCCATCGAATTCCTCCCGAAGGCATCGCGGTCACCGTATCGCGGCGAGCTTGATACCGGCCGCGCGCGATCCTACGGTGGCGTTCCGCAATCGCCTCGCGTTCGCAACGACAATAAGCGCGCCGGGATGTGCCACAAGAGAGGAAATACCAAGTGTCCAAGGAGCGGACGCGGAACGGCCAGCCGCGGCAGTCTGAGGGCGTCCGCGCCTTCAAGCGCGGGCTCGACGTGCTGCACGAGGTCAATCGCTCCGGCGGCATCCGCGCCGGCGACGTCGCCCGCGCGCTCGACCTGCCCCGACCCACCGTGTATCGCCTCCTCGAAACCCTGGAGGAGCTCGGCTATATCGCCCGCAGCGCCAGCGACGACCGATTTCGGGTCACCCGGCGCGCCCTGAGCCTCGGCGACGGCTATGATCCCGGCGTGGTGATCTGCCAGGCGGCGGCGCCTTATCTCGCCGATCTCAGCAAGAAACTGGTCTGGCCGGTCGATCTCTCGACGTACGAGAACGCGGCGATGGTGGTGCAGGAGACCACGCACTCTCGCAGCCCGCTCTCGATTGACCGCGGCATGATCGGCAAGCGCCTGCCGATGCTGCGCACGTCTGCGGGCCGCGCCTACCTCGCCGCCTGCCCTGCGCGCGAACGCGATCTCATCATCAATCATCTCCGTCGCATCGATGAGGTCGACGACCGCCCCTTCCTCGACCAGGGCCGGCTCGACCGCATGATCGCCGAGACCGCTGCGCGAGGCTATGCCATACGAAGCGAGGGCGAATACAATCCCAAGACGGCTTCAATTGCCGTGCCCATTGTTCGCAACGGGATCGTGTTTGGCTGCATATCCATCATCTGGATTCGCTCGGCACTGGGGATCGACGAGGCGATTGCGCAGTTTGCAGTGCGGCTCCAGGAGACCGCCTCAGCCATCCCGGTCGAGGTGTAACGCGCTCACGTCCGCACGCCGTCATGCCCGGGCTTGTCCCGCCCATGACGAGCGGCGGAAAGCCGTCCGCTGGGCGGACACTTGCCACGCCGGCGTTGAAGCGCCGGCCTTGCTTGGGGAAGAGATACCTCATGCAAGATAAATCCACCCCTGAAGAGTTTGACGTCGTGATCGTCGGCCGCGGGCCGGTAGGCGCCACGCTCGCTAACCTGCTCGGAATGTGCGGCGTGCGGACGCTGGTGCTGGAGCGCGAGGCGCGAACCTATCATCTGCCGCGCGCGGTGCATTTCGACGATGAATGCATGCGCGTGTTCCAGACCATCGGGCTTGCCGATGCGATCCTGCCGCATGTCATTCTCAGCCCCGGCATGCTCTTTCTCGATGCAGCCGGCCGCATGCTGCTGGATTGGTCCCGTCCGCAGACGTTGACACCGATGGGCTGGCATCTCAGCTACCGCTTCCACCAGCCGGATCTGGAGGACGTGTTGATCGGCGGCCTCGCCCGCTGGCCGCACGTCACCTTGCGCAACCGCTGCGACGTGTTCGCGCTCGACCAGGACGAGCATGGCGTGCGGGTCCGCTACGAAGACCTCTCCAACGGGAGGCTCAGCGAGGTCCGCGCCGGCTACGTGATCGGCTGCGATGGCGCCCGCTCCCTGGTGCGCCGCTTCATCGGCTCGGGGATGGACGATCTCGGCTTCCACGAGCGCTGGCTCGTGACCGACGTGCTGCTCAAGCGCGCGCGCGACGACCTCGGTGACTACAGCCTCCAGCATTGCGATCCCAGGCGGCCCGCAACTTACGTGCGCGGCACCGGCGCGCGGCGGCGATGGGAGATCACGGTTCTTCCGGACGAGGATTCGCAGGACGTCGCGCAACCCGCGAAGGTCTGGGAGCTGCTGTCGCGCTGGATCACGCCCGACGATGCCGAGATCGAGCGCGCTGCGGTCTACACCTTCCACTCGGTCATCGCGCAGCACTGGCGGAACGGACGATTGCTGCTCGCGGGCGATTCCGCGCACCAGACCCCGCCCTTCCTCGGCCAGGGCATGTGCGCCGGCATTCGCGATGCCGCGAACCTCGCCTGGAAGCTGGCGAGCGTGATCCGCGACGGCGCCGCGCCCGATCTGCTCGACACCTATCAGAGCGAACGCCTGCCGCATGTGCGCGAGTTCATCGAACTCGCCATTCGCCTCGGCGGTGTCATCAACACCAAGGCGATCGAGGCCGGTCTTGCCGCCGGCGAAGCGCGCGAGAACGCGCCGGTCAAGCTGGACGTGAAGAAGCCCCTGCTCGGCCCCGGGCTCGCGTTCGGCGACCTGCCGCTCGCCGGACACCTGGCGCCGCAGTTCACCTTGACCGACGACAGCCGAAGCGACGACCGGACCGGCTATCACCATGTCCTGCTCATCAAGACGGCGGCCGCACTGTCATCGCGCCTCGCGCTGTCACAGGCAGGGCTCAAGATCCTGACCAGCGACGATGCCAACGGCCTTGGGCCCTGGCTGCGCGAGCACGGCATCATCGCCGCACTCGTTCGCCCGGACCGCTATGTGCGCGGCTCCGCCCGCAACGAGGCCGAGCTCGACCGCCTCATCGCCGCCATCGCGCCTCCAACCCAAATTCCTTCAGCCCACGTGCCCTCCGCGGCCTGACCGCACCTTCTCAAGGACATTTCATGAAGCTGCTCTCATTCAGTGTGGACGGACGCCCCTCCTTCGGCGCCGTCAAGGACAACGGTGTCGTCGATCTCGGCGCGCGGATGGCGGGGTGCACCACGCTTCGGCAGCTGCTCGAGGCCGGTCGCCTCACCGATGCGGCAAGGCTGGTCGCCTCCGCGGCTCCCGATCATCCGCTCGACAAGATCAGCTTCGCGCCCGTGATCCCCGATCCCGGCAAGATCATCTGCGTCGGCCTCAACTATCGCGATCACGTGGCCGAGACCGGCCGCACCGTCACCGAAAAGCCGGCGCTCTTCGCGCGCTTCGCCTGTAGCCAGGTCGGCCATCTCCAGCCCATCGTCAAACCACGGGTGAGCGACGACTTCGACTATGAAGGCGAGCTCGCGCTCGTCATCGGCAAGGCGGGCCGTCACATCCCGGCCAGCCGCGCGCTCGACCACGTCGCCGGCTATTCCTGCTACAACGAAGGCAGCATCCGCGACTGGCAGCGCCACACCAGCCAATTCCTCGCCGGCAAGACCTTTGCCGAGAGCGGCAGTTTCGGTCCGTGGCTGGTGACGACCGACGAGATTCCGGATCCGTCGAGGCTCACCTTGCAGACCCGGCTGAACGGCAAGGTCGTGCAGGACACCACGACGGATCTCCTGATCACCGCCATCCCCGAGCTGATCGCCTACATTTCCGCGATCTGCCCGCTCGCGCCCGGCGACGTCATTGTCACGGGCACGCCGGGCGGTGTCGGCGCCAAGCGCGCGCCGCCGCTGTGGATGCGCCCCGGCGACACCGTCGAGGTCGAGATTTCCGGCATCGGCACCTTGCGCAACACGGTGATCGCCGAACCGGCCTGACCGTAGACATCGATCAATCAACGATAAAATCAAGGAAACGCCATGGGCACGACCGCTACCACCTCCGCCGCCACTCTCCTGATCGCACTTGCGCTCGCCGGCTCCGCCGCGCGGGCTGAGATCAAGGGTGAGGCCATCCGCATCGGCGTCCTCACCGACATGAACGGCGTGTTCGCGACCGCCATGGGTCCGGGCTCGGTCGAAGCGGCGCGGATGGCCGCCGAGGAGTTCGGCGGCAAGATCAACGGCAAGCCGATCGAGATCTTGCAGGCCGATCACCAGAACAAGCCGGATCTCGCCGCGTCCCTCGCGCGAAAATGGTTCAGCGACGGCGTCCAGGCAATCGCCGATGGCGGCAGCTCCGGCGCGGCGCTGGCGGTGCAGGAGCTGGTGCGCGGCAACGGCAAGATATTCCTTATCTCCGGCGCCGGCGCGAACCAGCTGACCGATGAAGCGTGCGCCCCCACCAGCGTGCAATGGACCCAGGACGCCTATTCCACCGCGACCGCCGTGGTCTCCGGCATCATGCAGACCAGCAAGGAGCCCTGGTTCTTCATCACCGGCGACTACGCCTTTGGCCATTCGATCGAGGTGACCGCGCGCGAGCGCATCGCCGCACTCGGCGGCAAGGTCGCCGGTAGCGTCAAGGCGCAGCTCGGCACGCCTGACTACAGCTCATTCCTGCTCCAGGCGCAGTCTTCGGGCGCCAAGATCCTGGCCATCAACGTTGCCGGCGACAACGCGACCGCCATCAAGCAGGCCGAGGAATTCGGCCTCGCCAGCCAAGGCATGAAGATCGTTCCGATGTCGTTCCAGAACGTCGACATTGAGGCGGTTGGGCTCAAAGCGACGCGCGGTGATCTCATCGTCACCTCCTTCTTCGAGGATGTCTCGCCGGCAGCCCGGAAATTCTCGGATACGTTCCATGCTCGCCGCAAGGCGATGCCCTCGCAGATCCAGGCCGGCGTCTATTCCGCCGTGCGCCATTATCTGCAGGCCGTGAAGGACACCGATTCCGACGAGGGCGCCGTCGTGATGGCCAAAATGAAGGCGACCCCGGTGTCGGACGCCTACACCACCAACGGACGTATTCGCGAGGACCAACGCATGGTGCACGATCTCTATCTGGTGCAGGTCAAGACACCGGAGGAATCCAGGGGTCCGTGGGACTTCGTCAAGCTGGTCGCGACGATCCCGCCAGACCAGGCCTTCCGTCCGCTCGATCGCAGCAAATGCAGCCTGGTCGGCAAGTAGAGCCTCTGAAGCGAAGCTTGATGGCGGTTCGCTTCAAGAGAATGCGTCAAGCTGGAATCTGACCGTCAGGCGAGATAGCGCGCCAGATAGCCTTCCATCGCGTAGAGCGCGCAGAGGGCGAGGCTCGACCACACCGCCGCGGTGAAATACAGGAACATCCAGGTCAGCTCGCCCTTCCAATGCGCGATGTCGTGGGTCACCACCCAGCGCGTCGCGACGTCGTGCAGGCCTTCGAGCAGGCCGAGGAACTTGTTGCCCTCGACGTGCCCCGCCCGCCAGCGGCTGAGATACATCGGCACGTCGACGGTGACGAGGAAGGCGAGGAAGCAGGCGATGCCGACGATGCCAGCGATCAGCGCCCAGCGCACCACGCCCTGGAATTCCGGCATCAGGCGGCACAGCGCGATGCCGGCAAGAAAGAAGGTCACCGCCCACAGCGAATTCTCGATCGCGTTGTAGAGATAGTTGGTGGTGACCACCGCGTACCAGGAGAAGCACTCGGCGATGATGATCACCGGGACAATCACCCAGGCGATATTCACCGCCGTCTCGGCCCCGGTCATGGTGCCGAGCTGATGCAGGATGATCGCCCATTGCGCGGCGAAGCAGATCTCGGCCACGGTCGCGACCGAGCGTCCGACGAAGACGCTGGAGAGCCAGGTATCGAACAGGCAGATGCGCTGCACGTCGGCGCGCGGCAGCACCGAACGGAAAGCGCAGCCGAACACGTAGCCGGCGCACAGCAGGAACATCAGTCCGATGTCTGAGCCGCCACTGAGGCTGGCCGCAGGCGTCGGATAGAACTCGCGATAGAGCATGAACCAGACGAGGATATTGGCGCTGCTCACAAGCGTGAGAGATCCCCACCACCACGCCAGGGGATTTGACCGCGCCTGCCACTGCAACATGAACCGCTCCGCAAAATTATCGATCTGACATGTCGTCGTAATAATCCTGTCACAGAACGGCATGCAATCACGACAAAAATCTGTGTGCCCGCTCATTCCAGCAGTGCGCAACGTGCAAAAGCGCGGTCCATGAGGTGTCCACATATCGGGCAATTTTCGCGGGGTCAGCGAATATATTGGACATTCAGCCTCCATTGTCTGATATTCCGGGATGGCTCCGACTGACTCATCCAAGCCGCGGCGCCCGCTCTCCTCTGCCGCAGCCGTGCTGGCCGAGAGCGCCGATGACGCCGCTTTCGCCACCACGCTGGCAAAGGGGCTCGTCGTGCTCGAGGCGTTCAAGGCCGGGAGCACGCTGCTGGGCAACATGGAGCTGTCGACGCTGACCGGCCTCCCGCGCCCGACGGTGGCGCGGCTGACCCATACCTTGGCCGAGCTCGGCTATCTCCGCTACGACGCCGAGCGATCGAAGTACCGCGTGGGTCCGCGGGCGCTGCGGATGGCCCATCCCCTGCTCGCCGGAATGCAATTCCGCCAGGTGGCGCGGCCGATGATGCAGGAGCTGGCGCACAGCGTCCGCGGCACGGTCTCGATCGGCCTGCTCGATGCGACGTCGATGATCTATGTCGAGACCGCGCGCTCCGGCGATGTCGGCCCGCACGTGCCCGATATCGGCATGCCCATTCCCGTCGCGATGACCGCCATGGGCCGCGCCGCGGCGGCGACCTTGCCGTCCGCCGATGCAGACCGGCTGGAACGCAATCTCGCCGGCGAAGATGCCGCCCTGTGGTCGGCGGTCCGCGACAAATACCGCGCTGGGATCGCGCAATGCAAAAGTCGCGGCTTCTGCACCTGCTGGGGCGAGTACATCGCCTCGATCCATGCCGTCGCCGCGCCGCTGTTTCATATCAGCGAATCGAAACAATCGTTCTCGATCAATTGCGGCATCCCCGCCTTCCGGCTCCAGCCTGGGCAGCTCGAGGGCGAAATCGGTCCGCGCATCGCGGCGCTCGCCGACAGCATCCGGGCCATGGCCGACACGGCGATTCCGGCGGCCGAGACGCGCAAGCAAAACAAGAAGAGCGCCAGGACATGAACAAACAAGCTGGCGCCCCATCCCCGGGAGGCCATCATGACCATCACACGCCGAGCACTGCTGGGCGCCGTCGCCGTCTCGGTCTCACCATTTTCCTTACGCGCTGAGGACGTTTGGCCGTCGCGCATGGTCCGGCTGATCTCGCCTTACGGGCCCGGCGGCTCAAACGACATCTCGCTGCGCTTGTTGGCCGAGGAGTTCGGCCGCAGCCTGCGCCAGCAGTTCATCGTGGAGAACAAGCCCGGCGCCGGCACGCGCATCGCCAACGACATGGTCGCGCATGCGCCGGGCGACGGCTATACCGTCCTCTATGTCGCGGCGCCCTACGCCACCGCCGAGGCGCTGTTCGGACAACTGACCTATGAGCGCAAGGATCTGCAGCCGGTCGCGATGGCCGTGATCGCACCGCTGTTCCTCATCATCAGTGCGGACGCGCCGTTCAAGACGCTTCTCGCCTTGATCGCCTACGGCAAGTCAAAGCCGGATGGACTGACCTTCGCCTCCCCCGGCGCCGGCTCGCAGCCGCATCTTGCCGGAGAGCTCCTGTTCCGCGATGCCGGCGTCAAGGGTCTCAACATCCCGTTCCGGGGCGATGCGGCCTCCTACACCGAGCTGCTCGCCGGACGCGTCGATGCCACACTGACCGCGCTGCCGACCGCCCTGCCCTACATCCAGAGCGGCAAGTTCACCGTGCTGGGCGTCGCCTCGGCCGAGCGCAGCGCGCTCTATCCGCAGGCGCCGACGCTGCGCGAACAGGGTTTTCCCAACGTCGCTGCCGCCGGCTGGTACGGCTTCATGGTGCCGTCCACGACGCCGCGCGCCGTCGTTGACAAGTTCCAGGCCGAGGTGCTGCGCGCGCTCGCCGAGCCTGCGATCAAGGACAAGCTGACCGCCCAGGGTCTCGAGGTGCGTGCCGGCACCGCGGCCGAGTTCGGCCAGTTCATCGACGCCGAGACGCAGAAGTGGACCAAGTTGATCCGCGATGCCGGTCTCAAGGGCGAATAGGAAGCCGGCGCTGCTTCTCCCACTGGCGTGAGACGGCGAGCGCCCGCTGGCCGGCGCCTAGCGCCCCTCGGCATAACGGCCGCCGCTGCGGATGAGATCGTCGCGTTCCTCGGCATGGTGCTGGTATTCGGAGATCGCGCGGTTGGCCATGCGGATCCGATTGGTGTGTCCCTCCTCGACCATCACGGTGATACGCTGCGCCAGGAACACGCAGGCTTCGAACTCGTCGCGGATGGCGCCCGTCCGCACCAGAAAGTCCCAGGCGATCTCGTAGGCCTGCTCCGCCGCGGGATTGCGGTAGTCGCTGAAGATGATGTGCGTCATCACTGCCAAAGCCTGGTAGCAGCGATCGTTCCTATGGCTCGCGCCTGCGAGGGAACCGGCAGTGCCGTGCGTGAATGCGGCCCCGGCGAATTGCCCGCTGGAGCCGTATCACATGTTCAGCCGCTGAAGAATGAATCCAGAGCGCGTTTAGCTCCCATCCGCCGTTCGGGACGATGCGATACATCGACTCTCGAACGGTCACGTCGTATTATCGCTTCACCCCCGCCACATAGGCCGCCAGCTTGTCGAGCGTCTGGTAGCCGTACTCGACGGCCCCGAAGCCGATCATGCCATCGCGCTGCTCGGTGCTGGAGGCCAGCTGCCGCATCATCAGCACGGTCTTGCCGTTGCTCTGCTCGGCAAAGGTGACGGTGAAGCGGAACATGCCGGGATCGTCATCCTGGTCGAGGCCATGATCCATCTCCATCAGCGACGGCCGCTCGATGCGGCGGAAGCGCATCCGGTTCGGATAGACCGTGCCGTCGGGCCCGATCATGTTGAAGCGCCAGACGCCGCCGACACGGACGTCGATCTCGAAGGTCTCGACCTTGAATCCCTTCGGGCCGAACCATTGCGGCAGATGCTTGGGGTCGGACCATGCCTCGAACACCAGATCGCGCGGCGCGTCGATCACGCGCGACATCACGATCTCGCGGTCGAGCGACCATTGCGACAGAGCGGGGTTGGCGGAACTCGTCATCATCAGGAACCTTTCCGTTTGGTTGTTCGGGACGGCCGCTTGGCGGCCGCCCTTTCCTTCTCTTTCTTGAGCTTCATCACATAGGCCTCGAACCGGTCGAGCCGCGCCTCCCAGACCGCGCGCTGCTGCTGGAACCAATCCTCCGCGCCGACAAGCGCATCCGCGCTGAGGCGGCAGGTGCGCACGCGTCCCGATTTCTCGGACTGAACGAGCCCGCTCGTCTCCAGCACATGGATGTGCTTCATGAAGCTCGGCAGCGCCATGTCGAAGGGACCGGCGAGCTCGCCGACCGACGCCTCGCCCGCGCACAGCCGCATCACGATCGCCCGCCGCGTCGGATCGGAAAGCGCGGCGAAGATCTGGTCGAGGTTGGATAATTGGTTAGCCATGAAGCTAACTATACACGCCCGATAACGGGCGTCAATAATTGTTAGCCGGATGGCTCAGTTTTTTCGCCCGGATGAAGCGTTGCGCAATCCGGGGATTCTTCACCTTCGGTCGGTCGGAACCCACAACGCGCAATCGTGAATTGGGACCTTGCGCCCTGCCCGCTAAACCATATCGGGGGGCGCATCAGCATGATCGATCAGAGCACGTGCCGCCCGTTTTCATCTCATCCCCGATCACCCGGCGAGTCTTCGCCCGGGCCGCATCCATTTCGATGGCGATGGCGCTTTGCCCGCGCCGCGCCTCGGCCGATTCCGACATGATTGCGCAGATGCGCGACATGGTCGCCGGCGCGCTGGCGCCGACCGCGACGCCGGACCATGCGGGCGGCCTCGCGGCCGCGCTCTATGCCGGCCGCCATGTCGAATTCTTCAGCTATGGGTTCGCCGATGATGCCACCAGGCGGCCGGTGACGCCCGACACGCTGTTCAACCTCGCCTCCTTGCGAAAGCCGTTCGAGGCCACGCTCGTGGCGCTCGGCGTGTTGCGCGGCGAGCTGCGGCTCGACGATCGCCTGCCGAAATACCTGCCCGAGCTGAGCGGCAACTACATCCGCAACGTCACTGTTGCCCAGTTGGCGACGCACACCTCGGGCCTGCTGCTCCCGACCGACCATCCGCCCTGGCCGAACGAAGAATATACGCGCGAGCAGTTCATCGCCCTGCTCAACGCCTTCACGCCGGCGCCCGGCATCGCACCCGGCCGGCAACGCGTCTACACCCATGCCGGCTATGTGCTGCTTCAACTCGTGCTCGAGCGTTGCTACGGCAGGTCGATCCATGCGCTGATCCAGCACCGCATTCTCCGTCCCCTCGCCATGAGCTCCACTTTCGTCCCCGAGCGCGGCCCGGACAATCGCGCCGTCATGGACGCGGCGGCGATGCAGCGCGTGGTCCAGGGCTATTCCGACCAGGGCATGGCGATCGGACCGATCGGCAATCAGCAGAGCTACTTTGATCTTCCCGACACGGGCCAGATGTTCGCCTCTGCTCGGGACCTTGCCATCTTCGCGGCCGCCTGCGTCGATGGCCGCGCGATCGATCCACATCTGCGCGAAGCCCTGCGGATGACGCAGCGTGAGGCCTTCCGCGTCGACGAAACATTCGGACAGGGCATGGCCTGGGAGACCGTGCGTCTTCCAGGCGTGACCATCGTCGACAAGCCCGGCGGGCTCAACAACGCCTCCGGCTATATCGGCCTGGTGCCGGCGCGGCGGATCGGCATCGTCCTGCTGGCCAATCGCGGCGAGTATCCGCACGAGATCGCCCGCTACAAGATCCTGCCGGAGCTGGCGCGGCTTATCGCCTCACATTGAGGCGGCCGCCTCAGACCGAGCGCGTCAGCCCGCCGTCGACGCGGATGTTCTGGCCGGTGATGTAGGCCGCGCCGTCGGAGGCCAGGAACGATATCGTCGCCGCGATCTCCTCGACCTTGCCGTAGCGCTTCATCGGCACGCTGTCGCGTCGCGCGTCCTGCTGCGGCAGGCTGTCGATCCAGCCCGGCAGCACGTTGTTCATGCGAACATTGTCGGCCGCGTAAGTGTCGGTGAAGATCTTGGTGAAGGCGGCGAGGCCGGCGCGAAACACCGCCGAGGTCGGGAACATCGCGCTGGGCTCGAACGCCCAGGCGGTCGAGATGTTGATGATGGCGCCGCCCTTCTGCGCCAGCATCAGCGGCGTGACCAAACGGGTCGGACGGATCACGTTCAGGAGATAAGTGTCGAGGCCGGTGTGCCACTGCTCATCGGTGATCTCGGTGATGGGGGCACGCGGCCCGTGCCCGGCGCTGTTGACGAGCACGTCGATCCGCCCCCACTTCGCCATCGCAGCCTCGACAAGGCGCTTCAGATCATCGTTCGACTGGTTCGAGCCGGTGATGCCGAGCCCGCCGAGTTCGGCCGCCAGCGCCGCGCCCTTGCCCGAGGACGACAGGATGGCGACGCGAAACCCGTCCGCCGCCAGCCGCCGCGCAGCCCCCGCCCCCATGCCGCTGCCGCCCGCGGTAACGAGCGCAACCTTCTCTGCTGCCATGACTGATGATCCCTTCAGTTGAGGCCAGCCGCAGGCTCGGCCTATCATGAGGCCTTCTACAGCCGGACCCGTCGGCAGGTCCATGGCCCAAGGCATCCATCATCCAGCATCCATCGTGAGCGGCTTGAAATGAGTGATCTGCAGATCCGCAATTTGCGCCCCGACGAAATCGCCCTCGCCGTCGACTGGGCCGCGGCGGAGGGATGGAATCCGGGGCTGGCGGATGCCGCCTGCTTCGCGATCCCCGATCGCCAAGGCTTCTTCGTCGGCGAGATCGACGGCGAGCCGGTCGCGACCGTCTCCTGCGTCAATTACGACGACCGCGTCGCCTTCCTGGGGTTCTACATCGTGCGCGAGCGCTTTCGCGGCGCGGGCCATGGCCTGCGCATCTGGAACGCCGCGATCGAGCATGCGGGTGCGCGCGTGATCGGCCTCGACGGCGTGGTGGCGCAGCAGGACAATTACAGGAAGTCGGGATTCCAGCTCGCCTACGCCAACATCCGCTATGGCGGCACTGTTGCGGGATCCGTGAAGCCAGCGACCGATGTCGTTGCGCTCGACAAGGTCCCGTTTGCGCTCGTGCAAGCCGATGACGCCACCGTCTTCCCCGCCGCGCGCAGCGCCTTCCTGCGCGCCTGGATCAACACACAAGGCCACGTCGGCCGCGCGTTGCTGCGCGGCGGCAGGCTCGCTGCATGGGGCGTCATCCGTCCGTGCCGGACCGGCTACAAGATCGGCCCGCTCGTCGCCGACGATCGTGCCGCCGCACTTGACGTCGTGCAGGCCCTGCTCGGAAGCGCGGGCTCCGGCAAGGTCTTCCTCGATGTCCCCGCCGTCAATCCCGCCGCAATCGCGCTCGCCGAGGAGCTCGGCCTCGAGCCGGTGTTCGAGACGGCGCGGATGTATACGGCGCCGATCCCGCCGCTGCGGCTCGATCGCGTCTTCGGCGTCACCAGCTTCGAGCTGGGTTAGCTCAGTAGCAGCGCATGATGTTGACGGTGTGCTCGCTGCCGCCGCGGCCAGGCACCGTCACCTGCTCGGTCGGGCAGCTCGGCACATAGGGCCGATCGGACGGCACGACGTTCGGCGGATAGCGATGCGTCCAGTCCCAGGGCACATCATAGGTGTAGGTGTAGCGCACATCGGCGGAAAGCGACTGGTTCACATCGGCGAAAGGCTCGCTGTAGCCGGCGCCGTCGTAGAAGTAGCCGCCGCCGCCCGGCCAATAGACCCAGGGAGCGCTGCGGCGGTGGAACCGGGCACCCGGCCCGATCGGCGGACGTGCCGCAGCGGACGGAGCAGCAGCAGTTGCGACGCCGGGCGCGGCGGCGCCAGCAGGTCTGGCAGGACTGTCACTGGAGCTAAGCAGCAGCGCAGCTGCGCTGAGCGAGGCGAACAACGCCCCATATGATCTGGCAATCATGATACGCACCACACTCGTTTGGCTTCGCGATAGCGGCTCCCCGCAGGGAGGCTAGGCCGGGCTGTCGTCCACCCGCAAACGTATAATTAATTATTGGTTAAGGCACGCGAATAACCGGGAACAGGGCGCGGCAGAACGCCCGGAATTCCCCTCTCTCTTCAATTACTTCGTGCGTCAGCGCCCCCTGCTGCTTGATTGAATGGTTGCGGCCACAATCCCTTGCGTAGCCCGACGGGCAAAACACCCAAAATGCCGGTCAACCCGGGTCGCGCAAAATATTCCGCTTTACCGAAATTCGGAAATGACGTATGTGACGCGCAACCCGGCCCAAGGAAGAGGGGCGTATCGCGATCGTCACGAACGCGGGCCGGGCGGCGGTGGACGCGGACCACATCGGCGCGAAAGGGTTTGCAGGGCGGGCAACCGTGAGCAAAGACCTCGTGCCAACGACGGGTGCGGTTCGCGTACGGCAAAATCGTGTGGTCCTGGCGCCCGGGGTCTGTGCGCCAAGTCTTGCGGTGATGTGTGCTGCCCAACCGGGCGATACGCATCAGCTATCCGAGAAGGCGACGGGGGCAATAGTGCATCGCTCCCCGGGGAGAGCACGACATAAGCCGTTCCAACCACTGCGCAGG
This sequence comes from Bradyrhizobium glycinis, assembly GCF_016031655.1. GTDB lineage: Bacteria > Pseudomonadota > Alphaproteobacteria > Rhizobiales > Xanthobacteraceae > Bradyrhizobium > Bradyrhizobium glycinis. The sequence continues at coordinate 101,904 of NZ_JACCHQ010000003.1, forward strand.
GAAGGCCGGATGTTTGGCTCCACCTGTATGCCGCTGTGCAAATTCTTCGTTGCCACCTTTCGCACAGTGGACCGTGGGTGCCCGGCCGGCACCCGGTCTTCCCTGCGCCCTTTTCCCAGAGGGTGAGGTGTGGTCATGCAAAGCTCGGGCGAATGCGCAGCGAGGATGCGTATGCACGTCTGCAACGAGACGCCCGCCGTCATCGCCCGGTTTAACCGGGCGATCCAGTACTTCGAGACGGTTGTGGTTCAGTCGAAAGGCCGCTGCGTACTGGATTCCCCGCTTTCGCGGGGAATGACAGTCGCATTTGCAGGGCGATTGTCCTGCCACACTCCGTCATTGCGAGCGCAGCGAAGCAATCCAGAGTCTTTCCGCGGATGCAGTCCTGGATTGCTTCGCTGCGCTCGCAATGACGGTGTTGAGGCAGCTGTGTGCCGCAAGGTCAGGTCTCGTGCCCCGGACGCAGCGCTGCTTCTCGTCCGGGACACGAGCGTAGCGCTCCCCCTCCCCAGCCTCTTGCAACGTCCAGGACTCTTGTAACGAAACCGTCATGCAGCGAAACTAAACGAAGCTGTGAGCCGCTGCCGCGGCCATTTGCCTCAGTGCAGGAGAGACTTTGATGCGCCGTTCACTGGTGTTGCTGTCCGCCGGTCTGACCGTGCTGTCCACCGGGCTTTTCACCGGACTTGCCTCTGCCCAGAACAACACGCCCCGCAACCTGATCCTGTTCATTCCGGACGGTCTGCGCGCGCTGAAGGTCACCCCGGAGACGACGCCTGCGATGGCCGAGGTTCGCGACAAGGGCGTGAACTTCAAGAATCCGCACTCGCTCTTCCCCACCTTCACCATGGCCAACGGCTCGGCGATGTCGACCGGCCATTATCTCGGCGACACCGGCGTGTTCTCCAACACGATCTGGACCAACTACACCTCGGTGCCGGCCGGCGGGACGGTGGTCCCCTTCATCGAGAACGACGCCGTGCTTGGCGACATCGACGAGCACTTCAAGGGCGATTATCTCAACGAGGACACGATTCTGAAGCTGGCTCGCGACAAGGGGCTGAGCACCGCGGCGATCGGCAAGGTCGGTCCGACCTACCAGTTCGACCACACTGACAAGCCTGAAAAGCCCGGTCTGCACTCGATCGTGTTCGACGATTCCACCGGCGGCAAGAACGGCGTGGCGCTGTCGGACGAGGTGAAGGACGCGCTGGCCAAGGCCGGCCTGCCCCTCGCCACGCCGCCGCGCGGCGACAATTCCAAGGCGGGCGATGCCAAGACGCCGGGCACCACGGTTGCCAACGTCGCGCAGCAGGCCTATTTCGCCGACGTCGCCACCAAAGTGGTGCTGCCGATGTTCAAGGCGCGCAACAAGCCGTTCGTGCTGGTGTTCTGGTCGCGCGACCCCGACGGCAGCCAGCACAACACCGGCGACAGCCTCAACCAGATCATGCCCGGCATCAACGGCCCGACCTCGATGGCCGGCATCAAGAACGCCGACGCCAACCTCGCCCAGCTTCGCAAGGCGCTCGACGAGCTCGGGCTCGCCGCCTCCACCAACATCATCGTCTCGGCCGACCACGGCTTCTCGACCATCTCCAAGGAGAGCCAGACCAGCCCGTCGGCCAAGGTCAGCTATGACGACACGCCCAAGGACTTCCTGCCGATGGGCTTCTTGGCGCTCGACCTTGCGAAAGCGCTCGACCTGCCCTTGTTCGATCCCAACGACAACAACGCGAAGATCGAGGGCAACAAGCATCCCAAGGCCGGCAATGGTGTGCTCGGCAAGGATCCCATCAAACCCGACCTCGTCGTCGCCACCAATGGCGGCTCGGACCTGATCTATCTGCCGAACAAGGACAAGAAGCTCGCCGCGAAGACCATCAAGGCGCTGTTCGAGCAGGACTACGTCTCCGGCCTGTTCGTCGAGGATTCGCTCGGCCGCTTCCCCGGGACGCTGCCGCTGTCGAGCATCAATCTGCGCGGCAAGTCGGCGACCCCGACGCCGTCGATCGTCGTCAACTTCCGCTCCTATGCCAGCGATTGCGGCGAGGCGCCGACCAATTGCTCGGTCCAGGTCGCCGACACCGTGCTGCGCCAGGGCCAGGGCATGCATGGCAGCTTCAGCCGCGGCGACACCATGAACTTCATGGCCGCCATCGGTCCGGACTTCAAAGCCGGCTATGTCGACGAGATTCCGGTCAGCAATGCCGACGTCGGCATGACGGCCGCGCAGCTCATGGGCCTGCGCAGCTCGCACAATGGCGGCCTGATCGGCCGCGTGATGTCCGAGGCCATGCCCAATGGCGTCGTGCCGAAGGCCTATGTCGGCACGGTGAAGTCGAAGCCCGCCGAGGGCGGCCTGGTCACCGTGCTGAACTTCCAGCGCGTCGGCAGTCAGCGTTATTTCGATGCCGCCGGCTTCCCCGGCCGCACGCTGGGTCTCGAGCCGGACACCGGCAAACAAAAAACGGCGGGGAAATAACCCCGCCGTTCCCTGGCGTCCTCACGTGAGGCGCAAAATCTTACATTCCGATGTCGAACACGTTCGGCAATTGGCCCGCCAGAGGCAGTGCGGTGGCGCCCAGGAAGGTCGCCACCATCGCCATCAGGCGACGGTTATTCTGGCGCTTGCCGCGCATCTGGCCAGCGATCCACTCCAGCATCTCGCTGTTGACCTTGGAGGCATAGGACGGCGCCCAGCTCTCGATCTCGGTGTCGGCGGAGAGCGCGACGCTGCGCGGCGGCACCTTCAGGCCCGAGGCGCTGGCAGCATGATGGGCGACCGCCTTGGCAAGCAGGTCGTCGAACCGGCCGCCGTCGGTGCGTTCGGTCGCGGCCTCGTTGATCTCGAACAGCACTTCGGCTTCAGTGCGGCTGACCGGCTGGTCGTTGACGGCGGTGGAGGTGAGGATGCGCATGCACCAGGCGGTGTCATCGGCGTCGAGCGAGCGGGAGAAATGCACCCGTCCCTTGGTGGTCGGGCCTTCGCCGGTGATCACGCCGTCGCGCACGACGGAAAGGGCATGAGCTGCGGTATCGCGGCAGGACGGCACGAGGGACGACGACTCGGTAGGCTTAGGCGCAGCGGCAGACATAGTTCACTTCCAGACTTCTTCTGATCGGCCAGCATTTTCATGCCGGCGTAAAGGGGTGGTTAACGATTCGATACGGGGATCGCGACTTTTCTAGATGGTTGCCAATTGGTCGCTATCAGGACCAATCTGGTTCTCGAACGCGCTGGGCGAGCGTGATGAAAGTCATAAAAGGCATTATCGGGGCAATCGAGCCCGTGCAGCTCCGGTGGAGATGTTTCGCCGCAGGCGCCGCTGTAACAGAAAGGTGCTAGGAAGTCGGCTCTTCAGGCAAGGAATTCACATTTTACTTGAACCGGTTCACTTGGCCTTTCCAAAGCTCTATACTGGCGGCGACGGCCCAAGATGAATTCATAAGTAAATTCAAAGCGATGAGGTAGAACCATGACACTTCCGATAGGCGCCACCGCCCCTGACTTCGAAGCCGAGACCACTGAAGGGAAGATCAAGTTCCACGACTGGATCGGCAACAGCTGGGCACTGCTGTTCTCGCACCCGAAGGACTTCACGCCGGTTTGTACAACCGAGCTCGGCGCGCTCGCCAAGCTGAAACCGGAATTCGACAAGCGCGGGGTCAAGCTGATGGGCCTCTCGGTCGATCCGGTCGACCGCCATGCCAAATGGTCGGAGGACATTAAGGAGACGCAAGGCGCCGCCCCGAACTATCCGATGATCGGCGATACCGATTTCAACGTCTCCAAGCTCTATGAGATGCTGCCGGCCTCGACCTCGGGCGATCCCCTCACCCGCACGCCGGCCGACAACCAGACCGTCCGCAACGTCTTCATCATCGGCCCGGACAAGAAGATCAAGCTGGTGCTGGTCTATCCGATGACCACGGGCCGCAACTTCCAGGAGATCCTGCGCGTCATCGACTCGCTCCAGCTCACCGCCAAGCATCGCGTCGCCACGCCGGCCGACTGGTCGCAGGGCGAGGACGTCATCATCGCGGGCTCGGTCTCCAACGACGAGGCCAAGACGATCTATCCGCAGGGCTGGAAGGAGCCGAAGCCCTACATCCGCATCGTCCCGCAGCCCAGATAACCCCACTGTCATTCCGGGGCGGTGCGAAGCACCGAACCCGGAATCTCAGAGATCCCGGGGCTGGTCCTTCGGACCATCCCGGGATGACGACCCAGAATTACGCCGCGTGCACGCGGTCGAGGAAGCTCTCGACCTCGGCCTTCAGATGCAGGCTCTCGCCTGACAGCGCCTGGGCGGAAGCAAACATCCGGCTCGACGTCTCGCCGGTCTCGCTGGCGCCCTTGGCGGCGTGACGGACATTGACCGCGACATCGGCCGTGCCTGACACCGCGGCGCGCACGCTGGCGACGATGTTGTGCGTCGCGCTTTTCTGTTGCTCGACCGCCGCCGAGATCGAGCCTGCGATGCCGCTGATGCGCTCGATGGTCTGGCTGATCGCCTTGATGGCGGCGACCGATTCCTCGGTCGCAAGCTGCATGCTCTCGATCTGGTTCGAGATCTCGTCGGTCGCCTTCGCGGTCTGGCCGGCGAGCGTCTTGACCTCCTGAGCCACCACCGCAAAGCCGCGGCCGGCATCGCCCGCGCGTGCAGCCTCGATGGTCGCATTCAGGGCCAGCAGATTGGTCTGCTCGGCGATCGAAGTGATCAGCTTGACGACGTCGCCGATGCGCGAGCCGGCTTCCGAGAGCTGCGCGATGCGCTGGTCGGTCGCTTCGGCCTGCCGCACCGCTTCGGCGGAGATCTCGTTCGATTCCTGCACCCGGCGGGTGATCTCGGAGATGGATTGAGACAGTTCGTCGGAAGCGGACGCTGCCGAACGCACATGCTCGGAGGCGCTTTCGGAAGCTCCCGCCGACTGCGCCGACAGGTCTGCCGTGGCGCGCGCGGCGTCGGTGAGTTGTCGCGCGGCGCGCTCGAACTCCCCGGACGATGCGAGCACCTTGTCGAGAATGCCGCCGACGCTGCCGCGGAACTCCTCGACGAAGCTGCGCAGCTCGGCCTTGCGCTGCTCGGCTGCGGCAGCGGTTGCCGCCGCCTGTTCAGTGCGCAGGCGCGCCCGCTCCTGCGAGTTGCTCTTGAACACCGCGACCGTGCGGGCGATCTCGCCGATCTCGTCGGCACGGTCCTCGCATTCGATCGTGACGTCGCTCTGACCGTTGGCAAGCGCGGTGAGCGAGTGCGTCACCGAGGTCAGCGGCCGGGTGATGCGGCGGACGACCAGCAGGGTCAGGAGCAGCACCAGAAGCGCGGCAAGCCCGGCGGCGGCAGCCATACTCTCCATCGCCTGGGACAGCATGCCCTCGAACTGCGCCATGGGAATGCCGACATAGAGAATGCCGGCGACCTTGCCGGTCCCATCGGCGATCGGGAAATAGGCGGTCATGAACGTCTTGCCGAACAGCGTCGCCGGCCCCTTATAGGCCTCGCCACGTCGCAGCGGGGCCTGCCCCGGATGATCGGCGGCAAGCTGGGTCCCGACCGCGCGGTCGCCGTTTTCTTTTTTCACGTTGGTCGAGCGGCGGATGAACTGTCCGCTCGCCGCGTCGAACACGAACAGGGTCGCGTTGCCGCCGAAATAGGACACCGCCCGGTCCACGATGGCGTGATCCTTGAAGTCGGGCATTTTCGGGATCTCGGCGCGGACCACCGCGCCGTCCCGGATCGTGATCTTGGCTTCGGGAACGGTCTCGGCAAAGGCCAGCGCCAGCGTGCGCAGATTGATCTCGATGTCGCGCAAGGCGCGGTCATTGAAGGCGGATGTCAGCGACCAATAGCCGGCGCCGACCACCAGCGCCGTGTTCATTGCGATCAACAGCACCGCGCACAGGACGGCCTTGGTGCCGAGCTTGAACCGCGGCAGGAACTTCGCCGTTAGAAGATTGGACATGGATGGAATGACCCCCGTAATTCCTGCATAATCGTGCAATTGACTTACGGTCGCATTAACGACGGTTCCCACCGCCGCGCGCGGTATGGTTTCCAACTGGTAAACGACGCCATCCCTGACCCCGCTCAGTCCGCCTCCTGATCGCCTGGCGCGAGGGGGAGACCTGGTTCAGGCAACGCCGATCGAGCTTGCGAGCGCGGGGATCACGATCGGCAAGACCTATCCGCAGCCGATCGTCGATCATGCCAGGGCACGCGAACGCGCACTCGCCGCCTACGCAAAGATCCCCAAAGGTTGAGCGTCGCTTTGACACAATTTCGAAACCCGCTATCGTCATCGCTCCATGCAAATCGTGGGGGACGATATGGACGACGAGAAGCCGATCACCGAACAAGCGATGGAGACGATCACCACTGCCGTGGAAACGACCAAGGACGCGGCAGTCACCGCAGTCAAGCAGGTGAAGAAAGCCGCCAAGAAGGTCGCGAAGAAAGTAGCGCCGAAGAAGGCCGCCAAGAAGAAAACCAAGAAGGCTGCGAAGAAGACGACGAAGAAGGCCGCGAAAAAGTCTGCGAAAAAGGTGGCCAGGAAAGCCGGCAAGTCGAAGAAGAAGGCCAAGAAAGCCAAGCGCTGATCGCACCGGAAGACGTCTCCGGGTGCGGGCGCGCCCGGAGACAGCGCACGCCTATCCTCGCCGTTTGGCTGCACGCCTGCCCGGATGATGCTTGCCTCGGGATCGCGGCTGTGCGCGCCGTCAGGACCGCCGATTGACCACAAACACCGCCGCGGCGCAGAGCGCCATGCCCGCAATCGCAATCGCGTCCAGCGTTTCTCCGAACAGGAGATAGGCCAACAGAGCAGTGACGGCGGGAACCAAGTAAAACAAACTGGCGACCGAGGTCGCCGCGGCGTGGCGGATCAGCCAATACAACAGCCCGATCGATCCGATCGAGAGCGCAACCGCAAGCCAGGCGAGCGCGAGGACGAATTCCCGCGTCCAGTGCACCACGCGATCCTCGAACAGGAAGGCGCCGACCGCGAAGAAGATGGAGACCGCCACGTACTGAACGAGATTGCCGGCACGCCAGTCGATGTGATTGCAGTAGCGGCGCTGATAGAGCGTGCCGAGCGTGATGCTGACCAGCGACACCACCGAGGCGAGCCAGCCGAGCCCGGCTTCGCCGGTCATCGGGCGGTTGTGCAGGATCAGCACCACCCCACCGAGGCCGAGCACGAGTCCAGCCCATTGCAGCGGCGTGACCCGTTCGCCGAGCCAGCGGTTGGCGATGGTCGAGGTCAGGATCGGCTGCAAGCCCGGAATCAGCGCGGAAAGGCCGGCCGGAATCGAATGCGCGATCGCAATCGCGGTGCCGCCCAGATAGAAGCCGTGAACGAGGATGCCTGCGACCGCGCTGTGCACGATGCCGGCGCGGTCCGGCCATTTCGGCCGCGCGATGCCTGCGATGATTGCCATCAGCCCGACCACGATCGCCATGCGGATGGCGAGATAGGTCAAGGGATCGGCATTGTTGACGACGTATTTGGTGCCGATGAACCCGGTGCTCCAAAGCAGCACGAACAGGATCGGCGCGGCGCGGGCGGCCAGGGTTTCTTGATTATGGTTCATTGCCGCCCTCATTGCCCGACCCTTGGCCATGCGGCAATGCGAATTTCGTCGTGACGATGCTGCGCTGCGACGGACGATCGTGGTCCGTCTCAGCCGCTCACCATTCTTCCGGGCAGGGATTGACGATCTTCCAGAGCTCGACGCCGTTCTTGATCTTCTTCATGTCGGTGGTGAGCCCGCCATTGCGGCGAATCCAGTCCTTCACCGTGTCGGGGTAGTAGGACATGAGATCAGAGGTGCCCTCGGCGCTGGTGACCTTGATGCCGAAGGTGAACGCCTTGTCGTAATAGGCCTGGTGGAAGCCGAGGCTCGCGCGCGGCGTCACGCAGATCTTGTTCATTGGCACGATGCCGAGCACGAGCGTGCAGGCCGAATTGCAGATGCCGTCGATGATGACCCGCTCGCCCTTCTCGCGCACCCGCTTGTACTTGGCCTTGTACTCCTCGACATAGCCGCCGTGGTCGCGGGTGATGTGCAGCTCGGCGCGAGCGGGCGTGGCGGGGGCGAGGCAGAGCAGCAGCAGACTCGGAAGCGTGATGCGCATGGCGAGATGACGGCGAAGGCCTTCAGGAATGCACCGGACTCGAGGGGCCGGAAAGTGATCCCCGGAGGCCGGCGGCAGAATTCTGAACCGAATAGTCTTTGGTCATACTTGTGTGGGGAATTCGTTAAGCATCCCGAAAAGGCCAAAAATGGGCAGCTTTGGCCGCATGTCCGGCAATTCTGTCACACCCACCCGGAAATCTGAGGGACTGGCCATGATTTCGGGCCGCCGGAGCGATGCTGACCGCCCGAAATTGCTATAAACGGCTGACCGATTTGAGCGGGATCCGGAGAATCGAGATGAGCAAGTTGACGCGTGTAGCCGCGGTTGCGGCCCTGACGGCTGCAGTCTTGGCCCCTGCCCTTGCGGAGGCGCACGGCCGCCACCGCTACCACCGCTCCCACGCCAACCCGCTGCCCTACCCGATCAGCTACCTTCACAATTACGGCCCAGGTATCACCCCCGGCACCTTCGCCTACTATGACGGCCCGGCGACCAACCACTGCTACCGCAGCGCGGCCGCTTATATCGGTCAGGACGGCCGGCGGCACCCCTGCTACTGAGAGCCGCGGCTCTCCGGGTCCTCTATTTGGCGGCGCCCGAACGCAGCAATTGCTTCTCGATCTCGTAGACCGGTAGCTTGACGAGGTCCTTGCCGACCTCCCCCTGAAGCGCCTTGCGCACCCCGTCCGAATAGTCGGCGCGGATCATGCCGAGCGCACGCGGCGAGGCCACCATGGTCAGGGCCGTGGTCTCACCGGAGCTGACGGCGGCATCGAGCCGGCCGGCCAGGCTCCGCAGAAAGGCGCGCTCGGCCTCGTTGTGCCAATCGGTCTGGTCGACCGAGCTGCGTGCACCGCCGGCTGCGCCATGTAACCGGCCCGGCGCGGCGGACCCTTGAGCGGCGGTCGAGGGATTAGGCTGCTCGTGCACCTCCCTGGTGTGGAGGTTCGGAAACATCTCGTCGCCGAGGTTTTCCAGAATGAGCGCCTTGCGCCCGTCGCACACGACCAGCCAGTCACCCTTGTCAATTCTCATTTTGTCCATTCAACTTCTCCTTGACACTTGCAGACGCCGCATCCGGCATCAGAGCTGTTCTTCGAATTCCTCGAAGGACTTGCCGAATTGCGTCATTGCCTCTTCCAGATAGTCGGCGAGCAGTGGCGTGCCGATCAGATAGGAGGCGGTGCGCTGGTTGTGCGCCTGCGCGGGCTGAGCGCGCAGTTGACGCCAATCGGAGAGATCACCATCGCCGCAGCCAAGCCAGGTCAGCGCCACGAGATCGATCTGCTCGTCAACATTGAGAGCGCGGATGAAGCCCGCGAGCTCGGCACGGTCGGTGGTTTCGCCGCGCCCACCGCGGCCGTAGCTCATGTCGTCGTCGCCGAAGTCCAGGACGACGCCACCCCCGCCTGCTTCGCTGTCGGACCGACGCGATTTCGAGATGACGAAGAAAACCTTCTCCGGTGAGATCGACAGATCTGGAATGACTCGCATTGAGCTCACCTTGCCTGGCCGCAGGCACGACGCCGCTGCCGTGACGGCGACAGTAAGAGCCAAGGCAAAGTTGCGAATTGCGCAGGATCAAGGTCAAGTCACGGCATGGCCTAGCGGCCTCTGCCGAGCCGTGACGCAAGGGTCCGCTCGCCGAAGGTTTGTTCATCTGTATTACATTTCGGTTCGGCCACAATTTGAGAGAACAACCTCGATATCCTGCATCGCGTAAGCGGAGGAAGACATCATGAACCTCAAGACTGGCCGATTGGCCGCGTTCCTGTTCGGCGCCCTCGTTGCATCGTCGACGGCATCCGCCATGCCCATCGCGCCTGCACCTGCGACACCGCAGCGCTCCAGCGTCGAGCAGGTCCGCATGGTCTGCGACGCCTGGGGACAGTGCTGGTGGCGGCCGAACTACTATGGCTACTACAGGCCGCGGCCATATTATTACGGCCCGCGGTATTATGGGCCGCGCTATTACGGTCCGCGCTATTATGGGTACTACGGCTATCGCCGCTGGTGACCTTTGAAGGGGCCCTCGGGCCCCTTCGCTTTTGCGAGATCATGTCGTGCGTCGTGGATCGCTGGCCCGAAGCCATTCATGTCTGATCTACATCAAAGATCAGATCAGCCGAAAAGGTCACTTATGACGACTTAACCGATCGTGTTTCGGTGCCGTCAACATGAACGTGCAGAACCTCGAGAAGCGGCGATGATCCGACGGACTTCATGGCATGATGTCCGCAATACTACGGCCTGAAATTCGGTTTACTGAAACCCGATGTTTCGCCATTGATGGCGATGCATCGACGTTCATTTGATTGTCTCATTTCAGCGGCCGGCCAGAATCATGTTGTTCGACGACCTCGCTCCCTCCTCTGCGCTTCAACTGATCGGCTTCTCCGATGTCGATGCGTTTCGGCCAATCGAGACGATGGAGGATGCGAGGAGCATTCCGCTCGACATCCCGAACTTCGCGGCGGCCCGAGCCATCGTCTCCCTGCCCGCGTGCCGCATCATCGTAATGAGATCGTTCGCGCGGATCCTCGACACCGCCTATCGCATGCCGGGCGGGATGGTGATCCTGTCGATGACCGACGATCTTCGGGTCAACTTCAAAGGTGTGGATCTCGACGCTCGCTTCTTCGCTGCCCTCCACGGCAACGATGAGTGCCATTTCGTCGAGCCCCGGACCAATCATCACGCCATGATTATCTTCTCCCACGAGCTGAGAGACCGGGGTTGGTTCGACCGCGCCGACCATTTGCGCGCCCATGTGGCGAACCGGCCCGCCCTGCTCCACACCCGACAACTCCTGCTCGATATCCTGCGCACCGCGTCAGTGCAGCCAGGCCTGTTCGAGACGACCGAGGTTGCGGCCCATCTCCAGGAAGGCCTGCTGCTCGCGCTCGACGATCTGTTTCGAACAGATTCGATGTCGGATCGAAGCACCTCGGTCCACAGCGAGCGGGCGATCAAGCTTGTGCAGCGCATCGACGACTACGTCGCCACCTATCCGACGGCGCCGATCTATACAGCCGATCTCGCCCGCGAGTTCGACGTCTCGATCCGTACGCTCGGCGGCGCTGTCAGCAAGGTGCGAGGCATGAGCCTGCACCAGTACATTCGCCTGAAGAGGCTGTGGGCGACCCGCGCCCGCCTCCTCAAGGGCGGCGGCGTCACCGTGGCCACCTGCGCACGCGCCCAGGGCTTCCATCATCTCGGCGAATTTGCCGCAGCCTACCGCGCAATCTTCCACGAGGCGCCCTCCGACACGCTGGCACGCGGCCGGCAAAGCGGTGTCCCGGCAGGCTGACGGACGCCGGCCCCTCGCGGCGGTGACCCGGCGTCCGCGCCGCTACAGAACATATATGGAACAGAGACGATTGGCGCGCTCGGAAGGATTCGAACCTCCGACCCTCGGAATCGAAATCCGATGCTCTATCCAGCTGAGCTACGAGCGCCCCGGCCCGGGCCAGTGGGCCGCCGAAATCCGCTGGTCGGCGCTGGCGAGGAACCAGCACATCCGACGGCGTTCGGATCGGTTCGAATTAGCAGAGAGGCCGGCCAATAAAAAGCCCTTCACACCTCGATCGAGGCTGCCGAAGGCGCCGTTACCAGGTCGTGTTGAAAAAGCCGAAATGCGGCTGCTGCGCGACCAGCATCATGGGACGGCCCGGCTGCGGCGCCGGATGGGTCCTGACGATCTTACGCTTGGGCTGAGCCTGAACCGGAGAAGCTTGAGCCTGGACCGGAGCTTGAGCCTGGGACGTCTGCGGCTGAACAGCCTCAGACTTCCTGGCTGCGGCGGTCCCGGCCTTCGGCGCTGGCGTGAACTGGGCGAAGGTCTCGCGCACCCGCGTCTTGGCCGACATCTCGGCCAAAGCCGGCGACAGGCTCTCCTGTACGGGTGGCTGGGGAGCCGCAACTGCGGCGGTCTGAACCGCGGGTGCGACAATCGTCGGCTGGCTCGTGTCGAGGACCACCCGCTCAGGCAGATGACGATCGGACCGGATTCGGATCAGCGGCTGGTCGTTGGCTGCAGTTGCGACCACGTGTGCTTCGGGCGACGGCGCCGGGAAAACCACGTTCGCCGCGAACAGCAGTGTGAGCAAAGCTCCACCGACAAAGATGAAATACCTAAAGATGGGCATTAGCCGCGCTCCGCCCCCCGCATTCCCGCGTGGGCTCTGCTCGCCTCAACAGGCGATCTTCCAATTGGTTCCTGGCCCCGCCGTTCGGTTCAAATGGTGATGCATGGTTTCGGCCAAGGACCGCAGAGGGTAACTTTTCAGCTACCGGGACAGGCCGCCTTTAAGCGCGGCGTGCTCCAGCCAGGGAACATTTTGCCTGATCGGCATTCACGTTGACGAAGCCAATTGGGATACGCACAAAGGTCTTGCGGCTCTTCATGCTGACCGGATCCGCCAGCACCCGGCTGCGGTCGGTGAGATGACTTCCGTCGCGCCGCGTGAAGGCGCAGACGATCTCGACATCTTTTACGGCATAGTCATTGTCGTTTCGCAGCGTGAACGTCACCAGGGCTTTGGAGCCGAGGCCGCCGCGACGCCAGGTCTGTGATGAAATCCTGAGACGACCCAGTTCTGCTGTCGCCGGCACCTGAGCCTCGGACGCTGGCGAGGCTACTTTGGACGCATCGCCGGAGGAAGGCGCTTCAACAGCCGCCAGCTCCGCTCTCACTGGCTCAGCACTGTTGCCCTTGGAGAGAGGTAGCAGCATCCAAATGCCGCAGCCGACGATGATTGCTGCCAGCAACCACAGAAGGCTTCGGCCAAATGAGACGCTCGCAATCGTCACCGCCCGCGCCAGTCGTTCGCCGGTGCCGGCGAAGCGTCCCAATCCGAGTCGGTCGAGCCTCGCATTCATGGTTGCACACCGATTGCGGCCGCAGCACCATCGAAGATGGATCCTGTCACAGCTTACCTTAATTCGAGCGACGAACTAAGGTTCCCCAATGTCATGCGAGTCGGCAACGGCGGTGGTGTGCCACCCACCGATGTCGTTAACATGCGCCGTCGCATCGAAAAGACCCGTTGGGAGACTATGAATGCCGTTCGCCGTCGCTTGGGATCACGTCCATCTGCGTAGCCCCGATCCGGAAGCCACCGCGGCCTGGCTGCGGGACGTCCTTGGTGGCGAGATCGTGCGCGCGCCAGGACGGATCGACGTGAACCTCGGCGGGGCCCGGATCTTCATCGCGCCGCTCGAGGGCGACAGCGCCGTCAGCCCGCCACCTCCGCACCCGCATCAGGGCCTCGACCATTTCGGCCTGACGGTGAAGGACATCGACGCGGTCGCCGCCGAGATCAAGGCCAAGGGTGTCACGTTCACGCGCGAGCCGACGACCATTCGTCCCGGCGTACGCATCTGCTTCATCCGCGGGCCCGAAGGCATCTCGATCGAGCTGCTCGAGCGCGACAAGAAATACACCTGACGCGACGGGGGGCCCGCCGTCCGGGCATCCGAGCAGGCGACGACGTCACGCCCGAGGGCTAAGTCATGCTACCGGGCATAAAGCAGCGGATGGTGACACCCATGTAGCCGTAGATCGGCCAGACCATGGTGCGTCCCACCCGGTTCGGCTCCGAGATCACGGCCTCCTGGGGCACGTCGACCCAGACGAGCTCCTGCTGCTGGCCATCGAGTGCATAGCCATAGCGCGGGACGCGAACGCGATAATGCCCGTCCTTGCTGTCCCAGTCGGAGTCCGAGAGCGCCGAACCGTCGGCATCGGAGCAGCAAGGCCCCTTACCGCTGCGCAGACTGTCGAACCAGGCCTTCAATTCGGGATTGGTGTTGGCGAACTGCCCGCGGTCGCGCGCGTGCCCCGAGGAGGCTGCAAGCGCGATCAAAGCCAAGGCGGGCGCCAGCCTCGTCAGGTTTCCCCGGCGTATCGCATCGCCAATCCGCCGTTGTTCGCTTTTGCAATTCGTGGGACGCGCACTGTACAGACGCGGCTCATTGCCGCCGGAATCGATCCAGTTGGTCACGTTCGTCTTGCTCCAGCACCCCGCGGCCAGTGCAACAATGGTTATGCATTTCGCGGGCCAACTCTGATTCGCAACGTTAGGCCTCGCCTCACCATCAGAGCGTCATGACGGTGTCACGGACAAGCCGGGACAACTACGGCTCGCAGACCGCCGCGACCGGCCGGCAAACTGCCGCGTTGCGCGCGGAGATGGGCTTTGGCATAAAAGCCGGACCGGTTACGCCATTGGGCGATGGCGGCCGGCCTACGGGACGTTATGAAGAACGGCCTCTATTCAATTCACGTCACCCTGCTCGATGGTCGAGTCGGCAAGGGCAGCGGCGTGATTCTCTTCCGCGACGGCAAGATTCTCGGCGGCGATGCGTACCTCTATTACACCGGCAGCTACACGGTGAAGGACAACAACACCTTCAAAGGCGAGGTGCTGGTGCAACGGCACACCTCGCCTCGGGGCGATGACAATCCGCTGTTCGGCGGCCCTGCCCCGGTCGGCATCGGCGTCACCGGCACGTTCACGGACACGCGCGGGCAGATGACCGGCACTGCGCTGGTCGGCAAGGCCAGCCAGATCTTCGGCGCGACGCTGCACAAGCTTGCAGACATCGATTAGCTATTCCGCAGCCTGTTCGAGCGGCGCCACACGCGGCAGGATCATCTGGATGCGCGTGCCGCCGCCCGGCTCGGAATCCAGATCGAGCCGGCCACCGAGCCGGTTGGTGACGATGCTGTAGACGATGTGCAGCCCGAGGCCGGTGCCGCCTTGGTCGCGCCGCGTGGTGAAGAACGGATCGAAGGCGCGGCGACGGACGTCGAGCGACATGCCGCAGCCATTGTCGGAGAAGATGATCTCGACGTTGTCCTTGCCGGACGCGCGCACCTGGATCTCGATCGTCCCGGGCCGGCCGTCCGGGAAGGCGTGCGCCACCGAATTCAGAAACAGATTGGTCAGCACCTGGCCGTACGGGCCTGGATAGCTGTTCATGGTCAGGTCCGGCTGACACTCGACGTTGAGCGTCAGATTGTGCTTGCGCAGTCCCGGCCGCAGGCTCATCACCACCTGCTCGGTGAGGTCGCCGAGATCGAAAGTACGCTGATCCGAATAGTTGCGGTCGGCGGCGACCTGCTTGAACGACTGGATCAGCTCGGCGGCGCGGTTGAGATTGGAGACGAGCTGCGAGGACGCATCGCGGCTGGTGCTGAGGAAGTCGTTAAGCGTGGAGCGGCGCAGCTCGCCGCGCTCGACTTCGGCGGTGAACATCGCGGTCTTGCGCTCCAGCGCGGAGGCGACCGTGAGGCTGATGCCGACGGGATTGTTGACCTCATGGGCGACGCCGGCGACCAGGCGCCCGAGCGCGGCCAGCTTCTCCGCCTCGATCAGCGAGGCCTGGGTCTCGCGGAGATTGCGCAGCGCGGTTTCGGCGGCTTCCTTGGCCTTGCGCATCTCCTGCTCGCCGCGCTTGCGCTCGCCGATATCGAGCGCGACGGTCACGATCCGCTCGATCTCACCCTCGGCGTCGAGCAGCGGCAACTTGTTGACCAGCCATTGCCGCATGTTGCCGGAGGCGTCCTGATACTCCTCCTCGTAGAAACCGAGACCTTTTCGAAGCTTGAGCACCCGCTTGTCGCTCTCGTCGGACTTGGATGCGCCGTAGCGCGACATCAGGTCGGCCGTGGTGCGGCCGAGCGCCTCGCCGGGCTCGATGCCGAAGATGCCGGCCATGTAGCGGTTCATCAGCACGTAGCGCAGGTTCCGGTCCTTGACGTTGATCACCGCGGGCACGGTGTCGATGACCTGCTGCAGCAGGCGCCGGCCTTCGGCGATGGCTTCCTCCGCCCGCTTCTGATCGGTGATGTCGCGCAGCGTTCCCTCGTAGCGGACGATGTTGCCATGCTCGTCGCGCACGCCCGTGGCGCTGTCCGAGAGCCAGAGGATGTCGCCGCTGCGCTGGCGCACCTGATACTCGAACTCGCGCACCATGCCGTCGCGCGCCATCAGCCGCTGGTATTCGGCGCGCGCCTCGGGATGGACGTAGATCGTGTGGGCGATGTCGCTGATGCTGTCGATCAGCTGCTGCGGGCTGTCATAGCCCATCATGCGCGCCAGCGCCGGGTTGGCGTTGAGGAGGTCACCGGCCGGCGTCGTCACGTAGATGCCGTCGATGGAGCCTTCGAACAGTTTTCGATAGCTCTCCTCGGCGAGGCGCTGCTCGTTGAGCGCGCGCACCGCCGCCTCGCGCGCGGTGTCGGCCTCCTCCAGCGCGCGGCGAAACACTTCGGCCGCCCGCGCAATATCGCCGATCTCGTTGTCGAGGTCGGCGGACGGAATCGAGGTATCTTTCCGGCCGGCGGCAAGCGCGCGAATGGATCGCGCGATCTGAGCGAGCGGACGCACCGTCCTGCGCACCACGAACCAGGCAGCGGCGATGCCGATGAGCACGCCGACCGTGCCGAGCACGATGCTTTGCCATCGCGCCTCGGTCAGCGTCCGGGCGAAGTCGCGCGACAGCACGTGGCCGCGTCGGGAGCTGACCTCACGCAGCAATTCGGTGACGCGGCCGATCAGCCGGCCTTCCGTTCCCAGCACCTCGCGATCGATGTCGGCGATCTGCCGCTCCCGGACGGCGACGGCCATGATGGCCTCGGCATAGTCGTTCACCGCCGACTTCAGCTTGGCATCGTCAATATCGAACGCCCGCATTCCCTGTGCGGCCTGCTCCGCCGCGGACGGGTTGCGCGCGAGCAGGCCGAGCGCAATCCGGCTCTGAGCCTCGGCCAGGCGGGAGGCCAGCTCGCGGTCCGCGGCGCCTGCGACCGCTGCATCGAATTGGTCGCGCAGCGGCGGCAGTCCGGCGAGCAGCTGGGCGCGGCGATCGATCAGGGTGGAGATCCGCTCGAGGCCGGTGCGATAGGTCGCAAGCCGCTCGCTGACCCCGTCGATCATGTCCTGCTGCTCGGGCGCGAGCTCGATGCGGGTCTTCTTCAGGATGTCGCTGAGCGTCGAGGCCGCCTCGCCTACCTGCTGGAACTGGACGCCGGCACCGGGATCCGTGACGAAGTCGCGCGCGGCAAGACGCAGTTCGTTCATGCGACGATCGATGTCCTCGGCGAGGTCGCCGACGCTCTGCAGCCGCTGCAGCTCGGCGAAGGTCGTATCGATGTGCCGGATCGCGATCACGCTCGCAGTCGAGGTGACGATGATTACCGCCAGCACCAACAGGAAGCTGCCGAAGGTGAGCTGGCCGATGGAGAGCGAGAAGGTTCGCCTTTTCTCAGGGGGCGGCGTCAATTCGGCGGACATTGGTGATTTGAGGACCGGACTGCTGGAGGTCCAATATACGACGTATTGCTGCCCGGGGGGAACATGCCTCGGGACGCGGAATATCGTTAATATCGGGACCTGCCGCCCGCTTCAGCTTTACGACAGTTTGACGCTGGCTGCCCTGTGGGCCGGGATGGTCATGGCGGCGACGCCGAGGACGACACAGGCCAGGCCGATCCAGGCGGTCCGGCTCAAGGTCTCGCCGAGGAAGGCGGCGCTGATGGCGACCCCGATCGGCACCCGCAAATAGGCCTGCGCGGTGGTGCCGACCGAGCCGAGGGTCTGGATCAGGCGGAAATAGATCACGAACGCTGCCGCGGTCGAAAACACCGCGAGCGCCGACAGTGCCAGCACCGAGCTCAGCGAAGGCGACAGCGTCCAGGGCTGCTCAACGATCAGGGAGGCGGGGATCAGGACCGCTGCCCCCGCCAGCAGCGAGCCGGCTGCGGGCGCCATGGGATCGAGGCCCTTGAAGCTGCGGCCGAAGATCGCGGCGCAGGCATAGCAGATGGTGGCAGCGACGATGGCGGCCTCGGCGATGAGGCCGCTGCCGATATCATCGAACACATCGACACCGACGATCAGCAGGATGCCGGCCATGCCTGCGACCACGCCGAACAATTTTCGCGGGGTCGTCTCCTCGTGACGGGTCACGATTGCGGTGAGCAGGAAGGTGAAGATCGGCCCGGCCGAGTTGAGGATGGTGGCGAGCGCGGCATCGACATGGCGCTCGCCCCAGGCGATCAACGTCCAGGGGATGACGCTGTTGAGCACGGCCTGGAACGCGAACCGCTTCCAGCTCGCGACATCGGTCGGCATTGCGATGCCCCGCATCCACATGATCGCGAGCAGCAGCAGGCCGGCAATGGCCGTGCGCGCCGCGATCAGTGTGATCGGCGGGATGGTGGCGACGCCGAGCTTGATGAAGGTGTAGGAACCGCCCCAGAGCGTCGCGAGCCCGACCAACAGGGCCAGCTCGACCGCAACATTGGTGTCCTGCCGATTGTCCATCGCCTGTTCCGTCCGTCCCGCAGTGGACGGAACCTAGCGCATCCGTGTTCGTCGATACTTCGCTACACATCGAAGTGTGTCAGCCGACGGCGCCGACCTCGAACACCTCGCCGTCATAGCCGGCCTCGCGAGGGATGCGGAGCTGACGGCCGGTTTCGGTCTTGGTCATCACGGGCATCACCGTGACGATCGACAGGTTGCGGGCGTGCTCCAGCGCCGCACTCACGCTCGGCTGCTTGGCGAGCCGGATCAGGTTGCGCGTGGTCGGGAACGGCAGCTTGAAGCGGCCGCTCTCTCCGCCCTCCACCGCCTCGCGCGGCGACACCCAGATCGAATCGGTGGATTCGCGTCCGTCATGGGCACCGAGCTGGTCGGGCGGTGCGGCGGCCAGGAAGAACCAGGTGTCGAAGCGCTTCGGCATGCCTTCCGGCGTGATCCAGTGCGCGTAAGGCACGAGCGTGTCGAGCGCGAGCTGGAGATCGTTGCCCGCGAGAATGTCGAGGAAGCTGATCTTGTGCTCGTTGAGCGCAACGCGATGCGCGTCGGCGATCTCGCCGGCGCGTTTGGCGTCGATTGGCGCGCCTGTGTCCTTGGACCGGGCCAGCAGGATGCCGCTTTCCTCGAAGGTCTCGCGGATCGCGGCGATCCGAAAGCCGCGGTCCGCGTCGCGCAAGCCCTCGCTGCCCGAATACAGATCAGCGCGGGCAACGATCTCCTTGTCGCCGGCATCGACGCTGCCGCCGGGAAACACCAGCGCGCCCGAGTTGAACTCGATCTGATGATGGCGAACCATCATGAAGACCTCGATTTCGCCGCGGCCCTTGCCGTCGGCCCTCGCGCCGTCGCGCAGCAGGAGGATCGTCGAGGCCGGGCGTGATGCTGATGTCTCGGCCATGCAACTAGCCTGCGGCGCTGGATTGCGGGCCGAGATTGGCGCGCTTGTCGAAACGGGCGACCCGCGACAAGAGATAGTCGACCTCGGCCTTCGCTGTCGCCGTCATGGTCGCACCGGGCTTGCGCTGCGCGCTGGAGGCGATGATGCCGCGCTTCTGCAGCACGTATTTGCGCACGGTGAGGCCGACGCCGGGCTGTTGCTCGTAGCGGATCAGCGGCAGATGCGCGTCGAAGATGTCATGCGCGGCGTCGCGCTTGCCGGCCTTGGAGAGGTTCACAACGTCGATCAGGAGCTCCGGGAAGGCATAGCCGGTCATGGCGCCGTCGGCGCCGCGCTCCATTTCGAAGTCCAGGAACGTGCCGCCATTGCCGCAGAGGATCGAGAGCGGCCGGAGCGAACCATCCTTCTGGAAGCCACGCAGCGTCGAGATCTTCTCCAGGCCCGGCCAGTCCTCGTGCTTGAGCATCACGCAATTCGGATTGTCCATGACAATCTTGCGGATCACGGCGGGGGTGAACACGACCTGCAAGGTCAGCGGATAGTCCTGGAGCACCCAGGGCACATCAGGGCCGATGGCCTCCGCCGCCTGCTTGAAATAGCCGATGATCTGGTCATCGGTGCGAAGCGAGGGCGGCGGCGCGATCATGACGCCGGCCGCGCCCGCATCCATCGAGGCCTTGGCCAGCGAACGCATGGTGGCAAAACCCGGCGCGGAGACGCCGACGATCACCTGCATCTTCTTGGCACGCTTGACGTAGCGAACCGCCACCTGCTTGGCCTCGGCGGCGTCGAGCTTGGGCGCCTCGCCGAGGATGCCCAGCACCGTGACGCCGTCGCAGCCGACCTCCTCGTAGAAATCGGTCAGGCGGTCGATCGAGCGCTCGTCAATCCGGCCGTCGTCGTGGAACGGCGTCGGCGCGATTGCAAAGGTGCCCTTGGCGTCGGCGGTGAGTTTCATCGGGTCTCTCTATCCTATCATTTGTCGTCATTCCGGGATGGCCCGCAGGGCCAGGCCAAGAATCCATAACCACAAGCCGGGGTTATGGATTCCGGGCTCGCGACTTCGTCGCGCCCCGGAATGACAGTTTTGGCTAAAACCGCCGCGCCGACCAACGCTTCACATCCTCCTCGGAGAAGAAGATCTCCTTGGCGTGATCGACGATATCCTGGGCCTTCCAGCCCGAGTGCGGCGGCTTCCAGCCTTCCATTTCCATCATCCGCATCTCGCGCACGCCGCGGGGCCCGGACACGCCCAGCACCTTGCCGGTCTGGTCGCCCGACAAGTCGCTGACCATGTATAGCACGGCTGGCGCGATGCCGTCCGGCCCGAGCGCGGCGCCGGGGTTCTCCTTATAGCGGGGCAGGTCTGCGGTCATGCGGGTCAAGGCGCCCGGGGCGAGCGTCCATATCCGGATGTTGTACTTGCGACCCTCGATCGCGAGCACGTTGGACAGGCCCCAGATGCCGCCCTTGGCGGCGCCGTAATTGGTCTGGCCGAAATTGCCGATCAGCCCCGATGTCGAGGAGGTGTTGACGATGACGCCGCCGCCGTTCTCCCGCATCCAACGAAACACCGGCAGGGTGCAACAAAAGGTGCCCTTCAGATGGACCTTGATGACCTTGTCCCAATCGGCTTCCGAGGCTTTTGCGAAGGTCTGGTCGCGCAAAATGCCGGCATTGTTGACCAGGATGTCGGCGCGGCCAAAGTGCTTGATTGCGTCGTCGAACACCGACTGGCCGCCTTCCATAGTGGAGATGTCGGCGCCGTTTGCGACCGCCTTGCCGCCCTCGGCCTTGATCGCGTCCACGACCTGCTGCGCCATGGACTTGTCGGCGCCGGAGCCGTCGCGGGGACCGCCGAGATCGTTGACGACGACCGCGGCGCCTTCCCGCGCGAACAGCTTTGCGTAGGCCTCGCCGAGCCCACCGCCCGCCCCGGTGATCAGCGCAACCTTGCCGTCGAGTAGTCCCATGGTGGCGTCTCCCTGTTTTTGTTTCTTTCTAGCCTCTCCCCGCCTGCGGGGAGAGGTCGGATCGCTCTTGCGATCCGGGTGAGGGGGTACAGGTCTCAACACCGTCCCGATTCGTGGTGAGAGCCCCTCACCCCGCCCTCTCCCCGCAAGAGCGGGGCGAGGGAGACGACGGCCGTACCTTGTTGCTAACCCAGCACCGTCTTGCCGTTCTTGATCACGGTGACGCCGCGCGACTTCACCTTGGCTTCGAACGAGATGACGTTGCCGTCCTTCCAGAGGTCCATGGTCACGGTCTCGCCGGGATAGACCGGCGAGGAGAATCGCGCGACGTGCTGGCGGAAAGCGCTCGCATCATAGTCGGCATAGGTCTGAAGCACACCGCGGCAGGTGATGCCGTAGGTGCACATGCCGTGCAGGATCGGCCGCGGGAAGCCGGCCTTCCTGGCGAACTCCGGATCGGAGTGCAGCGGGTTGCGGTCGCCGCAGAGGCGATAGACCAATGCCTGGTCGGGGCGCGTGGTGATGTCGATGGTCTTGTCGGGGCTGCGCGACGGGATCTTGTGCGGATCCGGCTGGGTCAGGTTCGGCCCGCCGAAGCCACCATCGCCGCGGGCAAAGCGCGAAGCGACCAGCGTCGCCAACTTCTCGCCCTTCTCGTTCTTCAGCACGGTTTGGTGAACGATGACGACGCCCTTGTCCTTGCCCTTGTCGTAGACTTCGAGCACCGAGGAGTCGGCAGTGATGTGCGCGGCGACCGGCAGCGGCTGGTGAAAGGTGATGTCGCGCTCGCCGTCGACCACCATGACGCGGTTGAGATTCATCTCGCCCGGACCCGAGCCCCAGGCCGCGACAGAGGCGAACGTTGGCACCACCTTCAGCGGCCGCGGCGTGAACGTGCCCTCGTTGACGAAGGCGAGCTCGTTCTCGTCCATCGGGTCAGCGCCGAGCCCGATGCCATAGGCATAGAGCATGACTTCGCGGTCAGTGTAGGCATATTTCTGGCCGAGGTTTTTGAGGCCTTTGAGCTCTTCGTATCTGGCGGACATGTTGCTTTGTCTTCCTCCCAGTCTCTCCGCGAGCAGCGGCGCCCGTTGATATGCCCTCTCCCCTTGTGGGAGAGGGCAGCACCGCCCTTGCAAGGAACTCACTCGGGTGAGGGGTTGGCTCCGCAGTAACACTTTTCGTGTGGAGAGAGACCCCTCACCCGGCAGCCTTCGGCTGCCACCCTCTCCCACAAGGGGAGAGGGTTACGTTGTGCTTCGCCTCAAGCCGGCGTGAAGAACGGCAGCGGGGCGCCGTCGGTCGGCTTGAACACCACCTTCACCTTCTGGCCGATCTTGAGCTTCTCGAGATCGCAGTCGACGAAATTGGTCTGCACCGACGGCCCCTCCTTCAGCGTGACGTAGCCGATGGCGTAAGGGCCGGTCGGCGACTTCCGCATCAGGCTGTAGGTGTAGATCGTGCCCTCGCCCGAGGCCTGCTCCCACACCGTCTCGTCGGAGTAGCAGAACGGGCAGATCGAACGCGGGAAGTAGTGCGCTTCGCCGCAGGCGGTGCAGCGCTTGATCATGAACTTGCCCTCTTTCGCCGCGTCCCAGAACGCGGCGGTCTCGGGGTTCGTGACCGGTGCCGGATACTTTTTCATTTCGCTCATCACACGCGCTCCAGAATGGCGGTCGAGGCGGCGTGGCGAACACCCAAGAGGCCGCCGGTGCCGTGGGCGATGGCGAGATCGCAATTCTTGACCTGCACCTTCGGATGCGCCTCGCCGCGCAGCTGGCGCACGGCCTCGAGGATCTTGGTCATGCCGCCGCGGTTGACGGGATGGTTGCTGCAGAGGCCGCCGCCGTCGGTGTTGAACGGCAGCTTGCCGACGCCCGAGATCAGGTTGCCGTCGGCGACGAACTTGCCGCCCTCGCCCTTCTTGCAGAAGCCGAGGTCTTCCAGCTGCATCAGCACCGTGATGGTGAAGCTGTCATAGATCGAGGCGTATTTGATGTCCTTCGGCGTGATGCCGGCTTCCTCGAACGCGCGTGGGCCGGACCAGACGCCAGCGGAGTACGTGAGATCGAGATCCTTGCCGCCGCGCGGGCCCTTCATGGCCTCGCCATGGCCGATCAGGCGTACCAGCGGCTTCTTCAGGCTCTTGGCAATCTCCGGCGTCGTCACGATCAGTGCGCCGCCGCCGTCGGAGACGACGCAGCAATCCATGCGATGCAGGGGATCGGAGATCATCGGCGAGTTCAGGACGTCCTCGACGGTGACGACGTCCTTGAGCATCGCATGCGGATTGTACTGCGCATGATGCGAGGCCGCGACCTTGATCCAGGCCAGCTGCTCGGAGGTGGTGCCATAGTCGTGCATGTGGCGCATGGCACACATGCCATAGGCATTGTGCGTGGTCGCCCCGTAGGCGGATTCGAAATCGACCTCGGCGCCGGCCGCGCGCGGCGGCATCGCGCCGGTGCGCGGCTTGCCGGCCAGCGTCACGAGCGCGATCGAGCATTTGCCGGCGGCGATCGCCTCGGCGGCATGGCCGAGATGGATGATGTAGGAACAGCCGCCGGTCTCGGTGGAATCGACGTGACGAAGCTTCTTGGTGTTCAGGCCGAGATAATCGACCATCGGCCAGGCGCCGCCGGGCGCATCGCCCGCGCAGAAATAGCCGTCGATGTCGTCCTTGCTGATCCCGGCATCCTCGATCGCACCCTTGGCGACCTCGGCATGGAGCTGGGCGGTGGATTTGTCCGGCGCATGCCGGGTCGGGTGTTCGTAGATCCCGGCAATGTAGGCCTTGCCCTTGATGGTCAAACTTCAGTCTCCGCTCGCGTCTCGTCTTGTCTCTTTTTTCTGAACCGCACCGGGCTGATTGGCAAGCGCGGAAATATTCCGCCCCGCGAGAGGGTGACGGGTCGGCGCAAGGGGAGCACTTGTGAAATCCCGGCCCCGGATAGGAAGCGAACCGCCTGCCGCGTCGTCATTGCGAGGAGCCCTTGCGACGAAGCAATCCAGAATCCATCCGCGGAAAGATTCTGGATTGCTTCGCTGCGCTCGCAACGACGGAGTTCGTGGCGCTGACGGTGCTGTTTCACTCAACACCTGCGTGCGGGCACACGCCCGCATGCTCGCGGCGGGTTCGCCCGAGTTTTGCTTCCGTCTCGCTCCCTCCAAAAACAAAGGGCGCAGGGAAGACCGGGTGCCGACTGGCACCCACGGTCCGCTGTGCGCAAATTGCGCGAAGAACAGATGCACAGCGGCATACAGGTGAAGCCAAACATCCGGCCTTCCCTGCGCAGTGGCTTTACGGCTTATGTCGCGCTCTCCCCGGGGAGCGATGCACTATTGCCCCCGTCGCCTTGCGAGAGACCCGCAAGACTTGACGCACAGACCCCGGGCGTCAGGACCACACGATTTTGCCGTACGCGAGACCGCGCCCGTCGTGCGCGCGAGAGACTCGCGCGACGCAGCCTGCGTCCACCGCCGCTCACCCCGCGTTCGTGACGATCGCGATACGCCCCTTTGAGTGGGATGAGGTGGCGGATGGATACGATAATTCCGAATTTCGGTAAAGCGGAATGTTTTTGCGGATGAGGATTGACCCACGGCGTGGGTGTTTTGCCTGACGGGCAGCACAAGGGATAGTGTTGTAGGGTGGGCAAAGCGGAGCGTGCCCACGTCTTTAGGTGCCATCCGTTGAGATGGTGGGCACGGCGCTTTGCGCCTTTGCCCACCCTACGAAAGCGCCCTACTCCGCCGCGATCTGCCGTGGCGCGGGCGGCGGGTTCGCCAATTCCGCGGCGAGCTGGGCGTAGCGGGCCTTGGCGTCGTGTACGGCCTTCTCCTTCACCGGGCCGTAGCCGCGGATGCGGTCGGGCAGCGACAGCAGCTCGACCGCGGTGTCGATTGTGAGCGGCGACAACAGGCCGAGCACAGTGGCGACGTCCTTCTCGTAGCCGGCGATCAGGTCGCGCTCGAGCTTGCGGTCGGCGCTGCGGCCGAAGATGTCGAACGGTGTGCCGCGCAGGAATTTGAACTTGGCCAGCACGCGGAAGACCTTCAGCATCCACGGGCCGAAGGCGCGTTTCTTTGGGCGCCCGAGCGCGTCGACGCCGCTTGCCAGGATCGGCGGCGCGAGATTGAAATTGAACTTGAAGTCGCCCTCGAACTGGTCGCGGAGCTGCTGCTCGAAGGCGCCGTCGGTGTAGAGGCGTGCGACCTCGTATTCGTCCTTGTAGGCCAGGAGCTTGGCATAGTTCACCGCGACCGCGCGCGGCAGCGCATCGCCATAGCCGCCCTTCGCGGCGGCATCGCGCACCTGGTCGACCAGCTTGCGATAGCGCTTGGCGAGACGAGCGTTCTGATAGGCGGTCAGATGCTTGGCGCGATGCTCGATGACCTCGTCCAGCGTCATCGCCTCCAGCGGCTTCGGCGCGACCACCTCGCCCCCGCCCTTCAGCATGTCGGCCAGGCGCTTGGGGTCGGCGACTGCGAGACGGCCGAGGCGGAAGGCTTCCTTGTTCATCTTGATCGAGACGCCATTGACCTCGATCGCCTGCTCAATCGCTTCCGCGGAGAGCGGCAACAGACCCTTCTGATAGGCATAGCCCATCATCATCATGTTGGTGGCGATGGCATCGCCGAGCAGCTGCTCGGCCGGCCCCGTGAAGTCGAAGAACACCGAATCCTTGTGCAGCGCGGTTTCCAGGAGCCCGTTCAGCTTGCGGGTCTGGAAATTGAAATCGCGGTTGAGGATGAAGTCGGCGGTCGGAATGACGTGGCTGTTGATGATGCCCCGGGTGCGGCTGGTATCGCAAAGGGTGATGGTGTCCTTGGCGACTGCGACGACCTCGTCGGCGGCGAGCACGAGATCGGCCGTGCCGGTGACGATGCGCGAGCAGGTCACCTCGGCGGGATGATCGGACAGGCGGACGTGGCTGAGCACCGCCCCGCCCTTTTGCGCAAGGCCCGACATGTCCAGGATCATCGAGGCCTTGCCCTCGATATGGGCGGCCATGCCAAGCAGCGCGCCGATGGTCAGCACACCGGTGCCGCCGACGCCGCCGACGGCGATGTTATAGGGCCTGTCGAGCGTCGGGCGTGAAGCCGGCTCGGGCAGCTCGCCGATCTCGGCAAGCTCGGCTGGCGCACGGTGGCGCGGCGAGCCGCCGTCGATGGTGACGAAGGACGGACAGAATCCCTTCAGGCAGGAATAGTCCTTGTTGCAGGATGACTGGTTGATGGCGCGCTTGCGGCCGAACTCGGTCTCCAGTGGCTCGACCGAGATGCAGTTCGACTGCACCGAGCAATCGCCGCAGCCTTCGCAGACGGCCGGATTGATCATGACGCGGCGCGGCGGATCCTCCATCAGGCCGCGCTTGCGGCGGCGGCGCTTCTCGGCGGCGCAGGTCTGCACGAACACGATCGCCGAGGTGCCCTTGTATTCGCGGCACATCTTCATGACGCTGTCGAGCTCGTCGCGGTGATACTTCTTCACGCCGGGCGCGATGGTATCGGCCGGGTAAGCGTCCGGGTTTTCCGAGACCAGATAGAGCTCGCGGATGCCTTCGGCGTAAAGCTGCTGGGTGATCTGCTGCGGCGAGAGATCGCCGTCGTGACGCTGGCCACCGGTCATCGCCACGGCGTCGTTGTAGAGGATCTTGTAGGTGATGTTGGCTTTGGAGGCGATCGCCTGGCGGATGGCGAGAATGCCGGAGTGGAAGTAGGTGCCGTCGCCGAGATTGGCGAAGATGTGGTTCTCGTTGGTGAAGGGCGCGATGCCGACCCAGGGCACGCCCTCGCCGCCCATATGCGTGAAGGTCTCGGTCGAGCGGTCCATCCACAGCGCCATGAAATGGCAGCCAATGCCGGCCATGGCACGGCTGCCTTCAGGGACTTTCGTCGAGGTATTGTGGGGACAGCCGGAGCAGAAATACGGAGTTCGGGAGACAGGGGCGACCGCCTGCATCTGGGTCGCTTGGCGGCCGTTGAACCAGTCGGCCTTGGCGCGGAGCATCGAAGCGATTTCAGGGTTGAGATCAAGTCGAAGCAGCCGCTCGGTGAGCGAGGTCGCGAGCGAGGCGACGCTGAGCTCTGCGGCGAAGGTTAAAAAGCGCTTGTCGTGTTCGTCCATCTTGCCGACGATGCGCGGGCGCACATCGTCGCGCCAGTTGAACAGCTCCTGCTTGACCTGGTTCTCGACGATCTCGCGGCGTTCCTCGACGATGAAGATCTCTTCGAGGCCGACCGCGAAGTTGCGCACGCCCTCCGGCTCCAGCGGCCAGGGCATGCCGATCTTGTAGAGGCGCAAGCCGATCTTGGCGGCGACCTCCTCGGTGATCCCTAGCTCGCGCAGCGCCTGGCGCACGTCCTCGTAGCTCTTGCCGGAGGCCATGATGCCGTAGCGCGCGTTCGGCGAATCCATGGTGACGCGGTTGACCTTGTTGGCACGCGCAAAGGCGATGGCGGCAAAGCCCTTGTAGTCCTGCAGGCGGCGGTCCTGCTCGAAGCGGTCGTCGGGCCAGCGCAGGTTGAGCCCGCCGGGCGGCAGCTCGAAATCGGTGGGGATGATGAACGGCTTCATCTCGTCGGTGAGGTCGATCTCGGCGGTGGTCTCCACCGTCTCCGTGATCACCTTCATGCCGACCCAGCAGCCGGAATAGCGCGACATCGCGATGCCGAGCAGACCCATCTCGATCATCTCGTGGATGCTCGAGGGATAGAGATACGGCATCAGCGCCGAGATGAAGGCATGGTCGGACTGATGCGGGACGGTGGAGGATTTTGCGCCGTGGTCGTCGCCGGCAAGGCAGAGCACGCCGCCGTTCTTGGCCGAGCCCGCGGCATTGCCGTGGCGGAAGACGTCGCCGCAGCGGTCAACGCCCGGGCCCTTGCCGTACCAGATGCCGACCACGCCGTCGTATTTGGCGCCCGGCGAGAGGTTGAGCTGCTGCGAGCCCCACACCGCGGTCGCGGCGAGGTCCTCGTTCACGCCCGGCTGGAACTTGATGTTGTACTGCTCGAGATGCTTGCGGGCGGCGAGCAGCTGCTGGTCGTAGCCGCCGAGCGGCGAGCCGCGATAGCCGGAGATGAAGCCCGCGGTGTTGAGGCCGTTGGCGCGGTCGCGCCGGATCTGGGCCATCGGCAAGCGGACCAGGGCCTGGATGCCCGTGGTGAAGACGTGTCCGGTCTGCTGGGTGTACTTTTGATCGAGACTGATCGGACCCTGGTTGATGCCCATCTTGTCCTCGCTTGCGCCCTGTTCAGGTCTTGCTGACTTAAGTCGTTGCCTGCCCGTTGTTTTTAGCTAGGGCGCGCCGACCACCTCCGCCACTCTATGTCGGATATTTCATGATCCGCATCAGAAATCTGGACCAAAGGACACGCCGGGCAAAAATCGCAATTTCGTGGCCTGAAACACGCATGGCGTTTTCAGTTTGTGTCACCATACCCGGGTCGTTGCGAAATGAATCGACGCTTCCCTGACGCGGGTGGGGTCGATGGGTCGCAGGAGAGGCTTTCGATGCGGACGATTCTGACCGGCCTCGCGCTGGTAGGCCTGGCGTTGTGCAGTGCGGATGGAAGCGCGGCCGGCGCCGCCGGACCATCGCCCGAGCTGATCGCCTATGGCAAGGCGCTGGTCGAGGCCGGCGACTGCGCGGGCTGCCACACCGCCGATCCGGCAAAACCGTTCGCGGGCGGCAAGCGCATCGACACGCCCTTTGGCGCGATCTATGCGCCGAACCTGACGCCGGACCGCGACACCGGCATCGGCGGCTGGACGGATGCCGATTTCACCCGCGCCTTGCGCACCGGCATCGCGCCCGACGGCTCGAACTATTACCCGGCGTTTCCCTACCCCTACTTCACGAAGATGACGAAGGACGACACGCTGGCGATCCGCGCCTATCTCGGCACGCTGGCGCCCGTCGCCAGCCGCAACAAGCCGCCGGAGCTGCGCTGGCCGTTCGGCTATCGCGGCCTGATGCGGCTCTGGAACGCGATGTACTTCAAGCCCGGCCTGTTCGAGCCGGACCAGACCAAGAGCGCGGCCTGGAACAGAGGCGGCTACCTGGTCACCGGGCTCGGTCATTGCGGCGCCTGCCACACCCCGAAGAATTATTTCGGCGCCGACCGCGAGGCGCAGGCGCTGTCCGGCAACGAGGTCGGCGGCTGGTTCGCACCGCGGCTCGATGGCGCCGCGCGCACCGGGCTGAAATCGTGGAGCGAGGCTGATATCACGGAGTACCTGCAAAGCGGGCGCAACGCCAAAAGCCACGCCGGCGGGCCGATGGCGGAGGTCGTCGTCAACTCGACCTCGAAGATGAGCGATGCCGACGGGCGCGCGATCGCGACCTATCTGAAGAGCCTGCCGCCGGCCCGTCGCGAGACCATCGTAACGCCGCCGGACGCAGCCGAGATGAAGGCCGGCCAGGCGGTCTACGCAAGACTCTGCGTCGCCTGCCACGAGGCCGACGGCACAGGCAGCCCGCGCATCTACCCGCCGCTGCCGGGCAATGCGCTGCTGCAATCGGTCAATCCGTCCTCGACCTTGCGCATCATCCTCGACGGTGCTCACACCGTGACGACGCCGCGCGCGCCGAACACCGGCGAGATGCCAGCTTACGCCAAGCAGCTGTCCGACGGCGAGATCGCCGCGGTGACGAACTACATCCGCAATTCCTGGGGCAATGCAGGCCCGCTGGTGACGCCGGCACAGGTGGCGAAGGCGAGGAAGGAGCAGCCGTAGCTCACCGCTGCCTCCTCGTCATTGCGAGCGCAGCGAAGCAATCCAGAGTCCCTCCGAGGAAAGATTCTGGATTGCTTCGCTTCGCTCGCAATGACGATGTGGATGAAGTGAGGCGACGTAACCACTATCGCTCCTCATCCCCCGTAAACACAAATTTCGGCATCTCCCATTTGTAGCGCACCGCAAACAGGCGGAAGCTGATGCCGAGGACGAAGGTCAGGATGGTCCAGAGCTCCGCATTGAGCTTGAGACCGAACGCGGTCGCATAGAACAACCCCGTCACCACCGAGACGCTCGCATAGAGCTCGGAGCGAAACAGCAACGGCACGTCGTTGCAGAGCACGTCGCGCAGCACACCGCCGGCGCAGCCCGTGACCATGCCCGAGACGATGACGATCGGCAGCGAAGCATCCATCTGCCAGGCCACGTCACAGCCGGTCATGGTGAAGACGACGAGACCGATGGCATCGAGCACGATGAAGGCGACCTTCAGCCGGTGCACCAGACGCGCAAACAGGATGGTGAGGAAGGCGGCACCGCCGGCGAGCGCGAGATAGATCGGGTTCTGTACCCAGGCTAGCGGATAATGTCCGAGGAAGAGATCGCGCAACGTGCCGCCGCCGAGCGCGGTGATGCAGCCGAGGAAGCAGACGCCCAGCCAATCCATGCTGCGGCGTCCGGCGGCGAGCGCAGCCGTCATGCCCTGCGCGGCCACCGCGACCAAGGACAGGAAATGCAGCACGCTATCCGTAGGCGGCAGGCTCCACATCGCCGTGTTCCTTCTCCCCGCCATGGAACTCGAAGCGCCGGGAATTCGACAGAACAGGTTCCCGATTCCCCGGATTGGGGCAATATGCGACGAAAGCATCAGGTGGCGCGGAACAGAACCTCGCACCTGAGGGTTGTCCCGGGGTCATAACCGAGGAGACCAATCGATGGCAGACGACCGTTTTCCCAACGATCCGTACCGCCCGAACCTCGCCGACGATGAGTACTCTCGCGCGGCGCGCCGGGATGCCGACCTGCAGGCCGATCCCGAGCTCGGGGAAGGCCCCGCCTCCAGCGGCAAGATCGCACTGTTCGCGGTGGCCGTCGCCCTGGTGCTGGGCGCAGTATTCTACGGCCTGAATAATTCCAGCACCACCAACCAGGCAAGCAACCCGCCGGCCTCGCAGACCGCACAGACGCAGCCGACCAATCCGGCTGCACCTCCCGGCATGCGTGACGTGACGCCGCGCAGCAACACCGAGTCGGGCGTGACCACGGGTGCAGCGCCGAGCAGGCCAGCGCCGACTACGCCAGCTCCGTCTGACGGCGCGAAGTAAGAGCGCAACCGATCACGCAACACGCAGCTGTCATCGCCCGGCTGCGCATGACACCGAGACGATGAGAGAGCGGCGGGATGCAAAATCCCGCCGCTTTTCGTTTGCCTACCCGAACATCTTGTTGAGCTCGCCGCCGGGATAGCCGCCGCCGAGCTCGGTGAACGTGCCCTTCTCCGCCATCTCCTTGGCCGCGCGCATGAAGCCGCCCCAGGCGGCGCGGGCGAGCGAGCCGCCGACGCTGATGCGGCGCACGCCGAGATCCTGGGCTTCCTGCAGCGACAGGCCGGACGCGCCGATCAGAAGATTGAACGGCTTCGGTGCGACAGCCTTCACCACCGCGGCGATGTCCTCGCGGCTCTTCAGACCCGGCGCATAGAGGCAGTCGGCGCCGGCATCGGCATAGGCGGTGAGCCGGTCGATGACGAGCTTGAGATCTGTCACGCCCCAGAGATAAGCTTCGCATCGGCCGACCAACAGCGTGCCGCTGTCGCCGATCGCCTTGCGCGAGGCCTTGATGCGCTCGACGGCGAGGGCGCGGTCGTAGAGCGGCTTGTCCTTGTCGCCGGTGGAATCCTCGATGGACAGGCCCGCGACACCGGTGCGCACCCCGCGCTCGACATTGTCGGCGACCTTGTCGGGCTCGACCGCAAAGCCGCCCTCGAAATCGGCGTTCACGGGGATGTCGACGGCCGAGCTCAATGCTGCCAGATGCTGACAGACGTCCTCGACGGTGACGTGGTTGTCGGCCTTGCCGATGGTCCAGGCAAAGCCCGCGCTCGATGACGCAATCGCCTTGAAACCGAGATGCTGCAAGGCTTTCGCGCTGCCGACATCGACCGGATTGGGCAGGATGAAGCAGCCGCTCTCGTGCATCTTCCTGAACGTCGCGCGCTTGTCAGCAGTCGTCACGTGCATGTTTCTCTCCCTTGTTGGCCGCGCAGAGATAGGCGCGCGTTTTCAAGTTCGCTAGTGCGCGTCGTGGACCGCGCGGCTGTCCTTCGGGGCCTGCTCGCGGTCGGTCATGCTGTAATCCCGGATCACGCTGGCGATGCGCAGATGATAATCCGCGAAGATTTTTGCGCGGCCCTTGGCCTGGGTGCGGCGATGCTCCATGGTGTTGCGCCAGGCGGCGACTGCCGCCTCATCGCGCCAGAACGACACCGACAGGATCTTGCCCTTCTCGGTCAGGCTCTCGAAGCGCTCGACCGAGATGAAGCCGTCGATGGTCTGCAGCAGCGGCTTCAGATCGGCCGCGAGGTCGAAATAGTCCGGGCGATGTTCCGGCTTGGGCCAGACCTCGAAGATCACGGCAATCATGGGCGTCTCCTCTTATTCGAGCATGATCTCCTCGGAAAACCGCGTTGCACTTTTCCGGATCATGCTGGCGTGGACCTACAATACCACCTTGCGCAGGAAGGTGCGTTCTTCGGCGAGGATGAATTTCTCCGCCTCCGCAAAGTTGAAGTTTGCCATACCGTCGAGATCGGCGCGCAGCCGTTTGCGATAGGCTTCATAGGCGGCCAGGCTCTCAAACGAGATCAGGGCGGACGCGATGTTGTTGGTGCCCTCATGTGGCATGAAGTAGCCGATCAACTCGCCGCCACATCTCGGGATGATGGTGAGCCAGCGCTTCGAATATTCCTCGAACTGCGCCCGCTTGAACGGGTCGAGCTGGTAGCGGATGAAGACGGTAACGGACATGATGGAGCCTCTCCTGTTTCTTCCGTCATTGCGAGCGCAGCGAAGCAATCCAGGAATCCCTCCGCGGGGACAGTCTGGATTGCTTCGTCGCTACGCTCCTCGCAATGACGACGTGTTGAAAGATTACCGGCTTGCCCGACCATAATGCTTCGGCTACCATCGAAGCATGAAATCAGGACCCGACATCGCCATGGTCGCCTCCCTGGTCGGCGACCCCGCCCGCGCCAACATGCTTACGGCGCTGATGAACGGCCGCGCGCTCACCGCGAGCGAGCTGGCGCAGGAGGCCGGCATCACACCGCAGACCGCGAGCTCGCATCTGTCGAAGCTCGAGGCCGGCGGCCTGATCGAGCCGGAGAAGCAGGGCCGCCATCGCTATTACCGCCTCACCGACGACGACGTCGCCGGCGTGCTCGAGGGGCTCGCCGGCCTTGCCGCGCGGACCGGCCATATGCGCGTGCGCACTGGGCCGAAGGACCCTGCGCTGCGGCGCGCGCGGATCTGCTACGACCATCTCGCCGGCGACCTTGGCGTGCAGATGCTCGACTCCTTGCGCGAGCGGCATCTGGTCAGGCAGAGGAAGCAGGAGATCGAGCTGACCGCCGAGGGCGAGCGCTTTCTCGCCAAGCACTTGCAGATCTCGTCCGACATGCTCAGCCATCCGCGCCGTCCGGTCTGCAAGGCCTGCCTCGACTGGAGCGAGCGGCGGCATCACCTCGCCGGCACGCTGGGGGCCGCCATGATGCAGCGCTTTGCCGAGCTCAAATGGGCCTCGCGCGATCCCGCGCCCGGCAGCCGCGTCGTGAATTTCACCCGCACCGGCGAGAAGCAGTTCGCTGCGCTGTTCAGCAGCGGGAAGGATTAGTCACGACAATCGCGTGACAGCACACAATCACGTGTGAACGACCGCTGCCTTCATGGCCGGGCTTGACCCGGCCATCCACGCGTTTATGGCCACTGTCATTCCGGGATGGTCCGAAGGACCAGACGGAATCCCGAGATTCCGGGTTCGCGCTGCGCGCGCCCCCGGGATGACGGCTTCAATTGCGAGACCCTGAATGAACCGCCTCCTCTCCGCCGCGCTCGCCGCCGCCCTTCTTACTTCCCAACTCACATCCACCCACGCCGCCGACACTGCGCCCCGCGAGCCCTACGGCATCGCGCTCGAAGGCTTTGCCTATCCCTATCCCGTGCACCTCTTGCCAATTATCAACGACGGCGAGCAGCTCAGCATGGCCTATATGGATGTCGCCGCGGCGCGGCCGAACGGCCGCACCGTCGTGCTGCTGCACGGGCGCAATTTTCCGTCGAGCTATTGGGCACCCGTGATCAAGATGCTGAGCGAGGCCGGCTTTCGCGTCGTGGTGCCGGACCAGGTCGGTTTCGGCAAATCCTCCAAGCCGCAGGGCGAGCTACATTTCGACAATCTGGCGCGCAACACCATTTCGCTGCTCGATCATCTCAAAATCGACAAGGCCGAGATCGTCGCGCATTCGCTCGGCGGCATGCTCGGGGTGCGCATCGCCCGCGCCTATCCGGACCGCCTCGCCCATCTTGTACTGACCGCGCCGATCGGGCTCGAGGACTACCGCCTCTACGTGCCGCCGACGCCGACCGAGAAGATGATCGAGACCGAGGACAAGCTCACCGCCGACGGCTATCGCAAGCAGCTCCAGACCAATTACGCAATCAAGCTGCCGGCCGAGGCGATCACGCCGTTCATCGATGCCCGCTTCAACATCAAGGGCAGCCCGGACTATCCGCGCTGGCTGCGCGCCTTCGTCTCTTCCGGCCAGATGATCTATCGTGAGCCGGTGGCGCACGAGATCCCGCTGATCGCGACACCGACTCTGTTCATCATGGGCGCGGACGACCACAACGCGCCGGGCCGGCCGCTCGCGCCGGAGGCGCTGCGGGCCAAGATGGGGCAGAACGCAGAGCTTGCGAAGCAGCTCGCCGCGAAGATGCCGAACGCGCGGGCCGAGGTGATCCCCGACACCGGCCATCTCGTCTTCCTGGAGGCGCCGGAGACGTACAAGGAACTGGTGCTGGGCTTTCTCGGCCGCTAGCGACACCAGCGTGTCGCCCAAAGCCAGGTGTGGGGAACGTTCATACCGCATTCAGGTCATGATTGGCAGGTTTGGATCGCGACGTGTCGGCATGTCCCACATTTAACGTGTCGAATCGTGTCTCTTGATTCATTGTGCGCCACAAGCGCCATTCCCCGAAGCCTGCCCCAAGAACAAGAAGGAAGATCAAAGATGAAATACCTGTTAGCCGCCGTCATGCTCGCCAGTGCGGTCGTCGGTTTCAGCGAGGCGGCCAGCGCCGCCGGCGGTTGCGGCCCGGGCTGGTATCGCGGCCCCTATGGCAACTGCCGTCCGATGCGCGGCGCCGTCGTCGTTCGCCCTGCCCCCGTGGTAGTCGCACCTGCGCCGGTCGTCGTCGTGCCGCGTGCGCGCGTGTGTCCCTACGGCTTCCGCTGGTACGCCGGCCGCTGCCGCCCGTTCTGATCTTCTCCATTCCGTTGCAAAATGGCCGCGCGGCGACAGCCTGCGCGGCCATTTTTGTTGCTGACGATCTGTCCGCCGCGGAACCGGAATACCTCCAGAATCGAAACGGGGACTGCCAGCGGCGATCCCCGTCGAGTCCGCGAATGGTGCGAGCTTACCAATAATGGCGGCGGTGCCAGCGCCGGTGATGCCGGCGCCAATGACGGCGGTGCCAGCCCCAGTGGCGGCCACGCCCACGCCAGTGAACCTGCTCAGGCCTCAGCTTGGCGGCTTCCTCGCTGGTGGTGACGGCGGGATGAGCGTCGGGATTGCCTTGCGGCGTGCGAGCGGGATCAGCGGGCGGCTGCGGTGACAGCGGCGCGGCCTGCGCGGCAGTCGCGGCGAAGGCGGCTGCGCCCGCCGTCAATCCCAAAGCAAGTTTCAAAAAGTTCCGGCGCTCCATGGCAATTCCTCTAGGCTACCTGGCAAGTGATGCAGAGGAAGTGTCGCGGCGGGGCCATGAACCAAAGCTGAATCGCGCGTTCAGATTCGTTGCGGAGCGGACATCCGATGTGCTTACCGGGAAAACTCCTGCGCCAGCAGCAGCGTTTCGCGCGAGCGCTTCACGTCGGGCCAGTCGCGGTTGAAATCGGCGACCAGTCTTTTTAGCGCGTCACCTCTCAGCATCGCGTTCAGCCTGGCCTCGTCCTCGAACTGATACATCGCCTGGTGCAGCGAGGGATCATCGAGGCTCCAGAACCGCCACGCCTTGCTCACACCGAAGGCCTTCACCGCATCGGGCAGATGTTCGGTCTCGTACCACCGGTCGAAAGCAGCGCGCTTGCCGGCATCGGAGATGATGGCGCGAACGACGAAGAAGGCTGCTGGCATCGGGTTTCCTCCTGTTGTTTGAACCGAGACTAACCGCTTTCCGGCGCCAGCGACAAAAAGTCCTTGGCCTTCCTTGGGCTTGGTGTCGGAATGGACGCCCTTCGTTCGTCCTTTGCGGCGAACCAGGACACGGAGACAGCAAATGGCCGACCTCACGCTGACCACCTTCAATTGGGTTCCCGAACCGCCGCGTGGCCTCGTGCGCGACCTCCGCGTGCGCTGGGCCCTCGAAGAGGCCGCCCTGCCCTATCGCGTCGCCAGCACCCCGTTCGACGATCGCGGGCCTGCGCATCTGGCGCACCAGCCGTTCGGTCAGGTGCCGTGGCTGACCGACGGCGACATCTCGATCTTCGAGACCGGCGCGATCCTGCTGCATCTCGGCGAGCGCAGCAACAAGCTGATGCCGACAAATCCGCGCGGCCGCACTGAAGCGACGAAATGGGTGTTCGCAGCACTCAATTCGGTGGAGATGGCCAGCCTGCCCTGGACCATGTCGAAGTTCATGGGACATCCGACCGACACGGCGGCGTGGAAATTCGTCGACGACTTCCTCAAGCTCCGGCTGGGGCGTCTCGAGCCGGTGCTCGGCAGTCGCGAATGGCTGGCCGGCTCCTTCTCCGTCGCCGACATCCTGAT
The DNA here is from genome assembly GCF_016031655.1 of Bradyrhizobium glycinis. Taxonomy (GTDB): domain Bacteria; phylum Pseudomonadota; class Alphaproteobacteria; order Rhizobiales; family Xanthobacteraceae; genus Bradyrhizobium; species Bradyrhizobium glycinis. The sequence goes on from NZ_JACCHQ010000003.1 coordinate 139,038, forward strand.
GGCGGACGTGCTGCGCGTCGTCGATCGATTCGGAGGGCTGGCGGACAGCCCTGCCTGCCGCGCCTACGTCGCGCGCGCCACGGCCCGCCCGGCGTTCGCCAAGGCGCACGCCGACCAGATCGCCCATTTTGCTGCGGCGGATAAGGCGCGCGGGGCGTGATGCGCCTCACATAATCGGTCTTGTGCTTGGCATACAGTCGCCGACACCAAAACGACTCAATTCGACAGGTGACCCATGGTCCGCATCGAATATCTCAAGCGACAGATCGCCCGCGCCGAGCGGCTGGCCAAGGCCATCCTCGATCGGCAGACCGCCGACCGGCTCCAGGCCTACGCCGCCGAATGCCGCGCCGAATTGTCGGAGCTGACGCTCAAGAACGCCGCGTGAGGCGTGCTGGTGCTGGATGCGTCACATACGTAGGGCGGATTAGCGATAGCGTAATCCGCCACTTCTCCATCCGGTGACACATACCTTGGTGGATTACGCTGTCGCTAATCCACCCTGCGCGTCACACCAGCTTTAGCGGCGCATCGGCAACGACGCGAAGATCGATGCTGCCGATCAACGCTGAACGCCGCGCCTCCGCAGCGCTGATGGCCTCCTCCGTCTGCCGCAACGTCGAGACGTTCGAGCCGAGCGAGACGATCCCGCCGAGGATCAACGCGATCGATCCGAGCGCTGCGGTCTGACCGAAGCCGAACAGACCGAGGATCGTCACCAGCAGCAGCGCCGCCCCACCACCGATCGCGATCTTGGACGCCAGGATATATTTCCGGCAGCGCTCGGCGATCTCGGCCAAGGCCTCGATGCGATCTTCGATGTCAGAGATTTCATCGGTCGGGTCGTCTTCGGTCATTGGCATTCAACCAGCGGTGGCTAGCGAAGATAGGGCAATGGCTTGGCCATGCCAGCATCGGCTAGCTGCAAGTATATTTCTTTCAGGATCGGCCCCAACAACTCCCACGCCCACTCTGCATTGCCTAGATTAAGGTGTTCGATAAAGGAAACGGCGATCGCATTGCGCGATTGATAGTTTCCATCCCTGTAGTACTTCTCGGCGAGCTTGAAGCACAATGCGACGTCTTTCGCATTTCCGAGTGTGATAGCTCGTTGCGCGAAGCCGGCAAATGCGCCCACCTCCAGATGCAGCAAGCCGTACTGCGCGTTGATTTCCAACCTCAAATCCGGAAAGGTGTTTTTTAACTCCTTCAGGAAAACACTTCGATGAAGGTCGCCCACTTGGTGTCCTCCAAAGTTCACGTTGGATCATTGCGCCTAGCTCACAGCAAACCAGGCTGAGTGCATTGCCTTCAGAAAAGACTTGTTGATCTGCACTCCCGAGGCATCCCCAAGAACACTGTCGACTCCACACTCGGGGCACAGGGCGGTGGAATCCTCATCAACCCATTCGACAACCCGATCTGGACCAAACGTCTGCTTGCAATAGAAACAACCGCAAAGCTGGCTGCGTTCGATCTCTGCACGATTGTTGATGCATTTTTTGTGAGCAGCACGTAGCGGGTGGTCCTCAGGCAAGTCGAAAACATTCGGCATAGGAGACTGGCCTTCGACTACCGCTTTCCATGTATCTTGCTCAGTAGCCCGCATGAGCGACGAGACACGGGGACCCTGAGCAAGAACCCGGATGTCGATGCGCTCATCCGGGCTACGCCCCCCTCTACAACGGCAAATTGTCGTGCTTCTTCGCCGGCATTTCCGTCTTCTTATCCTTCAGCATCGCCAGCGCGCGGGCGATGCGCTTGCGGGTCGAATGCGGCATGATGACGTCGTCGATGTAGCCGCGCTCGGCGGCGATGAAGGGCGAGAGGAAGCGGTCTTCGTATTCCTTCGTTCGTGCTGCGATCTTGTCTGGGTCGCCGAGGTCTGACCGGAAGATGATCTCGACCGCGCCCTTGGCACCCATCACCGCGATCTGAGCGGTCGGCCAGGCGTAGTTCATGTCGGCGCCGATCTCCTTGGAGGCCATGACGTCGAAGGCGCCGCCATAGGCCTTGCGGGTGATGATGGTGACGAGCGGCACGGTGCACTGCGAATAGGCGAACAGGAGCTTCGCGCCGTGCTTGATCAGGCCGCCATATTCCTGCGCGGTGCCGGGCAGGAAGCCCGGCACGTCGACGAAGGTGACGATCGGGATGTTGAAGGCGTCGCAAAAGCGGACGAAGCGTGCCGCCTTGCGCGATGCATCGCTGTCGAGCACGCCGGCTAGCACCATCGGTTGGTTGGCGACGAAGCCGACGGTGCGGCCCGCAATGCGACCAAAGCCGGTAACGATGTTCTTGGCGAAGGCTTCCGCGATCTCGAAGAAGTCGCCCTCGTCCACGACCTTCAGGATCAGCTCCTTCATGTCGTAGGGCTTGTTCGGATTGTCGGGGATCAGCGTGTCGAGCGACATGTCGACCCGCTCGATGTCATCGAAGCTCGGCCATTCCGGCACGCCGTCGGTGTTGTTGGAGGGCAGGAAGTCGATCAGGCGACGCATCTGCAACAGCGTCTCGACGTCGTTCTCGAAGGCGCCGTCTGCGATCGAGGAGCGCGTCGCGTGCACCGAGGCGCCGCCCAGTTCCTCGGCCGTCACGACCTCGTTGGTCACGGTCTTCACCACGTCGGGGCCGGTGACGAACATGTAGCTGGTGTTCTTCACCATGAAGATGAAGTCGGTCATCGCCGGCGAATAGACGTCGCCGCCGGCGCAGGGGCCCATGATGACGGAGATCTGCGGGATCACGCCCGAGGCGAGCACGTTGCGGCGAAACACGTAGGAATAGCCGGCGAGCGCGGCGACGCCTTCCTGGATGCGGGCGCCACCGGCGTCATAGAGGCCGATGATGGGCGCCCGCGCCTTCATCGCCATGTCCTGAAGCTTGGTGATCTTGAGCGCGTGGGTCTCGGACAGCGAGCCGCCGAACACCGTAAAGTCTTTGGCAAAGACAAAAGTCTTGCGGCCGTTGACGGTGCCCCATCCCGTGACGACGCCGTCGCCCGGCACCTTGCTCTTCTCCATGCCGAACTCGGTGGAGCGGTGCTCGACGAACATGTCGAACTCCTCGAACGACCCCCTGTCGAGCAACAGCTCGATGCGCTCGCGCGCCGTCAGCTTGCCGCGGGCGTGCTGCGCCTCGATGCGCTTCTCCCCGCCGCCGAGCTTTGCGCCGGCACGACGATCTTCAAGGGCGTCCAGGATGTGTTTCATTTGCTCCCGCCAGTTCTTAAGTGATGGGCGGGTTCTAACACGGCATTTTGCGGCCCGGAAAGCCGCTTTCGCCGTCGCAGGGCTGCCCTGCCGCAGCGGGAAAGCGCAAGGAATTACAAAGTTTTCCCCAGGAGACGAGCGTGACGGAAGGAACGGCCGAGACGGGCGCTGCGACAGGCGGCGTCAACATCCTGCTGCGGCTGGAGGGCCTGACCCTGTTTGCCGGGATGGTGACGCTCTATGCGGCCTGGGACGGGTCGTGGCTGGTGTTTGCCGTGCTGTTCTTCGTGCCCGATCTGAGCTTCCTGGCCTACCTGTCCGACGCCAGGTTCGGCGCGATGGTCTACAACGCTGCCCACAGCTACATGGCACCGGTGGCGCTGCTGACGCTGGGCTTCGGCCTCGCCTCGCCTCTCACCCTCTCCATCGCCTTGATCTGGCTTGCCCATATCGGCATCGACCGGGCGCTCGGCTTCGGCCTGAAATATTCCGCCGGGTTCGGCTTCACCCATTTGGGGCGGATCGGGCGGCAGAAGGACTCCTGACCGCGGAATGACGGCGAAGCCTGACCCTGCCTGAACTCAGCCCGGCGACCGAAGAAGGTGCTGTCGCGGTTTAGCCCCGATAGTCCCATGTGGACGCACTTTCTGAAAGGACCCGCAAGAGACTGCGGATCCGTGTCGGCATCTGTTTGCGGCTGACCTGAACGGCGTGGATCGACGTATTCGGCACCCGCCAGCCGCGCAACAGCTCGACGATGCGGCCGCCTTCGAGATCCTTCAGGCCGCACCATGCCGGAAGCCAGGCTATGCCGAGGCCTCGCGAGACCATCGCCCATGCAACCGACATGTCCTCGACGACGATGCGCTTTCGCGGCAGCATCCTGACCAGCGCACCGTCCGACGGATCCTGAAACTGCCACGGCATGAGCTGTCCCGTCGCCGGATCGCGAAAACCAATCTGATGATGCGCGTCGAGTTCTCGGACCGACCGGGGCTCTCCCATAAATTCGACATACCGGCGAGTCGCGGCCAGCACCCACGGAAATGATGCCAACCGCTTCGCGGTGACGCCCGGGTAGTCATCGAGCGAGCCGAAGCGGATGGCGACATCGATACCTTCGGACCCGAGATCAAGACCGAAATCGTCGACTTTCAACTCGAGCTCGAGCGCCGGGTTGGCCTTCAGAATTGCCGGCAACTTCGGAGCGATGCAGGCCCTGAGGAAAGCGCCCGGCGCCGCGAGGCGCACGCGCCCCGCTTCGCCGCCGCTGGCTTCGTCCAGCATGACGTCGAGTTGTTCGGCCTGCCGCAGCAACTCCCTGGCACTCTCCAGCAGACGTTCGCCGTCATGGGTCAACGAGATCGCATGGGTGGTCCGATGGAGCAGCTTCACTCCACGCATTTGCTCGAACCGAGCGATCGCCTTCGACATCGCCGAGGTCGACGTTCCGGCGCGGCGGGCGGCCTCGGCAAAGGAGCCCGCTTCGACGACGCGAACGAACTGGAGCAGATTGAGCAGTTGCTGATGGCTGCGTGGTGTTGCCATGACGTCATCATAGCAGTGACATCGAAGCCACTACAAGGCCGCACGTTCGAAGCGATATCAGCACGCAGCAAGAACCCACGACCGGAGAGAACAATGTTCGTCGATATCGATCATGCATCACTCGAAATGGCAGGCTCGAACGTGCCCGGAGATCAACCCATCTTCATGATCAATCTGCTGCGCTATCGGGATGAGGCCCTGTACTCAGACGAATCCGAGCTTCCGGCCTGTAGCGGCCGCGAAGCCTATTACACGCGCTATGTCCCCGCCTTTCGCAAGGTCGCGATTCCGCTAGGGGTCACGCCGACTTGGCTTGGATCTGTCGGAGCCCTGCTGGTGGCAGCGCAGGGCGAAGCCTGGCACGACGCCGCAATCGTTCGCTACCCGGACTTCGCGACCTTTCGAGCCATCGTCTTGAGCTCCGATTACCGGCGTGAGGCCGAGCCCCATCGCTTGGCCGCGCTCGCCGATTGGCGTCTGATTGCCACGACCGAAGTTCAGGTGCCGGATTGACGTGCAACCGCGCGCATCAAATTGACCGTGTGCGATCGGGTTGCTTCTCCATAAGCCGCCCGGTCGCGCTAGATCGCGCTGATCTCGGAAAGGCAGGCCTGCGTCAGCGTCATGCGGGCCTCGATGTGGCGCGGCTCCTTGCAATCCATGTTGAGCGCGAACACGGTATGTGCCTCGCCCTTCTCGGCCCAACCCACCATCCAGCCGAGCGACGGCTCGCCGCGTTCGGCTCCCAGGAGACCGGACTTGGCGCGAATGACGGCGTCGCCGACCTTGGTCGTCGGCAGGATATCGGCGACGAGATCCTGGCTGCGCTTTGAGATCGGCAGCGCGCGCCGGCGCAGCCGGTCGACGAAATCGACTTGCTCGACCGGATCGATGCGCAAGGCCCCGGTGAGCCAGAACTGGTCGATACCGCCGCCGATGTCGCGATTGCCGTAGTCGAACGCATCGACATATCTTTGCATGCGCTCCTCGCCGATGCGGCGCGCGATCTCCTGATAGACCGGCACCGCGCTTACCGCGATCGCACTGCGCAGCGTATGGTCCTTGTTCCAGGCCTCGATCGGGCGCTTGACACCGTCCCAGGCAAACACGTCCTTGTCGGGGTCAGCGACGACACCGCTCTCGAGCGCAATCAGCGAGTTCGGAATCTTGAAGGTCGAGGCCGGCAACTTGCCCTCACCCGAACGCTCCTTGTCGCTGGCGACGATCAGATAGTCCTCGACCTTGTAGCCGACGAAGGTGCCCGACGTGCCGAGGTCGGTGAAGCGCTTTGCAAGACTATCGCGGATCTCATTGCGGGGCGGCGCGACATGGGCGCACGCGTGTCGCGGCAGGATCGCGGTTGCGGCGAGGAGGCCGAGCGTGGAACGGCGGGTGAGCAAGGGCGGTGTCCGTTTGAAGCAGCGAAGAACCGGTGCGACCATGCAGCCGCTCCATGGTGAAACGATGACAGGTTGTTCTTACCGCCCCCGGCCCGACAGCCGCAGCACGAACACCAGCACCTCGGCGACGGCCTTGTAGAGATCCGGCGGGATCTCGTCGCCGAGCTCGACCTTCGACAGCGCGCCGGCCAGAACCTCGTTCTCCTCGATCGGAATGTCGTGCGCCTTGGCGATCTCGACGATCTTTTCGCCGATCGTCCCCTTGCCCTTGGCGACGACGACGGGCGCGCCAGATCCCTTCTCATAATGCAGCGCGATCGCGAGCTTGGACGGATCGCTCATGTGGCGCGATCCAGGAAGTGGCCGGCGCGGGCCGGCGCCGGTTGCGGCGGCGTACCGTCGCGGACGACGATATCGCCGGGCTTGAGCTCGGCCTTCGTCAAGGCCTGGCTGAGCTCACCGATGCCGGCGCGGAGCTGCTGCGCCGTATCAGGCCGCTCCGCCCACATCCGTACGAAGGTCTTGTCGCCGTTCAGCGTGATCAGCGCATGCACGGGCCCGGCCGGCTCGACATTGAGCGAGAAGCGCGCGCGCCAGGCGCGCTTGGCAAGGTCGTCCGACTCATTGCCGCCATCGCGCGAGATCTCGAACTGCGCCATCGCGGTCCCTTGCGGGGTCGCGAACGGAATTTCGAAATTCCACTGCGGCACGGCCGGATCGATGCGGTGGCCGCTGGCGTCGGTGCGATCGGGGAGCGAGGCAATCTGCAACAACGTCTGCCGTGCGATCGCGGCATCGGTGTCGTCGAGCAGACGATGCACGGTCGCAGCCAGCGGCGTGTCCGGCGCGAGCGACGGCGCGGCGATGGACTGAAGCGCCGGCAGCGCACCGCGGACTGGCGGAGGTGTCGGGTGTGCGGCAGCCTCGAAGAAATGGGCATCCGGCACGGCCTTGTTGGAGCCCGGCACGTTGCCGGTCAGGCGCGGCAGGTTTTGCGTGACCTCCTGCAGCAGGCTCGCGGCAAGGCCGGCAGACATGGTTCGCGACAGCAGGGCTTGCGGATGGTTGCCCGCCACATCGGACAGCACGGCGGCAGCGAGCGCGCCGCGCGGCCCTTGCGCGACTTCCGGCAACGCCGCTTGCGCCGTTTCGCCCGCCAGCGTGGAGGCTGCGATCTGCGTCTTGGCCGCAGTACTCGCCGGCAGCGACGCACCTTGCGCAGTTGCCTGCGCCACTCCCGTCGCAATCGCACCGGAGGTCGATGCCAGGGTCTGGCGCAACACCAGCAGTGCGGCCTTCAAGTCCGGGATCGCGCCGGCGGACGAAGTCGTGCCTGCGGCCAATGATGCCTCGAGAAACAGTCCGGATTTCTGGAACGCGGATTCGATATCGCCGCCGTCGAGGGCGGTATTGAGCGGCGTCTGCTGCGCCAGCACGTCGAGCATGGCATGCTTCAGCCCTGCGGGCAGATTGCTGCTCGTCACGACGGAGGCGAGGTTAGCGAACAGCGGCGCCTGGCTGCCCTGTTTGGTCGCGGCCTCGGCGGAGGCCGTTGCGACGGCGACCTGCTGGGACGGCGTCAGGCTGTTCCGTGCCGCGGCCACCGACGGGGCCAGCGGCGGGCTGTCCACCAGCGAGGCCGCGCGCGGCGTCAGCGTGACCTGGTCGCCCGCCGCCTCGCCTGCCCCGCTCATGACTGCGAGGCGAATGGTGCCGTTGCTCTGCGAGACCGCGAGCTGGAGATTCTGCCCCGGCGTCAGTGCCACCTCCGACATCACGTCCATCGACAGGTTGGCAATCGCGATCCGCACCAGATTGTCGGCGAGCACGCTGACCACCCTGGCATCGACGACACTGCCGGCTTGAAGCACGAGATCCGGCGTCGCCGCATCAGCCGGGCGGCTGGCGGCGTTGACGGGAGCGATGGAGGTGACCGGCGTCGGCATCTCGGCAAGCCCTGGGGGAATGCCGGCGACCGTAACCGCCGCCTCGTAAACCTCTCGTTAAGGGATGGCCGGTTGCTTCACCGCCGCCAGAACCGTCACAGCGGCCTGGAAATCCTTCAGGCGGGCGGCGCGGCGGGCAGCCGCCTCCTCGTCCACGCCCCATTGCTCCACGTTCCAGTCCTCATCGACGTGGGCGGCGGCCCAGACCTGGTCGGCATCGCGCACGCCCTGGTCCAGCGCCAGCGCCAGCAGCGCCGAGCCGGTCAGGGTGGTCACCATGTGGAGCGCGGCGACCGACCAGGGATCGCCGGGCAGCGCGGCCCGTGCGGCCTTCACCGCCTCGTCCGGCTGCTTCACGTGCATGACGCCTTCGGACAGGATGAAATGCGCACCCAGCGTCTGCGCGGCCCAGAACAGCACGGGATCCCAATGCGCAGCCTCGCGGGCGACCAGGCCCTCGGGATGGCCGGCACGATAGAACAGCAGGTCAGACTCGAAATATTTGGCGAGGTCCTCGCTGACGAGGTCGACGCGGTCGACGACGCCCTCGACCACGCTGTTGGCGATGCGCGTCAAAGGCATGGTCACGGGATCGATCGTGTCACCCTGGGCAGCCCATTCCGCGGCGACGCTATCTGCGAGCGCGCGTGTAGGGATCACCACCTGGCGCCCGGACGGCGTGCGGATCGCCTTGCCGTCGAGGGTGATGGCAAAGCCGCCCACCGCATCGGCGACGCCGGCGTCCTTGTAGAAGCGCTTGCGCAGCGGCGTGCGCGCGGACGCCCGCGCCGATTCCTGGGGATCCGGCGCGGGCTGCCTTGCTGCTTCTTCGAACAATTCGCGCATGTCGATTTTTCCGATCCTATCGTCAGACAAAATTACCTGCATCGTCCTGACCCCGCCAGCACGACGAGACGTGCGGTTAGTTCGCGCAGCTGCGCGCATAAGTGCCGCGATCGGCCGGACCCAGTCCTGCGGCTGCAGCGTCATCGAGGCACTTCGTGACGCGATCGCTGAAGGAGTTGCGCGGGAGCGGCTGGTAATCATAGCGCGGCCGCGCGTCGAATTGCGGAACCTTTGGCACCTCGATCTTCGGCGGCGCTGACGGCGCAGGCAGCGGTGGAGCAAGCCGCGCGGCGTCCGGCAACAGATATTGTGTGTGGGCAGGCTGCCCTACGAACAGCGCGGCCAAAAGCACAAAGCAGATCGACACTCGTCCCATGGGGGGCATGTCGTGCGCCTGCCGCCCCTGTTCAACCTCACTATTCTTCCGGCGCGTTCTCGATCGGATCAAATCTGGTCGCGTCCAGGCCCAGCAGGTTCCACGACTGCTGCATATGCGGCGGCAACGGCGCGGTGGCGTCGATCACGCCGCCGCGCGGATGCGGGATGACGATGCGGCGTGCGAGCAGATGCAGCCGGTTCTGCAGGCCGCCCGGCAGCTGCCAGTTCTCGATGTTGAAATATTTGGGATCGCCAACGATGGGATGGCCGATATGGGCCATGTGGGCGCGTAGCTGGTGCGTGCGGCCCGTCACCGGCTTCAGCGACACCCAGGTCAGCTTGTTGCCGGCGGTCTCGACCACGGCGTAGTACGTCACCGCGTGGCTGGCGCCCTCATCGCCATGCTGGGCGATGCGCATGATGGTGTCGTCCTCGCCCTCCTCCTTTGCAAGGAAGGTCGAGATACGGCCCTGCTTCGGCTTCGGCAGGCCCGGCACCAGGGCCCAATAGACCTTTCGCGCCGAGCGCGAGCGGAACGCACCGGTCAGATGCGAGGCGGCAAAGCGCGTCTTGGCGATCAGCAGACACCCCGAGGTCTCGCGATCGATACGGTGGACGAGACGCGGCTTCTGGCCCTTGGCATCGCGCATCACCTCCAGCATCTGATCGATGTGCCGCGTCATGCCCGAGCCGCCCTGCACGGCAAGGCCGGCGGGCTTGTTCAGGACGAGGACGTCGTCGTCCTCCCAGATCGTCATCTCCTTCAGTGCCTTGAGCGTCTTCTGCGCAGCCTCCGAGAGCGGGCCTGCCGCCTTCGGCGCGTCGAGCTTCAGCGGCGGAATACGGACGCTCTGTCCCTCCTCCAGCCGGTCCTTGCTGTCGACGCGCTTGCCGTCGACACGCAGCTCGCCTTTGCGGACGACACGCTGGATGTGAGAGAACGACAGGCCCGGAAAGCGCGCTTCCAGGAAACGGTCAACGCGCATGTTATTCTCGTCGGCCGCGACCGTGACGGTCTGCACCTTGGTCGGCAGCAGCGCCTCGACGGATTTTTCAGGTGCCGGCCGTTCCTGAACCGCCTTGGGCGGACGCCGCTCGGCGCGCTCGCCGACAAAGCGCGGCGGCTTACCGCCGGGCTTGCCGCCCGGACGCGGCCCGGCCTTCTTCGCGCTGCGCACCTGATGCGGCCGCGAATCGTCGCGCTCGTCACGCGAACGCGGCTTTGGGTTCATTCTCTTGATACGGCGGCTCATGGTTGCCTGCGTACCCTAAAAGCGGCCTTCCGTCACGACGAAATGGCCGCTTCTAGCGCGAGTCGCCCCGTTCCTTGCGCAGCTTGGCCCAGTAATCCAGCCGCTTCCTGATCTCGCGCTCGAAACCCCGCTCGGGCGGGTCGTAGAAGGTCTGACGTCCCAGGGCCTCCGGGAAGTAGTCCTGGCCGGAGAAGGCGTCCGGCGCGTCGTGGTCGTATTCGTAACCCGAGCCGTACCCTTCCGACTTCATCAGCTTGGTCGGGGAATTGAGGATGTGCTTTGGCGGCAGCAGCGAGCCGGCCTGCTTCGCTACCTGCATCGCGGTGCCGAAGGCGGTGTAGACCGCGTTCGATTTCGGCGCGGTGGCGAGATAGACCACGGCCTGCGCGATGGCGAGCTCGCCTTCGGGATGGCCGAGGAAGTCGAACGCATCCTTCGCCGCATTGGCGATGACGAGCGCCTGCGGATCGGCCAGGCCGATGTCCTCGACCGCCATGCGCACGACGCGGCGGGCCAGGAACAGCGGGTCCTCGCCGGCGTCCAGCATGCGCGCGAGGTAATACAGCGCCGCATCGGGATCGGAGCCGCGCACCGACTTGTGCAGCGCCGAGATCAGATTGTAATGGCCATCGGCCGACTTGTCGTAAATCGGCGCGCGGCGCTGCAGGATCTCCTGCAGCTGCGCGGCATTGAAAATCTCGTCCGCCCGCGCCGAACGCCAGACCTCTTCGGCCAGCGTCAACGCCGCACGGCCATCGCCGTCGGCCATCCGCACCAGCACCGCGCGCGCCTCCGCATCGAGCGGCAGCTTCCTGCCCTCGACGGCTTCGGCATGCACGAACAGCTTTTCGATCGCGGCGGCATCGAGCGAGCGAAATACCAGCACGCGCGCACGCGAGAGCAACGCCGCGTTGAGCTCGAACGACGGGTTCTCGGTAGTGGCGCCGACCAGGACGACCGTGCCGTCTTCCATCACGGGCAGAAAGGAGTCCTGCTGGGCGCGGTTGAATCTGTGCACCTCATCGACGAACAGCAACGTGCCCTTGCCCATCTCGCGGCGGGCGCGCGCGGCATCGAACGCTTTCTTGAGGTCGGCGACGCCGGAGAACACCGCGGAGATCTGCTCGAAATGCAGATCCGTCGCGTCAGCCAAGAGCCGCGCCACCGTGGTCTTGCCGGTGCCGGGCGGGCCCCAGAACACCAGTGAGCCGAGCGTGCGCGTCTCCAGCATGCGCGTCAGCGCACCGTCCGGGCCGAGGATGTGGTCCTGGCCGACGACCTCCGACAGCGTGCGCGGGCGCAGCCGATCCGGCAGCGGATGCGGAGCATCGTGGTCGAGCCCCGCCGCGGCAAAGAGAGTCGGCGTCTCCGTTGGTCGCTTCGGACTCATCCGCCCAGCGTGACGTTGATCTGCTGGCCGCCGCGCACCAGCGTGATGCGCCAGATCCGCGCCCGTTCACCTGCGGCCTTCTCGAGGTCGCCGGTCTTGCTGATCTTCTGGTTGTTGACGGCCAGGATGATGTCGCCCTTCTGGAAGCCGACACTCGCGGCAGCGGTATCGCCGCCGATATCGGTGATCACGACACCTTCGGTGTCGGCATCCAGACGCAGCTCATCGGCGACGGCCGGCGTGATGGTCGAAACCTTCGCGCCCTGGAACGGCGAGCGCGCGGTGACGACGATCTCGTTGCGTCCGGTGTCGGGCGCCGTCTCCAGCGCCACCGTGAGCTTCACCGACTTGCCGCCACGCTGCACGTCGAGCTGCGCGGTGCCGCCGAGCGGACGGGTTGCGAAGCGATAGTCGAAGGCGTTGGGATCATCCACGGCCTGGCCGTCGATTCCGGTGATGAGGTCGGAGGATTTCAGGCCGGCTTTCGCCGCCGGACCGTTCGACACCACGCTCGCGACCAGCGCACCTGTCGGCGAGCGCAGGCCGAGGCTCTCGGCGATCTCGGGCGTCACCGCCTGCAATTTCGCACCGAGCCAGGGCCGCTTCACCGCCTTGCCGCCGCTCTTGGCGGAGGCGACGACGACGCGCACCATGTTGGCGGGAATCGCAAAGCCGATTCCTTGCGAGCCGCCGGAGCGCGAATAGATCGCGGTGTTGATGCCGGCGAGTCGGCCGCTCATGTCGACCAGCGCGCCGCCGGAATTGCCGGGATTGATCGCCGCATCGGTCTGAATGAAGAACTGATAGTCGGTGATGCCCACTTGCGTGCGCGCCAGCGCCGAGATGATGCCGTGGGTCACGGTCTGGCCGACGCCAAAGGGATTGCCGATGGCAAGAACGACGTCGCCGACCAAGAGTTCATCGGAATTGGTGAAGTCGAGCGTTGGGAACTTCTCCCTGCTGTCCTTCAGGCGCAGCACGGCGAGATCGGTCCTGGAATCCTTGAGCAGGATCTCGGCTTCGAACTCGCGCTTGTCCGACAGCGACACCTTCACCTGGTCGGCGCCCTCGATGACGTGGACGTTGGTGACGACGAGGCCGGAGGCATCGACGATGACGCCGGAGCCGAGCGAGCGCTGCATCTGCTCGGGCTGCTGGCCCGGCACGCCAAAGAAGCGGCGGAAGATCGGATCGTCCAGCAGCGGATTGCGGTTCTGCACCACCTTTGCGGCATAGACGTTGACGACCGCCGGCTGCACCCGCTGCACGATCGGCGCATAGGACATCCGCAGCTCGGCCGGAGACGATGGGACCCGACGGTCCTGCGCCGCAGCCGGATTGAAGGTGGCCGAAAAGGCTACGCACAGCGCCGTGAGGGCGGCAGTCCAGGTCGCTCGAAGCATTCCTACCTCTTGGAAAAGACGCCGGAATATAGGCGCGTTCGCTCCCCAATAGAAGGCCGCCGGGGGGCAATATTCGGCCCCTTCCCAGCCGTGTCCGGCATGCAAGGGTGCCGTGCGAAACGGCAATTTGCCCGGCCGGCGGATTGGCATGATGTGCATCATCTTGCATGGTGGTGTGAAGCGGATTCGGTTGCGGCGAATTTGCATCAGTGGGAACCCACGCAACCGATCGCAGCGTCGCGGGGCAGTCATCGATCACACCTAGGCTCTCCGTTCGCGACTTGGGGAAAACAGTCAAACGATGGAGGCGTCACGTGAGCAAAAAAAGAATTGCGGCCGCAGCGATGGGTCTCGCCGGCGCGCTAGCGGCCTCGCCGGCCCAGGCCCAGTCGGCAAGCAGCAGCGAGCAGGAAATCGCGCTGTTGAAGCAGCAGTTGAAGATGCTCGAGCAGAAGCTCGACAAGCTCCAGAGCCAGACCGCGGCGAACACGGCAGCCGCGGCGAAGGTGAAAGTCGAAGCCAAGGCTGAGGCCAAGGCCGAGGCACGCGCGGAGGCAAAGGCCGCAGTTGCCAATGCCAACGCGGCAATCCCCGTCAAGGGGCCCGCGCCGGCGTCCGGCGTCGTCGTGACGATGCCGAACAACCGGCCGACGATCTGCACCGCCGACCAGGCCAACTGCGTCGCCATCACCAGCCGCCTGCATTGGGACGTCGGCGGCTATGACTATCGTCCCAACACCGCGGCCACCGTGCCGCAAAAGCTCGATAGCGGCCAGAACGTCCGCCGCGCGCGCATCGGCGTCACCGGCAAGTTCTTCAACGACTGGAATTTTGCACTGGTCTACGATTTCGGCGGCTCGTCCGACGGATTTGGCGGCACAGCACCGGGATCGCTTCCGGGCGGCGGCGTCTCCGGGGTCGAGAACGCCTATATCAGCTACACCGGCCTGAAACCGTTCGGCGGCAAGATGGCGATCGAGGCCGGCATCATGGATCTGCCATACACCCTGGATGAAGCCACGAGCTCCAACGACATCATGTTCATGGAGCGCGCCTCGCCCGGCGTGATCGCGACCAACATCGCCGCCGGCGATTTCCGTTCCGCAGCCGGTGCGCGGTGGTTCAACGACCAGCTCTGGATCGGCGGCTATGTCACGGGACCGTCGACCGGTGCGATCCATTCCGCCTCGAGCGCGGCGCCGCCCGGCACCAGCGAGCAATATGGTGCCGTGGCGCGCGTGGCCGGCAATCCGATCAGCACCAAGGACTACTCGGTGCATATCGGCGCCAATGCGCAATGGCTGATCCAGCCGCCGCGCAATCTGATCGCCAACACCCAGACGGTCACCCTCAGCGATCGTCCGGAACTGCGGCTCGACCCGACCACACTGATCTCGACCGGCGCGATCGCCAATGCCGCGGGCGCACAGGTCTATAGCGTCGAGGCGGCGGCGACCTACGGTCCGTTCATCGTCCAGGGCGAGTATTTCTGGTACAATGTCGATCGTACCGCCAACACCGCCGTGCCGCTGACGGGCGCGCCGAGCCTGAAATTCCAGGGCGGCTACGCGCAGGCCGGCTATGTGCTGACCGGCGAAGGCCGCTCCTACAATGCGGCGAACGCGGCTTACAGCGGCGTCAAGCCGGCGCATCCGTTCTCGCTCGACGGCGGTGGCTGGGGCGCTTGGGAAATTGCGGGCCGCTTCTCGACGATCGACCTCAACAATCAGCTGGGAACGACAACCGGCATCGCCGGCGGTCGGCAGACGGTCTATACGCTCGCGCTGAACTGGTACGTCAACGGCAACGTCCGCTTCATGCTAGATTACCTGCACGGCACGGTGTCGCGACAGGCGTCGCCGATCTCGACCGCAGACGTCGGCTCGAAGTTCGATGCCGTCGCGATGCGGACGCAATTCGCGTTCTAAGAACGCGCTCGTTGGGGAGCGGCAGCGTCCGCTCCCCCAACGATCACGCCGCACGTTTCTTCTTCACGACCACCGGCGGCGGCGCACAGGACAGCCGCTCCTGGTGGCTCTCGCCCCAGGCCTTCAGGATGTCGATCACGGGCTTCAGGCTCTCGCCCAGCTCGGACAGGCAATACTCCACCCGCGGCGGCACCTCGGCATAGACCTTGCGGATGACGAGCTTGTCTTCCTCCAGCGCGCGCAGCTGTTTCGTCAGCATGCGCTGGGTGATGCCGGGCATCCGGCGGCGCAATTCGCCGAACCGCTGGGTGCCGCTCTGCAGGTGGTAGAGGATCACGCCCTTCCACTTGCCGTCGATCAGGTCCAGCGTCGCCTCGACCGAACAACCGGGACGACGGGCAAAATTGCGCCGTTTCATGCGTGTTTTTCCCAATAGTATCCAAACAGGGACTATATCCCCGAATTTACAGTACTTGCCAAAACGTGGCCAGGGCGACAGTTAGGGCAGCGGGCGAACAAAGCCATCTGATGGAGACACGCCATGAAAGCCGTCGGCTACAAGAAATCGCTTCCGATCGAGGACGCGGAATCGCTGATCGATTTCGAGACCGCTAAACCCGAACCCAAAGGGCGCGACATCCGTGTCGCCGTGAAGGCGATCTCGGCCAATCCGGTCGACTACAAGGTGCGCAAGCGCGCCGCCCCGCCCGAGGGCGAGACGAAAATCCTTGGCTATGACGCGGCCGGCGTGGTCGATGCCGTCGGCCCCGAAGTGACGCTCTTCAAGCCAGGAGACGAGGTTTTCTACGCCGGCTCGATCTTGCGTCAGGGCACCAATGCCGATTTCCATCTGGTCGACGAGCGCATCGTCGGCAACAAACCGAAGAGCCTGTCGTTCGCGCAAGCCGCCGCTCTTCCCCTCACCTCCATCACCGCCTGGGAGCTGCTGTTCGACCGGCTCGGCGCAGTGCCGGGCAAGAGCGTCGATCCGCGTACTCTCTTGATCACAGGCGGCGCCGGCGGCGTCGGCTCGATCCTGATCCAGCTTGCCCGCCGCCTCACCGGCCTCACGGTGCTCGCCACCGCGACGCGGCCGGAGTCGCAGAAATGGTGCCTCGATCTCGGCGCGCATGCGGTGATCGACCATGGCAAGCCGATGAAGGAGCAGATCGAGAAACTAAAGCTGCCGCCGGTCGCGCTGGTCGCAAGCCTGACCTTCACCGACCAGCACTACAAGGCGATTGCGGAATTCATGGCACCGCAGGGCAAGTTCGGCCTGATCGACGATCCCCCGGAGTTCACGATTGCCGCATTCAAGGGCAAGGCGATCTCGGTGCATTGGGAATCGATGTTCACGCGCTCCTCGTTCCAGACGGCGGACATGATCGCGCAGCATCATCTGCTCAATGATGTGGCCGACCTCATCGACAAGGGCGTGTTGCGCACCACGCTCGACCAGACCTTCGGCACGATCAACGCCGCCAACCTCAAGCGCGCGCACGCGCTGCTGGAGAGCGGCAAGTCGCGCGGCAAGATCGTGCTGGAGGGGTGGTAGGCTTGGCACTCCGCCTGGATTGAGGCATCATGCGTCTGCGGTCCCGGAAAAGAGGGCCGAACCCCGCCCGCCGGGACCAGCAACAAGCAGATTGATGATGACCGAACCATGCGACCTGTCGGCGGTCGCGGCACGCGCGCTGATTGGCCAACGCAAGCTCTCCCCCGTCGAGCTGACGGATAGCTGCATCCGCCGCATCGAAGCGGTCGATCCGGCGGTCAACGCCGTCGTTGCGCGCTCGTTCGAAACCGCGCGCAAGACAGCGCGCGAGCGCGAGGTCGCCGTGATGCGCGGTGAAACCCTCGGCGCCGTGCATGGGCTGCCGCTCGGTGTCAAAGACCTGATCGACGCGGAAGGATTGCCGACCAGCTTCGGCAGCGTGCTGTTCGCGGACAACGTCGCCAGGCAGGACGAGGCCATCGTCGCGATGCTCAAGCGCGAGGGCGCGATCGTCATCGGCAAGACGAATGTGCCGGAATGGGGTGCCGGCGGCAATACGCGCAACGCCGTATATGGCGCGACCGGCAATCCCTTCGATCCCAATCGATCCGCCGCCGGTTCGTCTGGGGGATCGGCGGTCGCACTCGCCACTGGCATGGTGCCGCTCGCGACCGGATCCGATACCGGCGGCTCGGTGCGGAATCCGGCATCCTTTTGCGGCGTGGTCGGCTTCCGGCCCTCGCCCGGACTGATCGCCAGCAACAGCCGCAACATGGCCTGGCTGCAGATCTCGCAGCTCGGGCCGATGGCGAGAACCGTGTCGGACGTTTGCCTGATGCTGTCCTGCATGCTGGATCGTGACGCCCGCGATCCGTTGTCGGCGATCCTTCATGCCGGCGATGCGCCTTCGCCGGCGCTCTATCGCAATCCACCGCGCATCGATCTCTCCGCGCTCCGCATTGCTGCAACCAGCGATTTCGGCTTTGCGCCAACCGAGGGGGCGGTCGCCCGCGCCTTCAAACAGAAGCTCAATTCGTTCGAAACGGTGTTTCGCAAAGTCGAATGGGCTCATCCTGATTGCACCGGCGCAGACGAGGTGTTCAGCATTCTCCGCGCCGTCGCATTCCTCGGCCGCCACCGCGAGCTCGTGGAGAAGCTTCCGGACAAGGTCGGGCCCAACGTTCGCGACAACGTGGCGGAGGGGCTCGGCTATTCGGCTGCCGACGTAGCGCGTGCGCTTTCGATGCAGACCGACCTTTACCGGCGCTGGCAGACCTTCTTCGCGGATCACGAGTTTATTCTCGCGCCTGCGGTCACCATCAGTCCACGGCCGTGGTCGGAGCTCTATCCAGCCGAGATCGACGGCCGGCCGACCAAGAGCTACTTCCACTGGCTCGCGCTCGCCTATGCCGTCACGAATGTCGGCCATCCCACCGTTGCAATCCCCGCCGGGCGCGACGACGCCGGACTGCCGATCGGCATCCAGGTGATCGGTCCGCGCGGCGGCGATCTCGCCACGCTCGCGGTCGCGCGCGAAATCGAAGCGGTGCTCGCCGCCAATCCGGATACCGCCCGCCCCGTTCCCGACATTGCGTGGCTTGCCAGGCAGCCGCCGATTGCGGACAAGCCGGGATTTCTAGCCTTCGATTGAAACGTCAACCGCGGAACAACGACACGATGAAAACAACGTTCCTGACGCTAGCGCTCGCCGCGATCGGCTCGATCAGCGTCAACTCGCTCGCCACCGCGCAATCGACCTATCCCGAGAAATCCCTGCAATTGATCGTCCCGTTCCCGCCGGGCGGAGCCTCGGACGTGGTGGCCCGCATCATCGGCGGCGAGCTCGAAGCCCGGCTCGGCAAGCCCGTGATCATCATGAACCGTCCCGGCGGTGGCACCACGATCGCGGCCAAGGAGGTCGCGCGCGCGGCCCCCGACGGGTACACCCTGTTCTTCAGCTCGAATTCGAGCTTCACCTTGCCGGCCGCCGTGAAGGAGAACGTTCCGTACGATGCGGCCAAGGATTTCGAGCCGCTCGGCCGGGTCGGCAAGATCACCCTTGCGCTGGTCACCTATAAGGACAATGCGGTCAAGGATCTGCCTGCGCTCGTCGCGGAGGCAAAGGCTAGTCCGGACAAGCTGTCGCTGGCCTCCTTCGGCGTCGCGACGGTGTCGCATTTCGCCGGCGAGTTGTTCAAGTCGAACGCCGGAATCAAGATGGTCCACCTGCCCTACAAGGGCAGCGCGCCGGCGATGAACGATCTCATCGGCAAGCACATCCAGTATCATGTCGACACCGTGATCGCCGTGAAGCCGCAGATCGAGGCCGGCGCCGTCAAGGTGATGGCGGTGTTCTCGAGCCAGCGCACACCATTCCTGCCCGACGTACCGACATTGGCAGAGCTCGGCTATCCCGCCATCGACTTCTCGTCATGGGGCGCGGTGGTCGCGCCCAGGGGGCTGCCGCCACCAGTTCGCGACAAGCTCACGGCGACGCTGGAGGAGATCATCAACAACCCCTCCGTCGCGGAGCGCTTCGTCAAGGTCGGCTTCGAGCCCGGCTTCGCACGCTTCGACGACTGGGCCGGTGCGGTGACCAAAGAGACGGCCGAGATGAAGGACATCGCGCAGAAAGCAGGAATCAAAGACGAGTAGCCGGCCGTCTACGGCGTCAATACGCCTTCGACAAACAGCAGCCTGCGCTGCAGCGCGCTCGCGCGCAGCTCCAGGGCCTCAGCATACTCGGCCGAGGCGTACCACTCCTTGAGCCGCGCCATCGTCGGGAACTCCACGATGACGATGGCCTTCGGTGCTGGACCGCCCTCCAGCAGCTCGGCCTCGCCGCCGCGGACGAGATAACGGCCGCCGTACTGCGCGATTGACTTGGCGGCCAAGGCGCGATAGGCCTCGAACGCAGCGGGATCGCGCGCCTCGACCTCGGAGATCACATAGGCGGCCATGCGCATCGCCTCAGGCGATCGTGTTGACGATGCCGCCTTCCGCGCGCAGCGCCGCGCCGTTGGTGGCGGATGCCTGCTTCGAGGCGACATAGACCACCATGTTGGCGATCTCGTCGACGCTCGCGAAGCGCTGCAGCAGCGAGCTGGGGCGATGCTGCCTGACGAAGTTGGCAGCGGCCTCGTCCACCGACTGGCCGTTCTGCCTAGCGAGATCCTTGACGAACGTCTCGACGCCTTCGGACATGGTCGGGCCCGGCAGCACGGAATTGACGGTGACGCCGGTGCCAGCGGTGAGCTGCGCCAGGCCGCGCGCCACGGAAAGCTGGGCCGTCTTGGTCATGCCGTAATGGATCATCTCGACGGGAATGTTGAGCCCAGACTCCGAGGAGATGAAGACGATGCGGCCCCAATTGCGCTTGAGCATGCCTTTCATGTAGGCCCGCGACAGGCGCACGCCGCTCATCACGTTGACCTCGAAGAAGCGGCTCCAGTCCTCATCCGCGATGTCGAAGAAATCCTTGGGCTCGAAGATACCGGCATTGTTGACGAGGATGTCGACCTCGGGCAGCGCCGCAACGAGTGCCTTGCAGCCAGTCGCGGTCGAGACGTCGGCCGCGATCCCGCGGACCTTGGCGCCCGCCCCTTCCAGCTTGCGTACCGCCGCATCGACCTTGTCCTGGCCGCGGCCGTTGATGACGACGCTGGCGCCGGAGGCGGCGAGGCCCTTGGCGATGGCGTGGCCGATGCCGGCGGTCGAGCCGGTCACGAGGGCGGTCTTTCCGGAAAGGTCGATCTTCATGCGATATCTCCATGGATGTGCATGGAGATATCGGGCGCGCTCGGTGGAGGGCAATCGGCGCTCACTCACGCGTGAGTGGCAAGGTGCCCGCGGATCGGCCGAAGGGGTGGCCCAGCACACCGTCTCGCGATGGCAGACGCATGTGGGTTATGCTGAGCGGTTTGCGCTTCGTGCAATCCGCGGCCTACGCAACAAAAAAGCGGCGCCGAAGGCGCCGCTTTTGAAACGTCATGCCGGTCCGGCTTACGCCGCCTCGGCTTCCTTTTCCTGCACCGGACCGGAATCCTGGCCCTTGGCATCGACATCGCGATCGACGAACTCGATCACGGCCATCGCGGCGTTGTCGCCGTAGCGGAAGCCCGCCTTGATGATGCGGGTGTAGCCGCCCTGGCGGTCCTTGTAGCGGGTCGCCAGCGTATCGAACAGCTTCTTGACCATGTCGACGTCGCGCAGCTCGGAGATGGCCTGACGGCGCAGCGACAGGCCGCCCTTCTTGCCGAGAGTGACGAGCTTCTCGACGATCGGGCGAAGCTCCTTGGCCTTGGGCAGCGTGGTGACGATCTGCTCGTGCTTGATCAGCGCGGCCGCCATGTTGGCGAACATCGCCTTGCGGTGCTCGGCCGTGCGGTTGAGCTTCCGATGAACCTTGCCGTGACGCATGTGTGTAGTCCTTACGTTTTAAAACTGCCGCGACGGTTCGTCGGACATGTTGCTCAGGTGGGCTGCCTGCGTTCGCCCAGTGGTGTCATTCCGGACGGCGCGAAGCGGCGATCCGGAATCTCGAGGTTCCGGGTTCGGCTCTGCGAGCCGCCCCGGAACGACGAAAGCTCAGTAGTGATCCTCGAAGCGCTTGGCGAGCTCGTCGATGTTCTCCGGCGGCCAGCCCGGCACTTCCATGCCGAGGTGCAGACCCATCTGAGCCAGCACTTCCTTGATCTCGTTCAGCGACTTGCGGCCGAAGTTCGGAGTGCGGAGCATTTCCGCCTCGCTCTTCTGCACGAGGTCGCCGATGTAGACGATGTTGTCGTTCTTCAGGCAGTTGGCCGAACGCACCGACAGCTCGAGCTCGTCCACCTTCTTGAGGAAAGCCGGGTTGAAGGCGAGGTCCGGAATGATCTCCTGGGCGACTTCCTTGCGCGGCTCTTCGAAGTTGACGAACACGTTGAGCTGATCCTGCAGGATGCGGGCGGCGTAGGCCACCGAGTCATCCGGCGTGATCGCGCCGTTGGTCTCGATCGTCATGGTCAGCTTGTCGTAGTCGAGGATCTGGCCCTCGCGGGTGTTCTCGACCTTGTAGGAGACCTTGCGGACCGGCGAGTACAGGCTGTCGACCGGGATCAGGCCGATCGGCGCGTCCTCGGGACGGTTGCGCTCGGCAGGCACGTAGCCCTTGCCGGTCGAGACCGTGAACTCCATGCGGATCTCGGCGCCCTCGTCGAGCGTGCAGATCTGCAGATCGGGGTTGAGCACGACCACATCGCCGACGGTCTGGATGTCGCCGGCGGTGACGACGCCCGGACCTTGCTTCTTCACGACCATGCGCTTGGGGCCTTCGCCCTGCATCTTGATCGAGATGTCCTTGATGTTGAGCACGATGTCGGTGACGTCCTCACGGACGCCCGCGATCGATGAGAACTCGTGCAGCACGCCGTCGATGTGCACCGACTGCACCGCCGCGCCCTGGAGCGAGGAGAGCAGGATGCGGCGCAGCGCATTGCCGAGGGTCTGGCCGAAGCCACGCTCGAGCGGCTCGGCGACGATGGTCGCGAAACGCGATGGATCGCTGCCGGGCGTGACCTGGAGCTTGTTCGGCCGAATCAGTTCTTGCCAATTTTTCTGGATCGTCACTGTTTCACCCATACAGGCCAGTCAATTTGACGCATCAAATACTGGCGTTGGAGAAAGGCCGCAGATCATCCCCGCGGCTTCTTGCAAAGTCGCCGCGGGCGCCGACGCGCCCGCAGCTTGTCAAAATCAAACGCGCCGACGCTTGCGGGGACGGCAACCGTTGTGCGGGATCGTGGTCACGTCACGGATTGAGGTGACGGTGAAGCCGGCGGCCTGGAGCGCGCGGAGCGCCGATTCGCGGCCCGAACCGGGACCGGCGACCTCGACTTCCAGCGTGCGCATGCCGTGCTCCTGCGCCTTCTTCGACACGTCCTCGGCCGCAACCTGCGCGGCGTACGGGGTCGACTTGCGCGAGCCCTTGAAGCCCATCGTGCCGGCCGAAGACCAGGCGATCGTGTTGCCCTGTGCGTCGGTGATGGTGATGGTCGTGTTGTTGAACGACGAGTTCACATGCGCGACGCCGGAGGCGATGTTCTTGCGCTCACGACGACGAACGCGGGTGGCTTCCTTGCCCATTGAGTCCCTTTCCTGAAGATCTCAAACACCGCCGTAATGCCAGCGGCTACACCTGTGGAACGAAAAGCGCGTGGCGAACGGGCCTCCCCGCATCGCCACACGCCGCGATTGGATTCGAAAACTTACTTCTTCTTGCCGGCGATGGCCTTGGCCGGACCCTTGCGCGTGCGCGCATTGGTGTGGGTCCGCTGACCGCGCACCGGCAGACCACGACGATGACGCAGGCCGCGATAGCAGCCGAGGTCCATCAGACGCTTGATGTTGATGCCGACCTCACGACGCAGGTCGCCCTCGACGAGATAGTCGCGGTCGATGACTTCGCGGATCTGGAGCACTTCGGCGTCGCTGAGCTGATTGACGCGACGGTCCTCGGGGATCTTCACCTTCTCCATAATGTCACCGGCGATCTTCGGGCCGATGCCATGGATGTACTGGAGCGCGATCAGCACGCGCTTGTTGGTGGGAATGTTCACGCCGGCAATACGGGCCACGGCCTTCTCTCCTGTTGCCGATCCCTCGTCAGGAATCGGGCTTTAAGTGCTTGCTTTCTCGGGCAGGTGTTCACAAACGCGAACACGACGCCCACCCCCGGTCTTCCTGGGGCCCGGCATCGTCTGAAACTATCCGACTTGGATGCGGGGCTTATTAGGGGATTCCGGGGGCTTTCGTCAACCGCTGCTAGCGTTTGGCTCGCTTTTTCGTGACCTTTTTTGCTGCCTTTTTGGCCCCCTTTTTGAGGGTCTTCTTGGCGGTCTTCTTGGCTGCTTTTTTGACGGTTTTCTTGGTGCCTTTCTTGGTGCCTTTCTTGGTGGCTTTCTTGGCCTTTTTGGCGGTTTTGGCCGATTTCGCCCCCTTTTTGGCCGTCTTCGCCGGCTTTGCGGCCGCCTTCTTCCCTGCCTTGGCCTTTTTGGCCGGCACCGCCTTGGCGGCGCTCCGGGCATGCGTCTTGGGCTCGACCGCCCCCAGAGCCAGGAGCTGGCGGTGGATGGCGCGGGTGACCTCGTCGATGGCCATCATGCCATCGATGGTCGAGAGCTTCCGCCGCTCGGAATAGTAGTGAATCAGCGGTTCCGTCTGGCTGCGATAGCTGGCCAGCCGCTTGGTCAGGACCTCCGGGGTGTCGTCGAGCCGGACCTCCTCGCCGCGCTCCCGCATCTGGGCAACGCGGGTCTCGACGCGGCTCAAGAGCGCGCTCTCATTGACCCGGAGCTCGATCACGGCGTCGAGCTTGAGATGCTTGCGCTTGAGCAGCTCGTCCAGCGCCTCGGCCTGCGGCACGGTGCGGGGGAAACCGTCGAGGATGAAACCGTTCTTGGCGTCAGGCTGGTCGATGCGGTCGGAAATGATTCCCACCACGACGTCATCGGGCACGAGGCCGCCGCTGGCCATGATCTCCTTGGCCTTCAGCCCGACCGGGGTGCCGGCCGCAACCGCGGCACGCAGCATCTCGCCGGTCGAGAGCTGGACGATGCCATAGCGCTGCACCAGGAGCTGGGCCTGAGTCCCCTTGCCCGACCCAGGCGGTCCCAGAAGTATAATTCTCATCGGCGTACGCCCCCCGGCTTGGTGAGCGATACGTCGCGCACCTGTGTTTGAAGATCGAGAATAGTGCAAACCACAATCAGCGCCGCACCACCACCCATATCATAGGAGAGCGAACGGGCGGACGCCAAGAAGGCTTTGAAATCAGGGATTGCGCGCACCGAGAGCCGCTCTGCGGATGCTGCCGACCGCCCCGCCGACAGCGGTGACGGTCGCCGCACTCTGCTCGCACCGCGATTCGGCGGGGCATTGGCGCCCTCCGCGGACACGCTAGCGGCGGCGGCCGCGCAGCTTGGACTTGCGGATCAGACCTTCATACTGGTGCGCCAGCAGATAGCCCTGCACCTGCGCCACCGTGTCCATGGTGACGCTGACGACGATCAGCAGCGAGGTGCCGCCGAAATAGAACGGCACCGAGGCGTAGGAGATCAGGATTTCCGGGATCAAGCAGACGATGGCGAGGTAGATCGCACCCAGCACAGTGATGCGCGACAGCACGTAGTCGATGTATTCCGCTGTGCGTTCGCCCGGGCGAATGCCCGGAATAAAGCCGCCGTGCTTCTTCAGATTGTCCGCGGTCTCGGTCGGGTTGAACACGATCGCGGTGTAGAAGAAGGCGAAGAACACGATCAGCGCCAGATACATGATCAGAAACAGCGGACGGCCATGGCCGAGCTGGGTGGTGATCCACTGGAACCATTCCGGCCCGCTGCCCGTGTTGAAGTTCGCAACCGTCGTCGGCAAGAGGAGCAGCGAGGATGCGAAGATCGGCGGGATCACGCCTGAGGTGTTGAGCTTGAGCGGCAGATGCGAAGACTGACCCTCGAACATCTTGTTGCCGACCTGGCGCTTCGGATACTGGATCAGAAGCCGGCGCTGCGCGCGCTCCATGAAGACGATGAAGGCGATCACGACGACGGCCATGATGATGACGACCAGGATCAGGCCGGTCGACATCGCGCCCTGACGGCCGAGCTCGAGCATGCCGGCGAGCGCCGCGGGCAACTCAGCGACGATGCCGGCGAGAATGATCAGCGAAATGCCGTTGCCGATGCCGCGCGAGGTGATCTGCTCGCCGAGCCACATCAGGAACATGGTGCCGCCGGTCAGCGTGATCGCCGTGGACAGGCGGAAGAACATGCCGGGTTCGCTGACGACGTTGCCGGCGCCTTCGAGGCCCACGGCGATGCCGTAGGACTGGAATGCGGCCAGGATGACGGTCAGATAGCGGGTGTACTGGTTCAGCGTCTTGCGGCCGGCCTCACCTTCCTTCTTCAAGGCCTCGAGCTGCGGCGAGACGGTGGTGAGGAGCTGGATGATGATCGAGGCCGAGATGTACGGCATGATGTTCAGCGCGAAGATCGCCATACGGTGGATGCCGCCGCCGGCGAACATGTTGAACATGCCGAGGATGCCGCCCGCCTGCGAGCGGAACACCTGCTCCCAGATGTTGGGATCGATGCCCGGCAGCGGGATGTAGGTCCCGAGCCGATAAACGAGCAGCGCACCCAGGGTGAACCAGATGCGCTTCTTCAGTTCGTCGGCCTTGGCAAACGCGCCGAAATTGAGATTGGCTGCCAGTTGTTCCGCTGCAGAGACCATCTTGGACTTTCTCCCGCCGCCTGTTGCGCCGTCATGCCCGCGGCCGGGCTAGTTTAGCGGACGCCGGACATTATCTGGGGCTCGGCTTCGATAAGTCCACGTCCCGCATGCGTAAAGGCCCGCGCGCCGCGGGCCAAATGACGCAGTTGTTACGCCGCCTCGCCTTCTTCCTTGGGCTGGGCGAGGATCTTCACCGAGCCGCCGGCCTTCTCGACCGCCGCGATCGCGGTCTTGCTGGCGCCGTGCACTTCGATGTTGAGCTTGGACTTGAGCTCGCCTCGGCCGAGCAGCCGCAGGCCGGCCTTGGCGCGGCGCAGCACGCCGCCCTTCACCAGGGCCTCGACGTTGACGACGCTGCCGGCGTCGATCTTTTTGGCGTCGACCGCTTCCTGGAGCCGGTCGAGATTGATCTCGGCGAACTCGACGCGGAAGATGTTGTTGAAGCCGCGCTTGGGCAGACGGCGATGCATCGGCATCTGGCCGCCTTCGAAACCCTTGATGCGCACGCCCGAGCGCGCGGTCTGGCCCTTGCCGCCGCGACCGGACTGCTTGCCCTTGCCGGAACCGATGCCGCGGCCGACGCGCATACGCTTCTTGCGCGAGCCGGCGTTGTCGGCGATATCGCTGAGCTTCATCGCCCTTCTCCTTGTGTCTTGCGCACGATCTTCACCGAAAACCGCTTCCCGCTTTCCGGGACCGTGCGCCTTTGCTTACTTCTCGTCGATGATGCGGACGAGATGGTGAACCTTCTCGATCATGCCGCGGACCGCCGGGGTATCCGGCAGTTCGCTGGTGCGGCCGATCTTGTTGAGCTTGAGCCCGATCAGGGTCGAGCGCTGCGAGTGATGGCGGCGGATCGCGCTGCCGGTCTGCTCGACCTTGATCGTCTTTGCGGCCTTGGCCATGGGAGTCTACTCCGAAAAGCTTCCGTTAGTCGGCGGCCGCCTCGGCATCGCCGCCGATACGACGGGACTGGAGGGTGGACACCTTGATGTTGCGGCGGGCTGCGACCGAACGCGGCGAATCCTGGTGCTTCAGCGCGTCGAAGGTCGCGCGCACCATGTTGTACGGGTTCGACGAGCCGATCGACTTCGCCACCACGTCCTGGACGCCGAGCGTCTCGAACACGGCGCGCATCGGGCCGCCGGCGATGATGCCGGTACCGGCCGGAGCTGCACGCAGATAGACGCGGCCCGCGCCATGACGGCCGGCGATGTCGTGATGGAGCGTGCGGCCCTCGCGCAGCGACACCCGCGTCAGGTTGCGCTTGGCGGACTCGGTCGCCTTGCGGATCGCCTCGGGCACTTCGCGCGCCTTGCCGTGACCGAAGCCGGCGCGGCCCTTCTGGTCGCCGATCACGACCAGCGCTGCGAAACCGAAGCGTTTGCCGCCCTTGACGACCTTGGCCACGCGGTTGATGTGGACGAGCTTGTCGACGAACTCGCTGTCGCGCTCCTCGCGCTCCCTGCGTTCACGTCCGCCGCCGCGTTGATCGCGTCCACCACGTTGTTCGCGTTCAGCTGCCATGGTTTTTCCAATCCTTCAGAGGCTTACGCCCCAATCCTCAAATTCTGTTAGAAGCTCAGCCCACTCTCACGCGCCGCGTCGGCCAGAGCCTTGACGCGCCCGTGATAGAGATAGCTGCCGCGATCGAACACGACTTCCTTGACGCCCTTCTCGGCGGCGCGCTCGGCCAGCAACTTGCCGACCGCCTTCGCCGCATCGATATCGGCACCGGTCTTGCCGCCGTCGCGCATCGACTTCTCGAGCGACGAGGCAGAGGCCAGCGTTTCGCCCTTCAGGTCATCGATGACCTGGGCGTAGATGTGCTTGGACGAGCGGAATACCGACAGGCGCGGACGGCCGCCGGCGGAGCGGCGCAGCTTCAGCCGCACACTCCGCTTGCGCCGGGCATTCGTAACCTTGGCTTTCGACATGACCGGCTCCGTTACTTCTTCTTGCCTTCCTTGCGGAAGATGAATTCGCCCACATACTTCACGCCCTTGCCCTTGTAGGGCTCCGGCGGACGATAGGAGCGGATCTCGGCGGCGACCTGGCCGACGCGCTGGACGTCGCTGCCCGCCACCGTGATCTCGGTCGGCTTCGGCACGGTGATCGTGATCCCCTCGGGGATCGGATAGATCACGTCATGGCTGTAGCCGAGCGCGAGCTGCAGGTTCTTGCCCTGCATCGCGGCGCGATAGCCGACGCCGGTGATCTCGAGCTTCTTCTCGAAACCCTTGGTGACGCCTTCGACCAGATTCGCGACCTGGGCGCGAGCGGTGCCGTACAGCGCCCGCGCGCGGTTGGTCTCGGTCCGCGGCTTGACCTTGACCTGGCCGTTCTCGAGCTTCACCTCGACGTCGTCGTGGACGACGAACTGAAGCTGGCCCTTCGGCCCCTTCATCTTGACGGTCTGGCCGTCGATGGTCGCGGTAACGCCCGACGGCACCGTCACAGGCTTTTTGCCAACACGTGACATGGATCGAAAATCCTTCTCAGAACACCGTGAAGAGGACTTCACCGCCCACATTCGCGTCGCGCGCGCTGTGGTCGGCCATGATCCCCTTCGGCGTCGACAACACCGAAATGCCGAGACCGTTATTCACCCGCGGCAGGTTCTTCACCGAGGCATAGACTCTGCGCCCGGGCTTGGAAACGCGCTCAATCTCGCGAATGACGGGCTCGCCGTCGAAATACTTCAGCTCGATCTCGATCTCGCTGCGGCCCGAGGAGTGCTCGAGCGTGGCGTAACCGCGGATGTAGCCCTCGGCCTTCAGAACCTCGAGCACGTTCTCGCGCATCTTCGAGCCGGGCGTGGAGACCTTGGTCTTCGAACGCATCTGCGCGTTGCGGATACGGGTGATCAGATCGCTGATTGGATCGTGCGTAGACATCTAAACGACCCTCCTTACCAGCTGGACTTCACGAGGCCAGGGACCATGCCCTTGGAGCCAAGCTCGCGCAGCGCGATACGGGACAGCTTGTTCTTGCGATAGTTCGAGCGCGGACGGCCCGACAGCTCGCAGCGCATACGGATGCGGGTCGCCGACGAGTTGCGCGGCATTTCCGCCAGCTTCAGGGTCGCGGCGAACCGCTCCTCCATCGGCAGCGTCTTGTCGGCGATGATCGCCTTCAACCGCTCGCGCTTGGCGGCGGCGTTCTTCACCATCCGCTTGCGCCGGTTGTTCTTCTCGACTGAACTCTTCTTTGCCATGCTTGGCTCCTGGGTATCCGCGTTTGAGAGGCTCTAAGTCAGCGTCTCACTGCCGGAACGGGAAATTGAAAGCGGTCAACAAGGCCCTCGCCTCTTCGTCGGTCTTGGCCGTGGTGCAGACGGTGATGTCCATACCGCGGGCTTCCGTGACCTTGTCGAAGTCGATCTCGGGGAAAATGATGTGCTCCTTGATGCCGAGCGAGTAGTTGCCGCGGCCGTCGAAGCTCTTCGGGTTCAGGCCGCGGAAGTCGCGCACGCGCGGCAGCGCGACGTTCACCAGCCGATCGATGAACTCGTACATGCGGGCCTTGCGCAGCGTGACCTTGCAGCCGATCGGCTGGTTCTCACGCAGCTTAAAGGTCGCGATCGCGATACGCGAATAGGTGACGATCGCCTTCTGGCCGGCGATCTGGGTCAATTCGGCAGCGGCGGTCTCGGCCTTCTTGCGGTCGTTGACGGAATCGCCAACGCCCATGTTCAGCACGACCTTGTCCAGGCGCGGAACCTGCATGACGTTCTCGTAACCGAACTTCTCGGTCAGAGCCGTGCGGATCTTCGCGTCATATTCCGCGCGCAGGCGCGGCGTGTAAGCGGCCTCAGCCATCGATCTCAGCTCCCGAGCTCTTGGCGATGCGGACCTTCTTGCCGTCCGCCAGAATCTTGAATCCGACGCGGGTCGGCTTTCCGTCCTTGCCGACATACGCGATGTTGGACAGGTGGATCGGCGCCTCTTTCGAGATGATGCCGCCCTCCTGGGCCTGCGTCTGCTTCTGGTGACGCTTGACCATGTTGATGCCGCGCACCAGCGCGGTCCCGGCGTCGGGGCGAACCTCGAACACTTCGCCGGTGCGGCCCTTGTCGCGGCCGGTCAGCACGACGACCTTGTCGCCCTTGCGGATCTTCGCAGCCATCACAGCACCTCCGGCGCGAGCGAGATGATCTTCATGTGGTTCTTGGCGCGCAGCTCGCGCGGCACGGGCCCGAAAATACGGGTGCCAACCGGCTCGGACTGGTTGTTGATCAGCACGGCGGCGTTGCGGTCGAAGCGGATGACCGAGCCGTCGGCGCGGCGGATGTCCTTGCGGACGCGCACCACGACGGCCTTCATCACGTCGCCCTTCTTCACCTTGCCACGCGGAATGGCTTCCTTGATCGACACGACGATGATGTCGCCGATCGTGGCGTAGCGGCGCTTGGAGCCCCCGAGCACCTTGATACACATGACACGGCGTGCGCCAGAATTGTCGGCCACGTCGAGGTTGGTCTGCATCTGAATCATTGATGCACCTCGTCCTCTTTCTCTTTGCGCCAGCCCAGCCGGCGCTCAACATTTCCCTGAAGTCAGTCGGCTAAAGCCAACAGATCAGGCGCTTTTCTTGTGTTCGCCCCGGATCACGACCCAGCGCTTCAACTTCGAAATCGGCTTCGTTTCCTCGATCCACACCATGTCGCCCGGCTTGAACTGGTTGCTCTCGTCGTGCGCGTGGTAGTTCTTCGAACGGCGGATCGTCTTCTTGTAGATCGGGTGCGTGAAGCGGCGGTCGACGCGCACCACGATGGTCTTGGCTTGCTTGTCGCTGACGACCACGCCCTGCAAAGTACGTTTCGGCATCTTCGTAAGCCTCTTACTTCTTCTTCGCGCGCGTCTGCGCGGCGATGGTCTTGATCCGGGCGATGTCACGGCGGGCCTCGCGCAGGCGCGAGGTGTTCTCGAGCTGCCCGGTGGCGCGCTGGAAGCGCAGGTTGAAGCGCTCCTTCTTCAGGTTCAGGATGGCCTCATCCTGCTGGTCGGGGCTCATCGCGCGGATGTCTTCGATCTTCATCTGGGCCATGGCCATTACTCCGCAATGCGCTCGACGAAGCGCGTCTTGATCGGCAGCTTGGCGGCCGCCAGGGTCAGCGCCTCACGCGCCGTCTGGGTGTTGACGCCATC
The DNA here is from genome assembly GCF_016031655.1 of Bradyrhizobium glycinis. Lineage (GTDB taxonomy): Bacteria > Pseudomonadota > Alphaproteobacteria > Rhizobiales > Xanthobacteraceae > Bradyrhizobium > Bradyrhizobium glycinis. Next base: position 170,254 of record NZ_JACCHQ010000003.1, read on the forward strand.
GATCTCGAACAGCACCCGGCCCGGCTTGACGCGCGCGACCCACAATTCCGGCGAACCCTTGCCGGAGCCCATGCGGACTTCGGCCGGCTTCTTCGACACCGGAACGTCGGGGAACACGCGGATCCAGACGCGGCCGGCGCGCTTCATGTGGCGGGTCAGCGCGCGGCGGGCGGCTTCGATCTGGCGCGCGGTGACGCGCTCAGGCTCGGTCGCCTTCAGGCCGAACTGGCCGAACGCCAACGTCGCGCCCGAAGACGCAACGCCGTGGATGCGGCCCTTATGCGCCTTCCGGAACTTCGTTTTCTTAGGTTGCATCATGGCTTTAAGCCCTCAAATTCCTGTCTGGCCTTAGGCAGCGGCCGTCTCGCGGCGCTGACGGCCACCGCGATCGCCACTGCCGCCGGTCTCGCCTTCGGCCATTCTCTTGTCCTGGGCCATCGGATCGTGCTCGAGGATCTCGCCCTTGAAGATCCAGACCTTGACGCCGCAGGTGCCGAAGGTCGTGAACGCGGTCGCAACGCCGTAGTCGATGTCGGCCCGCAGCGTGTGCAGCGGCACGCGGCCTTCGCGATACCACTCCATACGCGCGATTTCCGCACCGCCGAGACGTCCCGAGCAGTTGATGCGGATGCCCTCCGCACCGAGACGCATCGCCGACTGCACGGCGCGCTTCATGGCACGGCGGAACGCCACGCGGCGCTCGAGCTGCTGCGCGATCGACTCGGCCACCAGCGTCGCATCGAGCTCCGGCTTGCGGATCTCGACGATGTTGATGACGACGTCCGACGAGGTGATGTCCGCGACCTTCTTGCGCAGCTTGTCGATGTCGGCGCCCTTCTTGCCGATCACCACGCCCGGACGGGCCGAGTGGATGGTGACGCGGCACTTCTTGTGCGGACGCTCTATCACGATGCGGGCGACGGCCGCCTGCTTGAGCTCCTTGTGCAGGATCTCGCGGATCTTGACGTCCTCGTGCAGCAGCTTGCCGTATTCCTGCTTGCCGGCGAACCAGCGGGAATCCCAGGTCCGGTTGATGCCGAGACGCAGACCGATCGGATTGATCTTTTGACCCATCGTGTTCTCCTGCGCCCTTACGCGGCGGCTTCAGCTTCGACCTGACGAACGATGATCGTCAGCTGCGAAAACGGTTTGTAGACACGGCCCGAGCGGCCGCGGCCGCGGGCGGCAAAGCGCTTCATCACGAGGCCGTTGCCGACGAAGGCCTGCGCCACGACGAGATCGTCCACGTCGAGGTCGTGGTTGTTCTCGGCGTTGGCGATCGCCGATTCCAGGCACTTCTTCACGTCGACCGCGATCCGCTTGCGCGAAAACTGCAGGTCGGCGAGCGCGGCAGACGCCTTCCGGCCGCGAATGAGCTGGGCGACCAGGTTGAGCTTCTGCGGGCTTACCCGCAGCATCCGGGCGACCGCCTTGGCCTCGTTGTCGGCGAGGCTCCGTTCGCGCTTAGGTTTGCTCATCGTTTAATCCTCAAGCCTTCTTGGCTTTCTTGTCGCCGGAGTGGCCATGGAAGGTCCGGGTCGGCGAGAACTCGCCGAACTTGTGACCAACCATTTCCTCGTTCACGGCCACCGGCACGTGCTTCTGACCATTGTAGACGCCGAAGGTCAGGCCGACGAATTGCGGCAGGATGGTCGAGCGACGGCTCCAGATCTTGATGACGTCGTGACGGCCGGACGCGCGCGCGGCATCTGCCTTCTTGAGCAGAGAACCCTCGACGAACGGGCCTTTCCAGACTGAACGAACCATGTCCGGCGTTCCTTACTTCTTCCGCTTGTGGCGGCTTAGGAGAATGAATTTGTTGGTCGACTTGTTGGTGCGGGTCTTCTTGCCCTTGGTCGGCTTGCCCCACGGGGTGACCGGGTGACGGCCGCCCGAGGTACGACCTTCACCACCGCCGTGCGGATGGTCGATCGGGTTCATCGCGACACCGCGGTTGTGCGGCCTGCGCCCCATCCAACGCTTGCGACCGGCCTTGCCGATCGAGGTGTTCATGTGATCCGGGTTCGAGACCGCGCCGATCGTGCCGCGGCAACGGCCGTGCACCAGGCGCTGCTCGCCCGAGTTCAGGCGGATGATGACGTAGTCCTGGTCGCGGCCGACGAGCTGGGCGTAGGTGCCCGCGGAACGCGCGAGCTGGCCGCCCTTGCCGATCTTGACCTCGATGTTGTGGATGATCGTGCCGACCGGCATGTTGCCGAGCGGCATGACGTTGCCCGGCTTCACGTCGACGTAATTGCCGGCGATGATCGTGTCGCCCACGGCCAGGCGCTGCGGCGCCAAGATGTAGGCCTGCTCGCCGTCCTGATACTTGATCAGGGCGATGAAGCCGGTGCGGTTCGGATCATATTCCAGCCGCTCGATGGTCGCGGGCACGTCGACCTTCTCACGCTTGAAGTCGACGGTACGCAGCGTCTGCTTATGACCGCCGCCGCGGAAGCGCACGGTGATGCGGCCGGTGTTGTTGCGACCGCCCGAGGACTTCTTGCCCTCCGTGAGCGCCTTGACCGGCTTGCCCTTGTAGAGGGCCGAACGATCGACCATGACCAGCTGGCGCTGGCCCGGCGTCGTGGGATTGAATGTCTTCAGTGCCATCGTCGTACGACCTTACAGACCGGTGGTGACGTCGATCCGGTGACCCTCTTCGAGGGTCACGATCGCGCGTTTGCTGTTCGACTGCGAACCGATGGTGCCGCGGAAGGCCTTGACCTTGCCCTTGCGGACCAGCGTGTTGACGCTCTTGACCTTGACGTCGAACAGCTTCTCGATCGCTTCCTTGATCTGCGGCTTTGTCGCCTTGGCGGCCACCTTGAACAGCACCTTGTTGTGCTCCGAGGCGATCGTCGCCTTTTCGGTCACGACCGGCGACAGGATCACGTCGTAGTGGCGAGGCTCGATGTTCTTGCTCATTTGAAGCGCGCCTCCAGCGCATCGATGGCGGCCTTGGTCAGAACGAGCTTCTGACGGCGCAGGATGTCATAGACGTTGATGCCCTGGATCGGCAGCACGTCCATATTCGGGATGTTGCGGGCCGCAGCGGCGAAGCCGTTGTTGAGCTCGGCACCGTCGATGATCAGCGCGTTGGTGAGGCCGAGGCCCGAGAAGTGGCCGAGCAGCGCCTTGGTCTTGGCGGTCTCGAGCGCGGCCTTCTCGATCACGACGAGATCGCCGTCCTTGGCCTTGGCCGAGAGCGCATGCTTCAGAGCGAGCGCACGGACCTTCTTCGGCAGGTCGGTGGCGTGCGAACGCACCACCGGACCGAAGGCACGACCGCCGCCGCGGAACTGCGGCACGCGGGCCGAGCCGTGACGAGCACCGCCGGTGCCCTTCTGCTTGTACATTTTCTTGCCGGTGCGCCAGATCTCGGCGCGGCCCTTGGCCTTGTGCGTGCCGGCCTGGCGCTTGTTGAGCTGCCACTGCACGCAGCGCGCGATGATGTCCTCGCGCGGCTCGAGGCCGAAAATGGCGTCGGACAGCTGGACGGAGCCGGCTTCCTTACCTTCGAGGGTGGTGACCTTCAATTCCATCTCACGCCTCCTGCGCAGCCGGAGCGGCTTCCGCGTCGCCAGCAACCTTGAACTTGCCGGGCTTCGGAGCTTCCTTCGGTAGCGGCTTCTTGACGGCGTCGCGCACGCGGATCCAGCCGCCCTTGGAGCCGGGAACGGCGCCTTCGACGAGGATCAGGCCGCGCTCGACATCGGTCTGAACGACGCGAAGGTTGAGCGTGGTGATGCGGTCGACACCCATGTGGCCGGGCATCTTCTTGTTCTTCCAGGTCTTGCCGGGGTCCTGACGGCCACCGGTCGAACCGATCGAGCGGTGCGAGATCGACACACCGTGCGTGGCGCGCAGACCGCCGAAGTTCCAGCGCTTCATGCCGCCGGCAAAGCCCTTACCGACCGAGGTGCCGGTGACGTCGACGAACTGGCCAACGACGAAGTGGTCGGCCTGGATCTCGGCGCCGACCGGGATCATGGCGTCCGCGGTGACGCGGAACTCCTCGACCCGGCGCTTCGGCTCGACCTTGGCGACCGCGAACTGGCCGCGCTCGGCCTTCGGCATGTAAACGGTCTTGCGGGTGCCAGAACCGAGCTGGAGCGCGACGTAACCGTTCTTCTCTTCGGTGCGGTGGCCTACGACCTGGCAATTGCCGAGCTTCAGCACGGTCACGGGGATATGTTCGCCGGCCTCCGTGAAGACCCGCGTCATCCCGACCTTTTGTGCGATCACTCCGGAGCGCATCGGCTTGCTTCCTGTTCTCTTTGTCCGCTTTTGGCGAACGGGATCCAAAATCTTAGAGCTTGATCTCGACGTCGACACCGGCGGCCAGGTCGAGCTTCATCAAAGCATCGACGGTCTGCGGGGTCGGATCGACGATGTCGAGCAGGCGCTTGTGAGTGCGCATCTCGAACTGTTCGCGGCTCTTCTTGTCGACGTGGGGCGAACGGTTGACGGTGAACTTCTCGATGCGGGTGGGCAGCGGAATGGGTCCGCGGACCTGCGCGCCGGTGCGCTTCGCCGTGTTCACGATCTCACGGGTCGACGTATCGAGGATACGATGGTCGAACGCCTTGAGACGGATACGAATGTTTTGGCCGTTCATTGCCGTGTCTCTCTTCAGTGGGTGGCGAATAGCGAATAGCGAATGTCACCATTCGCTACTCGCCGTCCCTTTTCTCGTAATTACTCGATGATCGAGGCGACGACGCCGGCGCCGACGGTGCGGCCGCCTTCGCGGATCGCGAAGCGGAGCTTCTCTTCCATCGCGATCGGCACGATCAGGTGCACTTCCATCGCGATGTTGTCGCCCGGCATCACCATCTCGGTGCCTTCCGGCAGGTGCACGACACCGGTCACGTCGGTGGTGCGGAAGTAGAACTGCGGACGGTAGTTGGTGAAGAACGGGGTGTGGCGACCGCCCTCTTCCTTGGTGAGGATGTAGGCCTCAGCCTTGAACTTGGTGTGCGGCTTGACCGAACCCGGCTTGGCCAGAACCTGGCCGCGCTCGACGTCCTCGCGCTTGGTGCCGCGGAGCAGCGCGCCGATGTTGTCGCCGGCCTGGCCCTGATCGAGCAGCTTGCGGAACATTTCGACGCCGGTGACGGTGGTCTTCTGGGTGGCGCGGAGACCGACGATCTCGATTTCCTCGCCGACCTTGACGACGCCGCGCTCGACACGGCCGGTCACGACGGTGCCGCGGCCCGAGATCGAGAACACGTCTTCAACCGGCATCAGGAACGGCTGGTCGATCGGACGCTCCGGCTGCGGGATGTACTCGTCGACGTTGCGCATCAGCTCGAGGATGGCGTCGTGGCCGAGCTTCTTGTCGGAATCTTCGAGAGCGGCGAGCGCCGAACCCTTGATGATCGGGATCTTGTCGCCGGGGAATTCGTACTTGGAGAGCAGCTCGCGGACTTCGAGCTCGACGAGCTCGAGCAGCTCCGGATCGTCGACCATGTCGCACTTGTTGAGGAACACAACCAGCGCAGGCACGCCGACCTGGCGGGCGAGCAGGATGTGCTCGCGGGTCTGCGGCATCGGGCCGTCAGCGGCCGACACGACCAGGATCGCACCGTCCATCTGGGCGGCGCCGGTAATCATGTTCTTCACGTAGTCGGCGTGGCCGGGGCAGTCGACGTGAGCGTAGTGGCGGTTCTTGGTCTCGTACTCGACGTGCGCGGTCGAGATGGTGATGCCACGCGCCTTCTCTTCCGGCGCCTTGTCGATCTGATCGTACGCGGTGAACGTCGCACCGCCGGTCTCGGCGAGGATCTTGGTGATCGCCGCAGTCAGCGACGTCTTACCATGGTCGACGTGACCGATGGTGCCGATGTTGCAGTGCGGCTTGGTACGTTCAAACTTTGCTTTGGCCATTTGACTCTCCGTTCAATCGTCGGCTTGAGACCGACGACAATCAGGCAAACTTCTTCTGGACTTCTGCCGACACATTGGCCGGCGCTTCTGCGTAGTGATCGAACTGCATGGTGAAGGTCGCGCGACCCTGGCTCATCGAGCGCAGATTGTTCACGTAACCGAACATGTTCATGAGCGGCACCATCGCGTTGATGACGTTGGCGTTGCCGCGCATGTCCTGCCCCTGGATCTGACCGCGCCGGGAATTCAGGTCGCCGATGACCGAGCCGGTGTAGTCCTCCGGAGTCACCACCTCGACCTTCATGATCGGCTCGAGCAGGACCGACTTACCCATCTGCAGCGCTTCGCGGAAGCAGGCGCGCGAGGCGATTTCGAAGGCGAGCGCCGACGAGTCGACGTCGTGATACTTGCCGTCGACGAGCTGCACCTTGACGTCGACCACGGGGAAGCCCGCGACCACGCCGGACGACAGCACGCTCTCCAGGCCCTTCTCGACGCCGGGGATGTATTCTTTCGGCACCGCGCCGCCGACGATCTTCGATTCGAACTCGAAGCCCTTGCCGGGCTCGTTCGGCTCGACGATGAACGACACGGCCGCGAACTGGCCGGTACCGCCGGTCTGCTTCTTGTGGGTGTAGCTGTGCTCCACCCGCTTGGTGATGCGCTCACGGAACGCCACCTGGGGCGCACCGATGTTGGCGTCGACCTTGTAGGTGCGCTTGAGGATGTCGACCTTGATGTCGAGATGGAGCTCGCCCATGCCCTTGAGGATGGTCTGGCCGGACTCGTGGTCGGTCGACACGCGGAAGGACGGGTCCTCCGCGGCGAGCTTGGCCAGCGCCACGCCCAGCTTCTCCTGGTCGGCCTTGGACTTCGGCTCGATCGCGATCTCGATGACCGGCTCGGGGAATTCCATCTTCTCCAGGATGACCTGGTGGTCGGGATCGCACAGCGTGTCACCGGTGCGCGCTTCCTTCAGACCCGCCAGCGCGACGATGTCGCCGGCATAGGCCTCCTTGATGTCCTCGCGGTTGTTCGCATGCATCAACAGCATGCGCCCGATCCGCTCCTTCTTCTCGCGGGTCGAGTTCACGACGCCGGTGCCGCTCTGCAGAACGCCAGAGTAGATGCGGCAGAAGGTGATGGTGCCGACGAACGGGTCGTCCATGATCTTGAACGCGAGCAGCGCCAGCGGCTCCTTGTCGTCCGCCTTGCGCACGACTTCGTTGCCCTTGTCGTCGGTGCCCTTGATCGCGGGCACGTCGAGCGGCGACGGCAGATAGTCGACGACGGCGTCGAGCAGTGGCTGCACGCCCTTGTTCTTGAAGGCCGAGCCGCACAGCACGGGATAGAATGCGCCGGTCAGCACCGCCTTACGGATCAGGCGCTTCAGGGTCGCCTCGTCCGGCTCCTTACCATCGAGATAGGCGGCCATGGCGTCATCGTCGAGCTCGACGGCGGCTTCCACCATCTTCTCGCGGTATTCCTTTGCCTGGTCGACGAGGTCTTCCGGAATATCGACATAGTCGAACTTGGCACCGAGCGATTCATCGTTCCAGATGACGCCCTTCATCTTCACGAGATCGACGAGACCTTTGAAGTTGTTCTCGGCACCGATCGGAAGCTGGATCGCGACGGGCTTGGCGCCCAGACGGTCGACGATGTCCGACAGACACTTGAAGAAGTCGGCGCCGATCTTGTCCATCTTGTTGGCGAAGACGATGCGAGGAACCTTGTACTTGTCGCCCTGGCGCCAGACGGTCTCGGTCTGGGGCTCGACGCCCTGGTTCGAGTCGAGCACGCAGACGGCGCCGTCGAGCACGCGGAGCGAACGCTCGACCTCAATGGTGAAGTCGACGTGACCGGGCGTGTCGATGATGTTCAGGCGCTTACCGTTCCAGAACGCGGTGGTCGCAGCCGAGGTGATCGTGATGCCACGCTCCTGCTCCTGCTCCATCCAGTCCATCGTCGCGGCACCTTCGTGCACTTCGCCGATCTTGTGGCTCTTGCCGGTGTAATAGAGGATGCGCTCGGTGGTCGTGGTCTTGCCGGCGTCGATATGCGCCATGATACCGAAGTTACGGTAGTCTTCGATGGCATGTTGGCGGGGCATGGGTCGTTCCTTGCGAGTCCGAGTGTGTCGCCGTTACCAGCGATAGTGCGAGAAGGCGCGGTTGGCTTCGGCCATGCGGTGCACGTCTTCGCGCTTCTTGACGGCGTTCCCCCGGTTGTTCGATGCGTCCAAGAGCTCCGCCGAGAGCCGCTCGGTCATCGTCTTCTCGTTGCGCTCGCGCGCAGCCGCGATCAGCCAGCGAATGCCGAGGGCCTGCCGGCGGGTCGAGCGGACCTCGACCGGAACCTGGTAGGTCGCGCCGCCGACGCGGCGGGAGCGGACCTCGATGGTCGGCATGACGTTCTCGAGCGCCTGCTCGAACACGCCGAGCGGGTTCTGCTTGGTCTTGGATTCGATGATGCCGAACGCACCATAGACGATGCCTTCCGCAACCGACTTCTTGCCGGCGTACATCACCGAGTTCATGAACTTCGTGACGATGATGTTCCCGAACTTCGGGTCCGGAAGAACTTCGCGCTTTTCCGCAGAGTGGCGACGAGACATAGGCTTGGTTCCCGCTTACTTCGGACGCTTGGCGCCGTACTTCGAACGACGCTGCTTACGGTTCTTGACGCCCTGGGTGTCCAGAACGCCGCGGAGGATGTGATAGCGCACGCCCGGCAAGTCCTTGACGCGGCCGCCGCGGATCATGACCACCGAGTGCTCCTGGAGGTTATGGCCCTCACCGGGGATGTAGCCGATCACCTCGAAGCCGTTGGTCAGGCGCACCTTGGCAACCTTACGAAGCGCCGAGTTCGGCTTCTTCGGGGTCGTGGTGTAGACGCGCGTGCAAACACCACGCTTCTGCGGCGACTGCTGCAGCGCCGGCACCTTCTTGCGCGACTTCTGCACTTCCCGCGGTTGAGCGATCAGCTGGTTGATCGTCGGCATTCTGGCCTTCACCCTTTTTCTGCCGCGGCCCCTCGCGGGTCCGCTGTCTTGCCGCGGCCCGTCACCGGGTCCGCAAATTCTGCTCGAGTTACCCACCCGAAGGGGCCGCCTTGCGCGAAAAAACCCGCGCAAAGCGAAATTGCGCCAACCGCTCCATCAACGAGCGGAAAGCGCTTCGACGCCACAGAGGACCGCAGTCTCGAGACCGCTCAGCGTAACGCCGCGGCCCGCGCACCGAGGTCATGCATCCGAATTCAATCTCAAGAGAACGTGCTCAAGAGAACTAAAGTCGCACTGGCATTGCCTAGCTATGATCGACAGCGTTTGAGCGGCATTCGTCGAGGTTGGTGCCCGTCTTTGCGACCCCTTGCAGATCTAGTCTTTGGGGATCAACGGGTGGCCCGTTCCGACGCTGGCGATGCTCACCGCCTGTCGTTAAGTGAGGCGCTTTCTATAAGTGAGAATCGGTCAAGTCAAGGTGAAACGACAGTCACAAAGCGCTTCATGCGCCTGCAAAAAATAGCCTCTTGGCCGCCTCTCCGCGCCTGCCTGATATAGGATCGCAGCGCGTGGCCCGCCAGATCTGAAAGAAATTATACCCGGGTTTAATGTAGTTTTATTACCAAGCTGAGGGCTTTTTTCCTGCTTGCGCCCAGTTTGCTGGCTGTGGCGCGGCCTACCAGCTTTCTCGGCCCCGCGATGCCCGTTGTGACGGGGCTTCAGCCCGGACTGGTCGATCCGCGGATGGCTCTTACCCCAAGCCATGCGCGCAAAAAAAACGGCGTCGCGGCGGCCGAACACCTTGCATCAGAGAATCGACGAATCGGCGCTGAACCGTGCGTTGCCTGCCAGGCGAGACGATCAAACGCGGCCGCTCGGAGCTGAACGCCCGCGGTTACTCGTCCTCATCGTCCTCGAGGTCTTCGTCCTCGTCGTCATCGTCGCGGTCGTCGGCGGCGTGAGCTGCCGCGCCATGCGGCTGGTGGATCTGGTCGTTCCACAGCTTGCGATAGGTGCCGTTCTTGGCGAGCAACTCGGCATGGGAACCGCGCTCGATCGCCCTGCCCCCTGATATCACGATGATCTCGTCCATCTCGACCACCGAGGTCAGGCGGTGGGTCGACCAGATCATGGTGCGACCCTTGGCGACCCTGAGCAGGGTGCGGTTGATCGCGGCCTCGGTGGTCTGGTCCAGCGCCGAGGTGGCTTCGTCCAGCAGCAGCACGGAGGGGTTGCGGATGATCGCGCGCGCGATCGCGATGCGCTGGCGCTGGCCGCCCGACAGCGTGTCGCCGCGCTCGCCGACCTGCGTGTCGTAGCGCTGCGGCAGGCTCATAATGTAGCGGTGGATCTCGGCCTTCTTGGCCGCCTCCTCCACCTCCTCGTCGGTTGCGCCCTCCTTGCCGAGCCGGATGTTCTCGCGGATCGACATGTTGAACAGCATGTTCTCCTGGAACACCACCGCCATGCTCCGGCGCAGCGAGTCCAGCGTCACCTTGCGGACGTCGACGCCGTCGATGGTGACGCGGCCTTCGTCGGGCACGTAGAGCCGCAGGATCAGATTGAGCAGCGTGCTCTTGCCGGAGCCGCTCGGACCGACGATCGCGATGCGCTTGCCGGCATCGAGCTTGAGGCTGAGATTGTCCAGCACCGGCGTCTGACTGCCCTCGTACTGGAAGGTGACGTGATCAAAGGTAATGTCGTTGGTGATGCGGGGCAGATCGGGCGCGCCGGGACGATCGGCGCCGCGGGTCGGCTCGTCGAGCAGTTCCTGGATGTGACGGATCGCGGCGGCCGAGGAGATCGACACCGGGATGAAATGCATCACATGGGCGATGTTGTAGGAGACCTCCCAGAACGCGCTCTCGAAAGTGACAAAGGTGCCGATCGTGATATGGCCCTTGGTCGCCAGATACGCGCCGATCGCGAGCACCACGAGGTGCAGGAGGAGCACCGAGATGGTGACCGTCCGCTCCACCATGGTCGAGAGGAATGTGGCCGAGGCCATCTTGTTGCGGGTCTCGTCGTTGCGCAAGGTGAAGAAGCCGAACATCTTGCGTTGCAGGCTGAACGCCTTGATCACCGCCTGGGCCGCCACGTTCTCCTGCACTTGGCCCAGCAGCGCCGATTCGTTGAGCTTCTGCTCGTAATTGGCCTGCACCGCCTTCGGCGTCAGGATCCGGGGGCCGATCAGCGTGATCGGGAACACCAGCAGCGCGACGACGGCGAGCTGCCAGTTGAGGAACAGCATCAGGATGATGCCGGCGATCAGCTCCAGGAACGGCAGCGCGGCACTGTTGGCAAACGTCTTGACCGAGCCTTCGAAGGCCGAGAGATCGACCGAAAAGCGCGACAAGATCTCGCCGCGCTTGGTGCGGCCGAAATAGGCGGCCGGCAGGTCCTGGACGTGCTCGAACAGGCGCTTGCGGACATCGGAGATGATGCACGCAGCAAGCCGTGCGTCCCAGCGCTCGTACCAGACGGCGACGATCGAGGTGAAGATGCCGGCGGCCGCGAGCACGCCGAGGATCTTGTAGAGCGCCTGAAAATCCTCCTCGCCGAGCGCATCGTCGATCAGGAATTTGAGGCTGAGCGGCATGATGACGTTGAACAACGTCTCGACCACGACGCCGAATGCCACGAACGACAGCATTCGCTTGTAATTCGAGAGATAGGGCCTGACGAAGCCGACGATGGTCGCGAGCGCGCCGGCGGCTTCGCGCGCGGTAAAGACGACGAGGTCCTCGTCCTCCTCCTCGTCGTCGAGTTCCAGCCCGTCGTGCTCTTCGTCTTCCTCGTCCTGGTCGGGTTCGGGGTCCGGCTTGGCGAGAGCAAGCTTGTCCTCGAACTCGGCCGCCTCTTCCGCGGCGGCCTTCTGTTTGTCGGGCGGGAGGGGCTTGGATGCCATGAAACCAACCGATGCTGACGGCCGGCATGACCGCAGAGAACGCAGGAAATAGCGGCAACCGCTATCGCACCGATTCTAAGCGATCAGGATGAATTCGGCAAAACAATTGGCGAATTCGATTCCCGTCCCTGGGCTAGTCCTCGTCCTCGACCTTGTCGAAGAAGGAATAGCGCAAGCTGTCCGCGTCGGCGTACCACTGCCCCGGTCCCTTATTGGCGGCAAGCGTCGCCTCCCAGAGCGCATCGGTGCAATCCTTGCGGTGCATCGACAGGTCGAAGCCGTTGCCGAAGAAGAGCTCGGACCATTCCCACCAGGTGCCGAGCTTCTTGACTCCGCGCAGCAGGTCGTAACGGTCGATCAATGCCGGCGCCATGTCCGAGGTGATGGAGCCGAACACGAGGCCGGTCTTGACCACGCGGTTGAGCTCGCGAATCGCGCGGACCACCTGCTTCGGGGACACGTGGCAGAGGCTGGTCTCGAACACGAAGTCGAACGTGCCGTCCTTGAACGGCATGTCGGTGATCGATCCGAGCTTGTTGTACTTCTTCAGCGCTTTCGGCGTCCTGGCGTGGATGGCGCGGTTGTTCTCGATTCCCCACGCATCGATGCCGCGATCGCGCAGCGCGCCGACCAGTTCGCCGCTGGCGGAGCCCGCGACCAGCAGCTTGGTCCCCGCCGCCCTGCCCCAGACGATTCCGATCAGCTTCGTGAGGTAGTCGGGATCGGTGAAGTGCCGCCACGCCTGGTGATAGGGGCCGAGGCCGCGATAATTCTCGAAATAATCGCGATCGATCCTGTCCGACAGCGGCTTCTCGCCCTGCGCGCGTTCGCGGCGCAGGCGCATCATCTCGGTCAGGATGATGTCGGTCGCCGCGTCCGAGGAATCGAGCAGGCCGTTCAGCGTCGAATCGAACAGATAGTCGCCGACCACCACGATGCCGGGGTGCTCCTTCGGCTCGGGCCGGTGATTGGTCATGACGTCGCGCACCGGCAAACCACCAGGCAGCGCGTTCACCGACGACAGCCAGCGGTGGATCTTGCCTTCCATGAAGTGCAGACGCGCATCGCCGAGAGAAGCCGGCAGCGATTTCAGGGCGGCGTCGATCAGCTCCTGGTCAGACAGATTGGCAAAAGCCAGCGCGTCGGAGCCGGGAATGAGCCAGTTCAGAACACCATGCTTGCCGACGTCGTGACGTGCGCCCTCGTTGTAGACGCAGCAGCCGCCGAAGGCTTCCGACATGAACCAGGCGCCCGGAATCTTGTCGCCCCAGAACGGCTCGTCGAACAGGATCGAAACGCGCAGGTAGTGCGCGGGACGGTCGAAATAGGCCACGTGCTTGACCATCGACTTGCGCAGCTGCTCGCCCTCCCAGCCGAGAGTGGCGAGCCAGGAATGCGGCAGGCAGACCAGCACGAGATCGAAGTCACGGGTCTCCGGCCCCTTGCCGTTCATCATCTTCAGCTGATACCGGCCGGTCGACGCCTTGCCGACGGTAAGCACGCGGTGGTTGAGCTGGATGTCGGCATTGACCTCCGACTGCAGGCAATCGATCAGCTGCTCGTTGCCGTTCTGGATGGAATAGAGGCCGATATAGCCGTCGACATCCATCAGATAGTTCTTGAGCGCGTTGAGCCCGTTGGTGTTGTGGCTCTCGGTCGCGATGTCGGAACGCGCCATCACCTTGAAGAAGCGCTTTGCAGTGGCGTCCTCGACCTCCTCGTCGAGCACCTGCTCGGCGGTCTTGTAGGCCCAGGGATGCTCGTTATCGTGCGCGCCGACGCCCTCGTAATATTCCACCGGCGACATCACCTCGGCGCAGCGCTTGCGGAAGGCTTCGATCGCAGCCGCAGTCTTGGCGCCGTATTTGCGGCGCATGCCGGGAACGTCGTTGAGCAGCTCACCGCCGAGTTGGACCTGCTCGGCATCCATCGGAATGGTCTGCAGGCCGAAATGCTGGATCAGCTCGCGCAGCGGGTCCGGGCCCGTCATCGAGTAGTCGTAGATCTCGGCAACGCCGGCCTCGTACATCGCGGGCGCCGAATCGAACTTGCGCGTGACGATCTTGCCGCCGAGCCGGTCGGAGGCCTCGTAGATGGTGACGCGGCAGAGATCGCCGAGCTTGCGCTTCAGGTACCAGGCGCTCATCAGCCCACCGGGGCCGCCGCCTACGATTGCGAGATCAAGCATGAGAGTTCCGTGGTCTTCCGGCCCTGCCCCCTTCGCGGGACCACCGGTCTAAGTCGCCTTAGCAGAAGCGCTTTTACGGCTGAAGGAAAGATGAACAAAGGTTGATCCCGCATCGCAACAAGCGAAGAAAGCAGCAAAAAGGCCGGCAAAAGCCGGCCTTTTCGTTGTCCTCGGTATTCCTACGGATGAACGATCATTCCGCAGGCGGCAGTGCAGGAAGCTCGGCTTCCGGCGCCGGCGACACGACGGCGGCCTGCTTCTCGCGCTCGTCCAGGATCAGCTTGTCGCGCTTCATGGCGACTTCGCGGATCTTGGCCATGGAGGCGCCGGTGCCAGCCGGGATCAGCCGGCCAACGATGACGTTCTCCTTGAGGCCTTCGAGCGGATCGATCTTGCCGTTGACCGCCGCCTCGGTGAGGACGCGGGTGGTCTCCTGGAACGATGCCGCCGAGAAGAAGGAGCGGGTCTGGAGGCTCGCCTTGGTGATGCCGAGCAGAACCGGCGTTCCCGTGGCGGGCTTCTTGCCCTCTTCCTTGGCCTTCGCGTTCAGCGCGTCGAACTCGATCTTGTCGACCTGCTCGCCCGAGATCATGTCCGTGTCGCCCTGGTCGGTGATTTCCACCTTCTGGAGCATCTGACGGACAATCACCTCGATGTGCTTGTCGTTGATGAGCACGCCCTGCAGCCGGTAGACCTCCTGGATTTCGTTGACCAGATAGGCCGCGAGCTCCTCGATGCCCTTGACCGCAAGGATGTCGTGCGGCGCCGGGTTGCCTTCCACGATGAAGTCGCCCTTTTCGACGACGTCGCCGTCCTGAAGGTGGATGTGCTTGCCCTTCGGGATCAGGTACTCGCGCGGCTCGTCGGTCTTGTCCATCGGCTCGATCGAGATGCGACGCTTGTTCTTGTAGTCGCGCCCGAACCGGATGGTGCCCGCGATCTCGGCGATGATCGCCGCATCCTTCGGGCGCCGCGCCTCGAACAGTTCCGCCACCCGCGGCAGACCGCCGGTGATGTCACGCGTCTTGGCGCTTTCGGTCGAGACACGAGCGAGGATGTCGCCCGGCTGGACCTTGGCTCCGATGTCGACCGAGAGAATGGCGTCGACCGACAGCATGTACCGGGCATCGCCGCCACGGGCGAGCTTGAGCACCTTGCCGTCCTTGCCCTTGACCACGATGGCCGGACGCAGGTCCGAGCCGCCGCGCGTCGAGCGCCAGTCGATGACGACGCGCTTGGCGATACCGGTGGCCTCGTCGAGCGTTTCCGAGATCGATTGCCCCTCGACCAGATCCTCGAAGCCGATGGTTCCTTCGACCTCGGTGAGCAGCGGACGGGTGTAAGGATCCCACTCGACGATGCGCTGACCGCGCTTGACCATGTCGCCCTCGTCGACGTGCAGACGCGAACCGTACTGGATACGGTGCGTCGCACGCTCGGTGCCGTCGGCATCGACGATTGCGACAACCATGTTGCGCACCATCGCGATCAGGTGACCTTCGCTGTTGCGGGCGATGGCCTTGTTCCTGATCACGATCTTGCCGTCGAAGTTGGCTTCGACGAAGGACTGCTCGTTGAGCTGCGCCGCACCGCCGATGTGGAAGGTGCGCATGGTGAGCTGGGTGCCCGGCTCGCCGATCGACTGCGCCGCGATGACGCCGACCGCTTCGCCGTGGTTGACCGGCGTGCCGCGGGCGAGGTCGCGGCCGTAGCACTTGCCGCAGATGCCGTTGACGAGCTCGCAGGTCAGTGCCGAGCGGATCTTCACCTCCTGGATGCCGGCCTGATGGATGGCATCCACGTGGCTCTCTTCCATCAGCGTATCGCGCTTGACGATCACCTGGCCCGAGCTGTCACGCACGTCTTCGCAGGCCGTGCGTCCGAGGATGCGCGAGCCGAGCGAGGCGACCACGGTGCCGGCGTCGACGATGGCGCGCATCTTGATGCCGAGCTTGGTGCCGCAGTCGCTCTGCGTGATGATGCAGTCCTGCGCCACGTCGACGAGACGACGGGTCAGGTAGCCGGAGTTCGCGGTCTTCAACGCGGTGTCCGCGAGGCCCTTGCGGGCGCCGTGGGTCGAGTTGAAGTACTCGAGCACCGAGAGGCCTTCCTTGAAGTTCGAGATGATCGGCGTCTCGATGATCTCGCCCGACGGCTTGGCCATCAGGCCGCGCATGCCGGCGAGCTGGCGCATCTGGGCCGGCGAACCGCGGGCACCGGAGTGAGCCATCATGTAGATCGAGTTGATGTCGGCGTCGGCCCCGCTCGCCGTCTTCTTGGTGGCGGAGATCTCCTTCATCATCGCCTTGGCGATTTCTTCCGTGGCCTTCGACCAGGCGTCGACGACCTTGTTGTACTTCTCGCCATGCGTGATCAGACCGTCGTTGTACTGCTGCTCGAAATCCTTCGCCAGCGTACGGGTGGTGTCGACGATCTTCCACTTGCCGTGCGGCACGACCATGTCGTCCTTGCCGAACGAGATGCCGGCCTTGAACGCGTTGTAGAAGCCAAGCGCCATGATGCGGTCGCAGAAGATCACCGTCTCCTTCTGGCCGCAGTGGCGATAGACCTGGTCGATGACGCCGGAGATCTCGCGCTTGGTCATCAGCTTGTTGATGATCTCGTAGGAGATGCGCGGGTTCTTCGGCAGCAGATTGCCGAGCATGACGCGGCCGGCGGTGGTCTCAATCCAGCGCTTGGAGACCTTGCCGGTCTCGTCCACGCCTTCCCACCGATACTTGATCTTGGTGTGGAGGTGGATGACCTTCGCGTGCAGCGCGTGCTCGAGCTCGGCCATGTCGCCGAACACCTTGCCCTCGCCGGGCAGGCCTT
Source organism: Bradyrhizobium glycinis (assembly GCF_016031655.1). Lineage (GTDB taxonomy): Bacteria > Pseudomonadota > Alphaproteobacteria > Rhizobiales > Xanthobacteraceae > Bradyrhizobium > Bradyrhizobium glycinis. Next base: position 187,078 of record NZ_JACCHQ010000003.1, read on the forward strand.
CGCGCATGATCGAGACGTAGTACAGACCGAGCACGATGTCCTGCGACGGCACGATGATCGGCTGGCCGTTGGCCGGATGCAGGATGTTGTTGGTCGACATCATCAGGACGCGCGCTTCCAACTGCGCTTCGAGCGACAGCGGAACGTGCACGGCCATCTGGTCGCCGTCGAAGTCGGCGTTGAACGCGGAGCAGACCAGCGGGTGCAGCTGGATCGCCTTGCCCTCGATCAGCACGGGCTCGAACGCCTGAATGCCGAGGCGATGCAGCGTCGGTGCGCGGTTGAGCAGCACCGGATGCTCGCGGATCACCTCGTCCAGGATGTCCCAGACCTCGGGCCGTTCCTTCTCGACCAGCTTCTTGGCCTGCTTCACGGTGGTGGACAGGCCTTTGGCGTCGAGCCGCGAATAGATGAACGGCTTGAACAGCTCGAGCGCCATCTTCTTCGGCAGGCCGCACTGATGCAGGCGCAGTTCGGGACCGACCACGATCACCGAACGGCCCGAATAGTCGACGCGCTTGCCGAGCAGGTTCTGGCGGAAGCGACCCTGCTTGCCCTTGAGCATGTCGGCGAGCGACTTCAGCGGACGCTTGTTGGCGCCGGTGATGACGCGGCCGCGGCGGCCGTTGTCGAACAGCGCATCGACCGCTTCCTGAAGCATGCGCTTCTCGTTGCGGATGATGATGTCGGGCGCGCGCAGCTCCATCAGCCGCTTCAAGCGGTTGTTGCGGTTGATGACGCGGCGATAGAGGTCGTTGAGATCAGAGGTCGCGAAGCGGCCGCCGTCCAGCGGCACCAGCGGGCGCAGGTCCGGCGGAATCACCGGGATCACGGTCATGATCATCCATTCCGGCTTGTTGCCGGAGTGGCGGAACGCCTCCACGATCTTCAGGCGCTTGGCGAGCTTCTTGTGCTTGATGTCGGAGTCGGTCTCCTGCATCTCGGCACGCAGCGAGGCCTCGAGCTTCTCAAGGTCCATACCCTTGAGCAGCTCGCGGATCGCCTCGGCGCCGATCATGGCGGTGAAGCTGTCCTGGCCGTACTCGTCCTGCGCCTTCAGATACTCGTCTTCCGACAGCAGCTGACGGTCCTTCAGCGCGGTGAGCCCCGGCTCGAGCACGACGTAATATTCGAAGTAGAGGATCCGCTCGAGATCCTTCAGCGTCATGTCGAGCAGGAGGCCGATGCGCGAGGGCAGCGACTTCAGGAACCAGATGTGGGCGACGGGGGCTGCGAGCTCGATATGGCCCATGCGCTCGCGCCGGACGCGCGACAGCGTGACCTCGACCGAGCACTTCTCGCAGATGATGCCTTTGTACTTCATGCGCTTGTACTTGCCGCACAAGCACTCGTAGTCCTTGATCGGCCCGAAGATGCGGGCGCAGAACAGGCCGTCGCGCTCGGGCTTGAAGGTACGATAGTTGATGGTCTCCGGCTTCTTGATCTCGCCGTAGGACCAGGACAGAATCTTCTCTGGAGACGCGATCGAGATCCGGATCTGGTCGAAGACCTGAGCCGGCGTCGTCGGGTTGAAGAGATTCATAATTTCTTGGTTCATCGTCTTCTCCTCGCGTGCCGGTCGCCTCCGGCCGCAAATTCGAAAATCACTTCTGCATGGCGCCCTGCCCTCAAGGCCTCGGGCGGGCCGCCGATGCCCGGCCGCGAAGGCCGGGCATGACAGGTCGAATTACTCGGCCGCTTCCGACGTCGGCGCCGGTCCCATCTTGGAGTTGTGCAGGTCGACGTTGAGGCCGAGCGAGCGCATTTCCTTGACCAGCACGTTGAACGATTCCGGAATACCGGCCTCGAACGTGTCATCGCCGCGCACGATCGCCTCGTACACCTTGGTACGGCCGGCGACGTCGTCCGACTTCACCGTCAGCATCTCCTGGAGCGTGTACGCCGCGCCGTAAGCCTCGAGCGCCCACACCTCCATTTCGCCGAAGCGCTGGCCGCCGAACTGCGCCTTGCCGCCCAGCGGCTGCTGGGTGACGAGTGAGTACGGACCGATCGAACGAGCATGGATCTTGTCGTCGACCAGATGGTGCAGCTTGAGCATGTAGATGTAGCCCACCGTCACCTTGCGATCGAACGGATCGCCGGTGCGGCCGTCATAGACGGTCGACTGACCCGAAGCGTCGAGACCGGCAAGCTTCAGCATCTCTTCGATGTCGGCTTCCTTGGCGCCGTCGAACACCGGCGTCGCGATCGGCACGCCGCGGCTGAGGTTATGACCGAGCTCGAGCAGCTCGTTGTCGTTGAGCGACTTGATCGTCTCGTCCTCGCCGTAGACCTTCTTCAAGGTCTCCTTCAGCGGCTTGATATCCTGCCTCGACAAATAGGCATCGACCGTCTGGCCGATACGCTTGCCGAGGCCGGCGCAGGCCCAGCCGAGATGGGTTTCGAGGATCTGTCCGACGTTCATGCGCGAGGGCACGCCGAGCGGATTGAGCACGATGTCGGCATGCGTGCCGTCTTCGAGGAACGGCATGTCCTCGATCGGCACGATCTTCGACACCACGCCCTTGTTGCCGTGGCGGCCGGCCATCTTGTCGCCGGGCTGGATCTTGCGCTTCACCGCGACGAAGACCTTGACCATCTTCATCACGCCGGGCGGCAATTCGTCACCGCGCTGGAGCTTCTCGACCTTGTCGAGGAAGCGCTGTTCCAGCCCCTTCTTCGACTCGTCGTACTGCTTCCGCATGGCCTCGATCTCGGCCATCAGCTTGTCGTTCGGCGAAGCGAACAGCCACCATTGCGACTTCGGGTACTCCTCGAGCACCGCACGGGTGATCTTGGTGTCCTTCTTGAAGCCTTTGGGACCTGCAATGCCCTGTCGCCCCTCGAGCAGCTCGGCAAGACGGTTGTACACGTTGCGGTCCAGGATCGCCTGCTCGTCGTCGCGGTCCTTGGCGAGGCGCTCGATCTCCTCCCGCTCGATCGCCAGCGCACGCTCGTCCTTGTCGACGCCGTGGCGGTTGAACACGCGTACTTCGACGATCGTGCCCTGCACGCCCGGGGGAACGCGCAGCGAGGTGTCGCGGACGTCGGAGGCCTTCTCGCCGAAGATGGCGCGCAGCAGCTTCTCCTCCGGCGTCATCGGGCTTTCGCCCTTCGGCGTGATCTTGCCGACCAGGATGTCGCCGGCGCGCACTTCCGCGCCGATATAGACGATACCGGCTTCGTCGAGGTTCTTCAGCGCTTCTTCCGAGACGTTCGGAATGTCGCGGGTGATTTCCTCAGGTCCGAGCTTGGTGTCGCGGGCCATCACCTCGAACTCCTCGATATGGATCGAGGTGAAGACGTCCTCCTTCACGATCCGCTCGGAGAGCAGGATCGAGTCTTCGAAGTTGTAGCCGTTCCACGGCATGAACGCGACCAGCACGTTGCGGCCGAGCGCGAGCTCGCCGAGATCGGTCGAGGGACCGTCGGCGATGATGTCGCCCTTCTTGACGATGTCGCCGACCTTCACCAGCGGACGCTGATTGATGCAGGTCGACTGGTTGGAGCGCTGGTACTTCATGAGGCGGTAGATATCGACGCCCGACTTGGTCGGATCGAGATCTTCCGTGGCGCGGATGACGACGCGGGTCGCGTCGATCTGGTCGATCACGCCCGAACGGCGCGCCGCGATCGCAGCGCCCGAGTCACGGGCAACCACGCCCTCCATGCCGGTGCCGACGAACGGCGCCTCGGCGCGAACCAGCGGCACCGCCTGGCGCTGCATGTTCGAGCCCATCAGCGCGCGGTTGGCGTCGTCGTTCTCGAGGAACGGGATCAGCGCCGCGGCGACCGAAACGAGCTGCTTCGGCGACACGTCCATGTAGTCGACCTTGTCGGGCGTCATCGGCACGACGTCGCGGGTCCCGCTCGAACGGCAGACCACGAGGTCTTCGGTGAAGCGTCCCTTGGCGTCGACCGGCACGTTGGCCTGGGCCACGGAATAGCGCCCTTCCTCCATCGCCGACAGGTACACGACCTCGTCGGTGACACGACCATCCTTGACCTTGCGATACGGTGTCTCGACGAAGCCGTACTTGTTCACGCGCGCGAAGGTCGCGAGCGAGTTGATCAGGCCGATGTTCGGACCTTCCGGCGTCTCGATGGGGCAGATGCGGCCGTAATGCGTCGGATGCACGTCGCGCACCTCGAAGCCGGCGCGCTCGCGGGTCAGACCGCCCGGTCCGAGCGCCGAGAGGCGGCGCTTGTGGGTGATCTCGCTGAGCGGGTTGGTCTGGTCCATGAACTGCGAGAGCTGCGAGGAGCCGAAGAACTCGCGCACCGCGGCGGCCGCCGGCTTGGCGTTGATCAGGTCCTGCGGCATGACCGTGTCGATGTCGACCGAGGACATGCGCTCCTTGATCGCGCGCTCCATGCGCAACAGGCCGATGCGGTACTGGTTTTCCATGAGCTCGCCGACCGAACGCACACGGCGGTTGCCGAGATGGTCGATGTCGTCGATCTCGCCCTTGCCGTCGCGCAGATCCACCAGCGTCTTGATGACGGCGAGGATGTCCTCCTTGCGCAGCGTGCGCTGGGTATCGGGCGCGTCGAGGTCGAGGCGCATGTTCATCTTGACGCGGCCGACCGCAGAGAGGTCGTAGCGCTCGGCGTCGAAGAACAGCGACTGGAACATGGCCTGCGCCGATTCCAGCGTCGGCGGCTCGCCCGGCCGCATCACGCGGTAGATGTCGAACAGCGCGTCCTCGCGCGTCATGTTCTTGTCGGCCGAGAGCGTGTTGCGGATGTAGGGGCCGACATTGACGTGGTCGATGTCGAGCAGCGGCAGCTCCTTGTAGCCCTGCTCGTTGAGCGCCTTCATCAGCTTGTCGGTGATCTCCTCACCGGCCTCGGCGTGGATCTCACCGGTCTTCGGATTGACGAGGTCCTCGGCGACGTAATTGCCGACCAGCTCCTCGTCGGCCATGCGCAGCGCCTTCAGCCCCTTCTCCTGGAGCTGGCGGGCGGCGCGGACGGTGAGCTTCTTGCCCGCCTCGAGCACGACCTTGCCGGTGTCGGCATCGATCAGGTCGTTGACCGTGGAGTAGCCGCGGAAGCGGTTGGCGTCGAACGGAACGCGCCAGCCTTCCTTGGTCCGCTTGTAGAGAATCTTCTTGTAGAACGTGGACAGGATCGCCTCGCCGTCGAGGCCGAGGGCGAACATCAGCGACGTCACCGGAATCTTGCGGCGACGGTCGATACGCGCATAGACGATGTCCTTCGCGTCGAACTCGATGTCGAGCCAGGAGCCGCGATACGGGATGACGCGAGCGGCGAACAGCAGCTTGCCCGAGGAATGGGTCTTGCCCTTGTCGTGGTCGAAGAACACGCCGGGCGAACGGTGCATCTGCGAGACGATGACGCGCTCGGTGCCGTTGACGATGAAGGTGCCGTTCATCGTCATGAGCGGGATGTCGCCCATGTAGACGTCCTGCTCCTTGATGTCCTTCACCGACTTCGCGCCGGTTTCCTCGTCGATATCGAACACGATGAGGCGCAGCGTCACCTTGAGGGGCGCAGCGAACGTCATGCCGCGCTGGCGGCACTCGTCGACGTCGTATTTCGGCTGCTCGAACTCGTAGCGGACGAATTCCAGCATCGAGGTGCCCGAGAAGTCGGAGATCGGAAACACCGAGCGGAACACCGCCTGCAGACCCTCGTCGAGACGTCCGCCCTGGGGTTCGTCCACCATCAGGAACTGGTCATAGGACGCCTTCTGAACCTCGATGAGGTTCGGCATCTCGGCGACTTCCTTGATGTGTCCGAAGAACTTGCGAACGCGTTTGCGACCGGTGAATGTCTGCTGCGCCATCGTGGCCTCTCATTTTCGTCGCCCGCCCTGGGCGAACCGTCCGGAACGCGGCTGCCACCGCTTTCCGGGTTGAATTTTTGAACCCGTCTTGGGGACCGGAGACGCAATTTCAGGTGCCGATGTCCTGAATCTGTTCTTCAGACCTTCAAAACGCAAAACGACGCGCGGGGCGCAGATGCGCGCCCGCCCGTCACAACGATCATCTTCACGGACTGCAAAAGCCCGAAATAGCCTGCTCTCCCAACGGCTTACAGGGAAATCCGGCATCCCTGCCCACCGCGCTTTCGTGCTGCCGACCCGATATGGGGCGACAATAGTGCAGATTCGAGGGTCAAACCCTCAAATCCCCACACTTTTTCGTGTTTGGCCTGCGTCGGATCGTTCCGTCGCACGCCTTTTGCATCCGGTCCGCCATCTCGAAGGGGACCAGGATCCCGGGCAGAGCCGTTGCCCGCCCGGGACCTCGCCAGTAAGCCGCGCTTACTTGAGCTCGACCTTGGCGCCAGCCTTCTCGAGCTGGGCCTTGATCTTGTCGGCTTCTTCCTTGTTCACGCCTTCCTTCAGCGGCTTCGGAGCACCCTCGACGAGGTCCTTTGCTTCCTTCAGGCCGAGACCGGTGATGGCGCGGACTTCCTTGATGACCTCGATCTTCTTGTCGCCGGCGCTGGCGAGAACGACCGTGAACTCGGTCTTCTCTTCCGCCGGAGCGGCAGCACCGCCACCACCAGCGGCCGGGCCGGCCACGGCGACAGCCGCGGCAGCCGAAACGCCCCACTTCTCTTCGAGGAGTTTCGCGAGTTCGGCAGCTTCGAGCACGGTCAGGCTCGAGAGGTCATCAACGATCTTTTGCAGGTCAGCCATTGTTCAGTTTCCTTGAGTGTAAGTCTGGTTCGGGTTTGAGTTTTGCGAAGGGCGTCAGGCCGCTTCGCCCTTTGAGGCATGAGCCTGGATGACGCGCGCGAGCTTGCCCGCGGGCGCGTTGGCGAGCTGGGCCAGCTTGGTCGCCGGGGCCACGATGAGGCCGACGATCTTGCCGCGCAGTTCGTCAAGCGACGGCAACGAGGCAAGCGCCTTCACGCCGTCGACATTCAGGACGGTCTTGCCCATCGAGCCGCCGACGATGACGAACTTTTCGTTCGCCTTGGCGAATTCGATGGCGACCTTTGGCGCCGCTACCGGATCGCTCGAAGTCGCGATCACGGTCGGCCCCTTCAGCATGGGGCCAATGGCAACGACGTCAGTGCCTTCAAGAGCAATTTTGGCGAGACGGTTCTTCGAGACCTTCACCGAGGCGCCAGCCTGCTTCATCTGCTTGCGCAGGGTCTGCATCTGGGCAACGGTCAGGCCGGAATATTGAGCAACGATCGCGACGCTCGTGGTCTTGAAGACCTCGTTGAGCTGTTCGACCGCTTCTTTTTTTGCCGCTCGTTCCACAGCAAGCTCTCTCCGGTTGGCGGTCATCGCGAGAAGCGGGACCGCCGGGTTGCACCCATCGTCCCGCCCAAACCTGAACCTCCGGGCCAAAAACCCATCGGACACGCCGGGCAAGACGACAATTCAAAGCCTGCCCTCCGGGAGCCCTTGAGGGGCCCACGGCGTGTCGAGGTCCGAACCAGACCCGTTTCGCAAAGCCCAGCCCTTAAAACTGGATGCGAAGTGAAAATCCGGTCTTCACCCGTCTATGCAGGCCATGCGATTAAGCCATTGAGGAATCGAAATTCCCCGCGGGCGCCTGCAGTCTTGGACAGGACGAGGCCAGCCGGCGAACCGCCCGACCTCTGCCCGCATCCCTGCCAAAACGACGGGCTTTCCTTCCTTTTCGGGCAAATCCTCGCGGACGTCCTGAAAAGGAATGATCTCCTGTCGTATCGGGTTTTCGGAATGCGTGCACGAACGCGCCAGCCGAGGCCGGTACGTCCGGAGGCGGTTCTTTAACCGCTCGGAGCCTGCTTGCCAAGAGCAAAATTCACACCAGTTCCAGTCGATTGCCCGCCGGGCTTGAGATGGCCCACCAAGGACCGATTCAGGCCGATTTGACGGCGTAAGGCAGCGGCTTGCCCTCGAAGAACGCCGTCAGGTTGGCCAGCACGCAGCTCTGCATGGCGACATGCGAATCCAGGGTGTGGCCGCCGATATGCGGGGCGAGCACGACGTTGGGAAGTGCCGTTAGCGCGTCCGGGGCGTGCGGTTCCTTCTCGAAGACGTCTAGGCCCGCGCCCGCGATGGTCTTGTCGGCGAGCGCCGCGACCAGGGCATTCTGGTCGATAACCGAGCCGCGGGAGATGTTGACGACATAGCCGTCCGCACCGAGGCGCTTGAGGATATCGGCGTTGACAACATGTTGGGTCTCAGCCCCTGCCCGCACCGCGATCATCAGCACGCTGCACCAGTCGGCGAGCGCCGCCAGCGAGGGGAAATATTCATAAGGCAGATCGTATTTGGTGCGGCTGAAATAGCCGACCTCGCTCTCGAAGGCGGCGCAGCGCGCGGCGATCTTGCGGCCGATCTCGCCCATGCCGTAGATGCCGATACGGCGGCCGGGCATGCCGGCCTGGGGCCGCATCATCGGCGATTGTTTCGAGGCCGCCCAATCGCCGCTGCGGACATATTGGTCGGCCACCAAAATCCGCCGCGTCGTCGCCAGCATCAGGGTCATCGCGATGTCTGCGACGGAAGCCGCATTGGCACCCGGACTGTGGCCGACCGCGATGTTCCGGCTGGCCGCCGCCTTTATGTCGACGCCGTCATAACCGGTGCCGTAGCAGACGATAGCGCCGAGCTTCGGAAACAGGTCCATCGCCTCCGCACCGAGTGGCGAACCGCCCGCGGTGAGCAGTGCGCGGATGCCGTTGAGCTCCTCGGCCGGAAACACCTCGCGCGCGGGCTTGCCGCCGGTATCGAGCAGCTCGAACCGCTCGGCGAAGCGGGCCATCATCGACTTGGGAAAGCGCGAGTAAATCAGGACCTTGTCAGTCATTGTTTTTGTCTTTGTTGCCGGAGAGCGCCGCCACAAACGACGAGGGGCGGAATCGGTCGCCCGATTCCGCCCCCCGCCTCATGCAATTTCCAAACCTCAGCCGAGAATGGTGCCCGGCTCGACCTTCACGCCCGGGCCCATCGTCGAGGACACCGCAACGCGCTGGATGTAGGTGCCCTTCGAGCCAGCCGGCTTCGCCTTGGAGACCGCGTCAGCCAGAGCCTTGATGTTCTCGACCAGTTTTTCCTCGGAGAACGAGGCCTTGCCGACGCCGGCCTGCAGGATGCCGGCCTTCTCGACGCGGAACTCGACCGAGCCGCCCTTGGCGCCCTTCACCGCACCGGTGACGTCCATGGTCACGGTACCGATCTTCGGGTTCGGCATCAGGCCGCGCGGGCCGAGCACCTTACCGAGGCGGCCGACCAGCGGCATCATGTCGGGGGTGGCGATACAGCGGTCGAAATCGATCGTGCCGTTCTGCACCTTCTCGACCAGGTCCTCGGCGCCGACGACGTCGGCACCGGCGGCCCTGGCTTCATCGGCCTTGGCACCGCGGGCGAACACGCCGACGCGCAGCGTACGGCCGGTGCCGTTCGGCAGGGTCACCACGCCGCGGACCATCTGGTCGGCGTGACGCGGGTCGACGCCGAGATTGATCGCGACCTCGATGGTCTCGTCAAACTTCGCTTTCGCGCGTTCCTTGACCATCTTGATGGCGTCCGCGAGCGGGTAAAGCTTTTCACGGTCAATGCCTTCGCGGGCTTTGTTCAAACGCTTTCCGATTGCCATGGCCGCTTACCCCGCAACTTCCAGACCCATCGAACGGGCCGAGCCCTCGACCATCTTCATGGCCGATTCGATGGTGTCGCAATTCAAGTCCTTCATCTTCTTCTCGGCGATCTCGCGCACCTGCGCCTTGGTCACCTTGCCGGCCTTGTCACGGCCTGGCGCCTTCGAGCCGGACTGGATCTTGGCGGCCTGCTTGAGGAAGTAGGACATCGGCGGCGTCTTCATCTCGAAGGTGAAGGAACGGTCCGCATAGATGGTGATGATCACCGGGATCGGGGTGTTCTTCTCTTCCTTCTGGGTCTGGGCGTTGAACGCCTTGCAGAACTCCATGATGTTGAGACCGCGCTGACCGAGCGCGGGACCGATCGGGGGCGAAGGATTCGCCGCACCGGCCGGGACCTGAAGCTTCAGGTATCCGGTCACTTTCTTTGCCATGTATCACTCCTGTTGTGCCGGCATGTCGCCGGCGGTTTCAGGTTCGTGGTCTGGGTCGGATGCGGCTGGCAACCGCCCCTCCCTCCCACGGCCTCTCCTGGAGACGTTCCCGCCTCCACTCCTCTCGTCATGCCCGGACTTGATCCGGGCATCCATCACTCTTCGCAAAGCATTCTTGCGAAGCAGATGGATTGCCGGGTCAAGCCCGGCAATGACGACTCGGGTCAGACCTTCTCGACCTGACCGAATTCCAGTTCGACCGGCGTGGCGCGGCCGAAGATCGACACGGCGACCTTCACGCGCGAGCGCGCCTCATCGATCTCCTCGACCACACCCGAGAACGAGGCGAACGGGCCGTCGGCCACGCGCACGTTCTCGCCGATCTCGAACGACACCGACGCCTTCGGCCGCTCCACGCCCTCCTGGACCTGGTGCAGGATGCGCATGGCCTCGGCTTCCGAGATCGGCATCGGCTTGTTTTCCGCGCCGAGGAAGCCCGTGACCTTCGGCGTGTTCTTGATCAGATGGAACGCCTCGTCGGTCAGCTTCATCTTCACCAGCACGTAGCCGGGGAAGAACTTGCGCTCGGCGTCGATCTTGCGGCCGCGGCGCACTTCCGTGACCTTCTCGGTCGGAACCAGCACCAGTTCGAACAGCTCCTCGAGCCCGCGCTGCTTGGCCTGCTCGCGGATCGATTCGGCGACCTTCTTCTCGAAGTTCGAATAGGCGTGGACGATGTACCAGCGCTTGTCGGACACTTGAGCGGTTGCTGTTGCCATCAGTGAATGCCCAGGAGGAAGGTGATGAGGTAGCGGATGATCTGGTCGGCGGCGAAGAAGAAGATCGAGGCCACCGCGACCATGACGAACACCATGATGGTGGTGATCGTGGTCTCGCGGCGGGTCGGCCAGGTGACCTTGGCAGTCTCCGAGCGCACTTCCTGCAAGAACTTGAACGGGCTGACTGCCATCGTTTGAGGTCCAGCGTCCGTCGACAGACGCAAATGAATTTCAGGGATCCGAACAGCCGCCGTTGGCCCAGCCCTCTGTCTCGAAGGATGAGCCGGAAACCGGGCTCGATTGTTCGGGGATTTCAAGGCCGCGCCGGAAATCCGCGTCTAACGGGCCGGCTGCGAGTGCGGGGTATCTACTGCGGATGGGACCAAAGGTCAAGGTATAGAGAGGTCGCGCCGGCAGGCCGCCCTTCCCCGGACGCCCGTGCAGAAGCCATGTGGATCAAGGACTTGTCGACCGCCCGGAACGCGCCATCCCAGGGAAGGCCATCGGGAGCCCGGCACCGTCAGTCGGCCCGGTCGACCATGGAAATCCCCGGCAGCGGCACCACGAACTTCCCGCCTTCGGCGAAATAGCGGGCGTGCTTGGCCCGGATCGGGTCGACATAACGCCAGGCGAAGACCACGACGAAAGCGGGCTTGCGCTCGTAGAGGGCGGCAGGCGGCAGGATGGGGATGTCATAGCCGGGACCGGCCATCACCTTCCCCTTGTTGGGATCGTCGTCCACCAGGAAGTCGATCTTGTTCTCCAGGCCGAACTGCGGCAGCAACGTCGTGGTGCCCACGGAGACGCCATAGCCGGCGACCAGCTGACCGCGCGCATGGGCGGCATCGGCCATTGCGACCAATTCGTCACGGATGGCGGCGATCCTCTTCACATAGGGCGCATAATAGGCCGGCTGGTCGACACCGAGCCGTTCCTCTTCGGCAACGAAACGCGCGACCTCGGCCGACGGTTTCTTGGCGCCGCCGGCGCGCTGCACGGTCACGCGGATCGAGCCGCCCTTGGTCCAGATGTGCTGGACGTCGATCAGCTCCATGCCCAGCCGGGCGAAGAAACGGATCAGTGGCTTGATGTTAAAATACGACAGATGCTCGTGATAGACCGTATCGAGCAGGTTCTTCTCGGTGACGTCGACGCCGTATTGCGTTTCGAAGACGAACAATCCGTCCGGCCCGAGCACGTCGCGAACCCCGATCACCAGCGGATCGAGATTGTCGACATTGGCGATCATGTTGTTGGCGATCACGACGCTCGCCGCGCCATGGCTCTGCAGGATGCGGCGACCGATGGCATCGGTGAAGAAATCGCCGATGGTCTCGATGCCCGCCTCCGTGGCGCGCCGCGCGATGTCGACGGCGGGATCGACGCCCAGCACCCGCATGCCGCGCTCCTTGAAAAAGCCGAGCAGCGATCCGTCATTGCTGCCGAGCTCGACCACCAGCGAACCCGGCGCGATGCCGAAACGGCTGACGACGTCGTCGGCATAACCGGCGAAATGCTCGCGCAGGCCGAGCGAGAGCGAGGTGGTATAGACGTAGTTTCGGTACTGAATCTCCGGATTGCCGACATGGAGAATCTGGAGGTGACCGCAATCCCGGCACAGGTGCAGCGCCATCGGTACCGCAGCCCGGAAGACGGGATCGTCGACGCTGGCGTTCGGCACCTGGAAGTTCGGCGTGCCGATCGGCATGCCCGCCATCGGGACGACCAGCTCTTGCTTGTCGGAATGGCAGAGGCGGCAGGTATTGCGGACGTAGAACAGGTTTTTCATCGTGCAACCGAAGAATGAGATACGCGCGCGAGTGAGATAATCCCACTCTGTGAAGACCAGATCGGCAACGGGCTCAAGCGGGTCATGGGTGGCTCGAGGCCTCGTTGCCCAGCCCATAGCTGGGCGCGTCGTCCGCTGCCTTGGCCACCTTGTCGGCCGAATACGAGCCGCGCTCCGGACTTGCCAGCCAGATTACGCCACCGACGAGCCCGATGATCACGCTGATCGCGCCCAGCAGGAGCGATACGGACAGCGCCTCCTCGGACGGCACACCCGCCAGACCCAGGCAGGCGACCATCGCTCCCTCGCGAACGCCCCAGCCGCTGATCGAGATGGGGACGGCCGTCAACAGCACCACCGGCGGAATCAGGATGGCGGCGTCGAGGACAGAGAGCTGCGCTCCGACACCGCGCGCCAAGGCGTAGCAGGCCGTGGCGGTGACGAGATGGATGAGGAGCGCCGATCCGAACAGGAGCGCACGATGATCGGACTGCAGGAGCAAGAACCTGACCAGCGTTCCAAACCGCACGAAGCTCGCGATCGCGGGAAGCGCGATGAAACGCTTCGGCAGACGGTCGAGCGTCAACAGGACCAGCGTGCCGGCGACGCCGGCCACCGTCAGTCCGCCGATCGCCAGGATCGCGGCATGATTCGACACGCGTGACAGCAGAAACGGCAATCCGGCCACCATCAGCACGATCAGTCCGATCAACGCCGTGAAGCGGTCAGCCGCCACCCCCTTGACCGCCTCCGGCCACTGCACGCCGCGTTGGCGCAGCAGCCACATCCGCACCGCATCGCCGCCGACCGACGACGGCAACACCTGATTGAACCAGAGGCTGATCATGAGGATCCGCCAGCCCGCGAGCCAATCCAGCGACACGCCGAGCGCGCGCATGATCAGCTCCCACCGGCCGTTGAGCAGGAAGGTCTGAAAGAAGATCAGCCCAAGCGCGACGACGAACAGGACCGGATCGACCGAGACGAGATGGTCGCGCAACTGGCGCAGGTCGAGACCGCGCGCAATGTAGACCAGCACGGCGATCGACAGCAGCAGCTTCACCGAAAACAGGGCCGCATGCTTGAATCGCGACTGCATCGGATGCCCGCCTCAGGACGCAGGATATTCCGCACGACCAATGACGAGGTCGATTGCGGCCATCATCCAGAACTGGTGCGTGGTCTCGACAATGTTGTAGCTGCGGCTGTCTACCCAGAAATTGACGTCACCGAGATTGCGCAGCGGATTGTCGGCGTTCATGCCCGACAACGTGATCACGTCGAGCTTCATCTTGCGCGCCTGCGCGACCGCGTTGAGGATATTCTTCGAACGCCCCGACGAGCTGATCGCGACGAGGCAATCGCCGGCGCGCGCATTCAGCCGCACGGCGTGGGCGATCCAGTCCTCGAATCCGTAATCGTTGGCAAGGCACGACATCATGCTCGCATCGCTGAAACAGAGTGCAGGCACCGACGCATTCTTCGCCAGATCGATCGCCAGATGCGAGGCAATCCCGGCCGATCCGCCGTTGCCAATGAAGATGACGCGGCCGCCCTGCTCGCGCGTGCGCAACCAGGACGCGCGCGTCGCGGAGATCCTCGCAAAAATACCGTCGTCGACCGCCGTCGCGCGATGCAGGCGTCCCACGTAATCATCGAGGAAGGCTTTGTGCTCGGGATCGACGGATTCGGCAGGCATGGGCTGGCGGCTCGATTGCAACATCACGGGGTGATACCGGCTATTACCAAGGATTGCAAAGGTATAATACTTGCAAAGTTTGCGAGCGGCTGATAGTCGGCTTTCGGGTTTCACTCAACATTGGCGGGCCTATTTCGCTGGGCATTCGCGTCACGGATGTTCCCCATGAAATGCATCGTTACTGGCGGCGCCGGTTTCATTGGAAGTCACCTCGTCGATCGCCTGCTCGATGACGGCCACGAGGTCACCGCGCTCGATGATTTCGTAATCGGACGCGCCGAAAACCTCGCCGCGCGCGCCGGTTCAAGCCAGTTGAAGGTCGTGCGGGCGGACGTCACCGATCTCGACGCGATCAAACCGTATTTCCACGGGGTGGATTGGGTGTTCCATCTCGCCGCGCTGGCGGACATCGTTCCCTCGATCGAGTCGCCGATTCCCTATCATCGCGCCAATGTCGACGGCACGGTCAACGTTCTCGAGGCGGCGCGGCACGCGGGCGCCAAGCGCTTCATCTATGCGGCTTCCTCCTCCTGTTACGGCATTCCGGATGTTTATCCCACGCCGGAGAGTGCCGAGATCCGGCCGATGTATCCCTATGCGCTCACCAAGAATCTCGGCGAGCAATGCGTCATGCACTGGTGCCAGGTCTACAAGCTGCCCGCCGTGGCGCTGCGCCTGTTCAACGTGTTCGGACCGCGCCATCGCACCACCGGCACCTACGGTGCCGTGTTCGGCGTGTTCATGGCACAGAAGCTCGCGGGCAAGCCCTTCACGGTGGTCGGCGACGGCGAGCAGACGCGCGACTTCACCTTCGTCAGCGACGTCGCCGATGCCTTCGTGACCGCCGCGCGCTCCGATGTCTCACACGAGATCTTCAATGTCGGCTCGGACAACACCTACAGCGTGAACCGCCTGGTCGAGCTCCTCGGCGGCGACAAGGTCCACATTCCCAAGCGTCCCGGCGAGCCCGATTGCACCTACGCCGACATCAGCAAGATCAAGCGCATCCTGAAATGGGCGCCGAAGGTGAAGTTCGAGGACGGCGTCGCGACGATGTTGAAATCGATGGACCAGTACAAGGACGCTCCGCTCTGGACGGTGGACAAGATCGCTGACGCCACCAAGGACTGGTTCAAATATCTCGGTGACAACGGGGTCACCCCGCAGAAGGCAAGCCGTTGAGCAGATTCGTTCATCCCCAAATTTTGCCGCCAGCCGATCACGTCCGGGCCGGCCAACTGAGACCGACCGGCGCCTTGGGTCATTCACATGGGTAATGCTGCGACAGAGAGGCCGGCCGGCCATCCGGCACCGCACGAGAAGATCAAGACGATCGAGGAACTCGGCGAGATTGCGCGCGCCGCACAGGCTAAGGGCCTGACCGTTGCGCTCTGCCACGGCGTGTTCGATCTGGTGCATCTCGGTCACGTCCGGCACATCCTGGCAGCCCGCAACGAGGCCGACGTCGTCATGGTGACCATCACCGCCGACCGTTACGTCAACAAAGGCCCGGGACGACCGATCTTTCCGGAGAACATGCGCGCCGAGATGCTGGCCGCACTCGGCACGGTCGACTGGGTCGGCATCAATCAGACCTCCAGCGCCGAGCCGGTCCTCGATACCGTGCGCCCCGACATCTACGTGAAGGGCTCGGACTACGAGAATCCCGAGGATGACGTTACCGGCAAGATCGCGGTGGAGCGCGAGGCGGTCGAGCGTCACGGCGGGCGAATCGTCTTCACGCGCGACGTGACGTTCAGCTCGTCGTCGCTGCTGAACCGCTATTTCGACATCTACGATCCCCCCTTGCGCGACTACCTCCAGAAGGTGCGCGATGGCGGCGGCGCCGAACGCCTGCTGAAACTGATCGACAAGATCCAGGACATGCACGTCGTGCTGGTCGGCGACACCATCATCGACGAATACCAATACGTCACGGCGCTCGGAAAGGCCTCCAAGGAGAACATCGTCGCGACCCTTTTCAAGAATGGCGAGCAGTTTGCCGGCGGGGTCATTGCCGCGGCCAATCACGTCGCGAGCTTCTGCAAGTCGGTCGAGATCGTCACGACGCTGGGTGGCAACGACTACCCCGAAGAGTTCATTCGAGCGCATGTCCGCCCGAACGTCACGCTCACGCCGATCCGCGTTCAGGGCCGTCCGACCACCCGCAAGCTGCGGTACGTCGAGATGGGCTATCTGCACAAGCTGTTCGAAGTCTACACGATGGACGACACGCCGCTCGACGAGGCCGCGCGCACGGAGATCGACCGCGTCACCGCCGAGCGCGTCCGCGGGGCCGACGTCGTCATCGTCACCGATTTCGGTCACGGCATGATCGCATCCAGCACGATCGACGCCCTGATCGCGAATTCCAAGTTCCTGGCCGTCAATGCCCAGAGCAACAGCGGCAACCACGGCTACAACCTGATCACGAAGTATCCGCGGGCCGATTACATCTGCATCGACGCACCGGAAGCGCGGCTGGCGGCCACAGACAAGTTCAACGAGATCGCATCGGTGATCCAGGACGGCCTGCATCGCAAGATCGATTGCGACAACATGATCATCACGCACGGCTCCTTCGGCTGCTACCCCTTCTCGTCGAAGACCGGCGTTGCGCGCGTCCCCGCTTTCACCAAGACCGTCGTCGACACCGTCGGTGCGGGCGATGCCTTCCTGACGATCACGGCGCCGCTGGTGGCGGCCGGCGGCAACATCGAGGACGTCGCCTTCATCGGCAATGCGGCGGGCGCGATCAAGGTCGGCATCGTCGGTCACCGCAACTCGGTCGAGAAGCCGCCGCTGGTCAAGTTCGTCACCGCGTTGTTGAAGTAGCGCGATCGAAGAATCCGGAGAACGACAGTGATTGATCGGAAATGGAATGTGATGGTCACCGGTGGCGCCGGCTATGTCGGCAGCGTGCTGGTTCCGCAATTGCTTGCCGCGGGCCACAAGGTCACCGTGCTCGACTTGTTCATGTATGGCGAGGACGTCTTCGACGCCGTTCGTGACAATGCGAACCTCCGCCTGATCAAGGGCGACATCCGCGATGAGGCCGCCGTCAACGAGGCCCTGCGCGGCAACAACGCGGTGATCCACCTCGCCTGCATCTCCAACGATCCCTCGTTCGAGCTGGATCCGGCGCTCGGCAAGTCCATCAACTACGATTGCTTCCGTCCGATGGTGCGCGCCGCGAAGAAGGCGGGTGTCGAGCGCTTCATCTACGCCTCCTCGTCGAGCGTCTACGGCATCAAGGACGAGGCCGAGGTGACCGAGGAGCTGTCCTGCGAGCCGCTCACCGACTACTCCAAGTTCAAGGCGATGTGCGAGACCGATCTTGCCGACGAGGCCGCGTCCGGCTTCGTCACCTGCACCGTTCGCCCCGCCACCGTCTGCGGCTACGCTCCGCGGCAGCGGCTCGACGTCGTCGTCAACATCCTGACCAATCTCGCCGTCAACACCGGCCGCATCCGCGTGTTCGGCGGAACGCAGAAGCGGCCCAATCTGCACATCCAGGACATGACGGCGGCCTATCTGTTCCTGCTGCAGCAGGATGATGCGAAGATCGACGGCAAGACCTACAACATCGGCTACGAAAACCACTCGCTGATGAAGATCGCCGACATCGTCAAATCGGTGGTCGGCAACAATGTCGACGTGGCCGTCGAGCCGACCGACGATCTCCGTTCCTACCACGTGTCGTCGGAGAAGATCCGCCGCGAGCTCGGGTTTGCGCCGACGCACACGATCGAGCAGGCCGTGTCCGGCCTAGTAGACGCCTTCAAGGCGGGCCGCCTGCCGAACTCGCTCAACGATCCCAGGTATTTCAACATCAAGATGATGCAGAACATCAGCCTGAAGTGAGCGGCGTGCGGATCGGCATCGATTTCGACAACACGATCATCTGCTACGACAAGGTCTTTGCCGCCGCCGCGCGCCAGCGCGGGCTGGTGCCGGAAGGCTGGGACGGGCTGAAGACCGACGTGCGGGATTTCTTGCGATCCCGCGCCGGCGGCGAGCTTGCCTGGCAAGGGCTGCAGGGCTTCGTCTACGGCAAGGGAATCGGCGGCGCCGAGATCAACCCTGGCGTCCGCGAGTTCCTTGCCGCGTGCCGCAAGGCCGGTGCGAGCGTCCATATCGTCAGCCACAAGACGCAGTTCGGCCATCAGGATCCCGATCGGGTCGACTTGCGCGAGGCTGCGCGTGGCTGGCTGAAGAGCGCGGGCCTCATCGACACCGCCGACGCCGCGATCTCGGCGGGCAATGTCTATTTCGAGGACACGCTGGCGGCCAAGGTCGAGCGATTGGCGAGCCTGCAGCTCGACGTCTTCATTGACGATCTCGTCGACGTGTTCGAGCAGCCGCATTTTCCGAGGGCGACGCGATCGATCCTGTTCACGCAGTCGCGACCGCCGCATCCCGCGCATTGCGAGCCGCTCGCGACCTGGGCCGATATCCACCGCGGAGTGTTCGGCGCATGAGCCAGCCGGACATCAGCGTACAGGATGCGGTTTCGATCGGCGGCCGCCTCTCCGGGGCGCGGGTCGCGGCGGCGCAACCGGCGCGGGCCGGCGGCAACAACCGGGTGTTTCGGCTGGAGATGGCGGAAGGCCCGCCCCTCGCTCTCAAGCACTATCCGTCCGACGGACGTGATCGCCTGGGACAGGAATATGACGCGCTTTCGTTTCTCTCGCGCCACGGCATCAATGCGACGCCGCGGCCGATCGCAAAAGATCCGGCCGCGTTCTGTGCGCTGTATCAATGGTTCGACGGTGACCCCGCGGTCCTGCATCCGCAGCCCGACGACGCCGACCGGTTGGCCGATTTCCTGATCGAGCTGCAAAAGCTGCGCGACGCTGAAGGCGCGCGGACTCTGCGGAATGCGTCAGCCAGCATCTTTTCGCCCGAGGCAGCCATCGCCCAGTACGAGCAACGCCTCGACGGACTGAGGCGGGCTTCGGATGATCATCCGGATCTGCGCGCGTTCATTGATGGCAGCCTGGTTCCCACCGCTGCCATCGCGATCCGGCAACTCCGACGACGTTATGCGGAACGGGGCCTGGATCCCGCCGCGGACCTCGCGCCCGCCCAACGCGCGTTGAGCCCGTCGGATTTCGGACTGCACAACGCATTGCGTACCGACGACGGCAAATTGCGCTTCGTCGACTTCGAGTATTTCGGCTGGGACGACCCGGTCAAGCTCGTGTCCGACACCGCGATTCACCCCGGCAGCGGTCTGCCCGAGGCCGATGCGAACCGATTGATCGAGCGATTCTCGCGCGCCTTCGCGGCTGGGGATGACGCGTTTGCGGTCCGCCTTGACGTACTGTATCCTGTGTTCGGGGCGATTTGGTGCCTGATTGTCCTGAATGCCTATCTGCCGGAAAGCCGCTCCCGGCGTGCCCTGGCTGCGCAAGGTGGCGATCTGACGGTCCGCCTTGCCGGCCAGCTCGACAAAGCCCGTCGGCTCCACCAAACGATTTGCCAACGTGATCCAGATCTCACCCCACGCTGAAGCTGCTCTCACCTGCACGCTGGACGAGCGCAGCCTTTATTTGCGCCGCCTGGTCCTCGGTTCTGTCCGCTCCGCAGGACGCGGCCATGTCGGGCCTGCCCTGTCGCTGATCGAGATGGTCCGCGTGCTCTACGACGACGTGTTGCGGATCGACCCGAAGAACCCGGGCGATCCCGATCGCGACCGCGCCATCCTAAGCAAGGGACACGGATGTCTGGCGCTCTATGCGCTATTGGCCGACCGCGGCTTCTTCCCGCTGTCGGAGCTGGACGGCTTTTGCGGTCCCGACAGCATTCTGGGCGGACATCCCGAATACGGCATGGTGCCCGGCGTCGAGGCCTCGACCGGCGCGCTCGGACATGGCCTCTCGATCGGCGTCGGCCTTGCGCTCGCCGCCCGCATGCGCGAGCGCAGCTACCGCACCTTCGTGCTGCTCGGCGACGGCGAGATCAACGAGGGATCGGTGTGGGAAGCGGCGATGGGCGCGGCCAAGCACGGCCTCGACAACCTCGTCGCGCTGATCGATTACAACAAGCTGCAGAGCTACGGCCCAACCGACTACGTGCTGCCGCTGGAGCCACTCGCGGACAAGTGGCGCAGCTTCGGCTTCGCGGTGCAGGAGGTCAACGGCCACGACGTCGGCGCGCTGCGCACGGTCCTGAAGCAGCTTCCGGCCGTTGCGGGCAAGCCCACCGCCATCATCTGCCATACCGTCAAAGGCAAGGGTCTTCCGGCTGCGGAATCCAATGCCGATTGGCATCACAAGAACAAGCTGACCGACAGCGAGCTCGAGGCCATTCGCGTCGCCGTCGGCGATTTTTGATCGGCTCCCCATGCGCAACACCGCGATGAATATGGTCCACAAGCTCGCCGCGCGCGACGAGCGTGTGCTCTACATCGGCTCCGACCCCGGCGCCGGCACGCTGCGCGCGATGAGTGAGGAATTCCCCAAGCGCCATCTAATCGAGGGCATCTCGGAAGCGCATATCATCGGCATGTCGGCCGGTCTCGCGATGGAGGGCTTCGTGCCCTACGTCAACACCATTGCGACCTTCCTCACCCGCCGCTGCTACGAGCAAGTGGCAGTCGATCTCTGCCTGCACAATCTGCCGGTGCGGCTGATCGCCAATGGCGGTGGCCTGGTCTATGCGCCGCTCGGTCCCACGCACCAGGCGATAGAAGATATCGCCATCATGCGGGCGCTGCCGAACATGACGGTGATCTGCCCGTGCGACGCCGACGAGGCCGCGCGCATGATGGAGCAGACGCTGGATTGGAAGGGTCCGATCTACATCCGGCTCGGCAAGGGCGGCGATGCCATCGTGTCCAGGGCCGAGCACGGCTTTGAGATCGGCAAAGCCATCCTGATGCGGCCGCCCGGCGACGTTCTCATGGTGACCACCGGCATCATGCTGCAGCGGGCGCTGGCTGCAGCCGACCTGCTGGCCGCGCAAGGCATTCGCGCCGGCATCCTGCACATGCACACCGTGAAACCGCTCGACACCGCCGCGCTGCTGCAGGCGATCCGCGGCACCAGGCTCGTTGCGACGCTGGAGGAGCACGTGCCCTCCGGCGGCCTCGGCAGCGCAGTCGCGGAGGCGCTGATCGACAAGCTCGGCTCCGGTTTTCCTGCGATGCTGCGGCTGTCGCTGCCGGACCGCTTCATGCACAATTACGGTTCGCAGGATTCGCTGCTGAAGAAACACGGGCTCTCCGCCAACGCCATTGCGACCTCGATCGAGCATGCTCTCGCGGCGTCGCGTCCCCCCTCTCCTCAACTTCATTCCACCTGACGGGTCACATGTACGACGTTCGATATTCCTATCTGCTCGAGCAATTCGCGGATCCCGCACCCATCCTCGCCGAGATCGGCCGGCTGGTAGCGACCGGTGACTTCACCCTTGGCAAGCCCGTTGCCGAATTCGAGAAACGCTTTGCCGAATTGATCGGCGTCCGTCACGCCATCGGCGTCGGATCCGGCACCGATGCGCTCAAGCTGCCGCTCAAGGCGCTCGGCATCGGGCATGGCGATGAGGTCATCACCGCCGCGAACACCTTCATCGCCACGGTCGGCGCGATCGCGGAAACCGGCGCGACGCCGGTGCTGGTCGATTGCGACGATTCCTTCTGCATGAACGTGGACCAGGTCGAGGCTGCGATCACCAAGAAGACCAAGGCGATCATGCCGGTCCAGCTGACCGGCGAGGTCACCGACATGGGCAAGCTGATGCCGATCGCGCAGCGCCACAACCTGCCTGTGGTCGAGGATGCCTGCCAGGGCATCCTGTCGGAGTTTGCGGGAAAACGCTCCGGTACCCACGGTATCGCGGCCGGCTTCTCGCTGCATCCGCTCAAGAACCTCAACGTCTGGGGCGACGCCGGCGTCGTCGTCACCAATGACGACGACATGAACGAAAAGCTCCGCCTGATCCGCAACCACGGCATGAAGAACCGCGACGAGATCGCGATTCTCGGCTGCAACTCGCGGCTCGATTCCTTGCAGGCCGTGGTCGGCAACTGGCTGATCGGCCAGACCAGCGAGAT
The DNA here is from genome assembly GCF_016031655.1 of Bradyrhizobium glycinis. Lineage (GTDB taxonomy): Bacteria > Pseudomonadota > Alphaproteobacteria > Rhizobiales > Xanthobacteraceae > Bradyrhizobium > Bradyrhizobium glycinis. The sequence goes on from NZ_JACCHQ010000003.1 coordinate 209,417, forward strand.
CACGCGCCGCAGAATCGAAAATGCGGCCTATTACGATGCGGGTCTCGCCGGCGTGCCCGGCCTGCGCATCCCGCCGCGCCGTCCCAACGTGAAGCACGTCTATCATCTCTACATGGTGTTCGCCGATCGTCGCGACGAGCTCTACAAATATTGCCTGGACAGCGGCATCGAGGCCAAGATCCACTATCCGATCCCGCTGTATCAGCAGGAAGGCTTGAAGCATCTCGGCTACGCGCCCGGCACGTTCCCGGTCACCGACCGCCATGCCAAGGAAGTCATCAGCTTCCCCGTCGACCAGCATCTGACGCGCGCCCAGCAAGACCGCGTCATCGAGACCGTCAGGAAGTTCTGCCATGGACGCTGACACCGGCCGCCGGCGCATCGGTTACGTCAATCTTCCCGCGCAGTTCGAGGAAGAGCGCGCCGAGATCATGCAGGCGGTCGAGGGCGTGTTCCAGCGCGGCGATTTCATCGGCGGGGCGGCGGTTGCCAAGCTCGAGGAGGAATTGTCCGCCTATCTCGGCTCGCCGCACGTCGTGACGCTGAACTCGGGCACCGACGCGCTGATCCTTGCCATGCGGGCGCTCGACATCGGTCCCGGCGACGAGGTGATCACGCCGCCGAATTCGTTCGTGGCATCGACCGCGGCGATCATCGCGGTCGGCGCCACGCCGGTGTTTGCCGACGTGCTGCCGGACCAGAACATCGACCCCGCCGCGGTCGAAGCCGCCGTCACGCCGCGGACCAAGGCGATCATGCCGGTGCATCTGACCGGACGCATGGCCGACATGGCTCCGCTGATGGCAATCGCTGCCAAGCACGCGCTCGCCGTGATCGAGGACAGCGCCCAGGCGGTCGGCTCGAGCTACGACGGCCGCATGAGCGGCACCATCGGCACGTTCGGCTGCTTCTCCGCCCACCCCTTGAAGAATCTCAATGCCGCGGGCGATGCCGGCTTCCTCGTCACCGCCGACGCCGAGCTTGCCGCAAGAATCCGACGGCTGCGCAATCACGGCCTGATCAACCGCAGCGATGTCCAGGAATGGGGGATCGTGTCGCGGCTCGACACGCTGCAGGCCGAGGTGCTGCGCATTCGCCTGCGTCATCTGCCCTCGGTGATCGAACGCCGGCGGCGCAACGCCGCGCAATACCGCGCCGAGCTCGCCGGCCTGCCCCTGTTCATTCCGCCCTGCCGGAACATCGAGTTCAACACCTTCCACACCTTCGTGGTGCAGACCGAACGTCGCAACGACTTCCAGAAATATCTTGCCGAGAAGGGCATCGAGACCGCGATCCACTATCCGGTCCCGATCCACCTGCAGCCGGCAGCGGCGCATCTCGGCCACGGCCGCGGCGCGTTCCCGGTGACGGAACGGCAGGCGGACCAGATCCTCACGCTTCCCATCAACCAGTTCCTGTCGGCCGCCGACATCAGCTATATTTGCGCGACCGCCCGGGAGTATTTTGCATGACGGACACGGACTTCCTGCACGCCGACGAGCAGGCGCTGGCGCAACGCTTCATCGACGATGGCTTCGTCACCACCCCGGCCGACGATCGCGCCGGGCTCGACCGGATCCAGCGCCGTGCCGCCGAGCTCGCGGCCGACTACCTGAAGCTGCCGCACGGCAACGATCCCTACGCGATGCTCGACACCATCCACACGCGGGTGAGCGTGGATGATCTCAACGGCCTGCGGCTGCATGTCTTCAACGGCCTCAACGCCGAGCCCTGGTTCCGGCCGACCTATTTCCGCCTGGCGCGCTCGACGATCGAGACCATCGTCGGCAACGAGCTCTGCATGCAGCGCCGCGTCAATCTCAGCATCCAGCTTCCCGGCGACAGCTCCTCGCTGCTCGCCACCCATTCCGACGTCTGGTCGGGCGACTCGCCGTTCGAGGTCGTGGTTTGGGTGCCCCTTGTCGACGTCCACCGCACCAAATCGATGTATCTGCTGCCGCCGTCCCTGAACGGCGAGATGCAGGACCGCATGGCGGCCTTGCGCAGCGCCGAAGAGCTGTACAAGACCATCAAGCCGCACGCGACCTTCATCGAGATCCCCTACGGTCACGTCATGCTGTTCAACCAGACCCTGATGCACGGCAATCGCGTCAACGAGGAAGCCGGCACGCGCTGGAGCATGAATTGCCGCTTCAAGAGCATCATGTCGCCCTACGCGGACAAGCGCTTCGGCGAGTTCTTCGAGCCGATCCTGCTGCGCCCCGCAACCCGGGTCGGGATGCAGTACAAGCTGCCGGGAGGCTTCCATGGCTGAGCGAGCCGGCCACCGCGGCTATATCGGCGCCCGGCCGCTGAACGGCAGCCGCACCCCCCAGCACGTCCAGAACATCGTGATCCGCGACTATGCGCGGCGCAAGAACCTGCACTATCTATTGAGCGCCGCCGAGCACACCATGCCCGGCAGCTACATGGTGCTGGAAGACATCCTGGACGAGCTGCCGCAGCTGCGTGGGCTAATTCTCTACAGCATCTTCATGCTGCCGCCCGACGAGGCTCGGCGGCGGCAGATCTACGACCGCGTGCTGCGCGAGGGCTGCGACCTCCACGCCGCGGTCGAGGAGATCACGCTGGCGTCGCAGAAGGATATCCAGGCCGTCGAGGACATCCTGCTCGTCAACAAGTTCGCAACCATCCTGTGACGATGCCGCGGAGCAGTTGGCCCCCATGACCGAGATCAACCTGCTCCAGCCGATGCACGCATCGACGAAGCGGGATTACGTCCAGCGCGTGGTCGAGCACGACAAGGCGGAATCCGCCACTGTGGCGCGGCAATGGGGACGCGACTATTGGGACGGCGACCGGCGCTACGGCTACGGCGGCTATCGCTATGACGGACGGTGGCGCCCGCTGGCCCAGACCCTGATCGATCGCTACGACATCAAGCCGGGCATGAGCGTGCTCGACGTCGGCTGCGGCAAGGGCTACCTACTCTACGAGTTCACCCAGCTCGTGCCCGATCTCACGATCGCCGGCATCGACATCTCCGAGTACGGCATCGCCAACGCCAAGGAGGAGGTGCGGCCGCATTTGAGGGTCGGCAGCGCCGTCGAGCTCCCCTACCCCGACCACAGCTTCGATCTCGTCGTCTCGCTCGGCGTGCTGCACAACCTTCCGCTCGAGGACGTGTTCCGAGCGGTGCCCGAGATCGAGCGGGTCGGACGCGGCACCTCGAAATATCTGATGGTCGAATCCTTCCGCAACGAGCGCGAGAAGGCCAATCTGCTCTACTGGCAGCTCACCTGCCTGAGCTTCCACGGCCCGCAAACGTGGGCCTGGATCTACGACAAATGCGGGTATCGGGGCGACCATGGGTTCATCTTCTTCGAATGAGGCAGGCCTGCGCCGGACGACCTCGATGCGCGCGCAAAATCCGGAAGTGTACTATTCGGACGATGCCATCGTCACCGCCGATGACGCCACGATCGCGGAGCTGAAGCGCATCGCCGCCGGCAACCCACGTCTGCGCAGCCGGCTTTGCACGCATCCCGATCCCTCGTCCGGACTGCACGAGATGCTGATCGTGCATCATCGCGAAGCTTACGTGCGGCCGCACAAGCACCTCGGCAAGCCTGAATCGTTCTACGTGATCGAGGGCACCGCGCAGGTCGTGATCTTCGAGGACGACGGCCGCATTCGCGAGGTGCTCGAGATGGCGCCCTACGGTCAGGGCAAGCGCTGCTACTATCGCATGCCGGAACAGGTCTTCCACTCAATCCTGATCACCTCGGAATGGCTGGTGTTCCACGAAACCACTGCCGGCCCGTTCGACCCCTCCCGCACCGTCTTTCCCGACTGGGCACCCGACGGCAGCGACGCCGCCGAAGTGCGCGACTACGTCACGCAGATCGCCGGGCTCGCCATCGAACATCAAGGCCGCGATGCGAGGGCCTGAGGCCATGATCGAGCCGGCCAGTCCCAACGGCTTCCGTTGGAAGACGAGCCCACGCGCCGCGCTTTCTGACATGCGCGAGCGAATGGGTATCGGATATGTCTGGGTCGGTGCGATTCTCGCCCTTGGTGCGAGCTTGCCTGCACTGTTCGCACGCGAGGTCTTCGGCGACGATTGGAGCGTTTACTACACCTACTGGACTGAAGGCCTCCCCGGACTTTTCCGCGTGCTGTGGGAAGCGGCCCATGCCGGCTTCATCGTGCCGATGTCGCTTTTCGTCGTTCTCGTGCCCGACATGCCGGACGTCGCTGCGCGGTTCGCAGGTCTGGGATGCCACCTCGCCAACGGCGTGTTGCTCTACTCCATCCTCAACAGGTCACCACACACGAAGCCGATCGCGGCACTCTTCGCGGCTCTCTTCCTGCTCAGCCCGTTCTATGTCATTCGCCTCACGCAGAACGCCGTCTATGACGTCCTTCTGCTTTTCTATTTGTTGTCTTACGAATTGACCTACTCGAAAGTCCGGGCGCTTCGGTGGGCCGCGCCGTTCTGCCTGCTCTTCTCGTTGTCGCTGGAGACCTTGATCGCCCTCGAGCCACTCCGGGTGGTGCTGGCCCGATCTCCCGGCGAACGCTGGACGCGGACACTCGTGCGACTCGTTCCATTCTGGCTGGCCGTCGCGACCATCATCGTGCTGCGGCTGACGATTTTGGGAAAGAGCGGTCATTATGCCGGACAATATGGTTTCGTGTCCGACCTCATCGTCATACGCAAAGCGCTAGCAGCCCATTTCATGGCCTTCCGGAGCGGGCTCGCATACGCCTATTCCCGCGGCTTCGCGCTTCTCGGAAGTTCCATTTCCACAGCACTGACATTGGCCGCCATGGTCGGCTCCGTTCTGCTCGCTACGAGCGCATTGTGGACACCCTGGCTGCTGAGGAGCTTTGTCTCGTCCATCAATGCGATGCTGCTGCTGGTCTTGGGAACCGCAATCGCCGTCCTCGGTGCAATGCCTTACGCAGTTGCCGGACTTTATGGCGACGTGATGCGGGGGGAATCGAGACTGCTCTTTCCCTCGCAGTTCGGCATTTTGATGCTGATGGCAACGGTCATCCAGGCGATTCCGGGAGCGCGATTGCGCGCGGGTTTGGCGGGCGGCCTGCTCACCGTCTTCGCGCTGTCCATGGCTCAGGATTCCAAATGGCTTCTGTACGATGGGCTGATCAACTCGGATCTTCAGCGGCAGGTTCGGGCAGCTTTACTTGCTGATCCGGAACCAAAGGTCGTGAAGCTCCAGATAGAAAACAGCCACATGATCGCGTATCGCTCCCGCTGCCTTGGCGCCAGTGACATGAACGTCGCTCAGACGACGCTACGCGATGAAAGTCGACAGCGGTCCTTCGTGTACACAGATTACTGCGGAGATTTTGACAGCTCTGGCGCTGTCCAGCGTGGCGAATGCACGGTGTCCTACCTCGAGTTTTTTCCCTGCCCGCCGCGCCGAGAGACCTGGCGCTATCGCGCTGCGCCAGGAATTCCGCCGCCCGACCGCCTCAGATTCTTCGAACTCATGAAGGCCGTCCTTGAGGATGCGCCATCGGCCACGCAAGGTCGCGGCGAGCTGATGCAGCTGAAAGACGATCTACCGATTCCCTTGGCAAGAGCGGAATACCGGCCACCTTGCGGCCGGCCAGGAGTACGTGGAGCCGCCTGGCTGCTGGCGTTACCCGCGCCAGCCTGCGAAGATTCGGCCTCAGGGGGGCGATAGGCCCATTGCGTCGCTCAGACTATGGCCCCCTTGATCGTCCTCACCGGTTTCCCCGAAAACGGACCAATTGGATTCGAGCCATTCCGCCCATTCTCGCCAAAACTGGTGCCACGGATCACAATTGCCCTCACCGGGCCAGCCGCATCCAGCCGATGCGCAGAGCCGGCGAGAACTGGCTGCTGACGCATGGAACGGGCTGATGCTTCTTGGCAAGAAGACGATCATTGTCCTGACCAAGTTCATGGTCTCCGCCGGCATCATCATTCTGATCGCACGCGACCTGGATCTTTCGTCACTCAAGGCCGACCTGCTCGCCGTCAAATTACACATGCTCGCACTGGCGATGTTGCTGCTATTCGCGCAGACGTTCGCCCTGTGCAGCCGCTGGATTCTGATCCTCCGCGCAATCGGCGTGTGTCTGGATTGGGTGGCCGGGTGGCGCATCGTTCTTGCCAGTGCCTGGTTCAACCAGGTGTTGCCCTCCGGCGGCGAAGCAGTCCGTATATGGATGTTGCGGCGGCAGGGAATAAAGTGGTCGCAGACCCTGAGCAGCATTGTCGCAGATCGGTTTATCGGCCTTCTGACGCTAGGCTTCCTCATTTCGGTGGGAATGCCGATCTTGGTCTCGCGTATCCAAGACCATGTCTTGCTGTTCGCCGTCGCAGCGATTGTCGCTACCGCTTATTTCGGCGTAATTGTCCTCGTGACGTTGAATCGGTTGTCGGCCCGGATGACTGCAGCTATTCCCGTCAGGATCATGCAGTTCGCGGCCCTTCTCGAGGCTCCTCTGCTCGCGCGAACAGGACGTAAAGCATTGTTCAGTTCGGCTATTGTCGTTCATCTTCTCACCGTCACGGCTTGTTACGTCCTCGCGCTTGGGCTGGAAGCCGGGTTGTCCGCTCTTGACGCCTTCGTCCTCGTGCCGCTGGTGATTATGGCGGCCGCCGTCCCGCTTTCCATCGGAGGATGGGGCATTCGCGAGGGAGCGATGGTCGGTGCGCTCGGGCTCGTTGGCATCGCATCCGACAAGGCGCTCGCGATCTCGATCTTGCTTGGACTCGGCAATCTCGTCGTCGGCGTCATCGGCGGTGCTGTGTGGCTCCTTGCGCCCGAGCGTGCGACTTACGGGGCCGAAAGGGCTGATGCTGCTGCACCGCTCCATCAACATCATTACGCGAATCTGGATGAGGTGCGCCGTACGGAACTGCCGCGGTAGCCGGACGAGGCAGATGCCGTTGACCTAAGGCGACCGCGCTTTGGCGCGACGTTGTTCCGGCCGCTGGTCGCACTGGGACAGGGCAACTTAGGAATTGTGGCGCGGGCTGAGCCACTATATAGGCTTCAGCTAGCTTGAGTTTTCATCCGGGGGCTGTGTCCCCACGTTGTCCTGCAAAGAGCCAGACCAGTGACCGACCATTGCCGCCTTTGCCATTCGACCAACCTCCGACCGGTCATCGACCTCGGGATGATGCCGATTGCGCATCGGCTTCGGCACAGCCGAAACGAGCAGGAGGAACGCTATCCGTTCGAGGTGCTGGCGTGCGGCGAATGTGGCCTGCCGCAGATCGTCAAGCCGATCGATCCAGACATCCTGTATCGCCAGTTCAACTACAATTTCAGCAGCTGGAAGCCGGAGCCGCACCAGGTCGACGAGCTCGACACCATCGCGAAATTCTCGAAGCATCAGTCCGTGTTCGAGATCGGATGCAACGACGGCCTGTTCATGGACAGACTGCGCGAGCGCGGCGCGAAGGTCCTGGTGGGCGTGGAGCCCAACCCCGTGTCGGGCAAGATCGCCCGCGAGCGCGGCATCAAGGTCTATTCCGACATGATCAGCCCGGCGCTCTGCCACGACGCCGTCGCCCAGGCCGGCAAGTTCGACCTCGTCGTCTCGCGTCAGGTGCTGGAGCACATCGTGGATTTCGAGAACTTCTTCGACTGCGTGAAGATCGCGCTCAGCGACGAAGGGCTGCTGTTCATCGACGTGCCCGACTTTGATCCCGGTTCGACGGCCGGAGACCTCTCCGTGCTGTGGGAGGAGCACGTCAGCTACTTCACCGAGCCGACCCTGCTCGCGCTCTTGGCCCGCCACGGCTTCGAGGCGGTCTCGGTGAAGAAATACAATTTCAGCGGCGGCAGCCTCGCGATCGCCGCTCGTCGTGCAACCCGTGACGTGACGCCGCCGCCTCCGCCCTCCGGCGTCGGTGAGAAATTCGGCCAGCGCGCAAGGGAGTACGGCGCGCGCCTGCGGCCGATCCTCGCCAAGGCCCGAGCGAGCGGCGCCGAGATCGCCATCTACGGCGCGGGCTGCCGCGCCTGCACCTTCACCAACGCGCATGAACTGGCGGATCTCGTCGACCTTTCGGTCGACGACCAGAAGGAGCGTCAGGGGCTGTTCCTGCCCGGCACCGGCATACCGATCCGTTCGCCGGACGAGCTCGCCGGCAAGTCGGAGCCGCTCGTCTGCCTTCTCGCCGTGAACCAGGAAAACGAAGTCAAGGTCAGCATCCGGCTGCGCGAGAACGTGAAGCGGCCGCTGCACATCGTTTCGATTTTCGCGCCCTCCGACATCTGGAGCGAGCTCGACCGGCTCGAGGCGGCCTTGGGTTAGGGACGTGGCATGGCTGACGAGAAGCTCTTCAATTACTACGAACGTCAGGACGTCCTACCAACGTTCGGGAATTTCAAATCGGCCGCCGAACTCGATGCATATGCCAGCCAGCGGCGCGAGCTGTTTTCAGACAAGCTTGTGCTGCCGCCGCGGCTATTCCGCGATGCGGAGGTGCTCGAATTCGGTCCTGATTCCGGTGAAAACGCGCTGGTGTTTGCCGGCTGGGGCGCCAATATGACGCTCGCCGAACCGAACCGGCATGCGCATCCGAAAATTAAGGCCTATTTCGCTCATTTTAGCCTGACCGAGCGCCTGCGCGAACTCGCGTTGGCCGATGTGGAGGGATTTCGCAGCGATCGCCGCTACGACATCATTGATGCCGAAGGTTTCATCTACACCGTGCAGCCGACTGAAAATTGGCTCGGCGTCTTCCACCGGCTGCTCAATCCGGACGGTTTCGCCGTCGTGTCCTATTACGAGCGCTACGGCGGCTTCTTCGAGCTCGCGCTCAAGGCAATCCATGCAGCCGGCAAGGCCTTGTCAGGCCGTCCTGCACTCGAAACCGCGAAGACGCTTTTCGACGCAAAATGGAACAGCATTCCGCACACCCGCAGCTTCGAATCCTGGCTGATGGACGTGCTCGAAAATCCCTTCGTCCGGCATCGGTACTTCCTCGATGCAGCCGCATTGTGCACGGCAGCGCATGAACAGGGATTCGACATCCATTCGGCGTGGCCAGCCTATCGCGACAGCCTGGACGTCTACTGGCACAAGAAGGTTCTCTCCGCCGACGAGAAGCTGCGGCGTGCGGCGCGCCATCTCGACCGCAGCCGCCTCAGCTTCCTCGGCGGACGCAAGCTCTACCTGGTCGGCAAGGCCGATGCCGTGGCGGCGATTTCGGCATCGATCGAGACGCTGGTTCTCGACGTCGACGCGATGATCGACGCCCCCTACGGCGAGAGCCTGCCGCGCGTGATCGCGAGCCTTGCGTCCTTACGCGAGGCGATCCAAGCGACGGACATTCTCGCGGACGATGCTTGCGACATCGAAACGATCGTTGCGACGCTCGACAGTTTCCACCGTATCTTTGGCGCGATCGGGCGACGCGATGCGTCCGCGGTCACGGCCCTGACCCAGACAGATCCGGCGTTCATCAGCACCTGGGGACAGCCGGCGCATTTCCTCGTCATCCGGAAGCGCTTCAAGGGATCATAGCCAGTGAGGCCAGGCATTGGCATCATCGGGACAGGCATGGTCGGCCAGATGTGCCACCTCGCCAATTTCGCTGCCAATCCGGCCTGCCGCGTCGTCGCGATCGCCGATCTCCGGCCGGATCTCGCTGCCGCCGCAGCGCAGAAGTTCGGCATCTCGCAGGTCTACAGCACGCATCGGGAGCTGCTCGCGGACGCTGCGGTCTCCGCCGTGGTCGTCGTGACGAAGCGGCGAGCCACCGGTCCGATCGTCCTTGACGCGCTGAACAGCGGTCGCCACGTGCTGTCGGAGAAACCGATGGCCTACACGACGGCTCAGGCGACGATTCTGGTCGAAGCGGCGCGGCAGCGAAACCTCGTCTACAGCATTGGCTACATGAAGCGTCACGATGCCGGTGTGGCGCGCGCGCTCGAGCTGCTGACGCGCTTGCGCAACGACCGATCGCTCGGAGGCGTGGTCCGCGCCAAGGCCTGGTGCTTCGGCGGCGACACCGGCCGGTCGCGCGACAATTTCGTCATGACCGGCGAACCACGGCCGGACGGGATCGAACTCTGGCACGACGGTCCCGACTGGATGCCGAGCGCGATGCGGGCCGGCTACGATAACTTTCTGAACGTCTTCAGCCATATCATCAACCTGGCGCGCTACCTGCTCGGATCATCGCCAACGGTCGCCGACAGCTCCGTCGAAACTTCGGGAGCCGCGCGCATCACCCTCGACTTCGATGGCATCGCTTGTACGCTGGATCTCGTGAACGGGTCCGGCGGAGCCTGGCGCGAGGGACTGACGATCGATTTCGAGCGCGGGGCGGTGACCTTGAAATTGCCTCCGCCCTTTGCCGAGCAAGAGGCGGAGGTCATCGTCGAGCACGATGGTCAAAGCACGCATCTGACGGGTGAAGAGAGCTGGGCATTTCGGCGCCAGGCCGACGCCTTCGTTTCCGATATCGCCGACGGACGCACACCCCTGGCCTCCGGCGAGGACTCGATGACCGACATCGCGCTTGCAGAGGCGGTCTGGAAGCGGCGGGCTAGCGGCCAGGCGTGACGCTCTTGCTTGCGCCGTCCAGCGGCAGAAGGCCGGCGATCGGGCCGAGCTTGATCGTGACCTCTGCAAGTTGGGCCAATAATTCGGCAACATCGCAGCGCGCCAGCAACCGACACGCGTAGTACTTCCGCACCAAAACGTGATTCGGCGCGGCCCCCGGCCCCGGCTGCAGCGAGATCGTTGCCTGCGGCCCCGTCGGATCGAAATGATGGAACGCGCTTCCCGGAGCCCTCCGCGCCTCGTCCATCCTTCGGAGGACGTCGGGCCGCTCGGCACGCAGCGCAAATCCGAAGAATGGCTGATTGCCCCAGGCAAGGCGGAGCACGCCGGTGACCTCGGCGAGACCGAACGGTACATGGCGTGACGGATAGTCGAAAAAGCCGTCATCGAGCGCGTAAACCGTCGCCGCCGGCTGGACCCGGCCGGCAAGGTCCCGTGCCAGCGCCTGCTGCTTCAGGGTTCTCGCCTGCATGAAGACGTAGTCGCTCCACAGCATGCCGATCGACACGATCAGGCCTGCCCCGAATATCGCCGCAAAAGCGGCGCCGGGGTGGGTCCAGCGCTCGGCCAGTCGCTTGAAGGCCAGTAGTGTCAGCGCGAGCGGCACGCCGAGCATCAGCAGGTGACGGCTTTCATAGAAATGCGTGGAAGACGGCCGCAGGCCGGCGATCAGATAGGGCGACGACAATGCGAGGAATAAGACCACGGCGAGTGCGAGCGGCGTGGTGATCGCGCTTCTGGACGCGGTCGACTTCGTGTCCGGACGCAGCAGCAACAATACAATGCCGACGAGGACCGCGGCCGCGATGAAGAGCGCTGGGACCTGAATCGCGGCGCGGATCGCGTGGGCCAGGACATCCCTGTAGCCGGTGAGGAAAAACGCCGACCACCCCCGTACCAACTCGCCGAGCGTCGGGAAATGGGCGTTATAGTGCTGTGCGTACACACCGATCCGCTTGAACCCGATATTGAGCGTGCCCCAATAGACCAGCGGAAGCACCACCAATTCCGGATAGCGCAGGACACAGCGCCAGGCTGCGAACCATGTCCGGCGAACGAAGCCATGCGCCGCGTCTCCGCTCCGCCATATCGCAACGAACAGGCCGAACATCACGATGGCATACAGCACGATCGTCGAGTTGAGCGCGAAGCTCAGCAGGAACACCAGCGACGCGAGCACACGAAGCAGCATGCGCCGCAGGCCGACGGCGCTGAAGGCGAGCGTCAACAGCCATGCACCGACGAACAACAGTCCGAAGCTGAAGACGTAAACCGCGTTGGCCTTGCCTGCCCAAAGCTGGTAGCCGGGATAGGTCCAGACGATCAGGGCGAAGCCGACCGCCTCGGCGCGGTCGAGCAGATCAAGCCGTGTCGCCGTCGACATCAGACACACTGCGCCGAAGACGATTCCGGCCAGCGCCAGGGATACCATCGCGACGACCGGGACGCCGGTCCAGTTGGCGAACGTGTCGTAGCTGTAGAAGATCGGATGGCCGGCGCCATTCAGCAGGAAATCGATGTCGACGAAATAGTCCGGACGCGGCTTGAGGACCAGCCAGTCGTCCATGAACAGGCCGTCATTGAGGAGCATCGGCGCATGCGCAAACAGCAGCACGACGATCAGGATGGTTATGGCGCGCAGCGACGGGGACAAGCTCGGAGGGGAAAGAGAGGACATCGTCGGCGAGGATTCGCACGCCCACGTGGCGACCGCAAGGCCAGGGCGCCGGGGCTCCCTTGACCGCAAAAATGCGACCTCCTATAGACTGCCACTCTGGCTGGGCCTGAGAACGTCCGGGACTTTTTCACAATGAACATGCTACCGGGCCCAGCGCAAGCCGCTGCGATTGGTCTCAGCATCGCCTTTCCATTGCTGTTGCTGTGTTACGCGCACATCCCCGCCACTGGCGGATCCGGCCGCCGCTTCCGGCTGGGCTGCATCAGCATCGTCGTGCTCTACGCGGTTGCCTGTATCGCGCTTCCAGGACAACGGCAGTTCGATGACGTGCTTGGCGGTCTCCTGCTGTTGGGGACAGCGATGATGTTTTGCTACATCCTGTTCAGCTTGCTGGCCTGGGGCTTTACGCTGACGCTGCTCACGGCCCTGGTGCAGGCCAAACATCCCCTCACCCTGGAGCAATGGGCCGAGGCGTACATGCAGGGCGGAGATCTCGGCACGTTCACGCACAACCGCCTGAAGCTTCTGGTCGGCACCGGGATGGTGATCACGGCAGGCGGCAGGCTGGCCCCGACGGCCACGGGGGTAGCGGTCGCGCATCTCGCCAAGCTCATTCGTTTGTCGACGGGCCTTGGGTGAGTGGCACGATGTCGTTCGCCGTCGGACTCGTCGCCGTTGCCGTTTTCGCCCTGCTCGCACCCACCTTGCAGATCATGGCCCGCGCTCGCGCATGGCCGCTCGGACCCGTCACCCTGCTCGCGATCGCCGCGCTCGTTTCGCATGGTCTCGGCGTGGCGCTCGGAATCGTCTCGGTACCGCAATTTCGATATTGGGACGCCGCATCGATTTTCGCATTTTGCGTCATGGCGTACGTTTTCGCCTTCGGAGCAGTGTACAAATCTGTGTCCCTGGAGATCCTGCTCGGCATCGTCGAGCGCACCGGTCGGACGGCGCCGCTTTCCGAGATCATGGAAAGACAGGTTCCAGGTTTGTTCCAGGGACGAATTAGCATTCTGGTCGATCGCGGCCTGGTCGAACGGGCCAATTCAGGCTTCGTAGCGACCGCGGCGGGCCGGAACCTGGCAGGCCGCGTCGGTCGACTGCGCCGCGCCTTCGGCATCGGCGACACCAGCCTCTATGATTTTTCCAACTAGTTGCGCGGAACACACACATGGTCGGTTTCGTGCCGGTTGTGTGGACCATATCGGCGAGCCGCATTGTTCGCCCCGCGCAGATGACCTAGAATCGCCCTGATGGTCCACCAGTAACGAGTGGCCGGCAACGGCGGCATCAAATGACACCTTCCAGGGCGGCAAAAAGGCTTACGATCGTCATTCCTGCTCTGAACGAGCAGGACAAGATCGCCGACACGATCGACGGCGTGCTGCCGCTCGCCCGCGATCTGCTCGACGATTTTGAGATCTTCCTGATCGACGACGGCAGCACCGACGCCACCGGTGCGATCATGGATGAGTTCGCAGCCGGCGAGCCGCGCGTCATCGTGCATCACAATGCGGAACGGCGGGGTGTCGGTGCCGGCTTCGAATATGCGCTGTCGCGCGCGAAATTCGATGCCATCACGCTCATCCCCGGCGATCACGCCTTCCAGAACGAAGGTATTGCCCGCATGTTCAAGGCGGTGGGCGCCGCCGACCTCGTCATTACCTATCGCGACAACCAGTCGGACCGCTCGGTCAACCGCTCGTTGCAGTCGCATTCGCTGCGGTTCATCCTGAACTGCCTGTTCGGCTTCTGGCTGTCCGACTATCACAGCATGATCGTCTATCCCGTGAAATGGCTACGCCAGATCGCGGTCAAGGCCGACGGCTACGGCTACCAGATCTGTGCGCTGATCTCGCTGCTCCAGCTCGGCCTCACCTACGTTCAGGTTCCAGTGAGCCTGAACGCGGAGCTGAAGGGCTCGTCGCGCGCGCTGCGGCTGCGCACCTATCTCGAGCTCGGCGGGACCATCCTTTCCCTGCTGCGCCGCGTTCCCATCCGCAACGTCAGCCAGATTCCCGCCGACGCGGAACGCACTCCCGCGCGCTAGGCCGCCGGCCCGCCACGAGACGTCCAGGCCAGCGGCTGCAGAGTCTGGCGGGCGCGGGACGCCTTCCCGCCGAAATCTAGTCTAAGTGATTGATTTGCTGGCAGGAGTGGCAGGGCTCGAACCTGCGACCCCCGGTTTTGGAGACCGGTGCTCTACCAATTGAGCTACACTCCTACGAACCCGCGTCGCCGCGGATCAGGGGCGCTTTCAAGCACAGAGAGCGGCCGGTTTGCAAGGGTGAACCGCGCCGGCTTCGCTTGTTTGTGCCGGGGGTTCTGGGCCACAGTCCATTGGCCATAACGAAAAACAATCGGGAGTGCCCATGACCGCTACAGCGACCGCCACAGCCGCCCCACAGGCCGCAAACGCGCCCCACACCCCGGCTTTGCCGGAAGCGCGCCCGGAGACGCTCGGGCTGTCGCGGCCGCGGCTCCAGGCCATGTCGGACGCCTTCAAGCGCGAGATCGACAAGGGAACCGTTCCCGGGGTCACGGTGCTAGTCGCGAGGGGCGGCCAAATCGGCTGGTTCGAGGCGCTCGGCAAGCAGAGCCCGGCAGGCGCGGCGCCGATGGCGCGCGATTCGATCTTCCGCATCTTCTCGATGACCAAGCCGATCGTCTCGGTAGGCATCATGGCGCTGGTCGAGGATGGCCAACTCCTGCTCAGCGATACCGTCGCAAAATTCATCCCGGAGTTTGCGAGCCAGCAGGTCGGCGTCATCAAGGACGGCAAGCTGGAGCTGGTGCCGCCGACGCGGCCCATGACCGTGCAGGACCTGCTCCGCCACACCTCCGGCCTCACCTACGAGCACCAAGGCGACGGCCCCGTGCACAAGCTCTACCAGGAGTCCCGCGTCCGCAGCCGCAAGATCACCAATGCCGAGCACGCCGCACTGGTGGCGAGCTTTCCGCTGGTCTGCCAGCCCGGCGCGGAGTTCAACTACAGCCGCTCCACCGACATCCTTGGCCGCATCATCGAAGTGGTGAGCGGCAAATCGCTCGGCACGTTCCTCACTGAGCGCGTGCTCGCGCCGCTGCAGATGGCCGAAACCGGCTTCTCGACCTCCGCGACCAATGCCGGCCGCCTCGCCGAGCCGTTCGCGGCCGACCCGTGGACCGGCGACAAGGTCGCCCTGTTCAACATGCTCGAGCAGCCGGTGATGGAGTCCGGCGGTGGCGGCCTGGTCTCGACCACGATGGACTATGCCCGCTTCTGCCTGATGCTGCGCAATGGCGGCACGCTCGACGGCAACAGGATCATCGGCCGCAAGACGCTGGAGCTGATGGCCTCAGATCACCTCGGGCCGGGCGTGCCCACCAACGGCACGCTGCTGTCGCCCGGCCATGGCTTCGGCCTCGGCTTTGCCGTGCGCCGCGAGGCCGGCATCGCGCCCTTCCCCGGCAGCGTCGGCCAGTATTTCTGGAGCGGCATTGCCGGCACGTTCTTCTGGATCGATCCGAAGGAGGATCTGTTCGTAGTGTTCATGAGCCAGGGCCCCGGCCAGCGCGACTACACGCGGACCCTGGTGCGGGATCTGGTGTACGCGGCGGTGGAGTGACCCGAAGGGTCATTCCGGGGCGGTCCGCAGGAGCGAACTATGGTGCGCAATTGCACACCTGAGAATCTCGAGATCCCGGGTTCGCGCTAAGCGCGCCCCGGGATGAGATCGCGTCAGCTGATCGTCGCGCCGCCGTCGATCACCATGGTCTGGCCGGTCATGAAGTCGCCGGCCTTCGAACCCAAGAACACCGCCGCGCCGGCGATCTCGTCGGGGATGCCGATGCGCAAGAGCGGCGAGCGCGAGGTCGAGGCTTTCAGGTTCTCCGGATTGTCCCACAGTGCCTTGGCGAAATCAGTCTTGATCAGGCCGGGCGCGATGCAGTTCACGCGAATGTTGTGCTTGCCGTACTCGCAGGCGAGATTGCGCGCGAGCTGCATGTCGGCGGCTTTCGAGATCGCGTAAGCGCCGAGGATGGTCGAGCCCTTCAGGCCGCCGATCGACGAGACGATGATGATCGAGCCATCCTTGCGCTCGATCATCTGCGGCACCACCATCGAGATCAGCCAATTGTTGGCGACGATGTTGTTGTCGAGGATCTTCCTGAACTGATCGTCGGAGATGCCGGCGAGCGGGCCGTAATACGGATTCGAGGCCGCATTGCAGACCAGCACGTCGATCTTGCCGAAGGCACGGTTGCTCTCGTCGACGAGATTTTGAAGATTTTCTTTGGACGAGATGTTGGCGGCGATCGCAACGGCGGTGCCCTTGCCGAACCTGTCATTGATGTTCTTCGCCACCTGATCGCAGACGTCGGCCTTGCGCGAGGAGATCACCACCTTGGCGCCGTGCTCGGCCATGCGCTCGGCGATTGCGAGCCCGATGCCGCGCGTCGAGCCGGTGATGACGGCGACTTTCCCCTTCATGTCGAACAAGGTCATGTTTCTCTCCCAGATTGATTTTCGTATTCAGTGTCAGGCCAGCTTCTTGACTTCCGGTCCCGCCGGCTGATGCATCGCCGCGTGCGCGGGATCCGCAATCCACGGCTGCTGATTGACCATCGGCAGCCGCCAGACCGTGCGATCGGGGCTCGCAAAATAATCCAGCCGCGTCACCGAGCAATTGTCGATGTCGAACGAAAGGCCGCGCTCCGGCTGCCCACCGAGCGCGAGCCCCACCGCCGCCCTGATGGTGCCGCCATGTGCGACTGCGATGATGTCCTGTCCGGCCGCCTCGGCGTTGATCCGCTCGATGGTGCGGCGCGTGCGGTTGTAGAGATCCATGAAGCTTTCGCCGCCGGGCGCGGGCTCGTTGATGTCGGCGAACCAGCTCGCGCCGACGGGGCGGCTGGCAATGAACTGGGCCCGGTTCATGCCTTGCCAGCGGCCGAGGTTCTGCTCGGCGAGATCCGCCTCCCGCTTCATCGATGCCGGTCTTGGAAAACCTGCGGCCCAGATCGCCTCGGCGGTCTGATGGGTGCGCGTCAGATTGCTCGAATACCAGACCGCCTGGCGTGGCAGCACCTTGGCAACAGCGTTGAACACGTAGGTATCGCTGGTGTCACAGGCGATGTCGCTCTGCCCGTAGATGTTGCCGCCGTCGTTGCGCACCGGCGCGTGCCGGACCCACCACCACCGCGTGACGACCACGTTCGGCTTGTCTGCACCTGCCATCGAAACCCTTCCATCCCGTCTGATGTCGCTGTACGTGAGTAGCGAACGTGTCTCAAGACACTTTACCGTTTGAAATCTTGTTTGAAATTCCGTCGCGCGGCAAGCGTCGCGCGCGAGCAAAAGGGAGAAACGCATGGGCCGTCTGCAAGGCAAATCCGTCATCATCACCGGCGCCGGCAGCGGCATCGGTCGCGCGGCTGCGCTGCTGTTCACCAAGGAGGGCGGCAAGCTGATTGCGGTCGATCGCACCGAGGCGGTGAAGGAGACGGTCGAGGAGATCAAGAAGGCCGGCGGTGTCGCGCAAGCGATGGTCGCCGATGCCGGCTCCGAAAAAGACGTCATCGCAATGATCGACAAGGCGGTGAAGACGCACGGCCGGCTCGACGTCATCTGGGCCAACGCCGGCCTCTCCGGCGGACTCGTTCCGCTCGCCGAGCAGACCGTCGAGCATTGGCAGGAAATCTTGCGCGTCAACCTGATCGGGCCGTTTCTCGCGGTGAAATACGCGATGCCGCACATGGTCAAGCAGCAGTCCGGCGCGATCGTGCTGACCGCCTCCGTCGCGGGTCTCAAAGCCGGCGCGAGCGGGCATCCCTATGCCGCGAGCAAGGCCGGCGTGATCAGCCTGGTGCAGACCACTGCCTATTCGCTCACCGGCACCGGTGTGCGCATCAATGCGGTCTGCCCTGGCCTGATTGAGACCGGCATGACCAAGCCGATCTTCGACCGCGCTAAGGAGCGCGGCACCGCCGACAAGATCGGCCAGCTCAACCCGCTCAAGCGGGCGGGACAGCCGCACGAGCTCGCGGCGATGGGACTGTTCCTGGCGAGCGACGAGGCCTCGTATGTGAACGGCCAGGCGTTCCCGGTCGACGGCGGCTTGACGGCATCGATGCCGTATACGGGCAAGCCGGTTTAGTTCGCAATCGTGTCCCGGACGCGACGCAGCGCGTAAGCGGTGCGGCGCAGAGCCGGGACGCAGGAGGCCACACGCTTCGCTGTGACATGGGCCCCGGCTCTGCAGCGCACCGCCGAACCGGACGATGCTTCGCATCGCCGGGAGACGCTGCGCTGCGTCCGGGGCACGAGAAGGGAGTTTTGGCGCCTGAGCCTCAACACCGTCATTGCGAGCGCAGCGAAGCAATCCAGAATCTTTCCGCAGATGCATTCCTGGATTGCTTCGCTGCGCTCACAATGACTGAGTGTGTGGTTAGCACCATCGTTCCTTCTGCTCGCATCTCAATCGCAGACACAGTTTCGCATCCTCGCGGCGCATCTCGCCCGAGCTTTGCTTGTCGCCTCACCCCCAATTGAAAGAAGGCGCAGGGAAGACCGGGAGCCGGCTGGCTCCCATCGACCGCTATGCCAAGAGCAGACTGCGTGTGCTGCGCATAGCGGGTAACAGGGCAACCGGAGACATCCCGGCCTTCCCTGCGCAGTGGTTGGAACGGCTTATGTCGTGCTCTCCCCGGGGAGCGATGCACTATTGCCCCCGTTGCCTTGCGGATGGCTGATGCGTGGGCCCGGTTGGGCCGCTCACATCACCGCAAGACTTGGCGCACAGACCCCGGGCGCCAGGACCACACGATTTTGCCGTACGCGAACCACACCCGTCGTTGGCGCGAGGTCTTCGCTCACGGTTACCCGCCCTGCGAAGCTTTTCGCACCGATGTGGTCCGCGTCCACCGCCGTCCGGCCCGCGTTCGTGACGATCGCGATACGCCCCTCTTCCTTGGGCCGGGTTGCGCGACACATACGTCATTTCCGAATTTCGGTAAAGCGGAATATTTTCGCGGGTGATCTTGACCTACGAATCGCGTGTTTTGCCCGACTGGCCACGCAAGATGTCGTGGCTACCCTCTGCGTCATTCCGGGCGCGCGAAGCGCGAACCCGGAATCCATTGTCCCGCGCGTGCTGAGGCTCGATGGATTCCGGGTTCGATGCTGCGCATCGCCCCGGAATGACGGCTGCGATGTTGATTTGCCCGACCGGGGACCATGTTGGTATGGTTCCTGCAGGCGCCTCAGCCTTCTCCCCAACAGAACATGACAATGCAGAGCACAAGACCCGACCGCATCCGCAAGCTCCTCGCCGACCTCGTCAGCTTCGACACTGTCAGCGACCGCACCAACCTGCCCCTGATTGCCCATATCGAGAGCTATCTCGCTTCGTTCGGGATCAAGGGCGAGCGCATCCTCGACGAGACCGGCGAGAAGGCTTCGCTCTGGGTCACGATCGGGCCGGAGGATCGGCCGGGCTTCGTGCTGTCGGGTCATACCGATGTGGTGCCTGTCGTGGGCCAGGACTGGAGCCATGATCCGTTCAAGCTGGTGGAGCGCGACGGCAAGCTGTACGGCCGCGGCACCACGGACATGAAGGGCTATGTGGCGGTGTGCCTCGCCATGGTGCCGGAGATGGTGGAGGCGAGACTCAAGACGCCGATTCATCTGGCGATCTCCTATGACGAGGAGATCGGCTGCGTCGGCGTGCGGCCGATGCTGCGCGAGGTCGCGAAGAAGAGAGTCCGGCCGCTCGGCGCCTTCATCGGCGAGCCGACCCAGATGCAGGTCATCGTCGGCCACAAGGGCAAGCACGGCGTGCGCGCCACGTTCCACGGGCTCGCGCGTCATTCCTCGATCGCGCCCGACGGCGTCAATGCGATCGAATATGCCGCCGAGCTGATCGTCGAGATCCGCCGCCGCGCCGTGGCGCTCGCGGCGGTGCGATCGACGGACAGCCTCTACGACGTGCCGCACTCCACGCTGCTCACCAGCATCGTGCATGGCGGCGCGGCGCTGAACATCGTGCCTGATACCTGCACCGTGGACTTCGAATGCCGCGGCATCGGCATCACCGAGTCCAAGGAGGTGACCGATGCGATCGTCGCTTGGGCCAAGGCCGAGATCGAGCCGGCGATGAAGACGAGACATCCGGACTGCGGCATCGATTTCGAGGAGATCCTCGACTACCCTGCACTCGACACCGCTGCCGACGCCGCCATCGTCACGCTGGCCAAGAGCCTCGCAGGGCGCAACGACCACGCCAAGGTCGCCTTCGGCACCGAGGCGAGCCTGTTCGCCAGCATCGCCGATATCCCCTCGGTGGTGATCGGCCCCGGCGCGATCGCGCAGGCGCATACGCCGGATGAATTCGTGGAGATGGCCGAGCTTGAGAAATGCGCGGGGTTCGTGGAGAGGCTGATCGCGCATTGTGCGAAGACGGCGTCTTAGGCGACGTTGCCGTAGGGTGGGCAAAGCGAAGCGTGCCCACCACACTTTTACCCCGATCGCGGAGAGATGGTGGGCACGACGCTGCGCGCCTTTGCCCACCCTACGAGAGTCAGCCTGGCCGCCTCACCGCTCCTGCAGGGCCAGCCGCACGCCGACAGAGCAGTAGATGGCGCCGACCACTTTGCCCTGCCACTTCACCACCGCCGGACGGCGACGCAGCAGGTTGCCGAGACGGCCGGCGCCGACGGCGAACACGACAGTGCTGAGCAGACCGAGCAGCACAAAGACGACACCGAGAATGGCAAGCTGAAGTGCGGGCGCGCCGTGCTCCGGCCTCACGAATTGCGGCAGGAACGCCAGGAAGAACAGCGCGGTCTTGGGATTGAGCACTTCGGTCAGCACGGCCTGGCGGAAGGCACGGCCCGCGCCGATCGCGGGCGCGGCGCCGTTCAACTCGACCGGGGCCCTGTCGAGCATGGCGCGAATGCCAAGATAAATCAGGAAGCCAGCGCCGGCATATTTGACGATGCTGAACAGCAGCGCCGAGGTCGCGATGATCGCCGACAGCCCGACGATGGCCATGCAGGTGTGGATGATGTCGCCCGCGGCAATTCCCGCTCCGGTCGCGATGCCTATCTTTGTGCCAGAGCTCGCCGCCCGCGCTATCGTCAGCAGCGTCGCTGGCCCGGGAATAAAGACGAAGCCGAGGACAATGAGGATGTAGGTGATGAGGGTGGTCTGGTCGATCATGCGTCCGTCTCTACCTGAACAGATGCTGGGCTCGCGACCCGCTCCCCGTCCCTGCGAGGAGCGTAGCTGCCGTAGGGTGGGCAAAGCGAAGCGTGCCCACCACTTTCACTGCGATCACCGAAGAATGGTGGGCACAGCGCTGCATGCTTTTGCCCACCCTACAAGAGCTTCGGTGAAGCAAAGGGCGCGGCCACCAGCCGCGCCTTTGTCATTCCTACACCGCGCCGGCCTTCTGTGCGTATTCCCATGAGGCCGTCGACAGCGGCACGGTGCGCTTGGCGGATTCCAGCGCCTTGGCGTTGGCGGCGGTGCCGTCGCGGACACGGCCGGCGATGCCCTGGGTGATGCCGGCGAGACGGAACAAATTGTAGGCGAAGTACCAGTTGAGATCGGGCACCGTCATCTGCGTGACGTTGCAATAGATCTGCGCGGCCTCTTCGAGGCTCGGGATGTTGAGCGCCTTGAGGTCGGCACCCTCGAGGCCCGGCATGATCCATTGCATCAAGAGATAAGTGAAGTCGGCCATGGGATCGCCGAGCGTCGACAGCTCCCAGTCGAGCACCGCCTGCACGCGCGGTTCCGTCGCGTGGAAAATCATGTTGTCGAGGCGATAGTCGCCGTGGACGATGGAGACGCGCGCCTGCTCCGGCACCGTCTTGGGCAGCCATTCGGCGACCTTCTCGAACTCCGGAATGTGCTGGGTCTCGGATGCGCGATATTGCTTGGTCCAGCGATCGATCTGGCGGGCAAAATAGTTGCCGGGCTTGCCGAAGTCGCCGAGCCCGATGGCGTCGGGATCGAACATGTGGAGCTTGGCCAGCGTCTCGATCTTGCTGGTGAAGATCTTTCGGCGCGCATCCGGCTCCTGGCTCGGCAGCGTCGGATCCCAGAACACGCGGCCCTCTTCCATCGACATGATGTAGAAGGCCGCGCCGATGACGCCGTCGTCCTGGCACAGCGCATAAGCGCGCGCGACCGGAAAGCCCTGCTTTCCAAGGGCCGCGATGACGCGATATTCGCGGTCGACCGCATGCGCCGAGGGCAGCAGCTTGCCGAACGGCTTGCGGCGCATCACGTAGGAACGGTTCGGCGTGTCGAGGCGATAGGTCGGGTTGGACTGGCCGCCCTTGAACTGCAGCACGACCAGCGGTCCTTCGAAACCTTCGACGTGCTCGCGCATCCAGGCTTCCAGCCGCAGCTCGTCGAAACGATGCCGCTCCTCGACCGGCTTGGTGCCCGAGAATTCTTCGTCCTTTCTGACGCCGTCAGCCACGATGACGCTCCCTCTTTTTCCATTTCCCGTCATTCCGGGGCGCCCAAAGGCGAACCCGGAATCTCGAGATTCCGGGTTCGATGCTTGCGCATCGCCCCGGAATGACGGTTTGGAGCGCACGCGCTCCGTCCCGTTCTCAGTGACTTGGGGAGTTTGCATACTTCCGAAGTTCGAGCCTGGCAATGGCGCGGTTGTGCACCTCGTCCGGGCCGTCGGCGAGACGGAGCGTGCGGATGTGGGCGTAGTCCTTGGCAAGGCCGGCTTCGTCCGACACGCCGGCACCGCCGAAGGCCTGGATCGCCTCGTCGATGATCTTCAGCGCCATGTTGGGCGCGGCGACCTTGATCATGGCAATCTCGGCCTGCGCGGTCTTGTTACCGACCTTGTCCATCATGTCGGCCGCCTTGAGGCACAAAAGACGCGTCATCTCGATGTTGGTGCGCGCCTCGCCGATGCGCTGCTCCCACACGCTGTGCTCGACGATCTTCTTGCCGAACGCGGTACGCGAGGCGAGCCGCTTCACCATCTTCTCCAGCGCCTCCTCGGCCTTGCCGATGGTGCGCATGCAGTGATGGATACGGCCCGGACCGAGACGGCCCTGCGCGATCTCGAAGCCGCGGCCTTCGCCGAGCAGGATGTTCTCCTTCGGCACCCGCACGTTCTCGAGCAGCACCTGGGCGTGGCCGTGCGGCGCATCGTCGAAGCCGAACACCGGCAGCATCTTCTCGACCTTGATGCCGGGCGTGTCGAGCGGAACCAGAATCTGCGACTGCTGCTGGTGCTTGGCGGCCTTGAAGTCGGTCTTGCCCATCAGGATCGCGATCTTGCAGCGGGGATCGCCGACGCCGGACGACCACCATTTGCGGCCGTTGATGACGTAATGGTCACCGTCGCGTTCGATGCGGGTCTCGATGTTGGTGGCGTCGGAGGACGCAACCGCCGGTTCCGTCATCAGGAAGGCGGAGCGGATCTCGCCGTCCATCAGCGGGCGGAGCCATTTGCGCTTCTGCTCCTTGGTGCCGTAGCGGATGAACACTTCCATGTTACCGGTGTCGGGCGCGGAACAGTTGAAGACTTCCGAGGCCCAGGTGATGCGGCCCATCTCTTCCGACAGCAGCGCGTATTCGAGATTGGTCAGTCCCGCGCCGCGGAATTCGTCGTCTTCATGTTCGGACGGCGGCATGAACATGTTCCAGAGGCCTTCGGCCTTCGCCTTCTTCTTGAGGTCCTCGAGGATCGGGATCACCTTCCAGCGATCGCCGCTCTTGTCCTGCTGATCGTAGATCGGCACCGCCGGGCGCACGTGCTTGGCCATGAAGGACCGCACGCGGTCGAGCCATTCCTTCTGCTTGGGCGACATATCGAAGTCCATGGGACGCTCCTCTCTCTCGCTGGTCCTTTTGCGCCGGACTGTCCTCCCGCTGTGCGCGGCCCGCAAGCGCGAATGCGCGTCCTTGCGGAGCTGTCGAACCCGGCCGCACTTGCGAACGAGTCCCGATTGCGGATTGACTTTTCCGGGCCTTCAAACGATAGTTTCATACAACTGTTTGAATTGCAACTCCCCTCCCCGAGGGCATCCATGGCCAGCGATCATACGAGGTCTGCCATTCTCGCCGCCGCCGAACGGCTCTATGCCGATCGCGGCTTCGGCGACGTGACGCTGCGCGACATCGTCGCGGAGGCTGGCGTCAACCTCGCCGCGGTGAACTATCATTTCGGCTCGAAGGACGAGCTGATCGCGGAATTATTCGTCACCCGCTCGGTTCAGACCAACCGCGAGCGCCTGCGCGAATTGAAGGCGGCGGAGGAAGAAGGCGGCGGCCGCGCGCCGATCGAGGTGATCCTGCGCGCGCTGGTCGGGCCAACGCTGCGCGGCTGCCTGGGGCCGGAGAACCAGCGCTCGACCGCCGCGCGCTTCATGATCCGTGCCTCGATCGAATCCGTGCCGCCGATCCGGCGCATCAAGAACCGCGAGATCGACCACTTGCGCAAATTCGTCGGCGCGATGCGCCGGTCCCTGCCCGACCGCAGCGAGGTCGATATCTATTGGGGCCTCAACTTCGCGCTCGCCATGGCGCATCACACCATCCGCGAGAGCGAACGGCTGACCAAGCTGTCGGAGGGCAAATGCGACCTCGACGACGTCGAGGACGTGGTCGCGCGGGTCGTCAGCGTGGCGACGATGGCGCTGACGGCGGGGCGGACGGAGCCGAAGGCACCGGCGCGCGCATTGGCGCGCGACGCGCGCTAAGGCAGAGGCAGGATCACCTCACATCAGGCGATGCAGTCGATCTGATCGAAGAGCGATTGCTGGGCGGGATCACGCCCGCTGCGGCATCTCCTCGGCCTCTTCCTTGGCGAGCAGCAGCAGCATCTCGATGCCCATCTCGCCTTCCTGCGGCGAGCGGATGAACTTGATCTCGTCAGCGCTCTGCCGCAGCGCGGCAATGATGGCGACGGCCTGATTGGCGGTGGCTGCCTCGGTCGCCAGAATGGCCTTCTGGTCCTTGGCCTGGAACCCGATCGTGTAGGACATTTACTTCCCTCCCCGAACTCAAGTGGAGAGATCGAATCAGAGTCGGAGGCAAAGCGGAAGCCTGTGCGACTACGGACCGGGATTACTTGGGGATTGCGGGCAAGTTTCACGCCAGCCCCGGCATGGCGCGCGCGTCCACCTCAGTCGCAACAGTCGCGGCGAAGTCCTGAGAAAGACTGCGGCAGGGGCGACCAATCACCCTCCCCTGGAGGGGGCCCTCCTCCAGGGGAGAGTAACTGCGTCAGATGATGCCCTGCGCCTTCAGCTGCTCGATCTTGCCGCCATCATAGCCGAGCTTGCCGCCGAGTACCTCCTCTGTGTGCTCCCCGAGCAGCGGCGGGGCGCGGTACTCCTTGATCGGCGTCTCCGACAAGGTGAGCGCGTTGCGGACCAGCGACAGATCAGGCTCGAAGGGATGGTTGACCTTCACCCGCATGCCGCGCGATTGGACGTGCGGGTCGGAGAACACCTGCTCGAAATTGTTGATCGGCCCCGAGGGCACGCCGGCCTCCTCCAGCTTCTCCAGCCAGTAGGACACCTTTTGCTTCAGGAACAGGCCGGCGAAGATCGCCATGATCTCCTTGCCGTGCACGACGCGGTCGTTGTTCTTGACGAAGCGTGGATCGCTTGCGAGCTCGGGCGCGCCGAGCACGGCGCAGGTGCGCTGAAACTGGCCGTCATTGCCGACCACTACCATCAGCTCGCCGTCGGTGCAGCGGAACACGCCGGCCGGCATGCCGCCATTGCCCCAGGTGCCGCGACGCGGCGGGATCTTGCCGTTGACGAGATAGATCTGCAGCCAATGCGACAAGGATGCGATCACAGTGTCGAACAGGCAGACGTCGATGTGCTGTCCCTGCCCGCCCTTGGCGTCGCGATGATAAAGCGCCGAGAGAATGCCGATCGAGGCGTTCATGCCGGTCATGTAGTCAACGATCGACGGGCCGACCTTCATCGGGCCCTCGCCAGGCTCGCCGTCGATATGGCCGGTGACGCTCATCAGGCCGCCCATCGCCTGCAGGATAGCATCATAGCCGGCGCGCGGCGCGTAAGGTCCGGTCTGGCCGAAGCCGGTCACCGAGCAATAGATGATGCCGGGATTGATCGCCTTGATGGTCTCGTAGTCGAGGCCATAGCGCTTGAGATCGCCGACCTTGTAATTCTCCATGAAGACGTCGGCGTCCTTGGCGAGCTCGCGGACGATCGCCTGCCCTTCGGGCTTGGCGATGTTGACGGTGACCGACTTCTTGTTGCGGTTGGCGCAGAGATAGAACGAATTGTTGTTGTTGGCCTTGCCGTCGGGGTCGGTCAGGTAAGGCGGGCCGAAGGCGCGCGCGTCGTCGCCGGTGCCCGGCCGCTCGATCTTGATCACCTCCGCGCCGAGATCGCCCAGCATCTGGGCTGACAGCGGCCCGGCCAGCACGCGGGTGAGGTCAAGGATCTTGATGCCTGAGAGCGGCAGGGCCGACATGTCGATTTCCTCCGGGGAACTGGTGTTGGCGCGGCGGCTGAAAGCGACCGGGCTTCCTGCGGATACCACCATTCTCGGGCCCTGAGCACTGCACTGGCGGCATACGGCTATCCTCTGCCGGGCTCAGGTCGCAACCGCCGGCATCCGTGGCCGGCGCCGAGCCAGGAGCATCAGGATCAACACCGTCGCGCAGGAGAACACCAGCGTGAGGCCGAGCGCGCCGCGGCTGCCGAAGGCCGTGAGCAGGCCGACGAGGAGCGGCGGCGAGATCGCCGAGGCCAGATTGAGCGGCAGCGCGATCATCGACATCGCCTTGGCGAACTCGGCCTGGTCGTAGAACACGAGCGGGATGGTTGCCCGCGCCACCGCCATCGCGCCGCTGCCGGCGCCATAGAGCAGGATGAAGACCGCGACCGCCCAGGTGGCGCCCTCGCTCGTCATCAGCAGCAGCATGGCCACCGGCAATGCGCTGCCCGCAACGAGCCCGGTGGTGATGCCGTCCCATCGGCCGCCGCCGAGAAAATCCAGCCCGCGGGCGCTGACCTGAATCACGCCCAGCATCGAGCCGAACAAAAGCGCCTGAGCTGGCGCCAGCCCCTCCGCCCGCAACAGCTCGATCAGGATCGCGCCGATGCCGAAATTAACGAAGGCGTTCAACGTAATTGCAGCGACGACGAGGCCGAACGTGCTCCGTGCAATCGCGGGCGGCGGCGACCGCTTGGCCGGCGCGGCGCCAACGTCCTTTGCGATCTTCCGGCGCGGCGCGCAGAACGCATAGAGCGGGAAGCTGACGAGAAGCATCATCGCCGCATAGACCAGGCACGTCCCGCGCCAGCCGAGGTGACCACTCAGGAACGAGGTCGTCGGCCAGAAGATGCTGCTGGACAGGCCCGTCACCAGCATCAGCGCGCCGATCGCGTTCTTGGCCTGCCGCCCCGCGATCTCGTTCAGCATGATATAGGCGCCGGTCGACAGCGTGGCGCTGCCGGCGATGCCGAGGACGATCCATGCGGCGAAATACAACACCGGCCCGCGCGCCAGCGACAGCAGCACGAAGCCCGGCGCAGTGACGATCGTGCCGATCATCATGACCGTCCGCGCGCCATGCCGCGCAAACGACTTGGCGAGCAGAGGACCGCACAGCCCCATCGAGACGTAGAGAACGGACGTCCCGGCGAACACCGCCGGCAGGCTCATGCCGAGATCGGCGGCGAGATCGCGCCCGACGATGGCGGGCAGCCCGATCGTGCCCCATCCGACCAGCTGCGTGATCGCGAGCACCAGCAGGACCCCGATGAGCCTGCCGTCAGATTTCAAGAAATGCATTCCAAACGTCGCCTGCCCGGCTGGCGCAGATTGCGCCGGCGCACATCTCTTAGCGGGAGATCGCAGACTCGAGGAATGTCAGTTCCGAATGCCATGGAAGCCCGCTTCGCAGAGCGGCGGAAGCCAGGGTCCGGATTGACATGGACCACTGTCTGGTCCATTTTACGGAAACGCGAAGAGGAACAATGAGATGCGGGTCTCCGTCACCGAGGCCAAGGGACAATTGACCGATCTTGTCCGTCGTGCAGAAGCCGGCGACGAGGTGATCCTGACGCGACATGGACATCCTGCGGTGCGGCTCGTTCCGATCAAGCGTCCTGCCGACGCTGCGACCCGGCGCGCGGTGCTTGAGGCCGCCCGCAAGAGCGGCGCGGCCAAAGCTCTTCCCGGCCCGGATGCGGCGCGCAGTCAGGACTTTCTCTTCGGCAACGATGGAATGCCGGAATGATCGCAGTCGAGACGTCCGCGCTCATGGCAATCGTGCTCGACGAGCCGCAAGCCGATGCCTGCATTGCTGCGCTTCAGACCGCGGACGAAATCCTGATCTCGGCCGCCACCGCGGCAGAGAGCCTGATCGTCGCTGCGCGGCGCGGCGTGCACGAAGAGATGAAGAGTCTGATCGCGCATCTCGGCCTGAACGTGATCTCGGTGACCCAGGCATCCGCCGAACGCGTGGCGCACATCTACTCGCTTTGGGGCAAAGGCAATCATGCTGCCGGCCTCAACTTTGGCGACTGTTTCGCCTACGATATCGCCAGGGAGCATGGCTGCGCACTGCTCTATGTCGGTGATGACTTTGCAAAGACCGATATCGCAGCAATCGCTTAGGTCGACCAGGCCGTAACGCCCACCGCCACGCCGGCCTCACGCGGTGTGGCCAGGGTCGATGTGCTTCGGCGTCTTCTTCTCGCGCTGCGGCGTCATCTTGGCCGGATCAGGCGCGCCGGGCACGCCGCGCGGGCCGAGCTGCTCGCGCTGGATGTCGTCCTCGGAGCGGGATGGCTCGATGCCGTTGGGCTCACGGGGCTTGGTCATCGCGGCCTCCTTCTCTCGAAAGCTGCTTCCGCGGTCTTAGACACCGAGCGCGTTGTCGCCGGGTTCGCGGCCGGGCACGCTGACATGCACTTCGTGTCCCTCGCGAAGCGCCAGGGAGGCCGCGGCGACCGCGGACTCGAAGGCGGCTTCCTTGGTGGCGTACCGGCTCTTGACGTCGCCGTCATGCAGCACGCCCCATTCGTCCTGCACCGGCACGATGGCGTATTGCGCGAGACCCATTGTCCAACTCCTGGCTTTGCGTTCGAAAGATCGTCCGACCTCTCAACGCGGTACCGGGCTTAACGTTGCGTCAGCTGCGGATGGGTCGCGCTCACCCGCCACACCGTGTTGCCGCTGTCGTCCGCGACCAGAAGCGCGCCGGTCTTGTCGATGGCGACACCGACGGGGCGGCCGCGCGCCTGGTTGTCGCTGTTGAGGAACCCCGTGACGACGTCCTGCGGCGGGCCGCTCGGTCTGCCGTCCGTGAACGGCACGAACACGACCTTGTAGCCGCTCAGCACCTGTCTGTTCCAGCTGCCGTGCTCGCCGACGAAGGCGCCGCCGCGATAGGCGGCCGGCAGACCGGTGCCGGTGTTGAAGGCGAGCCCGAGCGGGGCGACATGCGAGCTCAGCGCATAATCCGGCACGATCGCCTTAGCGACGAGATCCGGCCGCTCCGGCTTGACGCGGGGATCGACGTGCTGGCCGAAATAGCTGTAGGGCCAGCCGTAGAAGCCGCCGTCCTTCACTGAGGTCATGTAGTCGGGCACGAGATCGGGACCGAGCTCGTCGCGCTCGTTGACCACCGTCCACAAGGCGCCGGTCTGCGGCTCGAAGCTGAGCCCGTTGGGATTGCGCAGGCCGCTTGCGAACACGCGCCAGCGGCCGCTGGCGCGATCGACCTCGAGGATCGCGGCGCGGTTGTGCTCGGCCTCCATGCCGTTCTCGGTGATGTTGCTGTTGGAGCCGACGCCCGCATAGAGCTTCGCGCCGTCGGGGCTGGCGACCAGGCTCTTGGTCCAGTGATGGTTGATCGGACCGCCCGGCAGCGGCGTCAGCACCGTGCCTGGCGCAGTAATCTTCGTGTCCCCTTCCGTGTAGGGATATCTGACGATCGCATCGGTGTTGGCGACGTAGAGATCGTTGCCGACCAGCGCGACGCCGAACGGCGAGTTGAGGTGGTCGAGGAAGACGCTTTGCGTCTCCGGCACGCCGTCCCCATTGCTGTCGCGCAGCAGCGTGATGCGGTTACCCGGCCCGGTGTCGTCGCCGCCTGATGTCGCCCAGGACTCGATATATCCCATGACGATCTCCTTGGGCCGCTTGATCGCGGCCCCCTTCGGCGCCTTGGATTCCACCACCAGCACGTCACCGTTGGGCAGCACGTAGAGCAAACGCGGATGCTGCAGGCCGGCCGCGAAGGCCTTGACCTGCAGACCATCAGCCACCGTCGGCGTCTCGTCCTTCTTCCAACCGACGATGCGCGCGATGTGCACGGGCGGCAGCAGATATTGCTGGATCTCGGGAAGCGCGGGGTTGGCGCCGACTTGCGCGTTGGGATCGCCGCTGCCGTCATTGCAGCCGGCCAGACCCAGCAGCGATGCGCACAAGAGCGCGCGGACAATCGCAGACGTCATCGCGCAACTCCCACGCCATGGCGATAGACCAGAGCCCAGCCGAGCCACCCCGTGATCGGCAGAATCAGCACGGTGAGCGCGGACAGAACCAGCCCGGTCGGCCACACCGAGGTCCAGGCATCGCGCATATGGATCATGGTGTTGATGATCGCGACGATCAGCGCCACGGCATTACCGATCAGATGCGGCCAGGCCGGCGCCTGCGCCCGCACCAGCCGATTGCCGAGGAAATCGGTCAGGCCCGCGATCGCCGCCAGCACGCCGAAGATGATTCCGGCGAGCAGCAGCCAGGCCGAAAAATCCGCCCACATGATCTCGGCACTGGCGACATAGGCGATGTCGGTCAGCAGCGCCCCGACAAAACACGTGATCGGGATCGGCACCAGCATGGGATGAATCGGATGACCCGCGATCTGCGCGGTGGTAGGGACGCGCGCGTCGTCTTGCACGGTTGGCCTCATGTGGCTTTCGCCCCGCCCGACCGGCCAACTCGCACTTGCGGTGATGGTTCCTCAGGCCGTCTGCGTTCGCCGACGATGCGGCATCAATCGGCTTCCAGTCGATCGACGTCTCGGTCACGTCCTTCCCACATAGACCAACGTATAGACGGTCCTCTGCGCAGCGATTGACCCCGATCAGGCCTGCCCCGGGGCGGACATTCATCGTGTCACCGCTCGATCGTTCCGGTTCGTCGAATCTTCTTCTGAAGGAGCACGAGTCCGTAAAGCAGGGCTTCAGCCGTCGGAGGACAGCCGGGCACAT
Organism: Bradyrhizobium glycinis; assembly: GCF_016031655.1. Taxonomy (GTDB): domain Bacteria; phylum Pseudomonadota; class Alphaproteobacteria; order Rhizobiales; family Xanthobacteraceae; genus Bradyrhizobium; species Bradyrhizobium glycinis. Next base: position 240,885 of record NZ_JACCHQ010000003.1, read on the forward strand.
AAATGTCGACGGGCACGATGCGATCACAGCCGCGCACGACCGAGTACGAATAGTGATAGTAGCCGCCCCCGTTTGCGCACGATCCCATCGAGATGACGTAGCGCGGCTCCGGCATCTGGTCATAGACCCTGCGCAGGGCTGGGGCCATTTTGTTGCAGAGCGTACCCGAGACAATCATGACGTCGGACTGTCTTGGCGAGGCGCGAGGAGCCGCGCCAAACCGCTCGATGTCGTATCGCGGCATCGATACCTGCATCTGCTCGATCGCACAGCACGCAAGGCCGAAGGTCATCCACATCAGAGACCCCGATCGCGCCCATGTGATGAGGTCGTCGAGTGGGGCTACGAAGTAGCCACGGTCACCGAGTTGGTCCTGGACATTGTCGAAGGGCACGTGTTCGTCGAAGGGAGCGTTTTCGAGATGGTTCATGGCGGTATCGCTCGCGAGCCCTGCCTGATGCTGCAAGCACGGCTCCGTCTCCCTGTTCCTAATCCTTCTCTGTTTCCCCCGCTCCGAGCTCAAATGCCTTTTGCGCTCCGACTGGCAAGGAACAGTCTCGCGGATCAGCGGTTGACCGCCAAATCCGGAACTCGGGTCATCCCAAACCCAAGCCATGGACGGACATCATGAAGATCGACAACTTCAAAGACCTTTACATCGCCGAGCTGCAGGAACTCGTCAGCATGGAGGATCAGCTGAGTGACACACTCAAGCGAATGGCCGAGATGGCGGTGCATCCCTCGCTGAAGATTGCCCTGGCCGAGCATCGGGAAGAAACGGTGCAACAAGGTCAACGGCTTCAGCAAATCCTGCGCAGCCATGGCGCGGATGCTCGCGCGCACACCGATCAGGCCATGGAATCATTGATCGAAGAGACCGCGAAGATGATGAAGATGGTGACGCAGGATGACCTGCGCGACGCCGCGATGATCGCCTCCGCCCAGAAGCTGGAACATTACGAGATTGCCGCTTATGGCAGCGCAGCCGCTCTTGCCGGGCAGCTCGAGCTCAGGGAGGACCAGAATATGCTGCACGAGAGCCTGGAGGAGGAGAAGGCGATCGACGCTATGCTGACGACGCTCGCGAAGGGCGAAGTCAATCTCGACGCTCTTGCAGCCTGATTGGAACGTTGCCGGTGAGCCCCTGCCGAGAGCCACCGGCTTCGGGTGGGATGGCCCCGTCCTCAAGGTCTCCCAAACAAGGACCCCGCCGGTTACCGAGGTAACCTGACGGGGCTTGTGAACGAATCTTTGATCTGGTTTATCCGCAGCTTTCGCTCTGGCTTCGCCATTTCATCGATCGCTCACTGAATAACCAACCGACGAGTACCCTGGACGTTCCGGACGGCGGCCATTTTTAATGTTCCGATCGTCGATGCTGACGCAGCAGCATAAGGCGTCGAGCGGCGGCCGATCCTCAAGAAAATGGAACAGGGCCGCACTTACTGTTCGGGCGGATACATCCAATTGGAGCGGGTGAAGGGAATCGAACCCTCGTATTCAGCTTGGAAGGCTGCTGCTCTACCATTGAGCTACACCCGCGTTACGGGCTCCCTAACACGGCCGGACCGCGGTCTCAACTGCCCAGGAGGTCGCTTTCCGGCGTCTTCCACTCTCGCGAAACCGGCTCTGGTCCCACCGGACCCACCGGCCCTTAACAGCGGCAGCATTGCAACCTATATTGAAATTTCCCGAAACCAACGAAAGGAGGTGATCCAGTGTCTTATCTCAAGCGCTGTCACCTCGCTGGGATCGCCCGCTGAGCTTTGATTAGAGCTTGGCATCGGGGCGCTCTCAGCCCTGGACCAGCGAGCAAGAAATCGGGCGCGACGGGGCACTCCCCGCCGCGCCTTTGCTTTTTGAGGCTCGGCAGAAGGCACGGCGTAATGGCCTTGCCTGTCCAGCTCATCAGCGCGAGCAGGAACGGCCTCGCCGCGATCGATATCTGCAGGACGTCCATTTCGAACGCCGGTTTCGCGGCACGGCTTCAGAAGCCGAAGATATTAAACGCGCGCCGCCGTTTGCCACGCCGGCTCTCGACGATCCGCTCGCCGCCGTTCTCGGCCGAGCTGCCGTAATAGCGATGATGGCCGGCCTGGTCGTGCAGATCGGCCGGCTCCGACTGTCCCGCCCGCCGCGCGTCGCAGATGATCTTGGTGGTGTGACCCGACATTGCCGCCTCCAGCAAAAGCTTGTTGTTCGTGGTTCATCAGTCGCGAGGTGTTCCGGCGGCGTTCATATGGCAAGGGCGCAATCGGGTTTCCGGACGGTTTCGCCGCTTGCCGGCCACGCAATATTTTGCTTCGGGATTGTCGGCAGGGGGTGCCGTGCCGCGTCCTTGGGACTTGCGCAGAAAAGAAAGCAGAAAAGAGAGAGGTGACGATGCTGTACGCCATCCTGGCCTATCACGTGGAAGACGAAGTCTTGTCCTGGACGCCGGAGCAGGACGCCGCCGTCGTCGCCAAAGTCATCGAGGTTCAGGCGCCGCTGCGGGCCAGCGGCCAGTTTGGACCGGCGGCCCGGCTGGATGAGACCCGGAAGGCCCGCACCTTGCGCGGCCCCGGCGCGGGAATGGTGCTGGACGGGCCGTTTGCCGAGACCAAGGAGCAGCTTCTCGGCTTCCATTTGATGCAATGCGCCACCGAGGATGAGGCGATCGAAGCGGCGCGGAAGCTGCGGGCGGTCAATCCGACGGCGGTGTACGAGATCCGCCCGGTCAAGCTTTACGTGCCGGCCGATGGGTTCGGCGCGACATCCGGCTAAAGTCCTACGCGCCCGGCTCGGTCCGCTTGGGAAGGAAGCGCCGGATCACGATGCCGCCGAAAGCGACGAACCAGAGGAAGGGTGCGACCTGCGGCGCGAACGCCGCAACGATCGTGCCCGGGATGAAAACCAGCAGCGGAAACAGCGAAGCCATGATTTCGGTGCGCCAGCCGCCGAGGATCGTCCACCACAGCCAGGCGTTGAGGCCCGCGATCGCGGTCAGATGCAAGCCGTAGAGCACGGCGACGGCGTTGCTCATGCCGTAATTGGTGTAGAGGCCGTTGGTGACTGGCAGCAGCACGATCGAGAGCAGGAAGAACAGGTTGAGGATCACGTCGCCGCGGCTGCCGATCGGCTGGCGCGCCAGCCGCCGGTGATGGCTGATCCAGAACACGCCGGCGATGATGAAGCTCAGCGCCAGCCCGGCCAGCTTGCCGGAATAGACCTGGGCGAGCTCGCTCCAACCAGGGGCGCTCGTGAACACCGCCGCTCTCGGCAGATCGTAGGCCAGCAGCGTCATGGCGACGCCGAAAATGGTGTTGCTGAGCGACTCCAGACGCCGCATCTCGAATTGGTCGGGCTTGAGCTCGGTCATTTCGCCGTGGAGTGCTGGAACCAAAAGGCCGTCTTCCCCTAAATCCTAATTCCATTTCCGTCCAGACGCATTGCGATTCGCGCCGGGATCGCCGAGTCTCTCCCTTTCACCGGGGCGATTCGTGGCTTCATATCTGGACACGCTCAATGCGGAGCAGCGCCGCGCCGTGGAGCATGGCGTGACCGAGGGTTCGACCATGGGCGCCCCCCTGCTCGTCATCGCCGGTGCCGGCTCCGGCAAGACCAACACGCTGGCCCATCGCGTCGCGCATCTGATCGTCGCAGGCAGCGATCCCCGCCGCATCCTGCTGATGACGTTCTCCCGCCGCGCGGCCGCGGAGATGGCGGGCCGGGTCGAGCGCATCGCGCGCAAGGTGCTGGGCGAGAACAACGCCGCGATCATGCGCGATGCGCTGACCTGGGCCGGCACCTTCCATGGCATCGGCGCGCGGCTCCTGCGCGAATATGCCGAGCGGATCGGCGTCGATCCCGCTTTCACCATCCATGACCGCGAGGATTCCGCCGACCTGATGAACCTGGTCCGGCACGAGCGCGGCCTGTCGAAGACCGAGAGCCGCTTTCCCGCCAAGGGCACCTGCCTGTCGATCTATTCCCGCTGCGTCAATGCCGAGATGGAGATCGAGAAGGTGCTCGCCCAGCATTATCCCTGGTGCGCGGGCTGGGCCGCCGAGCTGAAGGGTCTGTTCGCCGCGTACGTCGAGGCCAAGCAGGCCCAGCACGTGCTCGATTACGACGACCTGCTGCTGTACTGGTCGCAGATGATGAGCGATGCGCTGATCACTGAGGAGATCGGTGGCCGCTTCGACCACGTGCTGGTCGACGAATATCAGGACACCAATCGCCTGCAATCCTCGATCCTGCTGGCGCTCAAGCCTGACGGACGCGGCCTCACCGTGGTCGGCGACGACGCGCAGTCGATCTATTCGTTTCGCGCCGCCACGGTGCGCAACATCCTGGACTTTCCGCAGAGCTTCTTCCCGCGGGCGGAGATGATCACGCTCGACCGCAATTACCGCTCGACGCAGGCGGTGCTGTCGGCGGCGAACGGCGTGATCGGCCTCGCCCGCGAGCGCTTCACCAAGAACCTCTGGACCGACCGCACCTCGGGGCAAAAACCGCAGCTCGTCACCGTGCACGACGAGGCCGACCAGGCGCGCTACATTGTCGAGGCGGTGCTGGCGAACCGCGAGCAAGGCGCGCTGCTCAAGCACCAGGCGGTGCTGTTCCGCACCTCCTCGCATTCGGGTCCGCTGGAGATCGAGCTGACCCGCCGCAACATCCCCTTCGTCAAGTTCGGCGGGCTGAAATTCCTCGATGCCGCGCATGTCAAGGACGTGCTGGCCCTGTTGCGCTTCGCCGAAAATCCGCGCGACCGCGTTGCCGGCTTTCGCATCCTGCACCTGCTGCCGGGCATCGGGCCTGCGACTGCGCAGCGCGTGCTCGACCAGATGGCGGAGAGCACCGACCCGCTTGCCGCGCTCGGCCGGCTGCCGGGGCCGGCGCGCACCGGTGAGGACTGGACCTGTTTCGTCCGCACGGTCGAAAACTTGCGCTATTCGGAATGGCCCGTCGACCTCGAACGGGTGCGGCTCTGGTACGAGCCGCATCTCGATCGCATGCACGAGGATGCCGAGACGCGCCGCGCCGATCTGATGCAGCTCGAGCAGATCGCGAGCGGCTATGCCTCGCGCGAGAAATTTTTGACCGAGCTCACGCTCGATCCGCCGGATGCGACCAGCGACAAATCAGGCCCGCCCTTGCGCGACGAGGATTACCTGATCCTCTCCACCATCCACTCCGCCAAGGGACAGGAGTGGAAGTCGGTGTTCGTGCTCAACGTCGTCGACGGCTGCATGCCCTCCGATCTCGGCGCCGGCACCAGCGCCGAACTCGAGGAGGAGCGCCGCCTGCTCTATGTCGCCATGACCCGCGCCAAGGACGACCTCCACCTCGTCGTGCCGCAGCGCTTCTTCGTGCACGGCCAGGCCGCCAGGGGCGACCGTCACGTCTACGCCTCGCGCACCCGCTTCATCCCGGAGCAATTGGTCTACCTGTTCGAGCGCACCGCTTGGCCGAAGGCGGCGGCGGGCGCCGCGCGCAACGCGGCGCAGGGGCCGAAGATCGACATCGGGGCAAGGATGCGCGGGATGTGGCGGTAGGGCTGCCGCGATGGAGCCAACGGAAACCGAGCATTTCCGAAACGCTGCCTTGTGACGGTGCGGCTGCCCACTAAGTGTCGTTCATCCTCCCATAGAGACCTTGATCGATGACCGCACCGCTCGAATTCGGACTGGACACCTTTGGCGACGTCACCAAGGACGTCTCCGGCGCCATGCTTTCGCATGCGCAGGTGATCCGCAATATCGTCGACGAAGCGGTGCTGGCCGACGAGCTCGGACTCGATTTCATCGGGCTCGGCGAGCATCACCGCGCGGATTTCGCGATCTCCTCGCCCGAAACCGTGCTCGCGGCCATCGCATCGCGCACCAAACGCATTCATCTCGGCTCGGCCGTGACGGTGTTGTCTTCGGACGATCCCATCCGCGTGTTCCAGCGCTTCGCCACGCTGGATGCGGTCTCGAACGGGCGCGCGGAGGTGATCCTCGGCCGCGGCTCGTTCACCGAGTCCTTTCCGCTATTCGGCTTCGACCTGCGCAAATATGAGGAGCTGTTCGAGGAGAAGCTCGATCTGTTCGCGGCCCTGCTGTCGCAGCAGCCGGTGACCTGGCAAGGCAAGCTGCGTCCGCCGCTGCGGGATCAGCTGGTCTATCCGCCGGTCGAGCAAGGCACGCTGAAAACCTGGATCGGCGTCGGCGGCAGCCCGCAATCGGTGGTGCGCGCTGCGCACTACGATCTGCCCCTGATGCTCGCGATCATCGGCGGCGATCCCGCGCGCTTTGCGCCCTATGTCGAGCTCTATCATCGCGCCTTCAGCGAGTTCGGCCGCCCGGCCCAGCCGATCGGCGTGCATTCGCCGGGCTACGTCGCCGAGACGGACGCGCAGGCACGCGAGGAGCTGTGGCCCGATTACAAGGCGATGCGCCACCGCATCGGCAAGGAGCGCGGCTGGCCGCCGATGGGACGCGACGAGTTCGTCCACGAGGCCGAGTACGGCTCGCTCTATGTCGGCGCGCCGGAAACGGTGGCGCGGAAGATCGCGAAGACCGCCAAGGCGCTCGGGCTTTCGCGGTTTCAGTTGAAGTATTCGGCGGGACCATTGCCGCACGAGAAGCTGATGCGGAGCATCGAGCTTTACGGGCGCAAGGTGGTGCCGATGGTGCGGGAGATGATGGGGTAGTGGGCTTTTGAGATAGTCTCAGTCCGTCTTCGCTCACCAGAGTCTCTTCTTCGCGAAGGCGTGGCCCGAACCGGATTTCAAGTAACGCTCGAACGCACGTGCCTTCGCGATGTCAGAGAAGGCTACGTAAGTCACCAGTCGCCAGGGAGCGTATTTCGACGTGTGGGGTGACTTGCCTGCGTTGTGGTCTGCCAGGCGTTGCTTGAGATTCGTCGTCAGGCCGATATAGCGCTGACCTCCAAAGGCTTCGCTCTCCAGAAGATAGACATAGAGCATCGACGCCCGCCCTCCTTCCCCAAGGCTTCGGAGGGCATCCTGCTTCGCGCAGCGAAAGGTTGCAATCCTGCGAAGCGCGTCAGCGCGAAGCAGGATGGTGGGGGAGGCAGGACTCGAACCTGCGAAGCCATGAGGCGGCTGATTTACAGTCAGCTCCCTTTGCCACTCGGGACACTCCCCCGCTCGACGGCAGCACAATCGGGCCGGACCTTGCCGGCGGACCGAAGACGGCCATGGAACGTGAAGGCCGCGACAACCCGGATCGGGGCGCGACCGGGCGCGTTTATGGGCGAAGCGGTGGGGCAAAGTCAACCGAGGCAAGCAGCTAAAATCGCCCTCGCGGGCACCGAAATTGCCATATTCCGGAACCCATGACAGAAGCGAGCCCATGAAGGATCGAAAATTCGGCCCCAAGGGGGCTCGCGGCGGGGCTAAGCCCTTCAACAGACCCGGAAAATCGGCCGGCCGTCCGGCCTGGCGCGATCGCGATTCGCAAGGCGATGGCCCGGTCATTCTCTACGGCTGGCACACCGTCACCATGGCGCTCGCCAACCCGCGACGACGGATCCGCAAGCTGACGCTGACGGAGAACGCCGCAAGGCGGCTGGCTGAGGAAAACATCGAGACGCGGGTGGCGCCCGAGATCGTGCGGCCCCAGGAGATCGACCGGCTGCTGTCGCCCGACGCCGTGCACCAGGGCCTTCTCGCCGAAGCCGATCCCCTGCCCTCGTCCGAGATCGAGACCTTAACGCCGGACGGCATGGTGCTGGTGCTCGACCAGATCACCGATCCGCACAATGTCGGCGCCATCCTGCGCTCGGCCGCCGCGTTCGCGGTGAAGGCGATCGTCACCACGGCACGCCACAGCCCGGAAGCGACCGGCGTGTTGGCGAAGGCCGCGTCCGGCGCGCTCGAGCTGGTGCCTGTCGTCACCGTGCAAAATCTCGCCCGTGCGCTGACGGCGCTGAACGAGCGCGGCTTTCAGACTGTCGGTCTCGACAGCGAAGGCAGTGAGGATATCGGCGACGTCGCGCTGCGCGAGCCGCTTGCTCTCGTGCTCGGCGCCGAAGGCAAAGGCCTCAGGCAATTGACCCGCGAAACTTGCAGCGTCGTGGCGCGGCTCGATATGCCCGGCGAGATCAAGAGCCTCAACGTCTCGAACGCGGCCGTGCTCGCGCTCTATGTCGGCGCGAGCCGGCTTGGGTTGATGAAGCGCTCATAAAACAAAACGCCCGTCCGCATCACGCGAACGGGCGCTTCGCAAATCTCGACCGATCGGCGATCAGTAATAGCGGCGCAGCACGCGGTGGCCGCCATAGTAATACGGCGCTGGCGCGCGGCGGTGGGCGTAGCCGTAGCGCGGACCATAGTGCACGCGGGGCAGATAGCCGTAGCGGGGGCCGTAGCCGTAGCGATAGGGACGGAAGTACGGGCGGCGATAGGGATAAGCGGCCGGCGGCGCGACCGCGGCGGCACGATAGCCATAGCCGTAATTGGCGGGCGCGACGACGGCGTCCTCGCGGTAGGTCGGATACGGCGCGAAAGCGCCCGGACCGGTATAGGTCGGACCCTGGTTGACGTAGTAATACTGCGTGGTCGGCTCGGCGAGACGCTCATAGGCCGCGTAGCCGTAGCCATATCCGTATCCGCCGCAGCCGGTGTTGCAGCCGGTATAGACTGGCGCCACCGGCGCGCACGTGGTGAAGCCGCAGGCCGCGGCCGGCGCGGTGGCGGCGAACATCACGGCAGTTGCCGCGACCAGTCCCGAAATCATTTGACGCATTACTTTCTCCTGTTGATTTCCGTTTTTGGTTTTCACGTTCCTCAACCCGGCGGCCTGCCGGGTATCTCTGTGCGCGGTCGTGGCCGAGGGGGCCGAGGACGCTCATTGATCTCGGGCGCGTAGATCACCGGCGGCGGATCGACGGGCGGATCCATCTGCGCCGGCAGCGGCGCGGACGATGCGCCCCAGCTCTGGTGGTAGCTCTCGGCGGGCTTGGGCAATTTGCGGTTCGCCGGCGGCTCGACCTCGAGCCGGCCGTAGCCGGGCCGCAGACCCAGCGTCGGATAATAATGGCCGACGTCGTCGGGCTGCCGCTCGGCGATATAGCGTCCGCCATAGATCGTGGGCTGCACCTGCTGGTTCTTGCCAAGACCCCAGGTGCCCTCGACGACAGCGTAGGACGCGTCGATGTTGTTGATGATGATCGGCACGCCGGGACGGCCGGGAACGACGACCTCGAAGCCGGCTGCAAACGCCGTCGCAGGCAGTCCGATCAGAAAGGCGGCGAGCGCCACGGCACGCATGAGGAGACCCCGGTTATCCGGGCGACAACCTAACCGATCCCGACGCAGAGAGGGTTAAGGCCTGCTCACCAAATTCCGGTAAGCCTAACGTGCAAGGATTGCGCGCCGCTCAAATGCTGCACGGCGGACTAGCGAAGCGTTAACAGCGCGGAACCGCGCGGCTGGAACAGCGTACGCTGCTCACATCGGTTTGACGGTTCGCATCGGAAAAATCCCACGGTTGCATCGGAACGTCCTGCGTCGTCAACGTTTAGCACCTGTCAACAAAATGGGAGCGAAGAACCATGACCATCAAGCTTCTCGGGGCCACGGCGATCGCAGCGACCATGCTGGCAGGCTCTGCCATGGCGCAGACCGTCGTCAACAAGCCGAGCCGCTGCTCGGCGCAATTCCCCGACGCCAACTGCCAGACCTTCGGACCGGCAAACGCCTCCACCGATAGCGGCTACCGCCATCGTCGTGCGGCCTATCGTCAGACCAATAGCGACCGGAACAGGAGCCCCACCGGTTTCTGGCCGACCGACGTCGCGGCCGGTGTCGCCGGCGCCGCGATCGGCACGGCTGGTGCGATTGCCACCGCCCCGTTCCGCGGCTGGGACAATTCCTACGCCTACGATCGCGGCTGGGACAATCGTAGCTGGGACACTCGCACCTATGCCCAGCGCAACGGCTTCGTGTGTACGCCCGGCACCTGGTTCAAGGGCGCAGACGGCCGCCGGCACCTCTGCCAGTAAGCCGGCTTGAACTGAACACGACACATCGGGCGGCCCGCGCGGCCGCCCAAGTCACGTCTTGCGAGGCGACCTCTCGGTTCTGGCACTTTCCAATCAAGTCTGGTATTGCGGCGCGCACGGGTGGACGGCCCCGGCGCGAGCCGAGCTCTGCCCCTTCCTCCTAGGCATCGCCGGCTTAGCTCAGCGGTAGAGCAGCGGTTTTGTAAACCGAAGGTCGGGGGTTCAATCCCCTCAGCCGGCACCATGAGGTCAGTCAGCTCGTCGACATCGTCTTTATTTTTGCTGACTGGGAATCGGCTCGCAGCGGCTCCCATTGGCGACCCGCAAGAACGCAATCATCTGTTCGGCGTTATCATCGGACCCCAGAGCTGTCTCGCGGAGACCTAGCGATGGACCCGAATGATCGAGCAGCCTTAGCCCTATCCGCTGTCGCCTTGGCGATCGCCATCGTGGTTGCTTCGACGGTCACGTTGGAGCGCGTCAATACCCGTACGGCCAGCAACGACGCACCCCCCGGAACGGTAGGACTCGCCAGGCCTCACCCGCCGCTGGACCGTGCCCCCGGTGAACCGATACCGACGACAGGGGCGCCGTCTAATGCCAGGCAGCGTCCCTGACCGAACACACCGACCGCACCGGGGCTCAATGATCGCGCCTCAAAAGTGAAACAGCACCGCAACTGCATCTGGCGTTGATCATCGAACATCATCCAGCCGCCACAGCCCGAGGCTCTTGTCGCGCCAGCCGCCACCGCCTTCCGCGCAACGCTCGTCGATCAGCGCCTGCGGTGCCGGCCAGCCGAACGGCGCCTTCTCCATGTTCAACGCCCGCCAGTCGCCATCCTCGCAATCTTGGTTGTCTTGCCACTCCGGAAAAGTCGTGACGAGCAGGAAGCGCGCGCCGCTGATCCGAAATTGCGTGAGGGCGCGATAGATGTTCGCAAGGCTGAGATGCACCAGGCAGTCCCGGCAGAGAATGACGTCGGCGTGAGGCAACGCATCGCGCGTGATGTCGGCGACGAGAAACCGACCGGACGAACCGTCGGCTGCGACACGCTGGCGGTTTGTCTCGATCAGCGACGGTACGATGTCGATGCCGGTGTAATGGATATCGAGCTTGAGCCGGCCGATCCATCCGGCGTCGCCGCAGGGCGCATCGAGCAGCGAGCGCGCGCCGAGCCGTTGCAGCAATGGAGGCAGCGCCTCCTGGATCGCGGCTGTGGCGACATCCTCGGAGCCGAGGCCGGACACCGAAGTGGCCGCGCCCCAGAGGTTGGTGCGCTCGATCCGCGCGAACCGCGCGGCGAGATCGAGGCCCACAAGATTGTCACGGTCGGCAACGAAGCGTTCGTGCGCGAGCACGGGGGACGATCGGAGCTCATTGGACGAGCCTTTCCGGCGCGGGTACACTATACAACCCAGCCGAACTGTTCGAAATTGTCTGGCAGCGAACCTATGTACGTCATTCGTCTCGTCGAGACCATGTGCTCCACCACGCCCAAAGAGAAGGCCAAGATCGTCGCCGGCGCGGTGACGGCCGTCGTCACGACCGCCATGCTGTTCGTGTTCGCGCTCGGCCTGGTGCTGTCGCACTAAAGCGCGATGCGATTAGGATTAATCGTCATCGCGCTTTAGGTTGTTGTTTGAGCATGATCTTTTCGGAAAACCGCTACACACTTTTCCGGATCATGCTCTAGGCGCGATCCAAAGCCCTGTTCTCGCATCCACAATCGCCGGTCCGGAACCGGGTCCTACCGTCAGCCGTTGTCGGCACATGAGGATCCGGGAAGAAAATCGAAACATGATTCTGCTGGCGACGGTGACGCTGTGCTGTAGCGCAGTGGCCGGCACGTTGGCGCTGCTCGAGCCGGCGCCGGGGCGGGCGCCCGACAAGCTGGTCGCGGATCGAGCCGACCCCACCCCGCGCACGCCTGCTCAGATCCCGGTTCGGGTGGTCGGCGCGCCGTTCGAGCCCAACGTCAATCCGCGCGAGCGGTAGCGCTCACCTCGGCGAGGCCTTCGCGCCCTCTTCGGGCCGGCCGTGCACACGCGCCAATTCCTCGACCAACGCGATCACCTCCGCCCGCTTGTCGGGCGGCAGCGTCAGGAACGCGCGGATGAGCCTCAGGCCCTCCGCCTCGTTCGGTCGTTCTTTCGATGCATCCATCTGCCCAGTGTCGGACCACCGGGAAAAATATGCAATCCCTTGCAAACAGCCTTGATTCGAAGCAGCCGCTTTGCTGGAATGCGCACAGCTGAGGTGTATCATGAAATGGATCAGGGAGCGCGACGAACTGATCGCGCAGACACTGGCCTTCGTCCAATCGGTGACCAGCAGGAAGGATGACGTCCTTCAGCCGGAGACGCCCGCATTTGGCCCAGCCGTCGAGATGGAGATCGACACCGTGGAGGCGGTCGCCGCCGAGATCGAAACGCCGCAAGCCCCCCTTCCGCCGCGGCCCGCGCCTCTGCTGCCGCGGACCAGCGGCGATTTCCGCAGCGAGATGCAGGCCCGCATCGCCAATTTCCGCAAGCACCAGGAGCGCTTCGAGCGCGAACGTGAGGAATATTGTGCGGCGACCCTGACCAAATTGCGTGCCGCCATCCGCGACGGCTCCGGCCCATCGGCCGAAAAATAAAGTCCCGCCAGGGACCTACAGCCAGGACCAGACCAGCCAGAGATTGGCCGCGCAGGCGCCGAACAGCGCCAGCGTGAGCGGCAGGAGCATGTGCCCGCAGGATGTGTTCAGGTCGCTCGTCATGGCGGAAAACATCCGCTGATTCCGGCCGAAGAGTCCCAGGGATTCTTTTTTTCGGGATTCAGGACTCGTTAAGGACTCAAGGGTCGATCGCCACGATCACGGCCCCGTGATCGGCCCGGTGGCCGGAACCCTACCCCCCGTGAGCTCGTTAACGGGCATTCTTGGAGTCGGGATACATGCCCTACGCCCTCTTCTGCAATGACGCTCAGATCAGCAAGGCCTATCCGAGCGAGGCCGACGTCTGGAAGCTCGCCCAGCGAAGTGGTCTCGTCGTGGACGTCACGACGGACGCCGAGCGACCGGGACCGCGCCGGGTGCTCGACAACGACTACAAGATCGAGCCGTGCCAGGCGGCCCAGGGCGAGGACCCCGCCAAGAACAAGGCGGAGGCCGATCGGCAGTCGAGGATGGAGCTCGAGCTGATTTCCTGAGTTCCGGCACGAAAGCCGGAACCGAAAGCTCAGGGGGTGGCGGCCGCAAGCGAGGCCTGCTCGCCCGGCATTGCCACGCAGGCCTTGCGGCGGTGCAGCCCGCGGATGGCGCCGGTGACCTTCAGCACCTTGCCCGACGGACAGGAGGCGTCCTTGACGAAGGCGACCTCGTAGGGTGCCAACATCAGAGGCTCGGATCTGAGGATTGTCTGTGCAGAGCACGGCAGGCAGGCGAAGCACGAGAGCACCACTGCCGACACCAAGATACGCATGTCCGTCGTCCCACCTGCCCGGTAATTGTCATATAACGCGTTCCGGAGCGCGAGTTCCGTAAACCGCAAAAATTATTTTTGCTTTACGCCAGCCCCATGACGCGCGTGAGAAGGCGCGCCAGCATCGTTTGCAAGCAAATGACGCGCCAGATGGTTCACGGAAGGCGAAGAAAGCGCCGCAGGCGGGAAGCCGGCAGACGAAAGGCCGGCGAAGCCGGCCTTTGTCAGGTCTTGGATTGTCAGGTCTTGGATCGGCGCTGACCGTCAGTACCGCGAGGCCGCCGGGCCGCCCCAGCCGAAGCGGTAGTTCACCCCCACCTTGACGGTATGGTCGTCCTCCCGGCCACGAACGCCGACGATGTCGGCCGGGCCGGAGGTGAAGGTGGTGCTGCCGAAATTGTAATACTGGTACTCGGCCTTGGCCGACCAGCTCGGCGCGAACATGTATTCGAGGCCGGCGCCGACCGTATAGCCGTCCTTGTTGTTGCCGGTGGTGGTGAAGGCCTGCGGCACCCCGGCGATGTTCACGCCAAGGCCGTTATTGCGCCAGGCATAACCGCCCTTGGCGTAAAGCAGCGTCGGTCCCCAGGTGTAGCCGATCCGACCGGTCACCGACCCGATCTGGTCGGTGTTGGAGGTCACCTGCGTACCCAGCGGGAAGGTGACGCCGTTGTTGTTGGTCGGCAGCCAGGAATACTGGGCCTCAATGCCCACCACCCAGTTGGGCGCGAACTGGTAGTCGAAGCCGCCTTGCACGCCGCCGAGGAAACGGGCGTCGCTCGACTGGAAGCTGTTGTCGCCGGCAAACGCGCCGCCGACATGGCCGCCGATATAGAAACCGGTCCAGTTATAGATCACCTGCGGCGGCGTGGCCGGAGCCTTGGTGTAGGTGCGCGGCTGCATGTCGGCGGCTGCGGCCGGCGCGGCCAGCGCCAGCAGAGCTGCTGCACCCAGCAAGATCGACTTCATGATCATCCCCGTTCTTTCATCACGACACTCGGGAAACAACGTGGCGTGAATTGGGTTGCTCCGCGGCGATGCCGGAACGTTGATCGTTCGTTACTGTGACGGGGTGGCAACAACGCGATTTTGTTCCATCACGCGCCCTGCCCCAACCGTCTTTGTCGCGAGCGCAAGACCCGCCGTAACGATTCGTCGCAAGTCGAAGCCACCCCGTTCAAAGCTCGCCGAAATGTGATCCAGCGGCTCCGGCTCTTCTGTCTAGCACCGGGCGATGAAGGCTGCCTTTGCGCTACCGCGTCATCTTTTCCAGTTCCGGAAACGGTGCGTAAACCGCACCGGCGCAGAGATCGCTGGTCTGATCGACCACGCGGTCCGCCCGGCCGTTGACGAAGATGACGGCCCGCTCGCGCATGCCCTTGTAGCTCCCATCCGTCTCGCGCGGGATGAAGTGCAGGCAGCTGACGTAGAACTGCCGGCCGCCGACCTCGCGCTGCACCGGCTCGGCCATGCCGGCATTGCGCACGCCGACCGGATTGTTGAGATAGGCCCGCATCAAGGCCAGCGTGTCGCTTCGGAAGTTGTCGGGAAACGGCTGCGGCCCGCCGGCCTGGGTCCCGCCCATGAAAGTCGGACGGTCACTGTCGCTGCCGAAACATGCCGCAAGCACCAGCGGCACCGCCAGGATCATTGCACATCTCACCAATCGCCCCACAGGCCCCGCTCTCCGCTCGAACAGATCAGGAGACGTTGTAGCCCCAAGCCTGGATGAAGGGAATTCGCTTGCAGAGGCTTAAAACAGCGCACCGGCCAGCCGCCGACACCTCGGGCTTCCGCACGAGGCGCGGCAACGGGCCAGGCCTGACGTCCGCGCGCGGCGGCGGGGCAATGCCAGGGATGCCGCCGCGCGGGATCAGTCGTCAGTTGCGCTTATCAGACGTCGCGGGCTTGGTCGCATCCGGCTGCGCCTTCTGCGACTCCTTGGCCGTGACCTGCTTGTCGTGATGGCGATGCTTGCGCACGGTCTTGTGCTGGTCGGTGTTGACCGCGGCGTTCGCGTCCATCGCCTTCGACTTGCCATCCACCTTGGCGTCCGCCTTGACGTTGGGAGCCTTCACGTCCGTGGTCTTGGCGTCGGCCTTGACGCCGGCTTCCGGTTTCGCGGGAGTGGTCGCCGCCTTGGTCTGGCTCTGGTCGGCCTTGATCACCGGCGCGGTCGTGGTGGTCTTGCCGGCCTCGGCGGCCAACGCCGGGGCTGCGATCACGGAGGTTGCGAGCAAGGCTGCAGAAATGGTCTTCAACATGGTGGTCTCCTCTTGGAAGGATCATTAGGCGGCGCCCTCTCGCCTACCCGTTGATCGTGGGGAGGAGCCTAGGCGAGGGGCACTGAACCCAATCTGAAGTCCTCTGCAGGCTTCCGTTCATCTCGATGACAAGTTTGTCATCCGCGGCTGGGCGAATAGGTCGTGCGGCGCCGGAATGTTTTTGCCCGAGAGGTGTTCCGGTCTTCGGGCAATCGTGTAGGATCGCCACGTTCCATACCGGAGAACTTAGATGCGCAAACTCTCAATGCTCGTTGTGCCGGGACTCGTCGCCGTGACACTGGCGGCCGCGCCGGTGCTGTCCAGCGCGTACGCCGCGGGCGGCGACGACCCTTCGTCGCCGCCGAAATCGGACACCTCGACCAAGAAGGGCAAGAAGAAGAGCTCTTCCGTCAGCGACCCCAAGTTCCTCGCGGCCTACCGCACCGCCTATGCCGCGATCTACGACAAGCATGATTACACGGGCGCGATCGACCAGCTGAAGTCACTCAAGCGCGACGACGTCGCCGACGTCGCCAACCTGATCGGTTACTCCTATCGCAAGCTCGGCGACTACCAATCGTCGAAGGTCTATTATGAGCTGGCGCTGAAGGATGATCCGAACCACATCCGCACCTGGCAATATTACGGCCTCTGGCAGCTCGAGCAGGGCAACCGCGAGCAGGCGCAATATCACCTGAACAAGATCGCCTCGCTCGCCGGCACCGGCAGCTCGGAATATCGCTCTCTGGCCGAAGCGCTCGACAAGCCAACCGGTGCGGCGCTCGTCTACTGAAGGCATCGCATCTTCGAACGACGCGAAATGGGCACGACCTTTCAGGTTGTGCCCGTTCTGCTTTCTCGGCTAGCCTCGCGCACCGACCTCCCTCGCAAACCGGTAGCGCAATGGACACGTGGCTGCGATCCGCGATCGACTACATCGGCTCCTGGATCGAATACCAACTGACGACGATCCAGCAGCCGGGCGTCATCGTGGCTTTCGCCCATCGCGGCGAGGTCGTCGCCGAGCATGCGTTCGGCCTCGCCAATCTCGACACCGGCGAGAAGCTCACCCCGCGTCATCGCTTCCGCATCGCCTCGCACTCCAAGAGCTTTACCTCGGCCGGCATCATGAAGCTGCGCGAGCAGGGCAAGCTCCGGCTCGACGACTGTGTCGGCCAATATGTCGCCGGCCTCGATCGGCGCGTGGCCGAGACGACCATCGCGCAAGTGCTGTCGCACAGCGCGGGGCTGACGCGCGACGGCGCCGATTCCGGCCAGTTCATCGACAGCCGCCCCTATCTCGACGCGAAGGAGCTGCTTGGGGAATTGAAGCTGCCGACCGCGATCGAGCCCGGCACACGCTTCAAATATTCCAATCACGGCTTTGGCCTGCTCGGCCTCGTGATCGAGGCTGTTGCGAAGGAGCCCTACTCCGTCTGGATCAAGCGCGAGATCATTGCACCGGCCGGCCTGCGCGAGACGGAGCCGGACACACCGCTTCCCAAGGGCGCAGCGTTCGCGCGCGGCCACACGCGAAAGGTGCCGTTTGGCGAGCGCTGTGTGATCCCGGGTGACAATCCCGCACACGCAATGGCATCTGCCGCAGGCTTCGTCGCCACCGCCGCCGACACCGCCCGCTTCTTCGCACAGCTGGCGCCCAATGCGAAGAAGAGCGTGCTGTCAGTCGCGAGCCGCCGCGAGATGACGCGAAACCATTGGCGCATCCCGCAGAGCTTCGAGGCCCATTATGGCTTGGGCGTCAATGCCGGCAAGACCGATGGCTGGGACTGGTTCGGCCATGGCGGCGGTTTCCAGGGCTATATCTCGCGGACCTGCTCCATTCCCGCTTGCGAGCTTGCAATCAGCATCCTCAGCAACTCGATCGACGGCGCGGCGCCGTTCTGGATGGACGGCGCGATGCAGATCCTGCGCGTCTTCCAGACCCGCGGCGCACCCGACCGGCGCGTGCGCGACTGGACCGGTCGCTGGTGGACGATCTGGGGCGCGACCGATCTCGTCCCCGCAGGCAACCGCGTGCTCGTCGCCAACCCGCAGTTCAACAACCCGTTCATGGATGCCGCCGAGATCGAAGTGACCGGCCGCGACACCGGCAAGCTCGCCTGGGCTGCCGGCTATTCCAGCCACGGCGAGCCGGTGCGCCGCATCCGTGACAAGCGCGGCAAGATCAGCGACATCTGGATCGCCGGCGCGAACGTGAAGCCGGAAAAAGTCGTCGCACGCGAGATCGCGCGCCGGTATCCGCCGCGCAAGCGCCGGCCTACTCCCGAATGAGCGCCTCGACCTCGCTTCGGAACGCCTGCCGCGACCCGTCGCGCGAATAGAACATGTGGCCGCCGGGATAGACGACGAACTTCACTCGCTGCGTCACGAAGGCCGGCAGCTGGTCGAGCACCCGCCTCGTTCCGAAATAGGGCGTGGCGAGGTCGAACAGGCCATGCGTGACCAGCACGTTCAGCTTCGCATCGGTGGCGAGGATCTGGCGCAGCTCGGAGACCGATTGCGGCGGGTTGATGCCGCGGCCGAAATCCCAGTGACCTTCGACGGCGCCGTTCAGGACTTCATAGGAGCCGTCGGGCCGCCAGTTGAGCTTGCGCGAGAGCACGTCGACCGCGGCGCTCGTCAGCGGTGCCTGGAGCGCATCGCCGGAGGGATCGCCGAATCGCGAGCTGCTTGAATCGGGATAGGGATCGAAGCCGCGCACCGAGGCATCGTAGCGTCCGGTCACCTTGCCGTTCTTGCGGTCGAATTCACGACGGAATTCACCAACGTCGAAGCGGCCGGCGAGGCGGCGGCTCACCGCCTGGTCGATGCCGGTGAGCTCGGCGACCTTGTCGGCCAGACGCGTCGTTGCCTCCTTGTCCGCCTCGCCCTTGACGAGGTCGGTCAGGAATTCGCCGCGCGCGTAAGCCTCGACGTCGGCGAGGTCGGTGCGCTTGACCGGACGTTTGGCTTCGCGCGCCACCGCCACATAGCTCGGCAACGTCGCGACATATTGCAGGAGGCTCGTGCCGGTGAACTCGCGGAAATCCAAGAGCGGCGAGACCAGGATCAATCCCCTGACGCCGACGCCGTGCTGGAGCTGCAACTGGCGCACGACCTTGGGGCCGCGAATGCCGCCATAGCTTTCGCCGGCGACGTATTTCGGCGAGGTCAGCCGCTCGTGCTTTTCGAGCCAACGTCGGATCACGAGCGCGATCGAGTTGGCGTCGCCGTCGACGGAGTAGAACGATTTGCGCGCGTCCTCGCCGCTTGCGACGAACCGGCTGTAGCCGGTGCTGACGGGGTCGACGAAGACGAGATCGGTGAAGTCGAGCCAGGTCTCCGCGTTGGGCTTCACCTCGGGCGAGGCCGACGGCGACAGGGCCTCGCCATCGAGCGGCAACCGCCACGGCCCGGCGGCGCCGAACTGAAGCCAGGCCGAGGACGCGCCGGGCCCGCCGTTGAACAGGAACGTCACCGGACGCGTGGTGCGCTCGGCACCGTCGAGCTGGTAGGACGTATAGGCGATGTCGGCCAACGGCTCGCCTTTGCCATCGAACACGCGGATCGAGCCGGCAGTGGCTGTGAAGTTGAGGGTCCGGCCGGGCAGATCGAGCGTCTGCTTCGTGGTCGAATCCGGCGGCAGACGGTGCGGCTCGGCCGCGGACGACGACGTCTGCGGCGCGCCTTGCGCGCCACCGCCGCGCCCCCCCTTCTGTCCGGCCGGCGCGGCCGCCTCGGAGCGCGGCTGCGGTTCATCCGCATGCGCAAAGCCAGCGAACGCGACCAACGCGAGTGCCAGACCTAAGCGACGCAGCGCCGATCGACGCATGACCATGACAGCTCTCCGTGTTCGGCGGAGCTCGACCGCGGCCCCGATCGCACGGGAGACCCTAGCCGGAAATTGCGACGCTTTGGGAATCGGAGCCCTAAAAGCCGATGCCGAGTATCAACACGAAATCGCGACGACACCAGAACCCGCGGCAGGAAGTATCCGTCGTTACCGAAGCAACATGAGTCGGCGGGCGGACGCGCACGATGGCCGACCGGGCGGCATGCAAGGCCCGATGCCCCGACGCGAAGGGTCTCGCGATGCGTCCCTCGCCTTGCTCGGCAGCAGCAGGCGCAGCCGCAGAAATCGTGACCGCCGCCGATGCGGCCGCAGCAAGCATTAGCGAATGAAACCGATTCATGTCCCGCTCCGTCCCTCGCCCCGATACCAGCCAGCTAACGCCGCCGGCCGCCGATCGTTTCAGAACCCGACGCCGATCATCGTGCTATGACCGCCGCCACCACTCACGATGCTCGGACGTGCGACAGCCTGCTGCCGGGCACGCGGCGCATCATTCTCGGGCCTCGCACGCCTGACCGGCTCGCGGTCAGCTTCGCGGCTCGTCTGCTTGCGGCGCGGCTTGTCCTCGTCCTCGTTCTTGCGCGAGGCGGTTGCGGCCGGCGCCGGTTTGTCATTGGCGACGCAGAGGTCGCCCTTCAGCGTTTCGTCGCCCTTGCACTGGATCGGGCAGACGCGCGTGGCGCGCTTGGCGAGCTCTCCGACCAGATCCTGAGTCACGCTGATCTTGTCGGCCTCTGCCGGCTGGCCGCCGATGGCCAGATAGCGGACGAGCGCGGCTTTGGTCGGCTCGCTCAGCTTGCCGTCGGGCTTGCCGGTCAGACATCCCAGTCGGACCAGTTCGGTCTGCGCCGAAGTGACGAGCTGAGGCGAGTTCGGCTGGGTCGCAGCCCGCTTGGCGGCCTCTGCATTGAAACGGTCGATCGCGGCGACGACGAGCGGCCCGAGGCGGTCGCAGGTGACCGTTCTGGAGAATGCCTTGAGGTCGTCGATGCCCGTGCCCTCGCTGCCCTTGGCGACGATCGCGTCGAGCTTGCCCTGCTGGTCTTTGCAGGCGGCTTCCCTGGACGCGGCGAGCTCGGCCGCCTTGCGCGCCTCCTCGGCCTCCTTCGCCTGCTTCTCGGCCGCCGCCTTCGCGGCAGCGGCCGCGGCTGCCGCACGATCGCGCTCGGCCTGCTCGGCCTTCTGCCTGGCTTCCTGCGCCTTGCGCTCCGCCTCGGCCGCCTTGGCGAGGCGATCTGCTTCGGCGGCTGCGGCGCGGCGTTCGTCCTCCAGACGCTTCTTCTCGGCTGCGCTGGCCTCCTTGGCGGCGGCGATCTCGGCCTTCTTGCGCGCATCCTCCGCATCGCGTGCCTGCTTCTCCGCGGCGGCCTTTGCTGCAGCAGCCTCCGCCGCAATCCGGTCGCGCTCGGCCTGCTCGGCCTTCTGCCTAGCTTCCTGCGCCTTGCGCTCCGCCTCGGCCGCTTTGGCAAGGCGCTCGGCTTCGGCTGCAGCGGCGCGGCGTTCATCGTCCTGGCGCTTCTTCTCTGCGGCAGCGGCGGCCGCAGCCGCCCTCGCCTTCTCGGCCGCCTCAGCTTCGCGGGCGCGGCGCTCGTCGTCCTCGCGCTTCTTCTGTGCGGCAAGCTCGGCCTTCTCCGCGTCCGCCTTGCGCTTGGCCTCCTCTGCAGCCTGGCGCGCCGCCTCGCGCTCGGCGCGCGCCTTGTCCTCGCGTTCCTGGATCGCCTGTTTCAAAAGATCAACGCGCTGCTGGGCGGTGATCGCGAGCGGCGCGTCGGGAAATCGCCTGATGAAACGCTGCAGCACGGGGATGTCGACGCTGTCCTTGATCTTGTCCCATTCGATCTGTTCGCGGGTGGGCGGCGCATCGCGGCTTGGCGGCGCCGATTGTGGATAGGCGGCAACCTGGATATTGGCCGACGGCGCTTGCGGCTGGCTCGCCAGTGCCTCGATCTGCGCCCGCGCCAGCTCGGCATAAAATCCGGTCGGATGAGTCGCGAGGAAGACCTCCCATGCCCGCCGCGTGCCGATCTTCTGTACCAGGTCGTAATCCGCCTTGACGTCACTGACGGGCGCCTCGCGCGGCACGGCCGGCGCCGGCACCAGCGAGATCGTGCCGCCGCCGAGCGCACCGTAAACATATGGCTCCTGGCGATTGGCCGTCGCCTTCAAGACTTCGTCCCTGACGCGGCCGAAGGCAAGGCGAATGTCGAGACCAGGGACGGGAAGATTCTTGAGGATCGATGTGGTGAACGGACTGTGATCGCCATCGCCATCATCCGCCGTCGAGCCGGCCTTCGCCGCATAGGCGATCAGCGTATCGGTCATTGTGGGCTCGACCTTGCCGAGACCGCCACTGACCGCGCGGGTCGGAAGGTTGCGCCGCTCGCGCTTCATCGTGCCGACGAACGGATTGTCGCGGCAAGCATCGAGAATGATCAGACGAAGCCGCCTTGCGCCATCCGCCGAGGAGACAAGCCGCTCAAGCGGGATGGCCTCGTCGTCGGCGTCGCGGTCGGAAGCCAGCCTCGCATCGACCGGGATGAGATAATTGGTGCCGCCGATCTCGAGCCCATGTCCGGCATAATAAACGACCGCGATGTCGGCCTGGTCCGCCGTGGTCTCGAACTTGCGGATCGCGCGCTTGAATTCGAGGTTGCCGACATCGTTCAGCGTCTCGACGGTGTCAAAGCCGGCATCGCGGAACATCTTCGCGACCGAGGTGGCGTCGCGCGATGGATTGGGCAATTGCGGGACGGAGTGATAGAGCGAGTTACCGACCACCAGCGCCACGCGCCGCTCGGCGAATGCGCAATCGCTCGACAGGACCACGGCCAGGAGGGTCCCGCCGATCATCGCCATCGCTGCGATCAGACGCCGGAGCATCATAAAATCCATGCCGAGCGTGCGCTAATGCGCCGATCCTGATCCCTTGCAAGGGACTCGGCATTCACGCGCTGGCCCGAAATTCGCTAAATCTATTCATGTTTTATCGCCGCAGACCGCCGCGATCAATGCGCCGGAGCGGCTGCTCACAAAAGGTAGTCCGGGCATCCTGGTCCCTGCGTGATGCACATCACAGCCTGTGGGGCCATGCATGCGACATCCTGCCACATGTGGCGACTCCGGTACAGCCGATTGGAAATCGGCCGTGGATCACACCGAACTCGCATCGCCACGCTTCCGGTGCAAGCGTTGCTCCTTTAGCTTTGTGTCCGAGTGTTGCTGCGTCTGTTGATTCCTTATTTTTCGATTGTTGGGGGCTGGGAATGAGGCAGTTTGTGCTCAGGCTGACCGGGCGGATCAGCAGCACGAAGCTCCTGTCCGCTGCCGTGGTTGCGCTTTCGCTGAGTTCGTCCGCAGCCTTCGCGCAATGCACCGGCGCCGTCACAGGACCGGGCGCGGGATTCTTCGGCGCACAATTGGCGGCGATCTCGGCGTCGACCGGCGCGGCCTCCGGGTCAGTCGCCGGTGCTCTCGGCACCACCAACACCGCATTCCTCACGCAGCAAGGCAGCGCATTCGTCTCGGCGCCCGCCGATCCGAAGCCGGAGCAGCCCGGTGGGGGCGTCTGGATCCGTGGCGTCGGCGGCGAGGTCACCAACAAGTTCACCTCGACCTCGACCGGCACGGTCAATGCCGGCGTCCTCAATCCGGTGCTTGGTGCTGCATCGAACTTCAATTGCGCCAACTCGGTTCATCAGAGCTTCGGGGGTGTTCAGGTCGGGCAGGACATCTCGCGTCTGAACTGGCGCGGCTGGAACGTTCACGTTGGCACCACCGCCGGCTATTTGTCGTCCAAGGCCACCGACAATGCGGGTGGCAGCACGAATTTCGAGGTCCCCTTCCTCGGCGCCTACGTCGTCGCAACCTACGGCCGCTTCTTCGCGGACATCATGGTGCGCGAAGAGTTCTACCGCGCCGACCTGACCAATGTCGGCGTCGGGCTGTTCAACCAGCAGATTGGCGCACGCGGCACCTCCGTGTCGGCCTCGGTCGGCTACAATTTCGCCTTGGCCAACAATTGGTTCATCGAGCCGTCCGCGGGCTTCACCTGGTCGCGGACCAATGTCGACGACTACACCTTGAGCGGCGGCGCCGTCTCGCAAGGCATCGTCTCGACCGTGACCACCTCGCCGATCGAGAGCAAGATCGGGCGCTTCACCGTGCGTGGCGGCACGACGATCACCTCGGGCAACCTGATCGTGCAGCCCTTTGCCTCGGTCAGCGTCTTCCACGAATTCGCCGGCGACGTGACCTCGTCGGTCAATAGCCTGAACGCCAGCGTGTTCGGCGTCGTCCCGATCGCGATCTCGCAGAACACCAGCACGAGCCGGGTCGGCACCTACGGTCAGTACTCGCTCGGTGTTGCCGGCCAGCTCGTCAACACCGGCTGGCTCGGCTTCGTCCGCGGTGACTATCGCAACGGCGAAAACATCGACGGCTGGACCGCCAATGCCGGTCTTCGCTACCAGTTCACGCCGGAACAGATCGCCTCGATCATGCCGCTGAAGGCGCCGGCCAAGGCCGCCGGCACCGTTATTGCGCCGACCAACTGGACCGGCGTCTATATCGGCGGCTCGCTCGGTGTCGAATACGGCAAGACGGACATCCGCTTTGTCGGCGATCCGATCGACGGCAACAATCCGCGCGTGTTCGGTGGCCTCGGCGGCATCCAGGTCGGCTATAATTACCAGATGCCCAGCAACTGGGTGCTCGGCGTCGAGGGCGACTTCGCGGCGACGAATTTGCGCGGATCGCGCACCTGCACCACGGTTCAGAACCTCGCGCTGCTGCTCAATTGCCAGAACTCGTCGGACTGGATCGCGACCCTTTCCGGCCGCGTCGGCTATTCCTGGAACCGCACCCTGATCTACGCAAAGGCCGGCGGCGCCTGGGCCCAGGACCGCACCAACGTCAATTGTGTGTTCGGCCCGCTCAATGGCACCGTAGTCGGCATTTTCCCGCTCGGTCCCTGCGTCAACCAGTTCGGTGGAGCCACCAACGGCTTCAGCAGCAGCGGCTATCGCAGCGGCTGGCTGATCGGCTACGGCACCGAGTTCGACCTCGGCAAGAACTGGTCGGCGAAGGCCGAGTACGATTACATCGATCTCGGCAGCCGGACGTCGCTGATGAGCGATGGCGTCACCACGATGCGCGACAGTGGCAGCCTGTCCCAGGTCAAGATCGGCGTGAACTATCGCTTCACCCCGGGCGCCGTCATCGCAAAATATTGATCCGCGGCAATCGATCCAATCTTTACCCTGAATTGAACCGGGCGGCCGCCCAACCGGCCGCCCGTTTGCTTTGCAGAGCGGCCTCCTCGACAATACGGGCTCACCTCGTATAGACGAGCCCGGCGGAACGTTCCTCGAGCCAGCGGCCCTGCCGAGACGCCATGACCAAGCCTTCGCGATATGACCAGATCGCCTTCGTCGCCAGCCCGAGCAACGAGGCGCAGGCTGCCTTTGGCCAGCTGACCAGGGACTATGGCAATTGCGATCCCGACGAGGCCGACGTGGTCGTCGCACTCGGCGGCGACGGCCTGATGTTGCAGACGCTGCATCAGAACATGCGCACGGGAAAGCCGATCTACGGCATGCATCGCGGCACCGTCGGCTTCCTGATGAACGAATATTCGACGCACGATCTGCGCGCGCGGCTGGAGGCGGCCCACGAATCCGAGATCAATCCCCTCCTGATGCGCGCGACCGACGTCAACGACCACGTCCATCTGCACCACGCCATCAACGAAGTCGCCCTGTTCCGGCAGACCTACCAGGCCGCCCGCTTGAGGATCTTGATCGACGAGCGCGAGCGCATGTCCGAGCTGATCGCGGACGGCATCATGGTGGCGACGCCGGCCGGCTCAACGGCCTATAATCTCTCCGCCCAGGGACCGATCCTGCCGATCAACGCCGCCCTGCTGGCGCTGACCCCGATCAGCGCCTTCCGTCCGCGCCGCTGGCGCGGCGCGCTGCTGCCCAACACGGCCTATGTCGTGATCGAGGTGCTGGAGGGCGAGAAGCGGCCCGTGGCCGCCGTCGCCGACCACTACGAGGTGCGCGACGTCCGCCGCGTCGAGGTGCTCTCCGACAAGACCATCGCGATGCGGATGCTGTTCGACCCCGGCCACAGCCTGGAAGAGCGCATCCTGCGCGAGCAGTTCGGGTACTGAACCGCCTGTCCTGCGACGCCGCCCCAGGGCCTGGCCGCAACCCTTCGTTAACTCCCGACACGATATGGTTAACGAAGGTTGACCCGCTTTTGGCCCGGGCGTCATGTTCCGTATCGACTTCAACAAGCTGCGCTTCCTCGTCTGCGACGACAATCCGCACATGCGCCGTATCCTGCGGACGCTGCTGCATTCCTTCGGCGCGCGCGAGGTCTATGAGGCGGAGGACGGCGCCACGGCGCTCGAAATGTACAGCCATTACGTGCCCGACATCGTCATCACCGACTGGGCCATGCCGATCTTCGACGGGCTCGAGCTCGCGCAGATGATCCGCCAGCCGGAATCCAAGGGCAATCCCTACGCACCGATCATCATGCTGACCGGACATTCGGAGAAACGTCGCGTCACGGTCGCGCGCGATGCCGGCGTTACCGAATTTCTGGCCAAGCCGATCTCGGCCAAGGGGCTCTATCAGCGCATCCTCAACGTCGTCGCCAATCCCCGCCCCTTCATCAAGACCAAGACCTATTTCGGCCCCGACCGGCGCCGCAACACCAACTCCGCCTATATGGGCCCGGAGCGCCGCGTCGGCGAAAAGCACGAGGTGCTGCAGCAGCCCTCGCTGCTCGACAAGGCCCGTTCCTCCATCTAGCGCAACCTCTTCAGACGAGGCAGGCATCATGGCGAAGAACAGCGCAAAGGACATCGAGGTCAAGGCCTTCGCCACGCACCAGGTCATCACGCAGCCCAATCCGCTGCGCAAGGTCCTGCGCCGTGTCGAAGAAAAAGACCTGGACGACCCGGTCGGCCGCGCCGAGCAGGCGCTCGCGAGCCTCTCCGGCGAGTTCAAGGACTGGATGGCGATCGAGGTCCAGCGACTGTCCGCTGCCTGGACGGGCGTGCAGAAGGACGGCTTCACGAAGAAACTGCGCGACGAGCTGTTCCACGCCGCGCACGACATCAAGGGCGATGCGGCGACGTTCGGATTTCCTTCAGCGGCAGGCATCGCCGAAAGCCTGTGCCGCGTCATCGAGCACGCGCCTGACCTGGAAAAGGTGCCGGCCGAGCTGTTCACGCACCACATCAACGCCATTCTCGCCATCGTGCACGAGAACACCAGGCTGGACAGGATCAGCGTCTCGGCCGAGCTCAGCCGCCGCCTGCGCAAGGTCGCCGACGATTATCTTGCCCATGTCAACCGCGACCGCCCCGAGCATCTCGAGGTGATCCTCGCGCCGAGCATCGCGCCGGCGGAATAAGGCTTCACTCTCTCCTCTCGTCATTGCGAGCGCAGCGAAGCAATCCAGACTGTCCCCGCGGAGGGATTCTGGATTGCTTCGCTGCGCTCGCAATGACGGAGTTTGTCGCTTCCGGCCTGCCTTATCGCGAAATTCGAACTACGCCGCGATCAGATCGTCATAGACCGGATCGACCGCATCATCCGCGACCAGCTCGTCACAGAACAGCCGTGCCTCTTCGCGCGCGGATTCGGTGGCGAAGCGGCGCAGCAGGACCATCAGCGGCTCGGTGGCGCCGCGATCGGACTCGCAATGGGTGAGCACGCGTTCGACCATACGCCGGCGCAGCCGCACCGCGCCGTCGTCGCTGTCGACGAAGCCCTGCTCGTGGCAGGCATCGAGCGCGACCTGGAACGCTGCAAACGTCGCCTCCGGAAGCCCAGCGCGACGGAGCAGCGCCTGCATGCTGTTGCCGCCGCGCTCGTGCAGCAGCGCCGAGACGCGCGCCAGCGGCAGATCGGCGAGCTCGGCGAGCGCCGTGTCGAACAGGTCGAGATTGCCCGACAGCAGCGCGCGCAGGATCAGGCCCGCCGTCAGCTGGCCGGTGATGCGCAAATGCCGGACCAGGCCCTGCATGTCATCGCCACGCGAGCGCGCCGCGATGTTCATGGTGGAGCGGTCGCGCGCCTCGATGGTGATGCGGTCCGCGCGGTCGGCGCTCAGCCAGTTCCGCGCCACGACGAATTGCGCCAGTGTCTCGGAGAGCTTTGCCACCAGCGCCGCACGCGTTGCGGCCGGCAGATCCTCCAGCACCAGCATCGCCTCGCGGATCGCGGCGAGATGGCCGTGACGCTCGACGATCCGGTCCCAGGAGAACGGGGCGAGCTCGGCGTGGGGGTTCTCGATCAGCTCCAGCGCGGCAGCGGCGCAGCCGACTTCGGCGATCGCGGCGCACACCGACACCGGCAATGCGATGCGGCGGGCCACCGCGCATTGCACCTCCTCGCTGCCGGTCGCGACGATGTCGACGAGATCGGCGTCGATCAAGAGCGGGGAATGTTCGAGCACCGGCAGCGCGACCGTCGGCTGATCGGCGGACAGCGCCCGCACGATTGAGGCCGGCGCGTCAAGGCTGCGGGCAAAGGCTTCGGCCATCGCCTGGCGCACCAGCGGCGAGGGATCGTCGAGCAGCATCAGAAGCGCGCCTTCGGCGGCGATGCGGTCGTCTGCAGAAAGGTCGGAGATCAGCCAAGCCCGGGCCAGCGCCCGTGTTGCCTCGGCCCGCTCGCCTGCGGGCGCCGTCCTGATCCAATGAATGAACTGCCGAACAATCATGCTGCTTCCGGCTTACACAACAAACGAAAACGATGACGGCTCGTCACCTGCAACACAAAATAAACCACGACGCTTAACAAAGCGTTCACCATAACTGGCTGGTTTCATTGACGATTTGTTAAGGGAACAAAGCCGCGGCGCGCGGCACACGCGACGACGAGAGCTCCCGCCGCCCCTCCGTGGACGCAGCTGCGCACACGATCTCGATCTTGTACACGGACGTAACGCGGCGTCCGGGGCAAGTGTGAAGCTAGCTCGAGAACGTGCCGCTGCGATCACTGAAGAGATCGAGCGGTTGCGGCGGCCGCACGTCCGGCGTTGCCGATGCGACCGAGGTGAGCGAGGCATTGTTGCCCCATAGTTTCTGCACCGTGGTCGAGACCGGCTGCGTGGCATCGCCAGGTTGATAGATTGAACGAAACACCGGCGTGCTCGGCGCATTGTCCGCGACATGTGTCGACGTCGCGCTGACGGGCGTCACGGTGCGGGTATTCGGGAAGGTCTGGAGATAGGCGGCGTTGTCCACGACGGGCGCCGTGGGCACCACTGCGTTGGCACTCGCGAGCTGCGTGGTCGAGGGCGTGCCGCCATACATCGCCATCGCGCTGCGGGTCACCTTTGAATTCGCCGCGCTGGCATAGCGGGAGTCCAGGACCGAATAGACCTCGGAGACACTGCGGGCGCGGCCGTCCTTGGCATAGAAGATCGAGCGGTTGGCGGCCGCCGCGTTGGGAAACAGCCGCGCGCCGACGGCTTGCGGATTGTCTTCGGCATTGGCGATGAGCTTTGCGGCGCCGCCGACGCCCATGAAATGCGCCATGTAGAGCTCGCTGTCGCTCGGCCTGCGCCCGAGCAAACCGGTGAGCTTGAAGCCGTTGGACTGCGTCAATGCCGCCGCCATGGCCGAAGCGGCTTCGGGGTCGTCGCGTAACTTCATGATCGACCGCTTCTTGACGGGATCGTCGACGGTGTAGGTGCCCGATGACGTCCTGGTGATGGCGTCGGCGTAGCTGCCATAGCCGAGCTGGGCGCCCGCCTCCTTCACCGTGCCGAGCCAGGTCTGGTCGATGAACTGGTAGAGCCCGTGCGCCGACGAGGTGGTGGCTCCCGCCGTCGGATCGAAATCCGATTCCATCTTGGCGGTGGTCAGCATGTACTGGAAGCTGACGCCCGTGATGTTCGAGGCCTGCTTGATCGCACCGGCGACACGCGCCCGCGACGGATCGAGGCCGGCCGTCTGCGTGGCACTGAAATTGTCGATCGACATGATGGAGTGCCCGCCCCGCGCGGCGCTGAACGACGCCGGCAATTCGGCGCCCGTCGTCTCACCGTGGGACAGGTATGGTTAAGGCGGGGTTAATTCAGGTTTGCCGGTCATTCCGGAGCGGCTCGAACAGCCAAATCCGGAATCTTGAGATTCCGGTTCGCGCTGTCGCGCGCCCCGGAATGACAAGGTTGCTACTTCTTGTAAACGTCGTTCGGATCGAACAGCCGGTCCGCCTCGGTGAAGACCAGCCTGGCTCCTCCGCCCTCGGCCTCGACCTTGCGGTAGAAGCACGACCGCCGGCCGGTATGGCAGGCCGCACCGATCTGCTCGACGCGGATCCAGACCGCATCCTGATCGCAATCGGTGCGTATCTCGACGACGCGCTGAGTCTGACCCGACGTCTCACCTTTTCGCCACAAGGCATTGCGCGAGCGGCTGAAGTACCACGCTTCGCCGGTCGCAATGGTCTTGCGCAACGCCTCTTCGTTCATGTGCGCGACCATGAGCACGTCGCCGGTAGCGACGTCGGTGGCAACGACCGTCACGAGGCCAGCGGCATCGAACTTGGGCAGGAAGGCGAGGCCTTCCTCGATCTCATGGGAATGAGCGGACACAATAACTCTCGCCGGTTTTCGCGAGGTCAGCGCGTCGTGCCTCGCACCAGGGACAGGAAACGGGCCTGCTCCGCCGGATTGTCGCGGAACATGCCGGTGAAACGGCTGGTGAAGGTGGAGGCGCCATGCTTGGCGACGCCGCGCACCGACATGCAGGTATGCTCGGCCTCGATCAGCACGGCAACACCGCGAGGCTTGAGGACCTCGTCGATCGCGGCGGCGATCTGCGCGGTCAGGTGCTCCTGGGTCTGGAGCCGGCGGGCGAAGATGTCGGTCAGACGGGCAAGCTTGGACAAGCCGACGACGCGCTCGACCGGGGTATAGGCGATGTGCGCCTTGCCGTAGAACGGCATCATGTGATGCTCGCATTGCGAGGTGAACTCGATGTCGCGCACCAGGACGAAATCGTCATAGCCCGCCGTCTCGCCGAAGGTGCGGTCGAGCACCTCGGCCGGGCACTGGTGGTAGCCCTGATAGAGCTCGTCAAAAGCCTCGACGACGCGGCGCGGCGTGTCGAGCAGGCCCTCGCGCTCGGTGTTCTCGCCGATATAGGCGAGCAGCGTCTTCACCGCCGCTTCCGCCTCGGCGCGCGCGGGGCGCGGCTGGTCGGCGCGGACGGCGGCCGCGAGGAATTCGGCAGGATCAAGCTCGGCCGGGCGGCTCTCGGGCTGCCGGTCGGAGGGCTTGCCCGGGCGGATGGATTTGATTGCAGCGTCCATATCGACTCCGTTCGACGGCCTAACGGCCGGAGTGTCACCGGCAGACGGGGCGGCCAAGCCGCCGGACGCCTGAACAGAACAGTTTCGGTGCAAAAGTCCCGAGGTCACAACGCCGGCAGCGCAGATCTGGATCACCGCCGCCGCACCGCTGGACTGTTTTTCCACCAGTTCCGCCCCTATATAGGACCGTGGGCGGCGCCCGCCAAGGCCGATCCGGCCCGGACGCGGGTAGGACGTGTTGGACTCCATCACATGCTGAACGACATTTACAACAAGCGGATCATCGAGCTGGCCGGGAATATTCCGCGCCTCGGACGGTTGTCGGACCCCGATGCCTCTGCCACCGCCCATTCCAAGCTGTGCGGCTCGACCGTGAAGGTCGATCTCAAGATGAACGGGGACACCGTCACCGACTTCGCGCATGACGTGAAGGCCTGCGCCTTGGGCCAAGCTTCTTCATCCATCATGGCAAGTCACGTGGTCGGCTCGACTGCGAGCGAACTCCGTGAGTTACGCGAAACCGTTCGCAAAATGCTGAAGGAGAATGGTGCGCCTCCTCAAGGCAAATGGGAGGAGATCAAGTTCCTCGAGCCGGTCCGCGACTACAAAGCGCGCCATGCCTCGACGCTTCTCACCTTCGATGCCGTGGTTGATGCCATCGGCCAGATCGAGGCCAAAACCAAGCAGCCGGCCGCAGCGCAAGGCTGAGCCTTCCTTTCGATGTCATTCGGGCGCGGATGCAGCGCGAACCTTAGTGCGCAATCGCGCACCTCGGGTGCGCAATTGCGCACCTGGGGATCTCGCGCTCTAACATCTGAATTCCGGGTCCGTCGCTTTGCAGCGCCCCGGAACGACAGTGGAGAATCTTACTTCTGCTGCGCCGTCACAGCCGGCGTGACAACGCTGCCGGTCGGCACCACGGCTTCCGCCGTCTTGGTCGACTTGGAAGACTGCGCCTGCTCCGGTTCCGCGCCAAACCTGGCTTGCGTCTTCGGTGCAAGCTCCGCCATTGCCGGCCCCGAGATGTCGACATGCGGGAGCACGTCAGCCACGAGATCCGTCGTGACCAGATTGGTGAGCTTGAGTTCGCCGGCGTCGAGCTCGTGCAGGTCCTCCCAGGGCGGGACGCTGAGCGCGATCGACAGCAGGTCCCCGGCGCCACCCATGTCGAAGGTGTACTTGGCGAGCCGGCCGATGTCCCGCTCCACGATCATCAGGTCCTGCGCGCTGTAGCTCGCCGCCTTGGCATCATCGGCGCGGTCGCCCATCCAGATCTGGTGAACCCGGACATGGGCGGCTTCCGGCACGTAGCGCTTCTTGCCGGCCAGCAGCAGGAACACGCACATCGATTCGCAATAAGCTTCCGGTGCGACCGCCGGGCGCGTCGATGGGCCGCCACGGAGGCTTACGCCGACCGTGGTCAAAAGCCCGAGATTGCGAAAACGCCGGCCGAGGGTGATCGCGTCATTGACGGAACCGCCGCTGGAATCGAGCACCACGGTGGCGCCGCCGAGCTGCCGGCCGCGCGAAAACTCTTCGAAGTCTTTGGGCGTATCGGCCGTGATGATGCCGACCGCGCTGATCCAGCCGCGGCAGTTCGGCTCGCAGGCGACCCAGCTGAACTTCATCGGCAGCTTGCGCTCTTCGAGGACAGCGCCGGCGCGGGCCGACGATCCGAATGTCGCGACGGCACCTGCCAGCGCGACTCCACAAACGGCGGTTCCCACCAGCAACCAGCCGCGAAGATTAAGGGAGTTCAGAAGTCTCAATCTGGTTCCTTCCCCAAGCCCTAAAGCCCCAAGGTCCCCAAACAATCCCCGGTAGCGCTATCTGAGTCCATCATACAGGCGTATGTTTCTACACACGGCCGTCATAAAAATGGTATCCGGGCGAATACAGATCGTCCACAGATACTTGCTGCACTGCTCCCAAAAAACACGCAAAATATGGCGCGGAAACAACAACTTATGGTTCCCTGCGCTGGAACCAGGCAAAGCCTCGCTCAACATCGCAGCACA
The DNA here is from genome assembly GCF_016031655.1 of Bradyrhizobium glycinis. Lineage (GTDB taxonomy): Bacteria > Pseudomonadota > Alphaproteobacteria > Rhizobiales > Xanthobacteraceae > Bradyrhizobium > Bradyrhizobium glycinis. The sequence goes on from NZ_JACCHQ010000003.1 coordinate 273,819, forward strand.
ACGCACATGAAGCATTCAGCCTGCGAGCATTGTTCCAGTTCCGTCGATGGTGTGCTCCGGCTGCCGCGCAGATTCGGCCGTGGGCTGATCTGGCTCTATCGCCACACGCTGTCGCCCCTGGTCGGGTACAATTGCCGGCACCTGCCGACCTGCTCCGTCTATGGCGATGAGGCGATCGAACGATTCGGGCTCTGGGCCGGCGGCTGGATGACGCTCGCGCGCCTGCTCCGCTGCAATCCCTTCGGCACGTCCGGCATCGACAACGTGCCTCTCACCGCTCCGCGAGGCGCACGTTGGTATCTGCCCTGGCGCTACGGCCGCTGGCGTGGGGTCAATGCATGCTGACGTTTGCCGCGGTGCTCTGAGCAGCGCCGCCCTGACCGGAACCTTGGACTTTCCGCCCGCGTTGTTTTGATGCTCCCCACGGGAGGAAACAACAATGCGCTGGAAAATCAGCCCGCATTTCAAGCCTGGTCCTCATCTGGATCACAAGGCACACGATCCGAGAACCATCGACCTGCTCGCCATCATCGCTTTGCTCGCACTCGTCCTCGGCTCCGGCTGGTATCTTGCGAGGAGCCTTGCGACACAGCCGAGCACGACGACGTTCATCGTGCCGAGCCAGAGCGTGCATTGGTAATTAGAGGTCCAGCACCAGCCGGTCGGAATCCGAGCCGGCCACGCACACCATGAGATAGCGCTCGCGCTCATAGGACGACAGGATGCGGTCGCGGTGAACCGGCTTGCCCTCGATCCAGCCGACCTTGCAGGCGCCGCAGATGCCGCCGCAGCAAGAGGTCGCAATGTCGATGCCTCCCTCCTGCAAAGCGGCCAGCATGGTCTGACCGGCCCGCACGTGAATCTCGCCGCCCGAACGCGCCAGTGACAATGTGAACGGTTTGGCGTCGGGATCGATGACCGGTGGTGGCGCGACGAACCGCTCGATATGGACACTCGCCGCGGGCCACACTGCGGTCAGCCGCTCGAAGTCCTCGATCATGCTTTCCGGGCCGCAGCAGGCGACCAGGGTCCCGGGCCCGCCTTTTCCGACGAGCGCGGCAAGATCGGGACGCCCGGCGCGGGACGTCCGATGCACAATGATGCGCCCCTCCTCGACCAATACGCCGAGGTGCGCGGCAAGCGGCACCTCCTCGCGAACGATCAGATGCAGCGTGAAGTCAGCTTGCTTCGTTCGTTCCAGATGCCGAGCCATGGACAAGAACGGCGTCACGCCGATGCCGCCGGCCAGGAACACGTACCGTCCGAAGCGAGGTTGCGGCTCTAGTCCGCCCCGTGGCAGCGACACGCCGATGACGTCGCCGATGCCGACTTCGTCGTGCAGCGCCCGCGACCCGCCGCGCCCATCCGCTTCGCGCCTGACCGCAATGACATAGCGCGCGCTGTCCGCGGGCTCATTGCACAGCGAATAGGTGCGGACCAGCCCGTTCGGCAGATGCAGATCGATATGCGCGCCAGGCTTGAACGGCGGCAATTCCCACCGGTCGGGATCGGCCAGCGTGAACAGTTTTATCCCTGTCCCCGCCGCCTCGATGTCGGTAACGACGGTCTTGACCGTCGTAATGGGGCGCGCGCTCATGCCGCGTTCCGTACGATGTCGCCGACCGTGACGGTGCCGCCTTGCAGGATCCTGCAGTTGAGGCCCGAGCGGTTGATGAGGGGATCAAAGATCGCCTTGCCCGTGATCTCCTCGATATGCCGGCACGGCACCGACAGCCGGGTGGCTTCCAGCAGGGTCTCGCCCAGCCAGAAGCGGCGGCCGACGAGATGATTCAGCGGCACGCCCTCCACCGTGACGTTCCGCCGATGCTCTTCCGGGCCGAGCTCGATCCCGGCGTCGCGCTTCAGCGCAACCAAGGTCTCGAGCTCGAACAGGGTGACCTGCCGGCCCTCCTCGGGCTTGTGCGAGTAAAACCCCTCTTCGTTGCCGATCATGTAACGGTCGCCCTCGATTCCCTTGCCGGCGACGAGGGTGAGCGTCTCGACTGCACGCATTGGCAGGAACGCGCGCGGGGCGAGATGGAGGAAGCGCACCACGCCGGTCCAGCCGAGCTGTGCTGCGCCCTGGGCCGGAGCGGCGTTGATCGTATTGAGCATGACGAATCCTTGTGAGACGTGGTGGCGCCGCCGGCGGCGGCGCCGGGGGATCAGGTCAGTTCCTTGTTCGCCATCTCAGGGGCGAACGTGGTCGCGGTCGCGGTGATGGCGGCACAGGCGATCAGCAGCAACGAGACCGGCCAGGTTGCGCCGCCGCTCCAGGCCATCAGAGTGGCTGCAATCAGCGGCGTCAAGCCGCCGCTCAGGGCTGCTCCGACCTGGAACCCGAGCGAGGCGCCGCTGTATCGCAGGCGCGCGGTGAACAGCTCGGAGTACCAGGGCGCGCCGATGCCGAACATGACCATCTGACCGAAGGTGATCGCGACCACGATGGTGCAGATGACGATGGTCGGGTCGCGAGTGTCCAGCAGCCAGAACAGCGGGAAGGCAAACAGCGCCGAGAACAGACAGCTTGCATAGAACATCGTCTTGCGGCCGAGAAGGTCGGACAGCCAGCCGAACAGCGGGATGGCGAGCAACGCGACCAGCGACGCGGCGAACGCCCCGTTCAGCACGACCGCACGCGGCAGGCCGAGATTGGCGGTGGCGTATGACATGACGAACACGCCACCGATGCTGGCATAGGCGATCTCGGAGATCTTCAGACCGACCGCAGTGAAGAAAGGCCGGCGGTGATGTCTGAAGATCTCGACCAGCGGTAGCTTTGCCACCTCCTTCTTGGCCTGCACCTGACGGAAGGCCGCAGTCTCTTCCATGTTGAGGCGGATGTAGAGACCGACGCCGACCAACAGGACCGAAATCAGGAAGGGAATGCGCCAGCCGTAAGTCATGAAGTCAGCTTCCGGCAGGCTCGCCACCAGCGCGAACATGCCGATCGCGGCAAGATTGCCGAGGGGATTGCCGACCTGCACCATGCTGCCGAGCAGACCGCGGCGGTGCGTCGGGCAGTTCTCCACCACCATCAGCACTGCACCACCCCATTCGCCGCCGAGACCAATACCCTGGAGGAAGCGCAATCCGAGCAGCAGGAGCGGTGCGGCGATGCCGATTTGCTGGTAGGTCGGAAGCAGGCCGATCAGGAAGGTGCCGATGCCCATCACCATGATCGTGATCGCGAGCATCGCCTTGCGGCCGACGCGATCACCGTAGTGCCCGAAGATCGCAGCCCCGAGCGGCCGCGCCAGGAAGCCGACGGCGTAGGTGCCGAAAGCCGCGATGGTGGCGAGCGTGGCGTTGCCGGCGGCGAAGAAGACCTTGTTGAACACCAGCGCGGTCGCCGTGCCATAGATGAGGAAGTCATACCATTCGACCGCGGTGCCGATCACGCTCGACCACACGATCCGCCGCAAGCTCGCCGCCTCGTCCGGCGCTCCATTCAGGGTTACGTCGTCTGCTACGGTCATCGATCTCTCCAAAAGGTACCGGCGCCAGGGAAAAGCAGTTGGCTCAGTCCGTGGCGCCCACCGGCAGCCACGGCGGTAAAATCGATCATGTTTACTGTTGGAAATCAACGCATCGGAACGCAGCAAATGCCGCCGATCGCGGCAAAGTCGATGAATTGCATCTATATTTTGCTGATTTCCGCGATATACCAGTCCACCTGCCCACAATATCCGCGCCTCTGCCTGAAATTTTTGCCCATAAGTTTTCCTTTGGAATACACTTGGCGGCGACCGGCGGCGGCGCCTTGCCGGCCGCCGGGCTGGCGGTCCGGCGCCATCTGTTGCAAAACGGGGCCTGAGCAGTTCGGGAGATTCTTTTCGTGCTTGACGTCAGCAAGGCAACGGCGGTCGGGGCCAACATCCGCCAGGCGCGGATTGCCAAGGGCCTGACGCTGGACCAGCTGGCACGGCAGAGCGATCTCACACGCGGCTACATCTCGCTGGTCGAGCGCAACCTCAAGATCCCCTCCCTCGCCGCACTGCTACGAATGGCGGCCGCGCTGGAGGTCAATGTCGCGAACTTCTTCGATCCGAACGCCGAACCGGCGCCGCGTTACACGCTGTTCCGCCGCCAGGACGGAAATGTACCGCTGTTCCAGAACACGTTTGGCGTGGTCCCGCTAGCGACCGGTCGCACCCGCAAGATGATGGAGCCATTTCTGCTGAGCCCGCCGCACAAGGCGGCGACGCGCGCCTCGCATGCGGGTGAGGAGCTGCTGTTCGTCGTCAACGGCAAGATCGCGATCAAGCTCGACGGCGAAGAGCTTGTCCTCGGCAAGGGGGACTGCCTGTATTTTTCAGGCGAGACGCCGCACGAGGTCAGGAGCCTCGGCCGGCAGAAGGCCGAAGTGCTGGTCGTCGTAGCCCAGGCCTCTTGACCTCCCGTCTCCCGCAAAGAGCCTAGCGAAACCAGAAAAAACGTCCCTGTGACGGCGGGACCGACTCCGGGGGCCGCAGCCGCTTCGGGCGCGGCGGCTTTGGCGCCGGCTCGGCGGCCGAAGTGGTCTCCGCAGCCGGTGACGTCTCGCTGCCCGGCACCTTCACCGCCAGCAGCAAATTCGATTCATGCATGCGCCAGCGATAGCCGACGCCGAAATCGATCGGCTGGGCGTGCGTGAACAGCTCGGCGTAGCGCTCCTGGTAGCGGCCGGGAAATTCGTCGATGGGACCGAGATAGCGGCCGAACGGGAAGAACCGCCATTGCCGTGCATTGTAGTTCACGAGCGGAATGCCGGAATCATCCTGGATGATGGTGGCGCTGTTGGCGAGCAACCAGTCGCGTGCGACGGTGAAATTGCCGGAGTGCAACAGGTAGGACGCACTCTTGATCAGGCTGTTGCCGGGCCCGAGCGTCTCGCAAAATTTCAGGAAGCCCGCGGCACGTGCGCCGGAATTTGAGAGGTCGGTCGAGAAATAATACAGCGTGCGTGTTTCCCCGTCGCTGCCGGCGAAGCTGATGCGGACGCCGCGCGTCGCGTTTCGTCCGGGATTGTCGTCGCCGACATGTAGCCCGCCCTTGTCGTCGAGCGCGACCATCTCGACGTTGCGGATGGTCTTGCCGGAGCGGGCGAGAAAGACATAGAGGATCGGCAAGGTGCCGTTGACCTGGTTGGCGCTCAGGTCGACCTTCATCTGCTTGGTGATGAAGAACGAGAAGCTCAGGATCGAGCCGAGCGAGCGTTCGACGTTGTAGAGCGCAGCGCCGACCGAACCGCGCGACAGCCGCGTCAAATCGGGCACCGCCCCGACCGGCTCCAGCGCGCCGAGCACGTAGGTGCTGGCCTTGGAATAGAAGGCGTTGGCGTAGAGGAAATCGGGCCCGCTGAACAGGTAGAACATGGTCGGCCGGGGCGCGGCCAGATTGAGGTCGGCCCAGTTGCGGATCTTCGAGATCTGACGCTGCTCGAGCTGAGCGAAGGCGCCGTCGAAGAATTTGGCGTGACGTTGCCAGGCCGGGTCCCTGGTGAGCGGCACCAGCGGCGAGTCCGCCGAAGGCTGCATGCCCGCAAGGAAGCGCGCCGTGTCATCGAAGGTGACGTCTGCGGCACGCGCGGACGAGACGGCCGCAGCCAGGAGGACGAAAGCAACGGCCGCAATTCTCAGGGGGCGGAGCATGTCTATTCGCGATGTGGTGATGCGGCAGCGGCGACGCGCCGCCTGTGGAAAGCAGCGTAAATCATAAGGCCGGAGAGCATGACGAGCATTCCCGACAGCGACTGAACCGGCCGCTCCGTCAGAAGGTAGTACATCATGAACGCGGTCACGAGCAGGAAAACGAGCGGCGTGAACGGGTATCCCCAGGCGCGATAGGGCCGCGGCAGATCGGGATCGGTGACACGCAGCTTGATGACGCCGGCGACCGTGAAGAATGAGCAGAACAACAGCGCGAACTGGATGAAATCGAGCACCGCCTCGAAGCTGCGCGTGAACAGCAGAAGATTGGCGATGGCCAATTGGAGCAGGATGGCATAGGCCGGCGCGCCGCTCGCCGACCGCTTGGAGAAGACGCGCAAGGCGGGAATGTCCTCCCCCATCGTCATCATCACGCGAGGGCCGATCCACATCATCGCACTGATCGAGGAGATCAGACCGAAGCAAATCATGGCGCCGACGATCCGCCCGCCGAGACTGCCGAAGATGGCGGTGCCGGCGACACTGGCGACGTCGAGCTGGCCGGCGAGCGCGCTGACCGGCGTCGAATGGAGAAATACCGCGTTCAGCGCGACATACAGCACGAGCACGATCAGCGTGCCCGCGAGCAGCGCGCGCGGCAGGCTCCGCTGCGGCGTCTTCATCTCACCGATGATGTAGGTGGCGGCATTCCAGCCCGAGAACGAATACATCACGAAGACAAGCCCGATCGCGAACGGCGCGCTGATGATGTGGGCGATATCGCCCGGCTGGGGCGCGAAGGTGATCGGCTGCGGCGCGGCGATGACGAAGCCGGCGACCAGGAAGGCGACGATCAGCACGACCTTGAGGACGGTCGAGATCAGCTGGAACGTGGATGAGTGCCTGACGCCGGTCAGTTGCACGAGCGAAACCAGCCACACGACGCCGATGGCGAGCGGAATCGCCGGCAGATCGGGTACGACCGATTTGGCATATTCCCCGAAGGCCATCGCGGCGAGCGCGACCGGCGCCGCGAAGCCGACCGTGGCAGACACCCAGCCGGCGAGGAAGCCGAAGGCCGGGTGATAGGCCCGGCCGAGGAAGTTGTACTCGCCGCTCGAGCGCGGAAACATCGCGCCCAACTCGCTGTACGCGAACACACCGCACAGCGCGACGACGCCGCCAACCGTCCAGAGCAGCAGGATCGAGAAGCCGGACGGGATGTCCTTGACCTGGAAGCCGAGGCTGGTGAAGACGCCGACCCCGATCATGTCGGCGACGACGATGGCGGTGGCGACCGGAACGGAGACCCCGGCCCCCCTTCCGGTCAGCCGGTCCGTCCAGGGCGGGGTACCCGCATCTGATGCCGTCATCGGGGTCCCTAACCTCAGGCGCTTCGCCTTGTGGAGCGCATCGTGCACTTGGCCCAGTCAAATCAAGCAGGGTTAACAAGGGTTAAATGAGGCAACGAAAGCAGGTACCGAAACACCGCAAGCGCGCGTTTTTGGACGATGGCGTTGGATTTACCCGGAATTGCCCGTTCCCCTTCCCCACAATCAGGACACGATTGCATGGTCCTTTCGAGCGTTCCGGATGTGGGGAAGTTTCTCCGGACGCTTAACGTCGCCTAAACGCCAGTCGGCTCAATTGTTTCAAGATTGCCGATGGACGTGTGACTTGGGACGTAAGACTTGGGACCTAAGACTTGGGTCGTGACTTTGGGGTCATGGGTGGATGGCCGGGGGCGCTCCTAAACTGAGAGCTGATGATCAAGCCGATCGGACACCGTCCGGTCGGCATGGTCGTGCGCTCCGGACCGGTCTGATCTCAGCCATGGTGCCGTTGTCCCTGACGCTCGTTCAATGCGGCAAGGCGCCGGATCCGGCGGCGCTGGCGGCGAACTCCCAGGCGAATGTCCAGGCGAACGTCCAAGTGGTCGCCAAGACCAATTCGCAGACGTCGAACGCGCGCGTGGCAAGCGGCGACACGTTCGAGGATCGCTTCCCTGCCCCGCAGTTTAGGGAGCGCTTTCCCTCGGCGAGTGAAAGCTTCCTGCAACGGCAGATGTCGGACTTCTCGCCCAAGAGCGCAGTCCAGCGACAGATACCGGAGCAGGCGCCCTACAAGGTGGCCTCGCTCGAGCCGCAAGTCCCGTACAAGCGCCCCGCCCGCGAGGACCTGACGACGCTCGTCAGCATGAAGTCGTCGGCCTTCCCCTATTTCGGCAACAACCCCGCCTCGGACGCGCCCTTCCTCAACATTTCCAAAGGCGACCGCCGCGGTCACCGCAGCTATTCCGGCCGCGTCTACTGGCACGACGAGACCTACAGCGACAGCCGCGTGCTGGTGCACGTGCCCGAGCATTTCGACCTGCGCAAGCCGGGCGTGATCGTGGTGTTCTTTCACGGCAATGGCGCAACGCTCGAGCGCGACGTGCGCGACCGGCAAATGGTGCCGAAACAGGTCACCGATTCCGGCGCCAATGCGATCCTGCTTGCGCCGCAGATGGCGGTCGACGCCGCCGATTCAAGCGCCGGAAAATTCTGGCAGCCGGGCGGCTTCAAGCGCTTCATGGAAGAGTCGGCGACCCATCTGGCCCGCCTCACCGGCGACCCCAACAGCGCGCGCGCCTTCGCCAACATGCCGATCGTGATCGTCGGCTATAGCGGCGGCTTCCTGCCGACGGCCTGGAGCCTCGAGGTCGGCGGCATCAGCGACCGCGTCCGCGGCGTGGTGCTGCTCGATGCCGTCTATGGCGAGATGGACAAGTTCGCGTCCTGGATCGAGAACCACCGTTCCGGCTTCTTCGTCAGCGCCTACACCCGCTACACCGCGCGGCGCGACCGCGAGCTGATGAGCATGCTCCGCCAGAAGGGCATCAGCGTCGCCGAGGACATGGATGGGCCGCTACGACCCGGCAGCGTGGTGTTCGTGGAAACCGGCGAGGGCATCACCCATCGCGACTATGTCACGCGCGCCTGGACGCGCGATCCGCTCAAGGACGTGCTGGTGAAGATGGCGGCGACGCCGTCGCTCGCGCTGACGCGCGTCGCCTCCACAAAACCCTAGCCGGGCAAATATCAGTTCCGACTATCAGTTCCTGGGCAGCTTCGGGATGCTCTCGGCAAAGCCGTTGAAGCAGGCCAGCCGCTCGTCCTCTTCCTTGAGGAAGCGGCAGTCGGCATAGCCCTTGGCCTTGGCCGGCTTCGGCTTCGGCGCCGGCGGGATCACCGCGTCGTAGCAGTTGAGGCGATCCTTGGTGCCGTCGTCGATTTCGAGGCAGGCCTGGAGGCGGACGGCGATCGATTGCGGCTTGCCCTTTGGAGCGGCGGCAGCCTCCTTGGTGCCTTTCGGCTTGACCTGCACCAGCGGCTTGTCCCCCACCATGGGTGGCTTCTCGGTCTGCGCAAATACGGAGGCTGAATAGAGCACCGCGGCAACCGCCAGAATCATCCTCATCTCAGTCAACTCTCTTTGATCCCCACGCCGGCCTTCTACCGCTCCCGTGCGAGGTTTGCCAAGCGCCTTGCGCACACGACCTGCTGCGTTCAGGCGCTGGCGGCAGCCGCCCGCCTGGGCCGGGTCACGACCACCAGGATCAGTGCCAGCACGACGAAACCGACCGCGACGAAGCCGAGCGCATGCAGGAGCTCGCGGGCGAACAGCAGCCCGCCGACGGCGGAGCCGACCGCCTGGCCGATATAGAGAACGGACGTGTTGAGCGCGACGGTGGCCGACGCCAGCGGCGGCGCAGCCGCGACCAGCCGCACCTGTTGCATCGAATTGGTCGAGGCAAAGCCTAGGCCCCAGATCGCCACCGCGCCCGCCATCATGACGAGCGAGCCTGCGCCGAGGGCCCAGCCGCTCATCCCGGCAAGCAGCATGCAGGTGAACAGCAACGAGGTACGATAGGGCCCCGAAGTGTCGACGATGCGGGTGGCGACGACAACGCCGAGGAAGCCGCAGATCCCGTACAGCGCAAATATCGAGCCGATCGCATCGGAACCGGCGCCGGTGAGCTTGTTGAGCAGCGGCCCCATATAGGTGAATACGACGAATTGCCCCGACATTTGCAGCATCGTGATCGCAAGCAGCAGCAGGATCGTCCTGCTTCGGCCGACGGCGGCCCATGTCTTGAGATCGACCGGTGCGCCCTGCAGGCCCGCCGGCAGACGCAGCAGCAACAGCAGCAAGCTGACGCAGCCGAGCGCGCCGACCCCGCCATAGGCCGCGCGCCAGCCGTAGCGGCTGGCGATGAAGGTGATCAGCGGCAGGCCGACGGCGGCTGCGAGCGACCAGCCGAGGAAGATGTACGCAATGGTGCTACCGCGCCGTTCCGCCGTCACGATCAGCGCAGCCGTGCCGGCGGCCTGCGGCGTATAGAGCGCGCCGACTGCGAGCATCGCGAGGCGAATGATCAGCAGGCTGGTGTAATCGGGCGCAAACGCGGAGGCGAGATTGCCGAGTGCGAGCACCGCCAGCGTTGTGGCGAGCAGGGTCCGCCTTTCGATGCGGCTGGTCAGCCACGCCGTCAGCGGCGAGCCGATGCACAGCGTCACCGCGCCGAAGGTGATCAGGAGCCCGGCCGCGTGGATGCTGATCCCAAGCCCCGCCGACAATTCCGGCAGCATGCCCGCCGGCGCCAAGACCGAGCAGCCGGTCACGAGATTGCCGAGCATCAGGGCGGTTGGCGCGAAACGGGCGGCGGCTGGGGCGCTTTTCATGCAAACGCATGTAGCGGCGGCCTGCGATGGGTTAAAGGGTACAACGCCAAATAGTTGCGGGCTCCGCCCCGGGTTTTGCCCGCCACTTTCTTGGAAATGCCGGATTGCACAGGCCGAATCGCCTGATATATCGCTCGTTCCCGCTTACCTGCGTTCGTTCGCAGGAGTGAGCCTCAGGAGAAAGCAATGTCCGACCAGCCCAAGTCCGAGTCCGGCTTCCAGTACAGCCTCTCCAATTTGAAGCCCGTGACCCCCGCTCCCAAAGTCACCCTCACCTTCCCCGACGGCGCCAAGCGCCAGTTCGACAAGGGCATCACCGGCCTCGATATCGCCAAGGGCATCTCGCCGTCGCTGGCCAAGCGCACGGTCGCGATGGCGCTCGACGGCATGCTTGCCGATCTCAACGATCCCATTGAAGCCGACGCCACGATCGAGCTCGTCAATCGCGACGACCCGCGCGCGCTCGAATTGATCCGGCACGACTGCGCGCACGTGCTGGCGGAAGCGGTGCAGACGCTGTGGCCGGGAACCCAGGTCACGATCGGCCCCGTGATCGAGAACGGCTTCTATTACGACTTCTTCCGCAACGAGCCGTTCACGCCGGAAGATTTTGCCGCGATCGAGAAGAAGATGCGCGAGATCATCGCGCGCGACAAACCCTTCACCAAGGAAGTCTGGGACCGCGAGAAGACCAAGCAGGTGTTCCGCGACAAGGGCGAGGCCTTCAAGGTCGAGCTGGTCGACGCCATTCCCGGCAACGAGCCGATCAAGATCTACTACCAGGGCGACTGGTTCGACCTGTGCCGCGGCCCGCACATGACCTCGACCGGCAAGGTCGGCAACGCCTTCAAGCTGATGAAGGTGGCCGGCGCCTATTGGCGCGGCGATTCCAACAACCCGATGCTGACGCGCATCTACGGCACGGCCTTCGCCAAGCAGGAGGACCTCGACGCCTACCTCAAGCAGATCGAGGAAGCCGAGAAGCGCGACCATCGCAAGCTCGGGCGCGAGCTCGACCTCTTCCATTTCCAGGAGGAAGGTCCGGGCGTCGTGTTCTGGCATCCGAAGGGCTGGACCATCTTCCAGCAGCTGATCGCCTATATGCGCCGGCGTCTCTCCGGCGACTACAACGAGGTCAATGCGCCGCAGATCCTCGACAAGGTGCTGTGGGAGACCTCGGGCCATTGGGGCTGGTATCGCGAGAACATGTTCGCGGCGCAATCGGCCGGCGACGAGGCCGAGGACAAGCGCTGGTTCGCGCTCAAGCCGATGAACTGCCCCGGCCACGTCCAGATCTTCAAGCACGGCCTCAAGAGCTATCGCGACCTGCCGTTGCGCCTCGCCGAGTTCGGCGTGGTGCACCGCTACGAGCCCTCCGGCGCCATGCACGGCCTGATGCGCGTGCGCGGCTTCACCCAGGACGACGCGCACATCTTCTGCACCGAGGACCAGCTCGCCGAGGAGTGCCTGAAGATCAACGATCTCATCCTGTCGACCTATGCCGATTTCGGCTTCACCGGCGACCTCACGGTGAAGCTCTCGACCCGCCCGGAGAAACGCGTCGGCACCGATGCGATGTGGGATCACGCCGAACGCGTGATGGCGACGGTGCTGCGCGAGATCCAGTCGCAGAACAATCACATCAAGACCGAGATCAATCCGGGCGAAGGCGCGTTCTACGGGCCGAAGTTCGAATACGTTCTGCGCGATGCCATCGGCCGCGACTGGCAGTGCGGCACCACGCAGGTGGACTTCAATCTGCCGGAGCGGTTCGGCGCGTTCTACATCGATCATGACGGCGGCAAGAAACCGCCGGTGATGGTGCACCGCGCGATCTGCGGCTCGATGGAGCGCTATATTGGCATCCTGATCGAGCACTACGCCGGCAACTTCCCGCTCTGGCTTTCGCCGGTGCAGGCGGTTGTCACCACCATCACCTCGGAAGGCGACGAATACGCCAAGGTGGTGCTGGAGCAGGCGCGGCGCGCAGGGCTTCGGGCGGAGATCGACCTGCGCAACGAAAAGATCAACTACAAGGTCCGCGAGCACTCGCTGGCCAAGATCCCGGCCCTGCTCGTGGTCGGCAAAAAGGAAGCCGAGACGCATTCCGTCTCGGTCCGCCGGCTCGGCAGCGACGGCCAGAAAGTGATGACGACTGCCGAGGCGATCGCCACCCTGGTCGACGAGGCGACGCCGCCGGACGTGAAGCGGATGCGCGGCGCCGTCTGAAGTCGCTCAAGCGGCTCTATCCTGCCCAACTTTGATGAGGGACTCGGCGGGAATGCCGAGCCCCTCATGCAGGCGCCGTATCATGCTGAGCGTCAATTCGCGCCGACGGTTGAGCACTTCGTGGACCCGGTTGCGGCTGCCAATAAAGGGAATCAGGTCCCTCGGCTGCAGGCCGCTCTGCTCCATATGATACTTGATGGCTTCGACCGGGTCTGGAAGATCCAGGCGGTAATGTTTCCGCTCCCACGCCTCCACGAGCGTCACAAGCACATCGAGCCGGTCGCCCTCAGGCGAATTCCGGCGCGCGCTCATCAACGTCTCGATCTCCTTGAGCGCGCGACGATAGTCTCGGTTAGACTTGATTGGCGCGATTTCCATTATCGACCTCTTAAATGGTTTGCGCATCGATTGCATCGTACTGCCGGTGTGTTCCAACAAAACGGATATAGACCACGCGATATGGATAGTTGATCCAGACTACAACGCGATATTTGTTACCGGCGATGTTGAAGACGACGCGGCCATCCCTAAGGATACTGGCGGTTCGGATATCTCGCTTGACGTCCGCGGGCCTCGCCCAATCGGCCTGCTTTACCTGCCGAAACCAGGCCATCATGGGTTCGCGAGCATCGGAGACTCCGCCCGCTCGATCGAGAAAGCCCTTGATCGTGCTGAGCGCGATGATCCTCATTCACTTCATCTTAGCATAGTCCCAAACTGGGACCACAACTTTCTGGCCGGAGTGCCATCAGATCTCATAATCGCTCTAAAATCCCTTCCATTCGTCCTCTGCCGGGCCTATCTCCGAGCGAGAACAGAAAGCCATAAGGACGCCACAGTGCCCGACGCCATCGAACTCCTGAAGACCCGCCGCTCGGTCAAACCGCGCGAGATGACCGGGCCCGGCCCGTCGGCGGCCGAGCTCGAGACGATCCTCACCATCGGGGCGCGCGTGCCCGATCACGGCAAGCTCGCGCCGTGGCGCTTCATCATCTTCGAGGGCGACGCCCGTGCACGGGCCGGCGAGGTGATCGCGCGGGTCTTCGCCAGGAAGAATCCGGGAGCGCCGGCGGCCGACGTCGAGACCGAACGCAAGCGCCTGATGGACGCGCCGCTGGTGATCGGCATCGTCAGCTTCACCAAGCCGCATCCGAAGGTGCCGGCGTTCGAGCAGGAATTGTCGGCGGGCGCCAGCGCCATGAACATCGTCACGGCCGCCACCGCGCTCGGCTACGGCGCCTGCTGGCTGACCGGCTGGTTCGCGTTCGACCGCGATGTGCTCGACGGCCTCGGCCTCAAGCCGGATGAGAAGCTCGCCGGCTTCATTCACGTGGGCAAGCCGACGAGGCCGAACGAGGACCGTCCGCGTCCGTCGCTGTCGGACATCGTGACACGTTTTTAATCGATGTTGTGTTGACGCATCGAGCGTCTTGCGGCTTGATCCCGCCGAGGGAGGAAGGTGCGGATGAGACGCCGTGAATTTCTGGTCGGGGCGGCCATGCTGGCCGGCACGATGGCGCGAAGCCCGGCCGCCGATATCCCCGCCCCCTCGCCCGACGGGCTCGACCGCATCACGGCGTTCTTCGACAACGAGGTGGCAAGCGGCCGCCTGCCGGGCGCGGTGATCCTGGTTCAGCAGCACGGCAAGCCGGTCTATCTGAAGTGCTTCGGCGTGCGCGACACCAGGACTGGCGTTGCCATGACGCCGGATACGATCTTCGCCATCCACTCCATGACCAAGCCGATCACGTGCCTTGGCGCGATGATGCTGATCGACGAGGGCAAGCTTGCGCTGACCGACCCCGTGTCGAAATACGTCCCGCTGTTTGCCGGGACCAAGGTCGGCCGCGAGGTGACCCTGCCCAACGGCACGGTCGAGCTGGACCTCGACCCACCGGACCGCCCCGTCAACATCGAGGATCTGCTGCGGCATACTTCGGGCATCAGCTACGATTATATCGGCAGCGAATGGGTCGAGCACGCCTACAAGATGGCCAACATCTTCGAGGGTCACTTCAACAACAGGGAATTCGCCGATCGCATCGCCAAACTGCCGCTGGCGCGGCAGCCCGGAACGCTGTGGCGCTACGGCCATTCCACCGACGTGCTCGGCAGCGTCATCGAGATCATCTCGGGCCAGACGCTGTACGACTTCCTGAAAGCACGCCTCTTCGATCCGCTCGGCATGAACAGCACCAAATTCGCGCTCGCGGGCGAGGACGAGCTGGCGCGGATGGCGCGGCCGCTGCCGAACGACTTCATCCTGCTCGCCGGCGAGCGCGACCGCCTGGACCATCCAGAATGGCAGTCCGGCGGCGGCGGCCTGCTCTCGACCATCACCGACTATCAGCGCTTTGCGCAGATGCTGCTCAACGGCGGCGAGCTCGAGGGCAGGCGCTTTCTCAGCCCCGCCGCGTTCAAGGCCATGACGACCGATCAGATCGGGCCGGGCTCCGGCGTCGGACGCGACTATTTCTATTTTCCGGGCGACGGTTTCGGCTACGGCTATGGACTTGCGGTGCGCACTGATCCCGGCAATGCAAGACCGCCGCCGCCGGGCTCGCTCGGCGAGTTGAAATGGGACTCGGGGAGCGGCACCTATTTCGGCGTCGATCCCAAACTCGACATGGTCTACCTGATGATGCAGCAGACCCAGAACGAGCGCGGCCGCATCACGCCCGCGTTCAAGGCGCTGGTCTACGATTGCTATCCGCCCGCATTACGCCGCCCGTGAGGTGCGCTGGCCGAAATCGGCGAGGAGCTTTCCAATCTCGGCCGCGGGCCGCGCGGCGCTGAACAGAAATCCCTGCACCTCGTTGCAGCCTTCGGCGCGCAGCCAGTCGAGCTGATCCTCGGTCTCCACGCCCTCCGCGGTCGTCGTGATGTTGAGGCTGCGGCCGAGCCCGGAGATCGCGCGCACGATCGCACCGCAGTCGGGCCGCTGCGCCAGATCCTTGACGAAAGAGCGGTCGATCTTGATCTTGTCGAAAGGAAAGCTGCGGAGATAGCTCAGGCTGGAATAGCCGGTGCCGAAATCGTCCATGGAAATGCCGACGCCGAGTTCGCGCAATTGGTGCAAGGTGGCGACATTGGCGTCGGTCTCGGCCAGGAAGATCGACTCGGTGATCTCGAGCTCGAGCCGCTTCGGCGACAGGCCGGACTGCGCCAGGGCCGAGATCACGACCTGGACCAGGTTGCGGCTGCGAAATTGTGCCGGCGACAGGTTGACGGCGACCTTGACGTCGACGGGCCATTTCACCGCCTCGGTGCAGGCTTCGCGCAGCACCCATTCGCCGAGCTGGGTGATCAGGCCGATGTCTTCGGCGACGGGTATGAATTCCGCGGGCGAGATCATGCCCTTGTCCGGATGACGCCAGCGCAGCAGCGACTCGAATCCGGAGATGCGGTCGGAGGCGATCGACACCAGCGGCTGATAGTGCAGCTCGAACTCGCCGTTGGCGAACGCCCGGCGTAGATCCAGCTCCATGTCGCGGCGCCTCTGCGCCTGGAGGTCCATCTCACGCTCGAAGAAGTGGTGCACGCCGCCGCCGTCGGCCTTCGCCCGGTACAGTGCCATGTCGGCATTGCGCATCAACTCCTCCGGCGTGGTACCGTCGCCCGGGGACAGCGCGATGCCGATGCTGGCGCCGATCACCATCTCCTGTCCATCGACGTCGTGAGGCGCCTTGAGCATGTCGATCAGCAGGGACGCGCAGGCGCTGGCCTCGTTCGGCGAGACGTCGGCAGCCAAGATGACGGCGAACTCGTCGCCGCCGAGCCGCGCGGCGAGATTGGTGCCGCGGACCGCAATGGTCAGGCGCTCGGCGACGTGCTTCAACAGGCGATCGCCCACCGGATGACCGAAGGAATCGTTGATGTTCTTGAACAGGTCGAGATCGATGTAGAGCACACCGACCCGTTTTCCCGCAGCCTGGTCCAGCGCCTGCTTCAGGCGCTCCTGGAAGTGTTCGCGGTTCGGCAGATCGGTGAGCCCGTCATGATGCGCCATATAGGCGATGCGCGCTTCGGCCTTGCGCCGTTCGGTGATGTCGACCACCGCCACCAGATAGCCATCGCGCTCGTCGAAGGCGACGCGACGGCCGAAGGTGAGCACCTCGATCTCGCTGCCGTCGGCGCGCAAGTGCCGCCAGTTGCGCGAGGAGTGGTAGGCGTCGCCGAGGCGCTCCAGCGCCGCGGCGTGACTGTCCCACTCGTCCTCCGGCCAGATCTCGTGCAGCTTCATGCGCAGGAAGGTCGCGCGGCTGTAGCCATAGTGCTGGACCGCGGCGTCGTTGACGCTGAGGAACTCCTTGGTCTCCGCGTCGAACACCCACATCGGCATTGGATTATTGTCGAACAGGAGGCGGAACGAAGCATCGCGCCGCTTCAGGATGGTGACATCGGAGATGGTCAGCGAGACCACGTCGGCAAAGGCCGTGGCGCTGAGCCTGAGGTAGCGCCCCTCGCTCTCGAGCTCGAGCTGCTCGCAGCGGCCGCCCGAAACGGCCTTGAGCAGGAATTCCATCACCTCGGGCAAAGCCAGCAGCGTGCCGCCTTCGCCGATCCGCCGCCACAACAGGCTTGCGCCTGCAACCTTCAGCAGCTCACCCGCACTCTTGTTGTGGTGCACGACCTGAAGGTCGAACGGCTTGCCGGCGGCATTGCGCAGCGTCGCCAGGGAGACCACCGCGTCGTCGGTCGCGGAAAAGATGGCGTCGAGGAGATTGTATTGCGCGCCGCGCTCGTTGACATAGGCGCCGATCAGCGTAGCGCCCCAGCGCGAGGACGTCGGCAGCGCCAGCACGTCGTAGGTCCTGACCATGCCGTCGCGCACGCAATGCGCGCTCGCCTGGTGCGGCCGTCCGGCCGCCAGCGCGCTCGCCGCCGCTTCCGACAGCGCCGTGGCGCAGTCCGGCGAGAGTTCGGCGACCGGAATGTCCCAGCGCTCCTCACCGAGCCATTTCTGCACGTAGCGTCCGCTGCGCGACAGCTCGAGCAGGCCATCGTTTTTCAAGAGCGCGATGTGGTCGGCAAGCCGCCCGAGACTGCCAAGCATGACGTCCTCGTAGCGCGGCAGCCGCTCGCCCGGCTTCAACGCCGCACGCCATTTGCGCTGAAGCACCGGGATGTCGTCGAACATTTCGGCGGCCGGTTTTCCCGGCATCTTCTTCGCGGCAGTCATTGCAGTCCCCAACGCACTTTGACGCCGCATCCAATGCAGGCGCGCTTAACGACGTGTAAAAAGCGCGCAGGCGCGGGTTCCATTCAGTGATTATGACAGTTTTAAGTCAGGTGTTGGTTAGCGGGCGTTAGAGACTCTGACAGTTGCGCGAAGCTGCTCTCGTGTCCCGGACGCGACCCAGCGCGTAAGCGGTGCGGCGCAGAGCCGGGATCCAGGAGGCGACGTGCTCGCTGCTGCATGGGCCCCGGCTCTGCAACGCACCGCCAAAGAGGCGCTGCGCTGTGTCCGGGGCACGAGACGTAAGTTTGCGGCACACAGCTGCCTCCACCATCGTCATTGCGAGCGCAGCGAAGCAATCCAGCAATGTATCCGCGGAAAGATTCTGGATTGCTTCGCTGCGCTCGCAATGACGGAGCAAGTGGCGTCGGCGCCATTCCGCAACCGGCATTTCACCCGCAGACACAGTTTCGCATCCTCGCGGCGCATCTCGCCCGAGCTCTGCCTTTTGGCTTCGCCCTCTGTGAAAAGGGCGCAGGGAAGACCGGGTGCCGGCCGGGCACCCACGGTCCACTGTGCGAAAGGTGGCAACGAAGAATTTGCACAGCGGCATACAGGTGAAGCCAAACATCCGGCCTTCCCTGCGCAGTGGCTTTACGGCTTATGTCGTGCTCTCCCCGGGGAGCGATGCACTATTGCCCCCGTCGCCTTGCGGATGGCTGACGCATGGGCCCGGTTGGGCCGCTCACATCACCGCAAGACTTGGCGCACAGACCCCGGGCGCCAGGACCACACGATTTTGCCGTACGCCGATGGCACCGGTCGTATGCGCGAGGTCTTTGCTCACGGTTGCCCGCCCTGCAAACCCTTTCGCGCCAACGCCATCAGAGTCCACCGCCGCCCGGCCCGCGTTCGTGACGATCGCGATACGCCCCTCTTCCTTGGGCCGGAGTGCGGCAAGATATACGCTGTTTCCGAATTTCGGCAAAGCGGAATATTTTATGCAGAATGCGTTGACCTAGCGCTCGCGTGTTTTGCCCGTCGGGCAACGCAAGGGATCGTAGCCTACCCCACTAATCCTCGCTGGAGGCCGCCGAGCGGTTGCGCAAATAGGCCTGGGACAGCAGGAAGAACAATGCGCGCTCGCCTTGATATTTGGCGGACGGACGCGTGCGCTCGAAACCGTCGGCAAATATCTTGCCGGACTGGTCGCACACCTGCCACCGCCAGCCGAACCGCTTGCGCCTGGTGAGGATCACTTCGAACATGCCGACGAGCCTGGTCCCTGCTCCATGCCGGTCCTGCAAGGCATGCGCCTGCTCCGGCCTCCCCGTTAGACGGACGCCAGACATATAGCGCAGCAGGATGGAAAGAGAATAAAATTGATTATCGGAAATACATATCGTCCACGGTCGTGGAGACTCGTCCACGGTCGAGTGAGACGCGCCGCTGCTGGAATAAGCCGGTGACGCAGGTGTTTCCCGGCCCCTGCACGCGATTGATGACACTACCCGTGTTCAAAATGAGAACACAGAGAAGCGGCGGAGGTTACTTGGCAGAAACCCGCTGAAGGTGACGGTAATAGAAGACGCACATCCGTGCGCGCGATGAGAATCGTCGTGCCGGAGCCTCTCGTCGCCGGCTGCCCCTAGCGCGCGATGACTTCGACTTCACCGTCGACGCCGTTGACGACGTTGAATCCGCGCTCGTAGACCTTGCCCTCGTTCTTGGCGATGGCGCGGTATTCCCCCTCGGACAGCACGACGCGCGGGAACGCGCCGATCGATTCCTTGATGACGTCGCCGCCCGGGGTCAGCACCGACCAGGCGGTGTTGGCGAGCGCCTCGCCGCCCCTGTCGCTGACCAGCTTGAGCGTGATGACGGCGGCGCGGTGGGTGATGGTGACGTCGGTGAGCTTGCCGGCCTGGACGCGGATGTCCGAGCGCACCACCGAATTGGCATCGCCGTAGTTGGAGACGATGTAGTAGGTGCCCTCCGGGATCAGCACGACGTCGCCGGCGGCGACGTTCGGCACCAGGGAGGCGCGCTCGCCCGCCTCGAACTGGCTGCCCTTGTAGATCGCGAACGAGATCTGGTTCTGCGGAATGCGGCTGGTGCCGACGCGGCCCTCGATGCGCAGGCCGCCGGCCGGCAGGACGAAAGATTCGCGATTGGTCTCGGACTTCAGGCTGACGGTGCGCACCGCGCTGACGAGACCGAAGGCGACGTGGACGACATAATTGCCGGGCGGCAGCACGATGTTCGGCGTCCCGCTGCGGTCCTCGCGGATCAGCTTGAAGGTGCCGTTCTCGTCGGGCCGGTCGGCAAACACGCGCCAGACCAGACCGCTGGTGATCGGGGCCGAGTCCTTGCCGTATTTCGCCGTCAGCGACAGCACGCCCTGTCCGGGCACAGCCGCATTCAGCGGGGCGGCCGGCGGCACGGTCGAGACTGCAGGCGGTGGCATGCTCGGGGTCGCCGGCTGCATCAGGGTCGGCGGCAGGCTTGGGGGTCCCGCGCCCGGCCCGGAAGGCGGCGCCAGGCTGACGGCGTTACCTGGGTCGGGCACCGAGGCCGGCGGCACCGGCGGCGGACGATCCGAGAAAAGCTGCGCCTGGGCGGGGTTTCGGCCGGAAATAAAGAGACAAGCGCCAAGGATCAGCGCCGGCAGCAGCCTGCCGCTGCGCCGCCGTCCGCTGATGCCGTCACCCCCGCGTGTCATGCTCCCTGCTTTTCACCGAAAACGCGGCAAATTCAAGCCTCTGAAACCCCAGGGAATACGGCTTCGGGACTTCGGTGGAACCTGCTTGACGGCTGCGTGATTAGTTCGGAAGCAACCGCTCCTCGCCATATTCCTGCCCTGTGCCCTTTCCAAAGCGGCATAAACCATGCTTCGCCCCTGATATGGCGGAGAGCAAATGCGATGCCTAGTCTGACGATGCGGGCTGGCCCGGCGTAGGAGAGTTTCGGTGCTGGACAGATTGAAAGGCCGGGGCGCGAACGGCTCGAACGGCGAGAAAGTGGGCGAAAAAGTCGGCTTGGGCAGCATCCGCCGGCCGGTGATCGGCCTTGCCCTCGGCGGCGGCGCGGCGCGCGGCTTTGCCCATATCGGTATCCTGAGGACCCTGATTGCCAACGGAATCGTGCCCGATGTCGTGGTCGGCACGTCCATCGGTGCTGTGGTCGGCGGCCTCCACGCGGCCGGCCGGCTCGATACGTTCGAAGAATGGGGGCGCAGCCTGCAAGGGATGCGCAACATCCTCGGCTACCTCGATATCCGTCTCAACGGCTCCGGCCTGCTCGGGGGCGAGAAGCTCGCGACCCGGCTCGAGGAGGCGATCGGGCAGATCCTGATCGAGGACCTGCCCATCAAGTTCGCGAGCGTCGCGACCGAGGTTCGCACCGGTCACGAGATCTGGCTGACGCGCGGCCGCGTGGTCGATGCCATGCGCGCGTCCTACGCC
The DNA here is from genome assembly GCF_016031655.1 of Bradyrhizobium glycinis. Classification (GTDB taxonomy): domain Bacteria; phylum Pseudomonadota; class Alphaproteobacteria; order Rhizobiales; family Xanthobacteraceae; genus Bradyrhizobium; species Bradyrhizobium glycinis. Next base: position 295,045 of record NZ_JACCHQ010000003.1, read on the forward strand.
CTGCCCGGCATCTTCGCGCCCGTGCTGGTCGGCGACCGCTGGCTGGTCGACGGCGCACTTGTGAACCCGGTGCCGGTTTCGGCCGCCCGCGCGCTCGGCGCCGAAATCGTCATCGCCGCAAATCTTTCCAGCGACATCTTCACCCATTCCACCACGATCTATTCGCACGGCGCAGTGCCCAGCCCGGTGGTGCCGGTGGCCGAGGAGCCGGCGACCAAACGGCGCTTCTCGCGCCTGTTCTCGCCCGAGAAGACGGTGAAGCGCGAGTTCTTCGGCGCTGGCGGCCGGCCCGGCATTTCCTCGGTGATGGTGGACGCCTTCAACATCATGCAGGACCGCATCACCCGCGCCCGTCTTGCCGGCGATCCGCCCGACATGCTGATCACGCCGCGGGTCGGCCAGTTCGGCTGGTTCGACTTCCACCGCGCCGAAGACCTGATCGCACATGGCGCGCGCGCCGCCGAGCGCGCGCTGGAGTCCATCCAGGAGGCGATCCACGTGCTGGCGCCGGCGCCCGCGGGCACTGCGCCGAAAGCGGACGAGCAGGCCTGATCAGGCGGTCTTGATGTAGTCGCGCAGGGCTTCCTGCTCGGTCTCATATTCGCGGACACGCCATTTGACTATGTCGCCGATCGAGATCAGGCCGACCACCTTGCCGTTCTCGATCACGGGCAGGTGCCGGAACTTGCCCGTGGTCATCACCTCCATCAGCTCGGCGACGGTGTCGGTCTCCTTGCAGGTCACGACCTTGCGGGTCATCACCTCCGAGACCGGCGCCTCCAGCACGCCGGCGCCGCGCTCGCCGAGCACGCGCACAATGTCGCGCTCCGACAGGATGCCCTCGACCCGGCTCTGGTCCATCACCAGCACCGCGCCGATCTTCTTCTCAGCCAGCAGCTTGATCGCGTCCGCCAGCTTGGCGTCGGGCTCGACGCTCACGATCTGGTGGCCCTTGGTGTTCAGAATGGAACGTACCGTCATTGTCGCCTCCCTGAATCGGAGCCGTCCGCCTTTGGCGGTCCGGACTTGTTCGCGAGTCTTCAACTAACAGTTACAGCGCCGGTTCACGCTCGTGCGCTTTGCCAAGCATCGTCGCTAAAGACGTGTCGCTTCGGAACATTCTTCGCGGGAATGATGGATGAATTCGGGCCGCGTCGCAAGCGCCGCTTCAAATGCGGTCTGAAACGTCCCGTGATGACGCGTCCGCAGCATCGCTTCGCACGCGCGGCACGGGATCGAACAGCGCGAACAACAACAGGCCGGCGAAGAAGCCGCCGATATGCGCCTGCCAGGCCACGCTCGTGGTTTCTGCATCGACCCCGATCGCCCCCACGCCGAAGATGATGTTGACGCCGAACCACACTGCGAGGAAGCCGACCACCCGCCCGTCACGCAGCGCGCGCGACAGCGGCAGCGCCGGAACTTTCGCGGCGGTATCGGCATCCGATCGGCTGAACGACAGGAAGCTGCCGCGGACGAAGGCAAAGCGGATTGCGGCTGCCATCGCGCCCGACACCGAGGCCGAGGCGCCGATCATCGGCGCCACCGCATGCTCATGGGTGATGAGATGGGCGAGCGCGCCGGCCGCCGCCGTCACGGCCAGGAAAACGAAGAACCTGATGGTGCCGAAACGCCGCGCCAACGCGCTGCCGAACGGCAGCAGCCACAGCACGTTGAAGCCGAGATGGGTGAGATTGGCGTGCAGCAGCGAATAAGTGACGAAGGTCCAGACCTTCGCCCCCGCCCCGCCCGGGATCTGCAGATTGAGCAGCGAGGAATCGTAGCGCTTCGGGATGAAACCGAAGACGTCGATGGTCCAGTTCTCGAGCTCCGGCGGCAACAGCACCCGCAGATGGATCACCGCCAGCAGCAGGATATAGGCTGTCAGCGCCGGAGGCAGCGTCAGGATCGGCTCGCGCGGAGCCTCCACGACGGCCGGCACGTCCGGAGACGAATCTTGCGGGGAATCCAAGGCAGCTTCGCTTTCGGGCGACATCGGGGCGACAGGCTTGGAGATAGTCGCCTTTGCCGTCCCTGCGCAAGTGCACAAAAGGAAAAGGCAGGGCCCTGGGAAAAGCCCTGCCTGTCCGTGTCGATCTTCCGGTAGCCGGAGAGATAAGGCGTATCCCCACCCCTCCCCGCGGCCCGTGACCAAACTGTTTGACGCCCTGTACAGGCCCCGCCGAGAACCTGGAGAAAAGCGGCGAGGCTTGCGACCGCGATCACCATAGCAGGCGCGCGGCCGACACGAAGTGCATAGTTAATTTAACGTTAACGACGCAAAGGCCGGCCCAAGAAGCCTGAAAACGCGCCGGCGGCATGGACGCTGCAAATCCCCTCCTGCACAACAACAGAAGGGATCGCGGGTGCACTGAAGCGGGACAGGTCTGTCCCTTCGAGGTTGCACCCCGGGGCGAGCGTTCAATCATGAAACATCCGTCGAGCCGCGCGTTCTTCGCGTATTGGGACAAGAAGCGCGGCACTGCGCGGGCCCCTGACCGGGCCGATATCGACCCGGCCGAGGTCCGCGGCCTGCTCGGCGACATCTTCGTGCTGTCCTGCGAGCCAAACCTCGGCTTCCCGTTCCGCGTCGCCGGCACGCGCGTCTGCGCGCTTGCAGGAACAGACCTCAAGGACCGCAGCTTTGCGGCGCTGTTCGCCGATGCGAGCCGCGGCGAGATCGAGGAGATCACCACGATCGTCGCCGACGAGACGCTGGGTGCGATCGCCGGTGTCACCGCCGCGCGCGAGGACGGCAGCAAGGCGCATCTGGAGCTTCTGCTGCTGCCCTTCAACGCCCGCCCGCATACGCCGGTGAGCGTCACCGGCGTGCTCGCGCCGTTCGACGACGAATGCGGCACGCTTTCTGCCTTCACCCTCACCTCCTGGCGCTACCTGCACCAGCCGGAGAAACTGCTGCCGCGCGCCATCCGCAAATTGCAGATCGCTCGCGGGCTGATGGTGTATGAGGGGCTGCGCTAGGAGCGTCGCTCGCGTCAGACGGGCAGCTTTGCATACGGCAGGCCCGATCTTCGAACGCCTGATCGTAATCATCAGACGTATCCGCGTGCCGCCTTGCCAACACGTCGGAGGAACCTTAGCTCCTAAGACACGTTCAATTCGTTGCCGTGGCGGGCGGCAACGCGGCTCGGTCGGTGAAGATGCGTCTGCCGAGCCTCCGTCCAGGGACGATTCCCGTGATGGAGCACGCGACCAGAGTTGGCAATCGGTTGTTAGCTGCGTTACCGCCGGCCGATTTCGCGTTGCTTGCACCTCATCTGCGAAAAGTGGAGCTCCAGCACGACGCGATCCTGGTTCGATCGGGCGACAAGATCGAGCACCTCTCCTTTCCCTGCAGCGGCGCGATCGCGCTCATCATGGAGTTGCCGAACGGACAGACGGCGGCAACTGCCGTGATCGGCAACGACGGCGCCGTCGGACTCATGACGGCGCTCGGCCCGACCCGATCACCCATGACTGCTGTCGTCCGCGTGGCCGGGACGGCGCTGCAGATCTCGCCCGCACGATTTCACATTGCGCTCGAACGCAGCCCCGCCATTGCAAGCTCGGTTCAGATTCTCACCAGGACGCTGCTGACGCAGTTCCAACACGTCGCAGCCTGCAACGCTCTGCATTCCGTCGAGGCGCGCCTCGCCCGTTGGCTGCTGCACATCCACGACCGGACAGATGGCGGTGACATCCTGCCCTTGACACAGGAGACGCTGTCGGAATTGCTCGGCGTCCGCCGTACCACGGTCACGCACGTGGTAAGCGCGTTGCGCTCATCCCGGGCAATCAAATCCAGCCGGCGTGGCCAGCTGGAGATCGACAGGCACCGGCTCGAGATCATCGCCTGTGAGTGCTACAAGGTGATGAGCCGCAGGATCGAGCGGATCGTTTCGCAGGATGCGCCAAGGATCCTTCACGCCGCGCCGGCGCGGATTGGCTGCCTGCCTCCGGACCCGCCCTTCGCCAAGACCGTCTCGTAGACCCAAGCCTCTCTGGCGAACCATTCGTGCGTCGCGGCGCACATCCTGCAATAGGTGCGCGAAAAGAACACCGCGCTGCACCGAAACCTCTCGCCATCCATCTCGATGCCCGTCGGAATGGCGTTTCCCGTTTCCGGGCACTTGATCATCACCATACCCATCGCGATTTCCTCCAGCTTGCCATCACCTCAACAGAAAGGGAGGCCGCAATCGGCTGGACGGCTGCTCTTCTTGTGGAGACGCTCGTCCAGCCGATCCGCGCGGCCAACCGCTTTGATTCAAGCAGCGCTACGCAATACCCGGTTGAAGCTCTGCTTGATCGGCTCGGCCGTTTCGGTCGCGACCTTCTGGGCGAGATCCCAGAGTTCGCGGCTCTGAGCCGAAGTTGCTTCAAAAGCCTTGCGGCTGTGGGCGGTGGAGAGGTTGATGAGATCAGCAAAGGACCTCGCTTCCACAAGCTGGGAAATGAAGTCCAGCGTGGAGGCGGTATTGATGTGGGATATTTCGACGAGTTTGATGCCGTAGTCGGCGGCACGCTTGGCATTGGTCGAACAAGCATCGCAGAGAGCTGCGGTGACTTCCTCCGAGCTCGCTCTCACCTTGGCAAAATTTGCCTGGGCCCGCGTGGCGCCCTGCTCGGCGAAACTGCCGAACATCGTCTGCACGTTGAAGAACGGTACGTCGAACTGGAGCTTTGCGCTTCTGTTGCCCCCCACGTCTTGCGGAGCAGCATTCGTCTCGACTTTCACATTGGCATCACTCACGGGCATTCATCCTTTCAAGCGAAACTAGATAACGGATTGAAGACTCCCCGGGGCGTCGAGGTGCGCGTGCCGCACCAGGACACCAATACTGCTACTTTCAATGCGGTGGGATTGTTGCTGCGGATAACCGCCCCCGTCCCCCTTGCAGGGCAAACTATGAACGAGGAGAGTCCGCAGTTCGGTTCGCTTTCAGACTCTCAGTGTAAATTAATCGAATTCCTGCGACGAAGCGGCGCAGACCGTGTTCCGCATCTCTAAAGTTGTCGCAATTGCATGCGCCCAACTTGAGATCAGTGCGATAGGGTAGGACGCTGCGCGAGGCGCCGTATTCCTGCAGGCGGCATAAACCGGAGTGAGTGAGACGGACCGACATGAGCAAGCCGCATTGGCGTCCCGCACGCACCTCGGACCTCGCTGCAATCAGCGCGATCGCAGCGCGTATCCATCCTGCGTTGCCCGAACGCGCCGAGGTGCTGGCGGAGAAGATGCGGTTTTGTCCGGAGGGCTGCGGCGTGCTTGATACGCCCCAAGACATCGTCGGCTACGGACTGGCGCATCCCTGGATGCAGCGTCAGATTCCGCCGCTCGACACTTTCCTGCATGAACTGCCCGATCGCGCGGATTGCCTCTACGTCCACGACGTCGCTGTACTCCCCGATTTTCGCGGTGGGGTTACGCGCGCTTATATGGCCTGGCTTGCGGACATGGTGAGCGCATCCGGAATCGCAACGCTCGCGCTGGTTTCGGTCTACACCACGCGGCCGCTGTGGGAGCGTCTTGGCTTCCGTGCCGTCACGGCGGATGCGGCGCTGCGCGCGAAGCTGGCCTCCTACGGCGAGGGCGCGACCTACATGCTGCGCGGCCTCGCTGCAACGTAACGTCCCTCCCCGATCGCCCGCCGGCTCACGCGGCCGTGAAGCCGCCGCATCGAACCGGGTCAGGACAGGCCCCGTCGAAGGGGTGTGCGAGCCGTTCCGGTCTCGCCGAACCGAGGCTGGAGAATGTCCATGAAACTCACATTGTCGAAACTTGCTTTGATTGCGTGCGTTGGCACGGCCGCGTTCACCGCGACCAGCGCCAATGCGGCACAGTACCGGCCCCTCTGTGACACCGCCTTCTTCGAAGGCTGCAGCGTCCTGGTCGAGACGCCCGCAAGCAGAGGCCGCCCCAATCGTGATATCTCGCCGACCTACATGAAGCAGATCGATCCTCGCTACAGCTCGGCCATGCGTGATGCCGGCGGTGGCGGTGGCGGCGGTGGCGGTGGCGGTGGCCGCTGACACCTGACCTTTCAGATGATGCCGCCGGTGCCAATCCGGCGGTATCATTGCCGTCCGTCCGGAACGGCGGCGCTCAGCCGCGATGCCTTTTCTTTGTCTTCTTTCCCGGTGAGCCCTTCACGGGCCAGGGCGTGACCGACGGCTCCGCGCGAGCCTGCTTGTCGCGATGCTTCCTTTTCTTTCCGAAACGCGGCGCATCGTCGAAATTCGCTCCGCGCTCGCCGGGTGGTTTGCCGCGTGGTTTGAATGAGTGCCCTTCCGTCGGCGCCTGGCGCTGCGAGACGTCTGCCATCGGCTCGATGCGGATGCTGTCTTCCTTGTCGGGACGCTTGATCTTTGCGGCAAAGGACTCCGCGACCTGCTTCGAGATCTCGAATTCGGTGGTGGTGTCCATGATCTTGATGGCGCCGATGTCCCGCTTGTCGATGCCGCCGCGGCGGCAGATCATCGGCAGCAGCCAGCGCGCCTCCGCATTCTTGCGCCGCCCGATGGCGGCGCGGAACCAGACGCTGCCCTCCGCCATGGCGTGCTTCGACGCTTTCCCAGCCTTCGACCGCGGCTTGGCGCGGTCATCGCCCTGTTCGGACCTATCACGCCCGCGTTCCGGCTTGCCGCTGCGTTCGCCGGGATCGATGATGTCCTCGGGCGACGGCAGCCGCGCGCGATAAAGCCGCGCGAGCGCGGCGGCGATATCCTCGGGCGAGCGCTCGGCCAATAGCGCTTGCGCCAGGGCCAAATCGTCGGGACTCGTCTCCTCCGTGAACAGCACGTCCTTCATGCGCGCGTGATCGAGCTTGCGGATCTCGTCCGCCTGCGGCGCCGTGCCCCAGACCGCGTCGATCCCAGAGAGATCGAGCAACAGCTCGGCGCGCCGCCGCCGTGCGGGCGGCACCAGAAGGACGCTCGTCCCCTTCCGGCCCGCGCGCCCGGTGCGGCCCGAGCGATGCTGCAGGACCTCGGCGTCGTTGGGTAAATCGGCATGAATGACGAGGTCGAGGCTCGGCAGGTCGATGCCGCGGGCGGCAACGTCGGTGGCGACGCAGACGCGAGCGCGGCCGTCGCGCAGCGACTGCAGCGCCAGGGTGCGTTCGTTCTGCGTCAATTCACCCGACAACGCGACCACCGAAAAGCCGCGCTCCAGCAGCGCGGCCTGCAAATGCCTGACGGCATCGCGCGTGCTGCAAAACACCAGCGCGCTCGGCGCCTCAAAGAAGCGCAGCACGTTGACGACGGCATGCTCGACGTCGGCGGGCGCAATGCGGATCGCGCGGTATTCGATATCGGCGTGGCCGCCCTCGTCGCCGGCGACCTCGATCCGGAAGGCGTCGCGCTGATATTGCCGCGCAAGCGCGACGATGCCGCGCGGAAACGTCGCCGAGAACAACAGGGTGCGGCGCGTCTGCGGCGTGGTCTCGAGGATGAATTCCATGTCCTCGCGAAAGCCGAGATTGAGCATCTCGTCGGCCTCGTCGAGCACGACCGCGGCGAGCTCGGAAATGTCGAGCCGGCCGCGCCGCAGATGATCGCACAGACGCCCGGGCGTGCCGACGACGATGTGCGTGCCGGCGGCGAGCTCGCGCTGCTCGCGCCGCGGATCCATGCCGCCGACGCAGGAGACGACACGCCCGCCGGCATGCCCATAGAGCCAGGCCAGCTCGCGCTGAACCTGAAGCGCGAGCTCGCGGGTGGGCGCCACGATCAAGGCGAGCGGCGCGGCCGCTTGTGCGAACTGCTCGGCGTCATCGAGGATGTTCTTGGCAATGGCCAAGCCGTAGGCGACGGTCTTGCCGGAACCGGTCTGGGCGGAGACCAAGAGGTCGCGGCTGGTGGCTTCATGAGCGAGCACCGCGAGTTGGACGGGCGTCAGTGAATCATAGTTCCGCTCGGCCAAAGCGCGGGCGAGCGGCGGGGTCAGGGCCGGAAGAGACACGAGATGGGAAACCTTGGTTGAATTCAGGCGCGCAAACGGTGAACCGGGGCGCCTAAAGCTGCGTGCGCGGCAAACGGCCCGGCCGCACGCTGATTTGATCTGGGCGCTCTTTACGCCATGCGCCCGGAAATCACCATGCCTTTGATGCATGGCTTGACGGCGAGCCGCGCCTGAAGGTTGCAGCGGATTTTCGCGGTCACCTCGATTAACCTTGGTGCGACGGGATCGGCCGACAGCCGAGCCACGCTCACGTGAGCATATGGGGAATAAACATGCGGTTGGCGGTCATTTCTGACATCCACGGCAATCTCGCCGCGCTGGAGGCAGTGCTCGCGGATATCAAGACGCGGGGCGTCGATCGGACAATCAACCTCGGCGACTGCGTCACCAGCCCGTTGTGGCCGAGGGAAACGTTCGAATTCCTCCAATCGCTGTCGTTGCCCACCGTTCGTGGAAATCATGATCGCTGGATCGAGGAGTTTCCGGACGACAAGCTCTCGCCGGCAGGTTTGTTTGCGCGCAACGCACTGACTGCAGAGCAGCGCCGTGCACTTCACAACCTGCCGTCCCAGCTGCGGCTGGACGACGGCATCCTGGCCTGCCATGGCACGCCCGAGAACGACACGGCGTGCCTGCTGGAGGAAGCGCTCGACGACGGCCGCTTCGTGCCGGCACGCCGCGACGTGCTGGAGGCACGCCTTGCGAGCGAGCCGGCGGCGCGCGTGGTGCTGTGTGGCCATAGCCACCGCCAAGCCGTCGTTGACGGGCCGCGCGAATGTCTGGTCCTCAATCCCGGGAGCGTCGGATGCCCGGTCTTCGCGGACATTCCCTTTGCCGCGAAACTGGAACACCGCTCGCCTCACGCCCGCTACGCGATCCTCACCAAGGGAAAAAGGGGCTGGCAGGTCGAACTCCTGGCGCTCGAATACGACTGGGAGGCCGCCTCGGCGCGCGCGCTCGCCAACAACCGTCCGGACTGGGCGCAGGCCATGCTGTCCGGATACGTCAAATAGAATCTTTCAGATCTCGGCGTACACCTCCAGCAAATTCCCGTCGGGATCGCGGAAGAACAGCGTGCGATGGCCGAAGGGCTGGTTCGTCGGTGGCGACAGCAGCGCCACACCTTGCCGCACGAGTTCATCGGCGCATTGATCGACTTCGGCGGCCGAGACCTTGAACGCTAACTGCAGCGAGGCGCTGCCTGGCGGCGTCGGTGCATCGCCGGCGGTGCGGCTTGGCCTTGCCAGCGCCAGCGTGTTGCTGCCGAGGCTGTACTCGATCCAGTTCGGCGACAGCTCGCGCGAGAGCGGAAAGGCGAGGACGTCTTCGTAGAAGCGGCGCATCGCCGCCATGTCGCGCACGAAGACGACGGTGTAATCGATCGCGCGGATGGCGCTGAAGGGAGAGCGAGGAGCGCTTGGCACCACAACTACTCCACCAGCTCCGGCCACGGGACGATGGTCGACTTCACCGTTTTCATCGCCATCGCGTCCTTCACCGCCTGCGCGACGCCTGCTTCCGTGAACGGGTAGATCGTCTGCATCTTCAGCCACGGATATTTGTCACGCGTGCGGTAGAGCATGTCGACGCCGAGCGGGAGATCATTGCCGGTGAAGCCCCAGGAGCCCAGCACGTTGAGGTCCTTGGTGCAGATACGGTGCCAGGAGGTGTCGATCGAGCCGGCATCGGTGAACTGGCCCATCTCGACATAGGTGCCGCCGTCGCGCAGCATCTCGATGCCTTCGGGGCCGGCGGTCGGATGTCCCGAGCAGTCCATCACGAGATCGGCGCCGAAGCCGCCGACGATTTTCCGCACGCGATCGATGCGATCCTGCGGTGACTTCAGCTCCTCGATGTTCACGGTCGCCTCCGCGCCGAACTCGCGCGTCAGCTTGAGCCGCGGCTCCTCCGGCGCACCAACGCAGATCACGCGCCCCGCTCCCATCTCCCTGGCGGCCGCGACCGCCAAAATGCCGATCGGGCCCGAGCCCTGGATCACCACCGTGTCGCCCCAGCTGAAGCCGCCGGCGCGCGTGGCGCGATTGAAGGCGCGGATGCAGGAGGTCAGGGGCTCCGACAGCGCACCCAGACGCAACGGCATGTCGTCCGGCAGCTTGTAGATCTTGGTGCCCGGCAGCATCTCGAGATCGACATAGACATATTCGGCCCAGCCGCCCCACAAATGCGGCGCCTTGTCGAAGCCGAGATAGCGGCCGTAATAGACCGGCGTCAGGCACTTGTTCGCGGTCTGCGGATAATGGATGCAGTAATAGCAGCGGCCGCAGGGCATCAAGGGCGGGATCATCACCTTGGAGCCGACTTGAAGCGGCTTGCTCATGAAGTCCTCGGAAAATTCGTCGCCGCATTCGACGATGACACCGCCGAGCTCATGGCCAAGCGTGAACGGCCAGGGCAGCGGCTTCGGCCAGTGTCCTTTCAGGATGTGCAGGTCGGTGCCGCAGACCCCGCAGGCGCCGATCTTGATCAGCGCGGCCTTCCGGCCGACCTTCGGCCACGGCACGGTGCGGATGACGGGCTCCGAGCCGGGACCTGCGTGGGTGCAGACGCGGATCTGTTGCATGGCTGTTTCCTCGCTGCCCGCTTGTTGTGTTTTGATCATGCGGGCCTGCGATCAACCTATGACAGCCCTGCGACATTGGAAATACCAACGCGGCGCGTTGACACACCGCAGTTGTGTGAGCAGGCTGCGTGTGCCGGAGCGATGCCTGCTTCGGACGGCTCCTCGCGCCGCTGCCAGCCGGGATCAATCGATGGATTTGCGACCGGGTTCGGAACGAATTTTTGTCGCCTCTAACACCGATCCGTTGGACGGATATGTGCAATGGGCGCCGCAGAAGTCGGTGTGGCTGGCGGGCATGACGGCGGCCGGCGTCGCGCTCGGACCAATTTGTTGCTCCTGGTCGGCATTGGCGCTGTTCCTCGCGACCAGCGCCGTCACGCTCTGCGCGGGGCACTCCGTCGGCATGCATCGCAAGCTGATCCATGCGAGTTTCGATTGTCCGCTCTGGCTCGAACATCTCTTCGTCTATCTCGGCACGCTCGTCGGCATGGCCGGGCCGTTCGGCATGATCCGCCTGCACGATTTCCGCGACTGGGCGCAGCGGCAGCCCGCGTGCCATGAGTATTCCCGCCACGGCGCCGGCTTCTGGCGCGATGCCTGGTGGCAATTGCATTGCCGGCTGGCGCTGCGCCATCCGCCAAGATTCCGACTCGAGCCGCGGCTTGCCGGTGACCGGTTCTATGCCTTCATCGAACGCACTTGGATGTTGCAGCAATTGCCCTGGGCCCTCCTCTTCTTTGCAATCGGTGGGCTGGACTGGCTGGTTTGGGGCATTTGCGTGCGCGTCAGCGTCTGCGTCACCGGCCACTGGCTGGTCGGCCACTTCTCCCACACAAGCGGCGATCAGATCTGGACCGTCGATGGCGTCGCGACCCAAGGCTACAATGTCCGCCTCGCCGCGCTGATCAGCATGGGCGAGAACTGGCACAACAACCATCACGCCTATCCTGGCTCGGCCAAGCTTGGACTGTTGCCGGGACAGGCCGATCCCGGCTGGTGGCTGATCAGATCGCTCGAGGTTGTCGGGCTGGCGTGGAATGTCAGGACGCCGCGCGACCTACCGGAACGGCCCGGCTTGCGGCGGCTGACCGAGGCTAAGCTGCGCGATGGGGTCGCCGATGCTGCGTGATTATCGCGATGACGAGGCCGATGCGCTACGGACGCCGCCATTGCGAGGAGCTCTTGCGACGAAGCAATCCAGAATCCCTGCGCAGGGCAGTCTGGATTGCGTCGCTGCGCTCGCAATGACGAGCTGAGAGTGTTGGGCTCCGGATGGAGCGGAGCGCAATCGGGGAAGAGTCTCCGCGCGGCGGGAGGCCCCGGATTTCGCTGCGCTCCGTCCGGGCTACAGGGCTAAAGGCCGCAGACGCATATCTGCCGCATGCTTCCCGCCGCCAGCGGGCTGCGATCGAAATCTCCGAAGCGCTCGATGAGGCGGAGGCCGCCCGAAGCTATCAGCAACGGCATCTCCTGCGGGAAGATGCTGCGCATCGGCAACGGCACCTTCCAAAAGTCCTTCTCCGTCTTGCTCGACCAGTACCAATCCACGTGCCTGATCTGGGTGAGTGGGTCGTATCTCGCAGTTTCCTCGACGGTGATCGCACCAAGGCCATCATGGACCACCGTGCCGATCAACTCGCGCTTATTGGGATCAGCGTTGAGCATGGCGATATTGGGCAGGAAGGCGTCGAACACCAGCCGGCCCTGCGGCGATAGGTGTCGGCCGACCGACCCGAAGAAGCCTTTGAAGTCGTTGAGGCTATGCAGGTGCAGGATCGAGTTCACGGCGACGACGATGGTGTCGAATGTCCGCCCTCCGAGACCGAAATCGCGCATGTCCAACTCGAAAAAGCCGGGCTCAACCGCGTTTGCTCTGGCGCGATCTCGCGCGCGCTCCAGCATCGCAGAAGACAGATCGCCTCCAATGACATCAAGGCCCGCCCGCGCCAACGGAACGGTCAGGCGACCGCTCCCGCACGCAAGATCCAGAACGTGGCCACCGCGTTCACGCGCGATGTCGACATAGAAGCGTTCTAGGATCGGATCTGGCGGAGCCATCAGGTCATAGAGATCCGGCCGATCGTAGAGACTGTTCTGTTCCATGGGACGATATTAGAGAACTATTTCATGATCTGCATGAGGTGACGGTCCATCGTGGCTCGACGTGAGTGGGCCGGAGCTCGCAAGGCTCGCACCGCCACTCACGGGCCTCGGGGCAAGAGTGCATGGCTGCCCTTCAAGCACGTCCAATTGTCTTGAGCGCCAACCGGCGAACGTGTAAGGCGCCAAGAGTCTCACTTCAGGTCCTCCCGTGAATCTCCTCCCCCAGAATCCCATGGCCGCGTCCGGCTCGTTCGCGGCGATGAGGTCCGTGCCCTACCGTCTCCAGTTCGCCTCTTACGTGCTGGCGATGATGGCGGACAACATCGAGCATGTGATCAGCTATTGGGTAGTGTTTCAGAAATTCCATTCGCCGACGCTGGGCGGATTTGCCGTGCTGTCGCACTGGCTGCCGTTCCTCTTGTTCTCCGTCGCGGTCGGTGGCCTCGCCGACCGGTTCGATCCGCGCCGCATCATTCAATGCGGCATGCTGCTGTTCATCATCGCCTCCGCCGGGTGGGGCTTCTTCTTCCTGACCGATACGATCCAGATGTGGCACGCGATGCTGCTGCTGATGATCCACGGCTGCGCCGGCGTGCTCTGGCAAACGCCTAACCAGCTCTTGCTGTATGACCTCGTCGGCCCGGCCGACCTGCCGAGCGCGGTGCGGCTGAACGCGATGGCGCGCTATCTCGGCATCCTGGTCGGACCTGCGGTGGGCGGCCTCATCATGCTGACGCTCGGTCCCTCGCACGGCATCATCTTCAACACGCTGTTCTATCTGCCGATGCTGCTCTGGCTATTCTGGGCTCCGGTCAGGGACAAGAGCGTGGCGGCGCGCCGCTTTGCCGTGCGCGGCCTTGCCGACATCGTGCTCACCATCCGCGCGATCGGCACCCAGCCGGTGCTGACGGCGATGACGTGGCTTGCCGGCCTCACCTCCTTCATGATCGGCAACGCCTATCACGCCCAGATGCCGGGCTATGCCGGCGATCTCGGCCATGGCGATCCCGGCGTCTCCTACAGCGTGCTGCTCGCGGCGGACGCCGCCGGCGCAGTGCTCGCCGCCATCGCGCTGGAATCCTGGGGACGGCTGAAGGGCACCCCGCGCACCGCGATCACGCTGGCAATGCTGTGGAGCGCGGCGCTGCTCGGCTTCGCCCTCGTGCCGGTCTATCCGGTCGCGATCGCGCTATTGTTCTTCGCGGGCTTCTTCGAGCTCTCCTTCAACACCATGGCGCAGGCGCTGGTGCAGCTGAACGCACCGCACGACATCCGCGGCCGCGTCGTCGGCCTTTACAACATGGCCGGGCTCGGCATGCGGGCCTTCAGCGGCATCACGGTCGGGGTAGCAGGCGCGGCGATCGGCATCCACTGGTCGCTCGGGCTCTCGGCTACAGCGCTGGCAGCTCTGCTCCTTCTCCTTTATCGGAAGTCAGGTAGTTGACACCCACCCCCTCGCGACCGCAGCTTGCCCCAACCTGCTTGGGGGACGAGTATTGCGTAATCGCTGGGGCATTCTTGCGATCATCTTTCTGGTGCGCCTCACCATGGCGTTCCAGTTTCAAAGTGTTGCCGCGGTCGCGCCGCTGTTGCAGCAGACGTTCGGCGTTGGACTCCCCGATATCGGCCTTCTGATCGGGCTCTACTTCACGCCGGGGGTCGCCCTGGCGCTGCCTGGTGGGGCCATCGGCGCGCGTTTCGGCGACAAGGCGACGGCGCTCGCAGCTCTCGTGCTGATGATGGCGGGCAGCGCGGCAATGGCGTTCGGGGACGGTTGGAGCTTTCAGATCGCGGGCCGGTTGATCGGCGGGATCGGTGGCGTGCTGCTGAGCGTCCAGCTCACCAAGATGACCACGGACTGGTTCGCCGGCAAGGAAATCGCGACCGCCATGGGCATCGCCATCAATTCCTGGCCCACCGGCATCGCCGTCGCGCTCCTGACCTTGCCGGCGATCGGCACGTGGGGCGGTCCTGCGGCCGCTTCGCTTGCGGTCTGCGCCGCGATTGCGCTTGGCATCCTGCTGTTGCTGTTCTATCAACCCCCGCCGGCGAGCACAGCCGGAGCCGCGAGATTCGCGCGCCTGGACCGGCCAACGGTTGCCGCCGTCATGGTCGCCGGCGCGATCTGGGGCCTCTTCAACGTCGGCTTTGCCATGATCTTGTCGTTCGGACCGTCGCTGCTCGTCGAGCGGGGCTGGACGGTCGCCGCGGCCGGCTCGGCGATCAGCCTGGCGCTGTGGATCTCGGCCATCTCCGTCCCGATCGGCGGCATGCTCGCGGATCGCACCGGGCGACCCCATGCTCTTCTCGTCGGCGGCAGCCTCGGCATCGCCCTGCTTCTGGTCCTGCTGACACGATCCGACGCAGTAATTCCGATCGTCGTCGGCATCGGGCTCGTGTCCGGCCTGCCGGCCGGTCCGATCATGAGCCTGCCGGCGCGCGTGCTGGCGCCGCAAACGCGCGCCATCGGCATGGGCCTGTTCCTCACCGTCTTCTATGCGGCGATGATGCTGGGACCGGCCATTGGCGGGCGCCTCGCCGGCTTGACCGGAAGCGCGGCCGCGGCGCTCGATCTCGGTGCGGCCGTGGTGCTCGTCTGCCCGCTGCTGCTGTGGCTGTTCGAGCGCATCGCCGCAAGCCGGCCAAAGCCGGCCTGAGCATCCTTGCGTTCCTCACGCGCCGATAACGGCGCATTAACCCTATGCACCTTAGGGTCGTGCCGGACTCCGCCCGGGCGGGGGGTCGGGTGTTGGAAATGGCGTTAGCGAACAAAAAATTTCTTCCGGCCGCCGAGGAGCGCAGGCGCTTCCAGCGGGTGAAGGTGCACCTGCTCGGCCGCTACATGCTGCCGGACCGCCGGGAATTCCCTTGCCAGGTGATCAACATGTCGCCGGGCGGCCTCGCCTTGCTCGCCCCCGGCATCGGCAATGTCGGCGACCGCGTGGTTGCCTATCTCGACCATATCGGCCGCGTCGAGGGCAAGATCACCCGGATCATCGACAACGGCTTCGCCATGACCATCGGTGCGACGCCGCGCAAGCGCGACAAGCTCGCCGCGCAGCTGACCTGGCTCGCCAACCGCGACATCCTCAATCTGCCGGAGGACCGCCGCCACGACCGTATCGTGCCGCGCAACCCGATCGCGGTGCTGACGCTCGAGGACGGCACCAAGATGACCTGCCGCATCATCGACCTCTCGCTGTCGGGCGCGGCCGTCGCTGCCGAGAACCGGCCGCCGCTGAAATCGACGGTTCTGCTCGGCCGGGTCCAGGGCCGTGTGGTCCGAAACCTCGAGGACGGCTTCGCGCTGGAGTTCATGCACGAGCAGCCGGCGGAGACACTCGAAGAGAGCGTTACCGCGCGGTAAAACGCGGGAAGGCGAAAACCTCCATATTTCCAGGCTCGAAGGCGGCTTCCGCGATGCGGACGCCGCCTGTTTCATGTCCCGCGGCGGGCAGCAACCGGTTAACGCGGGGAGCGCAGATGCGCGCAAACAACGTTTCCACCAGCGTTTTCGCGTTAATCGATAAAATTTGAATCAATTACAGTCATATCGAATTTTACGCGAATTCTATTCAAGTATAGATCGAATTCGCCGCTCGTTTTACTTTCATTCGTCTCGACTTGACTTGGTCGACTTAGCGGCAACTCAAAAGCTCCGTGCGAAATGTGGTCCCAACAAGAAACGGGGGCCGCAATGTTTGACTTCAGGGGACGGGGGAAGAGACTGGCGCTGGTCGCCATGCTCTTCGGGATCAGCGCGGCAGCGCAGGCCGGCGAAGGCCGTCTGCTCTACGCGAGCCTCGGCGACACCACGCGTGCGCCGATCGGCTGGGTCGAGTTCTGCGCGGACAATGCCGCTCAGTGCCAGGGCGCGCCGCTGCAGCCGCGCGACATCGTGATGTCGCAGGCGGCTTGGCGCGACCTCATCAAGGTCAATCGCTGGGTCAATGAGACCGTCAAGCCTCTGACCGACCAGGAGCACTGGGGCGTGATCGAGAAGTGGTCGCTGCCGACAGACGGTTACGGCGACTGTGAAGACTACGTGCTGTTGAAGCGCAAGATGCTGATGGATGCCGGTTGGCCTCGCCAGGCCCTGCTCATCACCGTGGTGCGCGACAAGAAGGGCGAAGGCCACGCGGTGCTGACGGTGAAGACCGACAAGGGCGAGTTCATTCTCGACAATCAGAACGAGAATGTCCTCGCCTGGACGGAGACCGGCTACCGCTTCGTCAAGCGCCAGTCGCAGAGCGATCCCAACGTCTGGGTCTCGCTGGGCGATACCAAGCCGGCGGTCTCCACCGCCAGCGCCAAAGATCAGTAGGAACGAGACAACAGGTTACGCGACCCGGTCACATCCCCACCCCTCCCCGTCCCAGACCGGTTCGCGCGCGGCCAGCCATCCCCCAAATGGCTGGCCGCAACTTTTTTAGGAATCGCGATCAGCTCTGCTCGCCTGGCGCGACCAGGGCACGCGCGCGGCGGTGAAATCCCGCCAGCTATCCTGTAAGCCCTGCTGCACGCCGATCGATGCCCGCGCCTGCCAGCCGGCGATCGCGGCCGCCGCAATGGTGCTGTCGCGATCTTCAGCGCCGAGGCCGTCGAGCAACGAGGCCGTCACCGCCATGTCGTTGAAGACGCCGAGTGCCTCCTGCAAGCCGGCGAGCCGGCGCGCGAATTTTCGCGCGGACTTACGATCCTCGTACAGCGGCAGCAGGAACTCGCTGAGATAGCGCAGCCGCTTGGTGGCGAGCCGCACGCGGTGCAGTTCGTCGACCGTCAGCGACTTGAAGCGGCGGCCGCGCTTGAGCACCTTCGCGTACTGTTCGGACAGGACGCGCTGCGCGAAATTGACGGCGGGCTCGGCGAGCCGGCCGAGATCTTCGGGCGCGACGCCGTTGCGCCAGCCGCGCGTCTCGATCCAGCCGCCGAGACCGATCAGGAAGACCGCGCAACGGCGATCATCGAGCGCACGGCGAGCCCTGCGATAGGCTTCCGCCTGACGTTGAGCCGCGGCCCGCCCAAGCGCATCGAAGCCCGCGACCGACGGACAGGCTTTTGCGATCGCCGGCAAGGTGGCGAGCTGGAATACGTCCCAGTCGCGCGCGGCGGACAGGCCTTGCGCCAGCCATTTGGCCTCCGAGCGAAGCGCCTCGAGATTGCCGAGCGCGCCGACCGATCGCATCAGGTCGAGCGCGGATCGCAGCCGGCGCAGCGAGACGCGCAGCTGATGCACGCCTTCCGGATTGCGGCCGTCCTCGGCCGCCGGCAGCGATTGCAGCAGGTGAAGGAAGCAGGAGCGCAGGATGGTCGCGAAGGCTTCGTCGAGCGTCACGGAAGGATCGAGGCGAAGCTTGCGCGGCCGGCGCGCCGACGGCGGCAGGTCCGCGGCAAGGTCGAAGCCGCGTGCGGACTTGCTGCGGATGGACGGCTTCACCGTTCCGTGCTCCGCAAGGCGCAGCGCGATCTCGAAGATCGCGCATCGGCTGCCGCTCTTCAGCTCCAGCTCGATCTCGCTGACAGGAACCGACCGGTCGCCGGCCGTCAGCTCGCCCTGGTCGAAGGCGACCTCGACCGTCCCGGTCGGCAGATCGATCATCCGCGCATGACGATGGATGTCCGCGGTGAAAACGGCCTCGAGCGGCTGCGTTGCGAGCAGCTCGCGAAGCTTCTCCGGAATGAAAGGCATCGCCAGAGCGGGATCGGGCGCAAGTGATGGCACGCTCGCTTCCCACTCGCCACGGCGCAGCGGATCGTCGGCGACGTCGGTCTTCACGGTCTGCACGAAGCGTGCGCCGCTCTGGCGTACGCGCAAACTCAGGCCGGCGCGACGGAGCGCCCGCTCGGGCGTGTCGTAGTAGACGGACTTGAGATGTTTTCGAATGCCCCTGTTGCGTGCGTTCGCCGCGATGACCGGCGCCGCGCTGAAAACGGCCATGCGATCGGCATCGACGAGAAGCTTGAGTTCGATTTCGCCGCCGGAAGGCGCGGTGGCGCTCGGCTGAGCTGGCTCCAGATCAGGCGTCATTTCTTGCGATGGCGCCCGATCACCCACAGCGCCCTCGATCGCCGGCACCGCGCCTGGCGCGGCGGGTTCAATCTCCCTCAGGAAGCCGGCGGCGACTTGCGCACTCTTGTTCTCCTTCGGAGCGTGATTCCCACCCGGCGCGCTCGGAGTCTTGCGGGCCGGTGTTGAATCTAACTTCAGCATTAGGGCAACTGACAATTCGATGACAGAGCGCCAGCATATAGCCGGTCAGCGCCGCGAGGAATAGTCAGGTGACGTCGCAACGCATCATCGTCCACATGCGACATCCCCGAGCGCAAATATCGGCGAGGGATGTCACAATTGGCTCGGCGTTACGGATTAAGTTGGCGCCGCGTACAGGAAGTGATCGTATAGAAATCTCGCAGATCTCGAAATCGAGTTGAACGCGTCAACGAGCTTGGTTCATGCTAGCCGAGAAATTCTTTCTGGTTCTGGAGACACTTAGAAGTCACCTGCCTGATGACAGGCCCGAAATTATGACAAGCCCTCCGCCGGATGCGCCGCCTCCCTCTGATTCGCGGCGCAAAAAACCAGTTCCCGGCGGTCGGGAGTAGAAATATCATTCGAGCGTCGGCATCGCGCTGCTCGATACTCTCAGGACTCAGCGCATCCCCAAGCCGCCGCTCAACGAGCCAAGGGCCGGACCGCATTTATCAGTGATGACCGCTCACTCCGCGGCTTCAAGATTGGCCGGCTTGTCGGCCTCGCCCAGCGGCGCCACTGCGGGGCCATTGAGCGCGGTGCCATCAGGTGCGAACTGCGATCCGTGACACGGGCAATCCCAACACTGCTCGAGTGAATTCCAGTGCACGACGCAGCCGAGATGGGTGCAGCTTGCCGAATGCAGATGCAAATGCCCGTTGCGGTCCCGGCACGCCGCGATCTTCTTCAGGCCGCTGCGGACGAGGCGCCCCTCTCCCGGCCGCAAAAGTTCGACACTCGCGATTTCGCTCGCGGTGAGATACTCCGCGAAACTCTTTAGAGGCGTGATGTTCTCGCTGATGAACTCGCTGATATTCTTGTGAATCTTCCGTGACGGGGCGTAGACCTCCTCCCAAGGACTCGCGCCCGCCGTGACGAGATCCGCGATCAACATGCCTGCCACCAGCCCGTTGGTGATGCCCTGCCCGGAGTCGCCGCTGACCATGAAGAGATGTTCTTCGCTAGGGCTGCGACCGATGAAGCCGGCGAAATCGATCGGTTCCATTACCTGCCCGGACCACCGATGAGTGACCTCGCGCAAATTCGGCAATCGCTCGCGCGCCCAGCGCTCAAGCGCGTCAAGGCGCTGTGCGCCATCATTTGCCTCACCCGACTTGTGATCTTCGCCGCCGATGATCACGATGTCCTCGTCGGCGGACAACGGTTGGAGGCGGACATAATGATAAGGATCGAGCGTATCCCAATAGAGCGCATCCTCCACGGCGCCGGCCGCAATCTTCGCGGCGAGCGCATAAGTGCGGTAAGGTGCCTGCTTGGTGTGGATCGCCACCTGCACGTTGACGGGCGAGTTGGTCGCAACCACCACGTCGGCGGCGTGAACCTCGTAGCCTGAGGCGGTGGTGACGACCATGCTGCCCTGGCGTTGCTGGATGCTCTCGACGCAGGTGTCGGCATAGAGCTGGGCGCCCCGGCGCTGCAGTGCGCTCGCCAGACCGGCGAGATATTTAGTCGGATGCAGACGCGCCTGGCGCGGAAAGCGCAGCGAACGCGTCTGACCCCTGTTATGGAAGGGTGTCGGCTCGACGCAATTTTCGACCGGAATCTGCAGCTTGCGACAGCAGTCCAATTCACTATCCAGCTCGGATGCGGACGTTTCGGGTGCCTGTACCCAGTAGCCATCGACGCGTTTAAAACCGCAATCGATGTGCTCGGCGCCTTGGATGGCCTCGACGCGATCGATCGCGGCAGCGACGCTCTGATAGTAACGCCGCGCACAATCAGGGCCGCGGACTCGCACGAACGCATCGTAACCGTCATCGAGCGCGGTCGCCAGATGCGCGGTGGTGCGCGCCGTCATCCCGCTGCCGATGCGGCCGCGATCGATGACCGCGACCGAACGTCCATGGCTGGCAAGTTCATATGCGACCGAAAGCCCGGCTATTCCGGAGCCGACCACGGCGACGTCCACGGCGACCGTACGCGACAGCACCGGAGCTTCGGCGACAGATACGTCCATCCAGAGGGACTGCGTGTGCTCATCCCGTACGTTCATGGCGCTACTCCTCGGAAGAACAAACGATGCAGCAGAATGGCGGTTCCTATGTGCGCTGCCGAACGAAACGCCAAAGACAGCCGCATTCATTAGGAACCTTCATCGTGCTCGCGCTTGAACCGGCATGAAAAGTCCATCACCGGGGATGCGCAGGGCGCTGCGTCAGGCGCGATTGTACGGGCACCTCCTCGTCCGAAATGACAGGCTGTATCATCCGGGCGGCAATCATCCGATCTGCTCGATACAGCTTGCGCGCGAGATGGTCAGGTCAGGATGGATGACCAAGCAGGACGGCGAATACGAGATCACGCCAGAGGGGCAGCTTGCCGCCGAAAGCGAACTCGGTCGCTGAGGAGCCAATGCGGCACCGGTCTGGCCTGTTGACTGATCCGGCGATTGCATCATTGACTGGCGGCACGGTCCTCACAAAGAGCTGCCATGCCATCATTCCGTCCCGTCATCGCGTTGTCGAGAGGCCTCGAGATCCTGCGCGTCATCAACCAGGAACGGCAATCGACCGTGGGTTCGCTGCACAAGGCGACGGGGCTCAACAAGGCAACGATCGTTCGCATGCTCGAGACGCTGGAGCATGAAGGCTATGTAGTTCGCCGCAGCGGGCCGCCCAGCTACGCCCCGACAGGACGGGCGCTGCTGCTCAGCACCGGCTACGACGAGCCCAACTGGATCGGCGGCATTGCCGAACCGATCCTCAACCAATTTCGCCAGCAGATCCACTGGCCGTCGGATGTGGCCGTGTTCGATCAGGACTCCATGGTGATCGCACACACGACGCGAGTCGGCGGCTCGCTGCTGTTCCACCGTCCGCCAGGCTTTCGCTTTCCCGTACTCGGCACCTCGATGGGACGCTCCTATCTGGCATTTTGCGAGCCCGCCGAGCAGGAACGCATCGCGGCGCGCCTTGCCGTCAGCCCGGAGCCCTGGAATGACCTCGCGCGCACTCCTGCCAAGCTCACGAAGGTGCTGCGCGCAATCCGGAGATCCGGATTTGCAGTCATGGACGAGAGCTACAGCCGCAGCATCTTTGGCGGCGCCGTCTGGGCCATCGGCGTTCCCGTCGCTCTTCCGAACCGTCTTTTTGCGAGCATGAACGTCATGATGCTCCGCGAGGCCGTCAGCCCCGAGGAAGGTCTCCGGCGCTTCGTCCCGCAGATGAAGAAGGTCGCCTCCGCACTGGCCGAGGCGCTCGCCGCCAAGCTTGCTGCGGCAGGCCCGTCTTCGTCGTCAGGAGACTGCCATTTCACACAGTGAAATGTTGTTTCTATTTGGCTCCGCTCGTGTGACACCTCTGCCCGGCGACCGCAGGGCGCCCAATGACGCAGAGCAAAACGGGAGGGGCAAATGAGGACATTCGTCGGAATGCTGGGCGCTGCAATCGCAAGCCTGGTGATAGCCACGGCTGACGGGGCTGCAGCCGAAGCCTGGCCGAGCAGAGCCATCAAGATCGTCGTCTCGACGCCCGCCGGCGGCATCACCGATGCATTCGCCCGCGCCTACGGCGATTACATCTCTCAGAAGCTCGGACAGCCGGTCGTTGTCGAAAACAAGACGGGAGCGAGCGGCGCGCTGGCAGCCCAATCGGTCAAGGATTCGCCGGCGGACGGCCATACGCTGATGTACACGATCTCGTCCACGTTGCTCGGAAACCGGCTGCTGCTGAAGTCGCTCGCCTACGATCCGGACAAGGATTTCACGATTGTCGCAGTCACGCCATCTGGTCATCTGCCGCTGGTCGTCCATTCCGCCACCGGCGCAAAGTCCATCGAAGATTTCGTCGCATATGCGCGCCGCAACAAGGTCACGGCAGGCTCGTATGGAATCGGTTCGTTCGCGCACATCGCGATCGCCGAGCTCAACCGCCAATATGGCCTCGACATCTCCATCGTGCACTACCGCGGCGAAGCGCCAATGTGGCAGGACCTGGCGTCCGGCGTCATCCAGGCCGCGACCGGCAGCTATCAGGCCGCGCTTCCAGTCCTCGATACTGGCGTCGGCCGCGCGATCGCCGTGCCGTCACTGGTTCGGATGAAGAAACTGCCGGAAACCAAGACGTTCACCGAGCAGGGGGTCACCGGAAAAGTCTTCCAGCTGACGAGCTTCACAGCCCTGGTGGCGCCCGCTGCGACGCCGCCCGACCGGATCGAACTGCTCGCCAAGCTCATGGTCGAAGGCGGCAAGACCGAGCGTGTCCAGAAGCTGCTCGAGGCCTTCGGCGTCGACTCGCCGGCAATGGATCGCGCATCCTCGGTTGCCCTCTACGAAAAGGAAGGGCCGGTCTGGCTGGAGTCGATCAAGAATCTCGGCTTGGAGCCACAATAGCATTCGCACTCGCGGATCCCGTGCGCTGGCGACGCGCGCTTCTCACGCTCCCAACACGTCCGCCAGCCGCAGTTCGTCGGCGGCGGGATCCTTCAGGAACAGCTCCGCCTCGATCTCGTTCAGGTGCGACAGCATCAAGGCGCCGGCGCGCGCCTTGTCGCGCTTGCGGATCGCGGCGACGATCTCGGCGTGATGATCGGTGCCGCACGCGGGCGTGTCGTGGCGGCGGTAGAGCAGGATGATGAGCGATGAGCGCGCGATCAGCTCCTTCAGGAAACCGAGATAGATGCTGTGGCCGCTCATCTCCGCGACGAGACGATGAAACTCGCCGGAGAGCCGCACCGAGGCGCGGGCATCGCCGCGCGATTCCGCTTCGCGCTCTTCGTCGAGATGCCGGCCGAGGCGATCGAGCCAGGCCGGTGAGACCGCGTCGATCGCGTGGTCCACGATGGTAGGCTCGATCAGGCGGCGCGCCTCGAACACTTCGCGAGCATCGGCCGGCGTCGGGCGCGCAACGAAAGCGCCGCGATTCTTCTCGATGTTGACGATGCCCTCATGCGCAAGCTGCTGCAGCGCTGTCCGCACCAGCGTCCGGCTCGCGCCGTAGATGTCGCCGATCTCGTCCTCCCCGAGCTTGGTGCCGGGCAGCAGACGATGCTCGAGGATCGCGGCGGTCACACCCTCCCGGATACGGCTGACGCGATCGCTCGCATCTGGCGCATCGGGTTTCTGGCGGGTCTTGGCGGCCATGATTGTGAGGGCTCGATCGACGAACGTTCGGCCTGCAATGTTAGTCGACGAGCTTCCTCGGACACGCCATGGCCATTCCCGCCGCTCTCGAACTGGTCGCCGTCACCAAACGCTACGAGGCCACGCTGGCCGTCGACAACGTCAACCTGAAGATCCCGGCCGGCACCTATTGCTGCCTGCTCGGCCCCTCCGGCTGCGGCAAGACCTCGACGCTGCGCATGATCGCAGGTCACGAGGCGGTCAGCGAAGGCGACATCATCCTCGGTGCGCAGAACGTCACCGACCTCGAGCCGGCCAAGCGCGGTACCGCGATGATGTTCCAGTCCTACGCGCTGTTTCCGCACCTGACCGTGCTCGACAACGTCGCCTTCGCCCTGAAGATGCGCGGCATCGACAAGGCGACGCGGCACAAGCGCGCCGGCGAATTGCTCGAGCTGGTCGCGATGAGCCAATATGCAGGCCGTCTTCCGGCGCAGCTCTCCGGCGGCCAGCAGCAGCGCGTGGCGCTCGCGCGCGCGCTGATCACCGAGCCGCAGATCCTCCTGCTCGACGAGCCGCTCTCGGCGCTCGATCCGTTCCTGCGCGTCAAGATGCGCGGCGAGCTGAAGCGGCTGCAGCGCGAACTCGGCATCAGCTTCATCCAGGTCACCCACGGCCAGGAAGAGGCGATGGCCCTTGCCGACCACATCGTGGTGATGAACCACGGCAGGATCGAGCAGCAGGGCACAGCGCGCGACATCTTCCATCATCCCCGCACCGAATTCGTGGCCCGATTCATCGGCGGCCACAACGTGCTCAGCGACGCCGGCAATCTCATCGCCGTCCGCGCCGATCAGCTCGGCATCGTGCCGTTCGCCGACGGCGCCTTCGGCGCGCCGGCGCTGCTGACCCAGACCGAGTACCAGGGCTCTTACATCGCCGTCTCGCTCACGCTCGACGACGGCACCGCCCTGTTCTCCCACGTTCCCGAGGCCACCTTCGACGTGCATCCGTTCCGTCCGGGCGATCGCGTGCTGGCGACCTGGGATCCCGCCAAGGCGCAACGCCTGCAATAGCATCCTTCACCACGGAAAATGCGCAACACAGAGGAGTGAGCGAAATGACCGAGACGACCAGGAAGACCGGCGTCAGCCGCCGCACGCTATTGAAGGGCACCGCGGGTCTCGCCGGCCTCGCCGCC
Organism: Bradyrhizobium glycinis; assembly: GCF_016031655.1. GTDB lineage: Bacteria > Pseudomonadota > Alphaproteobacteria > Rhizobiales > Xanthobacteraceae > Bradyrhizobium > Bradyrhizobium glycinis. Next base: position 320,223 of record NZ_JACCHQ010000003.1, read on the forward strand.
GGCTCCGGCGCGATCACCGGCTTTCCTTACGTGAAGTCGGCCGATGCGAAGGTGCTGCGCTATCTCGGCACGGCCGTGAACGAGGGCGACGACATCGCCAAGCAGTGCCTGAAGGACACCGGCATCAAGATCGAATACATCACCGCGACGACGGACGACGTCACCAAGCGCGTCATGACCCAGCCGAATTCCTTCGACGTGCTGGATACCGAATATTTCTCGCTGAAGAAGCTGGTGCCGTCTGGCAACATCCTTGCGCTCGACGCCAAGAAGATCAAGGAGTTCGACAACATTACGCCCGTCTTCACCAAGGGCGAGACGCCCGGCGGCAAGAAGATCGGCGGCCAGGGCACCGCGCCCTGGAAGGTGCTTTATCTCGAAGGCAAGGACTCCAAGAAGTTCGCGACGTCGGCGACCGAGTTCGTCACGCTGATCCCGACCGTCTACAACGCCGACACGCTCGGCATCCGCCCCGACCTGATCAAGCGTCCGATCAGCACCTGGGCCGAGCTGCTCAACCCCGAGTTCAAGGGCAAGGCCTCGATCCTCAACATCCCCTCGATCGGCATCATGGATGCCGCGATGGTCGTGGAAGCCACCGGCAAGTACAAATATGCCGACAAGGGCAACATGACCAAGGAAGAGATCGATCTCACCATGAAGGTGATGACCGAGGCCAAGAAGGCCGGCCAGTTCCGCGCCTTCTGGAAGGACTTCAACGAGAGCGTCAACCTGATGGCCTCGGGCGAGACCGTGATCCAGTCGATGTGGTCGCCGGCGGTCACCAAGGTGCGCTCGATGGGCATCCCCTGCACCTTCCAGCCGCTCAAGGAAGGCTATCGGTCCTGGGCTTCCGGCTTCTGCGTGTCCAAGGGCGTCTCGGGTGCCAAGCTCGAATGGGCTTATGAATTCGTGAACTGGTTCCTGTCGGGCTTTGCCGGCGCCTACCTCAACCGCCAGGGCTATTACTCCGCCGTGCTCTCCACCGCGAAGGCGCACATGGAGCCCTACGAATGGGCCTACTGGATGGAAGGCAAGCCGGCCGAGAAGGACATCAAGGCGCCCGACGGCTCGCTGCTGGAAAAGGCCGGCGCGGTGCGTGACGGCGGCTCCTACGAGGATCGCATGGGCGGCGTCGCGTGCTGGAACGCCGTGATGGACGAGAACGACTACATGGTCCGCAAGTGGAACGAGTTCATCGCGGCGTAACGGACATGTCGGAAGAAGTCCTGCAACACGCAGCCCCGGGCTTGATCCCGGGGTCGGGCACAGCGCGCGCCGCAAAGCCGACGCGCCTGTCGCCGTCCTTCATCTCCTGGCTCCAGGCCGGGCCGATGATGCTGGTGTTTCTCGCGTTCTTCCTCATTCCGCTCGTCTTCGTCGTCATCGTCTCGTTCTGGGACTACAACGAATACCAGCTGCTGCCGGCTTTCTCCGGCCGCGGCTACACCGACACGTTCGAGGGCTGCATCGCGCAGCTTCCCGACCTCTGCACCATCGGCAAGACCTATCTGATGACGCTGAAGCTCTGCTTCATGGTCTGGGCCCTCACCCTCTTCATCGGCTTCTGGGTCGCCTACTTCCTCGCCTTCCACGTCAAGTCCAAGACCTGGCAGATGGGCCTGTCGCTGCTCTGCACGATCCCGTTCTGGACCTCCAACGTGATCCGCATGATCGCCTGGATTCCTTTACTCGGGCGCAACGGCCTCGTGAACTCCGGCCTGATGAAGACGGGGCTGATCGACCATCCCGTGGAATGGCTGCTGTTCTCCGAATTCTCCGTGGTGCTGGCGCTGGTGCACCTCTTCACCTTCTTCATGGTGGTGCCGATCTTCAACTCGATGGTGCGCATCGACAAGTCGTTGATCGAGGCCGCCTATGATGCCGGCGCCAGCGGCTTCCAGACCCTCGTCAACGTCATCATTCCGCTGGCCAAGCCCGGCATCGTGATCGGCTCGATCTTCGTCATCACCATCGTGATGGGCGACTTCATCACCATCGGCGTGATGGGCGGCCAGCAGATCGCCGCCGCCGGCAAGATCATCGAGACGCGGGTCAACGCGCTGCAATTCCCCGCCGCCGCGGCCAACGCCGTGATCCTGCTCGCGATCACCTTCCTGATCATCACCATGATGTCGCGCATCGTCGACATCAAGAAGGAGCTCTAGAGCATGAAGGAAGGACGCCCGCGCTCGTTCTACGTGCTCGCGATCTTCTTCGCGGCCTATGTGCTGTTTCTCTACGGGCCGATGATCGCGATCTACGTGCTGTCGTTCCAGGGGCCGCAGGGCGGCCTCACCTTCCCGATGAACGGCGTGTCGACCTTCTGGATCGCGAAATTGTTCCAGGGCACCGGCATCGTCGATCTCGGCGCCGCCTTCCGCCGTTCGCTGCTGCTCGGCATCGTCGTGATGATCGTCACCGTTGTGCTGTCGGTCGCCGCTGGCATGGCGTTCCGGCGCAAGTTCAAGGCGCAGAGCATCCTGTTCTACTCGGCGATCGCCAGCCTCATCGTGCCCTCGATCATCACCTCGCTCGGCATCTCGCTCGAGTTCCGCATCATCGACGACCTCATCAAGGCGCATTGGAACGAGAATTTCGAGACTTCGATGGGCCTGCTCACGTCCGGGCTCGGCGCGCACCTGACATGGACGCTGCCGTTCGGGCTGCTCATCATGTTCGCGATCTTCAACCGCTTCGATCCGCGGCTGGAAGAAGCCGCGCGCGATCTCGGCGCCACACCGTGGCAGACGTTCCGCCATGTCGTGCTGCCGATCATCCTGCCCTCGGTGATCGGCATCGGCCTGTTCGGCTTCACGCTGTCCTGGGACGAGCTCGCACGGTCCAGCCAGGCGATCGGCGCCGTGAACACGTTGCCGCTGGATCTTCAAGGCCTCACCACCACCGTGACCAACCCCGACATCTACGCGCTCGGCACCGTGATCTCGGCGGTCTCGTTCACGGTCATCACGCTTGCGCTCGGCACCATCCACGTGCTCAACAAGCGGCAGGCGGCCAAGGGCTCGGACGCCGGCAAGGGACTCGTCTGAGAAGGGACTCGTCTGTTCCGATGCGGCTTCACGTCGTCAATCCCAACACAACGGCATCGATGACGGCGAAGATCGCCGCTGCCGCGCGCAGCGTTGCCCTCGCCGACACCGTGATCGATGCGCGTCAGCCGGCGATGGGCCCGGTCTCGATCGAGGGGTTCTACGACGAAGCTTTCGCGGTGCCCGGCATGCTCGGCTGCATCCGCGAGGCCGATCGCGACGGCGCGGACGCACACATCATCGCCTGCTTCGACGACACCGGCTTGGATGCCGCGCGCGCCGCCGCCAAGGCGCCTGTGATCGGCATCGGCGAGGCTGGCTTCCACCTCGCGAGCCTGATCGCCGCGCGCTTTGCCGTGGTGACCACGCTCGGCGTCTCCATCGTGCCGATCGAGCACAATCTGCGCAAGTACGGCCTGGCCGAACGCTGCGCCCGCGTCCGTGCCGCCGAGGTCCCGGTGCTGGCGCTGGAAGAGCGCAACACGGAAGCGCTCGGCAAGATCTCGGCGGAGATCACCGCCGCCATCCGTGACGACCGCGCCGAAGCGATCGTGCTCGGCTGCGCCGGCATGGCCGATCTCGCGGGCGAGCTCGCCGCCACGCACGGCCTGCCCGTGGTCGACGGCGTTGCGGCCGCGGTGACGCTTGGGGAATCACTGGTGCGGCTTGGACTGACGACCTCCCGCCTCGGGCCCTACGCCGTACCGCGCACGAAGAGCTACTCCGGGCCGTTTTCGCAATTTCAGCCTTGATCCCTGCCGCTGCCGCACCGTTCGGGGCCGGCAAGGCTCGCTGATTCCTGGTTTTTTCCTCACTCAGCCTCTTTTTGGTCCCATTCCTTGCCGAAACGTAAGGCTTTCGGGACGCCCCGGTCGCCCCTTTGGGTTGCCGGTCTTCGCCACTCACCAAGTTTCAATTTGGGTTTTGTCAGCGATGATCGATCTCGCCCAGGACACGCCGTCCAAGCCCCTCCTTCGCCTTGGCGCCCAGCCGATCGCGCTGACCGCTGCAGCCCTCCTGCTGCTGATCGCGGGCGTGACGTCGATCGCGATCTGGCGCGCCTATACCGGCGCCGCCCCCGAGAGCGACCGGGTGGTGGCATCGCGGCAGCTTCAGGCCCGCACCGCTCAGGCCTCCGAGCAGCTGGTCGAGAAGACCAAGGGACTGGAGGCGACCCAGCAGGAATCGATCGACCAGCTCCAGGTGGTGCAGGACCAGCTTCAGACGATGAAACGGCTGATGGCGGCGCAACAGGCCGACACCAAGCGCCTGTCCGAGCAGGTCACGGCCTTGAACGAATCCATCGACGGCCTGCGGCAGTCCTTTGCCAGTGCACGAGCGACCGAGGTCGAGACGCCATCGGTTACCCGCAGGAAACCGGCGCGGCACCGCGTCCAGGCCAGCGCACGCAAGCGCTCGCGCGGCTGAGCCGATCACCGGGCGGGAACTTTATTTTCGCCACTTGTGAACTGGATCACATTCGCCTGTATGATTCCGGGCGATGCTCGCCCTTACCGGATGGCGTGAGCCGATTTCAATATCCGGGGCTGGCAAGGTCGTTGACGGTATACTGCGTCAACGACCTTGTTTTTTCAGGTGTATTCCGCCTCACGCGGAGGCCTCGATCCTGACTTCGTGACAGCGACGGCATCTCGCTTCCGCGCGAGCGTCAGCAGCCGCGGCAGATGCTCTTGAGCTTCTTGTCGAGTTGCCGGTTCTCGGCGTTGACAGTGGCATCAGCCGCGCTACCCGCGCCGGTGCCGGTGGTGACGCCGGACCCTGGACCGGATGATTGCGCGGTCCCCAGGCTGTTGGTGCCGGGCGGCGGTGCTGGCGCATTGGCGATACCTCCGGTCGATCCCACCGAGCCTCCCGTCGATCCCGTCGAGGTTCCGCTCGATCCGGCAGAGCCGCCGGCCGTTTGCGCGAAGGACGCGGCCGGCAGCGCCGCGAGTGCGAGGATCATGATCGCGGTCTTGATCGAAGCGCACGACCTGGCCATCGGAAATTCTCCTTTGCCGGTCAACGATCGCGACGAAGACCTGTTCCGGAACAAGTGCCCTCACATCAGCTTGAAAGGGCCAGACAGCCTTGCCCCTCCCCTACGCAGCAGCGCCCATCTCCGCCCCGAGATCCTCGACCATGGTCACGAAGATATGCGAATCCTCTCCGGCGCCGCCGATTTGAAGGCGCCGCCACGACACCTTGCGCCGGCCGCGGATCGGGTTGTTGATCGTATCGATCATCGGCTCGAGCTGCTGCCGCTGGGCGAGCAGCTGCTGATCGCGTTTTTCGATCAGATCGGCGGTCTCCTTTGAAAACAATTCCCGCGCCGTCTTGCCGACGAGCTCGGCGCGCGACATGCCGATCTGCTTTTCGGCAGCCTTGTTGATGAAGAGGTAGCGAAGGCTCCGCGCGTCCTTGGCAATGATGCCCTCGCTCACGTTCTCGATGACCGTGGCGAGCAGACGCTCCGTGCGCTGGAGAATGCGCTCGCGCTGGCGCTGTTCGGTGATGTCCTCCTGCACCGACACCCAGCCGCCGCCGTCCATCGGACGCTCATAGATCTTGACGATGCGACCATCGTTCAATGCGAGCTCGTAAGCGGTCGGCTCGCGCCTTGTGATCCGGTCGAGAACCGCCGCGACATATTTCGCGACGTCGCCGCTGAACAATCCGCTCTTGACCCTGTGCTCGAGGATCTCCTGCAAGCTCGATCCGGTCTGGATCGTCTCGGGCAGATCGTACATCTTCCGGTAATTGGCGTTCATCGCGACCACGTTGGCCTTGGCGTCGAGCATGATCAGCCCCTGCGGCATGCTGTTGATCGCCGCCGAAAGCTGCCACTTCTTGGCCTGGTACTTGTCATTAAACTTGTCGCGCTCGGTCATCGCCGCGTCGCGCGCCTGCGCAGTGCCGAGCTCGAGCTCCTCGAGCTCGAAGATGCGCGCCACCGCGTCACGGAAGTTCTGCACCGCGCGCGCAAGGCGCCCGATCTCGTCGTGACGGCGCAGATGCGGCACCTCGCTCTTGACGTCGCCCTGCGCGATCCGGTCGGTCGCCTGCGTGATATCGGCGAGCGCGCCGACCACCGAGTTTCGCATGACGACGACGTTCAGCGCCGCGAGCATCAGCGCCGCGAGCCCCAGCGCGAACAGATAGGCGGCGGCGTAGCGGTTCTCGTTGGCGAGTGCGTCCGCCTCGCTGGCGCGCTCACGGTAGATCCGTTCGAGCGCTTCAAGATCGCTGTTGAGCTTGTTGCGCAGGGAGCGATTGGCGTCGTTGTCCCCCCATTCGCGGGCCGCGGCCGGGCTGATCTCCAGGCCACGCCGCACCAGCTCCTGGCGGAAGTCGATGAACTGCATGATGCGCTGGCGGAAGCTCGCGAACAATTCGGCGTCGTTGGTGCCGACGTATTTCTCCATGCTCTTCACGGCCTCGGCGAGCTCGCGGTTGCGCCGCACCAGCCCGTCCGCGAACTGCTTCATCGCGTTGCGATCGGCGGACATGTAGATGCCGCGCGATTCCATCACGACGGCATAGATCAGGGCGTTGATGCGCCCGACGCCGATCGCCGCCTCAGCGGAGGTGGCATGGAGGTGGCGATACGTCGTCTGCAAGCGCACCGACTGGACCGACATCACCAGCAGGAAAGTGGTGACGATCGCGAGGAAGGCGGCAATGCTGTAGACCTTCTCCGCAACGCTGAGCGTGTCGGAGCCGCGTATGAAACGGACCAATTTCTTCAAAAATTTGGTTCCGGCGCCGAGGCCGGATTCCAGCGCCGCAGCTCCCATGGCGCCGCTCCTCCTGGTTGAAAACGCTGGACGATAAGCGTGATCGCGCTAGCAGAGGATTAAAGTACCGACCTGTATTTTTACGGTATAGGCCGTGACCCGGCTGGGGAGAACCGCAGCCGGTCGGGCAGGTCAGCCGATCCGCTTCAGGCCCTGCTTGAAGCGCGGACCGTTCGCCACGTAGAACCGGGCCGCGCTCCCCATCTTCTGCACCTGGGCGTCGTCGAGCGTGCGGATCACGCGGGCCGGCGAGCCGATGATCAGCGAGCGCTCGGGGAACTCCTTGCCCTCGGTGATGACGGAGCCGGCGCCGACGATGCTGTTGCGGCCGATCTTCGCCCCGTTCATCACGATCGAGCCCATGCCGATCAGCGCGCCCTCTTCAATGGTGCAGCCGTGCAAGATGACGTTGTGGCCGACGGTGCAGTTCCTGCCGATGACAAGCGGAAAGCCGAGATCGGTGTGGCAGGTCGAGCCGTCCTGCACATTGGCGCCCTCGCCGATCTCGATCCACTCATTGTCGCCGCGCAGCACCGCGCCGAACCAGACGCTCGCGCCCGGCATCAAGCGCACCCGGCCGATCACGGTCGCGGTCTCGGCGATGAAATAATTGCCGTCGGCGGGAAGGTCGGGCGCCTGCCCGTCGAGCTCGTAGATGGCCATTGGCTGTCTCCTGTCGCGTTGACGACTGGCATAGCCAAACGGCAGCCGCGACGCAAAGGGCCGGCCGCGCTCAAGGCGCTTCGGATCAGACCAGAAGACCGGCGGCGCGCAGCGTCATCAGGAAGAAGGTGCCGCTCATCATGCTCCAGAACCCGGCGATGAGGGTTGCCATCATCACGAATTCCACGCGGCGGCTTTCCACCCGCACGCCGCGCAGCGTGTTGCGCATGATGATGAAGGGCGCGGCGAACACCAGGAAGGGAACCGCCGCGAAAGTCTTCGGCGCCACGCCGTCCTGCAGCAGGCCGAAGCCGGCGGGCCGCTGTGCCAGCGCCTGGTATCCGTTCACGAGCGCGCCCGCGAGCGCGAAACCGATGCCGATCGAGAAGAAGGTGTTGAGAGCTTCAGGTGTCATCGGAAGTGCTCCGCCCTTACGCAACGCGCGTGCCTTCCTGTGACAAAGAGTGCGCCTTAACGCTACATTATCCTTAAGGAAAGGTTAACGCGGCCAGCCGCCCCGTGCAGGGGCCGTCCCGATCCGAGCGGCCGGGAACGCTGCGCGAAATCGCGGTCGCATGGCATATTCGCCGCTGATTCGTCGGCCATCGGCCGACCTCCGGTCGACCTCGCGCAATTCATGACATTGTTCTCCGCAGCTCCGCTCAGGTCCCCCCGCATGCGCACCCGGGCGCATGTCGTCCCGATCGTGCTCGGCGGCGCGGCTGCGGCCTGTGCGGTCGCGCTCGTCGCCTATCTGCTGTGGCCGACCTGGGGCAGCGCCGGCGCGAACGCGCCGGACAAGCTGCCGGTGAGCGTCGGCGGCACCTTGTTCAACCTGCCGGTGACCGCGATCCGGATGAAGATCCAGCGGCACTCGGGCCCGCAGGAGCGCATCGATCTCGACTTCCTCTATCCCTCGCTGGAGCCGCCCGGCGCGCCCAAGCACGTCACCTCCGACACGGCGGAAGCGGCGCTGCAATCGATCGACCGCATCTTCCTGTCGATTGCGGCCCATCACGATGCGCTCTCGCCCGAGCAGCGCACCGCCACGATCTATCCGCGCTATCTCGACCAGGCCGCGGCAAGCCCAGCGGACGGGCTGACGATGCGCATGTTCCGCACCGACACGCCCTACGGCAGCGAGGACCTCTATTCGGCCGCAAACCCCGCGCTCACCGCGCGCTGCACGCGCGATGCCGCCACCCCGGGCATGTGCCTCGCCGAGCGCCGCGTCGGCGGCGCCGACCTCACCTTCCGCTTTCCGAGGGCTTGGCTGTCGCAATGGCGCGAGGTGGCGGAGGCGATGGAGAAGCTGACCGCGCAGCTGCGCGGGCCGCGGGGCTGAGCGGCGGCCGGAGGCTCCAAAACAAAACGTCGAAAACAACCCCATGCACAGTAGCCAAGCGTGGGCAGCATCGACACTTTTCGTATTTTTCGAAAATCGATTGACCCTTCGGGGCAAAACAGGGCATGATGGCCGCGTTGATGTGTGACTGATATCACTGAGCACGGATTGCGTTTGGCCATGCTGCGAATAATCTGACGCATTGCATTCGGGGGCTGGAATGCGGCTTCGGCTGTTTGTTTTGTTGATTTTTGCGATCTGGGCTGGAGCCGGACCGGCGCTGGCCGAGAAGCGCGTCGCGCTCGTCATGGGCAACTCGGCCTACAAGAACGTGGCGCGGCTGGCGAACCCCGCAAACGATGCCACCCTGGTCGGGAGCATGTTCAGGAAGGCCGGGTTCGACGCCGTCGACATCAAGCTCGACCTCAACGCCGCCGACATGCGCAGGTCGTTGCGTGAGTTCGCGGGCCGGACTCGCGATGCAGATGTTGCCGTTATCTACTATGCCGGGCACGGCATTGAACTGGACGGGACGAACTACCTGATTCCCATCGATGCCGCGCTGGAGACCGACGGCGATGTGCTCGACGAGACGATTGCGCTCGATCGCGCACTTTTTGCCGTGGAACCGGCCAAGCAGCTTCGCCTCATCATCCTCGACGCCTGCCGGGACAATCCGTTTGCCAAGACCATGAAGCGCACGGTCGCCTCCCGCGCGATCGGCCGCGGCCTCGCCAAGGTCGAGCCGACCAGCCCAAATACCATGATCGCCTTCGCGGCGAAGGCGGGCTCGACCGCCTCGGACGGCGATGCCAAGAACAGCCCATTCGCCAGCGCTCTGGTCCAACGTCTACCGACGCCGGGCCTCGATCTGCGCAAGGCGTTCGGCTTCGTGCGCGACGACGTCCTGAAGACCACCGGCTACAAGCAGGAACCCTATGTCTACGGCTCGCTGGGCGGCGACGACGTGGCCCTGGTCCCGGCCAAACCGGTCGCGACCGGGCCGCAGGCCAACCCCGACAGCGAAATCCGGCGCGACTACGAGCTGGCGCTCCAAATCGGCACCCGAGACGTCTGGTCCTCTTTCGTCAACCGCTACCCCAACGGCTTCTACACCGATCTCGCTAAGGGCCAACTGAGCAAGATCGTCGCCGAAGAATCTCGCGCTGCCGCTGCGGAAAAGGCGAGGCAGGCCGAGGACGAGAAGGCTCGGCTGCTCGCCGAGCGCGCCAAGAAGGCCGAACAGGAGAAAGCAGCAGCGGCCGCGAAGGCGGCCGAGGACGCCCGCATTGCGGCGGAGAGGGCCAAGCAGATCGAGGAAGCGAAAGCGGCTGCTGCCGAGCAGCGCAGGAAGGATGCCGAGGCCGCCGTCGCCAAGGCGCTGGCCGACAAGCAGGCCGCCGAAAAGGTGCTCGCCGAGAAGATTGCGAACGACAAGGCAGCGGCCGAACTCGCAGCAAAACAGGCGGCTGAGAAGGCTCAGCGTGACGGTGAGCAGAAGGTCGCGGCAGTGGCCCCAACTCAGTCGATGCCGAGTATGTCGCCGCAAGAGACGGCCAAGCTCGTGCAGTCCGAGCTTCGTCGCGTGGGTTGTCTGACCGCCGCCGCCGATGGCGACTGGAATGCGTCATCACAGCGCTCACTGACGCTGTTCAACCAATATGCGAGAACGAAATTCGACCCCAAGCTCGCGAGCTTCGAGGCGCTCGACGCCATCAAGGCCAAGCCAGGCCGTGTCTGTCCGCTGGTCTGCAATCGCGGCTTCAAGGCTGACGCCGACACTTGCGTGAAGATCACCTGCCGCGCCGGCTATCGCGTCAATGACGACAACGAATGCGAGAAGGTCCAGGACAAGAAGCCGGTCGCGACACGCGAGGACGCCACGAACCGAGACGCCGAGTGGAAGCAGGTTGAATCCAAGCCTGCGAAGCCTCAGACGAGTGGGCAGATAGTTTGCGGCGTGGGAATTGGTGGTTGTCGCCCAGTTCGCCCCGGCTGTCGGCTTGAGCAAAAGTATTCAACCAACGTCGAGGTCTGCAATTGAGCACGTAAAGCTCGTCGGAGTGTTGCTCAAGCAATGCTGGCGCCGCTGTGCTACGCTCGCAATGACGGCGTGGAGAAAGTGACCTCGATCTCGCCGCGTGCCCCGGACGTAGCGCAGCGTCGCTTCGACGGTGCGCTGCAGAGCCGGGGCCCATGTCCGAGATGCGCTGTGTGGCTTCCTGGGTCCCGGCTCTGCACTGCAACGCTAAGGAGCGTTGCAGCGCGTCCGGGACGCGGAGAACGGCGCGCAGGAGCGAAGACTCCGCTTCGCTCGCGACCAACTATTCCTGGTCGACCAGATCGTCCTCGAGGATCGCCATCTGGAACTGGAACGAGCGATCGTCGTCCTCGTCGTCGACGAACAGCACGCCGATGAATTCCTCGCCGATATAGACTTCGGCGGAATCGTCCTTCTTCGGCCGCGGCACGACGCGGATCTTGGGATTGCCGAATACGCGCTTCAGATATGCGTCGAGCTTTCTGACTTCTTTGACGTCCACGGCAAGTCTCCGATCGAAAATGGTCGGCGGGTTTTAGGACGAGATGCAGCGAACCGCCAGCACGAATTGTCAAAGAATTTGGGGACGAAAAGGGCCGGAAAATCCGGCCCTTCGCAGCATCAAGGGCCCGCTCAGAGCCCCATCGCGTTGATCATCTGGTCCATGGTGCGCGACGGCTCGGCGCAGCCGGCCTCGCCGACGATCTTGGCGGGAACGCCTGCAACCGTGACGTTGTGCGGCACCGGCTTGACCACGACCGAGCCGGCGGCGATGCGCGCGCAATGGCCGATCTCGATGTTGCCGAGAATCTTTGCGCCGGCGCCGATCAGCACGCCGTGCCGAATCTTCGGGTGACGGTCCTCGTTCTCCTTGCCGGTGCCGCCGAGCGTGACGCCGTGCAGGATCGAGACGTCGTCCTCGATGACTGCCGTCTCGCCACAGACGAAACCGGTGGCATGGTCGAGGAAGATGCCGCGGCCGATGCGCGCGGCGGGATTGATGTCGGTCTGGAACACCGCCGACGATCGGCTCTGAAGGTAATAGGCGAAATCCTTGCGGCCCTTCAGATAGAGCCAGTGCGCGAGGCGATGAGTCTGGATGGCATGGAAGCCCTTGAAGTAGAGCAAGGGATCGATGAAGCGCGAGGTCGCGGGATCGCGGTCGTAGACGGCAACGAGGTCGGCGCGGAAGGCGTTGCCGAGATCGGGGTCGTCGCGCAGCGCCTCAATATAGGCCTGGCGGACGAGATCGCCCGACAGCGCGGAATGATCGAGCCGGTCGGCGACGCGGTGAACCACCGAATCTTCCAGCCGGCCGTGATGCAGCACCGCCGAATAGATGAAGGTCGCAAGCTCGGGCTCGCGGCGGACGATGTCCTCCGCTTCGCTGCGGATCCGGTCCCAGATCGGATCGAGCGATGCGAGCTTTCCTCCCGGATTGACCTGATGCACTGCCATGGGATTTGCTCTCTCGAATGGGCGTCTTTTGCGGGCTGTATAGCACAATCTAGGCGACAAAGTCCTGACGGGCTTGCCCAGGAGTGAACAGCACCCTGCCCGATTGGCCACGCCAAGGCTTTGAAACACAACGGTTTCTTCTAGCGCCCCAAACGGCAAGGTCGTCTCAACGTGGTCAGAGTTCCGCCAAAATCAAGCCGGGCGGCTTCAAACTATTGGTGAATTCTCGTTGAGCCGTTATTGCGGTCATTGGTCAAAAGCGAGGACGGAGCGGATTTGAGCATCACCACCGATCAATTGCGCGCGCGCGCCGCAGGGTCGCTTTGGCTGCGGCTGGCGGCGGTGGCCCTGCCCCTCCTGATGATCGCGCCGGCGCTCTGGAACGGCTATCCGCTGTTGCAATGGGATACCGGCGGCTATCTGGCGCGGTGGTACGAGGGCTACCTCGTCCCCAGCCGCTCCACTGTGTTCGGCCTCTATCTGCATTATGGCGAGGGTTTTGGCTTCTGGATCAACCTTGCTGTCCAATCGCTGGCAACGCTATGGCTGCTGCAGCTCACGCTTCGCGTGCTGGAATTGATGCAGACCGTTCGCTTCGTCGCGATCAGCCTCTCGCTGATGCTGTCGACCGCGCTGCCCTGGCTTGCGAGCATGCTGCTCACCGACATCTTTGCCGGGCTCTCGGTGCTGGCGCTGTTCCTGCTGGTGGTCGGCGCAAGCCGCACCTCCACGCTCGAGAAGATCTCGCTGTTCGTCTTCACCGCCTTTGCCGCGGCGACCCACAGCGCCACGCTCGGCGTGCTGCTCGGACTTTGCGCAGCGGGCTGGATGGCGCGGCCGTTCGTGGGCAAACGGCTGCCCATTGCGGGATTGGCTCAGGCGAGCCTCACGATCGTCGCGGGCGGCCTGATGCTGGTGTCGGCGAACTACGCGCTGTCCGGCAAGCTGGCCTGGACGCCCGGCGGCTACGGCGTCGCCTTCGGCCGCATGATGCAGGACGGCATCGTCGCGCAATATCTCAACGACCGTTGCCCGCGCGAACGCTACAAGCTCTGCCCCTATCGCAACGAGCTGCCGGCGAGCGCCGACGAATTCTTGTGGGGCAAGAGCATGTTCAACACGCTCGGCCGCTTCGAGGGCATGAATGACGAGATGGGCTATATCGTCGTGCAGTCGCTGAAGGATTATCCGGCCTGGCAAGCCGGCGCGGCGCTGCGGGCGATGGGGCAGCAATTGCTGCACGTGGCGACCGGCGAAGGCACCAACGGCTGGATCCCGCACACCCGCGGCATCATCGAGCGCTACATCCCCGCGCAGGCCGCGCCGATGCGCGCGGCGCGGCAGCAGAATTGGGGTGTCAGTTTCGATGACGTGAATTGGCTGCACGTCCCCGTCGCGCTGGCCTCGATGCTGGCGCTGGTCGCGCTGCTCGCCCAGGCACTCGCCAGCCGCCGGCTGGACGACCTGACGCTGCTGGCTGGGACAGTGACGCTGGCCCTGCTCGGCAACGCCTTCATCTGCGGCGTGATCTCAGGGCCCCACGACCGCTACGGCGCGCGGATGGTGTGGGTGGCGACGTTCGTGGTGCTGATGGCGCTGGCGCGGCGGCTTGGAGAGGACAGCAAGGTTCGCAAGTCTGGAAGATGGCACGATTGCAGAGATCACCAGCCGTGAGGGACTGACGGCATTTTCCACATCAATCCGCGACAGCCGCTCCCGACCTCATCCGAGCAGAATTCCGGTGCGTAGATGTGGCGAGTTCTTTCTCCTCAGATGCGAACCTATCATAACCGAGACGGGATTGGTCGCAGGCCCCGCGCCAGCAGCCTTGATGCGCTCGTGCTAATCGATGACCGGTTCTGGCTAAAAGATGACGCGCGAGGGTCCACACGGCATTACCTGTTCGTGCTAACTTGAACGACGTGTTATCTCATAAGGTGCCAGCGAGATGCGCCGCCGTGATTTCATCAAGGCTGTTGCGGGCTCGGCTGCAGCTTGGCCGCTGGCGGTGGGCGCGCAGCCCACCGATCAGCCCAGGAAGAAGATGCCTCGTGTGGGCCTTCTGGCGTCGGTTCATCATGAACGAATCGATGCCTTCGAGCATGGGCTACGCGAGCATGGGTATGCCGAGGGCCAGAACATCATCATCGAGCGCCGGTTCTGGAAGAACGATCCGAAGCAACTGGCAAAGTTTGCCGCCGACTTGGTCACTCTGGATGTTGAGGTGATCGTAGCGCCCTCTACGCCCGAGGCCCTTGCCGTCCAAGCGCTTACCAGCACGATCCCCATTGTAACTGCCACCGCCGACGCGGTCGGTGTCGGGTTGGCGGCAAGTTTCGCGCGGCCCGGCGGAAACGTCACCGGACTGACCGCCGTCGGTGGAAGCAGCAAGAATCTCGGTCTCCTGGCGGAATTACTGCCGCGAGCATCGCGTTTTGCGGTCCTGCTCGACCCAGACAACCGGTATCATGCCGAGTTGATGGCCGGCTTTCAGAAGACCGCCGCGGAACGACACTTCGAGATTCTTCCGGTGGTGAAACGCTCAGCGGAAGACATAGGTCGGGGATTCCACACCATGGCGTCGAGGCATGTCCAGGGCCTGCTCGTGCTTGCGGACCCCATCGCGCGCACCAACCGGCGGGAGATCATTGAGCTCGCCGCACAATACCGAATTCCCGCGGTGTACTATTTTCGTGAAGAGGCGGTCGAAGGAGGCCTTCTCGCCTATGGCGCTGATCTCATCGAGCTCCATCGTCGGGCCGCCGCTTATGTTGCAAAGCTCCTGCGGGGCGCGAAAGCCGCCGAACTCCCGATCGAGCAGGCCGAACGCTTCCGCTTGGTGATCAATCTAAAGACCGCCAACGCACTCGGCCTGAGTATCCCGACTGCGTTACTCGCGACCGCCGACGAGGTGATCGAATGATGCTGCGCTGCATGCGGTCGGAGCGGGTCTGGTCGGCAAACGCGCGGAAGGTGCGGCCGACGGGATCGGTGATTTCGTCGAGGGACGGTTCTTCCAGCGCCTCGGCGACGTTCTCGCCGGGAGCGCGGCCCTCGATCAGGGAATTACGGTGACAGTGCTGTCACCGTAATTCACCCACAATTTTTCACATCTCCTTGGCGAGCGCGAACAGCCGGAAATCTTCGAGCGCAGCGTGCCGATGCGGGGCGACTTCGCGTCGGTAAGTCTCGGTGTCGACGATCGAGCGGAAGGTGGCGAAATCGCCGTATTCATTGATGGCCGCTTCGTCCCAGCGTTCGCCCGGCGAGCCGACGAGGCTGGTCAGGACCGGCCCGGAAAACATCCGCGCGAGCGGCTTACCGGCCGCAAGACGCCGGAATGCCGGCCTATAACGTTCATGAAAGGCTTCGCGGCCCGAGCAGGGCGCGGCGTCGAAGCCATCCTCGTAACGCGCCTGCGCGCGGTAGCGCAGCAGATTGAGCATATAAACCGGCTGGCCGGGCGGAATCGCGCGCTCGGCGGCGTCGAGGGCTTGCAGGGTGATTTCGACGAGGTTCATGGGGCTTCCCGCGTTTTTAGCGCCGCAGAGCGCGCGCTGACGCTCCCTGTTTAGCCAGTCGGGGGGCGCGCTTGTAGCGACCAAGAAGCCATGATTATGTGGACTCCATGTCCACAGCGAACTTACCTCCCGACGTCTCGCGCCTCCTCGCCTTCGTCCGCGTCGTCGAGGCGGGCTCCTTCGCCGAAGCCGCGCGGCGGGCGGGGACGACCACATCGGCGATGTCCAAGGCGGTCGCCCGCTTGGAACAGGCTCGCGGCTTGCGGCTCTTGCATCGCTCGACCCATTCGCTGGCGCTGACCGAAGAGGGCGACAGGCTGATGGCGGCCGGACGCGCGTTGGCCGAAAGTCTCGCCCGTGTCCAATCCGCGCTCGGCGAAGTCACCCGCGACGATGGCGGACGGGTGCGGGTGACCGCGCCCGCTTCCTTCGCGCGCGCCTGCATCCTGCCGCGACTGCCCGCGTTCCTGCGCGAACGGCCGGAAATCGAGATCGAGGTCAAATTCCGCAACGAGATTCTCGATCTCGCGGCGGAAGGCGTGGACGTCGCGATCCGCTCAGGGCCCCTCGACCGCGCGCCCGGCCATCAGGCGCGGCGGCTTTGCACCTTCTTCTGGATCGCCTGCGCCGCGCCGGCCTATCTGAAGGCGCGCGGCACGCCGGCTACTCCCTTTGAGCTTTCCGCGCACGACCACGTCGGCTTCCGCAATCCCGCGAGCGGTCAGATCCTGACCTGGCGCTTCGCCGACGCCAGCGGCAAAGGACCCATTCGCATCACGCCCAAGCCCAAGCACATTTGCGACGACGCGCACGCTGCGCTCGCTCTGATCGCGAATGGGTTTGGAATCGGCTGGGGGCCAGCATGGCTCGTCAACGAAGACCTGCGCGCCGGCCGGCTGGTCGAAGTGCTGGCGCCGTGGCGCGCGCCTGGGGAACCCCTGTGGATGCTGCGCACCTCCGGCCGCCGCCCGCCCCTGCGCACACAACGCGTGATGTCGTTCCTCGAAACGCTTCCCGCTGCGTTCAGCGACAAGGCAGCGTGAAGCAGCGGTCGTTATCGATACTGAGGCGCGCCAAGAGACTGAGCTCCAGGTCCCAGGGATATCGGAGGCGAAGCCTCTCTTGGCCCATAAGCCGACCTTCCGCGATGTCCGCCGATTTGTCTGATCCCTACTTCGCGCGGAGCCTCTGCAGCCGCGTCACGGCCAATTCGTCGCCTGGATGCAGTCTTAAGACGGTCTCGTAGTCGCGATACGCACGATCAAGCTCGCCTGCCCGTTCATAGGCTAGGCCTCGGTACCTGAGGGCTGTCGTCGAATTGGGGTCCAGTTCGACAGCCTTATCCAAGCTTTCGATCGCGGCCTTCTCATTCTTCAATTTGACATGAGCGGCTCCGACGCCCACGCGAAGTCGAAAGGTATCGCTGAGCGAGAGATGTCCGAGTGCCAACGCCTTGTCGTAATCCTCCAGCGCGGTTTGCGGTCGGCCCGAACGATTGTAGGCCTCGGCCCTTCCAAGCATGAATAGACCTGATCTCGGCTCAAGCTTTATCGCTTCGTCAAACCGTTTGATCGCTTCGTCGAATTTGCCCTGCTCCATAAGCGCCAGTCCCTGACCGTGGGGGAAAACTCCATCATCGGGGAACAGCTTCGCCGCGGCGGTGTAGTCGGCCAGCGCAAGCTCGAAGTGACCTTGGTGGTGATAGAAAAGGCCGCGGTCCCGATAAGCGCGCGGGTCGGTAGAGCCGACCATTTCGACGGCCGCGGTAAAATCGGCTTCGGCTTGATCCCATCTTTTTGCCAGCTGAGCGGTTACACCCCTCATCCGCAGCAGCTCCGCCCGGTCCTTGAGACTGAATTGCTGTTCGAGCCCTTTGGAGTAGATTTGAATGGCTCGGTCAAAGTCCAGCTTGCTTACGGCAACGGCAGCAGCCGTCTGGTAAGTCTCGGCGTCAGACGCGATTGCCGCAGAACAGAAGGGCCAGAGCACGGACAGGAAAGCAATCCCGCGCAGGACCCGCCTTAGCTCCAAGCCCACTTTCATTTGCTTCTCCGGGCTGAAAAACGCTCTTGCCGATGGTAACTCAATCGGCAGCAAGGCCCATGGAACACTGCAACGTTAACGCGGATTTCGGTTAAACAATCGTCACGCGAGTAGAGGCCATTCCCCGTTGCGAAGCCTTAGGGAACTCCAGATATCTGCGCATGAAGGCGTGACGGTCGCCGAAGGAGTGGATGGCTCTGCCTCGTAATGCGACATTTCAGGATAATAGGGCGCCGACGTCATCGCCTCAGCAAAGGTCGCCTCAGCCACGCCGTGAGAGGAAGTCGAGCACGCCGGTCTTGTAGACCTTGTCGCCGACCGCGCGCATGTGGTCGCGGTTCGGGATGTCGAGCACTTCCGCGCCGGGGATGATGGCGCCGAGCGCGCTGGCGCTTCCCGCGACGTCGTCGGTCGAGCCGACGGCGATCAGCACCGGAACGTCGATGCGCGCGGCTTCCTCGCGGGTCATAAGATCGCGCGTGCCGCGCAGGCACGCGGCGAGCGCACGGCGGTCGGAGCGGGTTTGGTCGGCAAACGCACGGAACGTGCGGCCGACAGGATCGGTGACGTCGTCCAGCGCGGGCGCCTCCAGCGCCTTGGCGACGTTCTCGCCGGGGCCGGTGCCCTCGATCAGGCCGCCGATGCCGATGCCGCCGAGGATCGCGGAGCGCAGCCGCTGCGGCTGGTTGAGGGCGAGCCAGGCCGTCATTCGTCCGCCCATCGAATAGCCCATGATGTCGGCCTGCGGGATGGCGAGATGATCCATCAGCGCGAGCACGTCGCCGGCCATCATTGGAATCGAATATTGCGTGGGCTCGTAGAGCTTTGCGCTCTCGCCGTGGCCGCGATTGTCGAGCGCGATCACGCGGCGGCCGTTCTTGCGCAGCTCCGACACCCAGGTCGGGTAGACCCAGTTCACGTTCTTGCTGGAGGCAAAGCCGTGCACCAGGATGATCGGATCGCCCTCGCCTTCGTCGAGATAGGCAATTTCAACGGCGCCGTTGTGAAAGCTCGGCATCATCAGTTCCGTGAGATGTTGAGGGGAATGACGCGATCTTAGAGCATGATCCGGAAAAGTGTGCAGCGGTTTTCCGGCAAGATCATGCTCAAACAATAGCCCGAAGCGGATCGCGCCTCAGGCCGTCGCGGCCGCGCCTTCCAAAGCGGCGTCGGCCGCCATCTGCGCTCGGCGCAGCCGCCGCGCTCGCCTGCGATCGCACCAGGCCTGGGTCAGGCGCTCGGCGGTCGCCTTGATGGAGGAGAGCAGGCCGAACAGCGTCACGACCGCGCCGAACAGCCACATCGCCAGATCGAACGCGCCGCCGACGAGCAGCAGCGCGCCGCGGCCGAGCAGCTTGATGATCGCGCGCGTCTTGCCGCCTTGCGCTTCCGCAAGCCGCGCCGCGCGCGCCACGTCCTTCGGACCCTCGGCGATGCGCAACGTATCCATCGCCCCGCGCGTGCCGGTCTTTCCGGCGACGCGCGTGACGTCCTTGCCGAGCCGGACCAGCGCACCGGCCTTCTCGGCCCGGAACGCGGCCTTGATCGCGCTCGCGGTCTGGCCGGGACGCAGCACCGAGCCCGATGCCACCGCGTTGCGGAGCATCGGCGTGTCGACGACCTCGCGCGCGGAGCGACCCGCCCATGCGGCGAGCCCCTCGCCGAGCCGTCCGAGCTTGCGCGCATCCTTCACCAGCGTCAGTCCGGCGCGCACCGGCGCGGCACCGCCGACCGAGACGTAGGTCGCCGCCGTCACCGCAAGGCCGGCCGCCGCAAGACCGAGCACGAGGCGGTCGGTGTCCTCGCCCATGGCCAGATGCTTGCCCTCGCGCACCACGTCCCTGATGTCGCCGAACACGAAGAGATCGCCGGCCACGGTCCCGGAGAGGCTCGCGACGTCGTCCGCGTTGCCGGTGACGAGACCGGTGGCGAAGCGCTTGGCGAAATGCGCGGTGGAATTCTCCGCTTTGACGGCGTCGCCGACGCGGCTCAACAGGTCGTCGGGGAGCGCGATGTTGCGCTTGCGCGCCAAGTTAACGAAACTGTCGGCGAGATCGGCATCGCCGGCCGAGAGCGCGGCCTCGATATTGTCCTGAACCAGGCGGTCGTTGTGCCGGAGCAGTGCATCGAGCTTCAGCTCGGAGAGCGCGGCCGGATCGTCCTGGGCGGCCAGGATCGCGCCGGCCTCGCGGGCATGCGGCGCCACCTGCGCGAGCACGAAGCCGCACACGGCCATTCCCGCCAACGCCGTACTGATTCGCAGCCACTTCATGTGGAAAAGCCCGGATGCCCTAAGATCGCTCGCGCGGAACGATACGCCTTTCGTCCCGATTTCACGCAACCACAGAGATAGTATGCCAAAATTGCGACACAACGTCCCCGACGAAAGAAGGGCTTCTCTCAGGCCGCAAGATTGTGTCGAATTTGCATGAGCAAATGAGCATGGGGCACTTGCGAAGCTTTTGGGTTCCGTCGGACTAGCAATCATCTGCACCCGCCTTTATGGTCCGCGGCGCCTCAAAGATGCCGCGTCAGTTCGTGATTGTGTCTGCCGCCATTGCCACTCCAGGATGAACTACGATGTCCGACCATGTCGTCCCGCACTTCCATAACGATGCCGGTGTTCCCGTCATCGAGATCGGCTCGCAAGAGTTCATGTGCGTGGGCGCCAATCCTCCGTTCGACCATCCGCACGTCTTCCTCGACCTCGGCAACGACAACGAAATCATCTGCCCCTATTGCTCGACGCTGTATCGCTTCGCGGCCGACCTGAAGGCGGGCGAAGCTCGCCCGCCGGAATGCGTGCTGAAGGACAAGGTGGCCTGACCGCGTCCATCGGTTAAGGGGTGGCGCTCTCCCGAACGATCGTCATTGCCGGTGCCGGCATCGGTGGCCTGACGGCCGCGCTCGCGCTCGCAGCCCGCGGCTTCCGCATTGTCGTGCTGGAGAAGGTCGAACGTCTCGAGGAGGTCGGCGCCGGCCTGCAGCTCTCCCCCAATGCCAGCCGCGTGCTGGTCGATCTCGGCCTCACCGAACGCCTCAAGCTGCGCGCCGTCACCCCGGAAGCACTCTCGATCATGAGCGCGCGAGCCGGCGGCGAGCTCTTGCGCATGCCGCTCGGCGACGCCGCATCCGCGCGCGCCGGTGCGCCCTATTGGGTGGTGCACCGGGCCGACCTGCAATCGGCCCTCGCCGGCGCCGTCGCCGACCATTCCGACATCGACCTGAAGCTGGGCGCGACCTTCGAGGACGTCGCGCCTCACGCCAAGGGCCTGACCGTGGTCCATCGCAGCGGCACGATCCGCCGCAGCGATCTTGCCAGCGCGCTGATCGGCGCCGACGGCATCTGGTCGACAGTGCGCCAGCATCTGTTTCCCGAGGTGCAGCCGCGCTTTTCCGGTCTGATCGCCTGGCGCGGCACGCTCGATGCCACGCAATTACCGAAGGACTTTACCGCGCGCCGGGTGCAGCTCTGGATGGGACCGAACGCCCATCTGGTCGCCTATCCGATCGCGGGCGGGCGCCAGATCAATGTAGTGGCGGTGTTGCCGGGCACCTGGAACCGGTCGGGCTGGAGCACCCCCGGCGATGCCCGCGAGGTGATGGACGCCTTTGCCGGCCCACGCTGGCCGCCGGCGGCGCGGATGCTGCTCGCCGCGGTCGACAGCTGGCGCAAATGGGCGCTGTTCGGCGTGCCCGAGGGGTGCCCCTGGAGCAAGGGTTCGGTGGCGCTGCTCGGCGATGCCGTGCACGCGATGCTGCCGTTCGCAGCGCAAGGCGCCGGCATGGCGATCGAGGATGCCGCCGTGCTCGCCCGGCATTTGAGCCTCGAGGCCGCCGAGAGCAGCAAGGAGGTTGCCGCCGCGCTGACGCAATACGGCCGTAGCCGCCAGGCGCGAGTGCGGCGGGTGCAGCGGACCGCGCGGCAGCAGGGCCGCATCTATCATCTCAATGGGCCGCTGGCGCTCGCACGCGATCTTGCGATCCGCGCGCTCGGCCCGGAGCGCATGCTGGCGCGGCAGGACTGGATCTACGGCTGGCGGCCTTGAAACGAAGCCCCGCCGGCAAATGCCTCAGCGGGCCATTTTGCCGGATTTCGACGCGGATTTGGCCGCGGGCGATGCCGGAGGCGGCGGCGCCTCAGGCGGCGTCTCCCGGCACCTATTGCGGCGCCAGGCGTCCTCGGCCAATTGGGCCTGCCCGCGCACGGCGACATAGTCGTTGCGATAAGCGAGCTCGGACACGACGGCGCCGCCGGCCCCGGTCTGCGCCTTGTCCATCAGTCTCTGCAAATCGGCGGTGCGATTGGCGAGGTTCTTGCGCTCGGCCTCCAGCTGCTTGCAGTCGTACAATTCGAATTTGGCGGGATCGGCGAAGGCCGGTGCGACCGTCTCGCTCACGCTGGCGCAGCCGGACAGCGCGAGGCCAGCCGCAAGCAGCGCGAACAGAGTGCCAACGCCGCGCAGCGAAAAGGAAAACGAAGCAGCCATGCCGGATGAATAGTCCCGTTGGATTGAGAATGCCTAAAGCGCGATAAGATCAGGATGAATCGTGATCGCGCTTTAGTTTATTGTTTGAGCATGATCTTTTCGGAAAACCGCTACACACTTTTCCGGATCATGCTCTAAAGCAGCAACAGATGTCCGGATTGAGGCTTTGCCTTGTGCCCCCGGCTCGCTTAAGGAAGAACCGTCCCTCCGGCGACGAACGCGCCAATTCCAGACCGCCGGAACGGACTTAAATGTTTGATCTCGTTGGATCAAGCGGGCATGGCGGAATTGGTAGACGCAAGGGACTTAAAATCCCTCGGTGCGCAAGCGCTGTGCCGGTTCGACCCCGGCTGCCCGCACCACTCGATTGAATCATCCCTGCTCGAGGCGCTCGGGCTTTGCGCGGAAATCGAGCAGCACGATCCAGAAGCAGATCAGCGCGCTGACGAGGAGGATGAAGGTGCCTTCGATCGGCGCACCCAGAAGCGAGACCAGTGCCGGAAAGGCGAGGCCGACGCCGAGAATGGCGGCGAGCGCCAGGGGCGGAAGATCGACGATGAGGATCGCGGCATAGAGCGCGAGTTCGAAGAAGGCATATTCCTTCAGACGCGGCGAGCTGAGATAGAGCGCGAACATGGCGAGCACCGTGATGCGCATGGCCGTGCGGGGGTGATCCATCAGCCAGCGATCGAGCTGCGCCAGGAGCGGTGCCCCTTCCCGCACACGAGCGCGAGTGCCGCGAACGCATAGGCCGCCAGCATCGCCGGCTTGCCGTCACCGAAGCCGGCCTGGACCATGAGGTCGCGCGCCAGCAGCAAGAGCGACGGATTGGTCTCGACGAGGCCGACAGCATGCTGGCCGGGAATCTGTCCCGCGATCGCGAGCAGCCAGCTCGCGAACAGATCGGGATACAGCAAGCGCGATAGCGCGAGCGGCAAGGCGAAGGCGAACGCTGCCGCCGCGATCAAGGCCAGCTTGCGGCCGCGCGGCAGCGGCAGGAAATAGAGCGCCGCCAGCACCGGGACGAACACCAGCTTGAACGAGGTCACCAGGCCGAGCAGCGTCGCGCCGGCGATGCGCTCGGCAAAGCTCGAATCTCGTTCGGACGCGAGCGGACGAAGCAGGAGCTTCAGCGCGATCGCGGTCAGCACTCCGCTCAGCAGCGCAAAATTCCCCGACGCCAGCACAAATTCGAAACCGACGAACGCGCCGAGTGCGCAGAGCACCTTCAAGCCAGCATCGCGTGCGCTCGCAGGCGTTCGGCCAAGGCCGGGCAGAAGCAGCCCGCAGAGCACGGCGAGGACGAGAAAGATGCTCCTGTAATGATCGAGCAGAACGCCGCCCGCGCAGAGGGGACGGAAAACGTCCAGCGTCACCGGCAGATAGGGATAAGAATACGTGGTGCCCTTCAGGTTCTTGACGAAGTAGGGATCGAGCCCTTCGGCATGCGCATCGACCGCCGCGCAATTGACCCGCACGTCCCAGCCATATGGTAGGTCGAGCGAAGCATCGTTGGCGAGATTGCCGAGCACCAGCAGCGCCGTCAGCGCGACCACGCCGGCAAGCCAGACGTTGCGCCTGCCAGCCTTGGCCGCAGGCAACCATCGTGCTGCACCGGATATGTCGGACACGGGCGAGACCCTGTTTGGCCTGGATTCTTCCGGCGCCGTTGCGGCAGCCGGTCCGGCCACAATGGACAGGACGGGTTGCCGATTCATCTCTCCGGCGTGCCGCGCTCGATCTTATGGTGAATCCCTGGTTGCCGGCCCCTCCGGTGACGCAGCTACGGAAAACGCTTCGATGTGCACGGCGATGCGGTCGAGGATGACCATCGGCCGGCGACGGGCTCTCACCTGTTTTTGACCGCTCCTGCCCCGCCTGCCAGCCATCCCGAAACATGGGTTGTGCAACGCAGCACCGGGGCTAGATAAGTCGTTCGATTGCGGGGGTAAGCTTCTTGTCCGACGTCAATGCCGACGGTTGGGTGTCCTCGGGACACCGCCCGATGGGTTTTCCAGAATTCGTCATCGTGATCGCGTCCATCATGGCGCTGAATCCGCTCGCGATGGACATGATGCTGCCGGCACTGCCCAATATCGGCGCCGCCTTCAAGATCCCCGTCGAGAACCATCTGCAACTGGTGCTGTCGACCTTCCTGATCGGCTTCGGCGCCGGCCAGTTCGTCATGGGTCCCCTGTCGGACCGTTTCGGGCGCCGGCCGGTGCTGCTCGGCGGCATGGCGGTCTACGCGGTGGCGAGCGTTCTGGCGGTCGCCGCCCCCTCGTTCGAGACGCTGCTGCTGGCGCGTGCGCTCCAGGGGCTCGGCACCTCGGCGACACGCGTGATCGCGACCTCGATCGTGCGCGATTGCTATGTCGGCCGCCGCATGGCGAGCGTGATGTCGCTTGCCATGATGGTGTTCATCGCGGTGCCCGTGGTCGCCCCCTCGTTCGGACAGGCGGTGCTGCTGGTGACGGCGTGGCGCGGCATCTTCGTGGTGCTGATGCTGTACGGCCTGCTCGCACTCGCATGGTGCGTACTGCGGCTGCCTGAAACTCTTCCTCAGTCCGAGCGCCGATCGCTGGCGCCCGCCGACGTGCTCTCGGCGTTCCGGCAGACTGTGACCCATCGCCAGACCATCGGCTATGCCACCGCCGCCGGCAGCGTCATCGGCGCACTGTTCGCCTATGTCTTCTGCGCCCAGCAGGTCTTCACCGGCATCTATCATCTCGGCCATTACTTCCCGCTCGCTTTCGCCGCGATCGCCGCCGGCACCGCCGTCGCCGGCTTCCTCAATGCGAGGCTGGTCGGCCGGCTCGGCATGCGCGTGATCTCGCATGGCGCGCTGACGCTCTACACCGCCGTGGCCGGCGTGATGCTGCTGACGGAAAGTCTCGGCTTGCTGCCGCTCGCCTTGTTCATGGTGCTCTCGGCCCTGATGATGTTCTCGTTCGGCATGATGGTCGCCAACTTCACTGCGCTCGCGATGGAGCCGCAGGGCCACATCGCCGGCACCGCCTCTTCGCTTTACGGCTCGATCACCACGCTGATCGGGATCGTGGTCGGCATGGCGATCGGCCAGAGCTTCGACGGCACGCTGCTGCCGTTCTCGATCGGCTTCTTCCTGTCGACGCTGGCGGCGCTCGCGATCGTGCTGGTGGTCGAGAAGGGACGGCTGTTCAAGCCGCATCATCGTCCCATCGCGTGAGGAACTTCCCTCTCCTCTCGATGTTGTGCTGCAGCAATCGAGAGGAATGCCGAGATGGAACAAGAGAGCAGACTAGATCAGCCCGCGACGGAACTCGAGCAGCCCACTTTGCAGCACGCCGAAGAGCGGCCAGACAGAAACCTGCCATTCGCAAGTGAAGGGCTTGAGCAGGTGCGCGACAGCCACTGCTAACGCAAATTCGCGCAAGGAATCATTCAAAAGGAAACGGCGCCGCAGGAAACCTGCGGCGCCGTTCGCTTTACTGGAACCAGGTGTCCCCGCTTACTCTGACTTGTCGACGTTCCAGAATACCGGCGTCGCGGGACCATCCAGCACGCCGTTCAGCGACTTGCGCCAGCCGCTCGCGATGAGATACTGCCCCAGCGGGATGTAGATCACCTGCTCATAGGCCTGCTTCTGGATGTCGGCGGCGATCTTCTTCTGCTCGTCGACCGAAGCCGCGCGGACGAAGGCGTCCTTGAGCTGCTCGATCTTGGCGTCCTCCGCCCAGCCGAACCAGCCCTTCTTGCCCAGGCCGCTGATCGAGAGATTGGCGATCGGGTTGGAGACGTCGGCTGCGACCCAGTTGGTGAAGAACATGTTCCAGCCGCCTTCCTTCGGCGGCTTCTGGCTCGCGCGGCGGCTCACCACCGTCTGCCAGTCGGTCGCCTGCAGGTCGACCTTGAAGCCAGCCTCGCGCAGCAGCTGGGCCGCCACGATCGGCTGTGCCTTTAGCGTCGTGACATCGCCGGGAGCCATGATCACGATCGGCGTGCCGTCATAACCGGACTCGGCCAGTGCCTTCTTGGCTTCCGCCATGCCGTTCCCCTTCACCAGGGTCTCGGAGCCCACATCGGTCGCGAGCGGCGTGTCGCACACGAAGAAAGCGCCGCAGATCTTCTGGTACTTCGGATTGCCGACCAGCGCGTCGAGCACGTCCTTCTGGTTGATCGCCAGCAAGGCAGCCCGCCGCACCTTCACGTTGTCGAACGGCGGATGAAGGAAGTTCATCCGGCCGAGCGTCTGAAAGCCGAACTTGTTTAGGACCTCGATCTTGAGCTCCTTGTTCGCTTCCAGCACCGGCAGCATGTCGAAGGGCAGGTTCTCCATGAAGTCGATGTCGCCCGACTGCAGCGCATTCACCGCAGTCTGCGAGTCCGGCATGGTGAGCCACTCGACGCGGTCGACCTTCACCACCTTGCCGCCGGAGGTCCAGCTCGCCGGCTCCTTGCGCGGAACGTAATCGGTGTTCTTGACGTAGACCGCCTTCACGCCGGGCTGGAATTCGCCCTGCACGAACTTGAAGGGGCCCGAGCCGATCTGCTCGGGAATCTGCTTGTCCGGCGGCGTCTCCGCAAGGCGCTTCGGCATCATGAAGGCGACGCGCGAGGACGGCTTGCCGATGGAATCGAGGACGAGGCCGTAGGGCTCCTTCAGCTTCAGCGTGATGGTCTTGGCGTCGGTCGCCTCGATGCTGGCGGTGAAGTCCATGAGCTTCTGGCCCATGCCGTCGACCGCGGCCCAGCGCTTCAGCGAAGCGACGCAATCTTCGGCCGTCACGGGCGTGCCGTCATGCCACTTCAGGCCGTCGCGCAGCGTGAAGGTGTAGGTGAGCTTGTCGTCGGAGATCTTCCAGTCCGCCATCTGCGGCTGGACCTTGAAGTTCGAATCCGTGGCCACCAGCGTGTCGTAAACCATGTAGCCATGGTCGCGCGTGATGTAGGCCGTGGTGAAGATCGGGTCGATGATGCGCAAATCCGAATGCATCACCGCCGTGAGGGTCTTGCCGGCCGCAAGCACTGGCGTGGCCAGCGCGGTCGAAAGAGCGACGACCGACAGCGCAATTGTGGAGGCGAACGCGCGAGGCCCCCGGCGCATGAAGTGGAACATAGAAAGTTCTCCTGACGTGAAACTGTTCAAAGGCGGATTATTGGTTGAGCATCCGGTTCGTTCTTTGGGCGAACTAACCTCATGCAATGCCTTCGTCTTTCGAGACTTGCAGACAGTGCCGAGCGCGTCAATCCAGTTTCGTTGCAAGCCCTTGCGGCGCATGCACGGGCTCCAAAGGGATCGATTTGGCTCTACAACACCTCCACTTGTCCTGCCCGCGTCGATGCAATGCGCGTTCCATCTTTCCGAGCTCGAGAGACATTGAGATGAATCCTGCCAATCTTCCCTTTGATTCCGAGGCAATGCTCGAGGGCCTGCGCGGCTGGGTCGAATGCGAAAGCCCGACCTGGAACGCGGGCGCCGTGGACCGCATGCTCGATATCGCGGCGCGGGATATGGCGATCATGGGTGCGACGATCGAGCGCATCGCCGGCCGCCAGGGCTTCGGCGGCGTGATCCGCGCGCGCTTTCCGCATCCGAAGCAGGGCGGGCCGGGCATCCTGATCGCCGGACACATGGACACCGTCCACCCGGTCGGCACCATCGAGAAGCTGAAATGGCGGCGCGAGGGCAACAAGTGCTACGGCCCCGGCATCTACGACATGAAGGGCGGCAATTATCTCTCGCTGGAAGCGATCCGGCAGCTGGCGCGCGCGTCGTTCACCACGCCGCTGCCGATCACGGTGCTGTTCACGCCGGACGAGGAGGTCGGCACGCCCTCGACGCGCGACATCATCGAGGCTGAGGCCGCGCGCAACAAATACGTGCTGGTGCCGGAGCCCGGCCGCGCCGACAACGGCGTCACCACCGGACGTTACGCCATCGCACGATTCAATCTCGAAGCGACGGGCCGGCCGAGCCACGCCGGCGCCACGCTGTCGGCGGGCCGCTCGGCGATCCGCGAGATGGCGCGGCAGATTCTCAGCATCGACGCCATGACGACGGAGGACTGCACCTTCTCGGTCGGCGTCGTCCACGGCGGTCAGTGGGTCAATTGCGTCGCCACCACGGCGACCGGCGAAGCGCTGTCGATGGCCAAGCGCCAGGCCGATCTGGATCGCGGTGTCGAGCGGATGCTGGCGCTGTCGGGCACCAAGGACGACGTCACCTTCAAGGTCACGCGCGGCGTGACGCGGCCGGTCTGGGAGCCGGATGCCGGCACCATGGCGCTGTATGAGAAGGCGCGCGGCATCGCCAAATCCCTTGGCATGGAATTGCCGCATGCAAGCTCCGGCGGCGGCTCCGACGGCAACTTCACCGGCGCGATGGGAATTCCGACGCTCGACGGCCTCGGCGTGCGCGGCGGCAATGCCCACACGCTCGAGGAGTATATCGAAGTCGAGAGTCTCGTTGAGCGAGGCCGCCTGATGGCGGGGCTGCTGGCGACGCTGGAGTGATCACGAAGCTTCCGTAGGGTGGGCAAAGGCGCAAAGCGCCGTGCCCACGTTTTTCCTGAGCTAAAGTTGGTGGGCACGCTCCGCTTTGCCACCCTACGAAGACTGGCTGCACCGCAAAAACTGTGGCCCTCGTGGCACGGGAATTGCTGAAATGTTAGGCTGGTGGCAGAACTGACCTCTCGCGATTGCCGCCGATGACTCTAAACTGACGGATCCAACTTGCTCGGATATCTCCTTCGCCGAATTCTCGCCGCCGTGCCCGTGATGGGCGTGGTCGCGCTGTTCGTGTTCCTCCTGCTCCGCCTCACCCCCGGCGATCCCGCCGCGATCCTCGCCGGCGACAACGCGACCCCGGAACGGCTGGAGCGCATCCGCGAATCGCTCGGTCTCAACGAGCCGCTGGTCGTGCAGTTCATCACCTGGGTGAACAAGCTGCTGCACGGCGACCTCGGGACCTCGCTGATCTCCAACCTGCCGGTGATGAAGATGATCGGCCAGCGCGTCGAGCCTTCGATCTCGATCGCGCTGTGCACCATCATCCTCGCTGTCATCGTCGCAGTTCCCCTGGGGGTGATCGCGGCGTGGAAGCACGGCACCTGGATCGACCGTTTCGTGATGGGTCTGTCCGTGCTCGGCTTCTCGGTGCCGGTATTCGTGGTCGGCTATCTCCTCATCCAGGTCTTCGCGATCGAACTGCGCTGGGTGCCGGTCCAGGGCTTCCGCAGCATCTTCAACGGCTTCGGTCCGTTCTTCGAGCGCATGATCCTGCCGACCTGCGCACTCTCCTTCATCTACATCGCACTGATCGCGCGCATGACGCGTGCGGCGATGCTCGACGTGCTCGGCGAAGACTACGTGCGAACGGCGCGCGCGAAGGGCATCAACGAGGTTGCTGTGATGATGCGCCATGCGCTGCGCAACGCCGCCGTGCCCGTGATCACCGTGATCGGCACCGGCTTTGCGCTCTTGATCTCCGGCGTCGTCGTCACCGAGAGCGTGTTCAACATCCCCGGCATCGGGCGTCTCACCGTCGATGCGGTGCTGGCGCGCGATTATCCGGTGATCCAGGCGATGATCTTGCTGACCTCGCTGATCTACGTCGTCGTCAATCTTCTCATCGACGTCGCCTACACCCTGCTCGATCCCCGGATCCGGTACTGAGGCAAGGACAAGAACAAAATGTCGGTCGATACCCTTCCCCAGTCCTCCATTCCGATCACGTCGCCGCTGCGGCCGCGATTCGGATTCCTCACCTCGACGCCGATCATCGCCACTGCGACATGCCTGCTCGCCCTGATTGTGGTGATCTCGATCCTGGGGCCGCTGATCGCGCCGCATGACCCGATCCAGCTCGCGCCGTCGCAGCGATTGAAGCAGTCCTCGGCACAATACCTGCTCGGCACCGACGCCTACGGACGCGACCTGTTGTCGCGCGTGATCTATGGCGGCCGCGTCTCGCTGCTGATCGGCATCGGCTCGGCGATCCTGTCGATCGCCATCGGCCTTTTGATCGGCCTCGTCTCCGGCTTCTTCAAGCTGGTCGATTCCGTGATGATGCGCGTCATGGACGGCCTGATGGCGATGCCGAGCATCCTGCTCGCGATCGCCGTGGTGTCGCTCTCCGGCGCCAGCCTCTGGACCGTGCTGGTCGCGATCACGATCCCCGAGATTCCGCGCGTGGCACGCCTGGTCCGCTCGGTCGTGCTGTCGGCCCGCGAGGAGCCTTACGTCGAGGCCGCGATCTCGGTCGGCTCGAGCCTGCCGAAGATCATGTGGCGCCATCTGATGCCGAACACGATCGCACCGCTGATCGTCCAGGGCACCTATATCTGCGCCAGCGCCATCCTGACCGAGGCGATCCTCTCCTTCCTCGGCGCCGGCATCTCGCCGGAGACGCCGACCTGGGGCAACATCATGGCCGAGGGCCGCCAGTACTTCCAGATCAAGCCGTCGCTGATCTTCTGGCCTGGCCTGTTGCTCTCCATTGCCATCCTCAGCATCAACCTGATCGGCGACGCCGCCCGCGACGCCCTCGATCCGCGCATGAAGCAGCGGGAGGGGAAGTGATGCGAGTAGCACCGTCATTCCGGGGCGCGCCCCTTGGCGCGAACCCGGAATCCATTTCACCACTTGGATTGCGGCTCAACGGATTCCGGGTTCGCGCTAACGCGCGCCCCGGAATGACGAGCGAGAGTTCTGCGGCATGACCAACACCATCCTCGACATCAACAACCTCGTCGTCTCCATCGGCAAGCAGCCGAAAGGCGCGAACATCATCGACGGCATCTCGATCCAGGTGCGCGAGCGCGAGACGCTGTGCCTCGTTGGCGAGAGCGGCTCGGGCAAGTCGGTGACCTCGCTCACCACCATGGGCCTGTTGCCGAAGGGCACGCTGGTGCCGACCGGCGGCAGCGTGAAACTGGTCGGCGAGGAGCTGCTCACCGCCACCGACCGCCGCCTGCGCCAGCTCCGCGCGACCAAGATGGCCATGATCTTCCAGGAGCCGATGACCGCGCTCAATCCGGTGGTGCCGGTCGGCCGCCAGATCGACGAGGTGCTGCGCGCCCACACCAGTCTCGACGCCAAGGCGCGCAAGCAGCGTATCCTCGACATGATGGAGCAGGTGCGCCTGCCCCAGGTCGAGCGCATCTTCGCCTCCTACCCCCACCGCCTCTCCGGCGGCCAGCGCCAGCGCATCATGATCGCGATGGCGCTGGTGCTGGAACCGAAGCTGCTCATTGCCGACGAGCCGACCACCGCGCTCGACGTCACCACGCAGAAGCAGATCCTGACCCTGATCCGCGAGCTCCAGCGCGATCACGGCACCGCCGTGCTGTTCATCACGCATGACATGGGCGTGGTCGCGGAGATTGCCGATCGCGTCGCGGTGATGCGGCAGGGCCGCCTGGTCGAGACCGGCCCGCTCGAGACCGTGCTGCGCAATCCGACCATGGAATACACCCGCAACCTGCTCTCCTCGGTGCCGAGCCTGGTGCCGCGAGCGCCGCGCGAGGAAACCCGCGAGCCAGTGGTGCTGGAGGCCAACGAGCTCAGCAAGGTCTACAAGGAGCGCGCCTTCTTCGGCAAAGGCCGCGAGGTCGTCGCTGCCGACAAGGTCACGCTCACCCTGCGCAAGGGCCGCACGCTCGGCATCGTCGGCGAAAGCGGCTCGGGCAAGTCGACGGTTGCGCGCTGCATCGTGCGGCTGATCGATCCGACCTCCGGTGGCGTGCGCCTCGCCGGCCGCGAGATCGCCGACATCTCGCGCCGCCTGCTGCAGCCGCACCGGCAGAAGATCCAGATTGTGTTCCAGGATCCCTACCGCTCGCTCAACCCGCGCGTCACGGTCGGCGAGAGCATCGCCGAAGGCCCGGTCAATTACGGCGTGGCGCACACCGACGCGATGAAGCGGGCGCGCGAGCTGCTCGAGCTGGTCGGCCTGCCCGCCGACGCCGTGACGCGCTATCCGCACCAATTCTCCGGCGGCCAGCGCCAGCGCATCGCGATCGCCCGGGCGCTCGCGCTCGATCCGGACGTGCTGGTCGCGGATGAAGCGGTCTCCGCGCTCGACGTCTCGGTGCAGGCGCAGGTGCTGGAGCTGCTCGACGAGATCCAGAAGCGGCTCGGCATCGCCATCCTGTTCATCACCCACGATCTGCGCGTCGCAGCCCAGATCTGCGACGAGGTCGTGGTGATGCAGCACGGCCGCGTCGTCGAACAGGGACCGGCCGCCGAAGTGCTCACGCATCCGAAGGAGGCCTACACCAAGGCCCTGCTGGATGCGGCACCCGGGCGCAACTGGGATTTTGCGAACTTCCGGCCGGTGGAGGAAGGCGTGGGGGCGACGGCGTAGATTTATCTACTCGTCATTCCGGGGCATCGCGACGCGATGAGCTATGGTGCGCAACTGCGCACCTGAGAATCCATCAGGCCGCGGCATTTGTAGCCCGATGGATTCCGGGTTCGCGCCAAAGAGGGCGCGCCCCGGAATGACGGCGAGAGAGTCATGGACTCACACGCGCCGCATCCGCAGCATTCCCAAAACAGCTTGACCCTATGCGTGGCACGATTGCTTCCCGTCTTGCTCTCCTCGCAAGCCCAAGGCTAACGTCGCGCACTTTCCAACGCTGGACCTGAATTGATGACACGCATCGCCGTCGGCGGCTTCCTGCACGAGACCAACACCTTCGCTCCAACCAAGGCGACCTTCGCCGACTTCCAGCATGGCGGCGGCTGGCCGGCGATGACGCAAGGAAGCGACGTCTTGAAGGTGATGCGGCGCATCAATGTCGGCCTCGCCGGCTTCGTCGACAGCGCTGAAGCGAACGGCTGGGAACTTATTCCGACGATCGCCTGCGGCGCGAGCCCCTCCGCGCACGTCACGAAGGACGCCTTCGAGCGCATCGTGAAAGTCATGGTCGACGGCATCGCCGCCGCGGGCCCGATCGATGCGGTCTATCTCGACCTGCACGGCGCCATGGTGACCGAGCATCTCGACGACGGCGAAGGCGAGATCCTCGCGCGCGTGCGCCGCGTCATCGGCAAGGATGTTCCGCTGGTCACCAGCCTCGATCTCCACGCCAACGTCACGCCCGAGATGATGGAGCATGCCGACGCGCTGATCGCTTACCGCACCTATCCCCATATCGACATGGCCGAGACCGGCCGCGCCTGCGCCCGCCATCTCGCCTTGCTGCTAGAGACGAAGCAGCGTTTCGCAAAGGCCTTCCGGCAATTGCCGTTCCTGATCCCGATCAGCTGGCAATGCACCAACGACCAGCCCACCAAGGGCATCTACGAAAAGCTCGCCGCGCTGGAGGGCGATGCCGTTCCGACCCTCTCCTTCGCGCCCGGCTTTCCCGCCGCCGATTTCCGCGACTGCGGCCCCAGCGTATTTGCCTACGGCAAGACGCAGGAAGACGCCGACCGTGCGGCGGACGCGCTTCTGAAGCTGGTCGAAAGTCACGAGGATGATTTCGACGGCAAGATCTGGTCGCCCGACGACGGCGTGCGCCACGCCATGGAGCTTGCCAAAAGCGCCAGCAAGCCGATCATTATCGCCGATACCCAGGACAATCCCGGCGCCGGCGGCGATTCCGATACGACGGGCATGCTGCGCGCGCTGGTGCGCAACAAGGCGAGTGGCGCAACCGGCGCCATCTACGATCCGGAATCGGCCAAGGCCGCGCACGCAGCCGGCGTCGGCGCCACCGTGACGCTGGCGCTCGGCGGCAAGTCCGGCATCCCCGGCGACGAGCCCTATCGCGAGACGTTCGTGGTCGAGCAGCTCTCAGACGGCCGCTTCATCGCGCCCGGTCCCTATTACGGCGGCCGCGAGATGGAGATGGGCCCGTCCGCAGCCTTGCGCATCGGCGATGTCCGCGTCGTCGTCTCCTCGCACAAGGCGCAGCTCGCCGACCAGGCGATGTATCGCTATGTCGGCATCGAGCCGACCGAACAGAAGATTTTGGTCAACAAGAGCTCGGTGCATTTCCGCGCCGATTTCGAGCCGATCGCCGAGAAGCTGATGATCTGTGCCGCGCCGGGCGCGATGCCCGCCGACACCGCTTCGCTGCCCTGGACGCGCCTGCGCCCGGGCATCCGCATCAAGCCGAACGGCCCCGTTTTCACGCCTCCCTCACGCTGACTGGAGAACACATGCCCACGATCGACCGCATCGACGGCTACGCCGACGAGCTCACCGCCATCAGGCGCGACCTCCACGCCCATCCCGAGATCGGCTTCGAGGAAGTGCGCACCTCCGGCATCGTCGCCGACAAGCTGAAGAGCTGGGGCATCGAAGTGCATCGCGGTCTCGGCGGCACCGGCGTGATCGGCGTCATCAACGGCAAGGGCTCGGGCAGCAAGCGCATCGGGCTTCGCGCCGACATGGACGCGCTGCCGATGGAAGAGAACACCAACCTGAAGTGGAGCTCGAAGATTCCAGGCCGCTTCCACGGCTGCGGCCATGATGGCCACACCACCATGCTGCTCGGCACCGCGCGCTATCTCGCCGAGACCCGGAATTTCGACGGCACCGTGCACCTGATCTTCCAGCCGGCCGAGGAAGGCCTCGGCGGCGCCCGCGCCATGATCAAGGACGGATTGTTCGAGAAATTTCCCTGCGACGAGCTCTACGGCCTGCACAACGCGCCCGATCTCAACCATGGCGAGATCGCGATCCTGCCGGGGCCCGCAATGGCCGGCGCCGATTTCTTCGACCTGCGCATCACCGGCTACGGCGCGCACGGCGCGATGCCCGAGCGCTCCAAGGATGCGGTGATCATCGCGACGACGCTGGCGCAGGCGATCCAGACCATCGTCAGCCGCAACGTCGACCCGCTGCAGGCCGCGGTGATCTCGATCACCCAGATTCATGCCGGCTCCGCTTACAACGTCATTCCGGGCGATGCGCATCTGTGCGGCACCATCCGCACCTTCTCCAATGAAGTCCGCGCCCTGATCGCCGAACGCATTCGCACCATCTGCGCCGGCATCGCGGCCGCGTATCAGTGCACGATCGAAGCCGACATCCGCGACACGTTCGGTGTCCTGGTCAACCAGGTCGAGCAGTCCAAGGTGGTCGAGGAGGTCGCGCGCACCATCGTCGATCCCGCCAACGTGATCACCCGCACCCAGCCAAAAATGGGCAGCGAGGATTTCGCCGACATGCTGCAGACCATTCCCGGCGCCTATTTCTGGGTCGGACATGACGGCTCGGTGCCCGTGCACAATCCCGGTTTCGTGCTCGACGACAAGATCCTGCCGATCGGCGCCAGCATGTTCGCCCGCATCGTCGAGACGCGCATGCCGGTGGGTGGCAATGCATAAGAAGAGCGTCGAGGAAACGGTCACCTCGCTGCACGATCTGTCCGCGGTCGACCTCATCGCGGGCTATCGCGCCAAGCAGTTCTCGCCGAGCGAGGTGCTGGAGGACGTGCTCGCGCATGTCGCGGCGTGGGAACCGCATCTGAAGGCGCTCTATGCGTTCGACCCCGATGGCGCGCGCGAGGCCGCAAAGGCCTCGACCGCGCGCTGGACCGGCGGCGAGCCCTCCGGCCCGCTCGACGGCGTGCCCGTCACCGTGAAGGACAACATCGCGACCAAGGGCGTGCCGGTGCCGCTGGGAGCAGCCAGCGTCAAGCTCGTGCCGGCCGAGAAGGATGCGCCGCCGGCCGCGCGGCTGCGTGAGGCCGGCAGCATCATCTTCGCCAAGACCACCATGCCCGATTACGGCATGCTGTCCTCCGGGCTCTCCTCGTTCCATGCGCTGGCGCGCAACCCGTGGGACCTCAGCAAGAACCCGGGCGGCTCCAGCGCCGGCGCCGGCGCCGCGGCTGCGGCCGGCTACGGCCCGTTGCATCTCGGCACCGATATCGGCGGCTCGGTTCGCCTGCCCGCCGGCTGGTGCGGCCTCGTCGGCCTGAAGCCGAGTTTTGGCCGCGTGCCGATCGACCCCACCTATGTCGGCCGTGTCGCAGGCCCGATGACCCGCACGGTCGACGATTGCGCGCTGATGATGAGCGCGATCGCAAAGCCCGACCGGCGCGACGGCATGAGCCTGCCGGCCGAGCTGCTGAACTGGAAGGGGCTGGAGAAATCTCCGCGAAAGCTGCGCATCGGGTTGATGCTCGATCCCGGCTGCGGCCTGGCGCTGGAGCCACCGGTGCGCGAGGTCGCGGTGAAGGCCGCGAACGCGTTCGAATCCGCG
This sequence comes from Bradyrhizobium glycinis, assembly GCF_016031655.1. GTDB lineage: Bacteria > Pseudomonadota > Alphaproteobacteria > Rhizobiales > Xanthobacteraceae > Bradyrhizobium > Bradyrhizobium glycinis. The sequence continues at coordinate 356,837 of NZ_JACCHQ010000003.1, forward strand.
GGCGCAGTCGTGAAGGAAGTCGACGGCATCCTGACGCGCGAGATGCTCGACGGTCTCGACAATTTCTGGCGTGCGCGGATGTGGGACGATCTGTCCAGGCTGACGCCGGCCGAGCAGGCCAAGGTGCTGCCCTATATCTTCAAGTGGGGCGAGTCCGGGGCGAAGCTCTCGGGCGTCGACGTCATCCGCGGCTTCAACCAGACCATGGCGATCCGCGCGGCTGCGGCGAAGCTCTTTTGCGAGCTGGACTACGTGATCTCGCCGACCGCGCCGAACGTGAACTTTCCGGCGGAATGGGCCTCGCCCACCAACGATCCCATGAAGCCGTTCGAGCACATCGCCTATACCGTGCCGTGGAATATGGCGGAGAACCCGGCGATCTCCATCAACGGCGGCTTCGACGCAAAAGGTTTTCCCATCGGCGTGCAGATCGTCGGCCGCCGCTTCGACGACATCGGCGTGCTCGGCATGGCCAAGGCTTTCGAAGGTCTGCGCGGCCCGCAGCGGCCCTGGCCGAAGCCGCCGGCGTAAGAACGCTCGCTCGTCATTCCGGGTTGCGCCCTCTTGGCGCAAGCCCGGAATCCATTCATCCGCGCAAATGCTGGATGGATGGATTCCGGCCTCGCGCTTCGCGCGCCCCGGAATGACGTGCTAGAGAGAGCGGCAAAGAAACAAGGAAGGAAACCACCATGGCGTATGAGACGATCAAGTACGAGGTCGCCGATCAGATCCTCACCATCACGCTGAACCGGCCCGACAAGCTCAACGCCTTCAACGCGCAGATGCAAGGAGAGCTGATCGACGCGTTCGACGCCGCCGACAAGGATGACAATGTCCGCGCCATCATCGTCACTGGCGCCGGCCGCGGCTTTTGCGCGGGCGCCGATCTCTCGTCCGGCGCCGACACGTTCGACCGCGACGCGCGGCGCGGACCGGTGAAGCGCCTGGCCGACGGCAAGGTCGATTACAGCGATCCGCAGGTGCGCGACGGCGGCGGCCAGGTGACCTTGCGCATCTTCAAGTGCCTCAAGCCCGTGATCGCCGCGGTGAACGGCCCGGCCGTCGGCATCGGCGTCACCATGCAGCTCGCGATGGACATCCGCATCGCCTCGGAGGCCGCGCGGTTCGGCTTCGTGTTCTCCCAGCGTGGCATCGTGCCGGAAGCCGCCTCGAGCTGGTTCTTGCCGCGCATCGTCGGCATCTCGCAGGCGCTGGAATGGTGCTATTCAGGCCGCGTCTTCCCGGCGGAGGAAGCGCTTGCCGGCCGCCTCGTCAGCAAGGTGGTCCCGCCGGACGATCTGCTGCCGACCGCACGTGCGCTGGCCAAAGAGTTTTGCGTCAAGACCGCGCCGGTCTCGGTCGCGCTGATCCGCCAGATGATGTGGCGCATGATGGGGGCCGACGATCCCATGGAAGCCCACAAGGTCGACAGCCGCGGCATCTATGCCCGCGGCCGCTCGGAGGACGTGAAGGAAGGCGTGGTGGCGTTCCTGGAGAAGCGTCCGGCGCAGTTCAAGAACAAGGTCTCGACCGACATGCCGGATTATTTCCCGTGGTGGACGGAGCGCGAGTACAAGTGACGAGCGCCTAGCGCGCCATAACGCGCAACTTGGCTGTTTGATCCATGCCAAGTGCGCATGGACAGTCGGCCGACAGCCTGCTGCATCGCAAAACCACCTTGCGTTATCGTCCGCACCGCACAGGAAGCGATGCCGATGCAACTTTGCCTGCGAATGGCGGCTCTCGCGCCACTCGTCCTTGTCGGCTGTGCCGAGCAGGACGCCGAGTGGGCGCAGCGCGGACGAGCCAGCTTGATCGGTCTCGACCAGTCGGCGATCCGCATGTGCGCCGGCCTGCCGGCCGGAACCGCCAAGGACGGTTCGGGCGAGATCTGGATGTACGAGCACGCGGCGAGCCCTCCCGGCGGCATCGCGCCGCCCACGCTCACGCTTCCACCCGGCCTGAACATCGGAGGCCAAGCGCCTTCGGGCTATTGTCGCGTCCAGTTGCGCTTTGCGCGCGGCAAGGTCACGGACGTGCAATATGCCGGGAATACCGACATCGGAAATGCGCGTGACGCCGTCTGCGGCCAGATCGTGCGGACCTGCCTCGGCTACGGGCCGGGCGGCCGCGACACCGTCGCGCGGGCGTCACATCAGTAGCGCGACCCGCCCGATCGCCTTGCGATCGATCAGCAGCCGCATCGCCTTCGCGTAGTCTTCCAGCGGTAGGCGGTGCGAGACGTTGGGGCGCAGCTTGCCCTCCTCCGCCCATCGCAAGAGCGCCTTCAGGCGGACCTCGCCGAGCGCAGGATTCTTGCGCACCGCTTCGCCGGCGCGCACGCCGAGCACGCTGGCGCCCTTGATCAGCAAGAGATTGGTCTTGGCCGAGCCGATGCCACCGGTGAAGCCAATCACCAACAGCCGCGCGCCCCAGGCGATGCAGCGCATCGAATCTTCAAAAACCTGGCCACCGACGGGGTCGAACACGACGTCCGCGCCGCGGCCGTCGGTGATGCGCTTGACGGCATCGCGAAATGGCTCGCGGTCGTAGCGGATGAGATGATCGGCGCCGCGCGATTTCGCGATCGCGAGCTTCTCGTCGCTGGAGGCGGTCGCGATCACGGTCGCACCCAGCATCTTGCCGATCTCGACCGCGGCAAGTCCGACGCCGCCGCCGGCGCCGTGAACCAGCAGCACCTCGCCCGGCGCGACCCGGCCGCGATCGATCAAGGCATGATAGGCCGTGCCGTGGCCGGCGAGATAGGTCGCGGCCTCCGCATAGTCGAACGTGGACGGTTTTGGGGTGAGCTGCGACGGCGTCACCACCGCTTCATCGGTGAATGCGCCAAAGCGCATCTTCACGATGACCTTGTCGCCAACCGCAACGCCCGTTGCCTCCTGCCCGACCTCGGTGACATCGCCGGCAGCTTCCACACCCGGCGTGAACGGCAGCTCCGGCTTGAGCTGGTATTCGCCGGCAGCCATCAGCACGTCGGGAAAGTTCAGACCGGCGGCGCGGATGGCGACGCGGACCTCGCCCGGCTTCAGCGCGCGCGGCGGAAACTCCTCCAGCAGCAAACCCTCGGGCGGGCCGAGCTCGCGGCAGACGACGGCGCGCACCATCAGGCCGCGCTCGCCTTGCTGCGCAAAAGCGCTTCGCGGATCAGCGACAGGCGGTCATTGCCGAAATACATGTCGGTCTTGTTCACGAAGATCGTCGGCGACCCGAAGCCGCCGCGCGCGATGACCTCCTCGGTATTGGCCTTGAGCTGGTCCTTGATGTCCTGCTCGGCAATGCCGGCGAAGAACTTCTGCTCGTCGATGCCGACTTTCCTGCAGAGCTCCGCGAGCACCCCATCCTGCGAGATGTCCTTGTCCTCGCCCCAATAGGCCTCGAACACTGAGGTCGCGAACGGCACCATGCCCTGACCAAGCCAGAGGCAGCCGCGCATCGCCTTGACGCTGTTCACCGGAAACACCGTCGGCGGCATCTTGATCGCAAGGCCCGCAGAGCGCGCCCAGTCGGCGAGATCCTTCTTCATGTAGCGCGCCTTCAGCGGCACCGGCTTCTCGCGCTGGGCGTAGACGCTCGGATTGACGGTGTTGAAGATGCCGCCGACGAGGATCGGACGCCAGGTGATGTCGGCGCCGAGCTCTTTCGCCAGCGGCCGGATGTTGTGGAAGGCGAGATAGGTCCAGGGGCTGGAGCAGTCGAAGAAGAATTCGATCATGGGGTTTCCTTTTCTTGTATTCGGCACACTCTGTCTTCCGTCATTGCGAGCGAAGCGAAGCAATCCAGAATCTTTCTGCCGAGACAGCCTGGATTGCTTCGTCGCAAGGGCTCCTCGCAATGACGGGGGGAAGAGCGGAGGCCTGTTTCCTTCCGGCGCGGACCTGCGGCCGACTTTCGTTGTTCTGTACCTCGACGTTAGGACATGGCAGGAAGGGGCGCAACAACCTGCCGGGAGGGCCGCCATGCTGTTTCCAACCACGATCGCCGGCTCCTTGCCGAAGCCGGAATGGCTCGCCGAGCCCAACATGCTCTGGGCGCCCTGGAAGGCTGAAGGCGACGAGCTTGCCCGCGCCAAGCGCGACGCGACGCTGATCTGGCTGAAGATCCAGGAGGACGCCGGCATCGACATCGTGACCGAGGGCGAGCAGGCCCGGCAGCATTTCGTGCACGGCTTCCTGGAGAAGATCGAGGGCATTGATTTCGCCCACAAGGTCGAGATGGGCATCCGGAAAGATCGCTACAAGGCGATGGTGCCGCAGGTGGTGGCCCCGCTTCAGTTGAAGGGCCGCGTCCATGACTTCGAGGCGCGCGTCGCGCGCACGCACACGAAGAAGCAGCTGAAATTCACCCTGCCCGGCCCGATGACCATCATCGATACCATTGCCGACCGCTATTATGGCGATCGGGTGAAGATGGCCTTTGCCTTCGCCGAGCTCTTGAACGAGGAAGCCAAGGCCTTGCAGGCCGACGGCGTCGATCTCGTGCAGTTCGACGAGCCCGCCTTCAACGTCTACATGGACGAGGTGAACGATTGGGGCATCAAGGCGCTCGAGCGCGCCGCGCAGGGCCTCAGCTGCGCCACCGCCGTGCACATCTGCTACGGCTACGGCATCAAGGCCAATACGGACTGGAAGGAGACGCTCGGCAGCCAATGGCGGCAATACGAGCAGATCTTTCCGGCGATCGATGCGAGCCCGATCCAGCAGGTCGCGATCGAGTGCCGCAATTCCAAAGTGCCGCTCGATCTGCTCGCGCTGCTGAAGAACAAGATCGTGCAGGCCGGCGTCATCGACGTCGCCAGCGACACGGTCGAGACCGCCGAGGACGTCGTGAAGGTGATCGAGGCGGTGTCGCAATTCGTACCGAAGAGCAACATCATCGCCACCACCAATTGCGGCATGGCGCCGATGCGGCGCGAGATCGCCGAAGCCAAGCTGATGGCGCTTGGCGCGGGGGCGGCGCTGGCGCGCGAGAGACTGGGGTGATCACGAGGCCTCGGTGCTTCAGCACGACGCCGTCGGATGCAGCACGGGCCGATAGCCGGCCATGATGGCGCGCAGAGTGGAAGGCGGCGTCAGCAACATCGCCTGATCGACCACGCGTGTATGCGACGCGTAGCCCGCCGGCGACCACAGTAGCGCCTGTCCCTGCATCACCAGAAAGCTGTCTTCGCCCTGCTGCACCATCGCGCCGTCGGGCAGGTCCGCCAGCGGCATCGGGAGCGAGTGCAATCGCTTGCGGCCGCGATCGAGACGCTCTCGATGCAGAACGGCATCCATCGCCTTGGCGCTGACGTCGCTCGCGCCATTGCCCTTCTCCCACGCCGCGCGAAATCGCTTGGCGTCGTCGCGCCGGCAAAAGAAGCAGGGCCGGTGTCCGGCCGCAAAGGCCGTCGCCTCGTCGAGGAAGAACAGCTCGGTCCAGCTCCGCCGCGCCATCACCGGCCGCCGCCAGCCGCGGAATTCGCACAGGCATGTGATCCAGGCCGGCGTCGACCAGCGGTTCTTCAACAGCGTCTTGGTCGCGGGATCGTGGATGATGCCGCGATTGCCTGTGAACAGGCCGCGGTGCGGCGTGGCGATGATGTCGCCGGTGGGCGTGACGCGGTTTTGGAGGGGCATGGTGAGAGTCCACTCCCTCTCCCCGTTCTTACGGGGAGAGGGTCGGGGTGAGGGGCTGCTTCCGCGAATTCGGTGACTATGGGACTCGCGGAGAGTCCCCCTCACCCGCGCCTTCGGCGCGACCTCTCCCCGCAAGCGGGGCGAGGTGAAGAAGCTCACGCCGCGCCGTCGCGCAGTGGCGGGTGGTAGGACAGCGCGGTGTCCCAGGGGAAGAAGATCCAGGTGTCCTGCGACACCTCGGTAATGAAAGTGTCGACCAGCGGGCGTCCCATGGGCTTGGCGTAGACCGTGGCGAAATGCGCATCGGGGAGCATCTCGCGCACCATCCTGCCCGTCTTGCCGGTGTCGACGAGGTCGTCGACGATCAACAGGCCCTTGCCGGTGCCGCCGCCGAGCGTCATGGTCGCGTCCGAAATGCCCTTGAGGACCTGGAGCTCGCCCTGCTTGGTGTGGTCATAGCTGGCGATGCAGACCGTATCGATCACGCGCACCCCCAACTCGCGCGCCACGATCGCGGCGGGCACCAGGCCGCCGCGGGTGATCGCAATCACCGCATGGAACGGGCCGACCTCGTTGAGCCGCCAGGTCAGCGCCCGGCAATCCCGGTGGAACTGGTCCCAGGACACCGGGAACGCCTTGCCGGCCTTCTCCTGCGCATTCAGTTCCGGTGCTTCACCAGCCATCACCTTTCTCCTGCAATCTCGTCCGGCAATTCCCTGCTAGCGGTTGACGTTCAATCCCGCCAGCATTTCCTTCACCGCGCCCATTGCCGCCGCGAGCTTCTCCGGATCGCGCGAGCGCACCACCAGGTTGGTGTTGGGCTTCTGCTCCTCGTCCATGAAGGGATAGCTGCCGATGATGGTGTCGGGATGGGCAGCTGCGATCGCGCGCAGCGGGCCGCCGATGTCACCCTCGCGCGCATTGGCGCGGACCGACTCCGACAGCATGCGCACGCCCGACTTCAGCTTGGGCGCGACGATGTCCATCATCGCCTGCATGATCGAGGGCACGCCGGCCATGACGATGACATTGCCGATCTTGAAGCCGGGCGCGAGGATGGTCGCGCTCTGGATCAGCTCGGCACCGTCGGGGATGCGGGCCATGCGCAGGCGGGCCTCGTTGAGGTCCTGCTCGCTCCAGCGCTCGCGGAAGCGGGCGACCACTTCCGGGTGATGATCGATGCCGACGCCGAACGCCTTGGCGACGCTATCTGCGGTGATGTCGTCATGGGTCGGTCCGATGCCGCCCGTGGTGAAGACGTAGGTGTAGCGATGCCGCAATGCATCCAGTGCAGCGATGATATCGGGCTCGTCGTCGGAGACGATTCGGACCTCCTTCAGGTCGATGCCGATATTGGTCAGGTATTCGGCGATGAAGCCGATATTCTTGTCCTTGGTCCGGCCGGACAGGATTTCGTCTCCAATGACCAGAATGCCCGCCGTGACGATCTCGCTCATGCCTTAAGTCCCTCACCTGTGACGCCGACTTTGCCGAGGTAACGCGTTGAAGTCACGCGGTTTTGCTTCTGAAATAAGCAGTCTTCAGCCATTTTTTCAGGCACGCCGCCGGCCGTCCCCGGCAAATGCCCCCTCTCCATGCTTATCGCGCTGGCCCGGCCCTTGCTACCACATGAAAGTCATGCACTGTTGACGCATGGCCACAGGACGTTGCGGTCTCATCAAGGCCGACGCGACCTGGCTCATGGCGCAACGCCTTGCGGAGACAAGTCGGGATCTATGGCAGTCGCGTTTGATGAAATGAACATTCCCGGCGGGGACCTCCGCCCCGCCTATCAGGAGCTGGCACGCTGGCTCAAGGAGACGCCTCCCGAGGCGCTCGAATATCGCCGCCAGGAGGCCGAGCTCCTGTTCCGCCGGATCGGCATCACCTTCGCGGTCTACGGCGATTCCGAGTCCACCGAGCGCCTGATTCCCTTCGATGTGATTCCACGGATCATGTCCGCCAAGGAATGGGCGGTGCTGGAGAAGGGCCTGAAGCAGCGCGTGCGCGCGCTCAACATGTTCCTGCGCGACATCTATCACGGCCGCGACATCCTCCGCGCCGACATCGTGCCCGACGATCTGATCTTCCAGAACCCGGTGTTCCGTCCCGAGATGAACGGGCAGCAGGTGCCGCACGACGTCTACGTGCACATCGCCGGCATCGACATCGTCCGGGTCGACGCCGAGGACTTCATCGTCCTGGAGGACAACGCCCGCACGCCGTCCGGCGTGTCCTACATGCTGGAAAACCGCGAGATCATGATGCGGCTGTTTCCGGATCTGTTCGCCCGCCACAAGGTGGCGCCGGTCGAGCGCTATCCCGACGAGCTGCTCGCAGCGCTCCGCTCGGTCGCGCCGCAAAGCGCATCCAGCGAGCCGACCGTGGCCCTGCTCACGCCCGGCGTCTACAACTCCGCCTATTACGAGCACTCCTTCCTCGCCGACAAGCTCGGCATCGAGCTGGTCGAAGGCCGCGACCTCGTGGTCAAGAACAACGAAGTGTTCATGCGGACGACGGAAGGGCTGAAGCGGGTCGACGTGATCTATCGGCGCGTCGACGACGACTTCCTCGATCCGCTCACCTTCCGTCCCGATTCGGTGCTCGGCGTCCCCGGACTGATGTCGGCCTATGCGGCCGGCAACATCACGCTCGCCAACGCCGTCGGCACCGGCATCGCCGACGACAAGGCGATCTACTCCTACATGCCCGACATCGTGAAATTCTATCTCGGCGAGGAGCCGATCCTGAAGAACGTGCCGACCTGGCGCTGCCGCGAGCCGAAGGACCTCGCTTATGTGCTGGACAATTTGAGCGAGCTCGTCGTCAAGGAAGTGCACGGCTCCGGCGGCTACGGCATGCTGATCGGCCCCGCCGCGACCAAGGCGACGATCGAAGCGTTCCGCGACAAGCTCAAGCGCGAGCCGGAAGGTTTCATCGCCCAGCCGACGCTGGCGCTTTCGACCTGCCCGACCTGCACGGCGTCGGGCCTCGCTCCACGTCACGTCGATCTTCGCCCCTTCGTGCTCACGGGCAGCAAGAGCACGACCATCGTGCCCGGCGGGCTCACACGCGTCGCGCTCAAGGAAGGCTCGCTGGTGGTGAACTCGAGCCAGGGCGGCGGCACCAAGGACACCTGGATTCTGGACGAGTAGAGAGATGCTGTCGCGAACCGCCGAAAACCTCTACTGGCTCGCCCGCTACGTCGAGCGGGCCGAATATCTCGCGCGCACCATCGATGCGACGCTGCGCGTCACTGCGCTTCCCGCCGCCTATATCGGCAAGACCAATGAATGGGATTCGGCGCTGCTCACCGCCGGCGTCGCCGCGAGCTTCTATCAGGCCTATGAGGAAGCCAACGAGCACAACGTCGTCGAGTATCTCTCGTTCTCACAGAACAACCCGTCCTCGATCCGAAACTGCATCGAAGCGGCGCGGCTGAACTCGCGCTCGGTGCGCACCGCGCTCACCAGCGAGATGTGGGACACGATCAACTCGGCCTGGATCGAGCTTCAGGCGGTGTGGAGCAAGGGCACCTCGACGCGCGAAGATCTCGCCAAGTTCCTTCGCTTCGTGCAGGAGACCTCGCTCCGCTTCGACGGCTCGGCCTATCGGACCATGCTGCGCAACGACGCCTATTGGTTCTCGCGCATGGGTGTGCACCTCGAGCGCGCCGACAACACCGCGCGCATCCTCGACGTAAAGTACCACGTGCTGCTGCCCGAGGAGGAGCATGTCGGCGGGCCGCTCGATTTCTATCAGTGGAGCTCGATCCTGCGCTCGGTCTCGGCGCTGACGGCCTATCACTGGGTCTATCGCGAGACGCTGAAGCCCTGGCTGATCGCGGACCTCTTGATCCTCAACGACACGCTGCCGCGCTCGCTCGCCAGCTGCTACGGCAACCTCGTCCGCAACCTCGACCAGATCGGCGTCGCCTATGGCCGCCAGGGCCCGGCCCAGCGCCACGCCCGCGGCATCCGCAACCGGCTGGAACACAGCAACATGAATGACATTTTCCAGCATGGCGTGCATGAATTCATTCAGGAATTCATCGCGGACAATTCCAGGCTGGGCGAAATCATCACGAAGCAGTATTTGATCTGATCTTTAGTCATTCCGGGGCGCCCGAAGGGCGAACCCGGAATCTCGAGATTCCGGGTTCGATGCTGGCGCATCGCCCCGGAATGACGGAGCACATAATTCACCATGCGCCTGCGAATCCAGCACACCACGACCTATCGCTACGAGCCGCCGGCCACCAGCGTGATCCAGATCCTGCGCATGACGCCGGGCAGCCATGACGGGCAGTACGTCGCGGAATGGCAGATCGATGTCTCCACCGACACCAAGCTCGACATGCATGAGGACGCGTTCGGCAACGTCACCCACGTGCTGTCCTGCGGCCCTGTCGGCGACATCCAGATCACGGCCGAAGGGCTGATCGAGACCCACGACACCGGCGGCGTGCTGCGCGGCAGCGATGAGCGCTTCCCCCCGGGCATGTTCCTGCGCTCCACCGACCTCACCTCGGTCAATCCGGCGATGGCGGCGGTCGCGCGCCAATTGCGCAGCGAGGCCGAGGGCGACACGCTCGGCTTCCTGCACACGCTGATGACGCAGGTGGCCGATCACATGACGTTCGACGAGGACCCCACCAACAGCGGCACGTCCGCAGCGGAGGCGTTCACGCTCAAGCGCGGCGTCTGCCAGGATTACGCGCACATCTTCATCGCCTGCGCCCGCGCCGGCGGCGTGCCGGCGCGCTTCGTCTCCGGGCATTTTCTGCGTGCGGACGACACCGTGCACCAGGAGGCCGGCCATGCCTGGGCGGAGGCCTACGTGCCCGATCTCGGCTGGGTCGGCTTCGATCCCGCCAACAGCATCTGCGCCACCGACGCTCATGTCCGCCTCGCGATCGGGCTCGACTATCTCGGCGCGGCCCCGGTGCGCGGCACGCGCTACGGCGGCGGCACGGAAACGCTGACGGTGGCGGTGAAGGTCGAACAGGCCGGCCGCGGCGGGCAGTCGCAATCGCAGTCCCAGCGGCAGAGCTAGGGGCCGCCAGCCCAACACATTCGGCGTGCTACAATTGCGGCGTCAGATCAGACCCGCGAGGTAGCCATGGCGACTGTGAAACTGCTTTCGGACGATGAACTCTCGGCCGAGGCGCGCGCCGTCTTCGACGATATCCGCAGGGTGCGGAAATCGGACTTCGTCAACAATTTCTGGCGCGCACTGGCCCATGATCCGAAGACGCTGCGGCGGACCTGGGAGAGCATCAAGGAGGTGATGGCTCCCGGCGCGCTCGATCCCAAGGTCAAGGAAATGCTCTATGTTGCGGTGTCGATCGCGCATGGCTGCAGCTACTGCATCCACTCCCACACGGCCGCGGCCCGGGCCAGGGGCATGAGCGAGGCCGAATATGGCGAGCTGCTCGCCATCGTCGGCATGGCCGCGGAGACGAACCGGCTGGTGACGGCGCTCGGCGTGCCGGTTGATGAGGCGTTTCTCGTCGATGCGGCGGACTAGATTGCTGTCTCACACCGTCATTCCGGGGCGCACGTCGCGCGAACCCGGAATCCATCTGGCCGCAGAGTTCGTGGATGAATGGATTCCGGGCTCGCGACTTCGTCGCGCCCCGGAATGACGGACCCAATCGGGGGTTGGAGCGGCCCCTGAAATTGGCTAGTAATTCCGCGCAAACGCGTTCGGGGACTGGAAATGACCTATTGCTGCGGAATCCTGGTTCGGGACGGTCTGGTGATGATCGCCGATACCCGCACCAATGCCGGCCTCGACAACGTCTCGACCTTCCGCAAGCTGCACATCTTCTCCAAGCCCGGCGAGCGCATCATGGCGATCGCCAGTGCCGGCAACCTCGCCATCAGCCAGTCGGTGCTGTCGACGCTGACCGAGGGCCTCGAAGACCCCAACACGGGCGAGATCGAGACGCTGATGAACGCGCCGACCATGTTCCAGGCCGCCCAGCGCATCGGCCGGGCGATCCGGGCGGTGCACGCCACCGAAGGGCCGGCGCTGAAATCCGAGGACGTCTCCTTCGACGTCTCCTTCTTGTTCGGCGGCCAGATCAAGGGCGCGCGGATGCGCCTGTTCATGGTCTACACCGCCGGCAATTTCATCGAGTGCACCACCGACACGCCCTACCTGCAGATCGGCGAGCACAAATACGGCAAGCCGGTGCTCGACCGCGCCATGCATTACGACGTCGAGCTCTATGAGGCGCTGAAGACCGGCCTGATCTCGATGGATTCGACGATGCGCTCGAACCTCGGCGTCGGCCTGCCGATCGACGTGCTGGTGGTGCGCAACGATGCCTGCGAAGCCGATCTCAACCATCGCATCGAGGCGGGCGAGCCTTATTTCCACGACCTTCGCTCACGCTGGTCGGCGGCCTTGCGCGCGGCTCATCAGAACATTCCGCGCCCACCCTACAAGAACGACAAAGAACCCAAAACCTGACAGCAGAAGAGAAAAGGCAGGAAACGATGAGTGAAGCGAACAAGATCGCCTTGGTGACGGGCGCCGGCACTGGCGTCGGGCGCGCGGCGTCGCTGGCACTGATGAACACCGGCTTCACCGTGGTGCTCACAGGCCGCCGGCTCGACATGCTCGAGGAAACGGCAAAGCTCGGTCCCGCGGGGAAAAGCCTCTGCGTCACCGCCGACATGACGAAGCCCGACTCCATCGCCGCACTGTTCGACAAGGTGAAGGCGACCTATGGCCGCCTCGACGTGCTCTTCAACAATGCCGGCATGGGCGCGCCGGCCGTCAACTTCGAGGACCTCAGCCTCGAGCAATGGCAGGCCGTGGTGAACACCAACCTCACCGGCCCGTTCCTGTGCACCCAGCACGCCTTCCGCATCATGAAGGACCAGACCCCGCGCGGCGGCCGCATCATCAACAACGGCTCGATCTCGGCCCACGCGCCGCGGCCGTTCTCGGCGGCCTATACCTCGACCAAGCATGCCATCACCGGCCTCACCAAGGCCAGCAATCTCGACGGCCGCATGTACGACATCGCCGTCGGCCAGATCGACATCGGCAATGCCGCGACCCCAATGACCGACCGCATGGTCAATGGCCCCGGCGTGCTGCAGCCCGACGGCACTACCAAGCACGAGCCGCGCATGGACGCCAAGGCCGTCGGCGACGCGGTGGCCTATATGGCCAGCCTGCCGCTCGATGCCAACGTGCTGACCATGACGGTGATGGCGACCAAGATGCCGTTCGTCGGGCGCGGCTGAACAAAAAACGCGAAAACAACCCCATGCACAGTAGGCGGCGTGGGATTGCAATGGCCATCAAGCGCGCGGGGTGACGTCAGCTAAATCCCCGCGCCGCCTCCACAATCGTCATTGCGAGCGCAGCGAAGCAATCCAGGCTGCCTACGCGGCGAGATTCTGGATTGCTTCGTCGCAAGAGCTCCTCGCAATGACGTGGAGAGAGCGGAAGCCTACTCCAAGCTCTCCACCTTGCGCAGGCTGGGAAACAGCTTCATCCAGAGCAGTGCTATCGCGACGGTGCAGACGCCGCCGAGCACGGCGGCGGGCATGGCGCCGAACAGGGCGGCGGTGAGGCCGCTCTCGAATTGGCCGAGCTGATTCGAGGCGTTGATGAACAGGAAATTCACCGCACCGACCCGGCCGCGCATCTCATCGGGCGTCGACAGCTGCACCAGCGAGAACCGGATCACGACGCTAATCGTGTCGGCGGCACCCAAAACGGCGAGCGACAGCACCGACAGCCACATCCAGGACGACAACGCGAACACGATGGTGGCGAGGCCGAACACGATGACGGCCTGGAACATGCGAAGGCCCATATGCCGGGAGATGGCGTATCGCGCTAGCACCATGGTCATCAGCAAGGCACCGACCGCGGGCGCGGCGCGCAGCACCCCTAACCCGACCGGGCCGGTCTGGAGGATGTCGCGGGCATAGATCGGCAGCAGCGCCGTGACGCCGCCGAACAGCACGGCGAACAAATCGAGCGAGATGGTACCGAGGATTGCCGGATTGCTGCGGATGAAGCGGACGCCGGCGAAGATGTTGTCCGAGTCCATCCCCTCCTTTGCGATCGCCTGCGGGCGCGGGCGGATGAAGCCGGTCAATATCATCCCCAAAACCCAGAACAGGGCCATCACGGCATAGGCAAGGTGCGGGGCGACCGCGTAGGCAAGCCCGCCGAGCGCAGGTCCCGTGATGGTCGCGACCTGCGCCGCCCCACTGGAGACGGCGGTCGCGCGCTGGAGCGAGCCCTGCGGGGCGATCAGCGGCAGCAGCGCCGCCGTGGTCGGGCTCTCGAACGCGCCGGCGATCCCGAGCAAGAAGGTTGCAATGAAGATCTGCACCTCGCTGACCGCGCCGAGATAGGTGATGGTCGCGAGATAGAGCGCGGTCGCGGCCTCCACGAGCTGGCAGAGCTGGACCACGCGCTTACGCTCGTAGCGATCGGCGGCGTGGCCGGCGACGAACACCAGAAGCGCGGTAGGCAGGAACTGGACGAGGCCGACCATGCCGAGGTCGAAGGCTGAGCCGGTGAGATCGTAGATCTGCCAACCGATCGCGACCGCCGCGATCTGGCTGGAAAAGCGCGACAGGCTACGCGAGAGCAGGAAGAACAGGAAGGCGCGGTGGGCGAGAAGCGCGCCGGCGCTGACCGGCCGATGTCCGGATATTGGCTGCTCTGGCATCACCTGTTGGGTCACCCTCGGACCGCTCTTTCCCTCGATGTTGAAGGCCTCCCGCGTGGCCGAGGTGGCCCCGCTTGTCAACACTGGGGCGTTTCAGCTGCTCCCGGCATTGCCTTTGCAGCGCAGGCGCGGCCATAATCATTGAGGGTTTGGGGACACCATGCTGCGCTTGCAATCGGCACTCGGCATTTTCGCATTGCTGTTGATCGCCTTCGCGCTGGCGGAGAATCGGCGCGCCGTGTCGCTGCGCCAGGCGGCGATCGGCCTCGTCGCGACCTTCGTCACCGCGCTCGTGCTCCTGAAGCTGCCGGTCGTCGCCCATGCTTTCGGTGCTATCAACGACGCAGTCGGCGCGATCTCGGCGGCCTCGCGGGCCGGCTCCTCCTTCGTGTTCGGCTACATCGGCGGCGGGCCCCTGCCCTTCGACCTGAAAGTGCCGGGCGCGGACTTCATCCTGGCGTTCCAGGCGCTGCCGATCGTGCTGGTCATGAGCGTGTTGACGACGCTGTTGTTCTATTGGCGCGTGCTGCCACCGATCGTCCGCGGCATGGCCTGGCTGCTGGAGCGCACGCTCGGCGTCGGCGGCGCGGTCGGGCTCTCGACCGCCGCCAACATCTTCCTCGGCATGGTCGAGGCGCCGCTGTTCGTGCGGCCATATCTGGCACAGATGACGCGCAGCGAGTTGTTCCTGGTCATGACCGGCGGCATGGCCGGCATCGCCGGCACCGTGCTGGTGCTCTATGCGACGCTGCTGGCCCCGCTTATCCCCGACGCCGCCGCGCATTTCGTCATCGCCTCCGTGCTCGGCGCGCCGGCGGCGATCCTGGTCAGCCTGATCATGGTGCCCGAAACATCCGACAAGCGCACCGGCGGCGCGCTGGAGGATCCGCAAATGGAGGTCGCCAGCACGATGGACGCGATCGTGAAAGGCACCAGCGCGGGCATCGAGCTGCTGATCAACATCGTCGCGATGCTGCTGGTGCTGGTGGCGCTGGTCTATCTCATCAACGCAATCCTCGGCCTGCTCCCGCACGTCGGCGGCGCCGCGATCTCGCTGCAGCGGCTGCTCGGCCTCGTCATGGCGCCGGTGTGCTGGCTGATGGGGTTGCCGTGGGATCAAGCGATCACCGCCGGCAGCCTGATGGGCACCAAGACCGTGCTCAACGAATTGATCGCCTATGTCGACTTCTCGAAGCTGCCGCCCGATACGCTCGATCCGCGCTCGCGCCTGATCATGCTCTATGCAATGTGCGGCTTCGCCAATTTCGCCAGCCTCGGTATCATGATCGGCGGCTTAGGGGTGATGGCGCCCGAGCGGCGCGAGGAGATCAACGCGCTCGGGTTGAAGTCGATCGTGTCGGGGACGCTGACGACGTGTCTGATGGGGGCGGTGGTGGGGGTGCTGGCGTAGGTCTCTCCGCTTGTCATTGCGAGCGAAGCGAAGCAATCCAAAATGTATCCGCGGCAACAGTCTGGATTGCTTCGTCGCAAGTGCTCCTCGCAATGACGGGCGGAGAGACGTGCTTAGGCCTTCAACTCCACCGTCTTGAACTCAGCCGGGAGGATCACCTCCAGCAGCTCCACGTCGTCCGAATAGTCCAGGATCATGTGCCTGATCTTCGGCGGCTGGGTCCAGGCGCTGCCTTGCTTCATCAAGGTCTCACCCTGCCCTTCCATATAGGTCTTCACCCAGCCCTTGAGCACGTAGACCATCTGGAATTCGACGTCGTGATAGTGGAGCTTGGACACCTCGGCCGGGTTGCAGGGGCCTTGCAAGCGGATCACATGCGCCTGCGCGAGACCATGGGTCGCCTCGGCAATGCCGAGGTCGCGATACTTCGCGTAGGCGCGCAGGCCGTCGGCCTTGAAGTCCTCCTCGCGGTGATGGCTGACGGCGATGCGCTGCTTCGGACGTGAGGGCTTCTTCGGCGCGGCAGTGCGCGCCTTCGCCTTCACGGCCTTGCGTGCAGAGGATCGCGCCGCCGGCTTGGCGCCGCTCCGCTTCTTCACCGCGGTCTTCAATGCGGGCCTCGATGCCTTTTGCCTGGCCATGGTCTGCCTCCCTGTTCTGAGCCGCTCCCGTCGCACGGGTGTGGCCTGAACGCCAGATTACCCATTCCGCGGCGAGGCAGCAATTGCAGAGCAGGTCGTGTTGAGTAACGCCGCATCCGCGCTCTCACCCTCCCCTGGAGGGGTGCCCTGGAGGGGGAGGGTCGATCGCGCGCAGCGCGAGCGGGGTGGGGTGATCTCTCCACTCGGGCAGTGTTCGACGTGGAGAGACCGTCACCCCACCCCGTCACGCAATCTCGCTACGCTCGATCGCGTGTCGACCCTCCCCCTCCAGGTAGGGGAATCGCATATGGCGTTGGTAGTGTATTGCAAAGCGATTTGAACTGGATTCTTTGGGTTTCTCTCGATTGTCGAGGGAGACCCAAATGCGCAAACTCAGGCGCCTGCTCCGACCTCTCAAGGATCCACGCGCCGATAACTCGCGGCACGCGCTGGCTGATATCGTCATCATCGCTTTGGCGGCAACGCTGGCTGGCGCCAAGAGCTGTACCGAGTTCGAATTCTTCGGGAGGGGCCGAGAGGAACTGTTGCGGGAGTTTCTGGAGCTCAAACACGGCATTCCCAGCCACGA
>NZ_JACCHQ010000021.1 GCF_016031655.1 Bradyrhizobium glycinis
CGCATTGTCCAGCATGGCGTCAGCCAGGAGCCGCTTCAGCTTCGTGTTCTCGTCCTCCAGCGTCCTCAGCCGCTTGGCCTCGGAGACGTCCATCCCGCCGTACTTGGCCTTCCATTTATAGATGCTGGCGTCGCTCAGGCCGTGCTTGCGGCATAGATCGGCGACCGACACCCCGGCCTCGTGCTCCTTCAAGATCCCGATAATCTGCTCTTCCGTAAAGCGGCTACGCTTCATGCTCTGGTCCTCGTCGTGGGCCAGAACGAACTTCAAGCTGGATTAAGCTCCGGGGGCAAGGTCAGAGCGCGCGCCGAATTCGAAGCCATGGGCCGAGGAAAAGTGGTCGGTCTTCAGCACTGCATCCAGCGATTTGAATCCCACCGCTTGCAACTCGGGCTCATCGGATTTGAGAAAACCCTCCAGCACCTTGAGCCGCATGGCGATGGGCGCATGCGTGCCAGACAGAACGATGTAGAAGAGCGACGGCACGATTCCCGCAGCGCCGTTTTCATCATCATCTTTCGCCGCAAGCGCAATCTTGATTAGTATGGCAACCGCCCGCTCGAATTGTTCAGGTTCATAGGCAAGCGAGCGAAGGAGCCGCGCGACGTGCGTGGTCTTGGCCAGCGTAGGTTCGTCGGCTTCCTTCAAGGCGTGCTCAATAGCTGCCAGGGTCTCATCCGACATGACAGGTGCAACGTTTGCCAACATCGCTCGCTCATCTTCGCCGAGATTGGGGGTGTCCGCGAGCATCCCTCCCGGGGCGAGCCAGGCCCGGACGATGGACTGGGCTTCCTTGCTTCCGTCGAGATATCCAAGCCTTCGCGAAAACGAGCGCCTCAGGCGCGGAGGTGCATCGGCCACTAGCGCCTTCATTATCGTCGCGGCAGGAATATTCTGCAAGGCGAGTGCAGCAAGGCGATTGGCAATGGCGTGCGGCAGTACCGCGCGCCATTCCGCTCGTTTCTGCAACAGATCGCGTCGTTTCAGCTCGGCGACCGCAGCGTAAACTTCCGATACCGGCTTGCCGATGAGCCCGGCAAGAATGGGTAGCTCAGCCCCTTCGCCTTCTTTTTGACACCTTCGAACGAATAGACCAGCGAGCAGGCCTGCGCGATCAGGAGCAAATCAGGGTCGTGTTCATGCCGCTGCTGAAAGAGCCGCTTGAATAAGTCCGGATCGCTGAGCTTGCTGATGGAATCATTCTTGCCAACCGTGGCGGCCAGCGCGAGTGCCACGCGCGCGTTGCCGCCCGAAAAGCGCGCGATGGTTCCCGCATCGATTTGTGAGACCTCAGGATAGCGGCGCGCGACCAGTTTCTCGATAAGAGAAAGCGAGGATGTATCTAACGCGAAGACATCGGTTCCTTCGGGTTGATCATCGCGGATATCGTACTCGACTGTGATCACACTGATGGTCGAAATTGGCTCGCGAGCAACTTTTGCCAGCTCACTGTGCAGCTCGAAGGGGCAGTTATCGATGACGAGAATGCCGCGCCTGCGCGCGGCAATCAGGTCGGAGGCAAGGCCGATGGGCGCGGGGTTAGGGTCCTCGGCTACATTCGTGTAATAGGCAAGTGAAGGATCAAGCACTCCCTTGCCGACATTCTCGTCGAACAGCGCTTCACAAAGCCGGGTTTTGCCGACGCCTGAAAGGCCAACCAGCCGGACAACCTGCTTCGGTTGACGAAGAACGTCCCGGATGCTGTTGATACCATCGACCGCGCTGAGCCCTTCGCCCTCTTTTTCATCGCCGGTCTTGATGCGAGCTTCGGCATCGAAGAGATACGAGTTCTCAGTTCCTCCAGGTACACGCGACCAGGAGCCAAAGGACTGCCAGCCAGGGATGGATTTGCCGACCAGGGATCGCACCCACGGAATGAGCCCCGGATGATCACGGAGCCATGTAGCAACGCGATTGCGGTCATAGAAATCGAGTGCAAGCTTCGATGCACTCTCGACACCTTCAACCGCATCGGTCATGGCCTTCTTGCGGTTCTTGAGTGCAGAAAGGGCCGTCGATCCTGTTGAGCTTACAATAATGTACGCTCCTGATGCTTTTGCGAGATCCCCAAGGATGGGGCGCACCACGCCGTCCGGCTTCATCTCATCAAGAATATCCTGTCTGGGCATATCCGGCTTCTTGACTTGAAACCCGGTCTCAGGACGCGGGATGAAACCCTCGACGCTGGAGCCGGCTGGCAGCCCTACATGGATGTCAAGGCCACCGTCTTTGGCCGTCTGGCTGCCGCCCCAAGTCACGTGCGAGACCGCATATCCCTGCCGGCGCAGCTCGGCTTCGCAAAGCCGACCAATCAGCGCGCGCAGATCCGTATCATTCAGAAGAGAAATATCGTCCCCGGTGATTTCAAACATGCTTCGAATCTAGGTAAGCTGCGGAGCTGCGTCAATCAGAGATGGAAAAGCGCCGCTTTACCCGCGGTGCGTGGAGTAAGGCGACAAGCGACACCACAAACGATCTATGACCAGTTGATAATTAGCCCCATCGTCGATAGTTTTTCTTCGAGCTCACGTCGCTCGCGGTTTGCTTTGAGACTGCCGTCAGGATTCCGGTTCAACAGGCCAAATTCGTGTGCAAGCGACCTTGATCGATCATCATTTCCTGCTGCGATTGAAGAGATAATGGACGCTTCCATACGGGACAAGGTGACTGAAAACGTGCCAAACGGTCGGAACCCACTTTGCGACGATCTCTTTGCCGATGATGTTGGCAAAGCTTCTGATCTCAGCCTGTGCATGCTTGTGCATGCGGAGCTGTAAGAAGATTAACAAGTTGTGCAGATCGATCCTGGCGCTGCCTACTGAGACCCGCCAGATCGGCGCCGCAAGTTCGTAGTAATTGAGGGCGGAAAGGTGAGTCAAAATGACTCACCAAAAACCCTTGCAGAATCAATGATTCTGTTACTCTGCCATCTAAGGAGATTCGGATGGCAGACCCAACTTACAACTTGAACGGTGGCTTTAAGCCGACAATGAAAAGGTTCGCTGATCTCAGCGGGCCTGATTTTTTCCCAACGCCGCCATGGGCGACATTTGCTCTCATCGACAACGAAAAGTTCAGCGGCGAGATTTGGGAAAGCGCATGTGGCGATGGCACGATGTCCCGGGTACTAGAGCAGACTGGGCAACCTGTTCGCAGTTCTGACTTGTACGATCGCGGCTATGGTGAAGTCGGCTTTGACTTTCTTGAGCCAAAATGGTCAGCGGATAACATCGTGACCAACCCGCCATATAACTGCGCCGAAGGTTTCGTCGCGAGCGGCGTCAAGCATTCGAACCGCAAGTTCGCGCTGCTATTGCGGTTGGCTTTTCTAGAGGGCGCTAATCGCGCAAATACGATCTTCGCGAAGATCCCGCCCGCCCGCGTTTGGGTTTTCAGTGAGCGCATCACGTTTTACCCGAGCGGCGTTGAGCCCAAAGGAAGCGGGACGACTGCTTATGCCTGGTTTGTTTGGGATAAGGATGCGCCGAGCCGAACCGAATTAAAGTGGTTCAAGCCCGGCTACAAGGCAAAATTCGCTTAGCTACGCGGCAGCTTCGCAGCCCGGCAACGCAAGGCCGCCGGAGATGGCAACCAGCTTGCCTTCGTAAATAGCGTTTCCGGGCGATGCTTTATGGGATGTGATGTTGCGCACCTGTTGTTCCCATAGCGCCTCACCCGGCCGGGTTGGGGACGGCGCAAGGTCTTCGGCTGAAAGCGCTAGATAGTTCGGAATCTCTTCAATCAACTCTTTAATGGTCGCACGACCCGTAGCACGATCGGTAAGAACTTTGATGGCCGCTTCGGCAACTTCAGCTTCGGTAACTCGGGACATTCCCTACCTCCATTATGGTGGAGTCCACAAATGGGTTCGCGTCATGGTAGTTGGAGTCCGTAAAACTACTGGTGTTGCGCAGGGGCCTGCTTTGAAATCCGGACTGGCCTATTTCGGCCAGTGCCCACACGTGGCTGACCAGCTACGATCCAGCGATTTCCCTGGGTAACTGAAGAAGATCCTGGCGCCTCAGAACGGCCGTTTGCCGGCGCGCCAATTTGCACGGCACGCAAACGACAGTCAGATGGTGCGGGGCCTCGAATGGTCCGCCTCCTATGACACTTGCTCGCATGCGCAATCATTCCGACGATTCTCGGAGGCGACATCAGCATGCCTCTGACTGAGCGGTGATTCGCGCAAAAGAAAGTGCGTTTTCGGGAATGTTGCGGCGATAAACGGAGTCCCAATGCAACAAAAGGCCCACGAAGAACCTGGGCCGCATGGGAAAAACCAGTTCATTCGGCCGCTGCGACTCTTCTCAGGCAGCCGGCTGTCGGCGCCCCACAGCATTGAATTTTCGTTCAATGTTGGCGTTTGCGAACCGCTCTTGGTGTGTGAAATAGCAGCCCTGGGGCAACGCTCTATCCAGACGCTGGGCTGCGCGCCCAGGAAGCCTCCGTCAAGCGTAGGAAGTTCATAAGCAGCACTTGCCCTTGTTCCGTGAGGATCGATTCCGGGTGGAACTGCACGCCAAAAGTTGGTTCATACCGATGTGCGAGAGCCATGATCTCGCCCTCCTCCGAACGCGCTATCGCCGTGAGAAGCGGCGCGTATGGCTCATTGAGCTCAACAACAAGAGAATGATAGCGCCCGACGCGAAGTGGGGATGGGAGCTCCTCGAACAGTCCTCGGCCCTCATGCGTTATGTAGGAGGGCCGACCGTGCATAGGGCGACGTGCACGCGCTACGCCTCCGCCGAAAGCGCTCCCGATACACTGGTGTCCGAGGCAAATGCCGAGAAGTGGTACGCGACCTGAAAGCTCGCGAACGACGGCTGTGGATATTCCGGCCTCAAGTGGAGTGCAGGGACCGGGCGAGATCACCACTGCGCGCGGCTTCAGCGCAACAAGGTCCGTGACGCTGATCACGTCGTTGCGGACCACCTCCGTTGCCTGACCAAGCCTGCGGAAGTAGCGGGCAATGTTGAAGACGAAGGAGTCGTAGTTGTCGATGATGACAATCAAAATGCACCACGTCGTTCAGCGCGAAAACGCATCGAAGATGCGCTGCGCCTTGGCGAGCGTCTCCTCGTATTCGGCTTCTGGGTCCGACATCGCCGTTATGCCGGCGCCTGCATGAAACACAGCCACATCGCCCTCGATTGTTACGGTGCGAATCGCAATGTTTGTGTCCATATGCCCGTTAAAGCCGATGAACCCGATCGCTCCGCAGTAGAGTTCGCGGGCCACACGCTCGATTTCCGTTATAATTTCCATCGAACGCACCTTTGGCGCTCCGGTAATCGAGCCGCCCGGAAAGCAGGCGCGAAGCAAGGTGACGGCGTCCTGGTCTTCTGCAAGTTCACCCGTAACGACCGATACGAGGTGGTGCACCGAGGCATAGGATTCGAGCTCGCACAGTGCTGGAACTTCGATCGAAGGCGCAGTGCAGACACGTGACAGATCGTTGCGTAGGAGGTCGACGATCATGACGTTCTCGGCGCGATCCTTTTCAGAGGCAACGAGGAGCTCAGCCCGGCGTTGGTCCTCCTTCGGATCAGCGGACCGCGCGATCGTGCCCTTGATGGGGCGCGTTTCGACCCGGCCTCCGCCGAGCTTTAGAAAACGCTCCGGCGAGCTCGATGCGATGGTCAGCTTGCCATAGCGCAGGAGCGCCCCGAAAGGTGCGGGGTTCGATGACCGGAGCTTGCAGTAGAAGGTGAGGGGGTCGAAGGACGTCCGGACCTTGGCGCTGAAGCGCTGCGCAATATTGACCTGAAAGACGTCTCCGGCCAGAATGAAGCCGATGACGCGCTTGACCGCCGCAATATAGTCGTCACGACGGAAGTTCGATAGCCAGGCGCCAACGCTGCCGGAGAATGCATCGCGCGGCGTCTCTGGAGTAGCAAGGAGAGCTGCAAATTCGTCAGCTCGGCGCCGTGCACGCTCTACGCGACGTACCGGATCGTGTTCCGGCCATCCTGTGGAAATGATCCAGCATCTGTTGTGCCGATGGTCGTAGCTGACGACCACGTCATAGAAATGCAGGAGCGATTGGGGCAAACCCTGGCCGGCAATTGTCGGGGTCGGCAAGTGCTCCAACGTTCTGTTTAGATCGTAGGCCAGAAAGCCGGCCGCGCCTCCCTGGAACGGGGGGAGAGCGGAGCGATGCTCTTGCGAATAGTTGGCGAGAAGGGCGCGAAGAGCGTCCCAAGGGTCGCCCTCAAGAGGCTCGCCGTTCCAACTCGCATGTCCGTCCGTGACCATGTAGGTGCCGAACGGGTCGCAGGTCAGATAGGAATAACGGCCGAGCCACTCGTGCCTTGCCGCGCTATCGAAAAACGTAAGGTGCGCGCGAGTGGCGATACGTCGCATCGCTGCGACAGGATCATGCCACTGCAGTTCGCGAACGTGCATCGCGCTCTCAGACAGCGATGATACGTATGGGGTGACGACGCTCTGGCGACCACGCCGAGAGCGACGCCCCGAGTGCCGAGCTAGCCGGATCGATCGTCAGGCCTCGTCCCCGCCCGTTGGCTCGGTGTACCGAGCAAGATCGTTCATCGCGGCCTCAGAGGCGCAACGCGCATCCATTGCTACATGATAATCGGCCGCGAATCGCAGTTCCCTGAGCGGCCGTACTTGCTTGATCGATTCCTGATACAGATCATGCGCCTTGTAAGCCGCGAGTTCCATCTCGTTGTCGAACTCACCATAGACCACGACGTCGACATCGTTGCTCAGCTGATCGGTCTTGCGGTTGCGAGCAATTTCAAGCCGACGTGCATGGGGGATTGCGGTTAGGACCGATAGGCCTTCGACGATGCGATCGATGTGGGCCTTATCCTTGGCGGTGAACAAAACGATATGACGAATCATGAATGGCCGTAGTCTTTTGCGACAGCTCGTGCCGCACAACTAGCCTGGGATCGAGCCCGTTGCAACCTTGCGCACGCGCCGTCGCGATCACCGCCGTGGCGGCACTGCGGCATCTCAAGCGAATGAAGATTGCAGCACATTCCCTTCAGCGTTCTCGAGCGGCATTCAGACCAGGTGCTACGAAGCTTAGCCGAAGCGGGACATTGCCCTCGATGCGGAGGCGCACACTCACTTTCGCTCCTGCAGAGTATCGTTCTGCAACGATTTTGAGATCGGGCTGAGATGCTTTGATGTCAGCCGATCGGCCTTTCCATGTACGCGCATCATATACGCCGAAGCTTCGAAACGAGACGAACTTCTGCGTGAAATTGCCCAATATTGCGCGACAGATGCGCCATGAAGGCGAGATTTGGCGGTTTTATTCTGCAAACCGAGTGTAAGTGTTTGCTTGGGAACGGGGCTGTGGGAAGCGGCGCGAGTCAAGGTCCAAGGCAAAGCGGGGCAAAGTCCAAGCCAGATGTGCGGCGCAGGAACAAAGCAGCGTTTTATCGGATGGCGAGGGTAACGCGGCGGTCGAGCGAGCCCAACACTGTTGTTTCATGTGCACGTTGCGCGGCGCTTCGTGCGGCCAAAATCGCGAACGCGGAATGTGAAACGTAGCAATTGGAGGCGGCGATGTCCAAAGATCTTCAGCAGATTCAGAAGATGACCGTCAAACGCTGCGCCATTTGCGCAGGTAAGTTTGGCCTAATTCGTTACTACTCCTCACGAAATGCGCTCTGTTCAAAGAGATGCGTTGAGCGCTTCAAGTGCCGCTGCGAGGCTGATAGCAGTTGGCTACGGAGGTTACGTGCTGCGTAAGCTTTTTGGTCGCTGAGAGAGCGGGCATCGATGCCGGATTGTCGACCAAGGCCCCCAGCTCGGCGGCGTGAGGGTGTGCCTTGCTGCCGCGGCTTGGCGCGCCATGTGCGGCCCTAGAAGCCATGCAGGATCAAACAGTAGCCGCCTCGCCAATAGCGCGCGGCCAAAGTGGAGGCCTAGCACTCCATCATGAAGTTCGTATTAGTCAATCATAGGGGGCCGCTTGATGCGGTGACCTGCGCCGAGTGCGCACAAGCTCTCGCCGTTGGTTATTTGCGCGATGTGTCGACCCAAAGACTGTATTGCGCATACGATTGCTACCTCCGCTATGAGGCCAAGAGCCTATTTATCCCCGGGCTAAAAGCCTCACCTTCCCATCCAGGTGACGGAGCGCTTCCCACCTTGCCGTTCGAGCTTATGGCGTCGTTTGCTGCGGCCTCGTGCTGGTATTCGATTTCACTCGCCAAGGTCGCCTGCGGGTGGCGGGGCTCGTTGCCATAGAACTGTCCAGCCCCCTCAAGGAGAACATGTAAGCGTTGAGTGCGCGCCTACGACAGGGGTGCCAATGTGGCCCAAGCCCCACTGCAACGAATTCAGCGGACCTTGAGGCGGTCGACGCGGACGCCGAAAAGCAGCGCGCCTCTGCGACGTTAGTTCAGGAGCATCAAAATGGCAGAACACAGCCTCTGGCGCTTCTCGCGAGCGTTACATCGCGCGATCAACGACCGACAATTCGGGGACATCGAGGCCGTCATCGATGACGATGTCGACTGGGTGGTCCATGGTCCGACCGACATTTTTCCATATCTTGGAGCCCGGCATGGCAAGCACGACGTGCTCGAGACGATTCGCCAGATATCTGACACGTTCAAGATCCGCCGATTCGAACGCGAGACTGTGGTGCTCGGCGTCGATTGTGCAGCGTCCATGCTGCGATGTTCCTTGACGGTCCGGGGTTTCGACAAGCCCATGTCGCTGCGAGCGGCGCAGTTCGCTCACTTCAAGGCCGGTCAGCTCGTCGGCATGCGCGTGCTCGTTGACACCTTGGATCTGGTCGAGCAGGCGCTCGACCAGCACATTCAATTTCCGAACGTAACTGCGCAGGGTTGAGAAGGGGCCATGCGGCTTTTGCAGTCCTTGAGACAAAAAATGCTTTGTGCGCGATGGACGTGTTGCCCTTCAGCTGTGCTGGAGTCGTTCTTGCAAAGGCATTTGTGACCGACCCTGCGAAGGCAGTTATCGGCGGCTCGCGCCTCCTACGTTGCATCGGCAAGAGAATAGCGGATGAGCTCGATGATCCTGCGTCCCACTATGAAAGTAGGCAGATCTTACTGCCGCTCAAGACCCGGACAGGCGCTCTATCGTTTGAATGTGCCGCGCAAGCAGGTTGGCATGGTTGATCAATGTCGCGTGCGCGGTGGCGCGTCTGGTGGCAACGACCCGCATCATGATGCCGAACAGCGTGCTCCTCTGCCTGCCAGAGCGACAGCATCTGACGAACGAACTGCAGGCGCTGTGCGTTTTGGCCGGGGGGGAGTTCAACCGTCCTCGGCGACGTTCTGTTGAGCACGAAGCATCCGCAAGTCGAACGCGACGCAGAGTTGCTGCGCCAGGTTCGGCACCACGTCCAAGCTGGCTTGAGTGAAACAGGGCGGCGATCGCGGCTGCGCGAAGCTCGAATGTAGGTGACAAATGCAGATTACCTTGATGAAAGGCAAAATCCATCGCGCCTCGGTCACTGAAGCCGATTTGCACTATGAAGGATCGATATCGATTGATCTCGCGCTGTTGGAAGCTGCGGGATTTTTGATCAATGAACGCGTCGAAATCTACAACATCGACACAGGAGCACGCTTTGCTACCTACGTGATCGAAGCACCCAAGGGTCCGGCATAATAGGCCTCAATGGTCCGGTCGCGCGACTTGCGATACCTGGAGATAAAGTCATCATCGTTGCGTATGAGTTCAATACAGACGGCCAAGGTAGCGTACCATGTCGCAGCCTTGGACTCTGTGAAAGAAGAGGACCGGCTGCGCTGCCTCGAGCCGCGCGAAGGCATCAGTTTCCTATCGAACGACTATCTTGCGCTTTCGAACGCACCGCCGATGAAAAAGGCAGTGTTGGCGGCAATCGAGGCCGACACTCCGATCGGAGCGGGTGGGTCGCGGCTTCTGCGAAAGTTACGAAGAGCACGAACGTCTCGAAGCGGAAGCGGCTCAGTTCATTGGGTGGAGACGGCGCTCTTTTTCGTACGCGTACGTTCTTTTATTCGAGCTCATATACGGCCAGTCCAGTGGCCTGCGCCCTAGCCGGGGCCAACCTTGATCTCTGGCAAGAATCGCGAATTTCGACAGCGCGTTAAGTCGCTCACCAGGATGCAAGAGAACGCAATGATCCCATTCGGCGCCGACCCGCGCTTTGCAAATGTCCGTCCGATCGGCGCCATCACAGCGCTTGATCTCAAAACTCGCGATGACCGCTATCTCGCAAATGTCGGTGCCAAACTTAGAGAGTTCCTGAGCGAGCGGAATCTCTTGCTTCGGTCACTCGGCAACACGATCTACGTGATGCCGCCATATTGCGCCACGGCGGCAGACCTTGATGAAATCTACGCTGGCATACAGGATGCTGCCGATGCGCTCACTTGAACTCTCTGTTCGCACGACTCGGGAGCGCTGCCTTTGCCCGGGGAGCCGAGGATTACTTTGACGGGGAGCTGAGACAATGTCGCCAATACGCCGACCCCGCACCCGCCTAAAGATTGCGTAGATTCAACAGGTCAGGAGGATAGTCATGCTCCGACGCGGTGTAGGAAGCCCTGCTAAAGCCGCTCTGCATGGTAAGAGCGATTGAGAAAACTTGCCAGATGGTTGCGCAATCATTTGGACGTTCCGCTGCCTCAGCCTCCCGAAAGAGGAGCAATAGGTTTCCAATGTCCTCCCATTGACAGTTTCACCTCGCCTTTCCTAGGAAGCCTCTAAGCAAGGCTTGCAAAGGGCAATCCACGGATCACAGGACCAACATGAGCCATATTGCAGAGGCGCGCACTGAACGCGTCACAATTCCAACGCTGCAGCGATGGAAGGAGGAGAGGCGGCGTGTCGCGATGACCACCGCTTACGACGCGGTTACGGCGCGCATCGCCGATCCCATCGTCGACATCGTCCTTGTCGGGGATAGCGTTGGCAATGTCTGCCTCGGATTCGACAACACGCTACCGGTCAGCATGGCCATGATGAATCATCACCTTGAAGCTGTTGCGCGCACAAGGCCGCATGCACTGCTGGTGGCTGATATGCCGTTTCTGAGCTTTCACCTCAGCGCTGACGAGACGCTCCGCAACGCCGGAGGGTTTCTGCAGCGTGGGGCGGATGCCGTTAAGCTCGAGGGTGGTGCCAAGCGTGCCGAAATGGTTCGCGCGTTGGTCGATTGCGAAATTCCTGTGATGGGCCATCTCGGGCTCACCCCGCAGAGCATCAATGTCATGGGTGGCTTCAAGGTGCAGGGCCGGAACGCCGATGATGCTTTACGTCTGCTCGACGACGCCCATCGTCTGCAGGAGGCCGGATGCTTCGCTCTCGTCCTGGAGGGCATCCCGGCGGAGCTCGCTGCGCGAGCAACCGAGTCCCTGACGATTCCAACCATTGGAATTGGCGCCGGCCCCAGTTGCTCGGGCCAGGTGCTTGTATTCCATGATGTCTTGGGATTGACCGTAGGGCATCGGCCGAAATTCGTTCGCGCCTATGCCGACGGTTTTCAGCTGCTGCAGGAGGCGCTGTCGCGCTGGGCTGCAGATGTCCGCAGCGGCGTATTCCCGGGACCGAGGGAGTCCTATCGGCTTCCAGAAGGTCTTGGCGAGACGATCGCAAGCTGGGCCCCAACCTAACCTGATGCACCGTAAAGCGATGCAAACAATCACTACAGTTGCTGAACTTCGTCGCGCTCTCGCGAGCGACCGCAGGGCCGGTAAACGCGTCGGGTTCGTGCCGACCATGGGTTATCTTCACGACGGCCACCTGACGTTGGTTGAGGCGAGCCGCCTGCAATCTGACGTCACAGTTGTCAGCGTCTTCGTGAACCCCACTCAGTTCGGACCAAACGAGGATCTAAGCACCTATCCGCGCGACTTTGCGCGCGATGAGAAACTGTGCCGCGATGCCAACGTTGACATCGTCTTTGCACCGGATGCGAGGGAGGTCTATCCGGGCCGATTTGAGACCTTCATCGAGCCGGGCGAACTCGCAAAGCCACTCTGTGGAGCCTTCAGGCCCGGGCACTTTCGGGGTGTCGCGACGGTCGTCTGCAAACTGTTCAACATGGTGCAGCCGGATATCGCGTTCTTCGGACAGAAAGATTTTCAGCAATGCGCGGTCGTGCGTCACATGGCAGTTGATCTCAATCTTCCTATCGAGATCGTTACCGTACCGACGGTCCGGGAAGCGGACGGGCTCGCAATGAGCAGTCGCAATCGCTATCTCAGCGAGGAAGAACGTCGACGGGCCCTTGCGATTAGCCGTGGATTGTTCGCCGCGGTGGACAGCTTTCGCGCAGGGGAGCGCGAAGTCGAAAAGTTGGTTTCATTGGCCAAAGGGCATTTGGATGAGGTCGATCGGTTGCAATATGTTGAGCTTGTCGACCAGGATACGCTCAAGGCCGCAGAGAGTCCGCTATGCCGGCCGGCCGCAATGTGCGCCGCAGCCTACGTCGGCTCGACGCGACTCATCGACAACGTGATACTGGCATGACGACTTCGGTAGTAGCGATTTCTATCAGCAGCGAACTCGGTGCGTTGAAATCCGTCTACAGAAGCGCGTGCGCGCGGATTTTGAGCGCTAGATCGAGATATATTGCAGGTGATCGATATCAATATGGCGCTTATGATGCAGGGGTTAGGCGCGATCCGTTTCACCGACCCGACTGTTTGGCGGCCCAGCAACGATGACTTGGTCGCCCCCATCTTAATACGGTGGCGCGGCAGAGGAGCAGGATATGGCTAGCCATTTCTACCGACTCCGCATGGGCGCGTATGCCGAGACATTGTTTCGGTGCAGCAATCGCGAGAAGCAGAAAATGTCCTGGTTGCAATATAACTTGATGCGACTCGGGAATGAAATGTGGTCCCAGCTCTGGTCCAGCGCAACGGACCAGCTAGTTCGGTCCGAAGCTATGTCTTTTTGCGCCGTGCCCGCTTCAGCTTGCGACCTTTAGGTAAGGTAGCGGGTGGCGACGCACCCCTGGATGGCCGAACAAACAGCTCTGAGACCGCAACCTAGAGCGCTCACCGGAGTCATGCCTTCTCCCCCGTCCAAGATCTACTCGGAAACGGCGTAGGCGCTCCCCGTGCGAGCCAAGATACTCTTGGTGGACGCGGAGGTATTTTTGAACGAGATGGCAGCAAAGTTCGGGTGGCGGAAACGACGATCGCGAGTGAAGCTGAGCATTGCGTAGCAAGGAATTGCGTGAGTGTTGTCAATTTGTACTACCAGAACTGGGCGTTTTGGAAGCAGTACCTCCACCATAAGCTTACGGAGGACTGCATACACATAGGTGTGTGCGCAACCATCTCCGAAACGCAGGGAAAGAACGAGCGAAATGGGGAACACCAATCTCAGTTCCGAACCTATGGCAGATGCACGCGACCGACAGCGAGCCATCACCGATCGAAGGTTCATAAAATGGAGGGCGCTGGCCCCGAGACGTCGAGGTTCCATAGGATACGTGCAATGAGGCCGATGGCGCGGATGGCCGCAGCAATAAGGCGCGCGCTGATCCTTTATGATCTCGACCGGTGCTGCGCAGTCTGGTGGATCTATCGCCTCCATTTCGGAATCACCGGCGAAGTCATGTTGGGCCTTGCCGCGGTTACGGTCGCCGAGGAAAGATCCCGCTGCGCCATTTAGAAATCGTGACATCGAGTGCCTTCCAAACGGACTCGCCGACCGAACCAGCCGCAGGTTACGCGTTTGGCTGGCGGCAAAGTGGGCCCAACGCCAATCGCTCTAGTCTCGACCAGCCAACTCGGCCGCAACCAATCTAGCACGGACGATCCGCGCGTGGGGGGCGTCATACCCCGGAAAAATAGGATCTGCAGCCTGCAAAATCGTATGGTGCTACATACTTAATGCCTTCAGCAAGCTCTCCGCCAAGGGAGCCAGGTCATGCTGGTCGACACATCGAAGATCTTCGCCTCCATTCGCATCAACAAGCAGGAAGCGCAGGAGAGTCAGACCGCGGCGCTGTGCGAATGGCCTGATTGCCACAACAAGGCGGCCCATCCCGCGCCTAAGGGCCGCGTACAATGAGTGCGAATATTGGCGCTTCTGCATCGATCATGTTCGCGACTACAATCAGTCCTACAATTTCTTCGCGGGGATCGACGTCGAAGCGGTCGCGCGCTACCAGAAGGATGCGCTGACTGGCCATCGTCCAACCTGGAAGATGGGCGAGAATATTAGCGTGCGCAAAATGACCCGCAGCGCGGCCAATTCCGATGGCGGCTGGGATGCGTTTTGCATGCTTGCCGAGCTGAACGGACGCGCCGGTGCCCGCCTCCGCGCAGAAGCCAAGCCTGAGCCGCGCAAGATTTTCAATGCCGAGCGGAAAGCGCTGCAGGTAATGGGCCTGGATGCCAATAGACGCTCGACGGTATCAAGGCGAAGTACAAGGAGATGGTCAAGCAGCACCATCCCGATGCCAATGGAGGCGATCGCTCTGGGGAGGATCGTCTGGTCGAGTTCATCAAGACTTACCATCACCTAAAGACCGTGGTGCGCGAGCGCTAGCCCGGACATCTCAGTGGGCCTCAGCGGCGCATCAGCAGTCGAGGAGGGAACACCCAGACATTGATCGCTTTGCTCTGGTTAGCTGCCGGCTTAGCTTCGCTGGCTAACCTTTGGGCCGAGATGGCATAAAAGCGAGATGATGAGCGGTTCGTCTCATTCCCACGCGAAGTCAGGCAGAAGTCCCTGAAAACGATGCAGCAGGTACCTCCTAACTCGCGAAGTAATGCCTCAATTGCGTTCTTCTTTACGTAGCCGACGCCTATTCTCCGTCTCTGCGTTGGTTCCCGCCCAATCCGGCACGCAGGCGCGAGGACGGAAACCCCAGTGCTTCGCGAACGCGATGAGCATGTGTTTGAACTGAACAGGCCCGCTCTCCTACCTCCGCAGGCGCAACATCTCCGCTACGTCAGCCGGAGTTGTTTATCAACTGCCCTCGGGATCAATCGACGACGAGCGTTCCGTGATTCCTTCCTCTTTCAGTCGCTCTCTCCTCGGCTTTCCAAGGAGGTGGCAAGTCCTCGTGACGCCAATGGGGCAGTTCGCAAAGGCGCGCGACAGCAAAACGCCGATAGCACCGGTCCTAGACTAACCCGGCTGGACTAAACCGCTGCTCCGCACTCGATTGCAATGATGGGGAGGCTCGTACCGGACTTGGCTCACGCCTTGGGGCCGCAATCAAAGGCCACGCCGACCCTCGTTCCGCGTCGATGCAGGTGACGCAACCCGCCTTCAATCGCGCTCTTGATCTATACCAATTCCATGTCGCGTCTGCGACTTTGTCGCATGTTCGACGTATGTCACATCCCCTCAAACACCTCAGATGAGACCGTCTTTCTGTGAGTGCGTCTCTTCAGGGGGGATTTCGCCGGTCGCAAAGTGGCGCGACATTTGCTGTGCCGTGATGTTCGTTCTTGGAAGGTCATGAGCATCGCATGCACGCTGTCGTCCTCATAAAGCAGATATTGTTCAATGTCGGAGTGTGGCGGCCCAGGACACGCAAGTGCCTCAGGAAGCCTGCACTGGACCGTGACCTGAGGCGAGCCGAGCTTGGCGAAAACTCCCGTGCCGGGCTCACTTCTTTATGTGAGCGCGCCAGATACAGGTATGTCCTTAGGAGAAGTGCTGACCCTGCCCGCGAAGGTCCCGCCCTTGGAGCGACCTCTTCTATTACCATTCATCTGCCGCGGATCGGGGACAACAGATCTCAAATCGCTTCGACGATGTACTTCAACGGAAGCGGCCCAAAACCAAATGACTAGGCGGGCGAGCGCGTCAGGCGCTCGTATGGGGGTTCCCTTAGCAGGGCCCGGTGTGGACTTACTGCGCCGTGAATGGGACTCTAGCGGGCCACACCGCCGACGAGCGCAATCCGCCGCTCAGAGGAAG
Organism: Bradyrhizobium glycinis; assembly: GCF_016031655.1. Lineage (GTDB taxonomy): Bacteria > Pseudomonadota > Alphaproteobacteria > Rhizobiales > Xanthobacteraceae > Bradyrhizobium > Bradyrhizobium glycinis. The sequence continues at coordinate 15,901 of NZ_JACCHQ010000021.1, forward strand.
TTGGAGTCCTACTGCGGACGATGCGCGCTTAGGCGCGAAATCGCATCCTTTGTATATCAGCCACGCGATCCTGGCGCGATTCATGCGAAATTCCATATGCTTCGGATCGAGGGCGTCGATTTGATAGCCAAGAATCGCGATGGAATAGGTGCTTGCGAGCAAGTGTTGCTAAAAAGGTCTGCTCACCAGTTGTGGCGCGATTTCCAGTAACGTGAAGCTACCTGCTCGTGCAGCGAGGTCAATCGCCTATCGATAAGGTTTGTGGTAAGGGTCGTCCAGCCATCGACCTTGCGCAAGTTGATCTGGCCGGAGGTGAGCAGGCTAGGACAACATTGGCGCGGTGTCCGCTGACGGCAACAGGATTTTGATCCGTCGCTTGAACTCATCCTGCGGCCGTTCAATGGTGTTGGTAACCGATACGAGATATCCCGGTGCCAATGTTCCGCTGCGGTGTTCTACAGTGTGGTATAGGGCGCAACCATCGGCACAGAAGCAGCGGAGGGCGAATTGCCGGCCCGGCGATACAGGCACTGAGCCGGGAGTTCGAGTTGGGAGCTGGTCGCCTCTGCGACGCGCCCCGTTGTGCCAAGAACGCGAATTTGCACTTGTCGGTTCGCCGCAGCCCAGATGCCAATGCGACGGAGCACCATCTCATCGCTGGCCAGCAGGCACTTGCCAGCACTCTAGCGCACTCCGCGTCATATCAGTGCTGCCCGCTGAGCCTGCGGCTGTCCGAACTTCGGGGAGGGCGCCGATTCCAATCACATGGGTGATAGGCAAGACAGCATGGCATCTCGCGAGTACGGACACCTTTCGCGTGCGTTCGATTATCGCCAGTCTGCTGCGAGCGGAACGACTCCCACATGCTCTCGACAACGACAAGATCGTCTTGGGCACGCTGGTCAATCTGAAGGAGGAAGGCAACATTCGCGGATCCGGACGCGAGAAGGGCTAACCCGACGGACACGTCGGCTATTTGCCGGCCGCGACAGTTAGCAGCTGCTTGATCCGACCGTGCTATATGCTGCGTGCCGCTCGGCTCACATCGCAGCGGGTCTGAACAAGCGAGTGACGGTGCACACAGGCGACACAGTTTTGCGACTCATCTTCTAGAGAACGGCGCCGATCTTCGTGTGGTCCATTGTTGATGCAGTCTGCGCCGCAATCGGCCAGGCACTTCTCGCCTTCTATGCTTTGGCGGTCGCATGGGGCCAGCCGACCAGGCACCGGATCTCGCAGGGCGCCGCCGGGAAGCTCAATTCTGCGTCGACCTCCTGAGCGGCAATCGGACACTGGGATGCGCGAGGGGCGGCATCGTCCGAACCCTCAAGACTCGGGCTCGAAGTCGCGTCGGCGTTCTCGCCTCCCGGCAATCGAGCGCGCCGCCGGCAGAGGGATCAATCGGCCGCCGCGGATGCGGACATTTGTTCGTATGTTGCCGAGCAATTTCGTATGTTGCCGAGCAATTCAGAGCACTTGTGGCAGCCGCGGCTCAGAACATTCTCTCGAAGGAAATATTCGCTCGTCGAGGGGCCGTGCCGGCATTGTTCGCGATCGCTGGCTGCTTGTGTTTTAGAGGGGTTGCTGGCTGGTTAAGTAAACACCTAGTGTGCGCGGCTCCGATGACAGAGGACAGCGCGCGAAAATGACTATTACCACCGCGTCCACAACTCCGTGCCTTGACTTGGGTCCGGCTGATGGTCTTGGTGGCAACTTGCTAGTTGCGCATTCATCGGATCGATTGGGCCTTCGATTAACCGTGGCACATCGATCGGGTCATGGCGCACTGCCAGCAGGAACGTCATCGTCTTCCGTTCGCCGCGAGAACCTGGTTCTGTGAGGTCGTGGGGGCAGCGCTAGCCCCGCACTTTGGCGCGCTGTGGCGAACTCATCCGTGCGGAGCTCTTTTTTCTCCCAAAATCCTCGCCTCGGCTATCTCGTCCGCTATACGCATCGAATCGATAACAGCCGCCTGATCTACTCAGGACGGGCGAGCTCGTGGGGCTTCAAGATGATCGACGAGGTCTCGGCAGGCAGGACACCATGACCCCTCGCGTGAGCATGCCGAATGGCACGTGTTCTAACCAGGCGGCTCCGAACTCGGTGGAAGGTCCAACGTAGCCGCCGACGCACAGATCGGTGGGCAACACCTGACTCATAGAGTCTTGAGATACTCGACAAGCGCTCGCCGCTCGGCGTCGGTCAATTCTGGTCCGATCACGCCAGGCGGCAACTTCGTTACGTCGGTTTCCTTGCCCTCGAAGGAATGTCCGCGATTACTGTTCCCAAGCAGCGACACATCGAAGTTCGTCAGGCCTGCCGCACAGCTCACGGACGATTGTGCTTTGGTAACAAGTCCGACATTGACTGGGTCGAACGCACGGCTGCCGACGCAAAAGGACGTCGGCCGCTGGGCCTGCGGTACCAACATGTCTCTCAGCGTCGGAATGGACCCATTGTGCAGATAAGGAGCCGTCGCCCAGACACCGTCCAACGGGCGCGCCCGGTACTGAGGTTCAAGCGCGAGAACAACTTCGTCTTTGCCCTTGCGGCTTGCCCGCGCCTCGACATAGACCCGCTGATTTTGGCAGTTCTTTCTTGGCCCCCACATTTGACGCTTGGTTTCATCAGAAGTGCCGTTCGCAATCATCCACTGGTCGATCGTTTTGCCGACCACGTCCATGAGTGCGAGTACAAACAGAGGATCTGCCCCTTTATCTGCCGGAAGGCCGCAAGCTCCGGCTTTATTGAGGTCATCTGTAGGACTTAATCCGAGTGACTCCGGTAGGTGAACGCGTCGCGTCGTGAGGACGCTGGATTGTTGGCGGTCGGTCCCGATCGCTGAGACCGGCATCTGGACCACGTTAAAATAATGCCGGCCGCCGATGTCCACCCAATTCGTCTCGTTCTTGGCTGAGCGATCGGGGTTCTCTAGGCTCCAGAACGAATCTTCCGGCCACTTTTTGTCGAAGGCGGTATCGTTGACCGGGCCTCGGTGGCATTCAAAGCAGTGAGCGCGGTAAAGATCGCGCCCCTTTTCGACGAGCTTTTCATCAATCGCCCAGGCCGGGTCACTGCGGAATTTCTCCGCTGCGTCCTTCCATCGGGGCGCTACGAGCCCGGTGAATTTTCTGTCGCCTGCATGGCCCGCCGAAAAGGGATCGGCGCCGCGAAGAAGCTCTTCGAACTGTGCGATTTCGGATAGATGCATCGACGAGGCAAAAAGAGGCCGTCCGGGCGCGGCCGCTGTCATATTGATTTTCGCGCTGACACCGAGCGCCTCGCCGGAATTGCGGACGAGTTCGTTGAGGACAGAGGCGTCATACTGCGCCCAAAGGAAATGCGGCGTGTCCCAGATTGGCGGAAAGCTCACAGGCGCATCGTGCCGGGCGAAGTTGCTCTTCAGGAGTGGGTCTCGGAGTTCGCCAGTTAGTGGATCGAGCATGTTGGTATAGAAAACCTGGTTCCCGATCCGGTTCAACGCATCAAGTCGACCGAACCCTTCATCGAGATGCGCCACTCCCTGTTCCGTCAAAATTCTGTCGGTCGCCGCCTTTTGATTCTTGATCTTTTGGAGTGCCAGCTCGAGCTGGTTTCGCAGCTGCTTCCGATCGACGCTTTGCCCTTTGATCTGCTCCAGCTTGCTGGCGAAACGCTCAAATCGCCATGGGAAGATCAGCGTGTAGCCAATCGATAGTCCGATGATTCTTTCGACCTCGCCGAGATTGACCATCGCCGGCCCACCGTCGAACCGTATGCTGACATTCTTGTATTCGAGATGCCCCGTATGACAGGCGGCGCAGGTTAGTCCGATCTGGTCTTCATATTTGGCACCCGTCGTCGGATCGAGGCCACCCTCGAGGATGGCAAAGCCGACCGGCAAAGCATTCGGATTGTCGGGCGCGCTTGGAGCCCAACTGCCCCCATTCGTCGCATCGTCGTGATAACCATATGAGGGCGCACTACCGACGAAGTCCTTTGAGCTAGGACTTGGGATGAAGCCGAGGCGGCGCAGGTAGTCCTGGTCTGTCAAGCTCGTGTAGAAGAACGACAGCTCCGGGCGTTCCAGGGCCAAAAACCACTGATAGGGAACAGGAATGGTCGCCGTCCCCTGCGATGTGTGGTGAAACCAGTAACGCTGGCGGGGGCTCCAATTTTGCGGCAGCCAATAAGCGCTTTCGATTTTTGATGGCTCCGGCAGAGTCGCAGGCAGCAATTGAGCGATCAGATTGGCGTCGTTCTTGAGTTTAAGGGCTGCATCGCGAACCCTCTCCGGCGCGAAATACACCAGGGCGGCCGCCACGATCGCGACAACAACGATTGCAAACAAAAGCCCGGTAATATGAGGCCAGCGCATCACCCAGGAATAAACACGAGAGCCAGAACGTCTCCCCATAACAATTACCTCCATCAATCGTTTCATGCGTCCAGGCGAACCGGGAGGCTGCCGTAAACGGGACGGCGTCTGTTACTTGTTCAGCAGTCGGCTATTGATGAAGGCCACCACGTCGGCCGTCTCGGCTGCCGTGCGCCGAGTTATCGTCGCCGCCGCCGGGCCGCTCTGCAAGAACGACGGGAACCAACCGAAGTTGCGAACATTCCAATCTTCTTTCGGCCAGACCGCGCGGTTGACGCCAGGCACCGCGAAGTTTGGAATCTTTTTGGCGAGTGGCTGCGCTGTCTCGGTGTGACAGCTCACACAATCGGTATTGAAGAAGTGGCTCTTCTTCGGATCGGCAATGGTGTTGACGATCTCGATGACGCGGCTGTTCGGCACGTTGCCGTCGATGAACTCGGAGGTTGAAACGCCCTTGCGCTCGGCGGCGGCCAAAGGCGGATTTTGCAATGCCGCGTGTCGACAGGTGATCGGATTTCGATTGTTCGTACCCGGTTGCGGGACCACGTGTTTTCCGCCGATAATGCTGAACATCTGTGCTACGTGCAGGCCATCAAGCGTCGGGCCGGGCACGGGTATCAACCCAGCTTGCGGAACCCTCAACATCGACACGAAAATCCAGGGTTCGGGCGGTGCGATGCCCATCACTGCCATCGAGTTGAGACGCTGCGGCGACAGATGCTTCTCAACCAAGGCTTTGAGCGCATCGCGAAACGCCTTCGCCGATGCCCCTACAAGGCCCGGATGCACTTTCAGATCACCGGCGGTCGAGACTTTGACATTGCTGAAATGTCCGGCTCCAAGCTGATCGCGCAAGGTCGCTACGTCACGAACGATCGCCTTGAAGGCTTCGTCGTCCGGTTTGAATCGCGGGAACGGTGCGCAACCGTCCAGAGGCGGATCCGCGTCGAGAGTGAAGCTGAAGATAAGGTGGCCCGCGGTGTCGTGAACCTTGAAGCCGTCTGGCCCATTCGTTACCGGCTGTATGATGAGGCGGATTTGCGGTTGCCGGCCAAATTGGGCTATGATATCGGCCGACAATCCCGGCGCGCCCGGATCGATACGGATCCCGGCTACAAACCAGGCGTCGATCTTTTTAACGGCATCGGGCAACTGAATGTGGCGTACACCCGAGTCCGGCACACCGGGGCGCTCTGGCTGTTCGGCGTTGGCAATAAAGCGCGCGAAGTCCGCGTCGGAAAACAGCCGCTGGGGCGATCCTGTGGGGCCGGAGAGATCGGATACCGCGATCAGATTGGCGAGGTCGCCTGCCGACTTCGGCGGAGGAAAGAGAATGGACACATCATTTGGCGCAAGCGGCTTTGATGCGGCTTGCGCCGGAGCCGTTGTGACATCCAAAGTTGATGCGAACATCGCTCCCGCCGCAAACAGTCGTGCGAGCCGCCGACGAAACATAGATCTATGCATTTCACCCCTCCCTACCATTGGTAGTCCCTGTAAGACAAAAAACTTCAAACATCAGATGTCAAAAGCGGCGATCGGCCGCTACGCTCGCCATGGCAATGCGAGCAACGGGAGCAACCTCCTCATTCCTCACCGTAGAATTGGCTTTGCAAGGTCTTGAGTTTCGTCGGATGCAACGCCTTCTCGATACAGCTGAGGAACATCTCACCCCTTGCATTGACCCGCTCCCTGTCAACCGGCTCATGTGCCATGTCCGTTTGCAAGGCGCGCACCGCCGTCCAGTCGTTCGCACGATCCTTGAGCAACTCGAACAGTGTTCGGCGATTGTTGGGCGGAGATAATCGGTCGTCCCTATACCGGTGCAAGCGGAAGTGGGCGAAAGTGACCTTGGCCGAGATCTTAGCATCCCTTAACGCGTCGGGTAGCGTCAGCAGATCGAGTCCTTCGAGCTCGCCCAGCTGCTGCATTTGATCCTGCGCTTCCTGATATTGCTCGCGGCCGACCAGTTGATACATTCCTCGCGGGCGAAACAGCCAACCGTCATCCGTTCCGGATTGGTTGCCGAACAGATTGCCGTCGTAGCCAAGGACGAAGTTGGCCAATTCCTTGGGATGGTTGAGTAGTGAACTAATGTCGACCACGGGCTTGTTTGCGGCCGCAAGCTTTGCGTTATTCTGGTCGATGCGATCGCGCCATTTCTGTGGGAGTTGTGAAGCCGCGCTGTACGAGAAATTCTCGCTGCTGCGCGTAAAGTCGGCGCTGTCGTAGGACAATGACCCAAGAATATAGGCCAGGATACGAGGATCTGTCTCCTGGACGCGATCCCATTCCTGCAACAAAGCCCTGACCTGCTCGGCCTGATAATAAGCCATGTAGCTCTTGCGATATGGCGGAACCGGTAGTGGCGCCGGTGAATGGCCCTTGCTCGATTCGCTTAACTGGTGCTCATAGCTTGAGACTTTTTCCTGATACTTCTCATAACCGCGCTCTTGCAGCCAATTGCTCTCATAGCAAGCAAGCAACGGCTGCGGCTTAATCTTTGAAGTTAGTTGATATTCCTTGGCCAGCTGGCCGGCGTAGGCAGCCCGTGCGAGCTTGGCGTCCTTGAGCGTTTCAAATGCGGACGCGACCGATCCATTCAGAAGATGGAACAACTTCACCTGCAGGCAATCGGCGTTGCTCTGCCTCTCGCGGGACTGATCGAAGTCATCTTTCGGCACGCAATCCCAAAAGCGACCGCTGCTCAATGAGATGATATCCTCGGTCTTCTGGGACAACGTCCAGCCGAGTGGAAGGCTATAAAACAGGCCTGTTATGTCCGTCCGGCCGAACGTCGGAAAGCGCTGCACACTGGGGGGCACTTCGGTGTCGTGTCGGCGATCAATGCTGGTTGCCTGATTGAGCGCGACATAGGTTCGGGAGGTTCGCGTGCTCAGAAGAGCGCGTACCGGCTCCATGAGCTCGCCGAACATGAATGACCCATGATCACCGAATTGTCCGCTCACGAGAGACAGCAGGTAAATCCGGAATTTTGGTGCGTCGGAGGTGCCCTTGATGCTGTTAAGCTTCTCAATGAGACCGAGCGCCGTCTCGATCCCGGAGTTCTCCACATATCCGCCGTCCACCAGGCGCGCCTGCGGATTGTTGGTTATGCAGTCATTCCTAACCGAGACGGTCGCCGCCGGTGTAACCCACGGAAATCGCGCGCTCGTGAAAGCTGCTGTGCTGAGCGGAATACGAAGCGAGTGGCTCTTGACCTTTTGGTCAGCCCCGGTGCCCGCGCGCTCTAGCGCGGCAAGAACACACAGGTCCGTGTCTTTCGGGTGCAGCGGATCGAAATCGAAGGGGGAAATGACGGCCCGTTTGCCGCTGCCGGCATCTGTCGTGTTGAACAACAGCGCCGGCATATTTTTATCGGGCGCCCAATGGGACTGATAGTCGCCCTTAAGCAGATTGGTTCGATCGCTGGCACCCTTGTGGTTGCTGAGCATCCTGTCAACGGCGTTCTCCAAGGTGTATTCGAGAAAGCGCGCGCGATCGAAGGCGGGGATCGCGACCGGTGAAAACATCTGAGTGAAATCAGTAAACAGAAATCCGGCAACCAAAGGCGACAAAAAATCGGTTGCCAAAACGCTTGCAGCGCGCTGCTCGACCGGCCCAGGAGCATCAATATCTTGGACCCGCCCCAACCCGGCAAGGAAATCCGCGATTTTGGGACATGTCTTTTCGTCGATGGCATTTGAATCAAGGGACGCATCTCCGGCGTGGAGCGCAGCGGCAAAGATTGCCGAACCGACGCTGCCCCCGGACACGCCGCTTATCGCAAACAGATGTTGGCGAAATGCCGGACAGAGATCCTGCAGCCGGGCAAGAAACCGCGCCGCGTTATTCGCGGCATAGATTCCTCCGCCTTGAGCCGCTACAACGAATACTGGATATTCGCCAAGCCTCTTGGCTTCGTCCACCCGCGGCTTTTGTAAGAGCCACTCGCGGAACGCGGCGGCCGCTGCCGTGCGCGCCTTTTCCGGCGCACTGTTTGCTTCAGAGAGGGTACGCAGTTCGTGGTTGTCACCTCCCAGTAGGGAGGCAAGCAGGAACAAGCCGCCAAAGACAGCCGGAATAAACGGGAACGCAAATCTAATCGTCAAGAGAGCAAAGTGGACCGTGAGACCAATGACGCAAACCGCAAAGAGAGCGATCACGCCGAACGAGCCGAGAAATTGTGCGAGCGTATCCGGCAGCAGGAGGAATGCTGCTGTCAATATCACGATGCCGCCGATCGAGAGCGCGAGAAACCTGTAGCGGATGAAGTAAGCGTTGTTGGCGCGGCTCGCGATATCAATCGAGCGATCGCTTGATCCTATTCGCCAGGTAAATACCACGAAACAGGCGAGCATGATCAGCATGGCGATCGCGAGGATGAACAGCATGTTCCGCTCAAACGCGAGCGCCTGGTCCTGAATGCGGAAGATACTGCCGACTTCCTCGACCTCCCCAATCTTTCGCGCCGGTCGCGAGGCGAATTGGCCTGCTGTGGCGGCGATGATCGGCAGTGCTCCAAGTAGGACGGGAGCAAGTCTTATATAGAAGGCCAGGCGCCCCGAAGACTTAGGGATTTGCCGCACGGATGCTGTTGTGAGCTGAAACGAGCTTGCCCAAATTGTTATGGCAATCAGGCCCAGGGCAGCGAACTCCCTGAACGTCGCCCAACCAAGGTCGTCGGCGGCTATCCGGTAGAGCTCCTGAATCTGATCTGGCAGGTAGAGCAATACTGAGATAGCTAACGACAGAACAATTATCCATCTAAGATTGCGAAATAAGGCAAACAGCTGCTCGCGCACAGTCATCGCGTCATCTCCGTTCACACGTTCTTGGAGATTGCTGGCAAGCCACTGAGATGGGCTCTGGTATCGGGCATTCGCGCCAGCTCACATTGAAATGTTTTCAGCCCGTAGCATACGGGCGACTTGAAAAAATTGTCGTTCAGGGCACGCTCGCAGGTAGCGCGTCAAATATTGTGCACTTCCCTATAGGAGTGTGCCGGCTTTGTCGATATGTTCTGCGCGGCGATCGGAGAGTTTTCCTCCGAATGGCCTCCACTTGTTTGCATTGGAGCGCAAATCACTTGCCGACGTATGACTCCTCTTGCGGCGGCTTGCAAAGTCTGACCGCAAACGCTCAGTACGAACCGCACCGTTGCCTGTAGGAAGAATACGCGCCTGCCAGGCACGGGGTGCGTGATGATCCGCGACGAAGCTGCGATCGAGGGCCTCGATAAGACGTCTTGCTGCTGGAAAACAAGACCTTGCGCTGTTGTTCAGCGCGACTCCGTGCGTAAACGCAAAAAACCGGCGCCGCCGTTGTTCTAGTCTGTGGAGATACGGACTTTGGTCAGGGTGATGTGTTGCACTCCCGCCGCCGGCATCGCTCAGAATCACAGCGATTCCACTTGGGATAGAGAATGGGTTGCTGCGACTCGCCTTCAGTATCTGCTGTCCGAGCTTGCGTCGCCTATGTTGCGATTGACCCACAAGCTGAGAGTTTGTCGTGCGCCTGCCAGCGCCATGTTTATGTTTATAGGTGCGCTCGGCTGTCAGAGTTCTCTCTGAGGGCGGCGCCGTCGGGAGCCGTTCCATGAATGTTTTTCGCTGGGTTGAGCGCATCGGGCACACGATCGGGCTGTTACTCGCGATCGTGGCGATTGTCGCCATCGGAGTGATCGTCGGTCGTCCTGCAGAGAAGAGTGGCAATCAACCGAACTTTGCAGGCGCAGAGCAGCAGCAAAAGCGCCTCGCAGTCTTTCTCGACGGGACATGGAATAGTGTCAACAGTAACACCAACGTCTGGCGAATGCGGGCTCTCTGCGCGAGCAAAAGCGCCGACGGCAAACCTCAACTCGTCTACTATGAGGTTGGGGTTAACGGGTTTTTGGGCGGTGTTTTCGGTCAGGGACTCGATGAGAATATTCGCCTAGCGTACGAGTGGCTCATCGAAAATTACAAAGAAGGCGACGAGATATTTATTTTCGGCTTTAGCCGGGGGGCTTTCACAGCCAGAGCCTTGGCTGGATTGGTTGCGATCAATGGGGTCCTGAAAGCTGGCTCTCCGATCGGGGTGACAGAGCTCTTTGATCGCTACAAGAAGGGCGATGAGGAGAGCATTTGGCGATTGAAGGATATCGCAGCGACGGGCGAGACCAGCAAGTTGACGCAACAAGAAAAGTGGCTTCTCAAATATTCGCAGCCGGCCCAAGTAAAGGTAATGGGTGTGTGGGACACCGTCGGTTCCGTCGGTCTAGCGGCGGGGAACATTCCGGGCATTAGCCGTTCTCAGTTCGACTATCTCCAAACAGGACTGCGCATCCATATTTTAAACGGCTATCACGCCCTTGCTATTGATGAGCATCGCAACGACTTCGCTCCCACGCTTTGGGATGTTCGTCATCCAAAGGATCCCAGCGCGGTCATCGCAAAGCCGCGCCCGCTTTCCGCAGTTGAGCAGCGTTGGTTCGTAGGTGCCCATGCCAATGTTGGGGGCGGCTATCAGACCGATCTTCTCGCCCAAGCTCCGCTGCGTTGGATGATGAAGAAAGCAGAACTGCACGGTCTTTCGTTCCGATCTGAGGTCGATCTTGATGGAGACGCCGTAACAACGCCGATTGCCGACTCGTATACGTCCTTTGGTTCTGGTCTCTATGCCTGGTTCACTTCGCCCCTGTATCGGACCGTCGGCAGCGAGCCGAGTGTCAGGGAAGATGGCAGCCATATCAGCGTCAATGAGACCGTCGACGCTAACGTATTTAAGCGATGGCGAGCTGATCCAACGTATCGCCCAGCGAACATTGTCGAGTGGGCGCAGCGTAAGAAGGTTGATCCAGCTCAATTTCAAACCTCCGTGCGAGCGGACGACCCCCGCGTCGAGGTGCCAGACCCTTAGGTAGCATTGGTGAGGGCGCCAGCTCACCATATTCCGCTGAGAGGGACCAATACGGTACGTGAACTCTCCAGAGTGAATAACCAAATAGTTCAGCCCAGTTCCTGAAATCGCTTCTCGGAATCGTGGTGTAGCCGCGAATGATTCTTTTGACACTTACCGTCTGCAAGCCTAGCCAGGCTACCTGGGGGCGGAATTTTCGATGAGTGCCGAGTACGGACTTTGGCTCTTCCTCTTGCGAGAGATTACCAGGACGAGCACGAGCGCTAGGTGGGGCTGCTTCGTTTGAAGCGTCCCGAGTAACTCGTGTCGGTAGATAGTAAGCCGCGTCGCCCCAAGAAAAGCGCGACGGCTCGGCGGAGCACGGGCTTATTTGAGTGGCGGCAAGCTTGCGGATGTCGACCAGGAGTGAACGCAAACGCAGTGTCTCCGAATTGAACTGCTGCGCAGGTGCGAGAAAGTGAGTGGCAATTTTCGGCGTTGCGGCTCACGAAGCGGCGTAGTGGTTGCATCGATTGAGAAGAACTACTATTGAGTTTTGTACTTTTCTCTTTCTAAAAAATCTAAATTTAGGTCCATCACCCCGCGGGGCGCAAATGCCGTCCAGCACGGTTGGTTGAAACGCCGGGGCAAGCTGGGCCGAGGAGGGGCACTTGGCGACGAGATCGAATTCAGCCCGGCAGATTAATCTCAGCGCGATAAAGGCGGAGCTTATCTACGAGAACGTGATCAAGCGCCTCGACCTTGAGCAGATATCTCGTTTCTTTCAAAAGATGCCAACCCACTTCAAAGGCGCGCGCGTCGCCTACACTGCGAGGGAGGGCATTATTATCAGCTTTAAGACGCTGAAAGAGCGCTACCCTGAGGATTATGTTTCTTCTTTTTATCGGATACTTGTCCTGTTCAAGATTCACCGGCAGAATATTTTTTCTGATCAGAACCTCCGAGCGCTTTTAGGCGATTTCGAGCATCTCAAACAGCAGGAGAACATTGCTCAGTTCGTTATCTTTTCCGAAGGCGTGAGAGAGGTTTCTTCTCAAGCTATTTCTCTTCTAAAAAGCCATGACGTTCATGTCGTATTTCTTGATGGCCGGACGCTGGGGCAAGGCCACGTATTAAGCAGTTTTGTCTTCGACAACAAATTGACGGAGGTGCATAACCTTCACGTCAATCTGGTCAGTGATGAGATCGTCAAGCGACTCAAAAAGCTCTTTCATACTGTGCTTTCCGACATTGCGGCTCCAGTTTATGATAAACTCTACGGTAGCACGAAGTTTGCTACCGAGCTTGCGATGAGGAAGGAGGAGAGTCTTGTCGACCAGATCATGTCAGACCTAGATTTGGAACGCCGGCAATCGACTCAGCAACTTATCGCTGTCGATGTTGGGACCGGAACAGGTCGGCATGCCTTCCGTATCTCGAAATACTTCTCGCGTGTTTATGCGTTCGATTTCTCCACGCACATGATAAGGGTGGCTAAGGAGAAGAAAGTCGCGTGCGACGATCGACGCATAGCCTTTTCCGTTGCCGACTTCGAATACGAGGAGGTGGACGGCGAAAGCGACTTCGCAGGAAAAGTGGACTTCGTCTGCGCAAGCTTTGGAATGGGCAGTTTTGTGGAGGACACGCCCAGAATGCTTCGGCGCTTCCATGAGTGGCTGAAGCCCGGCGGAGCCGTGTTGTTGAGTTTCTACAATTCAAACACGATCGTCGAGAGTATGAAGCCAAACTGGAGGGACACCTCGCTGGCGGCACACATAGACGCCGATCGACAGACGGCCCAAGTCGGGCTCGAGGATATGACCTTCTACATTTTCTGCAAGCCCTATCAACCACAAATGAAAGAGCAAATTAGCGGCTTGTTTGAGATCCGAAGTATGATCTCATATCCTTGCATCACAGCTATCCTCCCGAACAGCATGTTCGACTTAAAAAATGCTAAGGACTATTTTTCCCATTTAGATGAGCTTCTGATAAGAGACGACTCGTACTTTTATGGTCACTATGTTCTCGTTTATGCGGTCAAGAGAGTCGACGCTTCGGGTTACGAACGCGTTCGGTCGTTCTTGGCATCGAGGCAAATAGCATGCGAGACCTTACGACACCCCGCGGTATTTCGGATCCGAGATGTACGCAGAGTGCTGAATTTGAAAGACAGTCAAATGGCCAAGACGGTCATCTTCTCGGTTGGTAAGCAAAAGCAAGACGGCATGCCTCGCGTCGCTATCGCTGTTGTGCCGGGAGACAAGGAAGTCGCAAAGGAGGAGATTGCTAGAGAGCTTGGCATGTCAAAGAACTTGGTTAATCTGGCTACCCACGAGCAAATCAAGAGGATGGGGTTCGTCCTAGGTGCGGTCTCGCCATTTGGTTTTGAACAGCACAACGCTAACTATTTCATAGACGAGGCTTTCGAGGGGTCGAGTGAAGACTATGTGTACATGGGAAGCGGGGACAACTTTCAAACGCTCAAGTTGAGAAGGAGTGATTTCTTGGAGTTGACAAAGACCTATACGCGGCTTCGCGCTCAACGTCTGAGATCGCCAGATTAGGCTCCCGTTACGCCCCGGGCAAGTGGGAGCTAGTTCGCCGTTGCGTCCGCCAAGCCATGGTCCGCGTCGGAGTAACGCAATATCCGGCAGGGCTCGGCGTCACAGACACAGCCGAGCTCAAGCCAGATCTCGTTGATCCCTTGATCCCTGTGCTAACATCAGTATGGACACCGCGCGCTGTTGGGCAAGGTTCATCGCATCGTTATGAAATGGTATGGCGCGCCAGTCGAGGAGGCATCGGCGGTGCGGTCGGCGGCTGGAAAACCGGGTATTTCGATGGGAACTATGTGTTCGACGAGGCCGACCCCTGGCAGTTTGCCATCCAGCAAGGGGCGTGGGACGCTGGCGACAGGCTCGCGGATGATGATGCGGCGAAACCTGCTGACCTTGCCCCAAGTTTTATCCAGGGCCATTGGATTTGCCCAGTTGGGCGGTGGTAGCGACGGGAGCTGGCGCGGAGCCATCGGCATAGCGCGGCGCCAGATCCCGGCGCGGGTGGCAGGTGAAGGCGAACTCGGAGGGCGTCTTCCATCCGAGCTGTGAGTGCGGTCGTGTGTAGTTATAATCGGCGCGCCAGCATCCGAGCGCGACGCGGGTCTGAGCCAGCGACGCGAACAGCGTCTCGTTCAGCAATTCATCCCGAAGCCGACCGTTGATGGGGAAGACGGCCCCGCTCCCTCGGAGCCGGCGATATACTGCCGATGCACGGAATCGCTAACAGGAGCCATTGACCAATGGAAGCCGCGACAATTGGGTTGGACATTTCGAAGCACGTATTTCACGTCCATGCAGTTGACAGCAAGGGCCAAATAACCAGTCGCCAACGCCTCCGGCGACGCTAGGCGAGATCGTGTCGTTCTTCTCCGCGATCGAGCCGTGTCTGGTCAGCATCGAAGCCTGCGCCACCGCTCACCACTGGGCACCCGAGATTCAGCGGTTTGGACACGAGGTGAGATTGATTCCGCCATTCCGCCTGCCTATGTAAAACCGTATTGGATGACGAGGCCCTGGCGTTACCAGCCAATGCTCGTCTGGCACTCGCCGCTCTCGTGAACCACCTGAAGGAATTGGATCAGCAGGTCGAGGCCATCGAGCGTGAGCTGGCTCTCATGCAGAGAACTAGTTCGATGGCGAAGTTGTTGTCCTCCATTCCCGGCATTGGTCCCTTAACGGCCACGGCTCTCGCTGCGACCGTGCCGAACCCGACAATGTTTCGCTCCGGGCGAGAGTTCGCGGCCTGGCTTGGCCTGACACCTAAGCAGAATTCAACTGGCGGGAAGGATCGGCTGGGTAGGACAACAAAACAGGGCGATTCCTATCTCAGG
Source organism: Bradyrhizobium glycinis (assembly GCF_016031655.1). GTDB lineage: Bacteria > Pseudomonadota > Alphaproteobacteria > Rhizobiales > Xanthobacteraceae > Bradyrhizobium > Bradyrhizobium glycinis. The sequence goes on from NZ_JACCHQ010000021.1 coordinate 31,029, forward strand.
CATTTGCTCGTGATCGGAGCACGTAACGTCGTACGTACCCAAAGGCACGGTCCAGGGCCGGATGCGGCTGGATCGAAGCCCTGCTTGAACGGCGTCGGCCCATAGTGGTCGCCATCGCCGTTGTCAACAAATTGGCCCGGATCATCTGGGCAATGATGACCACCTGGGAATTCTATCGCCCGAAGCTCGCGGCCTGACTTTCCGCGTATGTTGGCCACCTTATGGTGTGAGGGCAAATGACAGCATGATGGACACCGGGGGAGCTGGGGACCGAGCAAGCCCGAAGAGCTTTAAGCGCAACAAGCGCGACCCGTTGATGAGGCCTCGATCCGTGATCTCCATCAGGGCCGGCGGCCATGGCATCGGTCGCACTAACAGGCCGTATACATGAACGCACCCGACCGGTATCCAAAGTATGCTGCCAAAAATCCCTTGCATCCGCGGGGCCGTCTATACATGAAGCTTTCGATGAAGCCATTCTGCATGGCTTGCCCGAAGCGATATAATGCCAGGCGACGCGGCACCGATCGGCCCGGTTGCTGGTAAGTTCGGTGCCGGGAGAGCGTCGGCCGGCATGCGATCGGCAAAGCTGCTTTGCGGTGCCTTTTCAAACCGCCCTGATCACCTACATCGCAAGAGCCTTCCTATTGGCCATGCTTGCCAAGGCATAATCATGGTCCGCCAGATTTGAGTTATCCCTTGCAATTCAGTTCGATCTTAACACGCTCTTTGGCTGCACTTAGGTCGCTGCGGTCCTTCGCGGCCATTTAGCGCGAGTATCAGCGTACTTTTCGCAATTGTCGATCCCGATAGGCCTCACCACACCAGGTAGGTATCGATCCACTGATGGTGCCGTATTGTAGACGACGAAGATCGCATTGAATCTGAAACGCGCTGAAAAGCGCGGGCGAGGTGCGCAATGGAAACCGCAGCTAGTCAGCTGGATTGCAGAGCACACGAGTTGAAGTTCATCGAGGAAACTCGCGTCGTAAGCGAGAGTGAACTGCAAGTTAACAACATCACGCCTTATCATGTCACAAAGTCTTATCGCGAACAGATCGTCAAGAGCGGCTACTACGATCAGCTGAAGTACATTGTCGAGCCCTCAATCCGAGAGTTCGGCAGCCCAGGCACCTTGGATACGAGCGGCGAGCACGACAATACGGTCGTGCCGGGACTCCAGCACAAGTACGCCCAAACCGGCTTATTACTGGTCACGGAACGCTGCGGTTCATATTGCCGTTACTGCTTTCGAAAGCGCATTGTGGGGAAAGTTTCGGATGAAATCGCACCAGACTTCGGTCGGGTCGCGCAATATATTGCTCGCCATCCTGAGATGACGAACGTACTCCTTTCCGGAGGTGACCCGTTCGTGCTCAGCACGTCCAATCTGAACAAGATCGTCGACCATCTGCTGCCAATAGAGCATTTGAAGTCGATCAGATTTGGCACAAAAATGCTGGCCTATGCGCCAAAGCGGTTTGATGACTCCGCTCTACCGGCGCTATTCCAGCGTATCCACAAGGCGGGTAAATCCCCAATCATCGTCGCGCATTTCGATCACGTAGGTGAGATCTCATCCGGCGCGGAGCGCAAAGTACGCGCTTTGCGAGCACAGGGCGTGCAATTCCTTAACCAGTGCGTGCTTCTCGCCAAGGTCAACGATGATCCCGAGATATTGGCTGCGACGTTTGCCAAATGCCACGAAATCGGAGTGCGGCCCTACTACTTATTTCAAGCGAGGCCGGTGAAGGGCGCGTCCCACTTCCAAGTTCCGCTGGGGCGCGGACTAGAAATTGTGCGCGGCATCAACCAACGTCTGAGCGGGATTGAGAAGACATTTAAATACATCATGTCTCATTACACAGGAAAAATAGAGATATTGGACATAGGACAGGATGGTCGTGTGTATATGCGATACCACCAGGATAAGGTTCCCGAGAAGATCGGTAAGATCTTTTCCCGACCGCACGTCGTGACAGCCTGCTGGCTTGATGATCTGCCTGAACAATGAGATCTGCCGCACGCGCTCCAGCCCACAGGCTCGGAGCGAGTGCGGTACGCCCGCCGCCCCACGAAGCGCATTCAAGTTGAGCCGCCGCCGGGGCGCCCTTGTCTCAACTGTAGAAAGGCTCAGATGCCCCTCGACTATCCCGCTGCACTAAACCTAAGGACTTGTGGAGCTCGCTATTCCTGGACTGACCGGGAGGTAATGCTCTATGCGCTTGGAGTGGGCATGGGCTCAGATCCCCTTAAGGAGGAGGAGCTACAATTTGTCAACGAGGCGTTTGCAACGTCGAGGCCATTAAAGGTGATCCCGACGTTTGCTTCCGTGTGCGTTTGGGGCGCACGCCCCGGAGTCATTGACCTCAATCGCGTCATGGTTGTTGACGGCGAACGTGACCTTACGTTTCACAAGCCGATGCCCGTGGCGGCGAACGTGACGGCGGACGCCCGTGTGAGAGGAATTTATGATAAGGGTAAGGACAAAGGCGCGATCATTCAGAACGAGGTGGTGGTCAGAGATAGGGGCGGCGACAAGATCGTCACAATCCTCTCGTCGACCTTCGCAAGAGGTGACGGCGGCTTTGGCGGGCCATCGGAGGGGATGCCCGAGCCGCACCAAGTGCCCCGCCGAGCACCCGATAGATCAATGGATATCCCGACCCGACCTGACCAAGCCCTAATCTATCGTCTTTCTGGCGACCGAAATCCTTTGCATAGTGATCCGGAGTTCGCCTGTCGAGCCGGCTTTCCAAGGCCCATTCTGCACGGAATGTGCACGTATGGCCTGACCTGCAGAGCCGTCCTGCAGAGCTATGCCGACTACGATCCGTCTGCCTTTCATCGTCACCGCGCCCGCTTTTCGTCGCCCGTGTTCCCGGGAGAAGTTGTTACCGTCAATCTTTGGAAGGACGGTAATTCGATCTCATTCGAAGCTTGCGTAAAAGAGCGTCGGGTTACGGTCGTCAAGAATGGGCAGACGGTGCTACACTGAGCAGGTTTTGGACCGTTCCTTGTATCTATTCGGCTGCGAGTTTGTCGCGCTGTTTTGGCGGTTCTTGCCGACATGCATGAAAGGTCCGCGGCAACGTCTGCGTAGAAGGGTCGCGCAACGAACCTGAGGCGTTCGGAGCACTTCAACCGGAGTACTTCAACTGCGGGCCTCAAGGCAGGCCATTCGGCTCATCCCGCGCGTGGGCGACCATATGCGATCCATGCTGCAAGCTCAGAGCGCCTTCAGTTTGAATCGTTCAGTTGGCGAGATGGTCGTATTCAGCGTACCGCCTATGTCTTCCGCGGTGAAGCATCCCCTTGAGTCGCAGCGGGTACGACTTGCGCTTCTAGCAAGCAGCTCGAATAGCTGCTTACATACACCAATCGTATCCCAGCTGTTTGGTTCACGACAGGTCCGGAACCAACCGCTGACAGTGGACCAGTATCGACGGCACAAGAAGCTCCCCGTTCTTTGCTAGATCAGCTGATGTGCGGGGCGGCATGCCGATTGCTTTAGACTTGAACGACGGTCACGGGCGCTGAGCCTATCGAAAGATGGGCGGGTGAGCTGTCGCACGTATGGAGTGCTGCGTGGAGAGGCAGTTCGAACACCGGATCTCAAACGCGGCTTTTCGCTAGGAGGATGTTTCATCTCTCGAAGCCTCACGACGCTGGGGTTTCATGATCGCACCGCTCCAGCGGTGACACTGGACAAGCTAAGAGCCTCCTGAATGCAAAAAAGTCAAATCGACCTTGCAGCCATCATCGACCTCGACCCGGTCGGGATCGACCTATTTCGCGGCTACAGTCCGAACGCAAGCGAGCAACGGGTATTCGGCGGCCTAATGATCGGACAAGCGATGCTTGCAGCGTGTCGCACAGTCAAAGCCCGATTGCCGCATTCACTACATTGCTATTTCATCCACACCGGCGATCCTCGGGTACCCTTGATCTACAAGGTCGAGCGCCTACGCGACGGTAAAAGTTATTCGACCCGGCGCGTCACGGCGATGCAGGGCGGTAGCACAATCGTTTCGGCCATGGTCTCGTTTCATAAGGGTGAGGAAGGCGCGTTCGAACACCAGGAAAACAAGCCGGAGGTGCCAGGGCCGGAGCATTTCGCAGCCGAAGAGTTGTCGAAGCGCTCACTATATCCGGATCTACCGGAAATTGTTCACCGCTACTATGAACCTGATCGTCCGGTCGAGCTTCGTCCCGTCGATATCGGCCGGTATGTTGGCCAGAAGATCGAGGACGGAAGAGTTCATATGTGGATGAAGGCCTCGACAAAGCTGCCCGATGATCCGGCGCTGCACATTTGCGCACTGGCCTATGCCTCGGATTTGTCGCTGCTGGATGCCGTGATGGCACGCTATGGGCGTACGCTGTTCGATGAACGCATTTTGTCCGGAAGTCTTGACCACGCAATGTGGTTTCATCGTCCTTTCCGTGCCGATGATTGGCTGCTCTATGCCAAGGAATCGCCAAGCGCGCAGAGCGGACGTGGCCTCGCTCGTGGGCTGATCTTTACGCGCGACGGCACGCTGGTGGCTTCGGTCGCCCAGGAGGGCTCGGTCCGCGAGCGACGCTGAGCTTGCGCAGTGCGGGGAAAGCCTGGCTTGAGCGAGCGAGTGAGAAGTGGCCCGTCCATGCTGCTTGCCAGCGTGCCTTCGCGCGAACAAAGGAGTGGCTCAACGACCATTTGATGCCTGGAAAATCACATCCTCGATACTCAGGCGACTGTCGATACGGTCTTCCCGACGCTCCGGATCTTTCATTCTGCGATGAAGTCTGTGGTGTTAGGACCTTATTCCATCCATAAACACATTCGCGGTGCCGTTGGCCAATCCATATCGGCAGGGCAATGCCTGACCATGCGCCTGAGCATTGCACCATCGTACGGAGGCCCGGTACAAACCGTAGTGTTCATCGGCCAACTCAGGCCGCGCACTGGCTCGGTTGAAGTGCTCACAACGCTTTTCGGTTTGAAGACGTCGTAAACAAGACTGACCTTCGCTACCTTGTCGTCATTGGTCCAAGTGATTGGCTGGGACATGATCCTCGCTAGGCTGACTGTCGCCCGAATGCTTAGCTCGTCAGCTCTGAAACTACTAAACCCGGCAGTTGTTACGTCGGTCTCGGGGCGCTTCAGTGTTTGCTGCGGAGGGCTGTGGCCGCCGGGCACGAATCAGACCGGGGTCTATCCAAGCGCAGAGTTTTGAGAAGGGCGCCCGAGAGAGGAAAAGGCGAAGGCGCAGTATGGCCCAAGATGGAGATTTCTATGCTCACAGCGACAGGTTCGGAAATCCCTTGGGCGGGACCTCCATTCCCAAAGTCGGAGTACGATTATCGACAGCAGAAGGTGCTTGAAGCGGTAGCGCGCGCCGAACTTGATGCAATTGTGGTTACCGCTATCGGCCACCTCAGATATCTCACTGGCTATCATGGATTTGGCGGGTACTTCGCTCCGTTCCCGTTGATTCTAGTACCGGGATATGCCCCGGTTCTCGTTGTAAGAGAGTACGATGCCGAGGCTGTCCGCGCCGAAGGATGCGTCGATGAGGTCGTGTGTTATAGACACCCTCGCGATGTTGCCAAGACCTGTGCTGAGGTTCTTCGCCAGCATCGGCTGCAGGATCGGAGAGTGGGGTTCGAACTCGGATGTTGGAATCTGGCGCCCGCCGATGTGCGTGCAGTGCAAGGACTGTGTCCAGGCATGAAAGTCGCCGACGGCTCCAATTTGGTTGCGTCAGTCGCGGCAGTCAAAAGCGCGCTTGAGCTCGATGTGATGCGTCAAGCAATGGCGATAACTGATCTCGCAGTGCGCGTGTTTCGGAACTCGGTTCGCGAAGGCGTGAGCGAAACAGAAACGTACGAAGCCATAGTTGGAGAAACTAGCAAAGCTGGCGGCGAAATATGGCGATCCGTTACTCTCGTGTTCGGTGATCGGACGAAGATGCCGCACGGTGTCCCGACCCCACACGCACTCCGAAACAATGAACCCGCCATGATTGAGATCGGCGGCGTCAAGCATGGCTATGCCGCAGGGCTGGTCCGCAGCGCGGTGCTTGGTCGGCATCGTGAGGCCGAATCGTTGCACGCTCTTTCGGTTGAAGCGCTCGAAGCTGCCATTGGCGCGATTAAGCCTGGGGTAAGCGCGACGACCGTGGACGCCGCCGCGCGGAAGGTGATTGAGCAATCTGGACGCCCGCGCGCCTTTCGCCATCGTACCGGGTACCAAAGTGGCATCCACTGGACAGAACGAGGGAACCTCAGCCTGGAGCCTGCCGCAGAGGAAATTTTACAGGCGGGAATGACCTTTCATCTTCCCATCATTCTGTTTGGCGAAACCGGTCATCTGTTTGGCTGCAGCGAGCATGTGGTCGTCACAGACTCTGGCGCGGAAGTGCTCAGCCGTACAGATCACAACCTATTTCATGCTGTGGGCTCCACATGAATGGCATCGAAGCATTTCAATATTTGCTGGCGGAGGTAACTGCTTGGCGCCACCATCTTCATGAGAATCCCGAGCTGGAATATCGTCTTTACAACACTGCTAGATTTGTAGCCGAGAAGCTCGGTTCTTTCGGCGTTGATCATATTGAAACGGGGATAGCTGAAACTGGTATCGTCGCCTTAATTGACGGCAAATGTGGAAACGGGCCGAAAATCGCATTGCGCGCGGATATGGACGCGCTGCCGATACGAGAACAGTCCGAGAAGCTCTGGTCCTCGAAAGTACCGGGAAAGATGCATGCCTGTGGGCATGATGGTCACATGGCCATGCTATTAGGCGCCGCGAAATACCTTGCGACGACTCGGCGTTTCAAGGGATCGGTCGCCTTGATCTTCCAGCCCGCTGAAGAGAGCGGAGTGGGCGGCCAAAGGATGGTCCAGGCAGGAATCATGGATCGTTTTTCAATATCCAAGGTGTTCGGCCTGCACAATGTGCCGGGAATCGAAGTCGGCAAGTTCGGCATCTGCCCAGGTCCGATCATGGCCGCTCTCGACGAGTTCGACCTCATCGTGAAGGGGAGGGGCGGCCATGCCGCCAAGCCTCATGAGGCCATTGATCCGGTAGTCATCGCCGCGCAGATCATCGTCGGCCTGCAAACTCTGGTTTCTCGGAATACAAACCCGATGGAGGCGCTCGTGATATCCGTCACCAAACTCAATGCGGCTCAGGCCTACAACGTCATTCCGGATCAGGTCGAGCTGGCGGGTAGTATTCGAACGCTTGTGCCCGGCTTGCGCGACTTCGCAAAAGGGCAGATATTTGCGGCTGCGCGAGGGATAGCGCGGGGATTTGGCGCAGATGTCAAATTTGAGTACTGCAGGTCCGCGCCGGTCACGATCAATCATCCGGAAGAAACTAATCTGGCGGTCAAAGCAGCACGCAATCTGGTTGGACCCGCTTGCGTCGATGAGAAGATAAGCCCGCGGATGGGCTCGGAAGATTTCGCCTACATGCTTGAAGCAAGGCCAGGCGCAATCATCTTTCTTGGCAACGGATCGACAGCTGGCTTGCACCACCCGGCGTATGACTTCAACGACGACGCGCTGCCTTATGGCATCGGCTATTGGGTGAACGTCGTCGAGACGGTGCTGGCTCCGTGAACTCTCCACCGTCCTGCGCTGTCGCCTGGAGTCTCAAATGAGATCAACGACCGTGCTCTCTCTCCAGATCTTGAACCCGCCGGGTGTGTGGCGATGCAGCGCTCGACCGGGTCTGCATCGTAGCTGCCTGCCGGCTGTTCGAGCAAGCAGGTTCTGAGCCTGCTTGCGCCACACCTTCTCTGTCGCGACAGGCGGTGGCGGGCATCCGCGGATGGCGTTTCAACCTCGCGCAACTGGAGGGCCCAACGAGGCGCGGCCGGTGCTCGCGGCGATGCTTGTTGACTTCTCAAGCGGCACTTACCGGATGCCGACCGAACGTAGTCGATTATGCTGAGTGCTGAACTTCGATGGCGGTATGAAACGGTAGAGCGTTAGATTCGACAGCATCTAACCCCCGTTTTTTAGAAGCGATCTTTAGTTAGCTCGCTGAACAGGAAGATGGGAGCGGGTGTTACCAGCAGACCGATGGATTGGAATGAAACGTGACATAACACGTTTCGTCGGGGTCTACGTGTCTCCCGGACGTTCAAGATCTATTATGTCGCGTAATCGGGGCTGATGCGGTCGAGGCGGCGCTTGAGAGCCGTCCAGGGCCGAAGGTTCCTATTGTAACCCTCTCGTTGGAACTGCTCCGCCGTATGAGCGGCCACTCTGTCCGACGGCAGGACGATTTTGTGTCCACCTTGGATAGCCGCGACCTGGACCCGGCACGATTGCTCCAAAAGGTACATGTTGAGGAAGGCTTCGGACACGGTACGGCCAAGTGTAAGCAAGCCGTGGTGTCTTAGGATCATGACGTCTTTGTCCCCAAGATCGCGCACGAGACGCTCGCGCTCGTTGAGATCGAGCGCAACGCCTTCATAATTGTGATAAGAAATGCCACCGTAGAAGCACATCGATTTTTGGTTTAATGGCAGCAGTCCTTGTTCTTGAGCCGCAACGGCCATTCCTGCCAAGGTGTGCGTGTGAATTACGCAATGAGCATCCTGACGAGCCATGTGTACGGCGGAATGAATTGTGAAGCCTGCGTTGTTTACTTTAGCCTCGTTCTCTTTCTGAAGCGCATGCCCATCCGGGTCGACAACGACGAGACTGGAGGCCGTGATTTCGTCAAACATCATGCCGTAGGGGTTGAGCAGGAAACGATGCGCCTTCCCAGGTAGGCGCGCTGACAGGTGCGTGGAGATAAGGTCGTCCATGCCAAAGTGAGCGATCAGACGATAAGCGGCAGCCAAATCGCAGCGGATGTCCCATTCATCCGAGGCATCGCTTGACATGGTCTCTCCTCCTCAAAGCTAGCAAAGGAATCTCGAACTATAATAGCGACGGCGAAAAACAGGTTTTCACCGGTGAATGCCAATCCCTCGTGGATATTCCGCTCGTGGCGAACGAATTCGCAGCTTTCGCGCGCTCTCACGGACATCTTTCCGGTCCTCTAGGCGGGCCCCTTTGCTGCGCTTTGCTTGAGGCGCAAGATAGTTGTCCAAAGCCTGCAGGCGTTTCACGCCTCACAGCCGCCAGCACTGTACCGTGAACTCTTGAGAAGCGAGATACCGGGCATTGTGTCTCGCAGCTGATTGCGTCCCCTAGATGCCGTCATGACCGAGCTCGGCGAATGCCACGCTCGAGCCGCGCAACTGAATCTTAGCCATAAAAGTTTGTTGCAGAGGCCGCTCGGGACGGTACAGGCGCCTTCGTCTGCACATTCTCCCTCAGCCAAACATAACTGCCGGATTACAGTTGTATCCGTGCGTCTGTGCAGCACATCGGCCGACTTTGTTTGTGCCGGCGGCGCTACCGGTGTCTCCGATAAGCGTTCCATGAGCGCGAATATTGTGCGCGCATTCTTCAAGACTACGGGAGACGGTTAATGTTGGAGGAACCAGGCAGACGGAGGCTTTCACGAGTTAAAGCCCGCGCGAAGCGCCACGTGCTTAGCGAACAATATCAACTCGTCGATGCCATCGTCAGTCGGCAGAGGTCTGTGATGCTGTAAACTGGGAGCTTCGTGATTCGGCGGACCGCCGGAGCAACAATCGGAAACGCCGCGCATTCGAACAAAATTATGGCGATCTCCGGATGGGCTGAGCGGAGACGCGCGATGCACGCGGCAACATCTGCCTCGATCGCGGGGACGTCGAGCGGCGGCGCCGGGCGCTTGAGCTCGTCATGCCAAAACTTGCCCCCTTCGATGCCGCCGATCACGACTCTGGCCCGCTCCGCCCGATCATCGATCCCGAGCAGATCTTCGCTGCAACAGGTCGAATCATAGGTCAGGACGGCGATCTTGGCGCGCTCCGGCAATTGACGAAGCAATGTGGGTAACAACAGCAGGCTTGACATCACGACCGGCACTGTGACCGAAGCCGCCACCGCCGCTTGATGCCGAATAGAAAAGCCGCAGGTCGAACTTATCGCGACGGCCCCTCGTTCGACCAGGCGCTTGGCGGCGGCTATGAAGGCGGGCTCAAGCGCCGCATCGCCGCGTACGACGTTCTCAACCCAAGCTCCCGCGACCGTTTCCGAGATGGTTTGAAAATCGAACGTCGCCGGATTCAGCATTGAGCCGGACGCCGGGGCAGGCGGTATAGCACCGGGGGTGAGCCCGCGCTCGAGATGCAGGATACCAAGGGAGCGGGGGGTTAGGTACGAGGTCATCCAACAACCATAGCCTATTTTTAGGTGGAATTATTTGCAATTCCGGCTGGCGGTCGCCGAAATTCTGCTTTCCATTAGCAGAAGAGTGGAGTTTTGGTAATTAAGCCTACCAAGAAAGAGGGCGACAATCCTGGCCTGACCGGCGCAAGCGCTGGACCCAAAGGCGCAAGGCTCATTCTTCGATTCCTATCGGTCGAAAGATCATTTTCGAATGAGCGCATAACCGCTTGCTCTCGATGAAAGTGATCTATGGGCACCTTTGACAGCGATGAGCGTCGTCGAGTCGAGCTCAGATAAAGCACATTTCGTGGAGATGAAGCAGAATTTCGGCGGCAAATGGCCGCACATCGGCGATCCTCAGCTCGGAGGAATCGTATCATCAAAAATTAAGCAAAGCGGAACCCACCGGCGGGTCAGTCACCGTGGATTGGTTGGCTTTATACGAAGCTCCCGTTTGGGTTGTCTAGAGCAATCCTGACCGGTTTTGAGGACTCGCGCTGAAGGGATGAAACGGATGTTGCGCGCTGCTTGGCCTGAAGTGACAGGCAATCTTGCGTCCACACGGCAAAGTGCTGTCGTGTTCCTTGATGGTGTCGATCAGGAAAGCGACGTTGCAAGCAGGAGAAACTGTGCTGCAAAATGGACAAGTATCGGAGACGCTCATTGCCTCTTTGCCAATCTTAGCGTCGAAAGAGGTAATCATGATGAAGCGGCCCATGCCTGGCTTTGCGCGCTTACTGCATTTGAAGTTGCCAGGCGACTATCCGATGAAGACGATCCGCAAAGGGTGGACGTTGTGGCCAAGCTGGAGGCCAGCGTCGGGGGCTTCGGATCCTTAGATCAGAGGGTGGAGCGTGTCGAAATCACACTCTATGATCACGGCGAGTTGTCTGCCTACTACGTGCCCGCCAGTACTTCCAGTTCGTGCGTCCCCGCAATTGTTTGCATCAGCCGGGAAGAAGAAACGGCAGAGATCCTGCTTGGTAGACTCTTGCCCCTTATAACTGGTCGAAACATGGCGGTTCTCGTCGTTTCTTACGATGATGTCTCAAGTCATTGGCTTCGACCGTCAGAAATATTGCTTTCTTGTTGCTTGGATCATTTGTCGACCCTGCCGGAGATTGATGCGTCTCGAATGGCAATCTACGGAGAAGGCCTTTCAGCCGCGCTCGCGACCAATTTTGCTGCGGCTGACCGCCGCGTGTATGCTGCGATTTGCGACGGGGGGCTTTGGAGCTGGACCCGGACGCGGTCGTCTATTGAATGGATGACTAGGATTGCCGAGACTCCGAACGCGGAACTGTCCACGACGCAACGATCGCGTTTGGCGAGGAAGTTAAGATGTCCCATTCTCGTCGTTGCTGGCGAGCGCAGTATTTTCAACGCGTCTGAGGCAATCAAACTAGAGGCTGATTGCGCCTCGGCGAGCATTGACCTGGAATTGTTAATGCCCCGGACGCCAGAGGGGGCATTCGAGAACTTCATAGCATGCGATGAGGCCGTCTTCGAATGGCTCGAGCGCAAGCTCGATCGCGCTCCAGCTTCATAGCAGCCCGAGGCTCAATTTCTGAGATGCCAATCTGCTGTTCTTGGCAATCGCGTTTAGCCGCTTATTGAGATACGCAAGCGACTCCTCATCCAAGCCATTTAGGATCGTCGAATTGACGGCTTGTCTTTTGTCCGACAGCTTAGCAATTTCTGTCCGCACCTTTGGGGTCAACGAGATCTGCAAGAATCTCGCATCATCAGGCGAGGTTGCGCGGATTAAAAATTCCAGCTGTTCAAGTTTCTTCGTCTGAGTCGTGATGAATGCGGGGTGAAACCCCAGTTTATTGGCGACTGCAATGCCGGAAACACCGCTGCCGTGGTCGAGTTCATCGATCGCCATCAGCATCAGCCATTGAGGTTCGCTTATACCGATTAATTCAGCCCAACTTTTATCGATTTCTTCCAGTTGAGCGCGAATCTCGACGATGTTCCAGATCAGGTCCCTTACAGCCCTGTCAAATTGCTCTTGTGTGGCCATCTTCATTCTTTTTTGCCAGTTTTGATTGTCCGCGGCGGCGAGCGGGAGCGGAGTCCGCTGCATCCTATTCAATCTCAGGAAGACTGAAATAGCCCACCGAGATCTTGCCCACCATCTAATTTATCAATTGACTAATGCAATTGACGGGTGATATCAATACCGCGCTCGCTAGAAGTCCTGCTCAACGAAATCTCCAAGTAAGCCCTCGGGATGCCCCCCAAGGGCTTTATTTTTTGCAAATCCTTCTTTTTGCAAGATCTTGAGCGGCTGGCTGTTGCCAATCAGCAACGATGCTTCACAAACAGATAATTCCAACCATTAATTGATTGTAGCAATTGATGATCGAAAGTATGTCTCCTTAGGACAGCGAGGGGGTCCTCGAAGTCGTTCCGTCAAGCGGTCCGCCTGGGGTGGAGCTGGCAGCGGATCTTTGAAGGACGGAAACGCGGTTTCCAACTTGGAGGTTCATCGATGAAAGTGATGAAGGGTATTATTCTTGGATCAGCGGCAATGTTCGTGGGGGCTGGCGCGCAGGCCGCCGATCTCCCCGTCAAGGCCAAAGCGATCGAATACGTAAAGGTCTGCTCACTGTATGGCGCGGGCTTCTACTACATCCCCGGCACCGACACTTGCATCAAGCTTGGCGGCTATCTTCGTGCCGATGCGGTCTTGGGAAGCAGCTCTGACTTCGACTTTCCCAGCAGCGGCGCGCCGGGCGCTCAGAACCGCCTGAGCAACTACTACGAGACATTGGCGCGCCAAGCTTTGAGAATCGATACGCGCACTGCGACCGAGTGGGGCGTGGTCCGGACCTACTATGAGGGTGTGTTCACCTGGAGAACCGGTACCTATTCTGGTGCGGGCACGACCGGTGTGAATGGCGCAACAACCTATACCACGTCACCTGCTGCCCAGGTCGCTGGTGGTTCGCTCGGTGTCTACTATGCCTTCATCCAATTCGCTGGGTTCACGGTCGGTAAAGCGGAGTCGCAATTCAGGACGCCTTGGGCCCAATACCCTGCGAATAACCTCGAGCTGCCGGGAAGTGGCTGGGATCCGGTTAACCAGTTCACCTATACCGCTGATTTCGGTCAAGGAATTACAGCCTCGTTCTCGGCCCAGGATCAGGTCCAAAATTACACAACCAATATCTGGAACGTGAGCGGGGCGACAGCCGCGGGCCTGGCTAGCGGTGCGTACGGTGCGAACGACATTGGAGGCTCGCGAGCGCCAGACCTCGTCGCGATGGTTCGTGTCGATCAGGCCTGGGGTCTTTTCCAGGCCTCGGTCGCCGCGCATGACAATCATGCTGCCTACTACGGTGCTGCTGAATCGACCGGCCATCCGGGCGACAAATGGGGCTGGGCTGGTCAGCTGGCATTGTCGATTAAGAATCTCCCCACCGGTCCAGGTGACACGATCAACTTGACCGGCGTGTATGCAAACGGTGCCAGCCGTTACGTCTTCCAGGACTATATGTCGACCAGCTTCGCGATGTATGGCGGCGCGGGCGCGGCGGGCGCTTACCAGAGTCTAGGAGTTGCGGGTGTGTCTGACTCCGTGTTCGTCACCGGAGCCGGCCAAGAGTTGACCACGACCTATGGCTTCAACGGTGGCTACACCCACAATTGGGATCCATACTGGAACACCTCTCTCTTCGGCGCGTGGGCTGCTGTCAGGTACAACAACACGGCCAAGGGGTACATCTGCGGTGCGTTCGTCACAAACCTTGCATTGTCGACCGGTGCTGCTGGCTGCAACCCCGACTTTAACTATGCGGTAGTTGGTACGAAGACGTCCTGGACTCCGATCAAAAATCTGACATTCACCGGCGAACTCGCGTACCTCATGCTCGACCAGAAGTATGCGGGAGGAAGCACGGTGACCCTGCCGTTGCAGTCAGGTATCGCAAAGCCCGCAGCTGTGTATGAGCTGAAGGATCAGAACAGCCTTGTGCTGCTGCTCCGCGCTCAACGCAATTTCTAAGCAGTTTCTATGGCGAAAGGAGTACCGAACAAGGCTCTATAACCTCCAAGAAGGCCTCCGGCATGCCCGCCGGGGGCCTTTCTCGTGCACGAGCTGAACTCGGTGGCTTTGACCAGATTTCATCCGGGCGAGCTGCACAGAATAAACCTATTCGGTTTTATTTGAGCACTATCATCAGGTCCTACACGCAGAATTTAGGCGGATACTCCTGTTATTTAGAGGAATTCGCCTTTCCTGGATTCTCTATATTCTCGCGATCAGGTTCTTTGGCCCCTTTGGAAGGATATGCACGGCGGGCGTGCCATAACGAGCGAAGTCGTATTGCGCTTTGCAGGTGAAATGGCGCTGTCGTCCTAAACGTGTGGGCTCACCTCAGACAACTTTAGAAGCCAGGAACGAAGGAGCTAAGACAATGACCGTCGCTAAAGGACCTCAGGTGTTTCCGCGCGCAGAGTACATGCGAAGGCTTGCCGCGGTAAAAGCAGAAATGGTCAAGCGCGGCATCGAAACTCTAGTGGTCACCTTTGATCGCAGTATCAATTATCTGACCGGCTACACCGCGCGATCAGCCTACGTCCCGCAGGCTCTTGTGGTTTCCGTCCAGGAAGAGGAGCCATCGCTCATTTTGCGCCTCATGGATGTGCCAGCCGGAATCCATCTGACGTTTCTCGAACGGAACAAGATAATTGGATATCCCGAATCGCTCGTTGGCAACCCCGAGAAGGATGGGTACGACGCTGTCATCGATTTCCTTCAAGAAGCCAACCTTGCCAACCACGGGGTTGGACTGGAAATGGGACAGCTTCCAGCGCGAGCGGCGGAAAACTTCAAGAAACGACTGCCGGCTGCGAGGTTCGTTGACTGTACACACGTCGTCACTTGGATCAGGGTCATCAAGTCCGACCTTGAAATAGCTTTGATGAAAGAAGCTGCCGCGATTGCCGATGCGGGTATGTTGCGTGCGGCCGAAGTCATTCGCCCCGGTGTACATGAAGCGGACGCGGTCGCCGAGATTCTGTCGACCCTGGCGCGCGGCGCCAATGGTAAGCACGGGACCGGAATCGCGAATATCTTCATGTGCTCCTCACCACGCACGGGGACAAGCCACATCATCTGGAGCGACGACATCTTCCGCCAAGGTTCACAAATCAATCTTGAGCTCGGCGGCGTGCGCCACACTTATACAGCAGCAGTCATGCGCACCTTCTCGATTGGCAGGCCTTCCGACCGTCTGCGGCGCATTCATGAGGCCGAGGTCGAGGGCCTAGAGGCCGCGCTGGAAAAAGTCCGACCCGGAGCAACCTGCAGCGACGTCGCCGAAGCATTTAATCGCACGATCGGGAAGTTCGGTTTTCAGAAAGAATCCCGCTGTGGCTATGGCATCGGCATTGATTGGAACGAGGCGGTCACTAGCCTTAAAGAAGGAGATATGACCGTTCTTAAACCTAACATGACTTTCCATCTGATGCTGGGCAACTGGATCGATGAGGATTTCGGCTATGTTCTCAGCGAGACATTCCGCGTCACGGAGTCCGGAGCTGACGTGTTGACCCGGGTGCCGCGTCAGATTTTCGAGATTTAACCCGGCTGCGGGCTCTTCCGGTGAAGAGCCCGCCGCGCTGAAGTTGGCAACGTCCCCCGGGACGTTGCCAGTATACTCGCGGGATGCTCGCAGCTCAGGGCTCCCTGTCTCGCGGCGCTCGCTCTGCTTCTGCGTCGGTGTATTTGCAAGATGGGCTGATGCATCTGATCCTGCCTCCGGTTTATGAGGGCAGTGCCTCAGTGGATTCAGTGTCGCCTTCTGTTAATCACCCCACCGGCACGGTTGCGGTCTGTGCCGGTTTTCGTGCTGCGCAAGCTGATCGTACCAAGCGCGACACGCCGAACTGGTCGCCTGACTGCTGATCCCTCCTAGCCTACCGCGGCCTGGCCTCACCAAGTCAGGGCGAACAGGGGCAATGTTCCGACGTTCGCCAACTTCCTGAAGAATTTCGGCATCTTCGCCCCCATCTTCGCAGCTATCCCGCTATAGTACTCGACTAAATTCTATCTCTGAAGCGGAGAAAAAAAGAGATGGGAGCGGCGATGCGAGTTCCGTCGACGGCGCAAATCAACCGTGAACAGCTAGCATCGGTGCAAGGTCAGATCGCCTTTGCTCGCCGCTCGCCGGGCGAGAAGGCTCCAGCAATTGTCGTGCCGGGCTCCGATGGGCCCCTGGTAAGCTATGACGTGACAATACGCGATGCGCGTCCGATTGTGGACGAACTTTCTCTCGACAGCGAAGGCTTCACTCTCATTCAGCACAAGATCTCCTGCGCGAACGAGCGTGATCCGGAGGTCATGCGCGACAGGTATCTTGAAGAGATGGTCCCGTTCATCAAGGACTACTTCAAGGCCTCATGGGTTGTACCCAAGCGGGATGCCGTTATCATTCGCTCTGTTGGCGCAAGCTCTGTTCCGCCGGCGGAGAAGGGGAGCGGTCTGGTCAGGCCGTATGTGGCCAGCTTTGCGCATATTGACTATGCGCCGATCGCCGGCCCGGTGATGGCCGCGCGGGAAGACCAACTCCAGGGCATTCCGATCCGGGCCTATTCTCGATTGATGATCATCCAAGCCTGGCATGCACTTTCCGAGCCGCCGCAGGATTTTCCTTTGGCGTTCTGCGATGGCAACTCGGTTGTCGACACGGACCTGGTCGATACCGTCTACGAGAAATACGACGTCAAGCACAAGACATGGCTGGTCCACTACAGCCCAGTTCACCGCTGGTATTACTTCCCGGACATGACGTCGGCGGAGTTCGCTTTGTTTAAGGGGTATGATTCCGAAGACGATCACAATCCGAGGTCCGCTCATGCGGCGTTCGACAATCGTCGCGCTTACCCAGATGCGAAACCCCGCAGGAGTGTCGAGGCGCGCTTCTTCGTGTACTACGACTGAATCAGAGAGGGTGAGATCATTCGCAAGTCATAGGAAGGCTTGCGCAGTTCGGGCGAACGGGAGACGTTCCTTAGATGAGCACAGTTCTGATTACGGGCGCAAATCGGGGCATCGGACTTGCGCTTGCGCAGCAGTACGCGACTGAGGGTGCCGAGGTTCTTGGCTGCTGCCGTCATCCAGCAAAAGCTGATGAGCTCAAAGCCCTCGCCGCGTCCTCTAGCGGTCGCGTTCGGATTATTGCACTGGATGTCGCTGACGAATCCTCGATCGCGTCCCTTAAGCGTACCCTGGGCGATCAACCAATCGACATTCTCATCAACAATGCCGGAATCAGCGGTCTATCGGCCGACTGGATCGAGGCCGAAGGTTACATGACCACGATGCGGGTCAACGCCCTGGCCCCCATGTTGATCGCGCAGACCCTCTACGACAATTTGAGACACAGCACGCAGAAGAAGCTGGTGGCAATCACCAGCATTATGGGCTCGACGAGCAGCGCTGCAGGCGGCAAGTATGCTTATCGAGCCTCGAAGGCGGCGCTCAACAATGGCATGCGTGGCTTGTCGCGTGCCTGGGCTCGAGATGGGATCCTGGTGGCGCTGCTAAATCCAGGTTATGTACAAACAGAGATGGTCAAGGGACAAGTTGCTTTCATATCGGCTGACGAGTGCGCGAGCGGCCTTATCGCTCGGATCGCGGAGCTCACGCCAGCCACCAGCGGCGTCTTTCAGGACTACCGCGGCGTGAAGATTCGCTGGTGAATGTTTCACGTCAGCTTGATGGATTGATGCCAAGCCGGCCGCCTGGCTCTGAACTTGGCGTCCGTGTCCGTGTCGCACTGGCGGCGGGCGCAGTTTCTCGTTCGTTTGCGCCCACAGAACGCAATCTGGGGGCACTGCTTCATGTCTGTGAAGGATCGTTGACGGCCTGCTGATTAACGCCAGCGATATTCTGTGGTCGGGCGCTGCTAGCTCCCGATCGATCAAGACGCGCCAGCATTTCGATCATCGGGATGCTGATAGAGTCACCCGCGTTGCTACACGCGGTTCACATTCCGCGAATAAGTGAAATCGAACGACCTTTGAGCTTATCCGGATAGACGCCAACGCAACCGCTTCTTTTCTCAAAACGGACCTGCAGAAAGTACCCGCGTGACAGAGCATTGCTATTGGCGCTTATCGGTCGCCTTGCATCGCGCCATCAACAATCAATGCTTTGCGGAGGTCGAGTTCTGCTTGACGAAAATGTTGAGTGGGCGCTCTACGGGCTCGTTCACATGTTTTCCGTTTCTCGGCAGCCGGCAGGACAAGCATGCTGTGCTGGAAGTTATCCGCAACATCGCGGCATTGTTCAGGTGCAGCGTTTCGAACGCGAGATGACCATACTTGGCTTGGATTCTGCGGCCTCCATTTTACGCAGCTCGCTTCTCTCGCGCGATTCCAAGACGACAGTTGCGTTACGCCTCGGCCAGTTCGCGCAGTTCCAGGCCGCCCGGCTCATCAAGATGCGCGCGCTCGTCGACACCTGATCTCGTCGAACAAGCCCTTGGCCGCTCAATTCATCTTCCAAACATGAGTAGCTGTGTCGTGAGAACGCGCGAGAAGCGGACGTCTCCGCAGACCGGGTCACAGCAAACGGCAAAGCCGCGGTTCGCGCGACTTAGCGGTCAACTCGCCAGCCTTCTTGCACGGCAGCATCTAGTTGCCAGCATCCGACTTCAGGCGCCTCTTTCAGCAGCGGAGGCTGCTAGCTCATTCGAACCGATCCAGGTAAAAATGATGATTTCTGTATGGAAACTTCAGGATCGAGTCCCGCCGTAGCTACAGCGTCAGGCCGCCATCGATGACGATCGTCTGCCCCGTGATCATGGGCGCTGCGAAGCCAAGATAGACGATCGTTTCGGCGATGTCCTCAGGAACGCATCTGCGCCGCAAGGGAGTTCGCTCGATCGAGCTTTGCCGCTGCGCTTCCGTCCACTCGATCTGCCAGGTGCTGTCAACTGCGCCCGGCGCCACCGCGTTAATCCGGATCTCCGGTGCGAGACCTTGCGCAAGATGACGCGTGATCGCAATGATACCAGCCTTGCTTGCCGCATAGGCCAAACTAGACCCTCTCGACGTCAGGGCTGACACTGAGGCCAAACTTACGATCGCGCCTCTCGATTGCCGCAACGAGGGGGCAGCCGCGCGCGTGCATCGGAAGAGCCCGATGAGGTTCGTATCCAATACTGCCGACCACAGCTCGTCAGTGATAAGGTCGAGATCGGAGGACGAAATGGACTTCCGTGCTCCCGGCGTCCCGGCATTGTTAACGAGAAGGTCGAGCCCTCCCATCTTGTCAACGGCAGCGTTTACGAGCTCTGCCTCTTTTCCGTCACCGATAGCGCCCGGTACGCTGAAGACGTCGTAACCGTCCGCGCGAAGCTTGCTCACCTCCTCAGGCCCCCGCGGATCGTCGGGAAGGTGGTTCAGCGCAACACTGCACCCCGACTCTGCCAACCGCGTCAAGGTCGCCAAGCCGATGCCTGAAGCGGCACCGGTCACGAGCGCTCTTTTTCCCGACAGTTCGTAGCGGATCATGGTCTCTCCTTTTTGGCTTCTCTGATGAGCGAGCCGGCACGCGCCAGCGCCCGACGCGAGCGGTGAACGCACATTGACGTGACTTTTTATATCATATAAAATGCTCGCGCAACGCGAGATAGTCCGCCTGGCTAGGTCGCCAGGGAATAGGCACAGTGCCGCTTTGAGCCAGTTTGCATCGTGCCAAACCGACAAAGAGATAGAGTAAGATGAACAAGTCTAAGTTGCCGAACGCTAGCCCCGCCCTCCAACCGTCGCGCCGCATGACTGGGGGGCGCTTCATTGCCGAGACCATCAAGGCGAAGGGTATCTCTCACGTCTTCTTCATGGATGCTGTTCTGCGGCGCGCACTCACCGAGATGGAGGACCTCGGCATCAAAAGAATTCTTGGGCATTCCGAAAAGGGAATCGCGTATATGGCGGATGGCTATGCGCGGGCGCTGCGACGCCCTGCCGTTTGCATGGCGCAGTCAGTGGGAGCTGCCAATCTTGCCGCGGCTCTCCAGGAATCGTGGTTTGCGTACGCGCCTGTCGTCGCGTTGACGGGGCGCCACGCGGCCAACTACCAGTACCGAAACGCGTATCAGGAGCTTCCGCACGAGCCGCTTTACGCCGCCGTCACGAAGTTCAGAGGTCGAGTCGATGAGGTGGCGCAATTGCCTCATCTCCTTCGTCAAGCATTCAGAGAAGCGACAACCGGTGCCTCGCGCCCTGTCCATCTCGACATCGCCGGCTATACGGGCGACATCGTTGGCGCCGCCGAATTCACAGCTAGCATCTTTCCCGAAGAGACCTTCGCAAAGGTGCCAGCGTTCCGTCCTTCTCCGGATGCGGAATCGGTCAGCCGTGCTGCGGCCGCGATCGCGGCTTCAGAGCGCCCTGTGATCCTTGCGGGCGCCGGCTTGATGATGTCGGGCGCCGAAGACGCCCTTAAGGCATTCGTCGAACGCCACGGAATTCCAGTTGTGATGTCGCTCGATGCAAAACACGCTCTTCCGGAGTTTCATCCGCAAAACGGTGGCGTAGCCGGGACCTACTCGCGGAGCTGTGCAAACAAGATCCTGCATGATGCGGATCTTGTCATGTTCGTCGGCAGCGATACGGGCGACATGATCACGAATCACTGGAAGCTGCCAAGGCCGGAGGCACAAATTGTACAGATCGACATCGATCCGGCGGAGCTTGGCCGCAACTTCCCCGAAGCGATTGGTGTACATGGTGACCCGAAAGCGGCTCTCGATCGCCTTGCCTTGGAACTGCCATCCCGTGCGCGAGCAAGCTGGCAGCGAAAGGTCGATGATTACGTCGCCGAATGGCGCGCGGAAGCGGAGATCGCGCGATCCTCTGAGGCGACGCCGATCAGGCCGGAGCGTCTATGCCGGGAGATCTCGGACTGGCTTCCGAAGAACGCAATGCTGGTGGCCGATACCGGATACGCATCGCACTGGAGCGGCACGCTCGTCTATTTAACCGACCCGGCCCAGGGATATCTGCGAGCCGCCGGGTCGTTGGGCTGGGCTTTTCCTGCTTCACTCGGCGTTCAGTGTGCGGTGCCAGATCGTCCCGTCGTCTGCTTAACCGGCGATGGTGGTTTTATGTATCATCTCCCCGAACTGGAAACGGCTCGGCGGTATGGCCTTAACGTAATCACGATCGTGAACAACAATCATTGCCTTGGACAGGGCAGGAGAAACATCGATATTGCCTACGAAGGAAGGAAGGGTAACAAAGAGGAGATCTTTGCCTATCGAGACACGGATTTCGCGAAAATCGCACGCGATTTCGACTGCTTCGGCGTGCGGGTCGAGAAGCCCGGTGACTTGGCAAAGGCCTTCGATGATGCGCGCCGATCCGGTAAGCCCGCCGTCATCGACGTGGTGACTGAGTTTGAAGCGCTGGCTCCCTTGCCGTGGACCCCGTCCTCCGGAAGCTAAGCCGGTACTCCCTTGGCCAGACATGTCTTAAAGGGGCCGGGCGGCCCCTTTAATCTTTTGTGGCACCCCAACGCCGTGATACACGGACTTGCCTGTGAGGAGCAGCCCTACCAGAAGGGCGCCAGTCGAGACGGCGAACAGAAAATGAGAAAACCGGGATCTCAACACGCGAACCGCTCTGCTTCCTCATCCGCACTCCCCATGTCCACTGCACTTGATTGGCCGCACGTCGGACGTGACAACTTACACGCGAGGGCATATCTGATGCTTCGCAAAGCTCTCATTGCTGGCCGGTTCCGGCCGGGCCAGCGGCTTCTTCTCAAGCCATTGGCCGAAGAGCTTGGAGTTAGTGTCACTCCCGTGAGGGAGGCGCTTCTGCGGCTGGCTTCCGAGCGCGGCCTTGTTCCGCATCAGTCGCGCACGATGATGGTCCCAGTCTTAAGCGTTGCCCGGTTCAGGGAAATTCGTGACATTCGAATCGAGTTGGAAGGGCGTGCGGCAGAAGCTGCGGCGAACAACATCTCGCCGAGCGACATCATCGCGCTGGAGAAGATGCAGGAGCAGCTGATGCTGGCAAGACGGCAGCGCGACGTGCAGACAGTCCTCGCGATCAACGAAGAATTTCATTTCAGGATCTACAGATCATCCGACTTGCCTGTGGTCTGCGGATTGATCGAAAGCCTGTGGGTTCAAATAGGTCCGCTTCTCACGCTGAATGATTTCAGTGCATCAGCTACCGCGAAGGATCATCCGCACCGGGCGATCCTGGCTAGCCTCGCTGCAAAAGATGGCGCAGGCGCACGGCTTGCTCTGGCAAACGACATCATGTGGGCAAGCAGATATCTTGAGAAGGCTGTCGTCAGGCTCAACAAGCCCGCTGAAGACAAGAAAAAACGAAGTTCGACAACATCTTTCGGCGCGAACTGACGACCAGCTGCATCGACTGGCGGCGGTTCGGGGCACTTTGGCGAGGTGTGGCAGCATGCGCATCGAACCGAGCGTCTCGGGTTTGGCTGCCATGAGTAAGAGCCTAGCATAGCCCATTGCTCTCTACCGAGAATCTCACCGTCAGCCCAGTGCGACAACTTAATACGATGCTTGGGGGCATTCGCGCTGGAATAACGCGCGTCAGCGTCGATTATCGGCGAAAATTGCATCAGGCATCGTTACTATGAGGCCACGTGTCGGTGGAGCAATGAAGGCCAGTGGTTTGACTGGCTCCAGACCGCGAGATCGAACTCGCGCAGCCGGCGGGATTGCAGTGGAGTTAAAACCCTAGAGCTTAGTGCGTACTATGTGTTGAAACGTGTTCGCGCCGAATCCAGGTGCGCTCCCCAGATTTTATTTTGGCATCCTTTGCCTTGCCCGGTTGGTCCGAAGACATGAGCAGCAAACCGGGGGAATTGGAGGAGTAGTTCTGAACCGACTTGTTAGCAAGGCAGAACGCCCCGCTTCACAGTCCGGGGAATATCGCCGCAACGCATTGATGACAGACTTGAGACCCGAGCATCAGGGCCGGTGCCCACAAGGGAGTGACGTCGTGAGAAATCGATATTGGGCGTTGACGAACGAGCCGGTGACGGGATGGCCACAGCAGGGCACGTTCGTGCTGAAGGAGGGCGCAGTTCCGGTACCCGCCTTGGGGCAGGCGCTGACGCGGACCATCTATGTGTCGCTCGACCCGTATCAATTGTACTACCAGCGGGAGCGCACCGGGCCAGAAGGCGCGCCCTGCCATGCTCGCACTGTCTCCCAGGTCATCGAGAGCCGGATGGAGGGATTTGAGGCCGGCGACTTCGTTTTCAACACCAATGGCTGGACCGAATATGCGCTCATGGGTGAGGGGGTCTGGCGCCCGGGCTACATGGTGCCGCGCAAGCTCGATCCGTCCATCGGGCGCATCTCGCAGGCCGTGGGCGTGCTTGGAATGCTGGGGCTGACCGCCTTCGCCGGCATGAATTTGATGGCCTCGCCTCAACCGAGCGAGACAGTGGTGGTCTCGGCGGCTTCGGGTGGCGTCGGACAGATCGCTGGGCAGCTCGCCAAGCAACGGGGCGCGCGGGTCATCGGGATCGCTGGGCGCGATGACAAATGCAAGTTCGTGACTGATGATCTGGGGTTCGATGCCTGCGTCTCCCATCTCTCGCCCACTCTGCCGGCCGATCTCGCCGCCGTTTGCCAGGCCGGTATCGACGTCTATTTCGAGAATGTGGGCGGCAAGGTGTTCGAGGCAGTGCTTCCGCTGTTCAATCAGGGCGCGCGGATGACCATTTGCGGCCTCATCGCCCATTACGGTGATGAGGACGGAGGCGTCGACAGACGCGCAGCGCTGATCAAGACAGGTGAACCGGTGTTCAAGGCGCGGAACGTGAGGGTCAGGAATCTCTCAGTCAGCGAGTTCGCCGCGCAGCACGACGAGATGTTGGCCTACATCGCGCCCCTGGCGAAGGCGGGTAAGGTCAAGTACCGCGAGGACATCCGCCAGGGATTGGAGATCATCCCGAGCGCTTTCGCCGAAATGCTGCGCGGCGACAATTTCGGCAAGATGCTCGTGCAGGTGAGCCCCGATCCGACGCTTGGAGCCCGTGCGCCCCGGAAGTCCCATTAAGGTCCATTCGGGACAGCAGCCTGCGTCGGCGATGTCCGCTGAATTCGGGCGCTGCAGCGGCGACCGCTCGAAATGCGCGCCGCCGGCGGTGCCAAGCAATTGTTAAGCATAAAAAGGGCTATCCCATCGTCGGCATCACGAATTCGGCTCCGGCCCGAATACCAGTCGGCCACCTGGTCGTGATCGTCTTCAACTTGGTATAGAATCGAATGCCTTCCGGTCCATGCATGTGGTGGTCGCCGAACAAAGAAGCCTTCCAGCCGCCGAAAGAATGAAATGCCATCGGGACCGGAATTGGCACATTGATCCCGACCATACCAACTTGAATTTGATGTGCGAATTCCCGGGCAGCATCGCCGTCCCTGGTGAATATCGCGGTGCCATTGCCAAATTCGTGCTGGTTGATCATTTCTGCTGCATGATCGTATGAATTGGCGCGAGCGACGGCGAGAACCGGGCCGAAGATCTCTTCCCGGTAGATTTTCATGTCCGTCCTCACGCGGTCGAACAGCGTTCCCCCAATGAAATAGCCGTCTTCATAACCCTGACGCTTAAAGTCACGCCCATCGACCACGAGCTCCGCTCCCTCGGCAACACCCCCATCTATATAGGCGCGAACTTTCTCGAGATGCTGCTTGGTCACCAAGGGCCCCATCTCGGCATCGGGATCGGTGCCGGGCCCGATGTTCAACGCGCGCACCTTCGGGGCCAGCTTTTGGATCAGACGCTGGGCAGTCGTCTCGCCGATCGGGACAGCGACCGAGATGGCCATGCAACGCTCGCCGGCCGAGCCATAAGCGGCGCCCATGAGTGCATCGACCGCCTGATCCATGTCGGCGTCCGGCATGACAATCATATGGTTCTTGGCACCGCCGAGCGCCTGGCAACGCTTGCCGTGCCGGGTCGCGGTCTCGTAAATGTAGCGGGCAATTGGCGTCGAACCCACGAAACTCACGGCTGCAACATCAGGATGGGTAAGAAGCGCATCAACCGCTTCCTTGTCACCCTGCACGACGTTGAAGACGCCACGGGGCAGGCCTGCTTCCTCGAGCCATTTCGCCAGGATCAACGAAGCAGACGGATCGCGCTCGGATGGTTTGAGAATGAAAGCGTTGCCGCAGGCGAGGGCGACGGGAAACATCCACATCGGGACCATGGCCGGAAAGTTGAATGGCGTGATGCCCGCCACAACACCCAATGGCTGCCGCAGCGAATGGCTGTCAACCCGCGTACCGACGTTCTCCGTAATTTCACCCTTCAAGAGCTGCGGTGCGCCCGTGGCGAACTCCACGACTTCCATTCCGCGTTGAACTTCACCCTTGGCATCTGAAACCACCTTGCCGTGTTCGGCTGTGATGGCGTGGGCGAGTTCGTCAGTCCGCTCTTCCAAAATGCGCAGGAACCGGTTGAGAATCCGGGCTCGTCGGAGGGGAGGCGTAGCGGCCCAGGCCGGGAAGGCGGCACGCGCGGCACCTACAGCAGCTCTCACGTCATCTGCCGAAGCCAAACCGAGCGTTCCGGATCGTTGGCCAGTTGCAGGATTGAAAACCGGCGAGATCCTGCCGCTCCGTCCTTGCACCAGTTCGCCATTGATGAAGTTCCGAATGGTTGCCGACACGGCAGTGGCTCCTCTGTAAACCGCTTGATCGCGTCTGATAATGGATGCATAGATATGCGCATCAACGGCCAAATTCGCGGCTCCGTTGTGCAGAAAGTGTAGTCGATGGATTGGGAAAGCGTTCGGATCTTTCTCGAAGTCGCGCGTGCCGGGCAATTCTTGAAAGCGGCAAAGCATTTGCGCCTGAACCATGCGACAGTTGCTCGCCAGGTCACGGCGTTGGAAAGGAGTCTCAAGGTTAAGCTGCTTGAGCGCCATACTTCTGGCTGCGTGTTGACAGCGGCAGGGGACGCCCTCGTCGTGGCGGCGGAACGCGCCGAAAGCGAGTTGCTCAGGGTGGGCGCCAGTATCCGGGGCGCCGCTGAAGCGATCACTGGCACCGTGCGCGTTGGGGCGCCGGATGGACTGGGCAACTACTTTCTGGCAGATCAGCTCGGGGCACTCGCGGCCAGACATCCCGGTCTGATCATTCAACTGGTGCCGCTTCCACGCACCTTTTCATTGTCCCGCCGAGAAGCTGACATTGCAATAACTCTCGATCGGCCCAAACAGGGGCGATTGATCTTCTCGAAATTGACCGATTACACGCTCAGCGTTTATGCAGCTCACAGCTATCTTGCGCGCGAAGGCCAAATCGAGAAACAGTCAGATCTGACGGGCCGGTTGTTCGTCACGCATGTTGAGGATTTCGCTTACAGCAGAGCGCTGGACTACGCCTCAGCACTCGGTCGGCTGATGTCGCGCCGCTACGAGTGTGGCAGCGTCGTTGCTCAAATGGAAGCGGTGAGAAGCGGCCATGGCGTTGGCATCCTGCACGACTATGCTGCCCGTCGCTATCCGGAGCTTCAGCGTCTGCTACCTGATGTGCGGTTCGTTCGAAGCTACTGGCTCACCTCGCATCCGGATACCCACGACGTGCGGCGGGTTCAGGAAGTTCTTCGCTTCATAGTGGCTTCTGTAAAGTCGTATCGCCCCAGCTTTGATGCGCACTAACCGGGTTGCGCCGCGCCGGAGTGCGCGATCGTGCCTTTGATCGGCCCGCGTTTCAACAGTCCGCCCATCGAGCTTGCGAAAACGTTCCGGTGAGCTCGATGCAATGGTGAGCCCGCCGTACAAGGAGCAGGTTTCACCAGGAGCGACCGTAGAAGCGAGCGGATGGAACGAGCAACAGGCGAGCCGTGAAGCTCTGCGCAACATTGGCCTGGCCGGAAGAGCCGGACAAGAGCGTCCGCGCAGAATTTCTGCAATTGCTGCTCGGCTTTCGAAGTCTTTTCGCATCGCGCCGACGTTAGAGTGGCGCTTAGCTTGGGGGGTAACGAACAAGGGCATTCGGCGGCACGTTTGCCAAGGGCTGTTTTTCGACGTCCTAGCCGCATCCATCCGATCCGAGAATGTCGACATCCCGAGTATCCTCTGTCGTGGATGAAGAAGCGAGACTGATGAACGTTCGTGTATTGGTGGGAGCGAAGCCGGCCGGCGACAGCCGGTCCGTCCGCAGTGATTGGACGCGCGTAGAGGCCGAAAGCCTGTATAGCTTGCCTTCCGATCTAACGTTCCAAGCACAGAGTGCTCATCGCGACCATTTCGATGCAAACCGGATACCGATTGGGCAGTCTCTATCACCTCCGGCTTATGCCGGTGACGTTAGCAACCGGTTGTGTGCAAAGGTGCTTGTAGGTCAGACATGCAGGTTACGTTGATGAAGGGAAAGATCCATCGCGCGTCGGTCACTGAGGCCGACCTGCACCCTGAAGGTGCGATCTCGATTGATCGTAACCTACTCACCGCAGCTGGGTTCTTAGCCAACGAGCACGTGGAAATCTATAATATCGAGACCGGCGCACGATTTGCCACTTACGTCATCGAGGCACCCGCGGGGTCAGGAATAGTCGGGTTGAATGGTGCAGCTGCGCGGCTGGCCATACCGGGAGACAAGCTCATCATCGTGGCATACGCCTCTTTCAACGACAACGAGGCACGAATGTTTACTCCGCGCGTCGTGAGAGTTGATCGGGATAACCGGATCTTGTCGGATTGAGGGAAGATCGCCTCGAGCAGTTTCGCAGAACCCACCCAAGCGGTCCGAAGCGCTCGCATGAAGGCGGACTGTGTTTAAGGAGAGTAGCTACGCCGCAGACTTGGGGAGCCCGATACGCGAGCGCCGGCTGCGAGTCCAAGCCGCGCCGCAGGTATCGATTCCATCGCAAACGGCTATATTGCGCCTGCCAATGCGCCGCGCGTTAAGAGAGCTGGCGCCGATGCGTTGGAACGAGAACCGCCCTCGCTGCAGCGTGGGGCCCTTACCCGAGAAGCCCTCGGGGCATCGAGGCTTTGCAAGGGGCGAGCGACGGTCCAGCTGAGCGGTTGATAATGCCAAATCACCCGTTGCAGCGAAGGAGCTGAGCGGGCTGGCGACATTGTTTGAGTTGAAGGTCGGCGGTAGCCTGTTTTCCGAAGCCAATGCCTCAGAAGCGACCGTCAGGCATTGTCAGGATGAGGGGGCAGGCCTGGCTCTGTCAGAAAGAAAGTGCTGTGTCGGTTACGTATGCCATGTGCTGCTGTGTGTGGCAGCAAAAAAATCTGGCTGTTAATCAGCGGGTCCTAGGTTCGAGCCCAGGTGCGCCCACAATCCTTTAATAAAATCAATGGATTGCTTGTCACTTGCGAGGTCCTCTGGCCGGCTCAAGGCTTGGGTCACATCTGGGTCACAAGATCGCACCGCGGTCAGCGAATTTGCGCGCAAGAACGATCTTCGATGCGCAGCTGCAGCCGACGTTGATCCGCTTGCGCCAATTGGTTCAGCACATGGTTGATCAGCCGTGGTTTCCAATGTCGAGGACCCGGGAGATCCCTTGTCGGCACGGGAAAGGCAGCCGCCAACAGTTGCCAGGCAGGCCTTCGCCAGTATAACGAGCAGCGGGTGTAGGCGGCCGAGGCATCGATTCTCGCCTCCCAATTCGGGCTGTCCCCCACCGGAGAGGCGCAGTTGAACGACAGGATGGCCTTGAGTCTTCTGGCCGAAGTGATGGGCTGGCCGGAGGACGATCAAAGAATCGCCACCGACGAATATGCTTGGCTGCGCATGATGTCCGCCGTCAAATACGACGGCTACTCGTATTTCCGCGCCGGCGTCCGCTTCCTCGAGACACTGGCGACCTGGCTCAAGCAATTCGAGGCGGCCGATCGACAGGCCGCATACGATTTCATCAAGTGGCGACTGGTCTACATATCTTTAGCCGAGATGCAGTGTCTGGTCGAAACGTTCGTGCCGGAGGTCGTGACGCCGCACCTGCGCCAGACGGTCGCGTCGCGCCTCGGTATCAAGGCCTATGAGGTCTGGGCAGACAAAAAGGGCTCCGATGAGTTCAAGCGGAGCTTGCGCAAGACACTTTTCGTCGGGATGAGCGACGGCAGCCGGATCGACATGCTCCGGCGCGCGAACGCAGGTCGGATCTCGACCGAGCAGGTCATCCCTATGATGAACGTCGACCGGGAGAAGTGGCTCGATCTCAGCAAGAACCTCAGGGAGGCGCCAGGAATGTCACCTTCCGAAAAGTTCGATTGCGTTTATCTCATCGACGACTTCACAGCGTCAGGTACCACATTCATCCGCCGCAACGAGAAAGGTGAATGGAAGGGTAAGCTGAAGAAGTTCAACGACCTTATCCGGTCCGCACGCGTCGACCTGAATGAAGACTTCCCCATCGCCGGGGACTACGAGCTGCACATACACCACTACATATCGAGCGATCAGGCCCGACTGGCTCTGGTCGAACGCTTGGAACTCGCGAAGGCGGAATGGAGCGAATGGACGTGCTCGGCGTACACGGCCACGGAAAGCCTTCTGCTGCCGAACTCCCTGCCTCTGACCCGCCCCCTCGATGGTCCGATGCTTGACTTGGGTGACAAGTACTACGACCACGAGATATTCAAACGCGCCGAGAGGCATTGCCGCGAGGCCGGCCAGACCGATATGAAGCTCGGATACGCGAATTGCGCCCTGCCTATCGTCCTCGAGCACAACACGCCGAACAACAGCATTCCATTGTTGTGGGCAGAAACGGCGGGGAAGGGCGGTTCACACAAGATGCGCCCGTTGTTCCACCGGCGTGACCGGCACGGATCCCTGCAATGACCAATCCCTTCCTCAGGCGGGCGACGGAATACATCCGAGACGACTCCGCCTTTCTGGCGATCGTCAGCCCGGAGCCGCTGACCACGTTCGTTGCCAAACACAAGAAGCGCGAGCTTCTCTTCGACTATCCGGTCCGGGTCATCGGAACTCCGGGAAGCGGCAAGACCATGATGGCGGGCTTGGTCGAGTTTCGGCTCATCGAGTCGATCCTCCGCGACCAGAGCAGCGAGAACAATCGCTCGCTTGCCTCGGTCCTTGCACGCTGTGGCTTCACGGAGGACGAGCGGCCCCGTGTTGCGGCGGTCAGGATCCCGATGGAATCGGAATATCGCGATTTCTGGGAGCTTCCTTACGACCCGGCAGTGAAGACCAAGCTGGTCCTGGCCCTCATTCAGGCTCGCACGATCCTGGAACTCGTTCGAAATCTCACTTCCAATCGGCGGCGCGCGATCAACGAGATCAGGTTCATTCCACGCGACGGCGCGGGGGCGCAGCTCGAGCAGATCGGCGGCGCTGACGCCGAGAGCATCGTCGCACGCGCCCGCAGCGTCGAACGCGCGGTCTATTCCATCGGAGCAAGTCTTCTCCCTCCGTCGCTCGACAACATCCCGGAGGAGGCGCGCGAGCCGTATCAGCCGTTCGAGGCCATTCAGGAAATCGAGATCGAATGGAACGGTGCGCCGTGCCGCCTTCGCCCCATGACCATCCTGGACGACGTGCACACGCTGCATCCGGATCAGTTCGAGGCGCTCTTCAGAGCTCTCGCGCGACGCGAGATACGATTTGCGCGTTGGTTGATGATGAGGATGGATGCCCTCTCGCCCAGCGCAGTCTTCCGATCGGCGGACGCAGATGCTCTTCCCGGGCTCAAGGTCGAACGCGATTATCTCGATATCTTCATGCAGACCGATAGCGCCCGCTCCGACGAGCGCCGTCAGTTCCGCAAGATGGCGACCGACATGGCGGATCGCTACCTCCGTCTCGTGCAACCGCTCCGAGATCGAAACTACACCCGCTTCAAGGATCTCCTCGGCGAAGAGCCGCCGAGCCTCTCTGCCGGCCAGATGAACGAGTTGCGGGCGCTGATCGATCGCGAGCAGAAGAGCCTCAGGATCTCGCACGACCGTCAGCACAAGATCCGGCAGATCGTTGACCGTTACGTAAAAGGAGCGAAATCGCTCGACCTCGGCGAAGACGTCCGCTTGATGATGTTTCGCGTGCTGTTGCATCGCTACGTGGTCCGCACCACGGGCCAGACCAGCGATCTCTTCGCCGACGATCCCGAGCCCAGGCAGCCGCTCAGGGTCAAAAGCACGATTGCCGATGCGGCTCGCCTGATCTTGAATCACAAGTTCAATCGAGCGTTCCACTTCGGATTGGACGTTCTTTGTGATGCAAGCAATGAAAACGCAGAGGTTTTTCTGCAGCTCGCAGGCGCGCTCGTGGAGCGAATGGAAACGAAGGCGATCAGGAATCAGGATCCGGCATTGACACCGGCGCAGCAGCAGAGCGCGCTCCGCGACAAATCCAAGGAAATGTTGAAGGACTGGCGATTTCCCTTCGCAAGAAAGGTGCGCGCCTTGATCGATCGGTTAGCGCAGGACTGTCTGGAAGTCTCTGCCGAGCCCAACGCGTCTCTCGGAGCCGGAGCAAATGCCGTGGGCATTCTGGAGACAGAGATGCAAGATCTGCTTGCTGGCGACAGCGAAATCGCTCTCGTGCTCAAGTATGCGATCGCGTACCAGGCCATCGTCGCCATCCGCGACTACGGTCAGGGGGGAAAGAACTGGTGCCTTCTGGAGCTGTCCGGTCCGGTATGCCTCGCATACGGCTTGACCTTGAATCGCGGCGGTTTCCTCGAGCGTCGCGTTCCAGACCTCGTCTTGGCCGAAGAGAAGGTCTGACGATCATGCGCCGTCACTGGGAGAACTGCATCACTCACTTCGACAAGGGCGTCTCCGGCTTCATCGACGACTACTTTTCCCAGACGTCCCGTCGTTGCGTTCTCGTGGCGGGAGCGGGCTTCGACCCGCGAGCCAAAAGCATCGCCCACTGGCTTGCCGCCACCATGGGAGACCGCGTACACGGTCTTTTTATTCGCGAGGATCGCGGCGACCCGGCGGTCAATCTCCAGCAGCTCGCCGACGAGAACGAAGCGCGCCTCAAAGGCATCATTGCCGACTGCAAGGTCTCCCACGTGCAGATCTTCTCGGCGGATGACGGGGCACCGATCGGAGGCCATGGCGCGCGCGCCGCTCTCGAGAAATACGATTGGCCTGCCGAGGTGACCGATATCGTGCTCGACATGAGCGCGCTCTCCACGGGCGTCGGCTTTCCTCTGGCCAGGATGCTGCTCGAATACGCCGAAGCAAAGCCTGGTCTAAGCCTGCACGTGATGGTCGTATCCAATCCGGAGCTTGACGATCGGATTGTCGGAGAACCTTCGATGCAGGTCCAAGCGGTTCGTGGGTACTCGGGCCCCTCCGGAGGTTACGAATCGCTGCCGGTGGCCAGAATCTGGCTGCCTCAGCTCGGACGCGGCCGTGTCGAGACCTTGCGACGAATCCGAACAACACTGGACAACGTGTACAAGGTATGCCCCGTCGTTCCCTTCCCAGCCCGCAACCCGCGACGCGCCGACGAGCTCCTGGCCGAATATCAGGCGCCGTTGCTGAACGAATGGCAGGTCGATGCGCGCGATCTCATCTACGTGTCGGAACGCAACCCGCTCGACTGCTACCGCACGATCTCGACTCTGAAATCGCGCTATGATGAGACGGTGAAGGACGTATTCTTCCCGCAAATCATCCTGTCACCGTTCGGCAGTAAAGTGATCGCGGTCGGTGCGATGATGGCTGCGATCGAACACAATCTTTCGGTACAATACGTCGAGACACTGCGGTACGAATTCGAGCCCACAGCGCCGGACGAATCCGAGGCGCCTCCGGACATGGCCGTTCACGTTTGGCTCCACGGTCCCATCTACGGCAGCTACGATCTGGAATCGGAGGCAGTGGCCGGGTAGCTCGGAAAGCAGCCAACGGTCTCGCGCCGGACCGAGCTCTCTAGAATGACAGTTGCGGATACGGAGAGGTTCGGCTCTCGTACAGTGGATCATCTCACGGCTTGAAGGACGCGCTAGCAATGACCACTGTCTTCTCCGTCAAGGTGAACGGACTTCTGAAAACCGTCTCTGAGGCATGCGCAAGCGAACTTGGCGTCCTTACCGAGGCTCTGGAGCGCGCTGCCGACTACCCGGTCGCGGCGGTCGGAAGCGGAGGCTCCGCCGTCTCCGCCGAGTTCCTGTCGTCCTGCAGGACGTGGCTGCAGCACTCCGCCACAGCGGTGACGACGCCGATGGCGTTTGCCCTCGACCCCGTGTTGCCGAAATGGGGCGTCTGGCTTTTCACTGCGGGGGGCAAGAATGCAGACATCCGGGCGGCGTTTCAGACCGCCGTCAACGAGCATGCTCGCCGGATCGACGTGGTGACCGCGCGCGGGAAAAACTTGGTCGCCGGCGTGGGTGCCGAAATTGCCAGACTACACACGGTGCCGGTAGCCGATGAGAAGGATGGGTTTCTGGCGACGCACTCGCTCACTTCGACGTTGACGTCGCTGCTGCTGGCGAGCGATCAGGTCGCGGGACATCGCGGGAGGGAGAGATGCGATCAGGTTCGGGCGAGGTCTGAGAACATCCTGTCCGCGGCGAATCGAACGCGTGATATCGAGGCGATCGCAAGCGCTTGGAATGTCGAGCGCGACACGCTGATCATCCTGCACGATCCCGCGCTAACCGCTGCGGCCGTCATGATCGAGACCAGCTGCTGGGAGGCGGGTCTTTGCAAGGTGCAGCGCACCGATTTCCGCAACTTCGCCCATGGTCGGCATGTCTGGCTCGACCGATATGCCGACAGGACTGTCTTGCTGGCGCTCACCTGCGATCGCAGTCTTCCGTTCTGGGAGACCATCCGATCATGCATTCCGTCGACGATCCCAAGCGTGCATTTCGCCTTCGGCGCACCCGGGCGACACACCCTTTTCGACGCCGTTCTGAAATCTTTCGGCGTCGTTGAAGGCATCGGCGCGGTGACAGGCATCGACCCCGGCAAACCCGGAGTCGCAGACTTCGGTCGTTTGATCTACGATAGCCGGGATCTCCTCGTCGCCGTCCAATCCGAAGATGCAGCCACGCGCCGTAAAAGGAGATCCGAGCAGAGAGCCGATGAACCGGACAGAGCGGGGCGGGCTTGGAGCTCTCGCCGCGACGAGTTCATCGGGCGCCTCGAAGCCGCCGAGTTCGGCGCGCTTATCCTGGACTACGACGGGACGATGGTCGCTACGAACAGGCGAGGCAAGCCGCCCACCGAGCCGATCATGGAGGGCTTGCGAAGACTTCTGGACGGCGGCGTCGCGATCGCGCTTGCGACAGGCAGAGGTGGATCGGTCGGAGAGGAATTACGAAGCTGTCTTTCGCCGGAGCACTGCGAACGGGTGCTGGTCGGCTACTACAACGGTGCGCACATCGTCCCGCTGTCCGTCGATATCCGAACGACACCGCTCGAGCCAGATCCCGCTATCCTGGAGGCTTTCGATCGTATTCAAGCCGGGGCCACGATGTTCCGGAACGGCTGGCTCCCGAAGAAAAGCCCTTTTCAGATCACCATTGGCGTCGACGAGCTCGTGTCCACGGCGGACGGTCTTGGGAAACTTCGCGAGATCGTCGATGCTTGTCCGGGATTGAGGATGGTTCGTTCCGGGCACTCGATCGACATCTGTCCGGAATGGGCGGCCAAGCCGCGCGTCTTCGACGCGGTTCGGGGCAGGATGGTCGATGACAAGCTTCAAATGCTCGCAGTCGGCGACAGCGGTGATAGGCACGGCAACGACTACGAGCTGCTCGGAGGCGAATTCGGGCTCAGTGTCGACCAGGTTTGCGAGCGCGAGATTTCCTGTTGGAATCTGTTGCCCAGTCACGTGTCCGGGCCTGACGGTCTGTTAAGGATACTGGGCGGCATGCGCTTGGCGGGTGCTGGCCGCGCGCAATTGGACGTTTCCATGTTGCGGCGGCCTTGATAGATTGTTCACGTTATGGTCCAATTCGATTCCAGATATCAGAGGCTGTCGGCGGCGCGCCCCGCGGTCGCGGGCACCGGGCTGACGGCCGTCGATAGGATCTACGCGGACGCCCATGCAAGTCCGAAGGAAGCTCTCGGCGGCTCGTGCGGCAACGTTCTGCTGTCGCTTGCCATGCTGGGCCACCCGGTTTTTCCGGTCGTCAATCTCGGAGACGACGACCATGGTCGGTTTCTTTTCGACGAGTTCGAGAGAGCAGGTTGCGAGACCCGCTACGTCTCGATCGCCGATACGGGAAGTTCTCCCGTCATCGTGCAGATCCTCGACAGGGCGAGTGCAACCCACCGGTTCACTTCGACGTGCCCTCATACCTCCGTTCGTTTTCCGAAGTGGCGCTCGATCAATCACGATCACGTTTACAAGGCTGCCGAGACACTGAAGTCGGTCTCCGTTTTCTACGCCGATCGGGTGTCGGAATCGATCATCCTGGCGATGGAGGAGGCAAAGGGAGCGGGGGCTCTGGTCTTTTTCGAGCCCGCCAGCGCCGACGATCCCTTATTCGCACGGGCCGTCCGCTGCGCTACCGTGATCAAACTGTCCGACGAAACGGCGGGTAAGCACATCGCCGACGACGGCCTCGCCCCCGGAACGATCGTGATCAGAACGCACGGTGCCCGCGGACTGACGGTCTCGAACGGCAAGGTCCGGCGGCATTTCCCGGCCAGCCTGGCTCCGCAAGTGGTCGACACATGCGGTTCGGGCGACATGGTGACGACGGGTTTGCTCGACCTTGTCTTGAAGCGATGGCGTCGCGAGGGAAGCTGGAAGTTCGAAGATATCTTCGACGGAGTAGCCGTCGGACAGCGGCTGGCAGCGCTGAATTGCGCGTTTACCGGTGCTCGAGGGCTCTTCCAAGCGGCCGGTGCCGGTCACGTTCGCGAGATGCTCGATCGCGGCGTCGACGAGGTGTGCAGCTCTTTCGTCACGAGGCTCGAATGCCGAACTCGCTGAAAGTCTATTCGGCAGCCTGCATCGTGATCTTGCGGCGTCGCTTGTTGCCGCTCTGTGCCAGATGCTGGCGGACTTCCATCAGCATGATTCCCAGCATGTTCTTGCCCCCCTTGCCTGGCACCTCTCCCCACAACCTGTTCACTGCGTTGTCCACGGTCGCAGTCTCGATCAGCACGGCATTCTTCGTGTCGAGCAGAATGGTCGCGAGATCGGAGTGTTGAGTGAACTTCGCCATGAGGACGCCCCTCATGCGGTCGAATTTCACCTTCGACCAATCGGGAACGATGTCCCACTGGTAGAGACCGTGCGCCGCCATCGCGAGTAACGCGGGCGAGGGTGCCGCCATGAGCCACTCCCGCACTTCTTCCTTGCGAGGTTTTCCGGCCTGATAGGCATGTTCGGACGTTGGAAAGACGCGTCCCTCGAACGTGATCGCCCGCCTGTAAAGGTTGCTGAACACACCGTACGGCTTTTCGCTCGCACGATAGAACCGGATTTCCTTCATGGCCGACCTCTTGTGTGAACTTCCAATTTCTGCATTATTGCATAATCATGGCGCGCAGAAAAGATCAAAATCGTGGATCTGCAGGACGGCCGATCAGCCCCGAGGAGGGGGCCGTCGAAGCCGTCGCGCTCGTGAAGAGCTTCAAGAGAGCGCGAAAAATCAGCGATAAAGCGTTAGGCGACCTGATCGGCGTCAATCAGTCGAGTGTCCACCGCGCGCTTAGCCGACAACCGCCCCGACTCACGCCGACATTGCAAAAATTATGCGATTATGCGAAAAAGGTGATGCGGATCGAGGGCGGACGCCAGGTCCAAAGCGCCAAACAACAGCTCGCTACGGCTGTCGAAGGTGTGTGGGATGGCTCGCCCGAAGGTCTTAACAGGCTCCTGGTCCTGCTTCGGGATCTAGGCACGCTAGTTTCCCGGAGCTGAGCGCGACGAGTTCAGCCGAAGGAGGCTACCGGAACTCCTGGATGAATTCGTCTCGAGGCGTCTAAAGTCTTATTAGGGTCTTCATGCGCTCGTTCGCGTGATAGGCATTCTTGTACTTGACGCATTCGCTCTTGGATTTCGCCTTTAGGCCGACGCTCCGATTGCTGCCGCCTGTCCGAGCATTCAGGCGCTGTTCGATGTTCTCGTGAGGGCGCCCGTCCTACTCGGGAAAGCCCTAGGGAGCCCTCCGTACGCCCGCCAAGTGGGGGCCGCGACACTAAAAGGACCGGCTCGCGCCGGTCCTTCCGTTTGTGGTTGTGATGGTTTATCCAATCGATCCGATATGGCGAGGGCCGAAACGGTCCTTGAGCAGTTGGTAACCCTCGGGGTCATTTGCAGCCGTCCCGCTTCTCGCCTGACGGTTCAGGCTGGGGCGGCCTTTGGCGAAGCGCTCGCAGATCCGTTCGTGCTGTTTCACCATAACCGCGGTGATCAGCTTGATAGCTGCTCGCTCGGCCTCGAAGCCCTTGAGCTTCGCGAATGTCGAACGGAGCTGCTGCAGCATCGACGAATGATCGCGGGCCCACAAGCCCGTGAACGATTCATCGGCCTCGACCATCGGCCTTACGACCATCTTGTCGTACTCTTCTGCGCTCATGTCTCCGGCAACCTTGAACGCGACGGCGCAAGCTCGCGTGATGGACGAGAGACGTTGAAATTGCCGGGCTGTGGCTCCGTGGTCCTGAAACGTGATGGCACGTTCCATGAGCTTCAAGCTCCGCTCGAGCTCCAGGCAGAGCACAAACAATCCACGGTGCCCGACGATCCAGACCGTGAGCGCTTCGCTGGCGTAGGTTTGCCGTAGTTCCGCGTACATCGCCGCACCGCTCATGCTCGCTCTCCATAGTTTTCGATGATGGCCTGCACGGCTTCTGCGAGCGCCGCCTGCTCCAACTCGGATATCATGTTCTTGCGGGCGACAAGGTCAGTGTAGTCGCTCATCGTGCGCAACAGCGCGACAAGCCCCGACAGCTCGGAGTCCCGCTCTATGCGCTCGACCGCGAAGAACCAGTCGTAGCGGTCCAGCTTGGACCCTGTCGTGGAGGCCTTGGGAAGGCGAGCGACTTGATCCTCCGCATTCCCCCAAAGTGTGAGCGAGAACCCTCATTTGCTCATCGAGCGAGGGAGACGAGGTTCTGATGCCTTCGATCAACCCCTGCATGGCCTCGGTCGAAAGATGACTTTCGGCCGTCGGCGATACCGCCAGGGGAAGCATGAGAGGTGGAATATCCATTGCCAGTCCTGCCTTTACTTCGGTTGATGCCCGTCGCCTCGACGCGGGGCGGGTTCAGGACGAACGAAGAGTCGGCTTTACTCTCACGTACCGTTGTGCCAAGGCAGCCTTGCGTAGGGTAGCTGCGGCTACTCTTCCTTCGGCCGGCGGTTGTCCTCGAGGCTCCGCCGGTCATTTTTTGAAGCATCGCAATTCCATTTGCATTGTAGAAACTGAAAGATAGCTCCGATCGCGCCGGCTTTTTCGTCGTGCTCGGGCTTTCGGTGCTGCAGTGCACTGAATTCACTGCTTCCGGTGAAAAGGATATCGAGCTCGAGCTGACCAGACGGCAATTCGCAGCGAGTCTTTTCTCGGAATGCCAGGCGCCGGAAAAACGGGGAGCGTTTTCCGCCGGGCTTGGCAGCGGGTGAAAAATCGATGTACAGGTAATGTTTATTTCATTGCTCAGCTCCTCACGGTTCTTCCTTGATGTCGATTGCCGCGGCCACGCCGTCCCGCACGGCGACTTTACTCTCCGAAATTCTCGAAGCTGACGAAGCATTTGGTCGGCAGCTTATCGAGTTTCTGGACTCAAAGATCCGAACGGACGGAAGGGACGGTGCTGGAAGCTATCCGCTACGATTTTCGACGGTAGCTCGCAGCATTCTGTATCTCGGACTCGCGCTGCACGAGAAGAAGCGCAAGGGCTTGCCAAAGAAACTGCAACCTCAGTGGCAGGACGTCCTGGATCTCTATGCGGACTTCCATGCGCGCAATCCGAAGCTAAATATGCTTCCGGTGACGATTACCGACGATGACCTTCTTGGATTGTGCGACCTATCGACCAGGCGGAGAGGAAGCCAGAAGAAGCATTTCTACGCGGCGATTGTGCTTTTCTACGTGGATTTGCTCGAAGAAGGTGGATTGACGGAATCCGACCTGAGGTTCGTCGCAATGGCCACTCCGGAAGGCGAGCGTGATTTTCAAGTCCGCATTGCGGATCTAGTGAGGATCGCCTCAGTTTCGCGGGCCTTGCCGACGCAAAAAGATCAGCTGGCGAAAAGGCACGAGTATCCGATCGTCAACGTCGGTTACACCTACCATCGTAGTCTGCATGAAGAGTTCAGGTCCTTCGTGGATCATTTTGCTTCAGCTCTCGACGGAAACGCGCATTTCATCTGCTACCGCCCGCGAAATGAGTGGCCGAACCAATTGGTGAAGTCCTTTCTGGCGATCCGCCCTCCCGTACCCGGAAGAGATCATTTTTCGTTCGTTCACGTCTACCGGATGCCTTGCAAAGGTGATCAGAAGAGAATCAGTATCGGCGCCGTGCTGCCGCTGGAGAACGGTGTCTGTCTGGTGGGCGGCCAGCGGCACTTGGCGCCGAAGAAGGAGCGGACGGTTCCCTTCACCAACCTCAAGATAGTGGTTCTTCCATGGACTGCCGTGAAGGTCCGTGAGCGCGTTTTCGGCGGCCTAGTGATGTCTGCCGACTATCTGGGGACGAACCTCGTTTCCAGGATAGGTTTGAGATGCACTCCAGTCCATCATTCCGACGAGATGCAGCTCGACGCGATACCCGCGACATCTCTCGAACAGGACATTGCCGGCGACGCGCGTATTGAACGTGAGCTTGCCGGAGCCGACTATGGTCGTTTCGAAATTGAGGCCAAGGATGCCGCAAGGCGCATCGCTGAACTAGCCAACAATGCGCCCGCTGATTGGGAATCTCCACCTGGCTTTTTCGAGCTGAATCGGCAGCAAGCGATCACCAAGACCCCGCTGCATAAGCATTTAATCGAGGAGGCGATAGCGGACAGATTTGGCACGGACGAGCACCCGAAGTTCCAAACGCGGGAAGGGGTGAACTTCCAGTTCTGGAAGGACTTGCGCTTCGGTCCAATCACGAGCGAATAAGACCGAGGCACTTGGGTGGCCGCGCTCGCGACATCTTCCCGCCTGCCCACGACATCGTTATCGAAGTAGTGCCTAAGTCACTCACGCAACCCAGTACCGTCACTACATGACCTGCCTTGCGATCTGAGCGTGCGGCTCATTGTCGTTCGAAGTGCCGAGCGCTTCCACTTCAAAAACGCGCATGAGCTTTTCGACCTGAAGTTCCTGAGCAGGAAGATCAGGGTGACGTATTTGGATGAGAAGTCTTGTGAACCGTTCTGCCCAACGTTTGACTGCCCTTCTAATCTGTACGAATTCGCTTCGGGACCTTTCGCAGCACGGCGCTCGACCAGCCCGCGCGGCATCGGCCTTCCGACTGCTGCAGCCTTCAGAAGGCTATCGATCGTGGCCGCTCTCCCTCGTCCTGTAATCCCGTCGACCGACCATCTTCAATGCCGCGTCCACCAACTTTCTGAAACTCGGCGACCGGGTGGCCGCCTCGGCGTCGTCGGTAAGCCACTTGTCTATTGGGCGAGCGTTTCCACTCTCGACGAGCTTAGTCGCCCGCGCTCTCAGCTTTACGCCTGGGCGAACGCGACTAGACAGCAGTCTCGAGACATGTGGCTGGGTGATCCGTAGCGATCGTGCGAGCTCGGCTTGAGCCATGCCTCTGCTGACGCGATAGCGCTCAGCTCCAAAACAAACCGATCAGTTGCCATTTGCATAAGAAAACATAAAAATATAAAAAATTCCACACGCTGATCGCGTGGAGAGCATGCTGATGGTTGGCGACGCTGGAGTGCCGGCGCCGAAAGACTGGGCGTCAAGTGGGGGCGCCCCGAGTGGTGCCGAGCGCGGCCTACTGGTCGCCCATGACGCAGCTGGCCGACGATGATGACGATTTCGTCTGTACTCAGGCGACTTTGAAGGAGCAGGTCGGCTTCTGTCTGCTCGGCGGATTCGGCATTACGGCCGAGATGAACCACGCTGTTTACGACAAGGTGCATTTGGCCGGCGTGTTCGGGAAACGGACGGTTCTTCGAAGCGCGGGAGATCGAGCGCCTGCTCAGAGAACCCGGTAAAGTGGAGAGGCGCTCCAGGCGGTGTCGTTTCCCACGGCAGCGATCGGTTCGCCTAGCGGACGCGCTGGCTTTGATCGAGCGGACGCCGCCAAACATCGGCGAACCGAAAGCGTTTCGGGACGAGCTAACGAAGATTCCCGGGATAGGACCAAAAAACGGCTTCGTGGATCACTCGCAATTGGCTCGGGAGCGACGAGGTCGCCATACTCGACATCCACATCATTCGCGCCGGTCTGCTGATCGGTCTCTTCAGTCGGGGCCAGAAGGTTCCGCGTGACTATGCCGTGATGGAGGAGCGATTTCTTTCCTTCGCTCGAGCGCTTCGTGTCCGGCCGTCTTTGTTGGATGCCGTGATGTGGCGGGAAATGAGGACGCTCCGGCGGGGGCCGGTTGCCGGTTTGACACCCCGTTTGACTCGCCTGCCAATACGCTGGTCGAGGCATTCGAGGACGAAATCCGCAAGCATGGACATCGTTTCGAGGGCCCGTTGAACGTCCATGTTACGCTGCAATATCCGGAGGGCGTCACACTTTCCGAGACGTTTCCCGGACGATTTGGCGGAGTCATTCGCGGCAGCAATCGGGTGGAGATCGACCGAGTCAAGTAGACACGAGCTCGTTCACCGGCTAAGCACGATCTTACGGTGGCCGGGAGAGCCCTCCTGAAATCGGAATTCAAATGGAGCGTGACCTCGAATCGGAGCGTATCGGACTCGTCGGTGAGCAGCAGTTCCAGCTTTTCTGCGCACAGGCGGGTTTAATCTGTAACAAAAGCACCGTGGATGTGATGGGCTGGGATTTCATCGTTGAATTCAGCTCGGCATGCTCCTCAAGAGAACGCTCTACATCGTCCAATCCGCGTTCTGTTTCGAATTTTGCTCCTTGGGGCGCGAGCTCTTTCTCTGATGGCCAGCAGGCAGGCGGAGCTTTCGATTTCGGAAAACTCGCGCATTCCTCCCATAGCGCTGCCATTGGGTGACGTTCTAAGTGGTCCGTACGTGGACCAGTTGCCTGCAATCTCGAAATTCCTGGACGGCTGGCAGACGGTGCTGTCCATGGCTGGAGTCGGTTCTGGCGGCAGCTTCAACTTCGATGAAATCTGGGAGGCCGACGAGGCGCAAGTGGCGGTCGAAGTGCTTGTGAATCCAAAGCCGGTGATGCGACTCGAGAATTTCGATGGTGACGGCCGCCCCGGTCCCATTGAAGCCTTGCTGTTCAGAAGTTGCTCATTCGGGCACGCGAGTTTGACCTACTGCGCGAAGATCGGCTTCGAATACACAAACGACCCTATCTGGCGCTACCGGTCAAAGAGCTACGAGCCTCTCGACGTCCGTGCAAAGGTGGAAGATCTCGAGGAATATGGCTTCGAGCAAGGAGAAGGCAGCGGCGTAGCTTTGCTGCTACATCCGCAAAGCCTGAAGATGGACCGGCAGTCGAGCAGCGATTGAACTGGCCGTTCGTCATTAGTAGAGGAGCAGATCGAGCCGCTCCGCCTGACCGCGCCCTCCTTTGGTGCCAAGCGGGCATCATCGATCGCTAGGCTAAGTCGGTAGCGGGCGGGGATATTTCCGGACCAGTGCAATATCCACATACCCTCGTTCGTCGAGCCATTCGTGAGGACAATAGGCGAGCGAGCTGCAATCGCCGAGCAATCCGTCCCTAGCGATGGCTTCTCGTGTCCCTATCCTGCCCGTCCAAATGGGATCCGGCGCGGCGGAATCCAGCAGCAGCGCGTCGTAGACAGGGCTATCGTTTTTCATGATCGACTTCGGGTCGGTCGGAACGCGGTCGATGTTTTCAGTATGTCGGTGTGCATCAGCCCGAGACACTAGGAAAGCCCGAGGATTAGCATCGGGAGATGACCCCTCGAGAAACCTCAGGAAATCCCTAGCTTGCGCTCCATTCGCTCCTGCGGCATTCGCCTCTGAGCGGCTGATCCTCTCATCTTCAGGCGTGCGCAGGATTGGCGGGCTAGGTGCCGGAGGCGCAATGGAGCGACTTTTCGATTGCTTGCAAAGGATCTTTCCTTCGGATGCGGCCGGGGAGGCCGTAGCTCGCCTGTCGCCCTATATTGCGTGGCCCACTCAGGATGGCGGGACCCCGGATGCTTATGCCACTCCTCCGATCATGCCGGCAGACGTCTTCGCCGCCGCGGGCTATGTCTTGCTGCATCATCACGTGATACCCCAAGTCGCCGATCGAACGGGGAGGGCGGCAAGACAAATCGAAGTCGACGAGGAGTTCATTTCGACCGCCCGCGCAACCGCGAAGGCTTGGCGGGCGTTTCGGCCCTCGATCCACTACTCCGACAGCGATCCATCGGTGTTTGCCAAATGGCTTGCCACGGATGGCGCGGCTCTCGCGAGCCTTCGCGAGTGTGATCGTCGGATAGCGGTCGATTGCCTGGCGCCGCCCAGAGCCCAACAGAATGATGAAGGACTTTGCACCACCGCTGCTGATCCTGACGCCAAATTGTTTAAGCGTGCCATCCCCCAGCGTGGTCGTGCCACGCTCTGGCGGCTTGGCAGCTCGCATCAGTAGATCAGTGATCGGTTGATGCTGTGCACCGAAATGGCACTCCGAAAGCGCGTGCTGCAGGTTGCAGCAGCGGCCTGCGGAATCGCGCCGTCTCCAACGCCCCGAGACGTAGAGAAAAACTGGTAGGGGACGGGAAGACGGATCGCATCGGCTAAACGCGAGCAGCGAAACGAAATCTATTTTGAAGCGATGTAGTTGGCGCGATTACCAGGCGCTTGCTGCGGACCTCATCTCTATCTGATTTGGTAGCTGTCCGAGCGGTGAAGTCAATGGTCTAGTCATTTTCGCAAACCATTCAGTATGCGCGAGATTGTAAATATCGAGTCGGCAGTGCGGCTTTCTGATGAGATGCAGCTCGTGGCTGATTAAAGAGTAAACGGATCTACTGGAAGAAAGGTAGCTTAGATCCATCTACCAAAGATGCGACGCAGCGACAGCTGCCCAGGATCGGGAAC
Source organism: Bradyrhizobium glycinis (assembly GCF_016031655.1). Lineage (GTDB taxonomy): Bacteria > Pseudomonadota > Alphaproteobacteria > Rhizobiales > Xanthobacteraceae > Bradyrhizobium > Bradyrhizobium glycinis. Next base: position 75,390 of record NZ_JACCHQ010000021.1, read on the forward strand.
GTCAAAGATGCAACATGTAGCGGAGTCATTTAAGTCTGTCACATCGGTTATCAACAGGGGAGGCTGCGCTCTTGGTAGGCGGCAGCCAATCACGTTCGAAGCGTCACCATGGCTCGAAAATAGAGTTTACGATGGAAGTCTTATCCGATCTGCGGGTCGTCGAAATTGGGAGCTCGGCCGGGACCAGCTATTGCGCGCGGTTGTTCGCCGATTTCGGCGCCGATGTTCAAAAGGTCGAGCCGCCGGCGGGTGATCCACTTCGCCAAAGTGCGCCGCTTACGCCTGGTGGGCAGAGCGCATGGTTCGCATTCCTGAATTTCAACAAGTCCAGCGTTATCATTGATCCCACTGTCCCAGATGCGATCAGACGGCTGACGGCATTGATTGAAGAGTGCGACATTCTGATCGATGGACGCGATGTTGATGCCGCTGACTGCCCGGCTATTGATATCGCTGCCATCCGGCAACGCTCCGGCTTGATCTATCTCCAAGCCAGCTGGTTTGGCGGCAAGGGGCCGTATGCGAGATTCGCCGCGACTGATTCTACGGTGCGCGCACTAGCCGGTCTCGTAAAGCTGATTGGACCGTCCGAAGGCCCGCCGCTGCACGCCCCGGATTTTCAGGCGGGTATCCTAGCCGGTTTATGGGGCTTCATCGCGGCGGCATCTTCGGCGGTTGCGCGAATGCAGGGTGGGGGGGGCCGGTCGTGGTCACTCAGCATTTTTGAAGCGATCCTCGCTCCGACCGAGTATCTGATGTTCGAGGCATTTGCGCGCGGCGATGTGATGCGTCGGATCGGCGTTAATCGCTTCTGGCCGAACTTCCCGGTCGGCATTTATGCCACAAAAGAAGGCTGGCTCGGCGTTTCAGCCGTAACTCCAAAACAGTGGCGCGAATTCTGCGAAATGCTCGGTCTCTTTGAGCTACGCGATCGTTCAGATCTTGCCTCTAACGCAGGTCGTCTTCAGCACATGGATCATATCGATCGACAGTTTGTCCCGAGGCTGAAGATGCGGACAGCCCAAGAGTGGTTTGCAGAAGGACTGAAACGCAACCTTCCACTCGTTCCAGTACCCCAAATGTCGGATTTGCTCCAGGATGCAGAAAAGATAGACCGCGGTGCAGTCGTGTGCGTTCGCCTTGACGAAGAGGTGGGAAAGACCGTGGGCTCGGTGCAGCGGCTGACGTTGACGCCGCCACGTCCGGGAGGACAGGTTCCGGAGGTGGGCGAACAACAGCGTCGTGGCGATGTACGACCAGCCGAGCCGAGCGTTCCGCGATCATTGCGGGGTTGCACAGATTCGTACCCGCTCCCTTTGCAGGGGGTTCGCGTGGTGGACTTCTCGATGGGCTGGGCAGGACCATTATGTACGCGCACCCTGGCTGATCTTGGTGCGGATGTAATCAAGATCGAGGCGATCCAATATCCGGATTGGTGGCGTGGCGTTGATAGACCCCCTGGCTATCTGGAAGATCAGATGTACGAAAGGGCGCCGTGCTTCTGCATTATGAACCGCAACAAGCGCGGCATGACGCTCGATCTGAAGCGTCCGCAGGGCCTTGCGCTTGCCAAGCGGTTGTTGGAACGAGCCGATATTGCTGTCGCCAATTATTCAGTGGACGTGCTGCCGAAGCTGGGGCTGGGCTATGACGTGCTCAGAACCCTCAACCCTCGGCTGGTCATGATGTCGATGTCGGCTTTTGGCATGAACAGCATCAATCGCGACTGCCGGGCGTACGGTTCGACTCTTGAGCAGGGTTCAGGGCTTCCTGGCGTGATCGGAACCGCCGGTGGACCGCCGGTCATGAGCCACATCGCTTTTGGCGATCCCGTTGGCGGGTTGAATGGCTGCGCTGCAGTTCTGGTCGCCTTGATTCACGCCCGCAAGACCGGGCAAGGCCAATTCATTGATCTGGCGCAAATCGAATGCATGATGCCGTTCGTAGCCCCATGGATGACGATTCACTCGATCGATGGTATGCCGCCGCCTAAGTATGGAAATCGGCATCCGCAGCACGTTCCACACGGCTGTTTCCGATGCGCGGGTGAGGACAACTGGATCATAGTAGCGGCTACGGACCCGGCCATGTGGCAGAGGCTTGCCACCCTTATCGGCCGACCGGACTGGGCCAAGGACCCATCTCTGAAGTCACCCGAAGCCCGCCGCGCCATCCAGGATGATATCGAGAGAGGCATCGAAATCTGGACCGCCGCCCGCGATGCGGATCAGGCCATGTTTGAGTTGCAGGCGGTAACGGTTGCGGCGGGTACAGCCCGCCTGCCGATTGATATGCTCAAGGACCCGCATCTTGGCTCGCGCTCATTTCTGCAGGAAGTGAACCGCGCCTTCGTAGGATTGCACCCGCAGCCGTCGATGCCAATTCGTGAGAACGCGACCCCGTATCCGATCCGTACGGCGGCGCCGACCCTCGGACAACATAACGTGGAAATCCTATCAGGGCTTCTCGGCCTCTCCGATACCGAGATCGAACAATTGGCCAGGGACCAAATTATTGGTACGTCGATGCTTTCCGAAGCGGAACTCACAAATCCTGGACACACCTTGTATTGAGAGGACTGCGCGATGGCACGAATCACAAACAGTGACGCTTGCTGGATCGGCCGTCCGTCCTACACGTATTCTGCAAAGCCCGTGGTATGCTGCTCTGGCACGTTGTTCCATCGGAGCAGGATTACCAGGGCGCGATATCTGAATGACCGCCGATGCTGGGCAAAGATGGCCGGCAATGGGTGGGACAAGCCAACTTGGAAGAGGTCCGCCGAGGAGCCTTGAGGCGTGCCGATGCTCATGAGCCCGTTTTGCTCGATCGCCGAAGCGCTTCTGATCAATCGCCCGCGAATGACGAAATGGGCGAGCCGGAGCAAGGACACGAGCGGCCGCTCGCCCGACAACATCGGCGGTCACAAGACGTCGATCTTATCTGCGCCAATGCAGGCTGTTGCGGAAGCGCATGCGTACAGATGAGGCGCCTTGCGGTGTGGACCTTTGTCTGCTCGAGCAACTGAGGCTGCAGGCTATTTCAGAAACTCAGGGCATTATTCATATAAACAGCCGGGGCTTGCGGTCGCAAGCTCGCCGCTTCCGGGGATGACCAGGCCGGCCCTTAAACTATGTAATCACCATGGCGACCTCCGAGCTCGTGGGTGCCTTTCATGAAGATGGTCCAATTGTCCGAAGTTGAAAGCATCCGGTAAATGACCGGTCGTGCCAGGCTCTTGCCACAGCGCCCCTACAAGCCCTGGTAGCTTCTTTGTTTCCCCATCTCAGGTAATTAACGTAGAGGAAGGCCTCCGGAGAGCGTGATGATGCTGTGTTAGGCCTGCCCATTCGTTTAACCACTCGCTTGTGGGAGCGACACATGGCTGGAGCGACAAGCGTGTCACGCAACATGGAAACGTTGGAAGCGTTGGAATCTCGCGTGCGCGCGTATTCACGTTCGTTTCCGGCCATTTTCTCCCGAGCACGCGGCTCGATCATGCTGACGGAGGATGGCCGAAAGGTCGTCGACTTCCTCTGCGGTGCTGGAACTCTCAACTACGGCCATAACAATCACCGGCTCAAAGCTGCTATTGCCGACTACCTGGCATCGGATGCCGTAATCCACGGCCTGGACATGGCCACTCCTGCGAAGCTAGAGTTCATGGAGACTTTCAACTCTCTCATACTTCGAAGGCGTGATCTGCAATACCGATTCCAATTTACAGGGCCGACCGGCGCCAATGCTATCGAGGCAGCAATAAAGCTCTCGCGCAAAGTCACAGGACGTCAGAATATAATCTCTTTCACGAATGGCTATCACGGAATGAGCTTAGGAGCGATTGCGGCGAGCGGTAATCGTTATTATCGCACGGCCAGCGGCGTCGCCTTGTCAGGCGTAACTTTCATGCCTTACGATGGTTACCTTGGGCCGGACGTCGATGCAGCGGAATATTTGCAAAAATTGCTGAGAGACGAGAGCAGTGGCCTTGATCGTCCAGCCGCCATTCTTCTCGAAACCGTTCAGGGTGAAGGCGGCATAAACGTAGCGCGCAAGGAGTGGCTGCAGTCGATCCAAACGATTGCGACGAACGCGGGCGCGCTGTTCATAGTTGACGACATCCAGATGGGCTGTGGTCGCACAGGCGACTTTTTTAGCTTCGAGTTCGCAGAGTTGTCGCCAGATATTGTCGTTTTGTCGAAGTCGCTGAGTGGCTACGGTCTGCCGCTATCCATGTTGTTGATCAAGGAGGAGTGTGACGCATGGCAGCCAGGCGAGCACACAGGCACATTTCGAGGAAACAACCTCGCGCTCGTATCCGCAACGGCAGCACTAGATCTATATTGGCGGGACGATATCTTCGCACAGGGAGTTCAGCGAACGGGAGAAGTTATGCGCCATCGACTTGAGGCCATAGCGACCCAGTATGGAAACAGATTTTCCGTTCGAGGACGCGGAATGGCCTTGGGGTTTGATTGTGAAAAGCCAGAACTTGCGGCAACTACCGCACGCAAGGCCTTTGAAAAAGGATTGATTGTTGAACGATGCGGACCTGTCGATCAGGTTATTAAATTCCTGCCTGCACTCACGATCGACTCTGAAACACTGAATGATGGTCTCGAGATATTCGAGCATTCATTGGACGAAGCGCTGAAACAGACTAGGCCGTCGTGACCTGGTCAAGAGTTGAGTCTCCAATAGGTGAAAGAAATGCTATGGCGTACGAGACGATCAAGTATGAGATTGCCGAGCGAATCCTCACGCTTACGTTGAATCGGCCGGAGAAGCTAAACGCGTGCAATTCCCTTATGGAGCGCGAAATTGTAGATGCTTTCGACCGTGCCGACAGAGACAGTGACGTCCTCGCGATAATTGTGACCGGCGAAGGCCGCGCCTTCTGCGCTGGCGCCGACCTTTCCCTTGGAGCCGATACGTTCGATCGTGACGTGCGGCGCGGGCCAGTGAAGCGGTTGCCCGATGGCAGGGTGGATTACAGCGATCCCGCAGTCAGCGACGGTGGCGGCAAAATTGCTATGCGAATCTTCAGGTCTCTCAAGCCTGTGATCGCTGCTGTGAACGGACCCGCCGTCGGCATGGGCGTAACCATGCAGCTTGCGATGGACATTCGGATCGCGTCTGACGCCGCACGCTTTGGCTTTGTGTTCTCCCAGCGTGGCTTAGTCTCAGAAGGAGCCTCTAGCTGGTTTTTGCCTCGCGTCGTCGGCATAGCGCAGGCACTCGAATGGTCGTACACTGGGCGGATATTTACGGCGAAGGAAGCGCTTGCCGGCCGCCTGGTTAGCAAGATAGTGCCTGCCGATCGACTATTGCCGACCGCTCGTGCCCTCGCCCACGAGATCACGGACAGGACCTCGCCAGTATCGATCACGATGATCCGGCAGCTGATGTGGCGCATGTTAGGCGCCGATGATCCGATGGAAGCCCATAAGATCGAAAGCCGCAGCATGTATTCGCGCGGCCGCTCCGCCGACGCCAAGGAAGGCGTCATGGCGTTCCTGGAAAAGCGGCCGGCGGTGTTCAAGGATAGGGTACCGGCCGATCTACCTGACTTCTTTCCATGGTGGACTGAGCGGGAGTACCAATAACCATTGATCTTTCGTTGTTCGGCCTATCCTGACTGCTCGACCGCCTTCTACACGTGACGCTTGAATAAAACGGTCAAAAAAGAGTGATACCCCCTTGGACTGAAGTTTGAGCAGACCTTTCGATTAACGGAACAGCGCGTCCGGCTATCCAAAACAGAGGCGCTGCGGGCCACGATTGATTGTCTTTGAATTCAGCCGGATCTCACGCGCTGCCTTCGCGAAACCAAACGCGTTCAGAAAGCTTTGTGGTTCCGAGAAGGATGGTGTTCTAGCAGTCTAACGCAGGAATGCCGCTGTTCTCACGTATGTAGAGCGATCAAAGCGCCATATTTGAGGTTGCTTCGGACACATCATCGCCATAGCCGATTGCCCGAATCGACCTGTGCACCGGCGAGTCATGCCGTAGCTCGCCTGATGTTTGATCGTACCAACTTCATTTCCTCGTTCTCCGTCGTCCTTACCGGAGTTGGTAGTGACCTGATCCATGACCAGCCTGTATCGTGAACTTGCCGTTCAGTCTGTGGCGCGGCTGATCACAACAGGATAGTTTGCAGATGAAACGCCTAGTTAACCCTTTGAACGTCTCGCGCTTCCTTCGAAGATATGACGAAGCCGCTGCTCAGAAAGGCATCAAGCTCTCGATCGGGTTCGATTTTCACAAGTATGTATCGATTACAAAAGCGCTACCGACTAAACCGCCGACATATCCAACTTTCCGCCCGGATCGCTCGCCCATTAAACCGGGTGAGGGATACTGGATGATCGGCCTCGACAAGAACGATGAAGTCGCGCTTGTGCAGGCCGCGCGGCTGTTTGACCTTTCGCACAGCAATTTTGCAGAGCATCTTGAATCCCTGAAGGCATTCTATGCTGATCCTGCGACACAGGCACACCCTGAGGATCGTTGTAGTTGCACGGCGCCAAGTGCGAAGAAGATTAATGGAAAAGTAGCGTATCACGGAGATTTTTGGTTGCGCAAAGACTTTCGAGGGCAGCGCATGCCTGAAATCATGGCTGCAGTTTTGCGTGGCGTGTCGTTCTCTATGTGGGCTCCCGACTTCCTCGTAGGACTTCCAGAGCGCTGGCTACTGACTAAGGGCGTTCTTGCGCAGTACGGACATTTGCATTGTGAGCCAGGCGGGTCGGTGCTGCATCTCGTACGGGAGAATATCGTCGCCGACGATCTATTTGTCTGGTTAACTGGTGAAGAGTTGGAAAATCTTATCAATCGTCACGAAAGAAGTGAAGTGGCATTGTGCTGGGGGGTCTCGGCACTACATTGCTAAAGACAGGAAATAAGCCACGCTAGCCGCCTCGTCTATCAACGCTCGGGCATACACGGGGAAATGTCGGCGGCTTGCGGTACGGACGGAAATGTCGCGCCTCGCAAGGAGAAGGAGCGCTGATGCTCCGGAGGCAATTCGCGACTGGCTGGCGAACGTGCGCGCTCGATCTGAGTCAACTAGTAGCGGGAACAGCGTACCAGTGAGGTATAGTGGTGGGACTCTCGCAGCTCGGGCGAAAAGTCAAAGACAGCTTCGCTCACGTGCGGAGGGTGTTCCCTGACGGTACCTTGCGAGTACGATCGAGCGAAATCCGGGTCCACTGTATATCGCGCGCGGAATGGGCAATGTTCTATTTGATATCGACGATACCCAATTGTTCGATCTCAATGGCAACTTTACGACGTTGATACGCGGCCACGCTTTCGCGCCCGTGGTGGATGTGCTGACGCGCCAACTCGGCGCGGTACCTATTTCGCAAATCAACCGAGGGCGAGTTAGAGCTGGCTTACTTTGTCCTCTGCATTCCGCAGGTTGAGCGCGTTCGCAATGCCAACACCGGGATCGAGGCCGTGCTGTTCGCGGTTAAGGCTGCGCGTGCGTTCACTGGTCGTTCGAAAATCGCCAAGCTCGAGGGCGCGTATCATGGCGCTTACGACCGGGCTGAGGTGAGTGTCGCGGCTACCCCAGACAATTGGGGCCATTTCGCAGCGCCAAGGTCTATCGCGGTATGCCTGCGAGCGTGCTGGATGAACTCGTGGTGCTTCGTTTCAATGATGCCGAGAGCGCACGCCAATTGCTGTCGTTTGATGGGCGCGGCCTTGCTACAGGGATTGTAGACCGGATGCCAAGCCGTGGTGGTCTAGCTGCGCCCAAGCCTGAATTTGTTGCCGCGGTTCAAGAGACAGCTCGCAAGAACGGCGTTCTAGTCGTTGCTGATGAGGTTCTGAATCTCGGCCAGAGTTTCCGGTGAGCGTCCGCGTTGTTTGGCGTTGTTTCGGACCTCATCACGATGGGCAAGATCATCGGCAGCGGTTTGCCAATTGCAGCAATCGGGGGACGGGAGGAGGTGATGAGAGTATTCGGCGCCTCAGCAGGCCGAGCTCTACTTCCCAAAGGCGGAAGAGTCTCAACTAATCCTCTGTCTATAGCAGCTGGTCTTCCGCAATGAAGCATATCGATTATGCGGCTTTCCCAAACGTTGACGAGCTCGGGTATGTTGTTCAGGACGGGATTGCTTGAGTTATTTCAACAAGAATGCGCCGGGCGAAACGACTTGATAGCTCATTTCTCCGGACGGCGCTCATTTGCAAGCCCGTTGAGAACTGCAGCGCCCTATTTGATCGAGTAGCTGCGAGATCGGCCCGCCATGTGTAAGGTCCGGGCTCCCGGCTCTTAAGATCCGACAAGGCTGTTTCTCGGGATGTATAGAGAGTGCGCCGAATTTCAGCAGCCTGGAGCGCACGCACGCCTGAAGAGGGAACGGAGAGCGACATGAAGCAGCAGATCGTGCCTCCTGAAGGTGGTCGCTCGAAGGGCCACTTTCGGAACACCGCGTACGTCATCAACAAGAGCAGGTCATTTTTTGATGCAGCTCACACCGCTGGTCTCATGGCTGTTCAAGGACGTTCTACGACCGGACGCGCATTTGCGTTAGGCACCGGTCCACTTGATGATCGGCGGGAGATAATTGATTTTGTGCGGTGTTCCTATCTGGGGCTGGACAATCATCCTATGATCGTGGCTGGCGCAATCGATGCGATCGAGGCGCATCGATCATTGCACTGGTCTTGCGCTCGAACCCGACTCAACTTCGATTTGCTGGCAGAGCTCGAGGCCAATCTGTCGGAAATGTTCGGCGCGCGGGTGATCGCCTTTTCAACCGTCATGCTCGCTAATCTCGGAGCCATGCCCATTCTAGCCTCTGGCATGTTGACAGGAGGCGCGAAGCCGGTTGTCGTGTTTGATCGTAACGCGCACCTCTCGCTTGCGTATCACAAGCCAGTCGTTGCGGACGAAACGCGAGTGGAAACCATTGCGCACAATGATATTGAGGCTCTTGAAGCCTTGTGCCGCAAACACCCGGTAGTTGCCTATGTTTGCGATGGTGTTTATTCGATGGGCGGAAACGCGCCCATCAAGGAGCTGCGCGAGCTCCAGGAACGTTATAAGCTCTTTTTGTATATTGACGATGCTCACGGCATATCGCTGTTCGGACGCCATGGGGAAGGATTTGCGCGCACTCAGTTCCCCGAAGCTTTGGGCGATCGCACGATCATCGCAGCCTCGCTCGCCAAGGGATTCGGAGCATCGGGCGGCATGTTGATGCTAGGAACGGCCGAGCAGGAAGCTCTGTTTCGACGTTACTCTATTCCCTATGCATTCTCGGTGGCTCCCAATTTGGCAGCAGTTGGTGCGGCGCTGGGCTCGTGTAAGATCCACCGCTCGGCAGAACTCGGCGAGCGTCAGAAGCAGTTGGGGCAACGCATCAAGGTGTTTGACGATCGTGTAGCGACGGTCGAGCAAGGGAGTTCACTTCCAATCAGGATGGTTTCTATTGGATCGGAGGGCGAGGCTATTGCAGTGGCACGAGAGCTTCTGAACGCTGGCTTTTACACCTCCGTCATCTTCTTTCCGACTGTTGCCCAAGGAAACGCAGGCGTTCGAGTGTGTGTTACGGCAGATCATGAGGTTGGCGACATAGAACGGCTGTGTGACTGCATTCTGGAGAGAGTACCAAAGGCCATTGTCGACAAAGCAGAAAGGACCGTGGCGCAATGATAGGGTCGCTCGTCGGCAGGGAGGCCACGAAGCAGGCGGCCGCGACTGAGGTGCCTGTGGCGACGCAGAAGATAAGCGATCATTTAGCTGTGCACACTGTGTTTCTCTTCCAAGGCCATCTCCCCCTCGCTGAGCGCGACGGAAGGCGCTCCTTTCGACCGTCTGAACCATGGTAACAGGAAAGCTAAGAAAAGGTGATCCGGGCGTTGTCCTCGTGACTGGAGGAGCACGCGGCATCGGAATTGAGATCGTGCGACGGTTCTTGACGGATGGCTATCGAGTGGCCTTCGTGGCGACACAGACGAAGAACGTGCAGCATGCGCTCGAAAGTCTTAGCTATTCGGAAGATCTCCTCTGTGCGGGGGTCGTTGACGTCACTCAGGAAACTGAGGTGACCCGTTTTGTTGACCAGATCCGGCGAAGGTGGGGCGAAATCACGGCTTTGGTAAACAATGCCGGAATCTCTCCAAAGCGTGTGGACCAGAACGTTCCCTGGCTTTCGCAAATGTCGACTCAAGAATGGGCAAGAGTCATTGATGTCAATCTGAGTGGCCCGTTCTTTCTAATACGTCTCTTAGCGCCCTCAATGATTTCAAAGGGCTATGGGCGCATCGTTAACGTCGGGTCTCTGGCGGGCCGTGCCGTGCCGATGATCGCAGGTCCGCATTATGCTGCATCGAAAGCGGGATTGGTCGGGTTAACCCGCGCTGCTGCACGTGATCTCGCTCCATACGGTGTTACGGTCAATTGCATCGCCCCGGGTCGGATTCTTAGTGATCTAACTGGACCGCCAGAGGCGGCGGTGAATCGTTCCGCCCTCAGCCGCATTCCTGTCGGTCGTCTTGGAAAACCCGAAGAGGTGGCGGACCTCGTTGCCTTTCTTGCGTCACCGGGGGCGGGCTTTATTACGGGTGCGACGATCGATATCACGGGTGGCGAGTTCGCTGCCTAGCTGATGAGCGTCGTTACGGCGCAATAGCGTTCTTCATGCCCTAGATTGAGTTCGGATGGGATCAGCCACGAAAAATAGTCTACAAAGATGCAAGCACCACACTTCTGCGGTCGCTGACGTCGTCGACTTGGCCGTGCCATGCTTTCCAGAAGGGAAAGCCGTACTTGGAACAGCGGTGAATACGTTAGAAAGACGACAGCTTGATCGCTGCGCGTGGTGGAGATGCATTGGCGATGACGTGCTGCTGCGTCCCACTTGTGTAACATCTTCCAATTTAGCGAAGACCGACATGGAGCTGTCCGGAGCCCTCAACGCGACATTCCTGTCCGGTAGAGCGCACAATGCTGGAGCTCCGACACAAGCCTCGCGCCATTCGGATGCAGAAATTGCCTGGTGGAACTCCGTCGCTGAAGTCCGGCATCGGAGTCGAGATGATGGTGCTATTTTATGGTTCGGCATACGAGCGCCTGCACCCCAATGACGCAAGCGGGCTGTGATCGAGCGAGTAAGCGTAGGGGCCATTCACGACTGTTCCCAGCACTCTCGAACTGCTGATGAAGAGTGTCAGCGCGTTCATATGCAGAACGTGTCGGGACATCTCGTCTGTGTAGCGCGGCCTGTGTCCCAATCTCCCACAGCGGCGGGTTCTGATGGCGCAGGGGGAGCGGACGGCGCATTTCGTGGCTCAGAATCGGCCCGCATACCCTCTAGCTGCGCTTTCTCGCCGCTTGGGATAGATCCCGTCGAAAGCGTCTCCTGTCGTGTCGAAGTGAAATTGTTCGAGACATTGCGCAGCGGCACGGTCTTTGCTGGTCCCATGGAGCTTCTGTTCAGCAGGTCGGTAGAGAATCAACGAAGGCGAGCAGGTTGATCAGAAGACATGCATCGCGAAAGTCATGTGTCAGCTCTCAGTGCTTAAGGGCACTGCGTCCGCAGGCTAATAAGTTCCAAAGCATATATGGCTGAAGAGAATGAAGCCAACCAAAGAGGCGTTGTCGCAGTTGCGAGTGGTCGAAATTGGTAGCTCAGCTGCGACAAGCTATTGTGCACGGCTGTTTGCCGACTTCGGCGCCGAGGTTTGGAAGGTCGAGCCGCCGACCGGCGATCCACTTCGTTCGAGCGCTCCGTTGACCCCAGGTGGCCAAAGCGCGTGGTTCGGCTTCCTGAACTTCAACAAGTCAAGTATCGTCATCGACGCTGCCGACCCAGGAGCGGTCGAGCGCCTGACACTGTTGATTGATGATTGCGACATTCTGGTCGATGGCCGTGATGTCGATGGCGCGAACTGCCCGCCCGTTGATGTCACCGCAATCCGACAGCGGCGACCTGCGTTGATCTACCTGGATGTGAGCTGGTTCGGCCAGGACGGGCCCTATGCTGAATTCACCGCGAGCGACTCGATCGTTCGCGCCCTTGCCGGTCTCATCAAGCTGGTTGGACCAGTCGAAGGACCTCCTTTGCACGCACCGGATTTCCAGACCGGTATCCTGGCGGGTCTATGGGGCTTTATCGCAGCTGCCTCGTCAGTGTTTGCGCGAATGCAGAGTAGAGCAGGTCGCTCGTACTCGCTCAGCATCTTCGAAGCATGTATCTCGCTCAGCGAGTATCAGCTATTTGAAGCATTTCAGCGCGGCGACGTGATGCGCCGGATCGGCATCAATCGCTTCTGGCCGAATTTTCCAGTAGGCATCTATGAAACAAAAAAAGGGTGGCTCGGCGTCACAACAATAACCCCATCCCAGTGGCGTGCGTTCTGCGACATGCTCGGCCTTCCTCAATTGCGTGACGATCCGGCTCTAGTGCTCGGTGCCGACCGTCTGAACCATATGGAGCAGATCGAGCGACTGCTCATCCCAAGGCTCAGAAAGCGGACCGCGCAGCAGTGGTTTGCCGAGGGACTAAAGCGCAAGATCCCGATCGTACCGGTGCCAGAGATGTCCGATCTTCTCCAGGATAAGGAGAAGATCGAGCGTAGTGCAATCGTCCCAATTCTGCTCGGCAAGGAAAGAGCGCTGACGGCTGGCTCGATGCAGCGGCTGACATTGACACCGCCGCGCCGGGGCGGAAAGGTTCCGTATCCCGGCGAGCGGCAGGCTCTGACGAATGGCCGGTCGAACTCCGCAACAGGCGTGTCGATGTTGGTCGACTGCAGCAGTGCAGCCGAACAACCTTTGCTGAGAACGCGCGTCATTGACTTTTCCATGGGCTGGGCTGGCCCGTTGTGTACGCGGACCCTTGCTGACCTCGGTGCGGACGTGATCAAGATCGAGGCGATCCAGTACCCGGACTGGTGGCGCGGTGTCGATCGCCGGCCTGAATACGTAAACCGTCAGATGTACGAGAAGACGCTGCGCTTCTGCATGATGAACCGAAACAAGCGCGGCATCACACTCGATCTGACCAGTCCCGAGGGCCTCACCCTTGCTAAGCGGCTGATAGCGGGCGCCGACATTGTTGTCGACAATTATTCGGTGGATGTGCTGCCAAAGCTTGGGCTTGGTTACGAAGTACTGAGAATGATCAACCCGCGCCTCGTGGTGATGTCCATGTCGGCCTTTGGCAAGAACAGCGCTTTTCGCGATTGCCGGGCATACGGCTCGACGCTGGAGCAGGGCTCGGGGTTGCCGAGCGTGGTCGGAAGTGCCAATGGGCCGCCGGTAATGAGCCACGTTGCGTTCGGGGATGCTGTAGGCGGTCTGAATGGTTGCGCTGCAGTTCTTGTTGCACTGATCCACGCTCGCGAGACTGGACAGGGGCAGTTTATCGATCTCGCGCAGATCGAATGCATGATGCCGCTTGCTGCTCCATGGATCATTATCCAATCGCTTTGCGGGACGCCGATAAGGTACGGCAATCGGCATCCTCAGTTTGTGCCGCACGGCTGCTTCCGGTGCGCCGGAGAAGACGGCTGGATTGCAATAGCTGCGACCGACGCGGGTATGTGGCAGAGGCTTGCGAGCGTGATCGGCCGAAGAGACTGGGCTGCTGACCCCTCGTTGAAAGTTGCGGACCGCCGCCGTTCAATGGAGGATACGATCGAGAGGGCAATCGAAGCCTGGACGCGCACACGTGATGCAGATCAGGCGATGTTCCAGCTGCAGGCCGCGAGCATCGCCTCCGGCGTTGTGCGCCTGCCAATCGACCTGCTAAAGGATCCGCAACTGAGATATCGTTCATTCTTTCAGGACGTTGAACGCGCTTTCATCGGTCTGCACCCCCAATCGTCAATCCCGATTCGTGAGGGGGCACGGCCTCATTCGATCCGCCGAGCGGCGCCGGTTCTGGGAGAACATAATACGGAAATTCTGACCGGCCTTTTAGGGCTCTGCGAGGCGGAAATCGCTGATCTCAAGAGGAAGGGCATCATCGGGACGAGAATGCTCTCGGAGGAGGAGCTGAGCCAAAGACGAAGCTCTCAAGAAACCTCGACGACATAGCCTCGCGTTTACGTTTGGCTCTCAGGGAGGCGTGAGGACAAAGTGTATGCTTACACAGTCGCAGATGTAACAGAATTTGCTGGGTCAAGGGAGGACTGGATTGTCTAATAACTGCGCGATTGCACTTGCATTTGAGTCATTGGCGTCGGTTCGAGTCCCAGGCGCTAGATAGAAAATATGTGGAGATCCGCATGCCTTGGCGCGAACCGACTGCTACCTTGGCCTGAGGAGCGGGCTCAAAGATCGCCGGTCGTCCTGAGTGGATTAGCTGGCCTACAGTGTAAATGACATCTTGTCGTCCATGAACTCGATCGAACGACTTCTGCACGGCGCCGACACTGGTAAGATCGAACGCCTGGAAGTCGGCTGCTATTCGGGGGCAAGGCCATAACGAGATGAAAGTGGCACTGAAGTCAACTACCAGTGCTCGCTGTTGCTCCGGATATGTACCCGTGTCATTTATACTTTCGACGTCTGCTGCAAAAGAGCGAGACTGCTGCAAAATAGCTTTGCGCGAAGGCTAAGCTGAAGGAATAGCGCTTGCACAGCGAGTTGTAATCTGTTCCGAACGGAGCCTTCCTTCGGCTGCTTTGTTGCCGCCTGCTGCTCTGAAAGAACATGGCGCGGTGTTTAGGTCGTAGAATGTGGGTTTTCGACCGATGGCCCGGTCGCTCTAACATAAGAGGCGTTTGAGAGAGGAGTACGGCATGGCACGTAATGGTCAAATGGCGCTCGGACTATACGTCTTACAGGCTGGATACATCGAGGGCGCTTGGCGCGATCCAAGCGTGCCGGTGACTGGCGGAGTCGAGATCGACCATTATGCGCACCTTGCGGCGCTTGCCGAAAGCGCGGCATTTCACTTCGTGTTTCTTCCAGATAGCCCAAGTGTCGTCGAACGAGACAATGCAAACATAGCGCGGGCAGGCCGAAACGATACGTTTGAGCCGATCACCCTGTTGTCGGCTCTTTCATCAAAAATAAAAAATATCGGCTTCGTTGCAACGGCGACCACGACGTATCACCAGCCGTATCATCTCGCACGTATGATTGCTTCCCTTGACCACCTCTCGCACGGGCGTGCCGCTTGGAATATCGTTACCTCCGGAAATAAGTTCGAAGGGGCGAATTTTGGTGATGAGGAAATTCCAGAGCATGACGCGCGATATGAGCGAGCTAGAGAGTTCGTAGGCGTCATGAAGGGGCTTTGGGATACATGGGAAGACGACGCCTTCGTTCGTGACAAGCAAAATGGGATCTTCGCCGACACGAGGAAGCTGCACTTCCTCAATCACCGTGGAACCTATTTCTCGGTCAGAGGCCCACTGAATATCGCACGGCCGCCCCAAGGCTACCCTGTACTCGTCCAGGCTGGCTCATCCGAGGCCGGAGTCAGATTCGCTGCAGAATTTGCCGAAGTTGTGTTCACCGCCCAGCCTTTGCTTGAAAGCGGTAAGCAGTACTACGCAGATCTAAAGGAGAAGGCTCGCGGGCTGGGGCGCGAAGGCAATCAGATATTGGTGATGCCGGGCATTGTTCCGATTGTTGGGAGGACCAAGCAGGAGGCCTCCGACAAGCTTAAGAAACTGCAGTCCTATACAGATACAGACGTCATGATGGAGACGGCAGATCGGTGGCTGGGCTTCGTCACCGACCTGCGTGCGATCAATTTGGACTCGTTAGTTCCGGCCACTTTGCCGGAGACGAATTTCATTCAGAGCCGCCAGAAGGTGCTCCTCGAGCTAGCTGCACGCCAAGGAATGACCTGGAGACAGCTGATCCGCTCGATATCGGATTCGCGCGGACATCTAATGGTGGTCGGGACGCCTGATGAGATAGCCGACATCATGATCAACGCCTTCGATCAATATGCGGCCGATGGATTCAACCTCATTCCCGCGATCGTTACGAGCGGGCTCAAAGATTTTGTGGAGTTCGTAGTTCCTGAACTGCGCCGACGCGGTAAGTTTAGGTCCGAAAGCTCCGGGCAGACTCTTAGAGAAAACCTCGGGCTCAAGCGGCCACACAATCAGTTTACACGAGCGGCGTAAGCCATGCTTTGACTAGTCGAAGGCAGAGCGCGCTGAGCGCTGTTTAAGCGGAACCGTGCTGATGCGGCATAGCTGGAGCCGGAGGTCGGAATCGCCGCCGCAGGTTCGAAGCGGGCACGTGAGGCTCTCCGGCTCGTCTGCGCCCGTGGTTAGCTACAAACGTGGCTCTCTGGAACAGTTACTTCCTATCCCGGCACTGGCGGGCCGGCTTGCGTCCTGTAGACATCGGCTTGGGGGGCATTGCACCCTTGGCCGGCTCAGCGAACAATTCGGACAAGTGAATACCTAAAGTCGCGGCGATACGGTCCAAAAGATCAATGGTTGGGTTCTCTTTCTTCCGCTCAATGCGCCCCATATGTGAGCGGTCGATCCCGGCATCATAGGCCAAT
Organism: Bradyrhizobium glycinis; assembly: GCF_016031655.1. Classification (GTDB taxonomy): domain Bacteria; phylum Pseudomonadota; class Alphaproteobacteria; order Rhizobiales; family Xanthobacteraceae; genus Bradyrhizobium; species Bradyrhizobium glycinis. Next base: position 91,889 of record NZ_JACCHQ010000021.1, read on the forward strand.
TGCTCTTGCGGAATGCCGCGCTCTACGCGGATCCGGCGCACATTCCAGGCCACAAGCGCACGAGCGTTCATGCGCAAAGGAAGCCATTCAGACGATTATGAAACCACAGGGTATAGCCACACTATTACGTAAGCTAACACCCAGGCATTTGGCTCTCCTAGCACTGTTGCTTCCAGGAAGCAGGGCACCGTGAGATGAAGATCTCGTGGAGGCATCAGGCGCGCTCACGGCGCGAGAGCTCGCTACGGGCGGGAGAGCAAAATGGCCGCAGAGGTCCTGCGGCTTTTTCGTAAGCGTCGTTCTCAGGCCGCGGCTTTGAGGGCTTGAGCGCGGTAGGCCCAGGGCAATAGCTGGTCGATGTCGCGGTTTGGATGCCCGTTGACGATTCTGGTCAGGACGTCGGTGAGATAGGCGAGCGGATCGACGTCGTTGAGCTTGCAAGTCTCGAGCAGGGTTGCGACGACGGCCCAATGTTCGGCGCCCCCGTCGGATCCGGCAAACAGCGCGTTCTTGCGAATGAGCTTGATGCCACGGATTGATCGTTCGAACCTATTGTTGTCGAGTTCGATGCGGCCGTCATCGATGAAGCGCGTTAAGCCTTGCCAGCGCGAGAGGGAATAGCGGATGGCCTCGGCGAGCTTGATCTTCTGGCTGATGAGAGCCAGCTTAGCGGGCAGCCATACCTCAAAGGCATCGGCCAGTGGTCGGCTCTTCTGCTGCCGCACGAGGCGACGCTCCTCCGCGCTGCGGCCGCGGATCTCCTTCTCGATCGCATAGAAACGCGGCGATGTGCTTCAGCGCCTCGCTCGCGATTGGAGCGGGGCCGGCTGTCGCGAGTTCGTAGAAGTTGCGCCGCATGTGCACCCAGCAGAAGGCGAGCTCGACCTCGCCACGCTGGGCAAGCTTTGGATAGGCGTTGTAAACGCACTTGAAGCCGGCAAGATGGCTGAACAGCTGCTCGGCTTTGCGGTCGGGTGCATAAACATAGGCGATGCCGGGCGGTCGAGGCCGCCCCAAGGCCTCTCGTCGGCGGCATAGGCCCAGAGCTGACCGGTCTTGGTGCGCCCTCGACCGGGATCGAGCACCGGCACCGTCGTCTCGTCGGCGAACAGCTTGGACCTCTCGCGAAGGCCGTGAGAAGGCGCTCATGCAGCGGGCGCAGATGGAAGGCAGCATGCCTAACCCAGTCCGCCAACGTCGATCGATCGAGAGTGATGCCCTGGCGGGCATAGATCTGGGCCTGCCGGTAGAGCGGCAGATGATCGGCGTATTTGGACACCGTTCAAGCGCAGCGGCGGGCCAGTTCTGTTCAAAGCCGGCAAAGCAAGGGGAGGCGTACCGAGCGGCCCACGCCCAAGCGCTAGCCAAAGTCGACGCGCGGCCTGCACGTGTTCATCTTTGATGGTGCGAAGCTGGGTCACGCCTGATCCATTTTGGTGCAGGTTGACGAGAGCGCGCCTGGTGATCTGCGGGTCCTTTACTAGCGCGGGGGCTTCTCGATCAGCTAGCCACCCCGTATTGGCACTTGTTGTTCACGAGTCCGGTCCCGTACCTCAGCCGGCCTCGTTTCCGCGTTTGCTTTGGACCGATGACGATTCATGCTGCGTCCGCTGGAGTGAGTCCGGCAGCCCCAGTGACGCTGGCCGTGTAGTATTAGCCTCCGCCTCGAACCCAGCGTCGTGGTGCGTCATTAGCAAGAGGGCTGATGGTGCGACAGAGAACCATGATGCCTTGCGCTATCCGAGCTCATTTTTGCTGAGTTTGCATTCTTGACTGGACAGGGCGGCAAGGGAGGAGGGGGCGGTGGCCCTGCTGGATTGCGATGGGCTGAGCTACCAGCCACTGGCCGTATGGCACTGGCTTTTCTTGTGAACCAACTGAGGAAACCGGGACCAAAGGTGAATGCCACCGAGCGAGAGCTGGCTCGGATCCTCAGAATAAATCCGATGGCGAAGTTTCTTTGCTCCATTCACGGCATTGGTCCATAGCGGCTCCGGCTTCTCGCTGCGACCGCGGCAGATCCAACCATCTTTAGTGCCGGGTAGGCCTGGCATGGCCCGACGGCTAAGCAGAAGTCTACCGCGGGGGAGGATCGGTTCGGTTCGCAAACGAAACAGTACGCATCCTATCGGGCGCCCCCTGGTCAAGAAGCGGCGTAACGGCGTCTGTTAAACAAAGGTGCGCTCCAGACCCGGAGGCGGCTGGATCGAAGCTCTACTTGAACGGCCTCTGCCTATCGCGGTGGTTGGTGCCAGCGCCTTGTGCCGTAAGAGGTCCTCCCACGCCTAAGATGTCCTCGAGGCATGCAAGGGAACTCACCAGTCTCATTCCCGTCAGGAGGTTGGCCGCTCGATCGTTGAACGTGGCGCGCGAGCAGGTTACAAGCCTGATCGACGTGGCGCGATCGCAGTGCTTGCAGGATCAGTCGATGATCTTGATTGGGACGTGCTCGCCAGCCGCAACTGTACGCCATGGCAAACAACAATTGAGAATTTGCTGTAGCCCGTGGCGAGCAGCCGCGACATCGCGCAAGGGTGCCACGAGGACGGAACGGCACGGTTAGCAGATTCAAATTTCTGAATTGTTTGCGCATTGCCTCCGTCGATCAGGGATAACTCTTTCTGCGCCAAACGGTGAGAGGTGGGCTTCGTATCGCATTGGTAACGCGACCAGTTCGGGCGCGTGCATCCCGGCGATCTCATGGCTGCCGGTGCAACCGGTACCCCGCGAGGGGGCAGGGCAATGACACAGTGTTGGGCCTCCCCTTGCCGAAACGCCTGGTTCCGACCGAGATGGCCCGCGCGGTCCTCGCATCCTCTCAAATCGTGAAAATTCGTCCCGGGTTCAGGATGTTGTTCGGATCAAGCGCTCGCTTGAGCGTACGCATCGCTTCGATTTCCTCCGATGTCCTACTCATCTTCAGATACGGTCGCTTAACTATGCCGATGCCGTGTTCGGCTGAGATCGATCCGCCGAATTCGCCGGTGATCTGATAAGCAAGCCTCTCTAATTCGTGCCTCCTGTCGGGCGTGTGCTCGTGATGTAGCTCGATATGCAGGTTACCATCGCCGACATGACCCATGACGATCGCGAAAGCGCCGGGGTCGGTCTCCTTAATTCGCGCGACAATTGTCTTCACATACTGATCCATCCGGTCGATGGCGATACTGACGTCGAGAGCGATACGTGCGGCATAAGGAAACGTCCGGGCAAGTTCTAAGCTGCAATCGCGAATACGCCATATCGCTTCTGCAGATGCATTCGACGTCGAGAGCGTCGCGTCAAGGATCATGTTCTCGCGCTTTGCCGTATCGAGCAGCTTGTCCAGATCGGCTTGGATACGATCGGCATCGTCCCCAGAGGCCTCGATCAACACATAGAAGGGATAATGGACCGGCAGCGGCCGAACCACACCGTTCACACGCTCGAGCGCGAGGCGATAGTACTCGCTCCACATCACCTCAAATGCAGTCAGTTCTCCGCCCAGAAGTTTTCGCGCCATCCCCAAGATCGAGATGACTCGTGCAAAAGAGGGAAGGGCGCAAAGCGCCACTTGCCGCTCCCTAGGAGCAGGAAAGATGCGCAAGGCTGCTCGCGTCACCACGCCGAGAACCCCCTCGCTGCCGATGAAAATCTGCTTCAGGTCGATGCCAGTATTGTTCTTGATGTATTTGCGCAATCCCTGCAGCACCATGCCATCGGCGGTAACGACTTCGAGGCCGAGGATCAAGTCACGGGTCATGCCGTATCGAATCACGCGATTGCCGCCAGCATTTGTCGAGATGTTGCCGCCGATAGTACAGCTACCGCGCGCGCCAAGATCGAGCGGGAACATGTAACCTTCCTGCTCGACCCGTTCCTGTATCTTTTGCAGCGGCGTGCCGGCCTGCGCCACGGCTGCGCCTGACGAGGTGTCCACCTCCTCGACCGCATTCATAAGTTCCATCGACAGCACGATTTCATTCGGATTCGGCAGGGCGCCGCGCACCAGCCCAGTCATGCCGCCTTGCGTCGTCACCGGCACTTTTTCGCGTTGACAGAACCGAAGCAACGCCGAGACATCTTCCGTCGTCCTAGGTCGGACGACCGCTCGCGGCTGCGCGACCGGTCTGCCGGCCAAATCATGGTAATAGCGAGAGTCAATGTCCGTGCCAGTCAGCACCGAACCCTTCCGGAGCGCCTTGCATAGTCGGTCGACGAAGTTATCGGCCATCTCCCCTCACTCGATTTAATCATGATGGCATGGCCCTTGTTGGAACGATGCAGCGCTCTCGTTGCCTTGCCGGCCAACCCTTATTGATGTTCGTCGGAAGCCATAAATCTTATCCGCGCATTTGTGCCGATCTAGCAATCTTCATCGACAACCCCCGAAAGAACCTCACTGCTCTCGGGCTGCCGTGTCTTCCCCAGTAGCAATCAACGTGCCACTCGTGGAATCTGATGCGCACCTTGCTTCGGTTGGGTCTGCCGGTGGGGTCAGCTCAAACCCTGCACGACGCTCGCCGCAAGGCGTTCTTCTCGGCGCAAACGGCGGCCGCTCCTGTTCGGTTTCTGACGAGGGGATGACGGCCGTTGGGTTTAAAACAACCAAGCGTCACCTGCCGATCTACGGCTTTTCTAATCCCCAACAACAGCTTCACACGTTGCAAGGTGTTGGCACGGTTGTTGCTACTCAAAGGCAGCGATTGCGGCGCTGGACGAGCGGTGCTCTTTCTAGACGGTGTTCGACACGGTGGACATTCGAACTATTGGACACAAGTGTTCTTGGCTGCGGCCGGCACCGACAACGCTAGTTCCGCTGCACTGTTGCATGGATGCTGGAGCAAGAGACGATGCAACGGCCAGACCGAGCAAATCTGTTGCCGCCAGAATTAACGGGCGCGTGCACAACTCCTTCTATCTGAAAGGAAACTCGCGGCTTATCTCGACGTCACCACACAGTTTTCGAACTCCACGTCCTGGAGGAAGGAACGGAGGCGATGCGATCTTTCGGGTTCGCAAATCCTGCGGCCGTAAGACGGGACGCCGTATGCGTGCGCTGACGCGACAAGCCTGGAGCGGGGATGTCGCACTTGGTTCATAAAAAGACGTGGGTGCAATCGGGCATACCCACGTTATGAAAGTTTATGATGCGATCTGAAGCTCATCTTTGGCGTTCCACGGCGGGTACGCTCGTTGCAAGCAGTACTGCCAATTCAGCGGATATCGGCCCCGCAGTGAAGATCCTGCACGGACTGTGGAGCTGGACCGGAGAATCTATTGGCGTGCCCTTCGGCGGCGACGATGACCGGAAATCCTTCAGTGACTACCCATCAATCTACCGCAACATCATCGATACCCCTGTGTCTTTGCAAGATGACCAGATCGGCGACAAACGAGCCCGCCGCGGCGGCCTCACTCGACCCGGCGAGGATTTCCGTGATCATGTCTTATTCAACGATCGCGCGCTTAGTTCAGCTGTTCTTGCAGGATTTTCGGTTGGGCCGTTGACCGCTTACGTTGATCGGGACCGACGTCCCGCTCTCCCGAAGTACCCAACAACGCACCGTTTCCGATGACACTCCTGTCGTGCCTTGTGCTGCCATGCGTCAATTTAGACGGAGACAGCCCGCGCTGTGAGTGCGGCTGGATTGCGCCATGATTGTTTCCGACGGCAAACGACCCGTCGCTTTCCGCGAGGTGATCCCGTTCGTGTTCCAGCGCTGGCTGAAGCAGCCTGTCCGCCTCACGATCGTCTTGGCCAGCTTCTTAGGTGCATCCGTCGCTGACTTGTTCGTCCCAGTCTATTCGGGCCATTTGGTCGATGCATTAACGGTGGGTCCGCACGATCTGGCCGCACGGCATACGGCGCTTGTTGCGTTCGGCGGCATCGTCGCGCTGGCTCTCGTCTCGCTCATCCTGCGGCTTACTGGCCTGCAGGCGATTGTACCATTCACGCTCAAGACGATGTCCGACGTGGTGCGCGAAGCCTTCATGCGGGTGCAGCGCTCCTCGACCGATTGGCACGCCAATTCCTTCGCCGGCTCGACCGTGCGCAAGATCACGCGTGGCATGTGGGCGCTCGACCTGCTCAATAATACCGTTCTGATGGCGTTGTGGCCTTCGCTCGCCGTGCTTGTGGGGGCGATGATCCTGCTGGGGCTGCACTGGCCCGCGTTCGGCGCCGTGATCGCGGTCGGCGCGGTAATCTATGTGGCGATCACGATAGCGATGACGGTCAGCTATATCGCGCCAAGTGCACGAATATCCAATGCTTGGGATACAAAGATCGGCGCCACCCTGGCGGATGCGCTCACCTGCAATGCCGTGGTGAAATCATTCGGCGCGGAGGCGCGCGAGGATGCGCGGCTCGACAGTGTCATCAACCGGTGGCAGGCACGGGTATCGCGCACGTGGCTGCGTGGCAACGCAAGCGGTTTGTTGCAATACTTGATGATCTTGTGCTTGCGCGGTTCGGTAATCGGCGGCGCTATCCTGCTGTGGATTGCGGGGCGCGCTTCCCCGGGCGACGTCACCTATGTGCTGACGAGCTATTACCTCATTCATGCCTATTTGCGTGAGGTCGGCATGCACATCAACAATCTGCAGCGTTCGGTGAACGACATGGTGGAGCTTGTTACGATTAGCAGTGAGCCGATCGACATCATCGATAGTCCGGGAGCCAAACCAATCGATATCCAGGGCGGAAGAATAACATTCGAGAATGTGACCTTTCACTACGGGGAGGACCGCGCGCCGCTTTACGACGGCTTGTCGATCGACATCCGCGCCGGCGAGCGCGTTGGGCTGGTCGGCCGATCTGGCTCGGGCAAGACCACGTTTGTCAAGTTGATACAGCGGCTCTATGATCTCTCGGGCGGGAGAATCCTGATTGACGGTCAAGATATTGCCAAAGCGACACAGCAATCGCTTCGCAGTCAGATCGCGATCGTGCAGCAGGAGCCGATCCTGTTCCACCGCTCGCTGGCGGAGAATATCGCCTACGGCCGGCCCGGGGCCAACGTGACGGCGATCGAGCAGGCCGCGCGGCTCGCCAATGCGCACGACTTCATCCTGCGGCTGCCGAAGGGTTATGGTACGCTGGTCGGCGAGCGCGGTGTAAAGCTGTCGGGGGGGGAGCGGCAGCGGGTCGCGCTGGCCCGGGCGTTCCTCGCTGACGCGCCGATATTGGTTCTGGACGAGGCGACTTCGAGCCTCGATTCGGAATCGGAGGCGCTGATTCAGCAGGCGATGGAGCGATTAATGAGGGGGCGCACTTCGATCGTGATCGCGCACCGGCTCTCGGCGGTACGCAACCTCGATCGCATTTTGGTGTTCGATCGCGGTGAGATCGTCGAGCAGGGCACGCACGACTCCCTGGCGCGGGCCGGCGGCATCTATCGATGGTTGTTCGAACGGCAGGCCAGCGGTAGGGCCTCGGCGACGAGTTAGCCGGTCAATTCCTGACCTAAGCGGTGCATCGAAATCCGACCACCAGAGGCCTTCAGGTCACGGCTGCATGGTGCGTCAACTTGAATACGACTATCTTTGGGTGGCGCTATCCAGATGGTCGTTCCGAGTGACGTTCCTGCTTCCACGCAAGCTCTAGGGCAAGTTGCGATCAGGCAGGGACTATATCGGCGGATCTAGTTGGTGCATTCGTCAGAAGTGGACGTGGCCGTTCAAATCCCAAACGGCGTCGGCGTCTAGGACCTGTCGCAATATTCCTTGAGTTTCACCAAAGGCCATTTTGGTAAATTGAGATCGGCCTATAGCGGCAAGAGCAGGAGGCGCGCGTCGGCGGCGAGGAGGCGCGCCGCCTCTTCGTTCGTATGTTTCGACAATTGTCGAGGATTACCATTGCGCAGCATGGGAACCAGAATGTGCTCGACATCGGCAAAGAAATACTTGGCGTCAGCCCGTCGCGCGCAGAAGGGGCATTCGATCCCTCGCGGGTCAGGCGGCATGCCTGGAGACCCAGGGGGCAGAAGGCGCTTACGAAAGTTGCGGCCGGTGTTCGGTCTATTTCTGCTTATGACAGCGCGGACGAGGGGCATCGCCAAACGTTGGGCAGGAGAGGCGGCGGTTTTCCTTGGCGCTTCGTTGTCGTGCTCAGCCGTGTCCGCTTTCAACTCTCTGTGTTTGGAGCGCGCCGGCAGGGTAAAATTCGTCGAGGCGACACGAATAGATGGATTGCATCTCCTCAGCATGCACAGCTCTTTTGGCACACCGCTTGCTGCAGCGACCATAGAGCATCGTTGCGAAATGCCCACGTCCAGGAGTTTCATGCGAAGGGCCCGATTTCTTCAAATCGATGCCATAGACAGCAGCACTGTCGCGTTGCCGTTCCGCATATTGCGGTTGCAGCAAGCGATTCGAAGGAACGCCCTGGAATCTCGAGATTCTAGGTTCGTGGCTGTGCCCGGAAATAACGCCGAAGAAACAGAAACCACGTCAATGTCCCAAAACCTGATCGACTTGCTCGCTATCTTCGACGTGGAACAGATCGAAACAGACCTATTTCGTGGCAAGAGTCCGAACACCAACGCTCAACGGGTGTTTGGCGGCCAGGTAGTCGGGCAAGCGATGGTCGGGGCATGCCGTACGGTCGAAGGTCGGCTACCGAACTCGCTGCATGGCCATTTCATCCGGCCCGGCGACCCCCAGGTGCCGATCATTTACCAGGTCGAACGGGTGCGTGAGGGCAAGAGCTATTCGACGCGTCGCATCACCGCAATCCAGCATGGTAATGCAATCTTCTCCATCACGGTGTCGTTCCATGCTCGCGAGGAGAGCGCCTTTGACCACCAGGACGAGATGCCCCGGGTGCCGCTACCGGAAAAGCTCGTAGAGGAGGATTTGCCTAAGCAGCCGCCGTTTTGTGAAACGACGGAATTCATCCGGCGCCATTACGCGATAGAGCTACGCCCGGTCGAGATCGGTCGTTATGTCGGGCAGAAAATTGATGACGGTCGCGTTCATATCTGGATCAAGGCCGCAGGAAGATTGCGCGACGATCCAGCGCTTCATATGTGCGCGCTGGCCTATGTCTCCGATTACTCGCTGCTCGATGCGGTGACGGCTCGCTATGAGCGCCCACTGTTCGACAGGCGGATGATGATTGCAAGTCTCGACCACGCAATGTGGTTCCACCGCCCCTGTCGGGCCGACGAGTGGCTACTTTACGCCAAAGAGTCGCCGAGCGCGCAAGGCGGACGCGGTCTCGTGCGCGGCTTAATCTTCAAGCCAGACGGCACGCTGGTCGCGTCTGTCGTCCAGGAAGGTTCGGTGCGCGAGGGACGCTGAACCTTTTAGCATGTGCGCATAAACGTGATGCAAGTTTCCGAAGAACCCTGTGCCGTCGATCCCGGCACGAGGGGGTAAACCTCTTCCAGGTGCATTGCGGTGTTCGGCTGTGTCAGGTTGAATTCTATGTTGACAGTCTGACAGCAAGCGCAACGTTGTTTCCGGTGAGAGATGAGAAGATTGATTTCGTATCTCTTCAAGTATAGGCGTCCGTGGCATGGTGGTCTCACCGGCGTGCGGCCGCGGCCGTCATGCATACAACGTAGCTCTAGAGACACTCGATGACGTGCGGCCGCGATGGCCCTGCCAAGCGGAAACTGGCCTATACGGCTCGAATATCGCAGGTCTTCAATTTAGTTCGTTGAACCGATCTCATGCGCCACGGTCCGCGCCAGAATAGCAATAGTCGTTCTATCGATTAGAGTCTTCACCAGAGTAGGTAGTGTCGAGATTCCTTATCCTCGGTGTACAGCAATACTGTCGCGACTTACGCTAGGCCGCAAGACGCAACTCGAGTGCACCCATGGATAGCCTGTTTGATCCGCTGCACATCCAGATTTGCTGCAGGTATATGATCATGCCGCCTCCACAAAAGAAACGACAAGCGATCGTACTGACCACGTCAACAGAGGCCCCCGCGTCTCCAACTTGCAAGTTTGATTGCGTCTCAACGATGACGGGACAAGCTTTAGAGGAGAGGCCTCGACAAAAAGCGGCGACGTGGCCTTTTGCAAGCAGTTTCGAGAGTATGAGCCTTCACGGTCCAACCTCTTCGAAGGCATACCCAAAGTCTGGGAGGAGTAGCATGCGATCGCTCTTTGCCATGTCTTCGAATTTGGCGCTGTAGCAGCGATGGCAGTTGGACCGGTCGTTGCGCAATACGGACAGGCCGCTCAATGAAGCCAGAGATATCGGCTGAGGCTCGCAAGACGTCCAGTACTCGCTATCTTGGCGATGATCGTGTCCACGAGCACTGCGCGCCTCAAAGCGGATCGCAACCCAGGCAACCAGGCCTTGTGCTGTCCGGGGATGCACAGCGAGAGGCCGTGCTGCGCGGCTCCGACGGCCGCTGCCTGGACGACAACCATTGCCCCACCATGGTGACTACCGGCGCTCTTCGTGCACGAACGGCCGGTATCTCTGTCCCGTTCCTGACAGAATGACTCCAATGCACCGATCATCGTTTCCTATCTGTGAATATTCCCTAAGCAAAAGCTTAATGCGTTAGACGCCGCCTCGCGCCCTTACCCATTTAGAAGCTACTACCCCGAGTGAGGGACGCAGAAGCACTGTAACAAGACAAAGCCGATGAAGATCACGAACGTTCGCACTCATGTCCTTCAAGCCGCGCTATCGGAGCCTCTCGCCTCCGCGCGTGGCTGGTACGACACGCGTACAGCGATGCTGGTCGAAATCGAGACCGACCAGGGTGTTGTCGGGTGGGGCGAATGCTATGGACCGGCGGGGATAACGGCCGCCGTGGTCGAGAGCGTCGCGCCATGGCTAATTGGCGGGGATCCGCTGCGCACAGAGTATCTCTGGCAAATGATCTATGCGCGCCTGCGCGATCACGGCCAGAAGGGTGTCGTGATAGAGGGCTTGAGCGGTATCGATATCGCGCTCTGGGACATCAAGGGCAAGCATTTTGGCGTTCCGGTGCATCAGTTGCTCGGCGGCGCGCTGCGGACTCACATCGTCGCCTACGCGACTGGCCTCCAGCGACGCCAAGCTGAAGATCCGACCCGGTATCTGGCCGAGGAGGCAGCGGGCTACGTCGCGGAGGGATTCTCGGCGGTGAAGCTCAAGGTCGGCTTCGGTGTGGAGGAGGATGTGGTCGCGACACGCGTCGTGCGCGAGGCGATCGGGCCGACTGTGTCGCTGATGGTGGATGCGAACCACACCTTTGACAGCGTCGCCGCGATCCGCTTGGGTCGCATGATCGAGAAATACGATATCAGCTGGTTTGAGGAGCCGGTACCGCCGGAGGATCTTGCCGGCTATTGCGCGGTAAAGGCGGCAATCTCGATCCCGATCGCAGGCGGAGAATGTGAGTTCACCCGCTTCGGGTTCCGCAACCTGTTCGTCTCGCGCGCGCTTGATATCGCGCAGCCCGACATTTGCGCGGCCGGCGGGTTGTCCGAATGCAAGAAGATCGCCGATATGGCAGAGGTGTTCGGCGTCCGTTATACTCCGCATGTTTGGGGCACCGGGATTGCAATTGCGGCGTCGCTGCATCTGCTCGCCGTTCTGCCGCCGCACACGCGGTCCTCGCCCGTACCAGTGGCGCCGTTGCTAGAGTTCGACCGAACCGAAAACCCGCTCCGGCAAGCGATTGTCACCGAGCCCATCGAGCACACTCGCGGCATCGTCCCCGTGCCTAAAGGGCCGGGATTGGGCATCGAGATCGATCGCAAGGCGCTGGCCCGATTTTCTAGGCGGTGATCTGCTGCAGCGTGCGTTCGCAGCATTGCTGATTGGCAGGGCGCTACTCACCCAACTCTCACGACCCCTGCCACGCATCTGATGATTCGGGCAGACGGCAAGCGATGCTTCTCTCGTCCTCGCTCACGTTCACGATCACCCCCGGTCCCGGATCAGCATTGATCAAGCGAAGGCTGATCGAAGAGCCGTCGAGCTAGATGATGACGTCGGTGGTCCGCTTAGGACCGGCTATTGCGGTGCGCTGCTCGTCGTACGAGCTGGCAGGTCGACGATGGCAGTATCAAGGACTGCGCCAGCGTCGGATGCCGTACTGGAATCTCCTCGCTCGTGAGCCATCGCTTCGAAAACGCCGTAACTGCGCGTTTGGCTAGCGCAAACCCGAGGCCTGTCGAGCGTTCGCACCCACGGGACTAGGGACGGCAGGCGAGCGTTAGCCGACATCTATTCGCATCGACCTGAGAGATAATGAACGCCAACAAATTTGGATCAGCCGGTCGGCTGTGGAAGCGACGGTCGATTGTTAGTGCTTGTCCGATCTCGCACAGCGTACGATGTATGTTCGGTTCATAACGCCGGTGATTGTTCGCAAATTACAGACCATTTTCAACTGGCACGACCGTTGCTACAGACGTTGGTGCAGAGCGGCGGCAACACTGAGAAGGGGGCGGCTGAATGCATTTGGCGAGTTCTCGCTCCCGAAATTCAGAATGCCCATTCCTGGCGAGATAGAATGCGGGAATAGCTAAGCAATTTTTCGGGCTCGCTTGACGGGAAGCAGGACGCCTCTAGTTGATCGCACTTTGCGACAAACTGAACAACGAGAACTCGAAGCCGGACATGGGGCACCATTGTCTAACGGGTTCGCAGGGGCCAGGAGGGGGAATCTTTGGTATCGCCACGCAAGGGCGCTGGTAACAGGCGGATGCTTCGCCCCTCGTCAGCCCTCTCGGTAGACTTCGCGTTCAGCTCCACCTGTACTCGAGACCCCTTCCAATTGGCATGCATGGAGAGGGCGGCGCCATCCTAACGCGGCCAAACTTTATTCGGTTGCAGGAGAATTCGATGGATCTTGTATTCACCGAGGAAGAACAAGCCTTCCGACATCAAGTACGGCAGTTTCTGCGCGACAATGTATCGCCGCAGGTGCAGCGCAAGATGATCGAAGGTCGCCATGTGTCGAAGGAGGAAATGGTGACGTGGTGGCGCATCCTCAACAAGAAGGGGTGGAACGTTGGTCCCTGGCCGAAGGCATACGGCGGCACAGGCTGGAGTTCGGTTCAGCATTACATCTTCAGGGAGGAGCTGCAGATGTATCCGGCGCCGACGCCGCTCGCCTTTGGCGTCGGCATGGTCGGTCCTGTCATCTATACTTTCGGTAATGAGGCGCAAAAACAGTATTACCTACCGCGCATCGCAAACGTGGATGATTGGTGGTGCCAGGGGTTTTCGGAACCCGGCGCTGGCTCGGATCTCGCCTCGCTCACGACAAAGGCCGAACGCAGGGGCGACAAGTGGATCATCAATGGCCAAAAGACCTGGACGACGCTCGCGCAGCATGCTGACATGATCTTTTGCCTCTGCCGCACAGATTCAAGCGCTAAGAAGCAGATGGGCATTTCCTTCATCGTGTTCTGCTTGGACTCCAAGGGTGTGACAGTGCGTCCGATTCAGACCATCGATGGCGGACATGAGGTCAATGAGGTCTTCTTCGATGACGTCGAGGTGCCCTACGAAAACCTAATCGGCGAGGAGAACAAAGGCTGGGACTACGCAAAGTTTCTGCTCGGCAACGAACGCACCGGCATTGCGCGGGTTGGCGTCTCCAAGGAGCGCATCCGGCACATTAGGGAGCTGGCCGCAAACTTCGAAAGTGGCGGCCGGCCTATGATCGACGATCCCATGTTCCGGGAGAAGCTCGCCATCTCCGAGATTGAGCTGAAGGCACTCGAGCTCACGCAACTGCGCATTGTCGCGGACGAAGGCAAGCACGGTAAGGGCAAGTCAAATCCTGCGTCCTCCATGCTTAAGATTAAGGGCTCACAAAGCCAGCAGACCGCGACTGAACTCTTGATGGAGATGATCGGGCCATTCGCTGCGCCCTATAACGAACATCCCGATTCGCCGGATGAAGGGATGGACTGGACCACGCAGATAGCGCCGAGCTACTTCAACAACCGCAAAGTCTCAATCTACGGCGGCTCCGACGAGATCCAGCGCAACATCATTGCCAAGGCGGTGCTTGGGCTCTAACTCTTCTTTTACACCGGCAAATGGGACCGGCAAGAGGTCCACATCTGTCGCCTGGAGAACCTTAAAATATGGACTTCAATTTGTCCGAGGAGCAGCGGCTCCTCAAGGAAAGCGTCGATGGACTCTTGTCCGATGTCTACGGTTTCGACCAGCGCAAGAAATATTTGAAGGAGAAGGGCGGCTGGAGCAGAGTGGTCTGGAGGCGCTTTGCTGAGCAGGGTCTGCTCGGACTTCCTTTTGCCGAAGCCGATAGCGGGTTTGGTGGCGGCGGTGTGGAGACTATGATCGTCATGGAAGCGTTCGGCCGAGCGCTTGTGGTCGAGCCTTATCTCGCCACCGTTGTAATCGGCGGCGGCTTCCTGCGCCATGGCGGTTCGAACGTGCAGAAGGCAGCTCATCTACCTGGGATCATTGACGGCAGCAAGACCTTTGGATTCGCGCAACTTGAAAAGAACTCTCGCTATGATCTGAATGACGTGACTACCTCCGCGAAGAAGAGCGGCGATGGGTGGGTCATTGACGGCGAAAAGTTTGTTGTTCTCAATGGCGAGAACGCCGACACGTTGATTGTCACCGTGCGCACCAAAGGCGCTCAGCGCGATAGCAGCGGCATCGCGGTGCTTCTGGTGCCTACCGACGCGCAAGGCATCTCCAAAAGGAGCTACCTGACCCAAGATGGGCTGCATGCCGCCGACGTGAGCTTCACAAGTGTCGAGGTGGGCAGCGCAGCTGCGATCGGCGAGGCCGAGAACGCGTTGCCGCTGATCGAGCGGGTGGTCGACGACGCCCGCGCCGCGCTTTGCGCGGAAGCGGTCGGCCTGATGGACGAATCGCTGAAGGTGACAGTCGATTATATGAAGACGCGAAAGCAGTTCGGAGTGCCAATCGGCTCGTTCCAGAGTCTGCAGCACCGCGCCGCCGACATGTTTGTGGCGCTCGAACAGGCGCGCTCGATGTCGATGTACGCCACCATGGCTGCGGATATCGATAATGCTGCCGAACGTGCAAAAGCCGTCGCCGCGGCTAAAGTGCAGATCGGCAGGAGCGGAAAATTCATCGGTCAGCAGTCGATCCAGCTTCATGGCGGGATCGGAATGACCATGGCGGCTAAGGTCGGCCACTATTTTAAGCGGCTCACAATGATCGAGCACACGTTTGGCGATGCGGACTATCACCTCCGCCGGGTCAGCGAGACAGGCGTGTTTGCGAGATTTCAGGGCATGTCAGCGAATTCCACCTCGAACTCAATTCTAGAGGATGAGGGTTAGCATAGATGATGCCACGCTCTTCGTAAGACACGTGAACGCGTTCTGACACTGCCTGACGCAGAGAGACAGTTCGTTCGGAGGGGCTTCACAGTATCCCTCCGGCGAGGCTTTCAATTACCCATAACTTTGACCACTCGGGCTGATCCGCTGATCGGCGAAAACTTGAATCGCAAGAATCACTTGTGATTGCTTTCTGAGCACCTGATTCGCGAGGGGGGCTCTATGGGGCTGACATTAAGGGATCGATCGGCAAAGGCTGTTTGCCGTCCTCGGAAGGTGAATGTTGGATTGATCGAGAGAGTAGTGGATGCGAGTTTAGGGGCGCGCGGGCTCGGCGACAGATTCCGCAAACTGCTCTCGCAGATTGGAAGCGCCATGGGGCAAAGCATTCCGCTCGTCTGCCAGGATTGGGCGAACACCATGGCAGCCTACCGCTTCTTCTCTAACGACCGGGTCACGAACTGGACATTCTGGCCGGACGTTTCCGATCGACACGTGATCGTGCCGCCGCCACTGAAGGTCTCGTTCTTGTGCTGCACGATACAACCGAGTTCAGCATCAACGCGAGAAGTCAGAAGCGATCGGCATCACCAAGAGCATAAACAGTGGACGGATAAGGCAGGTCGCCTCAGACCGCACACGGTTTGCGGCATCCTGATGCATTCGAGCCTCGCGGTTACAATCGAGGGGGTACCGCTGGGGTTGGCGGCCGTTAAGTTCTGGACCCGGAAGAAATTCAACGGGACGGCAGCGCTTAAAAAGAAGATCAATCCGACCCGGATTCCCATCGAGAAAAGGAAAGCGTCCGGTTGTTGGAAAATCTCAGGCAGTCTACGCAACTCTTGGATCATCCGGGACGATGCATCCTTATTGGTGATCGCGAGAGTGAGCATCTACGAGCTCTTCTGCGCAGCACAGGAGAGATCGGAACCCATTTCCTGATCAGGACCTGCGTCCACCGCTTGGCTGGAGACGGGGATCACACGATCGCCGACGAAATGGACGAGGTCGCCGTCAAAGGGCTCCATCGCATCGAATCAGCGATAGCAACGGCGATCCCGACCAGGCCATTCTTGAGATCAGGTATCGCAAGATTCGCGTCCTGCCGCCGATTGGAAAGCAGAAGCGCTATCCTGCTCTGACGCTGACGGTGATCCATGCCGAAGCGCGGGACGCCGAAAAACAGGAAGAAGATCGATTGGAAGCTGATCACCGACCTGCCTGTTGGTTCCACCGACGCCATTGAGAAGTGGAATGCTATGGTTTGAGTTGGAAGATCGAGGTGTTCCACAAGATGCTCAAATCGGGCTGCAAAGCTGAGGAGTCGAAGCTCAGGACCGCCCAGCGTCTGACCAATCTGATTTCGCTCTTTTATATCCTGAGCTGGCGGGTCTTCTGGATGACGATGCTCAACCGTTCCGCCCCAGACGCGCCGCCAACCCTCGCGTTGACTGCGACTGAAATCGGCGTGCTCGATCGCCTCGTCAACGATAAACCAAAAGCAAGACGGAAAGCGCTCTCGCACTATCTGATCAAGATTGCCCGGCTTGGCGGTTACCTCGCCCGCGCCAGCGATCCGCCGCCCGGCAATACGGTCATGTGGCGCGAGCTGTCACGCCTCACTGACATCGCGCTGGGCGGCGGTCATCCGCGCCGGGCCGTAGCATTCGCCCAGCCGACGCACCCTGATCCGTCTCGATCTCGACCAGCATCGCGGTACGCATGTCATACCAGCCGCGCGAAGATGCAAGGGGCTGCGACAGCGCGGCTTCAAGGATGTGGGTGCGGATGACTGTGATCTTCATCGGTGATCCGTGCTCTTTCCATAGATTGCGCCAGGTTCCAATATCAGCGCTCGTAGATCGGCATTTCGGCAGCATTGCATCTATGTCCGTCGTTGGCGCAGTAGGCGTTTGATCTCATTCGCAGCAGGCGGCAAGTTCGAGCTGTCTTGCGGATGGTGGACGCGTAGGCCTGTCCGGAGGCCTTCGCATGTGCTTGTTCTGAGCTTTTGCATCCAGATCGAGATCCAGATTAGATGGTTGCAATACCACCAGGTAGGCATGGATCGAGGTTAAGAACGAATCCGAACCTCGCCGTTCCGATTGCTACACCAGCCACTCAAGGCGGTTAGGCGACCAGATTCCGACGCGATCGGCCTTGCAGAGACCCTGCAGCCCCGCGGCAAAGGACCCGACCTCGTTCGCAAACCCGTTCCAGGTTCATCGAATGCCTTGCTCGCCGAGTACGACAGCAAGCCTCTCTGGCAGTTGCGCGCCGGCCTCTGCAAGCGACAATGCAATTGAGAGATCTTGACTGGCTACTCCGCCGCGCCGGACGTACAGCACGTCTCGGTTGGAGCCGATTCCCCCCCCCCCACGACGAAGCCCGCCGAGCCGCGCTAGGGAGTAGGCGGCGTGGTGAGCTTTTTAGTGGTCTGCTGGATGGTGCGGGCGCTCAGCAGAGTCTGCTCATTGGGCATAAGCATAAGCCCGGCTGCCGTCATGCCACCATCGACATTCAGGACGTGTCCTGTCATATAGCTGCTCTCACTTGAAGCTAGGAATAGGACCGTGTCGGCGACCTCCTCGTTTGAGCCGAAGCGCTGCATCGGCAACCGATCAAGGTATGCAGCGTGCTCTGCTTCATTGATCGCAATTACTCCAGGCGAGCGCTCGATTGGACCCGGCGCAACTGCGTTCACTCTGATGTTGTGGGGAGCGAGTTCTAGGGCCATTTGTCGGGTCAGCTGGTCGAGCCCGGCTTTGGATGACCCATACGCGGCGCGGTAGGCACCTGCACGCTGTCCGGCAATGGAACTAATGTTAACGATCGCACCTCCGTCGCCAGAGGCAATCATCCGACGGGCCGCGGCCTGTCCGACCAGGAAGGTTCCCGTTAAATTAGTACGGATAACCCGCTCCCAGTCCTCCAGCGGCAGCTCAAGCATCGGGCGGTTTGCCCAAGTGCCCGCATTGTTCACAACGATGTCTAATCGTCCGTAATGCTCGTCGACCTGCCTCATCATGGCGCCGACCAAATCAGGAGACCCCACATCCACTGCGACCCCGATCGCGTCGCTGGCTTCGCCCAGGGTCTTCGCGGCCGCCTCTGCGGCCGGGCCGTTGCGAGCTGCGAGCACCACACGGGCGCCTCGGCTTGAGAGGGTGCAAGCGATAGCGAGCCCAATGCCGCGCGACGCGCCCGTAACGAGCGCGACCCTTCCTTCAAGATTTGTCATAGTTGACTCTCCGCGTTGATGTCGATCCCACAAGCATTGTCGCCGGCTATCCCTGCTTCGATGCTTTTCTCGAACACCCGGAGTCTGCTCTTCCAACTAGCGCGTGGGCGAGGAGCATCGCGACGAAGCAATCCAGCAAGCGCCGCCCAGCAGTGAGAAGAGGTTGTATTGCTCGATGCGGAACGCTTCGAGCATCAATTTCGGCGACCCTCCTGGATTTGTGGTCAACCGTTGCGGCTTCTTCCATATCGCCTCATGTTCGCTAACGGCCATTGTTAGTTGTTCGGAATTGCCGGCGCACCTACCTTTCCTTATGGGTTGATCTCGTGCGACTGGGGACGGCGATCGGCGGCTAGTTTTTTCAGACTAATAGCGCCAACCTCTCTGTTCTTTACACGCGGAGGCACGTGCGCATGGGCGGTAGAGCTGGTCGCAATAAATGGAGGCTTATGACTGATTCGCCCGAACAGATGCCGTCTCAGTCGCGCCTTCTTCGATGCCCCGCTTCCCTGCCAGGTGCGCCGCTCTTGTGGATAGACCTTCAGGACCTGATGGTCGGTGAAAAGCCGGAAAGATCGTCGGAGCAACTGCACCATCGCCGAGAGCTGGCGAGCAGGGGCACATGTCCGTGGGCCTCTTGGCGGCGATTTTCTCGACATTCAACGCGTCAGCCGCGCGCGCGATGCAAAAACGGCCTCGCCTGCCGTCGTCAGCGATGGCCTTGGCAACTCGCTTGAACAACGTAACGCCGAAGGCGAGATCGAATTCGTTCATGTGCTCGCTGACCGCCGGACGCTCTGATGCCTTTGCGGCACGCGGCCGGGTTCAGATTCCTCTTCGTAAATACTGATAAACAGGCACAGCGTGGTCAGACCGATCCGTCGCAGTTGCGCGCTTTCGGCAGCGCGATGGCGCGTTGGCGTGAATGAGATCGGTGGCCTGCGATCACATGGACGCCGCTGGGCGCTTGGGAGCCGCAAACATGAGCTCCAAACTCCGCATTGACAAGTCTCCAAAAACGCGCAAAGGCTGATCACCGTTTTTAGGAAATAATTCCGCCGGTGGCTCGATAACGCGGTTTATAGAGCACGCCGCCCCCATCCAATCCGTAAGACGAGCCCCTCGGCTGCCCGGATTGCGTCTCTCCATTCTAGTACCCATTATTCTTAGATCGTGAGTCGCGATTCAAGGTCGTGATGATACCCGAAGCAAGAGAAGTCCGGCCTTTCGACGAAAGATCGCAAGGTGCTTAAGGCGTGTTGCCGTTCGCCGGTGACGTTGCAGCGCGATTTGAAGCGGGTGCGGATCGTCCTGCTGGCGATGGGCGCAGCAGCCGACTTCCTCCGGTTCTCCTACGGCTTCCGGCCGGGCGGAATCCTCATGTGGCGCTTGATGCTCTGCATACAGCGATCATGAGCCAGCACGTCAACTGAGTAGTCGATGCCGACATACGCAGCTCCTTCGACTCGGTCGACCACGAGTGGCTGTTGCGATGGTGGTGCACAGGATTGCCGATCCTCGCATCTTGCAGCTCATCGGGCTGTGGCTGCGAGCCGGCGTTCTTGAGAGCGGCGAGAAGCAAGAGACGGACAGGGGCACACCGCAAGGGGCAGGCATCAGTCCGCTGCTTGCCAACATCTTCCTGCACTACATCATCGATCTCTGGACCCAGAAATGGCGTCATCGCCACGCACGCAGTCGTATCGTGATCGTGCGCTACGCGGACGACGGTGCGCCACGACGGCGCGAAGGAGGTGTGATGTAGAGCACCTTTGAGCAGCCTTGCTGCACAGAAGATGGGGGTTGGCCCCTCGAACTCGGGTTGCAGGATCAGGGTTCAAACCACAGGCTGCTGCTTCGGCCCAATGGTCGAGGTGGTGAGCGAGACCGGAAAAGGCAGAGCAAGACTCTGTCAGGTAAGGATTGAGGAGACGAGCGCAAGCGAACCACCGATGAACTGTCGAAAGCGTAGGGAAGACGTCAAAACCAAGGGGTAGTCGTTATCTTGGGATCAGTCTGAGCGATACCTGTTTACGGCTCAGGCGGCGTCCGGCAGGCGAGGTGGCGTGACCTCGGTCCAGGCTTCTGTGCGGAACGTGGGAACCTGTATCGCGATGCCAAGGAATGGTTCAAGTGGAAGCCCCACAAGAGTCTGAGTACCAATGCGCGATGCAGGGACGGAGCCGTGTGTAGTAGTGACGAAGGCACTGTAATGGTGGCGGAGCGAAGGCACGGCACTGTCCCGCTTGATTGGAAGAACAACCGGAAACGGGAGGACTCTTTTGGGTCAAGCAAAGCCGTATGACATCCCCAAGCGCTGGGTTTGGGAGGCGTACAAACGGGTTAAAGCAAATCGGGGCGCAGCCGGCGTGGACGAGCAGTCGATCGAGGTGTTCGAGGCAGACTTGCAGAGCAATCTGTACAAGCTCTGGAATCGAATGTCTTCGGCCAGCTACTTTCCACCTCCGGTCAAGCGTGTGCAGATCGACAAGCCCGACGGCGGAAAGAGGCCGCTAGGAATTCCTACGGTGTCGGCGCGTTGCTCAGGCGGTCGTCAAAGAATATCTGGAGCCGGATTTGGAGAAACACTTTCATCCAGACTCGTTCGGATATCGACCCGGAAGATCGGCGCTCGATGCCGTTGGGGTTGCTCGCCAGCGATGCTGGCGGCATCCCTTCGTGCTCGATCTCGACATTCGGGCCTATTTTGACTCAATATCGCATGAGCTTTTGCTCAAGGCGATTCGGAAGCACACGGACTGCGCTTGGGTGTTGTTGTACATTGAACGGTGGCTTAAAGCTCCCGTTCAACTGGAAGACGGCACCCCTGAACCCCGAGAGAAGGGCGCGCCGCAGGGCTCGGTGGTATCACCGCTGATGGCGAATCTCTTTCTCCACTATGCGTTCGACATGTGGATGCGAAGAAATCATCCGAGCATCCCGTTCGAGCGTTATGCCGATGATATTCTCTGCCATTGCGACAGTGAGCGGCAGGCACAAGAACTGAAGGAGGCGCTTGCGAAGCGCTTTGCCGAATGCGGACTGGAGCTTCATCCGGACAAGACGAAGATAGTCTATTGTAAGGATGACGACCGGCGAGGTGATTATCCTGAACAGAAATTCGACTTTCTGGGCTACACGTTCCGCGCCCGCCGGTCAAAAAACCGTTGGGGAAAGCACTTCGTCAACTCCCGGTGTCAGCAATGCCGCGACGAAGGCAATCCGACAGGAAATCCGTGCCTGGGAACTACGCTGCCGGGTGGATAAGAGGATCGACGACCTAGCGAGGATGTTCAACCCGATCATTCGAGGCTGGATGAACTACTATGGCCGGTACTACGAGTCGGCGCTTTACCGGACACGTGGACCGATGTCTTGCGCGATGGGCGATGTCGAAATATAAACGTCTGCGGCGACATCGAAGACGGGCAGAGCACTGGGTACGGGAAATTGCTTGCCGCACCCCCACGCTGTTGGTCCATTGGCCGATGCTGCACAAAACGGCGGCTGGACGGTAAGAGCCGGATGAGCGGAGACGTTCACGTCCGGATCTGGGTGCGCCTGGGGGTGAAACTCCCCCGGGCGACTCGACTCGTCATGGGCTTCGAGAACAAGGCAGATGCGCGGGAAATGCTCTTGGCTCTCAAGGCGCGGCTGGCCGGCTTCGGCCTGATGCTTCATGAGGACAAGACGCGGCTGATCGAGTTTGGCCGGTTCGCCGCCCTCTCGCGTCAGCGGCGGGGCGAGCGGCGGCCAGAGACCTTCGCCTTACTCGGCTTCACCCACTACTGCGGGCGGACCCGAGATGGTCGGTTCATCGTGAAGCACAAAACGGAAGGGAAACGCCTGACCCACAAGCTGACGGCGCAAGGAGGCCCGGCGGTTCATCCAGGCGCCTCTGGCCACGCAGCACGAGCGGTTCGCCGCCGTGCTGCGCGGGCACTATGGCTATTATGGCAGGCCGCTGCCGCCCGCCCGGATTTGTGAGGGCAAAGCCGAATGGCCGAGCTACTCGACCACGATCCCCTGACGCCGCCTACGTCGCGTCTTGCGCATACGATTTGTCCACATTCAAAGCCTTGGTTTCTGGGCCTGCGGACATTTCGAAGATTCAGCCGCCCAGTGAAGTGCGAGGGACGAAGGTCCAGGCCGCGTATACCGGGTCGTGCTCGGGGCGGAAGGATGGAGGATCTCAAGCCCGCGGCGGAGGTTTTGGACGGACGGAAGATTCCGCCTGACGTACGACTCGCCGTAACGCCGATTTCAATACGGCAGCAATAGACGCAGCCGAGGACGGCATGTTGCGATATTTTCTGCGCGACAGGGGCGCGCTCGTGAACTCACCTGGGTGTGGGGGGCGTGTCATTCCGGCAATGACACGCCACTGCGGCTCGGCGAAGGGAAGCCCTGCATCACGGCTTCCGTCGAGAACTATTCCGGACGGATGGAAAGCTGCAAGGCGAAGATATACGCGGCCATTGCCGTTATCCACGAAGCGTCAGCGGAGGCGAGAAAGGTGACTAGCCGGCAATGTTCGGACAGCTTTTAGAGCCCCTACATCGGCAAGGTCGGCCCGTCATATTTTTCATTTGCAGGTTTGGCAATCGACCGGGCTCAAAAACTCACCGATGAGCCCGCATGGCGAGGTTCTCCATCCAGCGCGACACGCAGGCCCCGCCCTTGATCCATCCTGTTTGGAATCAGGTTCGCTTCTACCCGAACTCCATGAGGCGCGTTTTGTTGAGCTCGCGCCCGCGAATACTTCGAGCGTAGGAGCAGGCTTGGCAGCAGGATTTGAGCGTGCACGTAGCCATTATTGCAGAAACTAAGATCGCAATATCGATACGGTCAATGCAGAACATAGAAGAGGAATTCGCGCCCATGTGGCTTAACACTCCGCGGATCACGCCGGTAGACGACGCAGCGATCACCGCCGCTCAGGCCGAGGCGCTCGAACCGTTCTACTGGACGACGCGGGCCAACATTCTTCTCACGCTTGCGAAGAATCCTGAGGCGCTGACCTGCCTTACGCCATGGCTTAAATACTTTTCCTGGCCGAAAAACCACGATCGGGGAAGGGCGCGGGAGATCGCGGTCCTGCGAACAGCCTTTCTTTGCAAATCCGGCTACAAGTGGGTGTGGCACGCTATCTTGGCCGGAGTTACCGAGGAAGTGCTGCCTCGTGTCAAAGAAGGGGCGGGCTGGCTGGAGCGACGCGGAGGCAGTGTTGACCCAAGCTGCCGACGAGCTTCACCGGGATTTCGTCATCGCTGATGCAACCTGGCGGGAGCTTAGCAGCCATTACTCAGAGAAGCAGTGCATGGATCTAGTCTTCGCCTTCTATACCCACCTCACGATGATGCTCAGCAGCTTCGGCGTACAACTGGAGGAGGGTCTAGCTCTCGACTGCGACCTTAACGGCGCCACACCATAGCCGTGGGCGTGGTCCTAAGCGGCGATGTAGCGCAAACGCAACGACTGTAATGATCCGGAGAGCACGACGTCCAATGATAGAGGAGAAACTGTGAGAAATCTTGAGGGTAAAGTAGCGATCGTCACCGGGGGCGTGGGTTTGATCGGGAGGGCGATTACGCGCAAGCTTGCCGATCGAGGCGCTGATGTTGCCGTCGTCGACCTAGATGGCAAAGCCGCGGAAGGCGCGGCGAAAGCATTGAACGGGGGGCGCGCGATCGGAATTGACGCAGACATCAGCTCACCGGATTCAATAGCCGCTTTGATGAAGCGGGTCCAAGAGCGTTACGGACGGCTAGACATAGTTGTCAACAATGCAGGCACTTTTTGCAGCCAGCCATTTCTAGGACTGCCCCTG
The DNA here is from genome assembly GCF_016031655.1 of Bradyrhizobium glycinis. Taxonomy (GTDB): domain Bacteria; phylum Pseudomonadota; class Alphaproteobacteria; order Rhizobiales; family Xanthobacteraceae; genus Bradyrhizobium; species Bradyrhizobium glycinis. The sequence goes on from NZ_JACCHQ010000021.1 coordinate 116,205, forward strand.
GAAGAATGGCGGCGCGTGCTTGATGTCAACCTAACCGGGCCGTTCATTCTCGGGCAGGCGGCGGCCCGGTGCATGATTGAACAGGGCGACGGCGGCGCCATCGTGAACGTTACTTCTGTTGCTGGGCAGCGCGCGGGCTACGGGCGCACTGCCTACGGCTCGTCCAAGGCGGGATTGGAGCAGTTGACGAGACAAATGGCGCTCGAGCTCGCTACGCATGGTATCCGGGCGAACGCCGTCGCGCCTGGGCCGATTTCGCGAGAAGATGGAGAAGTCCTCCACAAAGAGGACGAACACAGGGCCTTTATCTCTGCGCTACCGTTCCGCCGCTTTGGACTTCCTGACGAGGTCGCCAACTGCGTCGTATTCCTGAGCTCGGACGAGAGCAGTTACGTCACAGGTCGCGTGCTAAACGTTGACGGCGGTCTGGCGGCGGCCGGACTAACGATGCCCCCCGTTACTAAACCATGGGAGCCGCGGAAGTGATGCTCAATAAGCCAGCCATAAGGCGGCGCGAGAAGCGAGAGGTCGGTGCAGCGGCTCTGGTCGATGATAACTGGGCAGGACGCCGCAGCAGTTCTGGACGGAGCGTCAGGAGTTTTGTGTGAGGAACTCTGTAGGGGATAATTTTGGCTTCTGAGCATCGAGAGCGGGGCATCAACGGCATGGTCGACCACTTTGCTTGGTCGCAATGAGCGGTCAAGTCCCGAAGCGGTGAAGAGGTACGCAGCAGGCGCAGGACTTGACAGCGACGATGCGGACCAAGACGGTCATCTCCCATGCCTTTCCTGCAGTTCGTCATCGCATTGCGCCTGGAAATCAGTCGCCGAACGTAAGGGGGAACTGGCTCATCGCAGCGGTCAATTTGACCGGCTGCCGCCCATGCAGGCACGCATTCTTGATCGCGAGATAGAGCAGATTTATTGCCGCATCGTGATTTGGGAAACTGCCGCGTTCCTAGCTGAAGAGCAAACATCGGTGAAAAGCTTTCACCGCATTGGTGACCGATACGAGATTTTTCGGCTCTGATTCAGTTTGATACAGTCTGGGGACTAGCGCTTTGGTCGGGAATAGAATCAGCGCCACGCAGCAAACACTCCTGCGCGCCAGTCTGGCATCCGAGGATTTGTTGTAGAGAATGCGTATGACAATGGCGATAAAGCCGCTATTGCGGACGGGGCGTCCGGAAGTGCCGGTTTGCCCATCGTGCGGAACGGTTTTCCGACGCATCCATAGCCGATATCGACGCGTGAGCGATCTGCAGCTCTCTGGGCGTATGGTCCAGCTCCTGGTGATCGCTCGCCGCTTCCGTTGCGACGCCGTCCTGTGTGGGCGCCGGATTTTCACTGACCGCTTCGCTGAAGGGGTGCTGCTGCACCGGCACGACGCACAAGGAGGCAGGAGTGCATCGTCCAACATTCTCGTCTGGCGCTTGGCGGACGCCCGGCTGCAGCCTTCTCAAAACCGCCGATGCTGCCGGTGAGCAAGGATACGCTCCTTCGCGTGATCCGACGCTGGCACCGTCCGCCGGCGGACCCGCTCAGGGGTGTCGGGATTCATGATTGGGCTTGGCGGCGCAATCACCGATACGCCAGCATCATTCTGCAATCTGGAAAGGCGCTGGATGGTCACGCTGCTGTTGGCAGCTCATGGAGAACGCCCGTCGGTCCTTCCTCGATACGGTCCGCAAATCGACGCGCCGGATCGTGAGCCCGTGATCGGCCGAGTCTGGCTCGCTGCTTATTCCACGATCTCGGTGGTCCCCGGGACCGCGGGAGAGGCTATGGTGGAGCCGCGGCAAGGGCCTTCCGTATGCGGTACAAGTGGCGGATCATCCGTAGCGTCATCGCGTGTGCAGTACGAAGGCTATTTCCGCCGCGAGGAGACCAATGCGGCCATTTTGGCTCTGTCGAAGAATGGCTTACCCATCAAGCAAATCGTGCGACAGACCAGTCACGGCGGCAAGATGGTGAGGCAGGTGATCCGTGGCGAACGGTACGATTTTTTCCGGACCCGGCAGAATTCGCTCGATCAGCACCTGCCATGGCTAGACGACCAATGGGCCGCCGAGTGCCTAAACGGCCCTGGCCCTGGCGCCACTCGCCGAGTGGGCATCCCGCAGAGGACGGGCCGAAAAAGCCGGTTCACAAAACTTTCGGCGGATTCCGTCGGCCAAAGCGATCGCGCGCCTCATAATAGTCGGGAGGAACGTACTCACGAAAGCAGAGACCGTCACGATCGCAGCGATCGAAGTTGGCGTACCAACCTTGTTCGAGGCGCGCGAGATCATCGCTGAAGTCCACTTGATGACCAGCGCAGGGTCGAAGCCTGTGTCACATCGTGGATCGCGCGCGCCGGTCTCGTTGCATCGTTCGCCAGTGGAAGGACGAAGCAGCTGCCCGAGCAGCAATCACGTTGCCTTAGTCGAATGGACAGACAAAGGCTGGATTACGCGCCTCAAGTGCGTCAGACGTCAAGTGTACGACCGCGAGATACTCGATTTGCTTCAAGCCAGATTAGTCGCCACAAAACGTAGCTGCACGAAAATTGCGTCAGAGCCCTAGATTGCCCCCTCGTCAAAATTTGCACACGATTGACAACGTGCGAAAAGCCGGCAGCATCAATGCTGGAATCCGGGTAAGTCGTATCGGGACTTACCGCCACTGAGTTGTCTAGCCAGTTCCGGAGGATCAGATGAAGACCTACCAGCTCTATATCGATGGCCGCTACGTCGACCCCGCCCAGGGCGAGTGGTTCGATTCGATCGACCCATATCGCGGGGAAGCTTGGGCCAAGATCCCACGCGGTTCGGCGGCAGACGCCGATCGAGCCGTGAAAGCAGCCAACAAAGCGATGTGGCGCGGCCCCTGGTCAAAGATGACGGCATCGGCGCGGGGCAAGGTGATGCGCAAGCTGGGCGACGTCGTTGCCGCCAACGCGGAGCGCCTGGCCGAGATCGAGGTGCGGGACAATGGCAAGCTCATGGCCGAGATGCTTGGCCAGCTCCGCTACCATCCGGAATGGTGGTGGTACTTCGGCGGTCTCGTCGACAAGCTCGAAGGAGGGCTGGTACCGATCGACAAGGCCGAGACGTTCGCTTACACGATGCACGAACCCGTCGGGGTCGTGGCGGCGCTCACCGCCTGGAACTCTCCGCTGCTCTTCGTGGCCTGGAAGTGCGCCGCGGCGCTCGCGGCGGGCTGCGCCGTCATCGTCAAGCCGTCGGAATTCACCTCGGCCAGCACACTAGAATTCGCGGCCCTGACCAAGGAAGCCGGTATTCCGGACGGCATTTTCAACGTGGTTACAGGCTTCGGGCCCGAGATTGGCAGCGAACTGATCGCGCATCCGGGCGTCGCCAAGATCACGTTCACAGGTTCGGATACGACCGGTTCGAAGGTCTATGAGACCGCCGCCCGCAGCCTCAAGCGCGTGTCCCTCGAGCTCGGAGGAAAGTCCCCCAATATCGTGTTCGAAGATGCCGATCTGAGCGCGGCGGCCGCCGGCGTCATCTCCGGCATCTTCGCCGCGACGGGACAGAGCTGCATTGCCGGCTCGCGCCTACTGGTGCAGAACTCGATCAAGGACAAGTTCTCGGGGCGGCTCTTGGAGCTCGCGCGCTCCGCCAAGGTCGGCGACCCCATGCAACCTGACACCAATATCGGTCCCGTCGCAACGCCGGTGCAGTACAAGAAAATCCTGGACTACATCGACATCGCGAAGGCGGAGGGCGCGCGCTGCCTGCTCGGAGGCAAGCCCGCCTCGGGCCCCGGCATCAAGGGCGGCCAGTTCGTCGAGCCGACCATCTTCATCGACGTCGAGAATTCAATGCGGATCGCGCGCGAGGAAGTCTTCGGCCCGGTGCTCTCGATCATCGGCTTTGATACTGAGGAGGAGGCCGTCCGCATTGCCAACGATACTATCTACGGCCTTGCAGCGGGCATTTGGACGAAAGATCTCGGTCGCGCCGTGCGGGTGCCGAAGCTTCTGCGCGCCGGCACGGTATGGGTCAACACCTACCGGGCGATCAGTTACATGATGCCCTTTGGGGGCATGAAGTACTCGGGCGTCGGCCGCGAGAGCGGTATCGACGCAGTCCGCGAATATCTGGAAACGAAGAGTGTTTGGATCTCGACCGCGAAGGATGTCCCGGCCAACCCCTTCGTCATGCGCTGAGGAAGGAGGACCCGGCACACCTTGCGGGCCGGTGCCGAGTTGACCTACTCGACGGATCGAAGCCTGTGATCGAGTCCGCCGCAATAGCAAACGCAATCGCTCTGCAAGCGGTCTTCCAAGGGTTCGCATTTCCGCCCGGATCAGCGGACGGCATTCCCGCCCAGATGCGCCAGCGCTCCGAAGGCGGTGTTCTGGAGACCACGGGTCAGGACGAGGTGGTCTCCTGCGTGACCGCCGATGGCGCTCAGATTAAGAACGACTTTCTGCTTCGAACAGGAAGAATCCGTGGGAAGAGGAGTGTCAGGCGGGCTCCGCGAAGGGCTGGAGTTGGACATTGAAGCCGGGCTTTCTGAGGCGTTCGGCAAGTCAGTTTGCCTTGTGCTCCCTGGGCCCGGCGGCCGAAGTGGGTTGCGCCGAGGTCACGATGTTCCGTATCCACCCCGGCGCATTCGGCCCAGTGCAGCGCCTCGTATGATCACTACAATGCCGAATCGGCCGCATTTGGCAATTCTCCATCATTTTGGCTACGGTTTGGCGGCTCGTCTGGGTATCCCATTGCTGATGGTGCCAGATGTTCAGTCAAGGTTCAGCTTGTAAAAATCAATTGCCGTTTTGGAGAACAACGCGGTCTTCTCCGCCTCGGTGTATTGCGCTGCGAGGCGCTTGAAGGCGTTAAAGATGACTTGATAGCTGCATTGGCCCTTGTCCGGCGGGAAATTGCTTTCGAACATGGCACGACTTGGGCCAAAAGCCTCGATGCAGATTTCGATATAAGGACGCCAGGCAGCCGCGACTTGTTCCGAGGACGGAGGTCTCGGGCGCATATGAAAGTCATAACCGAGCACCCACATCGCCAAGCCACCGAGTTTGACCACGACGTTCGGGCATTTTGCGATCTCCTGGATCGACGCTTTCCAGCGCGCCATCGTTTCGTCGCGCTTGCCGGCGAAACGGCCGAGACCAACGGGACCGCCGCAATGGTCAAGAACGATACGGGTGTCAGGAAATGTCCGCGCAAGGTCGGTGAGTTCACCGATTTGCGGATGAAACAGCCACGCGTCAAAGCTAAGTCCGAGCGGTGCAAGGCAAGCAAAGCCCTTGCGAAAGGTCGGATGGAGCAGCAGTTCCTTCGGCCGTGTTGCATACATGCCGGCAACGATGGGCTCCGGGTCCCATGCTGAAGAATGGCGAATGCCGCGGAAACGGCCGCTGCCGGCGCTGATTGCGGCTTCTAGCACGGGTTTGGCACCGTCGCCCAGCAGCAGATTAACGTGGCCGACGATGCCGGCGCAGATCGAGCTCTTCCCGTAGCTGCCGCTCGCGCTTATTGCGGCCACGCCGGTCGCGAATTCCACTTCGCCGATCGGACGAAACGCTTCCGGTCCGTCTGCTCGATACCCGGAACCGGCATCCACATACACCGTGGCAATGACATTATGGCCAGACGCGAGATCGGCCGCTAGTTCTTCGATCATGTACCGAAGCCCATAGTGCTCCCATAAATGATGATGTGGATCGACAATTGGGCGGCTGGGATCAATGACGTCCTCCGTATGCTGCGCGAGCCAATCTTCCCGAGGATCGGCGTAAAGCCCGCTATTTGAGGCGCGGGGGCTACTGATACCCATCGACTTGTTTCCATTCGTGCTGTAAACGATGTTCGTGCGTCGCGCCCGGCGATCGCGGTTGAGGCAAGATCCCGTATCTTTCGGAAAGGCCATGCTGCTCCGCGTAATCAAGGGAAACCCCACGCCGCCGTGTACTGGGTGCTTGCTGCTCACCTTGCACCCTCCCGCCGGCCACCAGTGGCTGCCGCGTGCAGCACGTTTTGCATTCTTCCGCATTGATAGTATCGATATCTCGATCCTCATTCCTGCAATGAGGTCCATGATACACGCTTGTATCCTGCCAGGAGACCAACTGCTACGCTTGAAGTACTCGCGGGCGCGCTATTAGCAGCAAGTCTTGTGGGGTTCGGGTAGATTTCGTCGATCAAGTAGTCGAGCATGATGAAGAATCCTGATTTAATTTTTTAGGCTGGATTGGCGATCGGTTCGGTGAAGAGCGCGGCCTGGATTTGGCACAGCAAAGCCTGAGCCATCGGACGAGACGGCGGCAGTTATAGCCAGCGGCGCGAGTACGGCGTTGTTGGCGTCGCCGTTCAACCGGAGACAATTGCGGCCAATGGGGTGCTCGGCCTTGTAACCGACGGCCGGCTCGACGGTGGCGATGGGCCCATGCATTGCTAACCGCATCCTCGCCGTGAACCTAAAGGGAATCTGGCTAAGCAGCACCCGGCTTTATGCGCGATCAGGAATGTGGCGCGGCGATCGTGAACATCTCCGCGTTGGTGGCAATCGAAGGTCACACCTTAATCCCCTATGAGCTCTTCAGGGCCGGCGCAAATCGGCTAACCTCCGTGGCGGCATCTCAAGTCACGCAGGGCGTCCGCTGCAACGCTGTCATGCTAGGCCTTATGGATACGCCCGTGGATCGGCGCCCTGTGGACGGCGGGTTTGCATGAGAAACTCTGGCACAGTCACAATGGATGCCCGGATGTCCGACAGGTAACTCCGATCCGTAGCCGAAGCGGGCTCTCGATGGAAGCGCCGAGATCACCCGCCGGTGCAAGTCGGCCGACGACCGGTTCAATGCGGTCGCCGGCCGTGGGCAAAGTTGTGCCGGTTCGTCGCGTCAAATCGCTGTATCAGCCGCCCTGACGTCCGGACGCGGACGTTGGCGCCTTCGGCTCCCCATGCCACGCGAGCTTCATTGCTGAATCGGGGACGAATCCGGCAGCTGGTGCCGAGACGCAGCCATAACTTCCGCCAGCCCACGTCAGCTCGCGATCGGCGCCGCCAGTGCCGGCGTCGAGGCGGACGATGATCGAACCTCGAGGGTAAGATCTCGTCCTGCGCTTGTACAAGATGACTCGTTTGAGCCGAGGGCTATGAGCTTGCGGGTGATGCCAAACTCGTCCGATACGCTGATAGCGCGGTGATCGCCCTCGGTATGGGCTGCCCTATGCAGGAATTATGCTCCGAAAGCCTGCTAATTGCATCAAACGATATCATAAGATCTCTATAAGCTCCACTAATTTCGATGCCAACCGTTCGCGCACTGGCGCTTGCTAGCCCAGCGCGATTGCCAAAGCGCTCTGGAAGGAGTTCACGCCAATGTGGCTTAAGAAGCCGCGGATCTCGCCGGTACCCGACGCCGCAATCACGGCCGCTCAGGTCGATGCGCTGGAACCATTTTTCTGGAGACCACGGAACGACATCGTCCGCACCCTCGCGAACAATGCTGAGGCGCTGACTTCCTTTACGCCGCGGCTCAACTACTTCTCCTCGGCAATGTGGCTCAAGCACTTTTCGTCGCCGAAGAACCACCTTCGCGGAAGAGTACTGGAGATCGTGATCCTGCGCACTGCCTTTCTTTGCAAGTCGGGCTACGAGTGGAGCCATCATGTAAATTCCGGGAGGCGTGTGGGATGAGCAAAGACGAGATAGTCGAGATCAAGCAGGGAACGCAAAGGGGGGCTTGCCGAGGCAGATCCAGGCCGTCGACGAGCTTCACCAAATTACTTCATCAATGATGCTATTTGGGCGGAGCTTGGCAGCCATTACTCAGGTCAACACCACCGGCCTTCTATACCCAGCTCACGATGATGCTCAACACATTCGGTGTGCAACTGGAGGAGGGGCTAACTCTCGACGCAGACCTTAACGGTGCCGCACCATAGCCGTGCCCCGGCAACTTGGCGCAAATGCTAACGACTGACGATGCGGATTGCACGGTGAGCCCCCTTCAATAGGTACGCCGCCGTGATGGGGTTGATAGCCTGATCTCTGTGGGCTGGATGTTCGAACACCCAAGTCCACACAATAAGACCCATGACACGGAAACAAAATGACACGCAGAGAAGGAGTTACGAAATGAGCCACGTCGCAGCTGGCACTGCTGCACGCGCAGCCGGCACCGACCCGCAGAGTTCTGTGGCATCCCAGACCTCCGCCGGCTATACACCCCCGCGGGACGGTGGTCGGCTGTTGGTCGAGGAGCTCCTTGCTCACGGCGTCGACGCGATCTTCGGCTTGGAGGGCGGGCACATCGATCCGATCCTACACGCCGCGCGCGAGGCGGGGATGAAGATGATCGATGTCCGGCACGAAGCGGTTGCTGGCTATGCCGCGGAAGGCTACTTCCGCATCACCGGCAAACCGGCCGTTAGCCTCGTAACGGCCGGTCCAGGCTTTGCCAATTCGCTGACGGGGATGGCCGGTGCCTTCCTCGACCGGATTCCCGTGCTGTTTGTGTCCGGGGCTGCGCCAACTCGAGAACCCGAGATGAATGCACTGCAGGGAGGCTTTGATCAAGTTGCGATGGCGCGGCCAGTCACCAAGTGGGCGGATCGCGCGACCTCGATAAAGGTGATCGGCCCGATGGTTCGGGCGGCGCTTCGAGCGATGTTCGCCGGTGCTCCCGGGCCGGCCTTTCTGGAGATCCCGATTGACGTTGTCTTCGGTGACGGGTCCTGTGCACCTCATCCGCCGCCGACCAAGGTAGGGCCGCCGAGGACGGCTCCATCCCCTGAAGCTGTCAGCTCTGCGCTCTCGCTGCTGGAAAACGCCGAGCGTCCGGTGATTCTCGTCGGCAGCGGTGCCCTGGTTTCGGGGTGCAGTCAAGAGCTGATTCACTTCGCGGAACGCATCGGCGCTCCCGTGTACGCGAACGTCAAGGCGCTTGGGCTCATGCCTGGGACTCATCCGCTCGCCTGTGGAAGCTTCATCACGCTGGCGCGCTCGTCCGTCTCACCAGACGTCGTCCTGATTCTCGGCGCTCGCCATGGAATGTTCATGGGGGGCGCTAGCAACGACGTCATCCCCGCAGATGCCCGCGTGATCCAGGTGGACGTTGATCATCGCGAGATCGGCCGTATCCACCCAGCGCACGTGCCAATCGTCGCGGACTGTCGTGAAACTCTTGCGGCGTTCCTTCGCGACCGCCGTCACTACCCGAACCGAACTCAGTGGACGAAGGAGGCAGCCGCCGAGACTTCGTGGCATGAGAAGCGATATGCCGAGGCACTCAACGATGATGGAAGCGACATGCATCCGTATCGAGTGCTTCGAGAGATGGCCAACTTCGTGGACGAGAAAACCGTTGTAATCGCCGAGGGCGGCGATGCGGGTGCCTGGGCGGAAGTCGTGCTTGGGCCACGCGCCGCCGGTCCCGGTCATTACTTTGGCATCGGATACTTCGGGAATCTTGGGATGCACCAAGGGCTCGCTATAGGTACTCAGCTCGCTCGACCTGACCTGAGAGTAATCTGTGTCACGGGCGATGGATCTGCCGGATTCCAGATGCAGGAGTTGGACACGATGGTTCGCCATCGGCTGCCAATCGTGACGGTGGTCTTCAATGACCGCGCTTGGGGAATGAGCAGAAATTACATGATCAATCAGCCACGGGGCAGCACGTGGGTCGACCTCGGCGACAACCTGCGCTATGATCAGGTATGCGAGGCATGCGGTGGTCACGGTGAGTTCGTCACGTCAAGCGATCAGCTACCTGGGGCGCTGGCGCGCGCCTTGAAGTCGGGCCGCACCGCATGCGTCAATGTGTTCACGCGGTCAGCCGTAAGCCCGAAGTCCGAGCAGTACACCCGGCTCGGAAAAATGGGGGAGATAGTCCTGCCGTATTATCGGGACCCCGACGCATAGCCGTCAGCCTGATGCCGTGTTGCACTCATTACGGGGCGGCCGGTTGGATCGGGTCAGCTGTTGTTCCACATCTGGCCCGCACCGGACATGTAGTCCACTGACACAAGTGCGTGCCGCCTCTGCAGTAGTCAGTGAGATCGAAGCTGAAGGTGGCTGAGCCAACACGGCGGGGTCGGCCTAACCGACGATGAGTTGGACCGCCTGCGGAGCCGGGATGTGGAGGTTGACAAGCTATCCGACGAGGACATTGAGGATTTGGCTGCTGATCGCGCCCGCAAGTGCGTCGAGGATGCTCTGACCGCCGCGTCAGAAGCGGCACGCATCATCCTGGACGGCGTCAGGGCCGACAGATGGCGTATCCTGATTGGTGTTCACGCCGAGGAACTCGATCAGCGACTCCGGCAGGACGTTGAAAACGTCTACATGCCGGAGTTCTATAAGAGTGCTGCCGAAAGGTGGGCTGGTGGCGGGCCCGAATCATCCATGAGTTTTCGTCTTTTTCCTGCGGTTAGGTTCGCCCGCGTTGGCGGGGCTAATGCATCGTGTCGAGCGCACCTACTCCACGCAAAATATACGTGCGGCTGACAGCGCATCCCGAGGGTTAAGTGCCAACCAGCCCTATAGCGATGTATTCCGGCTTGCCGGGGGCTTGGCAGTGGCGATCAGCTGTGCCAGGTCAGCGCGATGACGGCTTATGCGTTTCCGGGCGCATAGTCCGAAGGTCCTGATGGAAGGAGAACGATATCGATGAAGCTCAAGAAGCCCCGTTTCGCTCCCTTGTCTGACGCGGAGCTCACCCGCGAGCAGGCCGAGGCACTGGAACCCTACTTCTGGGGCAACCCCAGCAATATCATGCGCACGCTCGCTCACAGTCCGGTGGCCCTCAGCCGCTTTACGCCGTGGTGCAGCTACTTCCTCTCGCGGCACATGCACCTTCCGCTGCGGCAGAAGGAGATCGTGATCCTGCGCACGGGATTCCTGTGCAAGTCCGGTTATGAATGGGCCCATCACGCCAATTCGGCCAGACGCGTCGGGATGACTGAGGAGGAGCTGTCTGCCATCAAGTCCGGCGCGGACGCCGGCTGGAAGCCAGCGGAAGCCGTCTTGATGCGGGCGGTCGATGAGTTGGTGGGCAACCACTTCATCTCCGATCCGACCTGGACGGAGCTTCAGCGGTACTACTCCAAGGAGCAGTGCATGGACGTCGTCTATACGGCAGCCTTCTACGCGCAGCTCTCGATGATCCTAAACACCTTCGGCGTGCAGATGGAGGAGGGCCTCACTCTGGATCCCGACTTCAGGCCGACCTGAGGGCACCGCCGCCGTGTTCTCTTAAACAACAGGAATCATCATTGAGCGCCGCAGGAGCGTGGATGGCCACGTGCAACACCGATGTGCTGGGAACAGAGGAGGCGCTTCGATTGATCGGGGGCTCGGTTGTTCGTGGTCAGCCGCGCCGCGGACGGCGAGTACTTCGCCATGATAGCCATTGCTCCCACAGAAGGTCCATCTCTCAGGGTATTGTCGGCGGCCCGATCATAGAATACCCCAAGCACTCGGAACCTTCGACACGTGCGGGGAGGGGGCTGCCCGCCTTCGTCGACCTTCGCAGCAATGAGGTGAAGGTCGAAGGCGAGCGCGTATTCATCAAGCTGTGAGCAGAGCGAGACGCAAACAGCGTTTGCTCGTTCTGCAGTCGCTCTGGGCGCTAGAGAGGCTTCAATCCGAGGTTTTCCGCTCCATCGAGGATCGCTTGGAAATAGCGAAAGAGGCCGGCGTCAAATCTGCGCTCCACAGATCGGGTCGCGTCATCCCAGCCGGGGTTTCAATCATGAGAGCGGAAGTCTCCCCAGAATGCCGAGCATGCGTATATGAGGCGCAGAGCCTCCGCTAGTCGCGCTGTCTGGGTACGGGTCCGATGACGGGTGCTTTCCGCTGCGAGGCAGAGTGGCCTAGCCCCTGGGCGCTACGGACAGCGCGCAACGTCCTTGTAGACGTTCGTTGTGGAGCTTCGCATCGAATTCGGAAGCGCGGTCTAAGCACGTCTAGGCTGTCTCCGAGGCGTAGTCGAAGCCTGCTCCGATGAAGCCGACGGCTCGAGACAGGACATCTGGCCCCTGACAGACGAGAAGCTCGATCATGCATTCGATAAGCCTAACCAGATCAATCCGTATGTAAGCAAGTGGTGGAGCGCGGGCAGTGAACCGCCTCAACTGCTGGTCAACGGTGAATACGCGATGACCAGTGCGTTCGACGGCCGTGTGACCGCCGCCATTCGAAAAGGGGCGCCGCTCAAGTTCGTTTGGGAAGGGGCCTGGCTCACGTATAGCTATGCAGCGATTCTTAAAGGCGGGCCCGATACAGCGAATGCGCAAAAACTGTTTGCTCTTGAACCGGGCGCAGATTGCGGCCGGATTTACTCAAGGTACTGGCTATCCCGGGCCGAATACACACCAGCTCCAGTATCTCCCAGCGGAGTGGATCCCGCTGCTCAGCATCGGCCCAAGAATGCTAAGGTCATTCCGGAGGACTCCGCTTGGCTGGCTGCCAGGCGGCCTGATGGTAAGACGAATGCAGATCATCTGCAGGAGCGTTGGCTCGCATGGCGGGCGCAATGAACTCTCGAATGCTTGGCGGCGTCTCCTGGAGAAGTCGAGAAGATAGATGAAGACGAGCAGATCGCTGTGCAGTAGAAAGACTGTGAGCGTCATCCGGCGACCACGCACTGAGGGCTGATCTAGGTGTTTTGTCCCAGACTTTGATGGTGCATTTCGCATGATTCGAAGGAAGCGCTAAGGGACAAGTTTTACACGCCTGCGCCACCACGACGGAGGCAGTCCGTCGAGCAATACAAAATTAGTCAAGAGAGTCTGAGAGCCGTCGCCAAGGGCTACGGGATCAACCAGAAGACTGTCGCGAAGTGGAAGCAGCGCGGGACTATGACCAATCTGCCGACAGGCCCCAAGGAAGCCAAGTCGACCGTCCTTTCCATTGAGGAGGAGGCGATTATCGTTGCTTTCCGGCGGCATACGCTGCTGCCGCTCGATGATTGCCTCTATGCACTGCAGCCGACCATCCCGCATCTGAGGCGATCATCCCTGCATCGCTGCCTCCAGCGCCATGGCATCAGCCGATTGCCGGAGGTCGAAGGCAGCAAGCCTGCAAAGGAAACGTTCAAGGGCTATCCGATTGGCTATTTCCACATCGACATCGCTGAGCTCCAAACCGCTGAAGGCAAGCTCTACCTCTATGTCGCGATCGATCGCACCAGCAAGTTCGCCTTCGTCCAACTGGTCAGGAAGACGGGACGGACCTCCGCCGCGGCCTTCCTCGAAGCTCTGATCACCGACAGTGGGACCCAGTTCACTTTCCCACCGCGCTACGCGGACGGCCCGACGGCAAGATACGCGACACAATGTTCGACATGCGCTGCCAAGGGAACGGGATCGAACATCGGCTGACCAAGATCAAGCATCCCTGGACCAATGGCCAGGTCGAGCGCATGAACCGCACGATCAAGGAAGCGAGCGTTCAACAGCTAAATTTCGATCGACACGATCAGCTCCCTACAACTACGCGCGGAGGCTGAAGACCTTGAAGGGTCTCACGCCTTACGAATACATCTGCAAATCCTGGACTTCCCAGCCAGAACGATTCAAACTCAATCCGTTCCAGAAAATGCCGGGGCTAAACACCTAGTCGGCTAGGAAGGTCTCGTGGATTGGTTCGTCACGAGGTCACCATGTCGAAAGATAGTTGTAAGGATGGCGATAAGGATAGGCATACGCCTATCCTTGAGGACGGCTCCGACACGCTGCGGCGCGTCGAGATCATCACGCGGACCGGCCGACGACGGTGCTGGCCGACCGATGCGAAAGCGGCGATTGTCGCGGAGAGTTTTGCGCCGGGTGCATGCGCTTCCGGGGTGGCGCGGCGACACGACATCAGCCCGAGCCTGTTGTTTCTTTGGCCTCGCCAGGCCACGCGGGCGAAGCTCGCGGAACGCAGGGATGGAGGCATGCCATCAGCCTTTGTGCCGGTCGCAATCACCGACTGTGGAGGCAAATTGCCACTATGCGAGGAGCAGGGAGCGATTGAGATCGAGGTCGGCGCAGTTCGCATCCGTGTCATGGGAACGGTCGATCGGCGAGCACTCTGCGAGGTGCTTGCTGCAGTCGGGACGGTCGGCCGATGATCGGGCCCCGCGCTGGGTTATCGGTCTGGATCGCGACGCAGCCGGTCGATTTCCGTCGCGGCATGGACTCGCTGGCGATGCTGGTAAGCGAGGCGTTTGGAGCCGAGGCTTCCGGAGCATTTGCCGCGCATCGACGTCGTGATCGATATCGAGAGCCACGTCTGCCCCTGCTGCGGCGAGCGGCTGCACAAGATCGGGGAGACCGTCAAGGAAGCCTTCGACGTCATTCCGATGCAGTACCAGGTCAAGCGCATTGTGCGTCCGCGCTACGGCTGCCGGGGATGCCTCCAGGGTGTGCTGCAGGCACCCGCGCCGGCCCAGGCGATCGACGGCGGGATGGTGACGGAAGCCTTGCTGGCCCACATCGCGGTGATGAAATACGGCTACCAGCTGCCGCTGTATCGGCAGGAACAGATGTTCGCCGCGCAAGGCACGCTTGACCGGCAGACGCTGGCCTCATGGATGGGCCGCGCCGCCTGGTGGCTGAAGCCGCTTCACACGCTGTTGCGCAACACAGTGATGTCCTACCCGCGGCTGTTTGCCGACGAGACGCCATTGCCGGTTCTCGATCCCGGCCGTGGCAGGACCAAAGTCTGCCAGTTCTGGGCGATCGCCACCGATGACGGCCCGTGGGGCGGCCCCGCGCCGCCGGCGGTGGTCTACATGTTTGCCGAGGATCGCAAGGCGATCCGCGCCAAGCATCTGTTCGGGGACTGCCACGGCATCCTGCAGGTCGACGTGTGTGGACGCCCCAGTAAATGCAAGCAAAATCTAGGTTCGGAACAGGCATGTGGTCGGGTGCTGACGTGTGTCCGGCCTCGTGATGCGACCTCTACACGTCGCGGGCCCTTATGCAATGCGTGGATTGGATCCAATTCGGCTACGCGTGCTCTCTGGCACTCATCGACCTCTTGATTCTTCCAATCCTATTCCCTGACCGATTGCCCATAATCCTCCGTTAGACCTTACCACATTCCCGACGTCTCTCGGCTTCTGGCCCTGCGTTACGCAACACCAGACGCTGGAGCTTGGTAAACGCCACCGCGGACCATCAAGGCCCAAGCGATACGCGCCAATTTGTTGGCTAGAGCGACCGGAATCAGCTTTGGAGGCTTCTTCGAGAGCATTCTCGCCAGCCAGGATCCTGCTGGCGATCCATATCGTCTTGCCCATCGCACGACGGCGGTCGCACCAAGCACAAGGAGGCGTCGGAGATCTCGCCGCGCCATCCTGGAGATTTTGCCAAGCCTGTCCTTGCCTCCGGAAGAACTCTGTTTGGGCGTGAGACCAATCCAGGCCGCAAAATCACGCCCCTTGGAAAAGGTCTCCGCCGAGGGCGCCAAGGCCTCTATCGCTGTGGCGCAGATTGTCCCGATCCCCGGAATAGTCATTAAGCGAGAGGCGACCTGGTCCTTTCTAGCGCGCATCCGAAGTCCCTTCTCCAGTTCTACTATCTGCTCCGACAGGGCTTCCACATGCTTCAAGAGATTCTGGCAAAGGCCACGAGCAAGATCGGGCAGGTCCGGATATGTTGCTAAGAGCTCATCCAAGCGGGGGATATGTCTCACGCCTGAGCAACGATCAAGCCGTATTCCGCAAGATGTCCGCGCAAAGCGTTAATCGCCTGTGTACGCTGTCGAACCAAGAGATCACGAACCTTGAATGCCATGGAAGAGGCTTGTTTCTCGGCGCTCTTGACGCCGACAAAGCGCATCGTTGGTCGAGACGCGGCTTCAGCGATCGCTTCCGCATCCGCTGCATCGTTCTTCTGACGCTTACGGACGCATTGAAATAGACAGCAATACGGTCGAGCGCAGCATCAAGCCGATAGGCCTGGGAAAGAAGAACTACTTGCTCGCCGGCAGTGAAGGCGGCGTCGAGAAATGGGCCATTCTCGCGTCGTTCATCAACACGGCAAAGCTGCAAGACATCGACCCGCGGCACTATCTGACCGATGTTATCGAGCGCATCGTCTCCGGACGTACAAAGATCAATCAGCTGCACATGCTGTTGCCGTGGAATTGGAAGGCCGAGCGCGACAGTTCGCTGGCAAAGCTCGCCGCCTGATCAGTTCGACGGCAGGGCATCTGGAACTTCCTGCGCATCGCTGGTGTCGTCATAGATCTCCTCCCGGATCACGCGCAGCGTCAGCTCGTGCAGATAGACTTGCAACGCCCTCTCCAGCCTCGGTGAACTCCGGCAACAGAACTTTGTCGACGAAGCCTCGGGACGCACGGATCACCACCGTGTTGCGTCGTTGGCGGTGATAACGAAACGGCCGCAGCCCGTACCGGCGGCAAAGCGCCAAAAATAGGTGCCGCGACCATTAGTCAGGAAGTGAGAATTGCTGCTCGATCGGCAGATCGTGGCGAGCGAGCTCCGCGACCCGGGCACGCACCGCTGTAGCGCAGCTTCCGCCGCAAGGCGCTCACCGGCAGTTCCGGCACCCGCGAACAACGCCTCGATCTTCCGGAGCTTCTCGCGCAGCTGCTGGTCATTCTGATCCCCGTTACCCGCTCCGAACCGGGATCACCCCATCACCGCGCCCCGGCAGCGTCAATCATCCCGACCGCGCTATCCAGAACATTCCGCGCAAGTCAAGCCCAGGCACCAGTGATCTTCTCGTGACGCTCACGAAAGACTCTACGGTGTTTTACTTCGAGCGGGTCTGCCGATGGTCCTTCCGTAGAATACGACGCGCCAGGCTTTGGAACCTTCGCGGAAGCGGTTGTGGCCGCGGTGAGTGCTGTTGCGCCAAAAGAACTCAAGCTCGGCGTCGACGGTCGCGGTGGTACTGACCTGAAAACGCTGCTCGGGGCAGCAAGGCCGATTGTTGACATCAGCGATGCGGTTGTTCGTAGCCGGTTGACAAAGCTTCCGGGAGAACTGGTTCGTCTTAGAAGAGCGACTCAGCTCGTTGAAGCCGGCATCGACGCGATCCGGCGGGAGTTCAAAGTCGGCATGAGCGAATGGGAGCTCGCCGGTCTGGGTGCGAGCGAAATGCTTCGCGGCGGCGGCGTCCCCGACTCATCAGTATGACGACGGGTCCGCGCTCAGCACTTGTGGACGCATACCTGACAGCGCGCAAAATCTATGCGGGAGACATCATCCGCCTTGATGCCGGCTGCGTAGTTGATGGGTACAAATCTGACATGGCGCGTACTTTTGTTGCGGGGGATGCTTCGAAGCTTATCACTGCACGCTACAAGGCCATGCTGAGGGGCTTGAAGCGGAACTCGCCGCAGTGCGGTCCGGAGCAAAGGTGCGCGACGTTCACCTGGCGGCAGTCAATGCTACCCGCAGCGCGGGCACCCCCTCATATCGGCGACATCACTTCGGGCATGGCATTGGCCTTAGTGGATATGAATATCCGCTCATCAACGAGGCGTCTGAGGCCGTTCTGGCAGACGGGTATGTGTCTCTGCGTTGAAACGCGGTTCTATGAACTAGGATGGGGCGGGATGATGATCGAAGACACGATCTGCGTCACAGAAAACGGGTTCGATCCGATCACGACGATACCGCGGCGCCTATTTCAACTCGCGTAAGCGGAGACTCGGAATATATCTGCCGCGCAGTGCGATCTCCCGGCCGAGTGGATCCCGCTGCTCAGCATCGATCTGAAGAATACTTCTAAAGTCATTCCTGAGAGCGCCGTTTGACTGGTTGACAAGCTGCCTGATGGTTAGTCGAATGCAGATCATCTGCAGGAGCACTGGCTGGTATGGCGGACGCAATGAGCGATTGCAGGCCGTCGCAATGACTGACGCGCGACGGCGAACGCACGCAAAGAGCTGTACACAAAAAGAGAACCGTTCCAAGTCGCGTCCTGCAAGGTCGATCCTCATGAAAATATCATGCTGATGGCCACAGCCGCAAAATGGCCCGCTGCCTCCAACTTTAAAGAAGCGGACCATATCGGTACTGCGCCCTTCGCGAAGTTCAGGCGTGCAGCGGCGGCCCCAGACGCGCGCTTTGAAAACGGACTGGCTTAGTGCGACGCCTCCAACACGCGTGCTGGACCGTTACATATAAGCAGCCTGAGTGTCCGATTCGATCGGCCGCGGCACCCGTCTCGAATCAGCTTCATCCGTAATGACCTGGCCCGCGCCTGCGGCATTTCGTCGAGCAGCTGCCGATAATCGGTGAAATTCGGCTCGATTGGCCCGCTATCATCGTGCTCAATTCCAAGTCCTGCGCGCCTTGGACCGAAAAACAATGCGCCGAATTCTAGAGGGGAAGCTCATGACTAAACAGAATTCTAGTCGAGTAAGCCGACGCTCGTTACTTCAATCAATGGCTGCCTCAGTGAGCGTACCCTTCGTCGCGAAGCCCATCACTGCTTGGGCAGAAGAAAAGATTGCCGGTACTGGCGAAGTCATTGTCTGCAGCTATGGCGGATCATTTACCGAAAGGGTCCGTCAATACGTTTTTGAGCCCTATACTAAAGTGACTGGCATCCGGGTTGTCGATGTGACCGCCGATCTCGCCGAGCCGCAGATCAAGGCAATGAGCGCCGCCAAGCGTGTCGATTGGGACGTTGCTTTTGCCACAATGCGCGGTTACCCGGAGCTGCGCGAGATCGGCGCTTTCTTGCCTATCGACTACAGCCTTTGGGACGAGGAAGCGCTAAAAGGTGTACCGGAGTCTGCGCGTCATAAAGATGCGGTCCTTGCATTCCAATCGGCGAATATGCTCGTTTATGACAAGCGCGCTTTTCCGACGGGAGGACCGAAAAGCTGGGCGGATTTTTGGAACGTGAAGGAGTTCCCAGGGCCGAGAGGGCTCGACGCTACACTCGGTTATGCTCCCATTTTGTACGCGCTTATCGCTGATGGCGTTGCGCACAAGGATGTCTGGCCCCTGACCGATGCCAAGATCGATCGCGCGTTTAAGAAGCTCGACAAGATCAAGCCGCACATCACCAAGTGGTGGACGGCAGGGGGAGAACCGATGCAGCTGCTCATCAACCGCGAATATGCGCTGACAAGCTCTTTCGATGGCCGTGCCCTCGCAGCTCTTCGGCAGGGGGCGCCTATTCGTATGGTATGGGATGGCGCTGTTGTAGGCGATAACTATTGGACGGTTCTTAAGGGCGGTCCGAATAGCGCAAATGCGCAAAAATTCATTGCATTCGTCAATCGGGCCGACATAGCGGCCGGCTTTACGCAGGGGAGTGGCTATCCTGGCCCGAACACAAATCAGCTCAAGTATCTGCCGGCCGATCTAGCTCCATTGATCAGCATAAACCCTGACAATAGTGCGAAGACAATCCGGATCGATTCTGATTGGGTTGCGGGCAAGCGTTCCGATGGCAAGAGCAACTGGAACTATCTCCAAGACCGTTGGCTCGCATGGCGGGCGCAATAGTCTCGTTGCCGACCTATAGCTAGCAACGAATGTTCTTGCAGGCGGCGTCATTGGCTGGCCCACACAATGGACCTTGGTTGTTTCTGCCAGAAGCACCTTCCTCCTATATCGTGTTATGGCGGCTAGCGGGATTTATCTTGCTCTCATTGGCGTGGCAATTCATGCTGGTACTTGTTCGCACTCTACTTAATCAGCCCACCGCCATGGCTAAAGCACACGATTCTTTGCAGACATCGCGACACCGTGCGCTTCACTTGTTAGGGCGGTTCCTTCGTCCGATACGCGTTTGATGCGACTTTTCGCGTCCTTCTCCGCGCGGGATGACAAAGGGCGTATGGCGCTTTGGAGCCGACATGAATGATCATGATGCGTGCATCCAGGGACGGCACGGACCATGCGCGGCAGAGTGCCCGTTGAACTTTCAAAACAGCGCTCTGCCAGAGGCAGTTGGTTAAACTCATTGTGCCAACAGGAAAAATCATGAAATCGGAAAGCCTAGGCGGCGTCATGATCACTGGTGCCGCATGTGGCATCGGCCTCGCGATAGCACAGGAACTTGCACTTGGTGGTTATGGCGTGGTGATCGCCGACCTGGATGATGCGGCAGGCGCGAGAGCGGCCACTGAGATCAGGGCCAAGGGTGGTAGGGCCCTCAATTGCGCTGTTGATGTATCCGACCGGTCGTCTGTTGCAGCCTCGGTCAGAGCGTGCGAAGACGCCTTTGGCTTTATCCACGCAATCGTGAACAACGCTGGGATCTGCCGTCCGCAACCTTTCCTGGATACGACTGACGAAAATTGGGACCGCACAATTAAGATCAACGGTCTCGGCGTGCTAATTGGCATGCAAGAGGCCGCCAAGGCTATGATTGCTGCAGGCCGCAAAGGCAAGATTGTCAACACCGCGTCAGTTGCGAGCCGCAGTGGCGATGCCGAATGGGTTTCCTATTGTGCCAGCAAAGCGGCTGTGGTGAGCCTGACCCAGGCAGGTGCCAAGGCGTTAGGCAAGCACGGTATCAACGTCAACGCCTTTGCTCCCGGGCTCGTTCAGACGGACCTTTGGGCGCGGACAGACAAGGACTTGATGAATCTGGGTGTTACCTCCAGGCCCGGCGAAGCGATGGAGAACTTTTCCAAGAAAATTCCACTAGGTCGCACGTCCACACCTAAGGATGTGGTCGGAACGGTGGCGTTCCTGATCTCTCCCGCCTCTGACTATATGACTGGTCAGTGTCTCATGATAGACGGCGGAGTGATCATGCAATGACTTTACACGTCGCGTTGACCGGAAACGGCTAGCACTGATGGGCGCGACCGTTGAAAAGTGAACGCAAGGCGCGGGTTACCTTGTCATCATAAGCGGTTGGCATCGCTGTCTCGGGAGGCTGCCCGTTCATTAGCTGCGAAAATTGAGGGTGAACTCCGGGCTACAAACTTAAGAACGGTAAAAGCTCGCTAGAGCATGATGTAGCCTGAATTTTTGGATAGTTCGCGCACTCTGGAGTTCGCCGCGCTTGCGCCATGTCGCTTCTACATCACGTGTCTTTGCGGCCAGCATCAGATCTTGAGCTTCGCGAGGACCTGCTCGATCGGATTGAGATCGGAGCTGTAGGGCGGCAGGAAGAGAAGATGCGCTCCTGTTGCTTGGCTGTGTTGCTGGCAAGCTTGCCCTTGTGATTGCCGAGATTGTCAAGCATGACGTGAGCTGCTGCCGGTTTGATGGACACCGAGTTAAGCTAATCCCACCTTAAGCTCGAACCCAATCGGGCTGAGATAGCCGATGGTCGAGTGCCTGCGGATCGTGTTGTAAAATCGTTCGATGTAGTCGAACACATCGGCTCGTGCCTAGTCTCTGGTCCTGTAGGTTTTGCCTTCCGTCCGTTCGGTCTTGAGCGAGGAGAAGAAGCTCTCCATCGCCGCGTTGTCCCAGACATTGCCGGAATGGCTCATGTTGCAGATAATGCCGTGGTCGGCCATCAAACGCTGGAACTGCTCGCTGGTGTACTGGGCGGATTCAAACGGTCGTCGCAACACCCTGAAGTTGGAGGTTGCGACGAAAGTTATAAGCTCGACGTTCGGCGCGGTCAGGACGAGCGCCATTGCCATTGCCCGGCCGGCCGTCTGCGGCCGGACGCGATGAACAGAATAGATTTTGGAAGGCGATTGCCACAGGGCAGAGCAGCGAAGATGCTGCGTTTGAGGCCGGATTATCGCAACCTGTCGGAAGCAGATTGTTCCGAAAGGTAGGCGGCATGCCACCAGCGATGTTCGGATCTTCGGCCAGGCCTCTCTCCGGGCGCTACCTTTCATTGGCTGAACGCGAGGAAATCGCCCTTTTAAAGGTGCAGGCCGTTCCATGCGGGAGATTGGGCGCCGCTTGGGGCGGGCCACTTCGACGGTTTCCCGTGAATTGCGGCGGAACGCGGCCACCCGCGGCGGCGGGTTGGATTATCGGGCAACAACTGCCCAATGGCATGCAGACCGATGCCGGCCTAAGCCGACCAAGCTTGCGCAACGCAGCCTTGCGCACTTATGTGGAGGAGAGACTTGCCGTGGTCTTGGCAGCTCGGCGACCGGCAGTTGGTCGAACGCACCACGCGCTTCACAATGCTATTGCACCTTCCCCCGCTTGGCGGGCATGGCGAAGCTCCGCGCAAGAAGAACGGCATCACGCGATCATTCAACAGTTCGGCCGCCTTGATGGGCGTCTTGCGATCATACAGCTTGGCGAACGCCACCTTGCTGTAGGTGTCGATGAAGGTCTGCTGATAGATCCGCCCGACTCCCTTCATGTTGCCGACATAGAAGGTATCCTGCGCACCACAATAGCCGGGGCACTCGCTCTCGAACTCGCCATGCGCTTCCTTCTCGGACTTGGCCTTTTCCAACACAACGAGCTGGGCCTCGGTCAGCACCAGGGCCGTCCTGAGCCATCTTGGCCTCCAGCGCCGTCAGCCGCTTCTTGACGTTGGCGAGGTCGTGACGCAGCCACACCGCCCGCGCCCCGAACGGGGAGATGGACAGGCCCGCGGCTCCTGAGCTCATTGCTGACTCGCACCTGGCCCCAGGCCGGCTGGTCGTTCGCCAGCTTAACGACGGCCGCCTCGAGCTCCGGCGCGACCCGGTTCTTCAGAATCGGTTTCTTGCGGCTGATCTCAATCAGCGCTAGCTCGCCGCCCCTGTCGTACAGTTCCTTGAACCGGTAGAAGCTGTCGCGGCTATAGCCCGTCATCCGTAAGCGCTTTTTTCTACGCACCTGTGCAATTGAGAACCCGGATGGGATGAGGTGTCCACCTTGAACAAGGTGGACACCATCGATGATCACTGCAGAAGAACCTTTTAAGCTTGAGACGCTCGGCATGTTGCGGAATGGCCGGCGTCGCTATGATCCAGCCAGCAAACAGCGGCTGGTCGAGGCCTGTCTGCAGCCTGGCGTGTCGCTGGCGGGGCTGCGTTGCAACACGGCGTGAACGCGAACCTGCTGCCGGAAGTGGGTTTCCAAGCGACAACTTCAGAACGGGAACGGCCAGCCGGAGGCGCGGGCGATGATCGCGCCGGCGTTTATTCCGGTGAGCGCGCGGTCGCGGTCGCCAACCCGATCTGCCGGCGCGATCGCCCTTTGCGCTACGGAGCGATTCTCTGCTGGGCGGCTGACGGCATCGATGCCCAACGGCGTGACGCTTTCGCTGGAAGGCGGCGACGCGCAGGTGTTGTCGGCGGTGATTGAAGCGCTGGGGCGTTGCGATGTTCCGGCTGGCGTCTGATCTTCGAGTCTACCTTCACCGCGCGCCGATTGACTTCCGGGCGGGGATCAACAGCCTGGCCATCGTGGTCGAGCAGTCGATGGGGCTGGATCCGTTCCAGCGCGCCGTGTTCGCGTTCTGCAATCGCCGCCGCGACCGGGTCAAGCTGCTGATTTATGATCGGTCGGGATTTTGGATGCTGCTGAAGCGGCTGGAGGCGGACCGATTCCACTGGCCCCGAAGCCAGGAGGCGGTGCTGACGCGGACGACGGAGGAGCTGCACTGGCTGCTTGACAGCATCGACATCGCGGCGGTGCGGCGCCATCCGTTGCGGCAATATCAGAGCGTGGGCTGACAGTGTTTCGATGCGCACGGCGTCATCGGCGCGATCGGATGACGCCGCCAACTACATGGAACTCGGTAGACGCGGCGGCATGACTTCGATCCAAGACTACGATGAGTCGCAAGCCCACGACGCACGAGCTGGAAGCCCTGATCGCGGCGCACGCGGCCGAGATCGCGGCGCTGAAGGCGGAGAACGAGAAACTCGCGCAACGCGTCCTTGAGGAGCAGTTGCGCCTGGAGCGCTTGCACCGCTACGCGCCGAATAGCGAAAAGCTCAAGGAGCGCATCTTCAACGAAGCCGAGCAGGCCGCCGCTGAAAGCCGCGACGGCGGCGATGTCGCGGCGGTCGCCGTGCCGGACACGGGATTGCCGGAGGCTCCAAAGCCGGCGTCGAAGACACGCGGCCGCAAGCCGCTGCCTGACGATCTGCCGCGCCAACGCGTCGAATATGATCTGAGTGAGGATCAAAAGAACTGTCCGTGCTGCCATAATCGGATGCATCGGATGGGCGAGACCGTCACCGAGCAGTTGCACGTCGAGGTGAAGGCGTCGGTGCTGCAATATGTGCGGTTTAAATATGCCTGCCGTCACTGCGAGCGCACCGCGCTGAACACCCCGATTGTGACCGCGTCGATGCCGGCGCAGCCGCTGCCGGGTAGCGTCGCCACGCCGTCGACGCTGGCGCTGGTGCTCGCCAACAAAAATGTCGACGGCACGCCGCTGTACCGTGTGGCGGACGCGCTGGGGCGCGCCGACGTCAGCATCAGCCGCGGGACGCTGGGGCTGTATGCGCATGCCCGCAGGAAATTTACCGATGCGCTCAAGGCCAGGAAGACGCCCGGCGGTCCGCCATTGCAAGCGCTCAAGTTCTTCGAGGCGTTGTATGAGGTCGAGAGGGTGGCGCGCCAGACGCCGCCCGACGGCGAAACGCGCGCCGCATTCACCTTGCGGCTGCGCCAGCAGCATAGCCTGCCGGTATTGGCTGCCTTCAAGACGTGGCTCGACGACCAGGCGCCGAAGGTCCTGCCCGAAAGCTTGACCGGCAAGGCGATCGCCTATGCGCGCAACCAATGGGACTATCTGACCCGCTACACCAGTGACGGTCTCGCCCCGATCGACAACAATGTTCTGGAGCGCGACATCAGGCCGTTTTGCACCGGAAGAAAAAGTTGGCTGTTCAGCGACACCGTTGCCGCGCCAAGGCAAGCGCCGTGATCTACAGTTTGGTGCTGACATGCCGGGCATGCGACGTCGATCCCTATGCATGGCTACGTCACGCGCTCACTGAATTGCCTCAGCGTGCGCCCGACGCCGATATCGAAGATCTGTTGCCGTTCAACTGCACCGCTCAAAAACAACTGCCAGCTGCGAACAACGGCTGACGTTCGAACGCTCAGGTCAACCAAGCCGTTCCGATGATCGCGCCGCGGCCCGTCGTCACACCACGCCGCCGCCACCTGCGCGCAGCCTGTGCAGTAAAATGCGCGCTTACCATCATCCGGCAAGCCTGGCTGACATCGCCGAGCTGCTTGGCCAATTCCAGCATTCCGACTTTCGCGCGAATGACCTTCTGTTCCTGGGTCATGGTAACGTCTCCTGTGAGACGCTGCGGCTGCGCGGGAGCGCCCTTTGGGTGAGCGCTCCTGCTCGCCCGCAGCTTCATTCCCCGCCAGTTCCACCTTGCCGTCAGATTAAGTCGAAACTTCTACAGCGGCTTGCCGCGTCGCCAGATGGCCATCAGCAGGGCATCGGTCCCCAACTGAGCTGTCATGGCGGCGCTCATCGACCAGCCCACCACCCGGCGTGAGAACAGGTCGATCACTGCTGCGACGTAGAGCCAGTCCTCGGCCGTCCAGAGATACGTAAAGTCGGCGATCCACTTCTGGTTCGGCCGCTCGGCGGGGAACTGCCGGTCAAGGAGGTTCGCCGGCACGGTCTCGAGCTGTCGATCGCCGCTGTCCTTCGGCAAGCGCCGGCGTCGCGGCGGCGCCCGCAAGCCTTGCAGGCGCATCAGCCGTTCGATTTGGTGCGGGCCACAGTCCGCCCCATCGGCGAGCAGATCACGCCACACCCGGCGCGCACCATAGGTGCGGTCGCTCGCCACGAAGCTGGCCTTCACCTTGCCGCCGAGCTCTTCGTCGCTGCGGGATCTGGCGCTGGGCGAGCGATTCAGCCAGGCATGGAAGCCCGACCGCGACACCCCCAGCGCATCGCATAGCCATGCCACCGGCCAGATCGCCCGGTGCTTCGCGATGAAGACGAACTTCATATCGCTTCCTTCGCGAAGAAGGCTGCGGCCTTTTTTAGGATATCCCGCTCGGCCTTCAACCTGGCGACCTCACGGCGCAACCGCTCGATCTCCTGCTGCTCCGGCTTCATCTGCCCGTGGCCGGGAAAGGCCTGCACCGGATCGGAGCCGAACTCTTTCACCCATTTGCGCAGAACGTTCTCATGAACATCCAGGTCGCGCCCGGCCTGCGCCACCGACACCCCACGCTCCCTCACCAGCTTGACCGCCTCGATCTTGAACTCGCGACTGAACTTCCGTCTCTTCATCGCCCACCTCCGGCTTCATAAAACACCCAATCTCGGTGTCCATCAAACCGGCAGCAGCTCAACGACCTTGAGTTTTCCAAGCTGGGCGCTAACCCCTTTGAGATAGAGCGTGAAGAGCTCGCCGTTAATGACCCCGATGACCCAGGGCGCGCTGATTCGGTCGTGGCACAGCGCTGCGATGAAGGTCATGGTCTTCCACTGGCCAGAAGCGCAGATGCTTCAAGACGCTGCCCACTCGGCACGCCCGCCAAAGCGATCCCTAGCAAGAGTGCTTTCCTTCTGCTTACCGCGAGCTGCAGGTACTTGCACTCATACGCGACGCCTAGGCAATCCGCCGCCTTGCGGCGGCAAGGAGTATGCAAAATCAAGCGGCGGAGCGTGGTTGAGCACCGGAAGTTGCGAGCAGCGCGGTCTGGGTGCAGCAAGACGGCTTTCATATCGAGTCAATTTTGCCTAGTTCGGCGATATCTAGTGTGAGGCAGCACGTCGAAACTCATGCAAAGCCCTCGCTCAATGCAGAATTGCTGCAAATACGCCCGCCGAATCTCTGCGGCTTTGAAAAACATGCCCGTCACGGTAATCGTGAAAAGGTGGTCTCGTGATCGCTGCCGACTGCCCGCATGGCGGACAGTGAAAACCCACTCCTAAACCCGCTCGAGTGCAGCGTTTCTGTATTCATAGGCCCTAATTTGCACGAACCTGATGTGGGAACGCCGATAAAATTCCTGCAGCGACTTTGCACCCGATCGAACCTTGCACGCCAACAGAGATGGGGCGGGCAAGAGGATCGAGCACGTCACCAAGGGGAATCGAATGGAGTTTGCCGGAAAAACCGCAGTGATCACGGGCGGCGGGGCAGGAATTGGGCGCGAACTCGTGCACCAGTTGGTTGCCGAGGGTTGTAACGTCGCGATTTGTGACGTCTTTCCGGACGGAATGGCTGAGACCAAGAGGCTGTCCCAACTCGAGAGACCGCATGAGGCTGTGTGTATCACCACACACCTCGCTGATGTGTCAGTGGAAGACCAGCTCAAGCGTTTTAGACAAGAAGTTGCGGAGCAGCACGACACTGACAAGATCCATCTCTTGTTCAACAACGCCGGCGTCAGTGGCGGTCGAAGCCTTTTTACCAGCGCGCGCGAGGACTGGGAACGAACCTTTGATATTTGCTGGGGTGGTCTGTACCTGGGCGTTCGAATCTTTTTGCCTCTGCTAATGAACGCGGAGGAAGGTCATATCATCAACACGTCGATCGTAGCCGGTTTTTGGGGAACGTCCGCCGGAAGAAATGCGTCCCAACCCGCCTATGTCACAGCAAAACACGCGGTAAAAGGGTTCACTGAGGCGCTGATCAACGACCTTCGTCTCAATGCGCCGCACATAAAATGTTCGGTCGTAATGCCAGGCTATATCGGCACTGAGATGATAGTCCGTAATTCAAGAAAGGTGCATGGCGGCGCTGACAGACTAATGGATGATGTTGTCGCTCGTCTGCGTATGGCTGGAGTCCAAATCGATAATATGTCTCCAGATGTGCTTCGAAGGTTTTCTGGTGAGCGCGCTCGAAAATTCATTGACGATGCCCCAAACACGGCTGAACAGGCTGTCAAGATGATCCTTGAGGGAGTTAGAGCTGGGAAATGGCGCATTTTTGCTGGTGCCGACGCGCAGAAGATTGATGGACATATTCGGCGGGGCCCGGAGAACGCATACGCGGCTGAGGTCTACAAGAAGGTCGCTGAAGATGTTGGCTGGTTTGCCTGGTAGGCAGACAGCAATAGATCTGTATCACCTCGCAGAATGGTTTAGCCATTCCCCAGCATAATTGCCTCTTAGGGATCAATATGCGCTTGCCACGCCGCCTTCGTGATCCGAATTACCTCGGTTTCGATATCGAGAAGAACAAGCAGCGCTATCAGCGTGAGCGCGACAAGCGCGTTCGCAAGGATGCGGAGGATCAGTTCGTCGAGGTCGCGACGGAACGAAGCGACCTTTCCCATTTCCTCACCGACGATCACATCGGCGAGCCGCTCGCGACGCGTGGCGCGATTGAGGATGACATTGACACCTTAGTGATTGGTGGCGGGTGGGCTGGTCTGATCATTGCAGCGCGGCTGCGCGATGCCGGGCTGGACAACTTCCGGATCGTCGAAGCCGGCCACGATTTCGGCGGAGCGTGGTACTGGAACAGGTATCCGGGTTGCCAATGCGATGTGCAGTCCTATTTCTACATGCCGCTGTTGGAAGAGACCGGCTACGTTCCGAAGTTGCGCTTCTCCTATGCCCCCGAGATCTTCGAGCACGCGCAGCGGATCGGGAAACATTTCCGTCTGTATGAGAAGGCAATTTTCGGCACATGGGTAACCGAGATGCGGTGGAACGAGGATGGGCAGCGCTGGGTTATCTCGACCAATCGCGGCGACACGTTGCGAGCACGCTCAGTCGCCTTGGCCACGGGGCCGGCGTCTCGTCCCCGTCTTCCCGGCATTCCCGGCATCACGACCTTCAAAGGACATTCCTTTCACACCAGCCGCTGGGACTACAGCTACACGGGCGGCGATCCGGACGGAAACTTGACCGGCCTTGCGGATAAGCGCGTCGGAATCATCGGCACGGGGGCCACGGGCGTACAGGTGATCCCCAAGGTAGCTGAAAGCGCGAAAGAAACCTTCGTCTTCCAGCGCACGCCATCAACAGTCGCAGGTCGCAACAACGCTTATACGGATCCCGAATGGGCAAGGACACGCGGTCCCAACTGGCAGCGTGATATGATCGCGAATTTCGATGCTGTGCGGGAGATGAAGGCTGACAATCCCAAGCTTCTCGAGGAAGACACGTCGATGCGTTTCTTGGCGATCATGCATCGACTCATGAAAGAGGTCAATATTGCCACTATGACGCCCCCGGCACTCGCCGAGCTCCGCGAGATCGCCGATCACATTATCATGGAAGAGATTCGAAACCATGTTGATACGGTGGTAAAGGATCCGAAGACCGCCGAAAAGCTGAAGCCCTGGTACGGCTACACCTGCAAGCGGCCTACCTTCAACGATGAATACCTCGAGGCATTCAATCGGCCCAACGTCACACTCGTTGACGTCAGCGCCACGCAGGGGGTCGAAAGGATTACTGAAAACGGTGTGGTGGCAAACGGCGTCGAATATCCCCTGGACGTCATCGTCTACGCGAGTGGCTTCGAGATCACGAGTGATTTCCACAAGCGCATCGGCATACCGATCTACGGGCGTGATAACGTCTCGATTTACGACTATTGGCGCGGAGGCATGCGGACGCTGCTGGGCCTAATGACGCATGGCTTCCCAAATATGTTCTTCGTAGGCGGTCTGTTCACGTTCTCGCTGAGCATCAACTATTGCTCGACGCTCGACCCGCAGGCGCAAGTCATCGCGGGCCTGATCAGAAGGTTGCTCGACAATGGCCACAGCATCCATCCGACGATCGAAGCCGAGGACGACTGGATCGGGCAGCAGATCGAAGCCGGCGCGCAGGACTTTGCCGTACCTCTCGGCACCAAAGGCGATGACTGTACGCCCGGTTACTACAACCATGAAGGCAGGAGCTTCGACCAGCGGCGCGACTTCAGGCGCGAAGGCTACGGCAAGGGTTCGATCGCGTATCTCTCCGTCCTCTCCGAATGGGCGAAGGCAAGTGAGGTGAAGGGTGTCGAAGTCCTACGCTCCAGATGAAAGCACGTCGCACCAACCTGCACGGTAAACCGGCAAGTTATCATTCAGAGCATCTAAGTGGGAAATGATTCTCGGTAAAGGAATTGCGCGGCGATTATCAGGTGGCGCCGGTCATCGGCAGCGTGAGCGGTCTTCCCCTCGCGCCAAATTGCTTGCCTTCCGACCTGCCAAGCGCTTGTCAATATGGAGCATTCGGCACCGATGGCACGCGCAATGTCGGCTTTCGGCGCCAGGTCGTCGATGATCACAGCGCGGCCCCCCTTCATGATGTGAGCACGGGCGCAGATCGGGCGGATCGACCTCATAATGCTGAACGCCAACCTCATTAAGCAAGGACGTCTAGCCGGCTTCGGCAACCGATGGATATAAGTGTCCTCTCCTAGGTAGTGCAGACAATTACCGCAACCAGAGAATGATGTCTGCCAGGGCGACGACCACTCGATGATTTCGAACGGTCTTTTCGAAGCGGGTTGCGACACGGCGGAAATGCTCGAGCTTTGAGAAGCGGCATTCGACGAAATGGTGCTAGGCAGTCGCCCGTGAAGTAACGCGAACAGTCTAAAGTTACGCGCAAATTCGAAGAATGCCGGCGATTGATTTCGCCGGAAATCGCGATGGCGGGGCCGATTTCCTTGCAGAATCGGATGAGGGATTCCGTCGAATCAGCGGTCGTGATTCTCTGCTCGTCAGAGCGCATGTGCGGAGGTTTGGATGCGGCCACGGGCGCGGCGCGAGACCGGCGAGCAGGATCTGTTTCGTTCCCAGCTCCATCAGATCATCGACATGAAGCATTCGCTGGTGACGCTGGCGCGTACGGTGGATTGGGGTTTCCTGGAGCGGGAGTTCGGAGCGGTCTACACGGACGGCCCCAGCCAGCCGCTGCTGCCGACGCGCTTTGGCGGGGCTTGCGATCCTCAAGCACACCTATGACCTGTCCGACGAGGTGCTGTGCGAGCGCCGAGTGGAGAACCCCTATTACCAGCTCTTCTGCGGCGAGGAGTTCTTCCAGCACCGGCTGGTGTTCGATCGCTCGTCGCTGACGCGCTGGCGCAACAGGATGGGGGAGGAGCGGCTTCAGGCGCTGCTGCAGGAGAGCCTGTGGGTTGCCGTCAGGACCAAGGCGATCAAACAGTCCGAGTTCTCCCGGGTGATCGTCGACACGAGGGTGCAGCCCAAGAACGTGATGTTTCCGACCGATGCCAAGCTTCTGAACCGGGCGCGCGAGAAGCTGGTGCGGTTGGCGCAGCTCACCGGGGTGGGTTTACGGCAGTCCTCTGAGGGTGGGCAAGTTCGCCCTGATCAAACATCGGCGCTACGCCCATGCCAAGCAGTTCAAACGTGCCGATTCCGAGGTCATCGCGCGCACCGTACCGAGTTGATGGCGCGCAGGGTTCCGAAATGATCGCGCGCGGCGTTCCGAGCATTCTCCGCGCAGCATTCCGACTTGATCGCGCGCAGTTTCGGATGGTGTGAGGCCTGATCGTTGGCCATTTCTCTGGCTGGAAGCAGCTTGGAGAATTGGATGCCGACGAGGAGGGTTATCATGCGCCAGGTGCGCGAGATTGTGAGATTGAGCCTTGAGGCTGGGCTCTCGACGCGCGTGGTTGGCGAGCGTGTAGGCGTCGGGCCGACGACG
>NZ_JACCHQ010000022.1 GCF_016031655.1 Bradyrhizobium glycinis
CGCCGCTGGCCGCGCCGCAAGCAGGGGATTTCGAGACGGAGTAAGTTTCTCCTCCGTCATTGCGAGGAGCTCGCGACAAAATTGCGTAGCAATTTTGCGCTGATGCGACGAAGCAATCCAGACTGTCACCACGGATGCAGTCTGGATTGCTTCGCGGAGCCTGTCATCGGGTCGCGCGCCGCGCGGACCCGTTGGCTCGCAATGACGGAGTTTGCGGCGATCACCCCTTCAACGCCCCCATCAGCTTCGCCGCGTGTTTTTGCAGCACCTTGTCGTCTTCCTTGCGGCTCGCCGGCGGCAGCATAGCGACACCGTCGTGGCGCGGCATCACGTGCATGTGCAGGTGAAACACCACCTGTCCGCCGGCGGGCTCGTTGAATTGCTGCACGGTGATGCCGTCCGCGTCGAACGCCTTCATTGCGGCGGCCGCGATCTTGTGCGCGCCGCGGGCGACATGGGCGTAGTCGTCGGGCTTGATGTCCAGAATGTTGCGGGCAGGGGCCTTCGGGATCACCAGCGTGTGACCGGGCACGCGCGGCATAATGTCGAGGAAGGCGAAGACGTGCTCGTCCTCGTACACTTTGTAGCAGGGCAGTTCGCCGCGCAGGATTTTTGCGAAGATGTTGTTGCTGTCGTAGGCGGTCATGGCGGCGGCTCCTCGAACGATTTCCGCTTACTGTCACCAGCGGTGGCGAGGCGTCAAGGCGCCTCGTCGGCCCCTTTGCGGAACGGGCCGAGCTCGGCAAGCTCTCGTCCCGCTTCCGCAACATAGGCGCGCTCGCGCTTGAGGTAATCGTCGATGGCGCGGCGCAGGCCGGGATCGGCAATGAAGTGCGCGGAATGCGTGGTGCGCGGCAGGTAGCCGCGCGCGATCTTGTGCTCGCCCTGCGCGCCGGCTTCGACGTGCTTCAGGCCGTGCTTGATCGCGAAATCGATCGCCTGGTAGTAGCAGACCTCGAAATGCAGGAACGGGTGATGCTCGACCGCGCCCCAGTTGCGGCCGAACAGCGTGTCCGAACCGATGAAGTTGATCGCGCCCGCAATCCAGCGATTGTTGCGGCGGGCCAATACCAGCAGCACGTCCTCGCTCATGGTCTCGCCGATCAGTGAGAAGAACTCGCGCGTCAGATACGGCCGTCCCCATTTGCGCGAGCCGGTCTCCATGTAGAATGCGAAGAAGGCGTCCCAGGCATCCTCCGTGATGTCCTTGCCGGTGAGCCAGTGGATTGTGATGCCGGCCGCGAGCGCATCGCGCCGCTCGCGTTTGATCGATTTGCGATGGCGCGAGTTCAGCGTCGCCAGGAAATCGTCGAAGCTCGCAAAGCCCTCATTGTGCCAGTGGAACTGCTGGTCGGTGCGCTGGAGGAAGCCGTGCTCGGCGAGCAGCTTCCATTCGTCCTCTCGCGCGAACGTGACGTGGACGGAAGAGGCCTTGCTGACGCCGCACAGCGCAATGAGGCCACTCGCCAGCGCCTCCCTGATCCGTGCGCGGTCGACGCCGTCGCGCACCAGCAGCCGCGGTCCTGTCGCCGGCGTGAAGGGAACCGAAACCTGGAGCTTCGGGTAGTAGTGCCCGCCGGCGCGCTCATAGGCATCGGCCCAACCGCGGTCGAAGACGTATTCGCCTTGGCTGTGCGATTTCAGGTAGCAGGGCGCGACTCCGGCGACGAGGCCATCGAGCTTGGCCACGAGGTGCCGCGGCGCCCAGCCAGTCCGGATCGTGGCCGAACCCGATTTCTCGGTGGCCGACAGAAATGCGTGCGAGACGAACGGGTTGTAGGCAGGTTTTAAGATGCCGAGGGAATTTTTTGGAAGAGCGGATGAGGTTCCGTTGCCAACCTCGTTGCACCGTCCACCGGGATTGGCACAGGCGTCCCAATCCTCCGGTGACACGGCGTCAATCGAAGGTACGGCCTCGAGCGTGATTTCGGATGATACCATCGTGCCCAAGATCGTGCATTGCA
This sequence comes from Bradyrhizobium glycinis, assembly GCF_016031655.1. Taxonomy (GTDB): domain Bacteria; phylum Pseudomonadota; class Alphaproteobacteria; order Rhizobiales; family Xanthobacteraceae; genus Bradyrhizobium; species Bradyrhizobium glycinis. The sequence continues at coordinate 1,965 of NZ_JACCHQ010000022.1, forward strand.
GCAGCGACTTCAAGGGGCGGGAAGGCAGGGTGGGAGGAGGTCTGGCGGCCTCCACCGCCGTCATTGCGAGGAGCCCTTGCGACGAAGCAATCCAGAGTCTCTCCGTGGAGGGATCCTGGATTGCTTCGCTGCGCTCGCAATGACGCGGAGGGTGGGGTCCCTACGGCACGAACCCCTCGAAGATCATCTGGTCCGCATAGCGCCCGACCCGGCTGCGCTGCTCCGGCGTGCGGACGGTCCAGCCGAGCAGGGCGCAGCCGAAGACATTGCGGGCGATCCAGGGGGCGGGGGCCGGGAGGTGGTCGACCTTGAAGGCGACGAAATGCGGTCGGGTCTGCAAGCCGTGGCGCAGGTACAGCATGCTGTCGCGCTGCTCTTGGGTGAGCTTGGCCCAGTACTCGTCCTCGTAGCTCCGCTGCGCGACGATGCCGCGGGGGCGGTTGGGCAACAGCTCACGCAGCCCCAGCACCTGGTCGGGATCGAACGACATGCCGACGGCGGGGCCGTCATACGACGCCAGCACCTCGGCCATCCGCTTCACCAGCTTGCGATCGCCACCGAAATGGCTCTTCACCTCGATCACCAGGGGCACACGTCCGGCGACCAGGGCGCAGAGGTCGGCGAGCGACATCATCCGCTCGTCGGTGTCCTTGAACCTGACGGCCTTCAGCTCGGCCGCGGTCTTTGCGATCACCTCGCCGGTGGCCTCGGTGAGCCGGCCCAGGGCATGGTCATGATGGACCATCGCCTCGCCGTCGGCCGAGAGCTGGATATCCACCTCGATCGCGAAATTGCCCGCAATCGCAGCCTGCACCGCGCCCGGCATGTTCTCGACGATGCCGCGCGAAATGTCATGCAGGCCGCGATGGGCGACCGGCCGGGCTGTCAGCCAATCCGGAGCGCGCATTTGGCGTCAGGCGACCTCGAACACGCCTTCGACCTCGACCGCCGCGTCCGCAGGCAGCGAGGCGACACCGACGGTGGTGCGGGCGTGGCGGCCCTTGTCACCGAAGGCGGCGACCATCAGGTCGGAAGCGCCGTTGAGCACCTTCGGCCCGTCCAGGAAATCCGGGGCCGAGTTGATGAAGCCGCCGAGGCGCACCACGCGTACGACCTTGTCGAGATCGCCGAGCGCCGCCTTGACCTGGGCCAGCAGGTTGACCGCGCAGCCGCGCGCGGCTGCGGCGCCGTCCTCGATCGAGACGCCGGCGCCCAGCTTGCCCTTGGCAATCAGCTTGCCGGCGGGGTCGAAGCAGACCTGGCCGGAGACGAACAGGAGGTTGCCGGTGCGCACGAAGGGCACGTAGTTGGCGACGGGGGTCGGGGCCTCGTGCAGCTTGATGCCTTGCTCCGCCAGTTTCTGCTCGACCGTACCCGCCATGTCCACCTCATTGTCCAAAATCCTTCGCTCCGGCGCGTCGCCTGGATGGCCGGGCGGGCCCTGTTTCGCCCATCGTGCCGCCACATGCAAGCAACCGGAGAGGCTGCATCTTGTTGAGGCAGGCCAGCAGGTTCACATGGAGGGGCAATTTACGTTTACGGCCTCAGTTGCGGCGCAATGGAACGGTCATTAAAATGTCGAATCTGCGCTTTCCTCAGGGAACAGACATGGTGCACCTTTTCCGGACTTCGCTCGGTGTGATGGCGCTCGCCGCGGCCAGTGTCGGCCTTGGCGGCGTAGCCCAGGCTGCCAACGGTCCGTTTCTCGCGCACCAGGCGCTCTATGATCTCCGCCTCGTCAAATCACGCACCAATTCGGTTAATAGCGCCCGCGGCCGGATCCTCTACAATTTCACCGGGAACGCTTGCGAGGGCTATACCTCGGAATTCCGCCAGGTCTCCGAGCTCGACAGCGGCGAGGGCAAGGTCACGCTCAGCGACCTCCGCTCCAATTCCTGGGAGGATGCCGCGGGCAAGAGCTACCGTTTCAAGATCGAGACCCGCATGAACGAGGCGGATGCCGGCCGCGTCGACGGCTCGGCCGAGCGCGACGGCGACCACATCAACGTCAAGCTGAAGCTGCCGGCGCCGAAGACGTTCACGCTCGACGGCAAGATCGTGTTCCCGACCGAGCAGATCCAGCGCATCATTGCCGCCGCGAAGGAAGGCAAATCGCTGCTCGAGCTCTCCGTCTATGACGGCTCCGATGACGGCCAGAAGGTCTACAACACGCTGACCGTGATCGGCCAGCCGATCCCCGCCGACCGTGCCACCTCGTCCGATCCGTCGACCGCGGACGAGCACATGAAGTCGCTCAAGCGCTGGCCCGTCACCGTCAGCTATTTCGACCGCGACGCCCAGCAGAAAGAGGGCGAGCAGACGCCGGTCTATGCGATGGCGTTCGAGCTCTATGAGAACGGCGTCTCGCGCCAGCTCGTGCTCGACTACAACGATTTCGTCATCTCCGGCGCCATGGGCAAGTTCGACGTCAAGGACAGCAAGCCCTGTAATTGAGGCTATGCTCTCTCCTCGCGAGCAGCGCCGTAGGGTGGGCAAAGCGGAGCGTGTCCACGCATTCTCTCGATAATCATTGATAGACGGTGGGCACGGCGCAAGTGCGCCTTTGCCCACCCTACGAGATCTCTCTTCGCAGCGTTGCTCCTCGCCATGACGGACTAGCTCTCGTCACACTCTCCAGCTACGCTCCCTCCCAACCACAAACTCGGGGAGCCAGCCCATGCCGAAGCTCGACCATCTCCGCCCCAGCGGCCTGCATCACAATCCCGCCTATTCCCACGTCGTCACCGCGGCGGGTGCGCGCACGATTTACATTTCTGGCCAGGTCTCGACTGACGAGGAGGGGCGGATCGTCGGGGAGGGCGATATCGCCGCGCAGACGACGCAGGTGATGCAGAATCTCGGCCTCGCGCTCAAGGCGGCCGGTGCGAGCTATTCCAACATCGTCAAGATCACGACCTTCGTGGTGAACTACAAGCCGGAGCTGCGGCCCATCATCGGCAAGGCCCGCTCCGCCTTTTTCGAGGGCATGGAGCCGCCGGCCTCGACGCTCGTCGGCGTCTCCGCGCTCGCCGCGCCGGAATGGCTGATCGAGATCGAGGCGGTGGCGGTTGCGGATTGAACGGGCTACGAGTGCTTCGCTCCGGACATTTCCCGTAGGACAGCCATCGCTTCATCGGCCCGGTCGACAGGCACGAAGAGGTGGTCGTGATGAAAGGCGGACACCGCATTCACACTGATGCCGGCCTCGGCGAGGCGCGCCGTGATCGCTGCCAGAAAGCCCACTGCATCCAGCGCGGAGTGAACCGTGAGCGTGATCAGGCGCGCCGGAAAATCGTGGCGTAGTCCGGCACGCTCGGCCTCCTCGTGTCTTATGATTAGGGTTGTTCCTTCGCGTTCGCGGAAGGTCAGCATCGGGCTGATCGTGGCTGGAATGCTCACGCCTGGCGCAAGCGTGCAGAACACGAAGGTGCCGTTCACCAGCTCCGGCTTCATGTCTTTCAAGAGCGCGTTGAGATCGCGTTCGCCGGTCACGGTGCGAGCCTCCGGCCGAGGAGGGCTGTCTGCGCCGTTGCGAGGCTATCGACGCCAGCGGCCATGTCCAACATACCTTTGTATATCTCCTCTAATCCTTCTCATGCGCTGGGCTTACGCTGGTACAATTGAGCGACGGCGGGAGATTCTTACAATTTGAGTCCACTCGGGTCACTGTCACTGCGAGGAAGCTCAAATGAACGTTGTCATTCGAAAGCTCAACGGCTTGTGGCACCTCATCATCGGGTCCTGTCAGATCCGAACTCCGTTCCTGGAGACTCAGGATCGGGAGTTGGTCGTTCAGTATGCCAGACGCGTCTATCCGGGTGCACGGATCTTTGAACGCGACTGAGGAGAGCAGGACTAGATCACTCCTGCGCCTTCTCCGGGCCCTCATAGGCGATGCCGCGGATCACCGCGGCGCTGCCGAACTTCTTGCGCAGGCTATCGACCGCGCGCTCGGCGTGGGCGGCGCGGCGGTCGAGCATGTCGGTGTCGTCGATCGCGGAGCCCTCGCGCAGCGCGCTGACGCCAGCGCCCATCAGGCGGAAGGCGGTGCCGTCGATCTCCTTGGCCAGCATCTCGCGACAGATCGAGAAGATCTTTGCGGCGAGCTGCGTCGGGGCGGCGATCGATTGCGAGCGCGTGCGCTGGCGGAAATCGGCGGTCTTCAGCTTCAACGTCACGGTGGACCCGGCGAGCTCGCTGCTCTTCAGCCGCGACGACGTCTTCTCGCAGAGCCGCCAGAGGATCTTCTCCAGCGTCGCGAAGTCGCGGATGTCGGTCTCGAACGTGGTCTCGCTTGAAATGGTCTTGGCGCCACGGTCAGGCTCGACGCGGCGGTCGTCGATGCCGCGGGCGAGCCGCCACAGCCTACGGCCGTCGCTCGGAAACTGCCGTATCGTCTCGATCTCGTCGGCCTTCTGCAGGTCGGCGATGATGCGAAAGCCGCGCTGCACCAGGCGCTCCTGTGTAGCGGGGCCGACGCCGAAGATGAAGCCGACCGGCTTCTCCGCCAGCATCGCGCGCGCTTCCTCCTGGTCGAGCGCGGCGAAGCCTCTGGGCTTGTCGAGGTCGGAGGCGATCTTGGCCAGGAACTTGTTGCAGGACAGGCCGACCGAGACGGTGATGCCGATGTCGCGCTCGACATCGCGGGCAAAGCGCGCCAGCACCTTGGCGGGGATCATGCCGTGCACCCGCTCGGTGCCGGAGAGATCGAGGAAGGCCTCGTCGATCGAGAGCGGCTCGACCAGCGGCGTCAGCGCCTGCATGGCCTGACGGACCTCGCGGCCGACCCGGACGTACTTTGCCATGTCCGGGCGGATCACGGTCGCATGCGGACAGGCTTCCAAAGCCTTGAACATCGGCATCGCCGAGCGCACGCCATAGGTGCGCGCGATGTAACAGGCGGCCGATACCACGCCGCGCTTGCCGCCGCCGATGATGACGGGCTTGTCGGCGATGTCAGGATTGTCGCGCTTCTCGACCGTCGCGTAGAAGGCATCGCAGTCGATATGGGCGATGGTGAGGCCCGCGAGCGAGCGGTGGCGGACGAGGCGGGGGGAACCGCAGGCCGAGCAGCGCCGCACGCTCATGTCGAGGTCGGCCAGACAATCCCGGCAGAAGCAGCGGGGCCCGGCCGGCTCTGGAACGCTCACGGCACGTCGCGCTCCCAAGAGGGGTCGCCGAGCGCATCGCCGAGCACCTGCCGAGCCGCGGCAACGTTGGTCGGATGCAGTTCCGCGGCCTTGGCAAAGGCCTTCACCGTGGCATCGTCCCGCATCACGAAATCGAGCACGCTGAGGAGGAAATTCGGGTCCGCGGCGGCGTTGCGCAGGGTCTCCGGACCGACCCCCGTCTCGGCCAAGAACAGGCCCAGCCGCTCAGGCTCGCCCGCGACGAAGGACAGGGCCTGAATCGCAACGATTTCAGCGACTTCGCGGGGGTTGTGAACAGGCTTTTTCACGGGGACGGTTTGCCTTTCCGTTAACTTTCGGTCTCTAATTTGGAATCATCATGCCCGAGTCTCGTGCTCGAGTCTTCCGGCCCCGACAAGCAACTGGAAACCACATCGCAGAAAGTGGGCCGTCGGGTTTAACGAAACTCAAGCGAATCTGAGGCTAGTTTGAATCCAGTTTTCGAAACGCCGGGAAGCGGCGTCTGAGGCGTCACATGTACCGGTCCTTCGGACCAACAGGAGGGCGGGATGGCTAAGACCGTCCTGATCGTGGAAGACAACGAGCTCAACATGAAGCTCTTCCGCGACCTGTTGGAGGCACACGGGTACCAGACCTCCGGCACCAGCAACGGCTACGAGGCGCTCGACCTCGTGCGCAAGATGCGGCCCGACCTCGTGCTGATGGACATCCAGCTGCCGCAGGTCTCCGGCCTCGAGGTGACGCGCTGGATCAAGGACGATCCGGAGCTGCGTGCCATTCCCGTCGTCGCGGTCACGGCGTTCGCGATGAAGGGCGACGAAGAGCGCATCCGCGAGGGCGGCTGCGAAGCCTATTTGTCCAAGCCGATCTCGGTCGGCAAATTCATTGAGACGGTCCGGCGTTTTATCGGATAGGAAGTGAGTTCACAGTGTCCGCGCGTATCCTGGTCGTCGACGACGTCCCCGCCAACGTCAAGCTGTTAGAGGCCCGCCTCTCCGCCGAATATTTCGACGTGATGACCGCCGCGAACGGCGCCGAGGCGCTCACGATCTCGAGGCGTGCCGAATGCGACATCATCCTGCTCGACGTGATGATGCCCGACATGGACGGCTTCGAGGTCTGCCGCCGCCTCAAGACCGATCCGGCCACGCATCACATTCCCGTCGTGATGGTCACGGCGCTCGATAGCCCCGCCGACCGCAACCGCGGGCTCGAGGCCGGTGCCGACGACTTCCTGACCAAGCCCGTCTCCGACGTCGTGCTGATCGCGCGCGTGCGCTCGCTGACGCGGCTGAAGATGATGACGGATGAGCTGCGCATGCGCGCCATCACCTCGCTCGAGATCGGCATGCAGGCGCCCGAGCGCAGTGCGATCGCCGACACCGGCAAGGGCGGCCGCATCCTCCTGGTCGACGACCGCCAGTCCTCCTTTGAGCGGCTGGCGACCATCCTCGCCGCCGAGCACACCATCGATGTCGAGCCGAACCCCACGGAGGCGCTGTTCCACGCCGCCGAGGGCGATTACGACCTCCTGATCGTCTCGCTCGACCTCAACAATTTCGACGGCCTGCGCCTGTGCAGCCAGGCGCGCTCGCTGGAGCGCACGCGGCACGTGCCGATCCTGGCCATCGCCGACCCCGAGAACTCGACGCGGCTGCTCCGCGGCCTTGAGATCGGCGTCAACGACTACCTGCTGCGCCCGATCGACAAGACCGAGCTGCTGGCGCGCGCCCGCACCCAGATCCGCCGCCGCCGCTACACCGATCATTTGCGCGACAACGTGCAGAACTCGATCGAGATGGCGATCACCGACGCGCTCACCGGCCTGCACAACCGCCGCTACATGGAGAGCCATCTGGCGACGCTGGCCGAGCAGGCCTCAACCCGCGGCAAGCCGCTGGCGCTGATGATCCTGGACATCGACTATTTCAAGTCGATCAACGACAATTACGGCCACGATGCGGGCGACGACGTGCTGCGCGAGTTCGCGGTGCGCGTGCGCAAATCGATCCGCGGCATCGATCTCGCCTGCCGCTATGGCGGCGAGGAATTCGTCATCGTGATGCCGGAGACCGATCTCCACGTCGCCGGCATGGTCGCCGAGCGCCTGCGCCGCTCGATCGCGGGCGAGCCCTTCGCGATTCACAAAGGGGCCAAGCGCATCGAGGTCACGATCTCGATTGGCCTCACCACGCTCGAGCGCAAGGGCGAGTCGGTTGCCGACGTCCTCAAGCGCGCCGACACCGCGCTCTACCGCGCCAAGCACGACGGCCGCAACCGCGTGGTGTCGCAGGCGGCGTGAGGCCGCTCGCACAAAAATGCGAAAACAACCCCATGCACAGTAGCCGGCGCGTGCCGGATCAATGGGTTAGGCGGGTAGATCGTTAGCTTGCGTGGGCGACGGCGTCATTTGACCCGTCGGGCAAAACAGGAGCATATTGGTAGGGTCGCGAAATGGTCCTGACGAGTAGTCAGGCGTCCGCGCATCCTCCACAAATGACCCTGTCACTCCCGCGAAAGCGGGGAATCCAGTACGCCGCAGCTTCTCAGTTCTAGCCTCACTGTCTCTGGATATTGAATCACCCGCTTTCGCGGGTGATGACAGCGAGCGATACGACGACACCGTTAATCTGGCGGGCGCTTGCGGTGCTTCTCCGCGAGCTTCGCATCGCCACCCACATCCACCCCCGCATTCCTTAGCAGCACCTTCGCCGCTTCCTTCGCGGCCCTTGCCATCGCGGGATCGTCACGCACCAAGTCCTGCGCGATGGAGCCGTCGACCAGGAGCACGAGCTGGGTTGCGAGAGCCTCCGCATTCGCAACGCCGAGCTCGTTCAGGCGGTCGCGAAACCAGAGGCGGCGGCTTTCCTTGAAGGCGATTGCGATCTTCTTCACTGCGCGGTCGGCGGGGCCAAGCTCGGCGACCGCGTTGACGAACGGGCAGCCGCGAAAGTCCTTGGCTGCAAAGCGTCGCTCCAGCGAATCGAAGGTGGCGAGGATCTGCTCGGCGGGCGGCTTGTCGGAGGGGCGTGCGCTGACGAAGCGGCGCTCGAGATAGGCCGCGATCAGCGCATCCTTGGACGGGAAGTGGTTGTAGAGCGTGCGCTTACTGATGCCGACCTCGGCCGCGATGGTGTCGACGCCGATGGCGCGAATGCCCTGCAGATAGAACAGCTTGTCGGCGGTCTGCAGGATCCGCTCTTTCATCGTCTGTGGGGCAGGCGGGGGAGCCATGCAGCGGAATGCGTCCTGTTTGCTTGACAGCCGCTTCCATCTATAGCCTAAGTACACAGGTCTGTGTACCTAAAAACATCGGCAAAAGCAGACGACGGCACGCGTGCCGCGCCCAAAAGGGAGAAGAAGAATGCCCCTGCTGCAGGTCCTGCGTCCGACCTTGCCGATCCTGATCGGCGCCTCGATCATGTTGACGCTGAGCATGGGGCTGCGGCAGTCGCTCGGCATCTTCATGCAGCCGTTGACGCACGACATCCACATTTCGATCTCGGATTTCACGCTGGCGTTGGCGGTGCAAAACCTCGCCTGGGGCTTCCTGCAGCCGCCCGCCGGTGCACTCACCGTGCGCTACGGCTTCCGACCGATCATGATCGCCGGCGCGCTGATGTACATTGCGGGCCTCGCGCTGATGGCAACGGCGAATGGACTTGTCAGCATCATGATCGGCGCCGGCGTGCTGATCGGGACCTCGCTCGCCTGCACCGCGGCGGCGATCGCGATGTCGGTGGCGGCGCGTGCGGTGCCGGAGACGGTGCGCTCGACCGTGCTCGGCATCGTCTCCGGCGCGGGCTCGCTCGGCGCGCTGCTGTCGGCGCCGATCGGGCAGATGCTCAACGAGGGTTTTGGCTGGCGCATCGGGCTCGCCGGCTTCGTCATCATGTCGGCGCTGATGATTCCCGCGGCGTGGTATGCCGGCCGCGTCGACAAGATCCCGCTGCCGAAGCCGGCCGCCGATGACATCGGTGACGCCTCGGCGGCAATTGCGGCGAGAACCGCGTTCGGCAATGCGTCCTTCGTGGTGATGACCTGCGCCTATCTCGTCTGCGGCATGCAGCTCGTGTTTCTCACCACGCACCTGCCATCGTATCTCGCGATCTGCGGCCTCGATCCGATGCTGAGCGCGCAGACGCTCGGCATGATCGGCGGCTTCAACGTGCTGGGCTCGCTGTTCTTCGGCTGGGCCGGCCAGCGCTGGAACAAGCTGGCCCTCTTGGGCGCAATCTACATCCTGCGCTCGCTGGCGCTCGCCTGGTACTTCATGCTGCCGGCGAGCCCGTTCTCGACGCTGCTGTTCGGCGCGATCATGGGCTTTTTGTGGATGGGCGTCGGCCCGCTGGTCGCGGGCGCGGTCGCCGAGATGTTCGGCCTGCGCTGGCAGGCGATGATCCAGGGCCTCGCCTTCATGAGCCACCAGATCGGCAGCTTCCTCGGCGCCTACGGAGGCGGGCTGCTCTACGACGCGCTAGGCTCCTACACCATGGCCTGGCGCATCGGCGTCGCGCTCGGCCTTGCCGGCGGCATCGTGCAGGTCGCGTTCGCGCTGATCAAGCCGTCGCAGCCGCCGGCGCCGGTGCTGAAGGCGGCCTAGCCCCTGACGATCGCTGCCTGACGTTCCCCTTCCGCAACCGCGTCTATCGGAGACGCGGGCTGCGGCCTGGAGGGGACGGCCGTTGCACATAAGGGTTTTCCAGGCACATCGCCGACAGACCCGCAGCGCTCGCTCTACACTCGTCCAAAGAACGATACTGGCACGAAATGTAGGTGCCGCCGCCCCATTCCCATTTCTGAAGGCAAACCGGAGAGTTGCCGCCGAACCGCTGCGCTGTAGCGGGATTCGGCGCGGACGTGGCGATCAGGACGGAGAACAGGCAGCCAAGCGCGCGCATCGTGATCAGCGCGGCCGCTGCGGATACGGAGCCGGCTGCTTGAACCTCACGCGCGGATTCACATCGCAATAGGTATTCCATCGCCCGGATGACGAGGCCAGGCACTGTTCTCGAGTCGAATACATGCAGTCTCCGGAAGCCCCGAGCCCTCCGCCAAAGACGCACCACGGATAGTCACGCTCGGCCTTCGCTGCGGAAGAAAATCCGAGGGCCATGACGACGATGAGCAGGGTGATGCGCATGCGATTCTCCCATCATCTCAGCTGAGTGGCAACGCAAGAGGTTCGCTCTTGAAAGATAGCCGCTTGATGATCGTGGCTCAACAATTATGGCTCAAGCGGGTTCCTGTCTCGCGCCCGAGTGTCGCAGGAAGGCGCTCGCGGAGACGGTGCGGATTTGCCTCGCTGCGCTAAGCAGCGCAGCGTCTGGTAGCTTGCCCAGGGCATGTGAACAGGCCATGTGAGCAGGGACACGCGAGCCGAAACGACAACGGGGCCCGCAAGGGCCCCGCGAAAATCCTTAGCGCTACGCCGCGATCTTACTTGATCTTGGCTTCGCGGAATTCGACGTGCTTGCGCGCGACCGGGTCGTACTTCTTCTTGACCAGCTTGTCGGTCATGGTGCGCGAATTCTTCTTGGCGACGTAGTAGAAGCCGGTGTCGGCCGAGGACACGAGCTTGACCTTGATGGTGACCGCTTTGGCCATGTTCTGAACCTCAGAATATCAGGAGAATATCAGGGGAATCTGGAGCCGGCCAAACGGCCCGCGTTGGCCGGCAACCTAGCCAGAAACGGCGGGAAGTCAAGGTTTCAGAGGGCGGAAACCGCTCAAATCGGGCCCATTAGGCCGCGAAGAACCGGTTTTTCGGCCGCGGCAGGCCCAGATTCTCCCTCAAGGTGGGCCCTTCATACTCTTTGCGGAAAATCCCGCGCTTCTGCAGCTCCGGGACCACCTTGTCCACGAAATCGTCGAGGCCGGCGGGTAGGAACGGGAACATGATGTTGAAGCCGTCGGAGCCGCGCCCGACCAGCCACTCCTCCATCTGGTCGGCGATGGTCTTGGCCGTGCCGACGAAGGACAGGCCGCCATAGCCGCCGACGCGCTGGGCGAGCTGGCGCACGGTGAGCTTCTCGCGGGCGGCGAGATCGACCAGGCGCTGTCGGCCGCTCTTGCTGGCATTGGTGTCGGGGATTTCGGGAAGCGGCCCATCGGGATCGAAGCCGGAGGCATCGGTGCCGAGGATGACGGAGAGCGAGGCAATGGCGCTGTCGTAGTGCACGCGGCTGTCGAGCGAAGCGCGCTTCTCCTTGGCCTCCTCGATGCTGTCGCCCACGACGACGAAGGCACCGGGGAGGATCTTCAGGTGCTCAGGGTCGCGGCCGATCTTCTCCATGCGGCCCTTGATGTCGGCGTAGAGCTTCTGTCCGTCGGCGAGGCTGCCGCCGCCGGTGAACACGGCTTCCGCGGTTTCGGCCGCGAGCTGCTTGCCGTCTTCGGAGGCGCCGGCCTGCACGATCAGGGGCCAGCCCTGCACGGGGCGGGCAATGTTGAGTGGGCCGCGCACCTTGAAGTATTTGCCCTTGTGGTCGAGCACATGCATCTTGGCGGGATCGAAGAACAGGCCGCTCTCGACGTCGCGCACGAAGGCATCGTCGGCGAAGGAATCCCACAGGCCGGTGACGACGTCGTAGAACTCGCGGGCGCGCTTGTAGCGCTCGGCGTGTTCCATGTGGTCGTCGAGTCCGAAATTCAGCGCCGCGTCTGGATTGGAGGTGGTGACGATGTTCCAGCCGGCGCGGCCGCCGCTGAGATGGTCGAGCGAGGCGAAGCGGCGCGCGACGTGATAGGGCTCGTCGAACGTAGTCGAGCCCGTCGCGATCAGGCCGATGCGCTCGGTCACGGCCGACAAAGCCGACAGCAGGGTGAACGGCTCGAAGGATGTCACCGTGTGGCTGCGCTTGAGTGCGTTGATCGGCATGTTCAGCACGGCGAGGTGATCGGCCATGAAGAAAGCGTCGAACTTGCCGGCCTCGAGCTTTCGGATCAGCGTCTTGATATGGCTGAAATTGAAATTTGCGTCAGGCCAGGCCCCGGGATAGCGCCAGGCGCCGGTGTGGATGCTGATCGGGCGCATGAACGCGCCAAGCTTGAGTTGCCGTTGTGCCATCGCCCGGTGTCCTTCTTCATTGTCGTTCGGGAAGACATAGGTGCGGGCGGGAACTCCGCCATTGGGGGAGGCGGGAAGAATTTTTTGTTTTTTGCAGCTCTCTCAGCACGTCATTCCGGGCGCGCCACTTGGCGCGAGCTACGATGCGCAATTGCGCACCTCAGAATCCATTGGGCCGCAGAGACTGCCGAGGGATGGATTCCGGGCTCGCGCTACGCGCGCCCCGGAATGACGGAGGAGAGAGGTTTGGGCGCCCACGACAACGGCGAATAGCGACCTAGCTCAAAACATCCTTCTGCATCTTGCCGCCGTAGAAGTGGAAGAACGGCACCGGCGCGTCGTGGCGGAGCGGGCCGGTGGCAAGGCGGGTGTCGAGCTCGTTGAGCACGTTGCGCGTCATCGGATGCAGGTCGGCGAGCGGCTTCGAGCCGAGCTCGACCCAGACCAGCTCGACCAGCTCGGCATCGGCATGGATCACGCCCTCGACGCGGTGGGTGATCGCGGAGGCATCGGCGGTGAAGAAACGCGTGTCGAAGCGCTTGACGCGGCCGGGCGGGGTGATAGCGCGGGCGATCAGAAACAGGCTGGAGGGGTCGGGCAGCAGGCCTGCATCCGCGAACGGCTTCCAGGGGCCTTCCAGCTTCGGCACCTTGCCTTCGGCCTTGCGGCCGAGGCAGAGGCCGGTCTCCTCGCAGGCCTCGCGGATGGCGGCAATAGCGAGCGATTTCGCGCGCGAGGCCGGCGTCTTCGGGCTGCCCTTGGCGAGATTGGCTTCGAGCTCGGCGGTGATTGGCGCTGCAACGGGCACGCGATAATCGGCCTTGTCGACGCGCCCGCCCGGGAAGACGAATTTTCCCGGCATGAACACCACCTTGTCGTGGCGCTTGCCGACCAGCACTTTCGGAACGGTGCCGCTGCGGTCGACCAGGATCAGCGTCGCCGCATCCTTCGGGCGGAAGTAAGGATGATGGTCGGCTTCCTTCTCCTCGTGAACTTTTGTCTTCTCCTCGGCCTGCGAAATATCGGTCATGTCCTCACCCGAACTGTTCTCTTATTTGCTTACACAGGCGGAATACCATCGGGAGGGTTGTCGTCAAACCCGTGCATGCGCAGAGCCCATTGCAAGCCGACCACAGCTCCCTTCACAGGCTGCAACAGCGCGAGCGAGGCGACGAAGGTGAAGGGCAGATAGGCCGCGAAGCTGAGCCAGACCGGGGTCGAATAATTGGTCTCGATCCAGAGGATGGCCGGCACCACGATGTGGCCGACGATGACGATGACGAGATAGGCGGGCAGATCGTCGGCGCGGTGCGGGGTGAAGTCGAGGCCGCATTTGCCGCAATGATCGGCGGTCTTCAGGAAGGCGCGGAACAGCTTGCCTTCGCCGCAGCGCGGGCAGCGGCCGCGGAAGCCGCGCTTCATGGCCGTCATGACATCGCGCTTCTCGACGAGGCCGCTCTCGCGCGTCCAGATCTTCGGGGCCATCCGCATCGTCACCACGCCTTGCCCTTCTTGCCCTTGTTCTTTCCTTTCGCCTTCTTCCCCTTGCCGGGCTTTTGCTTCTCCGGCTTGCGTTTTCTCTCCGGACTGCGCCCCGGATGCGCCTTGGACGATTTGCGCTGCGGACGGAGCGGCCTGCGCTCGCGCGGGCCGCTGTCGCTCTCCGACGCCAGCAGCTCGAAGCGCAGGGCGCCCGCAATCGGAGCGGCCTCGATCAGGCGGACGTCGACGACATTGCCCAGCTGGTACATGGTGCCGCTGCGTGTGCCGACGAGGGCATGGCGGCCCTCGTCATAGTTGAAATATTCCGTGCCGAGGGACCGGATCGGGATCAGCCCGTCAGCGCCGGTCTCGGAGAGCTTCACGAACAGGCCGGCGCGGGTGACGCCGGAGACACGGCCCTGGAAGCTGGCACCGATGCGGTCGGCGAGGTGATGGGCGATCAGGCGATCGACCGTCTCGCGCTCCGCCTTCATCGCGCGCCGCTCGGTCAGCGAGATATGCGCGGCCACTTCGCTTAAGCTTTCCGGCGTCTCGCTATCGGGCAGGGCGCCTTCGCCGAGGCCGAGCGCACGCACCAGCGCGCGGTGCACGACGAGGTCGGCATAGCGGCGGATCGGCGAGGTGAAATGCGCATAGCGGCGCAGGTTCAGGCCAAAGTGACCGTAATTCTCTGAGGAATATTCGGCCTGCGCCTGCGCGCGCAGCACCACCTCGCTGACCAGCGGGTAATAGTCGTGGCCTTCGAGCTGAGCCAGCACGCGGTTGAACGTGGTGGGGCGCAGCGCGCCCGACTTGGCGAAGGGAACGTCCAGCGTTTCCAGGAATTCTGCGAGCGCGTGAACCTTCTCCAAGGTCGGCTCGTCATGCACGCGGTAGATCAGCGGCAGAGATTTTTTCTCCAATGTCTCCGCCGCGGCGACGTTGGCGAGGATCATGAACTCCTCGATGAGCTTGTGCGCATCGAGACGCTCGGGCACCACGACGCGGTCCACGGTGCCGTCGCTCTTCAAGAGGATCTTGCGCTCGGGCAGGTCGAGATTGAGCGGATCGCGCTCGTCGCGCGCGCGCTTGGCGCAGCCATAGGCGGCATAGAGCGGCCTCAGGATTGGCTCGAGCAGGGGGCCGGTGGTGTCATCGGGCCGTCCGTCGATCGCGGCCTGCGCCTGCGCATAAGCGAGCTTGGCCGCCGAGCGCATCAGGATCCGATGAAAACTGTGCGAGCGCTTGCGGCCGTCGGGGCCGAGCACCATGCGCACTGCCAGCGCGCCGCGCGGCTCGCCCGGGACCAGCGAGCAGAGATTGTTGGAGATGCGCTCGGGCAGCATCGGCACGACGCGGTCGGGGAAATAGACCGAGTTGCCGCGGTCGAGCGCGTCGCGGTCGAGCGCCGTGCCCGGCCGCACGTAGAAGCTGACATCGGCGATCGCGACGTTGACGATGAAGCCGCCCTTGTTGTTGGGATCCGGATCGGGTTCGGCATGCACGGCGTCGTCGTGATCCTTGGCGTCGGGCGGATCGATGGTGACGAGCGGGACGTCGCGCCAGTCCTCGCGGCCCTTCAGATTGGCCGGCTCCGCCGCTTCCGCCTCGCGCTCGGCGGCGGAGGAGAACTGCAACGGAATGTCGTGAGCGTAGATCGCGATCAGGCTGATCGCCTTCTCGGTCTTGACCGAGCCGAGCTTCTCCTTGACCCGGCCGGAGGCGAGGCCAAAGCCGCGGGTGCGGACGATGTCGACGCTGACGAGGTCGCCGTCCTGTGCGCCCTGCGTGTCGGTCTTCGCGATGTTGAGCTCGCGGTCGGCGAACTTCTTGTCGACCGGGACGAGCCGTCCGCCGCCCTCGGGAAGCGCGCGGAACACGCCGAGGATGCGGCTCTTGGCCTTGTCGATGACCTTGATGATGCGGCCGCGATAGGCGGGACCTTCGTCGTCATCGCTGCGCTCGACGCGCAGCAGCGCGCGGTCGCCGATGCCGGCGGCGGTGCCGGGCTTGGGCCGGCGCGGCATCTCGATGAGAATTTTCGGCGGCTCGCCGTTCTCGACCTCGTCCCATTCGGCGGGGGAGGCGATCAGCTCGCCATCGTTGTCGCGGCCGGTGATGTCGGCCAGCAGCGTCGGCGGCAGCGCGTCCGGCTCGGAGACCTTGTGGCGTTTCTTCTTGATGATGCCGTCGTCGGCGAGCTCGCGCAGCATGCGCCTGAGCTCGGCGCGATCGGCGTTCTTCAGGCCGAACTCGCGTGCAATATCGCGAGTCCCGACCTTTCCCGGATTTGCCTTGATGAAGGCGACGATGGCTTGCCTGTCGGGAAAGCCACGGTCTTTCTTTGGTTTCACTTAACCTCTAATTCTTGATCTCAGGTCTTGCCGGCACTCTTCTTGGCCGGAGCCTTGGTGGCGGTTGCCTTGGTCGGCGACGTCTTTGCGGTCGACGGCACGGCGGCGCGCGCCTTGCTGGTGGATTCGGATTTGGATTTGGCCGCGGCTTTCTTCGCAGCCGGCTTCTTCGGCTTCGGTGCGGCGTCCTCGCCGTCCGCTGCCTTCTTGGTCTTGGCCGGCTTTGCCGCCTTCTTGGCCTTGCCGCCGCCCTTTGCGCCGCCTTTGGCCGCGCGCTCGTCGATCAGCGCGATCGCCTGTGGCAGCGTGATGGTGTCCTTCTCGAACTCGGCGGGGATGGTCGCGTTGACGCCGCCCGCGGTGACATAGGCGCCGTAACGGCCGCTCTTCACGGTGACGGTGCCGAGGCTCGGATGATCGCCCAGCGCCTTGCCGGGATCGGCGCCGAAGCGGCGGCTCGGGCCCTTGGCGACCTTTTCCGCGATCAGCGTCACCGCGCGATTGAGGCCGATGTCGAACACCTCGTCGCCGGCCTCTAAGCTCGCATAGGTCTTCTCGTGCTTGACGAACGGCCCAAAGCGGCCGAGGCCGGCGGTGATCGGTTGGCCGGTCTCCGGATGCTTGCCGATCTCACGCGGCAGCGACAGCAGTTTCAGCGCGAGCTCGAGATCGACATCGGCGGGCGAGGTGCCCTTCGGAATACCGGCGCGCTTGGGCTTTTCGCCTTCCTCGTAATCCTTCTGCTCGCCGAGCTGGATATAGGGGCCGAAGCGGCCGGCCTTGACCCAGACATCGCGACCTGTGTCGGGATCCTGGCCGAGCGAACGGTCGGCAGTCGTCTCGCCGTCGGCGGCGAGCTGACGGGTGTAGCGGCATTCCGGATAGTTCGAGCAGCCGACGAAGGCGCCGAACTTGCCGGCCTTGAGATTGAGGCGCCCGGTGCCGCAGTTCGGGCACTGGCGGACGTCGCCGCCATCGGCGCGCGGCGGATAGATGTGCGGCCCCAGCATCTCGTCGAGCACGTCGAGCACCTGCGCGACGCGCAGATCCTTGATGTCGTCGACGGCGCCGATGAAGTCGCGCCAGAAATCCTTCAGCACCTGCTGCCAGGAGATCTCGTTGTTGGAGATGCGGTCGAGCTGCTCCTCCAGCGCGGCGGTGAAGTCGTATTCGACATAGCGGCTGAAGAAGCTTTCCAGGAACGCGATCACGACGCGGCCCTTGTCCTCGCCGTGCAGGCGCTTCTTCTCCAGCTTGACGTAGCCGCGGTCCTTCAGGACCTGCAGGATCGAAGCATAGGTCGAGGGCCGGCCGATGCCGAGCTCTTCCATGCGCTTGACCAGCGAAGCCTCGGAGAAGCGCGGCGGCGGCTCGGTGAAATGTTGGGTGACGGACAGGCTCTGCCGCTTCACGGCCTCGCCCTGGCTCATCGCGGGCAGGCGGCGGGAATCCTCGTCCTCCTCGTCGTCGCGGCCTTCCTGGTAGAGCGCGAGGAAGCCGTCGAACTTGACGACCTGGCCGGTGGCGCGCAGCTCCAGCGTGCGGGAGCCGGCCTTCGCCGTGATGTCGACGGTGGTGCGCTCGAGCTCGGCGGATTCCATCTGGCTCGCGATGGTGCGCTTCCAGATCAATTCATACAGCTTCGCCTGATCGGCATCGAGCTTGCGGCTCATGCTGTCGGGGCGGCGGGAGAGGTCGGTCGGGCGGATCGCTTCGTGCGCTTCCTGGGCGTTCTTGGCCTTGGCCTGGTACTGGCGCGGCGCGTCCGGCACGTAGGCGTTGCCGTAATCCTCGCCGATCACCTTGCGCGCCTGGGTGATCGCCTCGGGGGCGATCTGCACGCCGTCGGTCCGCATATAGGTAATGAGTCCGGTGGTCTCGCCGCCGATGTCGATGCCTTCATAGAGGCGCTGGGCGATGCGCATCGTGTGCGCCGGCGCAAATCCGTATTTGCGGCTGGCTTCCTGCTGCAGCGTCGAGGTGGTGAAGGGCGCCTGCGGATTGCGCCGGGCCGGCTTGGCATCGACCGCGGTGACCGCGTAAGTCGCCAGTTCCAGCGCCTTCTTGAAGTCTTCGGCTTCCGCGCCCGTGCCGATATCGAGGCGCTGGATCTTCTTGCCGTCGGCGCCGACGAGGCGTGCCTCGAAGGCATCGCCCCGCGGGGTGAGCAGGGTCGCGATCAGCGACCAATATTCGCGCGGCACGAACTTCTCGATCTCGAGCTCGCGGTCGCAGACGAGGCGCAGCGCCACCGACTGCACGCGGCCGGCCGAGCGGGCGCCCGGGAGCTTGCGCCACAGCACGGGGGAGAGGGTGAAGCCGACGAGGTAGTCGAGGGCGCGGCGCGCCATATAGGCGTCGACCAGTGCGCCGTCGATCTCGCGCGGGTTCTTCATCGCCTCCGAGACGGCCTGCTTGGTGATGGCGTTGAACACCACGCGCTCGATCTTCTGATCCTTCAGCGCGCGCTTCTCCTTCATCACCTCCAGCACGTGCCAGGAGATGGCTTCGCCCTCGCGATCGGGGTCGGTCGCGAGAATTAGGCGCTCGGCGCCCTTCAGCGACTTCGCGATCTCGTTGAGCCGGCCGGCCGCCTTGGGGTCGACCTCCCAGATCATCTTGAAATTGGCGTCGGGATCGACGGAACCGTTCTTCGCCGGGAGATCGCGGACATGACCGAACGAGGCCAGAACCTCATAGGACGAGCCCAAATACTTGTTGATCGTCTTGGCTTTCGCCGGCGACTCCACGATGACGATATTCATGTAGTTCCAGTAACTTACGGGAAAATCTTGGGCCGAAAGCGAAAGGATTCGGGTCGGCCGTTTCGACCCGAACATGGGTGGTGAGCGGGCCCCTGTCAAATCGTGGGGTGTTGAAAGCAGCTACAATGGGAAAAGTTTCATATCGAAAAAGTTGCAAATTACCACCTTTGAGTTGCGGTTGATGTGGGCGTAATGTCCTGTCGGGGCATGGATTCGGGTGGGGTTCTGGTGACCAAGCCAGGAAAGAAACGGGCGCGCGCCGGATCCGGCGTGCGGGTGGGCTCGCGTCAGGAGGAAGCGGGGGAGGGCGGCGCGGACGAAGCCGTGGCCTTCATCGCCGAGCAGACCGGCGCCTTACGCAAGCTGGCCGAGCGCCACAAGCTCGACGTGCTGCATTATCTCTTAGGCATGACGCAGCTCGAGGCGGACGAGCATCTGCGGCTGCGGACCAAGCGCAAGCTGTCGTGAGAGAGTGGGGCAGTTGGATCCGCTGCTCTAACCCCGTCATTGCGAGCGCAGCGAAGCAATCCAGAGTCTTGCCGCAGAGGCAGTCTGGATTGCTTCGCTGCGCTCGCAATGACGGCGGAGTACCACTTGGGACGATCACGCCGACTTGCGTCGCGGCATCGGCCGCGGCTTTAGCGTGGTGTCGGCCGGGCTGAGCAGCCGCCCGTCCTCGGCGCGCATTTCGAGCTTCTTCACCGGACGGCCCTTCGCGCGGTCGACCAGGATGGTCGCAATCTCCTCAGGGCGGTCGTCGAATTCCTCGCTCCATTGCCGCAGCGCGACCAGGATCGGGAAAGTGCCGCGGCCCTTCGGCGTCAGCACATATTCCTGATAGGCGCTGCCGTCGGAGGCGGGGGCGGTTTCGAGAATGCCGTGGTCGACCAGCGATCGCAGCCGCGCCGCCAGGATGTTCTTGGCCATGCCTAGCTTGTGCTGAAACTCGCCGAAGCGGCGGACGCCGAACAGCGCCTCGCGGATGATCAAGAGCGACCACCAGTCGCCGAGCGCCTCCAGCGATCGCGCGATCGGGCACGCATCGCCGGCAAAGCTCGTTCGTTTCACCATCGTCGTCCAACCTGTCGCGGTCTGCCGATCACGCGCTTGTGTGGTTGCATCATAAAACCAAAGGGCCTAGATGGCAACTTGGTTTTATCATGCAACTACTGGAGGCGAGCGTGAGACTGAAGGACAAGACGGCCCTGATCACCGGCGGCAATAGCGGCATCGGCCTCGCAACGGCCAAACTGTTCGTAGCCGAGGGCGCCAAGATGGTGATCACCGGGCGCAACAAGGAGACGCTGGCGGCGGCTGCGAAGGAGCTCGGGCCGAACGCGCTCGCCCTGCCAGCGGACGCGACGGATATCGCGGCGACGGAAGCTGCGATCAAGCGGGGCGCGGAAAAGTTCGGCAAGTTCGACATCGTGTTCGCCAACGCCGGCATCGCCGGCGGCACGCCGCTGGGATCGGCGACACCAGAGGTGTTCGAAAAGGTGATCAGCACCAACCTGACCGGCGTGTTCTTCACCGTTCAATCCGCATTGCCCCATCTCAACGACAATGCCTCGATCATCCTCAACGGCTCGGTGATCTCGGTGCTCGGCATTCCCGGCTACTCGGCGTATGGCGCGGCGAAGGCCGGCGTGCGGGCGATGGCGCGGATCATGGCTTCAGAACTGTCGCCGCGCGGAATCCGCGTCAACGTGGTGGCGCCGGGTGCGATCCGCACCCCGATCTGGGGGCCGGCAACGGCGACGCCGGAAGCCGAGAAGGCGTTCGAAAAGCGGATCGGGCTGATGACGCCGCTCGGCCGGCTCGGTGAAACGGATCACGTTGCGAAGACGGTGCTGTTCCTCGCCTCCGATGATTCCGCGCATGTGCAGGGCCAGGAAATTTTCGTCGACGGCGGCGCGGTGGCCTCGCCGAGTGGCGCGCCGATCTATCGCGGCTAACACATCAAGCGAACCTGCTCGGGCGCAACATTCGCGTTGCGCCCGACGCGTTGGCCGTGGCCAGGGCTAAAGCGCGATGCGATTGGGATGAATCGTCATCGCGCTTTAGGTTATTGTTTGAGCATGATCTTTTCGGAAAACCGCTCCGCACTTTTCCGGATCATGCTCTAGGCCGCGCGCAGGCTGGTTGCCGACTGGAGCGCGCCAGCGATCGCCTTCTCGCGGTGCTCCGGCCCGACCTGGATGCCGTCGGCGGGGATGAATTCGAGGTTGGTGATCCCGATAAAGCCGAACACCCAACGCAGATAGGTTTCGAGATGCTCGCCGGCTGCGTAGGGCGTCTCGGCGCCATAATAGCCGCCGCGCGAGACCGCCACGATCACGCGCTTGCCGCCGGCGAGCCCCTCCGGACCGGACGCGCCGTACTTGAAAGTCTTCCCCGGCACCAGGATGCGGTCGATCCAGGCCTTGAGCTGGCTCGGAATGGTGAAGTTGTACATGGGCGCACCAATCACGACGATTTCGGCGGCCAGGAACTCCTCCAGCGCTGCGGAGCTTGCGGCAAGGTCTGGTCCAAGCTCCGCCGGCGCGGCGGCACCTTGCGCGGCGGCAAGGTGCGATCCGGAGAGGTGGGCAAGCGGCGTCTCGGTCAGGTCGCGATAGACCACTTGAAGCGAGGGCGTCGCCCGCCGGAGCCGGTCGACGATGGCAGCGGAAACCTGCCGGCTGACGGAGTGAGGGCCGAGCACGCTGGAATCGATGTGGAGGAGTTTCATATGGGGTCACCCTGGTATAAGTTTGTAACCAGCGCTACATGAGTGACTATCGAAATCCCCGCAAGAACGCACTTTTTTGAGCCATGGGCACATCATTGAAACCTGCGAACATCGAAATGCCTGCTCCGCCGCGGCCAAATCCGAGGCCGGATACCAGGCCCATGCCGGATCCCAACCATGCGGACTGCCGTGGGGTCGCCTCCGTGCTGTCCCGCGTCGGCGACAAATGGAGCGTGTTCGTCATCATGATGCTGAGCGACGGGCCAAAGCGCTTCAACGAGCTCAAGCGCATGATCAACGGCATCTCGCAGCGGATGTTGACCCTGACGCTGCGCGGCCTCGAGCGCGACGGCCTCGTTACGCGCACGATCTTTCCGACCATCCCGCCGCGGGTGGACTATGAGCTGACCGAGCTTGGCCACGGGCTGTCGCGGCCCGTCGAGGCGCTCGGCAAATGGGCGAAGGAGCATCTCGATCAGATCGAGGCCGCACGCACCCAGTTCGACCAGCGCAACGACGGTTAGGGCAGATCAAGCTCGGTTGACCGATGTGACCGGCCGTCACTGGAGCAGGTGCGCTTCACCCTCTCCTGGAGGGGGAGGGTCGGCTCACGTCGAGCGCAGCGAAATGTGAGCCGGGGTGGGGTGACAGTCTCTCCGCCGATGCAGTGCCCGAGTGGAGAGATCACCCCGCCCCGCTCGCGCTGCGCGCGATCGACCCTCCCCCTCCAGGGAAGGGTAACAGCACGAACCAGCTCTAAAGCAGCGACACCAATCCGCCGCCGTGACGTTCCAGCTTGCCGGCGAGCTCGAGCTCCAGCAGCACGGTGCGCACGATCGCAGGCGGGGCGCCGGACATCCGCACGAGGTCGTCAATTGAAATCGGGGCCGGGCCGAGCAGGCCGGTGATCTGGTCGCGATCATGGCCTTGCGGATCGCTTTCGAACGGCTCGCTGTCGGGCTCGCCTGCAGGATGCATCAGCGGCCGCTCCATGATCGGCTGAACCGCGTTGACGATGTCGGCGGCTTCGGTGACGAGCGTTGCGCCCTGCTTGATCAGGTCGTTAGTGCCGGCGGCGCGCGGATCGAGCGGCGAGCCCGGGACGGCGAACACCTCGCGGCCCTGTTCGGCCGCCATGCGCGCTGTGATCAGCGAGCCCGAGCGGTGCGCCGCCTCCACCACGACGACGCCGAGCGAAGCGCCCGAGATCAATCGGTTGCGACGGGGAAAGTCGCGGGCGCGCGGCTCGTGGCCGAGCGGCATCTCGGAGATCGCAGCGCCCGAATGGTCGAGGATCGCGGCAAGCAGGTCGCCATGCTCGGGCGGATAGATGCAGTCATGGCCGCCGGCGAGCACGGCGATCGTGCCGCTCTCGAGGCTGGTGCGATGCGCGGCCTGGTCGACGCCGCGGGCGAGCCCAGAGATGACGACGAAGCCGGCTTCGCCGAGCTCGCGCGCGAGCTGGCCCGCGAATTTCAGGCCGGCGCCGGAAGCGTTGCGCGAGCCGACGATCGCGATCATCGGCCGCATCAGGGTCTTGGTGTCGCCGCGCACCGCGAGCAGCGGCGGCGCATCGTCGATCATGGCCAGCCGCGCCGGATAGCCATCCTCGCCGGGCGCGCGCCAGGCGATGCCGAACTTGCGGCTCGCGGCGAGCTCGGCCTTGGCTTCGTCCGCACTGCAGATGTGGCCCGATCGCGCCGCGCCTCCGCGGCGGGCGAGATCAGGCAGCCGCTCCAGCGCGGCGCGCGGGCCGCCGAAATGATCAACCAGCGAGCGGAAGGTGCGCGGCCCGACATTGTCGGAACGGATCAGCCGCAGGCGGTCGATCCGCTCGGCCTCGGTCAGCTCCACGCTTCTGTTGATGGCGTCCACGGCGTCTCCTTGCAGGGACAGCATGGAACAACCAGAGGGCGTTGCGCAACAGGGACGTGCGCTTGCACGACCTCGCTGCGATGCTAAAAGCGATCACATAAGAAGGATGTTGCCATGATCTCACTCGCCGACCTCCAGCGCCGTATTGAATCCGGCGAGTTATCGCCCGAGGCTGCGATCGCGCGGTCGCATGCGGCGATCGAGGCCAGGGAGAAGGACGTCCAGGCCTTCGTCCGGCACGACAAATCCGCGAGGGCGCAAGGCTCGGGCCCGCTGCGCGGCATTGCCGTCGGCATCAAGGACATCATCGACACCGCCAACATGCCGACCGAGATGGGCTCGGAAATCTATCGCGGCTGGCAGCCGCGCGCTGATGCGCCGGTCGTGATGATGCTGAAGCGGGCCGGGGCCACCATCATCG
Source organism: Bradyrhizobium glycinis (assembly GCF_016031655.1). GTDB lineage: Bacteria > Pseudomonadota > Alphaproteobacteria > Rhizobiales > Xanthobacteraceae > Bradyrhizobium > Bradyrhizobium glycinis. The sequence goes on from NZ_JACCHQ010000022.1 coordinate 25,812, forward strand.
GGAAGACCACCACGACCGCATTCGCCTCGCGCGATCCGACGGCGACGCGCAATCCGCACAATACGGCTCATTCGCCCGGCGGCTCGTCCTCGGGCTCGGCGGCGGCCGTCGGCGCCGGCATGATCCCGCTGGCGCTGGGCACCCAGACCGGCGGCTCGGTGATCCGGCCCGCCGCCTATTGCGGGACGGCCGCGATCAAGCCGTCATTCCGGATGCTGCCGACGGTCGGCGTGAAGTGCTATTCATGGGCGCTCGACACGGTCGGCCTGTTCGGTGCCAGGGCGGAGGATCTTGCGCGCGGTCTTTTGGCGATGACCGGGCGCGCGGAATTCTCCGGCGTCAGCCCGGCCAAGTCGCCGCGCATCGGCGTGGTCAGGCAGGAGTTCGCAGGCGCTGTGGAGTCGGCGGCCGAAGAGGGGCTGCAAGCTGCGATCAAGGCGGCGGTGCGCGCCGGTGCCAGCGTGCAGACCATCGATCTGCCCAAGGCGGTGCAGGAGGCCTGGCGCATCCACCCGATCATCCAGGATTATGAAGCGCATCGCGCGCTCGCTTGGGAATTTACCGAGCGTCACGACGAGATCGCGCCGATGCTGCGCGCCAGTCTTGATGCGACGGCCCATCTGACGCCGAAGGACTATGACGAGGCCCGCCGCATCAGCCGTCGCGGCCGCCGCGAGCTCGGCGAGCTCTTCGAAGGCCTCGACGTGCTCTTGACCTATTCCGCGCCCGGCACCGCCCCGGCCAAGGAGCTCGCGACCACCGGCGATCCCCGCTACAACCGGCTGTGGACGCTGATGGGCAATCCTTGCGTCAACGTGCCGGTGCTGAAGGTGGGCGGCCTGCCTGTTGGCGTGCAGGTGATCGCACGCTTCGGCAACGATCCGCTCGCGCTCGCGGCGGCCTGGTTCCTGGAGGAGGCGCTGGCGAAATCAGGCTAGTGCAGGTTCGGAAGGAGCGAGGGCCTGAGCGGGCGCTGAGGGCGCTGCGCCGGCTCCCGCGCCTTGCCCGAGCCAGCGCTCGGCGGCTGCGCGGCCGCTCCGGTGCAGCAAGCGAATGAAGCCGCGGCCGAGATCGGTGGATGAGCGTTGCGCCAGGCCGTCAACATTGTCTTCAGCCGCGATCCTAGTGAGCCGCAGAGACGGCGCGGTATGGGCCTGCGCCCATTCGACCGCGGCGATCTCGGCATTGAGCGCGGCGTTGGCCGCGATCTGGTCGAGCCGGCGGTCGATCGCGGCGAGCGTGATCGGCACGTAGCTGTCGCGCGTCGGCGTGACCTGGACCAATAGCAGATCCGTTGCCGCTGTGTCCTGCACCAAACGCAGCAGCGGCGGGTTGCCGCCAAAGCCGCCGTCCCAATAGGCTTCGCCGTCGATCTCGACCGCACAATGGACCAGGGGCGGGCAGGTCGAGGCCAGCGCGACGTCGGCGGTGATGGCCTCGTTGCCAAAAATCTGCTGCTGCCCGTCGTGGATCCGCGTCGCCGCGATCAGCAGCCTCGGGCAGCGCGCATCGCGCAGGACGGAAAAGTTGATGTCGCGGGAGACCGCCTGCCGCAGCGGATCGAGATCGAACGGATCGAACTGGCCGGAGCGCAGGGTCGGGCCGAATGCGACCGAGCTTCCCGCCGGCGAAAAGCCGCCGATCAGCATCAGCGAGCGGAACGAGGCCTCGTGCATCAGCCGGACCCAGAACCGGTTCAGCCGCGCCCGGGCGCCTTCGCGGCCGCCTTCGGCAAGGCCGCAACCGAGCAGCAGCGCATTGATGGCGCCGGCGCTGGCGCCGCTGACGGTGTCAATCTCGATGGAGGTCTCTTCGAGCAGCCGCTCCAGCACGCCCCAGGTGAAGGCGGCAAAGGTGCCGCCGCCCTGCAGCGCCAGCGAAAGTCTTCGCGGCGGCCATTGCTCGGAACGCGCCCGCACGGGCGCGACCGGTGCAGCCTTGGTGACCACGATGTCGAGCGGAGCGTCGGGCTTAACGACGGGCTCCGGCTGCGGCGCTGGCCGTGCAGCAGGGGCAGGCGGGGGCAGCGGCGCGTCAGACCAGATGTTGGTCGCCGAGAGCAGCCGGCTTGCTGCGGTGCCGGAGGCACCAAGCGAGCCGATCCCGTCATTCACGCCGACAATCTTCTCGCTCATTCTGAGCTACCGCCTAACGCCGTTTCCCGTGTCAGGATGACAGGCATGGAACCCGTTCGCTACACCTGCCGTGACTCGCAGGACAATTGCGAACAGGATTTGGCATATAATGCGGAAGGGGTGCGGCGGTATCCGTACTTCTTCCGATTCCAGATTCTTGTTCGACGCGTCTTCTTACGAGAACCGGCACCCACTTCGTCCGAAAACCCTCTATGCCTTCTCGCCGATGCGGCTTTCCTTGCCGGCTTGCAGGCGCTTGATGTTCTCGCGATGCGCGTAGAACAACAGCAGGGTCAGCACGGCAGCGAGTGCCGACAATGCGAGATGACCGAACCACCACAGGAATATCGGTGTGATGAACGCCGCCACCAGCGCCGAGAGCGAGGAATAGCGGGTGGTGAAGGCGGTCGCCAGCCAGAGCAGGCAGAACACGGCGGCGCCCGGCCAGAATAGCCCGAGTAGGATACCGATGTAGACCGCCACGCCCTTGCCACCCTTGAACTTGAGCCAGACCGGGAAGAGGTGGCCGAGGAAAGCCCCGAGACCAGCCGCCATTGCGGCATTGGGGCCTGCGATGTAGCCGGCGATCACCACGGCCACGGTGCCCTTGAGCGCGTCGAACAACAGGGTGCCCGCGGCGAGGCTCTTGCGTCCAGTGCGCAGCACGTTGGTGGCGCCGATGCTGCCGGAGCCGATCGAACGGATATCCTGGGTGCCCGCGAGCCTGGTCAAGATCAGCCCGAACGGAATCGAGCCGAGGAGATAGCCGATGACCAAAGCTACCGGCAGAAACGGTTCAAGCGCCATGGCGGCATCTCCCAAGGCCCATTCTCCGCGTCGAACGAAGCCGCAGCTCAGACATGCTCATACACCGTTCGTCCGCCGACAATGGTGCGCACCACGCGGCCTGTAAAGCGGGCCTCGTCGAACGGGGTGTTCTTGCAGGGCGACTTGAGGTCGGCCGGATCGACAACCCAGGGCACGTCGGGATCGATCACGATGACGTCCGCGGGGCTGCCGGCGCGCAGGGTTCCGCCCGACAGGCCGAGCAGCTCGGCGGGGCGGGTCGACATCGCGCGGATCAGCGTCTTCAGCTCGATCTCGCCATTATGCACCAGCCGCAGGCCTGCCGGCAGCATGGTCTCGAGCCCGACGGCGCCGGGCGCGGCTTCCGCGAACGGCAGGCGCTTGCCCTCGACGTCCTGCGGATTGTGGTCGGACATGATGACATCGAGCAGGCCGGAGCCGATCGCCGCCACGAGGGCGCGGCGGTCGTCCTCGGTGCGCAGCGGCGGCGACAGCTTCAGGAACGAACGGTAAGGACCGATGTCGTTCTCGTTCAGCGCTAGATGATTGATCGAGACCGAGGCGCTGACGGCGAGCCCGGCATCGCGCGCGCGCTGGAGGACGTCGAGGGAATCGATGCAGGTCAGCGACGCCGCGTGGTAGCGGCCGCCGGTGAGGGCGACGAGGCGCAGATCGCGCTCCAGCATCACGGCTTCGGCGGCATTCGGGATGCCCATCAGGCCGAGCCGCGAGGCGAACTCGCCCTCGTTCATCACGCCTTCGCCGACGAGATCGGGGTCTTCGGTGTGATGCACGATCAGCGCGTCGAAATCGCGCGCATAGGTCAGCGCGCGGCGCATCACCTGCGCATTGGTCACGCTTCTGGCGCCATCGCTGAAGGCGACGGCGCCTGCGGCCTTGAGCAGGCCGAACTCGGTCATCTCCTGGCCGTGCATGCCCTTGGTGAGCGCGGCCATCGGCTGGATGTTGACGATCGCGGTGTCGCGAGCACGGCGCATCACGAAATCGACCGTCGCCGAATTGTCGATCACCGGCGAGGTGTCGGGCTGGCAAATGATCGTGGTGATGCCGCCGGTCGCGGCCGCTTGGCTTGCGGTGGCAAAGGTCTCGCGGTGGCTGAAGCCGGGCTCGCCGACGAAGGCGCGCATGTCGATCAGGCCGGGTGCGACGATCTTGCCGGAGCAATTGACGATGTCGGTGCCCTCGGGGACGCCGGCAGCGCCGATGCCGCGGCGGGTCTCGCGGATGGTGCCGTCGGCGATCAGGACGTCGCCGACGCCGTCGAAATCCCTGGAGGGATCGACGACGCGGGCATTGGCGAGCAGGATGGGGCGGCGATCGGTCAACATCGGCATCACGCGTTCGGCAGGTTACGGGCGAGCGCTTCCAGCACCGCCATCCGCACCGCCACGCCCATCTCCACCTGTTCGCGGATCAGGGATTGCGCACCGTCGGCGACCGCGGTGTCGATTTCGACGCCGCGGTTCATGGGGCCGGGATGCATCACGAGCGCGTCCGGCTTGGCGTAGGCGAGCTTCTTCTGGTCGAGCCCGAAATAGTGGAAGTATTCGCTCGACGACGGCACGAAGGAGCCGTTCATGCGCTCGCGCTGCAGCCGTAGCATCATGACGATGTCGGCACCGTTGAGGCCCTCGCGCATGTCGCGCGCGACCTCGACGCCCATCCGCTCAATGCCCGGCGGCAGCAGCGTGGAGGGACCGACGACGCGGACGCGCGCGCCCATGGTGTTGAGCAGGATGATGTTGGAGCGGGCGACGCGCGAATGCAGCACGTCACCGCAGATCGCGACCACGAGCCCCTCGATGCGGCCCTTGTTACGGCGGATGGTGAGTGCGTCGAGCAGCGCCTGGGTCGGATGCTCGTGCGCGCCGTCGCCGGCATTGATCACGGAACCGTCGACCTTGCGGGCCAGCAGTTCCACCGCGCCGGAGGCGTGATGGCGCATCACCAGGATGTCCGGGTGCATCGCATTGAGCGTCATGGCGGTGTCGATCAGTGTCTCGCCCTTCTTGATGGACGAGGAGGCCACCGACATGTTCATGACGTCGGCGCCCAGCCGCTTTCCCGCCAGCTCGAACGAGGACTGGGTCCGGGTGGAGGCCTCAAAGAACAGGTTCACCTGCGTCCGTCCGCGCAGGACGGTGCGCTTCTTGTCAACCTGGCGGTTGAGCTCGACATATTCTTCAGACAGGTCGAGCAGGCCGCTGATGTCGGCCGCGGAAAGGCCCTCGATGCCCAGCAAATGCCGGTGGCCGAGGACGAAGGTCGATTTCGATGTCATTAAAAGCAGAGCTATAGGGGCGGACGGCGGGGGGAGCAAGGGGCAAACGGCGGGCGGCGAGTTATCCCCTGATCCTGTCGGTCTCGAGGCTGCGGCCTGGCCCCACCGTCATGCCCGGGCTTGTCCCGGGCATCAACGATCTTCTATCGCATTTGACGCAAAAGGACGTGGATGGCCGGGACAAGCCCGGCCATGACGATCGTAGGGCATTCCGTGAAAAGAATTCTGACAGCGTTCGTGGCTGCAGTGACAGTCAGCACAGTCCACGCCCAATCGCTCCCCGGCGACTTCGTCTATCTGCGCGACATCGATCCCAGCATCATTCAGGACATCCGTTACGCCACGTCGAACAATTTCGTGGGCCGTCCGCTCGCCGGCTACAATGCCGGCGAATGCGTGGTGAAGCGCGAGGTCGGGCTGCGGCTGAAAGCGGTGCAGCAGGAGCTGGCCGCGCAAAATCTCTCGCTGAAGATGTTCGACTGCTACCGGCCGGCGCGCGCCTCGCTCGACATGGTGAAATGGTCGCAGAACGGCCACGAGACTGCTGCGGAGCGGCGCTACAATCCGAAGATCCCAAAGACCGAGCTGTTCCGCCTCGGCTACATTGCGAGCCGCTCGCAGCATTCGACCGGTGCGGCGCTCGATCTCACGCTGGTCGATCTCAGGGCGGACAATTCCGCCAAATATGATCCAATCAAGACCTATGCCGATTGTACGGCGCCGGTCGAAGCGCGGGCGCCGGAGGGCAGCGTCGACATGGGCACAGGCTATGACTGTACCGACGCGAAGGGGCATACCGCCGCAACCTCGATCAATGCGGAGCAGCGAGCCTGGCGCAAGCGGCTGGTGGCTGCGATGGCCAGGCAAGGCTTTGTGAACTATTCGAAGGAGTGGTGGCATTTTTCGCTGCCGGGGGCGGGCGGGGCGGCCTATGATTTCCCGATCCAGCCGCGGCGGAACTGATTCCGCGCCGAGGACGCAAGATGACCCAGCCCACATTTGCGACCCACGAGGTCTTCAACCAATCGCCGCCGTTCGAGGACGTCGATCTTTTCGCCGTGGACCGGCCGCTGGTCGAGGCGGTCAGGGCCAATGGCGGCGCGGCGGCAGAGCGCGAGCTCTCCGAGTTCGGCAGGCATTGGGGCTCGGCGGCGATGGCCGATCGCGGGCGGCTTGCGAACGAGAACACGCCGAAGCTGCGCAGCTTCGATGCCAAAGGCAATCGCCGCGACCAGGTCGAGTTTCATCCCGCCTATCACGAGCTGATGGCGCACGGCGCCCATGCCGGCGTGCACAATTCCACCTGGACCGCAGATGGCAAGCCGGCGGGCGATGGCGCCGAGGTCATTCGCGCCGCAAAGTTCTACATGGCAGCCCAGATCGAGACCGGCCACCTCTGTCCGATCACGATGACGCGCGCCTCCGTCGGCGCGCTGGCGATGCAGCCCGACTTGCTCGCGCGGGTGATGCCTGTGCTGTCGACCAAGAGCTACGATCCGAGCTTTGCGCCGTGGTGGGGCAAGCGCGGCATGACGCTCGGCATGGGCATGACCGAGAAGCAGGGCGGCACCGACGTGCGCGCCAACATGACGCGTGCGGTGCGCGACGGGGACGGCTATCGCATCACCGGCCACAAATGGTTCATGTCGGCGCCGATGTGCGATGCGTTCCTGGTGCTGGCCCAGGCCGAAGGCGGGCTGACCTGTTTCTTCATGCCGCGCTTCGCGCCGGATGGTTCGGTCAACACCATCCAGTTCCAGCGGCTGAAGGACAAGCTCGGCAACCGCTCCAATGCCTCGTCCGAGGTCGAGTTCGTCGGCGCCTATGCTGAAAGGGTCGGCGAGGAGGGCAAGGGCATCCGAACCATCATCCAGATGGTGCAGCTGACGCGACAGGATTGTGCGATCGCCTCGGTCGGCCTGATGCGCTCGGGGCTTGCGCATGCGCTGCACCACGCCCGGCACCGCAGCGTGTTCCAGAAGCATCTGGCCGATCAGCCCTTGATGCAGGCCGTGCTGTCGGACATGGCGCTGCATGTGGAGGCGAGCACGGCGCTGGTGATGCGGCTCTGCTGCGCCTTCGACCGCACGCCGCATGATGCGGCGGAAGCGGCCTATATGCGGCTGCTCACGCCCGCGATCAAATACTGGATCTGCAAGAGCGCGCCGCCGTTCCTGTTTGAGGCAATGGAGTGCCTCGGCGGGAACGGCTATGTCGAGGACGGCATTTTGGCGCGGCATTATCGCGAGTCGCCGGTCAACGCGATCTGGGAAGGCTCGGGCAACGTGATGTGCCTCGACGTGCTCCGCGCGCTCTCGCGTGAAGGCGAGGCGGCGATGGCGGTGCTGCAAGCGCTGGCGGCCGAGAGCAAGGGGCTGCCGGGGGCGGGCGAGGCGGTCAGCTTCATCGGCAAGACGTTTTTGCGCGCCGACGGCGAGCGCGTCGCGCGACTTGCGGTCGAGAAGCTGGCACTGCTTGCTGCGGCTGCGGCGCTCAATGGCGTGTCGCCGCGCCAGGCTGAGCTGTTTGCCGCGACGCGCCTCGCGACCAACCACGCCGGCATGTACGGCGCGGTCGAGCTCGACAGCGCCGATGTGCGCGCGCTGCTGGAGCGGGCGTTGCCGTGAGTCTCCAAAACGAAAGCCTCCTGATGGACTCCCTCAATCCCGATCATCCGCCGCTGACCGAGACGCCCGCGGCGCCGCGCGTCTGGAAGTTCTGGGGCACGGCGCTGTGGGGCCTCTTCATCTTCGTTGCGATGTTCGTCGGGCAGATCGGTGCCGTGATTGTGCTGGCGGCGCTTCGTGGTCTTCCCATCGACCTCGCCTCGCTTCAGCTCGTCGGCCGCGAACCCCAGACGCTCGCGCTCTCGGTCATCATGGGGCTGCCGGCGACGTTGCTTGCGGTCTGGCTCGCCATTCGCATCAAGAAGGCCTCCTTCGTCGACTATCTCGCGCTGCATTGGCCATCATGGAAGCAGCTGCTGTTCGGCGCCGTCGGCCTCATCCTGATCGTGCTGCTCTGGGAGACGATGTCGCGCGCGCTTGGCCGCGAGGCGACGCCGGGCTTCATGACCGATCTGTTGAAATCGGGCCGCGACAAGGGCGCCGCGCTGCTGCTGCTGGCCGCATTCGCGGTGGCGGCGCCGATGTCGGAAGAGGTGCTGGCGCGAGGCTTCCTCTACCGCGGCTGGTCGGCGAGCTTCTTGCGCGCACCCGGCGCGATCCTGCTGTCGTCGCTGGTCTGGACCGTGGTCCACCTGCAATATGACATGTATTTCCTCGCCGAGGTCTTCTGCATCGGCCTGTGGTTCGGCTTTATGCGCTACCGCGCCGGCTCGCTGTGGCTCACTATCGCGCTGCACGCGCTGAACAATCTCACAGCGGTGGTGCTGACGATGTGGCTGGGGAGCTAGCCCGGCGGCTGCCTCACACTCCGTCATTGCGAGCGCAGCGAAGCAATCCAGAATCTTTCCCCGCCGGCATTCTGGATTGCTTCGTCGCAAGGGCTCCTCGCAATGACGAGCCGAGAGAGATGTGCTCCCAATGTCGAGCTAGCTAAGCCACCAGCGCGATCGCGATCGGCATCGTGATCGCGGCCAGGACCGTCTGCAGCGTGATGATCTGCGCGAGCAGCGGCGCGTCGCCGCCCATCTGGCGGGCCAGCACATAGGCGCTGGGCGAGGTCGGCACCGCCGCGCAGATCGCGACGATCGCAAGGCTGCTGCCCGACAGCCCGAACCAGGCGGCCAACACCAGCGCGAGCACGGGCATCAGGACCAGCTTGAACGCCACGCCGAGGCCAGCGCCCAGGCTCGGATGCAGCAGGCCCTTAAGCTGCAAGCCCGCGCCGGTCACGAGCAGGCCGATGGCGAGCGAGGAGCGGCCGAGCGCGTCCGCCACCTCGTGCCAGATTCTTGGCAGCGGCAGATGGACGGCATTTATGACGAGGCCGATGGCGCAGGCCCAGATCAGCGGATTGCGGATTACCGTCATGACGATGGCGCGCACCGACTGCTTTTCGGGCGAAGCATAGTGCGCGAGCACCGCGACGCTGAACACGTTGACCAGCGGAATGATCGCGACCATCGCCACCGAAGCCAGCGCCAGCCCGACATCGCCGAACATGTTGGCGGCGACGGAGAGGGCGACATAGGTCTGCCAGCGCGTCGCACCCTGGAAGATCGACGTGAAGGCGGGGCCGTCAATGTCGAGCCGGGACAGAGCCGGGCGCAATGCGAGGCAAAGCAGCGACATCGCCAGCGCCGACAGCAGCAGCGCGCCGCCAACGCCTGCGACCGGAACTTTCGTAAGGTCCGCCTTCACCAGCGTCTGGATCAGTAGCATTGGAAACAGCACGAAATAGGTCAGCCGCTCCAGCCCGTGCCACTGCGTATCCAGCCGCATCAGGCTATGCCTGAGCACCACACCGAGCACGATGAGGATGAAGACAGGCAGCAGCGCCGTGATGACGACGGCCATGGGATCAGCCGGGTCCGGTGCGCAGGTTCGCCAGGCGATCGAGCGCGCCTTGCAGGATGAAGATCGCGGCGTGCTCGTCGATCACCTCGGCGCGCTTGGCACGGCTGACGTCCATGCCGATCAGCTCGCGCTCGACCGCCGCGGTCGAAAGGCGCTCGTCCCAGAGACCGATGGGCAGCGTAGTCAATCCGGCCAGATTTCGCGCGAAGGCGCGGGTCGATTGCGCGCGCGGGCCTTCGCTGCCGTCCATGTTGATCGGCAGGCCGAGCACGAAGCCGACCACCTTGCGCTCGGTTGCGATGGCCAGCAGCCTGGCGGCGTCCTGCTTGAACTGCTTGCGCTGGATCGTCTCGACGCCGGTCGCCAGCCGCCGGTCCGGGTCGGACACGGCGACACCGATGGTCTTGGTGCCGAGATCGAGCCCGATGAGCGCGCCGCGCGCGGGCCAGTGGGTTGCAGCATCGATGAGAGGCAGGATAGGAGCCGGCATGGCTTTAGCGCATATCACGCGTCGCGCCGCGGGGTGAACTGGTAACCATGGATGCACTGACACTATTCGGCCTGTTTGCCGTGACGGCGATGCTGGTCTGCTATGCCCTGGAGGATCGCAGCCACTGGTTCGTGCTGCTGTTCGCCACGTCCTGCGCGCTCGGTTCGGCCTATGGCTTCCTGCAAGGCGCCTGGCCGTTCGGCCTCGTCGAGGCGATCTGGGCCGTCGTGGCATTGCGGCGCTGGCAACTGAGGCCGCGGTGACGGAGGGGTGGGCGAGGGGCCTGCCGCGCGGCAAGCGGCTCCTCGCCCGGTCTCAGTCAGCGGATCGCAATCGGGTTGATCATCGCCTGCACGCCGCCGGTCCAGCGCGGCTGGCCCAGCACGAACAGGAATTCGTAGCCCTTGTCCCGGGCGAGCGCCGCGGTGTCCATGTTCTCGAGGATATAGGTCCCGTTCATCGCGAGCAGGATCTGGTGGACCTCGAACACGGTCTTGCCTTCGAACGGAAGGACCTCGAGCCCCCAGGTGTCGGCGCCGACCGCGACGACGCCCTTGCCGGTGAGGTACTTCGCGCCTTCGACGCCGAGGCCGGGCTCGCCGGCCGAGTAGCGTTTGTCGTCTTTGCCGATCAGGCTGAGCCAGCCGGTGTGGAAGATGACGACATCGCCCTGGCGGATCTCGACGTTCTGCTGCTTGGCGGCTTCCTCGATCTCCTTGACGTTGAAGGCGGTGCCTTCCTTCACCACGTCGGTCTTGAAATAGGCGGCCATGTCGAGCAGCACACCGCGGGTCACCATCGGCGGCACCTTCTCGATGCCGAGCTTCTTCAAGCCATTGGGATCGGCGAAATCGGCCAGCTTGTTGCCGTTGTAATAGACGTGCTCGATGCCGAGATGGCCGAGCCCGTCGAGCTGGCTGCCGATGCCGACCCAGGTGTCGAGGATGTCGTCGTTGTAGGTCGCCTTGTTGGGGCCGAGACCCGGGCTGCCGGCCTGTCCCGGCTGCACGATGGTGATCTTGTAGGTGCGCGGCGGGTAGGCGGGCGTCTGCGGTGTCACGGGGATGCCGAGGGCGTAGGTCTTGCCGGTCTTTACAAGCGATGCCGCCTTCACCACGAGCTCGGGCGTCATGTAGTTGGCGGCGCCGATCTCGTCGTTCGGCCCCCATTTCGATTTGGTCCAGTCCTGTGCGCTTGCAGTCCCTGAAATCGCCGACAACGCAGCGACGCAGCACAACACGAGCGTATTGCGCATCAATAGTCCTCCCGATGTTTTCTGCCGATGTTTTGGCTTCGTTGATGGTTTCGCGCTGGCCAGTCACTCATCCTAACGTAGAAGAAGCGCGGGCATCAAAGCTTTTCGAAGTGCTGCGCTGCGATGGCAGAACGCAGCGCGGATCGATTCAAACGCGATGGATTTGTGGCGAATTTCGTGGCGTGGAACGTTGGCGCTCCGTCAGGCTGCGATGACGTCCTCATCCTTTCTCAGGCAGTCGGCAAAACCGCTCAGCGCGCTATATTGATGTCCGGCGCGGCGCTGGATGAAGAGTGTCTCGACACGTGCATGCGACGGGCTCAGCGTGTGGACGGCGACGGCGCCGTTCATCGCACTGCGTTCCACGACGGCGCGCGGCAGCAGCGTCACGCCCATATCGGCGGCGACGCAGCCGATCATGCCGTCGAGCGTGCCGAGCTCGAAGCGCGCCGCCGACGGCCAGCCGAATTCGACGAAGATCTGTTCGAGCCGCTGGCGATAGGTGCAGCCGGTGCGGAACACCAGCGCGGTCGGACCCGATTCCGGCGTGCCGGCGCGCAGCTCGGCGAGCGAAGCCCAGCGGCGCGCGCTGACCAGCACCAGCTCTTCGCGGAACGCGCTCGTCGCGATGAGGTCGTCATGCGCGATGGGCCCTGCGACGAAGGCGCCGTCGAGCGTGCCGTCGAGCACAAAGGCGACGAGGTCGGCGGTCGGCGCGGTGCGCAAGGAAAGGCGCACGGCCGGGAAGCGGCGGTGGAAATCGGCAAGCAGCGGCGGCAGCCGCACCGCGGCCGTGGTCTCCATCGATCCGATCGCGAGCGGTCCTTTCGGCTCGCCATCGTCGCGCGCGGCGAGCAAGGCTTCGCGCGACAGCGCCGCCATCCTTTGCGCATAGGGGAGCAGGCGCTTGCCGGCACCGGTCAGCGTCATGCCGCGCGAGTGCCGCTCGAACAGCGGCGTGCCGATCTCCGCCTCCAGCGCCTTCACCCGCTGGGTGACGTTCGACTGCACCGTGTTGAGCTCTTCGGCGGCGCGGGTGATGCCGCCGGTGCGGGCGACCGCGGCGAAGGTCTTGAAATCGCTGAGTTCCATGGCGTCGTTTCGCTTTTGAGATGGCAGCGTTCGCAATAATTCAATTTTCGAGAATGCTAGTCCTGGCTAGTCTCGTTGTCCAGATTGGGGAGACAAAACAATGTCGATCAGCACGCCTCTATCAGCGCTCCTGGGCATCGAGCATCCGATTCTGCTGGCGCCGATGGACCTCGTCGCCGGAGCGCGCCTCACGATGGCGGTCAGCGCAGCAGGCGGCTTCGGCATTCTCGGCGGGGGCTATGGCGATCGGGCCTGGCTCGAAGCCGAGACCGCGAAGCTGAAGCAGTTCGCTGGTCCGTTCGGCATCGGCTTCATTACCTGGTGCCTAGCGGAGCAGCCTGAGCTCCTCGATATCGCGCTCGCTGCGCGGCCCCGCGCCATCATGCTGTCCTTCGGCGATCCAAAGCTGTTCGCATCGCGCATCAAGGCGACCGGCGCTCGGTTGATCTGCCAGGTGCAGGACGAAGCCTCGGCGCAACAGGCGCTTGACGCCGGCGCGGACATTCTCGTCGCGCAGGGTACCGAGGCTGGTGGTCACGGCACCGACCGCGCCCTCATCGACGTCGTGCCGGCGGTTATCGATCTGGCCGCTGGCCGCGTGCCCGTCGTTGCCGCGGGCGGTCTTGCCGATGGCCGCGGGCTGGCGGCGATGATGATGCTCGGCGCGTCGGGTGTCCTGCTGGGCACGCGTTTCTACGCCAGCCTCGAAGCCGACGGAGCGGACGAGGCAAAGAAGCGACTCTGCGCGGCAGGCAGCGGAAGCACCGTCCGCAGCATCATTTTTGACCTGTCGAAGGATCATGTCTGGCCGGCGCCGTTCACCGGGCGATGTCTCATCAACGACCACACGCGGCGCTGGCTCGGCCACGAGGTCGAGATGATGCAGAATCTGAAGACGGTTGCTGCCGAATATGCGGCTGCCAGGGCCGCCCGCAATTATGACATCGCGGCTATCAGCGCCGGCCAAGGCGTTGGGCTGATCCATGATATTCCACCCGCGGCCGAGATCGTCGACCGGATCGTCACGGAAGCCGAGCAGCTTCTGCTCGGACGCCGCAATTTCGTCAGCGCGGTATAGACGACGGTACGATGCGCAATCTCCGGGCGGGGCAGGCAATTGCGCTCGGCCGTGGGCTGCCGGCCGCCGAGCTGGCCCGGAATCTTGCCAGATCGGCGCTGGCACGCATGAAAGCGCTCTCCAGCTAGACCCCCAGCGCCGGTTGCGGCGCAAAACCGGCCTCTGCTATACGGCACATAGGTTTTGCCGTAAGAGGCCTTATATAATGTCCGTCGACGCCGCTACCGTCCGCCGCATCGCGCATCTGGCGCGCATCGCGGTCTCCGAGGACGAGGTTCCGCACCTGCAGGGCGAGCTCAACGCCATGCTCGCTTTCGTCGAGCAGCTCTCCGAGGTCAATGTCGAGGGCGTGGAGCCGATGACCTCGGTCACCCCGATGCAGATGAAGAAGCGGCAGGACGTGGTCGATGACGGCGAGATCGCCGACGATATCGTTGCCAACGCGCCGGCGACCGAAGGTCACTTCTTCCTGGTGCCGAAGGTCGTTGAATAAACAGGTTAGGTCCGATGTGCCTGCTTTGCGACGATGAGAAGGCCTATCAGGCCTACATGAATTACCTCGACAAGATGGAGCGGCAGGGCAAGGCTGCCGACCCCGACGTCGCCGTCAATGCCGTGCTCGACGAGATCGAGGCGGCTGCGAAAGCCGCCGCCAAAAAAGACGACCCAGCCGACGACAAGACCCTGTCTCCGTTCTTCTGCAGCCCGATCAATAAATGACCGATTTGACATCGCTGACGCTCGCCGAGGCCCGCAAGGGTCTCGCGGCAAAAACTTTCACGTCGCTCGAGCTGACCGACGCGCATCTTTCCGCGATCGAAGCTGCGCGCGTGCTCAACGCCTTCGTGATGGAGACGCCGGACCAGGCGCGCGACATGGCCAAGGCCGTGGACGAGAAGATCGCCAGGGGTGAGGGCGGCCCGCTCGCCGGCATCCCGCTCGGCATCAAGGACCTGTTCGCGACCAAGGGCGTGCGCACCACGGCTTGCTCGAAGATCCTCGGCAATTTCGTGCCGACCTATGAGTCCACCGTCACCTCGCAGCTCTGGCGCGACGGCGCGGTGATGCTCGGCAAGCTCAACAATGACGAGTTCGCGATGGGCTCGGCCAACGAGACCTCGTGCTTCGGACCCGTCGGCAATCCCTGGCGGCGCGAGGGGAGCAACACGACGCTGGTGCCGGGCGGCTCGTCCGGCGGCTCGGCCTCGGCCGTGGCGGCGCTGCTCTGCATGGGCGCGACCGCGACCGATACCGGCGGCTCGATCCGCCAGCCGGCCGCGTTTACCGCGACCGTCGGCATCAAGCCGACCTATGGCCGCTGCTCGCGCTGGGGCATCGTCGCCTTTGCCTCCTCGCTCGACCAGGCAGGTCCGATCGCGCGCAGCGTACGCGATGCCGCGATGCTGCTGCGCTCGATGGCCGGGCACGATCCCAAGGACACGACGTCGGTCGATATCCCTGTGCCGGATTACGAGGCGGCGATCGGCAAGTCCGTGAAGGGCATGAAGATCGGCATTCCCCGGGAGTATCGTCTCGACGGCATGCCGGCCGAGATCGAGAAGCTCTGGAGCGAGGGCGCGGCGTGGCTGAAAGCGGCCGGTGCCGAGCTGGTCGAGGTGTCGCTGCCGCACACCAAATACGCGCTGCCGGCCTATTACATCGTGGCGCCGGCGGAGGCTTCGTCGAATCTCGCGCGCTACGATGGCGTACGCTACGGCCTGCGCGAGCAGGGTAAGAACATCATCGAGCTCTACGAGAACACCCGCGCCGAAGGCTTTGGGGCAGAGGTGCGCCGCCGCGTCATGATCGGCACCTACGTGCTCTCGGCCGGCTATTACGACGCCTATTACCTGCGCGCCCAGAAGGTGCGGACGCTGATCAAGAAGGACTTCGAGGACTGCTTCGCCAAGGGCGTCGACGCGATCCTCACCCCGGCGACGCCGTCGGCGGCCTTCGGCATCGGCGAGAAGGGCGGCGCCGACCCAGTCGAGATGTATCTCAACGACATCTTCACGGTGACCGTGAACATGGCGGGCCTGCCGGGCATCGCGGTGCCCGCCGGCAAGGATGCGCAGGGCCTGCCGCTCGGGCTGCAACTGATCGGCCGTCCGTTCGATGAGGAGACGCTGTTCTCGCTCGGCGAGGTGATCGAGCAGGCCGCCGGCCGCTTCACGCCCGCGAGGTGGTGGTGAATGTCGTCGATTTCATCGCGAGCCTCGGCGGCGCGGCGCCGGCGCCGGACTTGAGCGCGCCGCTCGCCGGCCTCTGGTGGGCGGCGAAGGGCGATTGGGACCGCGCGCACACGATCGTTCAGGATGAGAGCAGCCGCGAGGCCGCCTGGGTGCATGCCTATTTGCACCGTGTCGAAGGCGATCTCGGCAATGCCGGCTACTGGTATCGCCAGGCCGGCCAGCCCGCAGCAAAGGATTCATTGGAAGCGGAGTGGGAGCGGATCGCTGCCACGCTGCTCGGGAGCAGGACATGAGCACGGCCACGCACAAGCTTCTCAAGGGCGCCACCGGCGATTGGGAGATGGTCATCGGCATGGAGATCCATGCCCAGGTGACCTCGAACTCAAAGCTGTTCTCGGGCGCGTCCACCGCGTTCGGCGGGGAGCCGAACAGCCACGTATCGCTCGTCGACGCCGCGATGCCCGGCATGCTGCCCGTCATCAACGAGGAATGCGTCAGACAGGCTGTCCGGACCGGGCTTGGCCTCAACGCGAAGATCAATCTGCGCTCGGTGTTCGACCGCAAGAACTATTTCTATCCAGACTCGCCGCAGGGCTACCAGATCAGCCAGTACAAATCGCCGGTGGTGGGCGAGGGCGAGGTGCTGGTCGAGCTCGACGGCGGCCGCAGCGTCACCGTCGGCATCGAGCGCCTGCATCTCGAGCAGGATGCCGGCAAGCTGCTGCACGACAGGTCGCCGACCATGTCCAATGTCGACCTCAACCGCTGCGGCGTGGCGCTGATGGAGATCGTCTCCAAGCCCGACATCCGCGATGCCGAGCAAGCCAAAGCCTACGTGACCAAGCTGCGCTCGATCCTGCGCTATCTCGGCACCTGCGACGGCGACATGGAGAAGGGAAGCTTGCGCGCCGACGTCAACGTCTCGGTGCGCAGGCCCGGCGGACCGCTCGGCACCCGCTGCGAGATCAAGAACATGAACTCGATCAACTTCATCGGCCAGGCGATCGAGTACGAGGCGCGGCGGCAGATCGAAATTCTCGAGGATGGCGGCGAGATCGACCAGGAGACGCGGCTCTACGACCCTAACAAGGGCGAGACGCGCTCGATGCGGTCCAAGGAAGAGGCGCATGACTACCGCTACTTCCCCGATCCCGACCTGCTGCCGCTGGAGTTCAGCCAGGCGTTCGTCGACGATCTGAAGGCGAAGCTGCCCGAGCTGCCGGACCAGAAGAAGACGCGCTTCGTCGCCGACTTCGGCCTGTCGGCCTATGACGCGAGCGTGCTGGTCGCCGAGCGCGAGAGCGCGCTATTCTACGAGACGGTGCTCGACAAGCTGGCGAGCCGCGCCCGCGACGGCAAGATGGCGGCGAACTGGGTGATCAACGAGCTGTTTGGCCGTCTCAACAAGGAAGGCCGGGATATTACGTCCTCGCCCGTCAATGCCGGGCAGCTGGCTGCGATCATCGACCTGATCGGCGAGGGCACGATCTCAGGCAAGATCGCCAAGGATCTGTTCGAGATCGTCTGGCAGGAG
This sequence comes from Bradyrhizobium glycinis, assembly GCF_016031655.1. Lineage (GTDB taxonomy): Bacteria > Pseudomonadota > Alphaproteobacteria > Rhizobiales > Xanthobacteraceae > Bradyrhizobium > Bradyrhizobium glycinis. The sequence goes on from NZ_JACCHQ010000022.1 coordinate 43,178, forward strand.
GGCGGCGATCCCCGCGCGCTGGTGGAAAGTCGCGGCATGAAGCAGGTCACCGATCTCTCGGCGATCGAAAAGGTTGTCGACGACATCATCGCGGCCAATCCCGACAAGGCGGCGCAGGTGAAGGACAAGCCGCAGTCGCTCGGCTGGTTCGTCGGCCAGGTGATGAAGGCGTCCGGCGGCAAGGCCAACCCGCAGAGCGTCAACGAGCTGCTCAAGTCCAAGCTCGGCGTCTAAGCCTCACGCATTCGAACGAGGTGACGGACACGTTCGTCACCTCGCTTTCGGCTCCCGGTGCGACGCTCGCGCGCATCCGCGAACGGCAAACTTCATCCCGATCGACGGCGATGCGGCGGCGAATCGCCGCCGCGCGATTCGCCCGAAACGGCGGCTTGAACGCGCTCCGGCGAGTGCCCGCGCCGTTAAGCATGAAAATATTTTCGTTGCCAAAAATCGCGACTCAGAGTCCGCGAAGCGCTTGCGCGAGGCGATCGCGCGTTGGTCGATGCGCATCGCCGCGTCGATCGCGCGCGATGCGCGCTTGCGAAAAAATACTTGCTGCATAGTGTTTTCGTGCAATCGCATCGTTCGCGAACGTCGACGATGCGAGCGCTCTGCATGATCGCAAGTGCATGTCATACGAAGCGCCTGCGTGGCGCCCGCCAAGCGCACGCGCCTTGCTGCGTCAACACTTCTTTAAGCGAGAAGCTGTTTTTTTCTTCGTGTTGGTGTATTCGGGATGAAGTGCATTCGATCCCCGAGTGCACGCAGCGATTAAAGCCATCTCACACATCGGAGGGCAACATGGCCAAGAAAGCGAAGAAGGCGAAGAAAGCGAAGAGCGCAGTGAAGAAGACTGCGAAGAAGACCCGCAAGGTCGCGAAGAAGAAGAAGTAACTTCGCTTCTGAAGTTGCCGGCTCCAGATAGCCGGCACGTCATCAGCGCCTCCTAAAGGTTCTGGTCGACGATAGAGGGTGTCGGCGAGACATCAGGTCAACGGTCGGATCGTTCTCTTTCGCGGTCCGGCAGAAGAAACGAGTTTTCTTCGTTCGGTGCGGTTCTCCTCAAACGGGCTCCGCAATTTCACGACAGGCCTTCGGGCCAAAGTGGAATCTGGTCCTGACGTGTTCGCCGACGCCCTCGTTCCCTTGACGCCGGGGCATTGCCGGCATTCCTTTTCCCCCGACATTGCTAATCTGATCGACGTCGCCGCGCTGACGTCTTTGCTCCGTCTGCCAGCAGGCGAGGGGCTGCGCCTTCATTGCACTGTTCGCAAACCGCACCTCCATTTGCGGGGTGCATCGCCCGGCTCCTACGTAGATCCAGAACGCCGCGGCTTCTCGGGGGGAACGACTGCGGCCGCTGGAATACTGGGTCACCCGCCTGCCACCTTCGCCGAAGCTTCCGCAGCCCGACACCGCATGCCCGGCGAAGCCAAGGCGTAGTGGAGGTCGCGGGTGACGACAGTTGAAGGGGAGGCAACCGCATGACCCGCGCCACCGCGCGCGATGGTTATCGATGTCCTGAAATCCCAGGGTAAACCGAATCTGACCAATGACAGAAGTGCCTGCGAATCAGGGACTTCTTGAATTCTCGGCACAGCACTCGCGCGCCCGCGTTTACGTCTGCTTCATCGCGATGCTTAAACTGCCATTCAAATTTGCCCGCCATCATCGCCTCCAACAAGCCGGCAAACGGCGATGGGGAAGAGTTGAACAGTGCACGATCCCGGGAAGGGTCATGCACATCAGAGTTGGACGGGAGCCGCGCTCGGGGGACGAGGCGGCATAAGAACAAAGGGGATGCGTGATGTTTCAGGGTACTTTCGATCTCGAGACGGCAACGCCGGTCGATGCGAGCGCGCTGTCGGACGTGCTGTTCGAGCGCGGGATCTATTGGGCGAGCGGCCGCTCCGGCATCGTCGATCTCGTCGCTGCGCACAAATGGTTCAATCTCGCCGCGCTGAAGGGCCGCAAGGACGCCGTGGCGCTGCGCCAGGAAATCGCCGGGCAGATGTCGGACGCCGAGATCTCCGTCGCGCAGCGTGAGGCGAGAGCCTGGGTCTGTGCGCACTGAGGTGAGATTCGCCTCTGACCCGTATTCGCATGGGCAGGCCCGGTTGCGCTGAAGCAAGTCTCTCCGTCATGCCGCCGCCTAAAATCCGACGGCATGAGCAACCAGGCTACGAATGGACGATGGCTGCCGATTCAGATCGCTCCCGACGAGTGCGACCTGGAGCTCGGGCGCCTGCACAAAACAGGAATTGTGCCCTGGCCCTTTCCATGCCGGCGCAAGGGCGGCATCTGGTTCAATGTCTGGGCCGATGAGGCCGTGCTGATATCGCCCTCGCATTGGCGGGTCTGGCGATCCGGCATTTAGGTGGGCGCCCGGCCATACAAGGAGCCGCGAATCACGCGGGGCTCGCCGCGCTCATCCTTGCGCAGAACCTGCGTATCGGGTTCGCGCCGTCGCTTTCCGCTGAATGCGCGCAGAGACCCTGATCGTGCGTCCGTGATTCTGCTGCCGGGTGGCGGAGAGGGAGGGATTCGAACCCTCGATACAGCTTGAGACCGTATGACGCTTTAGCAAAGCGTTGCCTTCAGCCACTCGGCCACCTCTCCGGTGCGAGCCTTATGCATCTATTTGCTCGGGCTGGTCAATTTGGAAGCGCGTGTTTTCGCTCGAATATTCCCAGTGATTTGCGAAACGAGACGGGCTTGCGCTCCGACGAGGGCATGGCGCTGAATTTGCGAGGAAATTCAGAGATGCAGAGAAGGACTAGCACCCCTGCATCCTGGCTCGCCGAGCTGTTTCGGCCGATCATCCCGCGGCCGTAACCTCCTTATAGAGAGTGATGGAGAGCGTGACCCGGCGCCCGGGGCATTGCAACGGGCCCGCTTGCGTCGGATTGCGGGGCGGGGGAGGCGGTCGATGCTTGCCCATGAGTCTCCTTCTGATTCCACGATTCGAGCGCCTCAAAGCTGGTTTAAGGCGAGGTCTCGCGCGCCGCGCCTCATGTGGGGAACTTTGATGGCGTTTGGAACCGCCTAGAAAAACACCAACGTCAACAAAGGGTTACGAGAGCGGTTTGATCACATCTACGTGTTATTTGTGCAACACCCATCGGAAAACACGCTTTACCGGCCCGTTTCGGAGCGTTCTCTTGTTGTGTGTGCAAGGACGTTCGGTAATTGTGACTGAGCGACGGAGGGGGGCATCCCGAGGTCGTCCCGTTTAGGTCGTTCGCTTAAGTCCCTCGCGTTCATGCGGGTGTGTCCGAAGGCGCGAAGGGGCCCAAAGCGGTGATTTAGAGGGGGTTGGGGAATTGGCCGTCCGGTCAGTGACCTTCCCTGAAGAGCAACTTGGAGGTTTAACATGAAGTTGGTTAAGAGCCTTTTGCTCGGCTCAGCGGCGGGTCTGATCGCCGTGGGCGGAGCACAGGCAGCCGATCTCCCCGTGAAGGCCAAGGCGGTCGAGTACGTGAAGATCTGCTCCCTGTACGGTGCCGGATTCTACTATATCCCGGGCACTGACACCTGCATCAAGTTCGGCGGCTATGTGCGTGCCGACTTGCTGTTTAACACGAACAGCGACTACGGCATTGGCCAGGGCGCTCCCGCCGGTGGCAACAACCGTCTGGACAACTACTACCAGACCCGCGCTCGTTTGGACTTCACCATCGATACGCGCACGGCGACCGAATATGGCGTGGTGCGCACTTACGCCGATACGGTCTTCAGCTGGGATACGCAAAGCGTCACCGGCAGCAACCCGTCGACGATTTCGGGCACGCCTAACACTTCGGCCACGCTCGGTCTGTACCATGCGTTCATCCAGTTCGCCGGCTTCACCTTCGGCCGCACGGTCTCGATCTTCGACGCGCCGTGGCAGAGCTATCCGGCTGGCGGTCCCGACTTCCTTCCGGGCGGCAGCAACAACGTCACCGGTGTGAACCAGGTCGCTTACACGGCTGACTTCGGCCAGGGCATCACCGCTTCGGTCGCGTTGCAGGATCTGACGACCGCCGCTGGCGGCCAGTCGAACCTCTGGAACGTGTCGTCGGGCACGGCCGCTCAGTTCATCACTGGCGTCTACGGTGCCAACGATTGGGGTGGCACGCGTTCGCCCGACATCGTCGGTCAGGTTCGCGTCGACCAGGCTTGGGGTCTGGCCCAGTTCTCGGTCGCGGCGCACAACATGCACACCGCCTACTATGGTACGACCGAGCTGACCGGACACCCCGACGACAAGTGGGGCTGGGCCGTGCAGGGCGCCTTGTCGATCAAGAACATCCCGACCGGCGCGGGTGACTCGATCAACTTGCAGGCCGTCTACACTGACGGTGCTTCGCGGTACAACTTCCAGAGCTTGTTCCCGCAGGCCATCTTCATCTACGGCGGCAGCAGCATCGCCTATCAGAGCATCGGCTTCGCCGGTATCGCTGATGGCGTGTTCGGTACCGCCACCGGCATCGACACGGTCAAGACCTGGGGCTTCCGCGGTGGTTATACCCACAACTGGTCTCCGAACTGGTCGTCGGGCATCTACGGTGCTTATGCATCGCTCCGCTACGGCAACACGGGCAAGGCTCTGATCTGCGCCAACTTCGCTGCTGGTCTGGCGCCTTCGGCTGGTGCGACCTGTAACCCCGACTTCAACCTCGCGGTTATCGGCGGCAACGTGGTCTGGACTCCGGTCAAGGGCCTCGCCTTCACGGCTGACGTGAGCTACGTCTGGCTCGACCAGAAGTACTCGGGCACGATCGCGGCTCCGGCGAACCTCACCGTTGCCAAGCCCGCGACCACGTACGAGCTGAAGGATCAGGGCAACCTCCAGATGCTCCTGCGCGCTCAGCGCAACTTCTAAGTTCAGTCCTGAACTGACTTCAAGGACCCCCAGCGATTTCGCTGGGGGTCTATTTTTTGCTTGTTACGTGCCATCCTCGCCCCGCGAAGGATCGCGAGCCAAGCGAGTTGGCGTCGCGCGCGAATCGGCAGACGCAGGTCATTTCGTGCCTTGCAGCGAGACGGTGCAGCCGTTGTTCTCGCCAGCAAAGGCGCCTAGAGTTTTTTCACCAGCTCACGAAAAGACCGACCCTCGTCGGGGTGCAGAACCCAATCATATGTCGCAGCAAAGCCGCAACAAGGGAGCCTCGGCTCCCTCTTCATCCCATCTGTCGGTTATTCTGGACCAGGCGATTGCGGCGCACCGTTCGGGCAATCTGGCGGAGGCAGAGCGGGCCTACACAACCATCCTGAAGGGAAGCAAAACGCAACCTGTCGCGCTGCATATGCTGGGGCTATTGCACGCGCAGAAGGGTGATTTCGCGCACGCCGAGCCATTGCTCAAGAAGGCTGCCCGCATCAATCCCGGCGATCCCCACGTTCTCTTCAACTATGCCAACGTGCTGCGCGCATTGAACAAGACAGACGATGCGCTCGCTTGGTTTGCGAAAGCGATTGCCCTGTCGCCGAACTTGGCCGATGCGCATCTCAATCGCGGAGCCATCCTGCTCGCACGGCACGAGCTTCGGGAAGCCATCGCGGAATTCGACCGCGCCATTGCGATCGCGCCGTCGAGCGCAGCGTTCGCAAATCGAGGCAGCGCGTTTCGCGAGCTCGGTCAGCTCGATGAAGCGCTTGCCAGCTACCAACGTGCCGTCGAGCTTGCACCGTCGAATCCACAGATGCATTTCGCCTTGTCTGAGGTCCTCACCCAAATGGGCCGACACGACGAAGCGATCGGAGCGCTCGAAAGAACTGTCGCGCTGAACAAGGCTTTCCCCTTCGCGTTGAGCAAGCTCGTTGATTTCAGGCGGAAGCGCGCCGACTGGCGCAGTTTCGAACGTGAACAGGCCGGCCTGGACGAGGCCGTCGAATCCGGCGTGGCGGTCGATCCCTTCACGTTCCTTCATGCTTCGTCGTCTCCCGCACTCGAATTGGCCTGTGCGAAGGTATTTGTCGCCATCGTCGCTCCGGAGCGAGATCCCGCGAGACCCAGAACGCCGTCACCGGCTGCCCGGCTGCGGATCGCATACCTGTCTGCCGATTTTCGCAATCACGCCACCGCGAATCTGATGGCCGGAGTTTTCGAGGAGCACGACCGCGCGCGTTTCGACATCACCGCCATCTCCTACGGACCGGATGACGGCAGCAAGATGCGCGACCGCCTGAAGGCGGCATTCGAACGCTTCGAAGACGGCAGCCATCTCACCGACGAGGACGTGGTGGAGCTGATACGCCAGCTCGACATTGAGGTTCTCGTCGATCTCGGAGGCTTCACTGCAGGCGCGAGGCCGAAAATTCTTGCGCGCCGGGCGGCTCCCATCCAGGTCAACTATCTCGGCTTTCCCGGCACGATGGGCGCTTCCTATATCGACTACATCATGGCGGACCGGATCGTCATTCCCGAAGGCGAGCAGAAGCACTACGCCGAGAAGGTGATCTATCTCCCCCATACCTATCAGGCGACCGACGCGCGGCGGCCGCTCCCGGCAAATGGACCGCCCCGTAGTGAGGTCGGACTGCCGGACGATGCATTCGTCTACTGCGGGTTCAACAGAACGTCCAAGATCACGCCCCCACTGTTCGACGTCTGGATGAGGTTGCTTGCCAAAACCGCCGGCAGCGTTCTCTGGCTGCTTGATGGGGACCCGATCGCCAGGGAGAACCTGAGGCGTGAAGCCGTTGCGCGCGGCATCGCCGCCGAGAGAATCGTGTTCGCCCCACAGGTCCCAGCCGACCAACACTTGGCGCGCCACCGGCTCGCGGACCTATTCCTGGACACATTGCCATACAATGCTCATACCGCGACCAGCGACGCCCTTTGGGCTGGCTTGCCAGTCCTGACTTGCCTCGGCACCGCCTTTCCGGGACGTGTTGCCGCCAGTCTCCTGAACGCGGTCGGCCTTCCCGAGCTGGTGACGCGATCGCTGGATGAATATGAGGGCTTGGCGCTTCGGATCGCGCATGATTCCGAACTTCGAACCGCACTCGCGAGCAAGCTGGCGACACATCGGTCCACCTGGCCTTTGTTCGATACTGTCGGCATGACCCGACACTTGGAAAAGGCCTTCGTTGAGACGTGGCGCCGGCATTGCGCCGGCGAAGCGCCGGCCTCGTTTGCCGTTTAGACATTTCGTTATGAGGCCGCCTTGGCGCGACACCTCATGTCATTCCATCCATGGTCTTCACTGCATATGACTGACAACGAACCCGACCTTCTGAACAATCTCCTCCGGCCGGAAAGGCTGACCTCGGTGGTCGATGTCGGGGCCAATCCGATCGATGGCGAGCCGCCTTACAAGGCGATGCTGCAACGACGACTTTGCACGGTCGTCGGCTTTGAACCGCAGGAGGAGGCGCTCGTAGAGCTCAACGCCCGCAAGAGCGACCTCGAGAGCTATTATCACTATGTCATCGGAAATGGGCACAAGGCAAAGCTGCGTCTTTGCAGGCTGCCAGGGATGACAAGCTTGCTGCTCCCGGATCAGAATGCGCTGTCGCATTTCGTGAAATTTTCCGAATGGGGCAGTGTGGTCAGCGAACATCCGGTCCAGACCCGCCGGCTCGACGATATTGCCGAAATTCGGCATCTGGATTTTCTAAAAATCGACGTTCAGGGCTCGGAACTCGCAGTGTTCGGAGGCGCGCGGCAAAAGCTGAAGCAGGCGGTCGTCATCGAAACGGAGGTTTCGTTTCTTTGCCTCTACAAGGACCAGCCGACGTTCGGAGACATCGATGCCGAATTGCGCAAGCAGGGGTTCGTTCCCCACGCCTTTACGGCAGTCAAACAGCGCATGATCGCTCCATTGAGCGACCCGTCCAATCCTCATGCGGCTATGAACCAGCTACTCGAGGCCGATATCGTCTATGTACGAAACTTCATGCGGCCGGCCGACATGACGGTCGAGCAGCTCAAGCATCTGGCAATGATCTCTCATCATTGCTACCGCTCATTCGACCTTGCTGCGAACTGCATTCACCACCTGATTGCGCGGAAGTCGATCCCTGATCAGTCGATCCACGACTACATGGCGTCCATCCCGCTTCCGCAACGCTGACCTGAGCTGGTCGTGCCGGGGGTCAGAGGCATTCGGACGGGATCGCTGCTCCGGCCGTCGCTGCCGCTGCCAAGCCGGCTGCGGTGCATGGGCCAGAGGGGGCTCTATTCCACGCTGCCGGCGCCGCGGCGCAGATCGGCTTCGATCTGCAAGCGGGTGCCGCCGCCGAAGCGGGCGCGATAGACCTGAAGGTTCTCCATGATCCGCTGTACATAGTTGCGTGTCTCGGAGAACGGAATCAGCTCGACCCAGTCGACGGCGTCGACCTTAGGGTCGCGTGGATCGCCGTAACGCTCGACCCACTTCTTCACGCTGCCGCGGCCGGCATTGTAGGCGGCGAAGGTCATGATGTAGGAGCCGCGGTAATCCTCGAGCAGTCCGCCGAGCTCGGCCGAGCCGAGCGTGGCGTTGTAGACGGAGTCGTTCTTCAGCCGCCCCAGGTCGTAGGTTGCGCCGTGGCGCTTGCAGACGTAGCGGGCGGCATCCGGCGTCACCTGCATCAGCCCGTAGGCCTGCGCCGGCGACACCACCGACGGGTTGAATGCGCTCTCCTGCCGCGCAATCGCATAGACGATGCTGCGCTCGACCTCGGGGCCGATCGGCGTGAACTGAGGAATGCCGTTGACGGGGTAGGCGTAGAAGTCGAACGGCAGGCCGCGGTTGAGCGCGGCCTTGCCGACCAGCAGCATGCCGCGCGCATCGCTGTAGCGCTGCGCCAGCTCGCCGAGGCCGGCAAGCGCTTCGGGATCGCCGTTCTCCCCCATGTCCGCGAGCATGGGCACCGCGAGCTCGCGCTCATCGAGCTCGTAGAGCAGTTGCGCGGCGCGCACGATCTCGAGCCGCTCGGCGCCGCGGCCGCGCGGCTGGCTGTTGAGCTCGATCTGCGGCAGGCCGAGCTTTGCGCGTGCAAGCTGGCCGTAATAGCTGGTCGATTGCTCGGCCGCCCGCGCATAGGCGTTGCGCGCCTCCTGCTGCCGGCCCATCGCCTCGGCAGCGCGGCCCTGCCAATAGCCGGCACGCGCCAGCGTGGTCGGATTGACGCTGCCGACGCCGATGCGGGCAAAGTGCTGGGCGGCGGTCGCGGGATCGTTGAGGAAACGCAGCGCGATCCACCCGGCGGTGAACTCCTGCTCGGTCTTGTAGATGTCGCGCGAGGGCAGGGCGGCGTCGCGCGCGATCAGATAGGCGCTGCGGAATTCCTCGGTGTCGATCATCTTGCGCGCCAGCAGGCGCCGCTCGATCCACCATTCATCGAGATTGTGGAGGCGACCCGGATCCTTCGGCGCGGACAGCATCAGCTGGGCGGCTTCAGTGAACTTCTCCTCGCGACGCAGGAGCTGGATCTTGCTGAAGATGAAGCCGGGATCGCCGTGCAGCTCGCGCGGCACGGCATCGAGCAGCGCCCGCGCGTTCGGCGCCTTCTTGACCGCGGCGATACGGGCCTTGGCGAGCGCGACATAGCCGGCGCCGAGACGCTTGGCGGCGCGCAGCGCCGCCTCGTTCTCGCTGCCGTAGAGCAGGTTGTCCATCCGCGCTTTCTGGTCGCCCGGCGTGAGCAGGGCGCCGAACTGGTCGAGCGCGCTGTTCTCGGTGTCCTCCGACATCGGATCGCTGCGCCAGGCCTCGCGCACCAGCCGCTCGGCATTGGCGCGGTCGCCACGCGCCAGCATCGCCCTGGCGAGCGTGAAGCGGCCCTTGGCGGAGATCGGAGACTCGTTCTCGAACCACGACCACGCGACCGACTCGTCGCGCCTGTCGTCCCACATCGCGGCCTCAAGGCGCCGGCGCAGGAAGGTCTGCGACGGCCAGCTCGGATTGGCTGAGAGGAAGGCGCGATAGCGTTCCACAGTCGCGCCGTTGTCCTCGCTGCGCAGGATGATCCATTCGGCGAGCTTTCGCGCGACGGGATCGGAGATGCCGGCCGCGGCATTGGTGGCGTCGCCGGCCTTGCGCTTGCGCACGAGCTCGATGACGCTCTCCAGCGTGTCCTTATCGGCCTGCGAGGTCGAGGACGTCGCAGCGACGGCGGCCGGGATGACCGGCTTGCGCGGCGCTGCATGCTGCCGGGTTGCAGGCGCCAGCATGGGAGCTGCGGCCGGTCTGGCTGGGGCTGGCGCAGTCGGTTTGATGGTGGCGGTCACGGCCGGGGCGGGGGCTGCCCTGGATGGCGCGCCGCTCGCAGGCGATGCTGTCTTAGGTGCAGCTGCAGGGGCCGTGGCCGCAGGTTTGGGCTTGTCCTTCGCCGGTTCCTTGCTGGCGTTCTTGCCGGCGTCCGGCTTCTTCGCAGCGTCCTTGGCGGGGGTGCCAGGCGCACCCTTGCTCGCAGCCTTCGCAGCGTCCTTGCCGGTTCCCTTGGCTGCGTCCTTCGCTGTTTCCTTGGTCGATCCCTTGGTCGCGCCCTTCGGCGCGTCCTTGGCGCCTGGCTTGGCGGGATCCTTGGTCTCCGCGGCCGTCTCGTTGGACTTCTCGGTGGACTTGGCGAGGGCGGCGCAGCCCATCGACAGCCCGGCCATCAGGCACACGGCCAGGCTCAGGGATCGCCATGCGGCGCGAGCAGAGGAGGTCACGGCGTTTCGTCGCCCCGAATCAGTGAAGTGGCTTAAGACCTAGCTGAATTTGCTTGAATATGCGGAGAAAATACCAACAGCCGCTTACCTCGGGCCGATTTGCACCAGCACCGCGGCAAAATCGCGGCCTAATCCCGGCCTCGCACCGAACCGGGCCTTTTACCGGCCGGTTAGACCCGATATGAAGGGGGCTTGCTCAAGAGATCGCCGCGTACGGAGGAAGTCCATGGCAGCCAAGACGAAATTCCGAGGCTCGTTCACCGCCTTGGTCACGCCGTTCAAGAACGGCTCGGTGGACGAGGCGGCGTTCCGCTCCCTGGTCAACTGGCAGATTTCCGAGGGCACCAATGGCCTCGTTCCGGTCGGCACCACCGGCGAAAGCCCGACGCTCAGCCATGACGAGCACAAGAAGGTCGTGGAATGGTGCATCGCTGAAGCCAAGGGCCGCGTGCCCGTCATCGCCGGCGCCGGCTCCAACTCGACCAAGGAAGCGATCGAGCTCTCCCAGCACGCCGAAAAGGCGGGCGCCGACGCCGTGCTGATCGTCACGCCCTATTACAACAAGCCGACGCAAGAGGGCATGTACCAGCACTTCAAGGCGATCAACGATGCGATCGGCATTCCGATCATCATCTACAACATCCCGCCGCGCTCGGTGATCGACATGTCGGTCGACACCATGAAGCGGCTGTGGGAGCTGAAGAACATCGCCGGGGTCAAGGACGCCACCGCCAGCATGGTCCGCGTGTCGCAGCAGCGCGCGGCGATGGGCGAGGATTTCAACCAGCTCTCGGGCGAGGACGCCACCATCATCGGCTACATGGCCCATGGCGGCCATGGCTGCATCTCGGTGACCTCGAACGTCGCGCCGCGCCTGTGCTCGGAGTTCCACGCGGCTTGGCAGAAGGGCGACACCAAGACGGCGCTCGCGATCCACGACAAGCTGATGCCGCTGCACAACAACCTCTTCATCGAGAGCAATCCGGCGCCGATCAAGTATGCGATGTCGCTGCTCGGCAAGCTGGACGAGACGCTGCGGCTGCCGATGGTTCCGGTGTCCGAGCCGACGCGGATTGCCGTGCGCAGCGCGATGGTTCACGCCGGCCTGGTCAACTGACGCATTAGACGTTCGGGGGAGCCTTTCATGAGCGTGGAGGAAAAGGGCGCGCGGATGCTCAAGGAGTTCCGCGAGTTCGCCATGAAGGGCAACGTCGTCGATCTCGCGGTCGGCGTCATCATCGGCGCGGCCTTCGGCGGCATCGTCACCTCGCTGGTCGGTGACATCATCATGCCGATCATCGGCGCCGTCACCGGTGGCCTCGACTTCTCGAACTACTTCATCCCCTTGTCGAAGGCGGTCACCGCCAGCAACTTAGCGGATGCGAAAAAGCAAGGCGCCGTACTTGCTTACGGCAGCTTCCTGACGCTGACGATCAACTTCATCATCGTCGCCTTCGTGTTATTCCTGGTGATCCGCGCGATGAACACGCTGAAGCGCAAGGAGGAGGCGGCGCCCGCCGCTCCGCCGAAGCCGTCGGCCGAGGTCGCGCTGCTGACTGAGATCCGCGATCTCCTCAAGAAGTGACGCGCCCACTTCATCCGAACTGTTAGAATCCGAGCGCATCTCGATCAGGTTTGCCCGTCATGGCCGATAAGAACGAACGTCCGATCAAGGTGATGGCGGAAAATCGCAAGGCGCGCTTCAACTACGCCATCGAGGACACGATCGAGGCGGGCATTGCGCTGACCGGCACCGAGGTCAAGTCGATCCGCAACGGCAAGAGCACGATCGCCGAATCCTATGCCGATTCCAAGGACGGCGAGATCTGGCTAATCAACGCCACCATTCCCGAATACCTGCAAGGCAACCGCTTCAACCACGAGCCCAAGCGGCCGCGAAAGCTGCTGCTCCACCGCCGCCAGATCAACAAGCTGATCGGCGCGGTCGATCGCGAGGGCATGACGCTGATCCCGCTCAAGCTTTACTTCAACGAGCGCGGCCGGGCCAAGCTGCAGCTGGCGGTTGCGAAGGGCAAGAAGCTGCACGACAAGCGCGAATCCGAGAAGAAGCGCGACTGGAGCCGGGAGAAGGGCCGGCTGCTGCGGGCGAGGGGATGACAAGATGAATCAACGGAACCTGCTCGAGGTCGACTGGAGCCAGATTCCCGCGCCTTCCGACGACGGCGCCGCTGCGCATCTTGAGGGCATGACGTTGCCGCCGATCGGCCTGCGCGCGACCGACGACACATCGGTCACGCTGTCGGCGCTGCGCGGCCGCACCGTGGTGTTCGCCTATCCCCGCACCGGCGAACCCGGCAAGATCGCGCTGGTCGACGATTGGGACATGATCCCGGGGGCGCGCGGCTGCACGCCCCAGACCTGCGCATTCCGCGATCTCTTCGCCGAGCTGAAGGCCGCCGGCGCCGCGCACGTGTTCGGCCTCTCGACCCAGAGCAACGACTACCAGATCGAGATGGCTTCGCGCCTGCATCTGCCTTTCCCGGTGCTCTCGGACGAGAAGCTGGCGCTGACGCGCGCCCTAGATTTGCCGACCATGGAGGTCGCGGGCCTGACGCTGATCAAGCGCCTCGCGCTTGTTATCGACGACGCCAGGATCACGCACGTGTTCTATCCGGTGTTTCCGCCCGACCGGAACGCCGGCGACGTGCTGGCCTGGCTCAAGGCGAATCCCGTCAATAGCTAATCGAGATCCGCCTTTACCTTCGCGAACACGGACCTGAACATGTCCGGCGTCAGCACGCCGGTGTTCGTGTTGTAACGGGAGCAGTGATAGCTGTCGTAGAGCCTGAACGCGCCGGCCTGATGCACCGCGCCGTGGCCGAAGGGGGCTTGCGAGGCCTTCAGGTTCAGCGGCTTGAGCACGCTATCGTGCGCAATCCGCCCGAGCGCGACGATCGCGCGTAGGTTCGGCATCGTCGCGAGATTGGCCACGAGGAACTGACGGCAGGTGCTGATCTCGATCGGCAGCGGCTTGTTCTGCGGCGGCACGCAATGCACGGCATTGGCGATCCGGCAATCGACGAGTTTCAGGCCGTCGTCCGGGCGCGCCTGATAAGTGCCCCTGGCAAAGCCGTATTCGATCAGCGTGGCATAGAGCAGGTCGCCGGCATAATCGCCAGTGAACGGCCGCCCCGTGCGGTTGGCGCCCTGCATTCCCGGGGCGAGGCCGACGATCAGGAGGCGGGCCTTGATGTCGCCGAAGGGCGCAACCGGCGCATTGTGCCACGATGGCTCGCGCGCGCGGTTCGCCTCGCGGAAGGCGACCAGGCGCGGGCAGAGCGGGCAGTCACGGTCGGGAACGATTGTGAGAGGCTGGCGGCTTGACCGGGCCGTCTCACTCCTCGAAGTCGTCATCGCCCCTCGGCGCCATCGTGGTCGCGCGCTGGAGGAATTGCGGGGCGTGGTGACGTTCGCCGCGCTCGCCGCGGTCACGCGGGGCGGGGCGCTCGGACGGATCGCGGCCGAGCTTGGATTGCAGCTCGACGAGGTCGGTGAAGACGTCGGCCTGGCGGCGCAGCTCGTCGGCAATCATCGGCGGCTGGCTGGCGATGGTGGAGACCACCGTGACCCTTACGCCGCGGCGCTGGACGGCCTCGACCAGGGAGCGGAAGTCGCCGTCACCCGAGAACAGCACCATCTGGTCGATGTGCTCGGCGAGCTCCATGGCGTCGACGGCGAGCTCGATGTCCATGTTGCCCTTCACCTTGCGGCGGCCGGAGGCGTCGATGAATTCCTTAGTCGCCTTGGTGACGACGGTGTAGCCGTTGTAGTCCAGCCAGTCGATCAGCGGCCGGATCGAGGAGTATTCCTGGTCTTCGATGATGGCGGTGTAATAGAACGCCCGCAACAACGTGCCGCGGCTCTGAAACTCCTTCAGCAGGCGCTTATAGTCGATGTCAAAGCCGAGGGTTTTCGCCGTCGCGTAGAGATTGGCCCCGTCGATGAAGAGCGCGATCTTGTTGGTAGGAGAAGGTGACATTCAGTTGCTCGCGTAGTTTTCGTGATTGATCGTTTTTTGTTGGCGCGGCGACAGTAGGCCGCGCAGTTCTAGAGTGCCGCAGAGACCCGTCGAAACCGCAAATCCGGAGAAGTCGGGGCAATCAAGGTATAGTTATGGCGGACTTGCATACACCCCGGAGCCGCCCCCAACGGCAGCCCGGAAAACCACCCGTCCCAGCCCCAATGTGGGGGTATCAGAGCCGTTTGGCGAGGCCAAATCACAAAATGGTCTTGCGAAACCGTCCCGGCCCCTATAACTAGCCCCAATCATCCACATAATTCGTCCCACCCACAACGGAGCGACAGTCCATGGCTCGCGTCACCGTAGAAGATTGTATCGACAAGGTCGACAACCGGTTTGACTTGGTCCTGCTGGCCGCCCACCGTGCTCGCATGATCTCGTCCGGTTCACAACTAACGGTTGACCGCGATAACGACAAGAACCCTGTTGTGTCTTTGCGCGAAATTGCCGAGACGACGATCTCGCCGGAGGACCTCCGCGAGGAGCTGGTCCACTCGCTCCAGAAGTTCGTCGAGGTGGACGAGCCCGAGCCGGATACGGTGCCGCTGATCGGTTCCGCGGGCGCAAGCGTCGATGCCGACGACACCGAGGTCGCCGTGGAGCGCATGACCGAAGAGGAGCTGCTGAAGGGCCTGGAAGGCCTTGCGCCTCCCGAGGAGCAGCCCGAGGAAGACGAGTAATTCCTCCATCGCGATCATCGACTTCTTGTGATCATATCAAAGGCCCGGACAATCGTTCGGGCCTTTGCTTTTGTTGACCTTTTCGTGGTTACCATAGCGCTGTCGGTTGGCGCTTTGCCCTGTCACTGAATTGATCGGACACGAGCGCGATCGGAGCTAGGATGTATGCAACGGGCCGCCTCAAGCCCGTTTGAAGGCAGGACGGCATGGTATATCGGCGCCGCAGATCCACGCAGATGCAGGCCGCAACCGAATCGGTTGCCGTGGCCCCGACTGCGCCGGTCGCGCGCCCCGCCAGGCCCCGCGCCCGCATGATGCGTCAATATGACCTCGTCGAGCGCGTCAGGTCCTACAATCCGAACACCAACGAAGACCTGCTGAACCGGGCCTACGTCTACGCCATGAAAGCCCATGGCTCGCAGACCCGCGCCTCGGGCGATCCGTATTTCTCGCACCCGCTCGAAGTGGCAGCGATTCTCACCGACCTCAAGCTCGACGACGCCACCATCGTGGCCGCGCTGCTGCACGACACGATCGAGGACACTGAGGCGACGCGGGCCGAGATCGACCAGATCTTCGGACCCGAAATCGGCGCGCTGGTCGAGGGGCTGACCAAGCTGAAGCGGCTCGAGCTGGTCTCGCGCGAGGCCAAGCAGGCCGAGAACCTGCGCAAATTGTTGCTAGCCATTGCCGACGATGTCCGCGTGCTTCTGGTCAAGCTCGCCGACCGCCTGCACAACATGCGCACGCTGGATTTCGTGCCGACGGAATCGCGCCGGCGCATCGCCGAGGAGACGCTCGACATCTACGCACCGCTGGCGGGGCGCATGGGCATGCAGGAAATGCGCGAGGAGCTGGAGGATCTGTCCTTCCGCACCCTCGATCCCGAAGCCTATTCGGTGGTGATGCAACGGCTCGACGCGCTCGCCGAGCGCAACCGCAACCTGATCGGCGAGATCGAGGACCAGCTCTCCAACAATCTGCGCCACCGGGGCTTGGGGGCGCGGGTCTATGGCCGGCGCAAGAAGCCGTTCTCGATCTGGACCAAGATGGAGCGCAAGTCGGTCGGCTTCGAGCAATTGTCCGACATCTTCGGCTTCCGCCTCGTCGTCAGCGACATCGAGGCCTGCTATCGCGCGCTAGGGATCGTCCACACCACCTGGCCGGTCGTGCCCGGACGCTTCAAGGACTACATCTCGACGCCGAAGCAGAACGATTACCGCTCGATCCACACCACCGTGATCGGCCCCGGCAACCAGCGCGTCGAGCTCCAGATCCGCACCGAGGAAATGGACCAGATAGCCGAGCGCGGCATCGCCGCGCACGTCTTCTACAAGGAGGGCGTGGGGTCGCCGACCGAATACCTCAAGCGCGAGTCCAACGCGTTCGCCTGGCTGCGCCACACCATCGGCATCCTCTCGGAAAGCGCGAACCCGGAGGAATTCCTCGAGCACACCAAGCTCGAGCTGTTCCACGACCAGGTGTTCTGCTTCACCCCCAAGGGCAAGCTGATCGCGCTGCCGCGCCATGCCAACGTGATCGACTTCGCCTATGCGGTGCACACCGACGTCGGCAACAGCGCGGTGGGCTGCAAGATCAACGGCAAGTTCGCGCCGCTGTCCTCGGAGCTTCAGAACGGCGACGAGGTCGAGGTGCTGACCTCGGAGGCGCAGTCCGCGCCGCCCTCGGCCTGGGAGACGCTGGCCGTCACCGGCAAGGCGCGCGCCGCGATCCGCCGCGCCACGCGCACCGCGGTGCGCGATCAATATGTCGGCCTCGGCCGGCGCATCGTCGAGCGCCTGTTCGAGCGCGCCAAGATCGAATACGCCGACGACAAGCTCAAGGGCGCGCTGCCGCGGCTCGCGCGCACCTCGATCGAGGACGTCATGGCGGCGGTCGGGCGCGGCGAGATCAAGGCCTCCCATGTCGCGCGTGCGATGTACCCGGATTACAAGGAGGAGCGCATCGCGCGCTACGGCGTCAAGAAGGGGCTCGCCGCCAAGCTCAAGGAGAAGGGGATCTCCGAGCCGTCGCGCAGCGCGGTCGCGATCCCGATCCGCGGCATCAATTCCGACCTTCCGGTGAAGTTCGCGCCGAACGGCGGCGCGGTCCCTGGCGATCGCATCGTCGGCATCGTCACGCCGGGCGAGGGCATCACGATCTACCCGATCCAGGCGCCGGCGCTGAAGGATTTCGAGGAGGAGCCGGAGCGCTGGCTCGACGTCCGCTGGGACATCGAGGACTCCGCGCCGCAGCGCTTCCCGGCCCGCATCAAGGTCGAGAACGTCAACGAGCCCGGCGCGCTGGCGCAGATCGCGACCGTGATCGCCGAGCACGACGGCAACATCGACAATATCAGCATGCAGCGCCGCTCGCCCGATTTCACGGAAACGACGATCGATCTCGAAGTCTACGATTTGAAGCACCTCAGCGCGATCCTGGCCCAGCTGCGCGCGAAGGCGGTCGTCGCCAAAGTCGAACGTGTTAATGGATGATGCTCGTCGTTGCCGGGCTTGACCCGGCAACCCATCTCTTCAAAGAAGATGGATGCGCGGGTCGAGCCCGCGCATGACGAGTTGGGAAATGTCACTTCGCGAGTCCTGAAATGCCCGCTTCGAAGCTCCGCCTCGGCGTCAATATCGATCACGTCGCAACCGTGCGTAACGCGCGCGGCGGCCGCCATCCCGATCCGGTGCGCGCCGCGCTGCTGGCGATCGAGGCCGGCGCTGACGGTATCACCGCACATTTGCGCGAGGACCGCCGACACATCCGCGACGAGGACATGGCGCGCCTGAAGGCGGAGATCTCCAAGCCGCTCAATTTCGAGATGGCCGCGACGGACGACATGATGCGGATCTCGCTCGCCACCAAGCCGCACGCGGTGTGCCTCGTGCCGGAGCGGCGCCAGGAGGTGACGACCGAAGGCGGGTTGGACGTGGTCGGCCAGCACAACGCGCTCGCTCCCTATATCGCGCGGCTGAGCGAGGCCGGCATCCGCGTCTCGCTGTTCATTGCGGCCGATCCCGCCCAGATCGAGATGGCGGCACGGCTGCGCGCGCCCGTGATCGAGATCCACACCGGCGCCTGGTGCGACGCCGTCGTCGATGGCCACACCGACAAGGCCGAGGCCGAATGGCAGCGGATCGTGGCAGGGGCGAAGCTGGCGAAGGACGCGGGGCTGGAGGTTCACGCCGGTCACGGGCTGGACTATGCGACGGCGGAGAAGATCGCGGGCTTGCCAGAGATCATGGAGCTGAACATCGGCTATTACATGATCGGCGAGGCGCTGTTCGTGGGGCTGGCCGAGACCGTGCGCAGCATGCGCGCGGCGATGGATCGCGGCCGGAGCCGGGCATGATCATCGGAATCGGCTCCGACCTGGTCGACATCACCCGCGTGGCCAAGGTGATCGACCGCCATGGCGAGCGGTTCCTCGACCGCATCTTCACCGCCGCCGAGCGGGCCAAGGCGGAGCGGCGGGCCAAGAACGAGAAGATGGTGGTGGCGACCTACGCCAAGCGCTTCGCCGCCAAGGAGGCCTGCTCCAAGGCGCTCGGCACCGGCATCAGGCGTGGCGTCTGGTGGCGCGACATGGGGGTGGTCAACCTGCCGGGCGGGCGGCCGACCATGCAGCTGACCGGCGGAGCCCTGGCCCGGCTCCAGGCCCTGACGCCGGAGGGATTCGAGGCGCGGATCGACGTTTCGATCACCGACGACTGGCCGCTGGCGCAGGCCTTTGTCATCATTTCGGCCGTGCCGCTGGCGAAGCCCTGACGCGATCCGGTCGATTTTATAATTCGCCTTTGAAATCAATATCTTATTCAGTTTTGATGCGATCCTTGATTGCGTGACCTCCGACAACCGTCTAAAAGTCCGCCGACGCAAATCAGCTTGGGCGAATTCGGCTTTACGCCGGAATTGGCCCTCAGGATCAGAATCAGGACAATCTCCGTGGGCCGCGAAGCAATGGGCTGTTCGCGCCAGGAGGGCGCTCTGTGACCGCCGGCCGGAATTGAGAGAGCAATGAGCGTGACTTCAGGAACGAAAACCGAGAGCGGCGTCGGCGAAACGATCCGAGTCGTCATTCATGCTCTCCTGATCGCGCTCGTGATCCGCACCTTCCTGTTTCAGCCCTTCAACATCCCGTCCGGCTCGATGAAGGCGACGTTGCTGGTCGGCGACTATCTGTTCGTCTCGAAATATTCCTACGGCTACAGCCATTATTCGATTCCGTTCTCGCCGCCGCTGTTCTCGGGACGGATCTGGGGCTCGGACCCGACCCGTGGCGACATCGTCGTGTTCCGCCTGCCGAAGGACGATTCCACCGACTACATCAAGCGCGTGATCGGGCTTCCCGGCGACCGCGTCCAGATGCGGGACGGGCTGCTCTACATCAACGATACGCCCGTCGAGCGGCAGCGCATGAGCGAATATGTCGGCGAGGACCCCTGCGGCTCGGAGGGCGGCGGCATCTCCCGGGTGAAGCGCTGGAAGGAGACGCTGCCGAACGGCGTGTCCTATGAGACGCTGGACTGCGCGGACAACGGCTACATGGACAACACCAACGTCTATACCGTGCCGCCCGGCCACTTCTTCATGATGGGGGACAACCGCGACAACTCCACCGATAGCCGCTTTCAAGGTCAGGTGGGCTACGTCTCGCAGGAGCACTTGATCGGCCGCGCCCAGATGATCTTCTTCTCCATCGCTGAAGGCGAGCACGCCTGGATGTTCTGGCGCTGGCCGTGGTCGGTGCGCTGGAATCGCTTCTTCAAAATTGTCCGATGAAAGACGAAGCCAAGGACATCGCGACCCAATCGATCGAGGCGCAGGCGGGCCCCGAAGGGGAAGCCGCGACCAAGTCGCCTGCAAACAAGACGTCCGCAGACAGGACATCTGCCGGCAAGCCGCCGGCCAAGAAGAAGCGAGCGCGGAGCAGCAAGGCCAAGGGCACGGACGCGAACGCGGCGCTCGAGGCGCGCATCGGCCACAGCTTTGCCGACCCGAACCTGCTGATGCAGGCGATCACGCATGTCTCGGCCCTGAAGTCCGGGCGCAAGCGCGGCGACAGCTATCAGCGGCTGGAATTCCTCGGCGACCACGTGCTCGGGCTCGTCGTATCCGACATGCTCTATCACGCCTTCCCGAACGCCGACGAAGGCGAGCTGTCCAAGCGGCTTGCCGAGCTCGTGCGCAAGGAGAGCTGCGCGGACGTCGCCAAGTCGCTCGGTCTCGTCGACGACATCAAGCTGGGCTCGGTCGGCTCCAGTGCCGATGCCCGCCTGCGCAAATCTATCCTCGGCGACATCTGCGAGGCTGTGATCGGCGCCATCTACCTCGATGGCGGCCATGCGGCGGCTGCCGAATTCGTCAAGCGCAACTGGACCGAGCGGATGCACAAGCCGCGTCGTCCCTTGCGCGATCCCAAGACCGTGCTGCAGGAATGGGCGCAAGGCAAGGGATTGCCGACGCCTGTCTATCGCGAAGTCGAGCGCACCGGCCCGCATCACGATCCGCAGTTCCGTGTCGCCGTCGATCTGCCGGGCCTGGCGCCGGCCGAGGGTATCGGCGGCAGCAAACGCGCGGCAGAGAAGGTGGCAGCGTCAGTGATGATCGAACGCGAAGGTGTCGGCGGCGGCAATGACGGTTGAAGCAAGCGGCGAGGCACCCAGCGCGACGCGCTGCGGTTTCGTCGCGCTGATCGGCGCGCCGAATGTCGGCAAGTCGACGCTGGTCAACGCGCTGGTCGGCGCCAAGGTCACGATCGTCTCGCGCAAGGTGCAGACCACGCGCGCGCTGATCCGCGGCATCGTCATCGAGAACAACGCGCAAATCATCCTGGTCGACACGCCCGGAATCTTCTCGCCCAAGCGCCGGCTCGACCGCGCCATGGTCTCGACCGCCTGGAGCGGGGCGCATGATGCCGATCTCGTCTGCGTGCTGCTCGATGCCAAGACCGGGATCGACGAGGAGGCGGAGGCGATCCTCGCCAAGGCGGCCAGCGTCAATCACGACAAGATCCTCGTCATCAACAAGGTCGATCTGGTCCAGCGCGAGAAGCTTTTGGCGCTGGCGCAGGCCGCCAACGAGCGCATGACGTTCGCAAGGACCTTCATGATCTCGGCGATCTCGGGCGACGGCGTCGACGACATCCGCAAGACGCTCGCGGACATGGTGCCGCCGGGCCCGTTCCTCTATCCTGAGGACCAGATGTCGGATGCGCCGATGCGGCAGCTGGCGGCCGAGATCACCCGCGAGAAGATCTATCAGAAGCTGCACCAGGAATTGCCGTACCAGTCCACGGTCGAGACCGACAAGTGGGAGGAGCGCAAGGATCATTCGGTGCGGATCGAGCAGACCATCTATGTCGAGCGCGAAAGCCAGCGCAAGATCGTGCTCGGCAAGGGCGGCGCCACCATCAAGTCGATCGGCGCTGACTCGCGGAAAGAGCTGATGCAGATCCTGGACGTGCCCGTGCACCTGTTCCTGTTCGTCAAGGTGCGTGAGAACTGGGGCGACGATCCCGATCGCTACCGCGAGATGGGCCTGGATTTCCCAAAAGAATAACAAAAGAAAAGATCGGCATTCGATGAGCCTACCCGCCAACGTCCAGCGCTTTGAAGCGCTGCTCTATGCATCGTTGATGCTGGATGCCGTCTCGGTCGCCGTGCAGGACCGCACGCCCAATGCCGAGGTGACCGAGCAGATGATCATGACCGGGACGCTGCTCGCCGGGGGCATGATCCTGCTGCTGCTCTATTTCGTGAGGCTGGCCGCGCATCATCGCAAGAACTGGCCGCGCTTTGTGCTCGCGGCGGCCCTCGTGTTGTCGGTGATCTCGCTCGGCCAGATCATCGGGGAGAAGGGACTGGAGCTCGACAGCGCCATCGAGATCGTCTCCTGCGCGCTGACGACGATGGGCCTGTATTTCTCTTTCAGCGGCGACGCCCAGGGCTGGTTCGACGCGTGACGTCTCGCGCGATGCCGTAGGGTGGATTAGCGAAGCGTAATCCACCAACTAACCAAATTGGTGTGCGTGGGTAGTTGGCGGATTACGCCTTCGGCTAATCCGCCCTACGATCGCGTGCCGGAATGCGCTAGACTTCCTCCCATGGAATGGACCGACGAAGGCATCGTGCTGGGCGTGCGGCGGCATGGCGAGTCTAGCGCCATCGTCGAGCTGTTGACGCGCGCGCATGGCCGGCATCTCGGCCTCGTCCGCGGCGGGGCCGGCTCGCGGATGCGGCCGCTGCTGCAGCCGGGGAACAGCGTCAGTGCGGTGTGGCGGGCGCGGCTCGACGAGCATCTCGGTACTTACGCGATCGAGGGATTGAAGCTGCGCGCGGCGACGCTGCTGGCATCGTCCCACGGCGTCTACGGCGTCACCCATCTCGCCTCGATCGCGCGGCTGTTGCCGGAGCGCGATCCGCACGAAGACATCTTTGCACTGCTCGAGCATTCGCTCGACGATTTCGACGACATCGGCAGCGCGGCCGTGCACCTGATCCATTTCGAGCTGGCGATGCTCGCCGAGCTGGGCTTTGGCCTGGCGCTGGACAATTGTGCCGTGACCGGCGAGACCACGGACCTGATCTATGTCTCGCCGAAATCAGGTGGTGCAGTATCGCGCGGCGCCGGCGAGCCGTGGCGCGACCGGCTGTTGCGCCTGCCGCCGTTCCTGCGCCAGGGCGAAACCGCGGGCGATCTCACCGAACAGGATCTCCAGGACGGCTTTCGGCTCACCGGCCTGTTCCTGCTCCGTCACGTGCTGGAGCCGCGCGGCCAAGGCCATTCCGATGCGAGGGCCGGCTTCATCAACGCCTTGATGCGGCAGCAGGCGAAGGCGGCGATACCTGCGCCATGACGCAAGAGCCGTCCAGCCTTGCGCACCGGCATGGAACAAAATCGGACCGAGCGGAATTGCCGCCTGAGGTTCCACATCGGGGGACAGCCCAAATGTTGATCAGGGGATTCGCCTTGTCCGCGACGCTGCTTGCGTTCGCGCCCGACGCCATGGCCGGTGAGCCGCAGCCCGGGGTATTTCGCCGGGCCTCGTGCACGGTGGTGCGATACTACGTGGCGAAATATTCCGCTGCCGCCGCAGAGACATGGGCGCGGTCCCATGGCGCGACCGAGGCCGAGATCGAGGCCGCCCGCCGTTGCCTGACCAATGCGCCGGCGCCTGCGCAAACACCTGGTCCAGCCCCAACCCAGACCGTCACGGCCGGCTGGGCAGGCTAGCAGGCCGCCCACAGGGAACCATTCGATCCTTGCCCGATTCGCTTCCACGGTTTAACCGGGCGGCATGGGAAAACGAATCGTTCCGCCGGAAGAACCGGCTGAAATCCACGAGGTGCCGCTGCGTGAGGCACTGGAAGAGCGCTATCTCGCTTATGCCCTCTCCACCATCATGCACCGTGCGCTGCCGGACGCGCGCGACGGCCTGAAGCCGGTGCACCGGCGCATCCTCTACGGCATGCGCCTGCTCCGGCTCGACCCTGGCACGGCCTTCAAGAAGTCTGCCAAGATCGTCGGCGACGTGATGGGCTCGTTCCATCCGCACGGCGACCAGGCTATCTACGACGCCATGGTCCGCCTCGCGCAGGATTTCTCCTCGCGCTATCCGCTGGTCGACGGCCAGGGCAATTTCGGCAATATCGACGGCGATAACCCCGCCGCCTACCGCTACACCGAAGCGCGCATGACCGACGTCGCGCGGCTTCTGCTCGAGGGCATCGACGAGGACGGGGTCGAATTCCGCGCCAATTACGACGGCCAGTCGAAAGAGCCCATCGTGCTGCCGGGCGGCTTCCCGAACCTGCTCGCCAACGGCGCGCAGGGCATCGCGGTCGGCATGGCGACCTCGATCCCGCCGCACAACGCCGCCGAGCTCTGCGATGCCGCGCTGCACCTGATCGAGAAGCCCGACGCAAAATCGAAGGCGCTCTTGAAGTGGGTGAAGGGTCCGGATTTCCCGACCGGCGGCATCATCGTCGATTCCAAGCAGGCGATTGCGGAAGCCTACACCAACGGCCGCGGCTCGTTCCGCGTCCGGGCACGGTGGACGCAGGAGGAGGGCGCCCGCGGCACCTGGGTCGTCGTCGTCACCGAAATTCCGTTCCTGGTGCAGAAGTCGCGCCTGATCGAGAAGGTCGCCGAGCTGCTGGACCAGAAGAAGCTGCCGCTGGTCGGCGACATCAGGGACGAGTCGGCCGAAGACGTCCGCATCGTGATCGAGCCGAAGTCGAAGAACGTCGATCCCGCGCTGATGATGGAATCGCTGTTCCGGCTGACCGAGCTCGAAAACAAGATTCCGCTGAACCTCAACGTGCTGGTCAAGGGCCGCATCCCCAAGGTGGTCGGCCTGGCCGAAGCCTTGCGCGAATGGCTCGACCATTTGCGCGACGTGCTGATCCGCCGCAGCAACTACCGCAAGGCGCAGATCGAACACCGGCTGGAAGTGCTCGGCGGCTTCCTGATCGCCTATCTGAACATCGACAAAGTGATCAGGATCATCCGCACCGAGGACGAGCCGAAGCCCGAGCTGATGAAGGCGTTCAAGCTTACCGAGGTACAGGCGGAAGCCATTCTCAACATGCGCCTGCGCTCCTTGCGGAAGCTCGAAGAGATGGAGATCCGCACCGAGGACAAGAACCTCCGCGCCGAGCTCAAGGGCATCAATGCGGTGCTCGCCTCCGAGCCTGAGCAGTGGAAGAAGGTCGGCGAGCAGGTCGGCAAGGTCCGCGACATGTTCGGACCGAAGACGCCGCTCGGCAAGCGCCGCACCACCTTTGCGGATGCGCCCGAGCACGACCTCGCCGCGATCGAGGAGGCATTCGTCGAGCGCGAGCCGGTGACGGTGGTCGTCTCCGACAAGGGCTGGATCCGCACCATGAAGGGGCATGTCGAGGATCTCTCGGGCCTTTCCTTCAAGCAGGACGACAAGCTCGGTTTTGCCTTTTTTGCCGAGACGACCTCGAAGCTGCTGCTGTTCGCCACCAACGGCAAGTTCTACTCGCTCGACGTTGCGAAGCTGCCGGGCGGCCGCGGCCATGGCGAGCCGATCCGACTGTTCATCGACCTCGAGCAGGAGGCCGCGCCGGTCGCGCTGTTCGTCAACAAGGGCGGACGCAAATTCCTGGTCGCCAGCCACGAGGGCCAGGGTTTTGTGGTCAACGAGGACGATTGCGTCGGCACCACGAAGAAGGGCAAGCAGGTCCTCAACGTCGAGATGCCGAACGAGGCGCGCGCGATCACCGAGGTGACGGGCGACACCGTCGCCGTCATCGGCGAGAACCGCAAGATGCTGGTCTTCCCGCTCGACCAGGTGCCGGAAATGGCGCGCGGCCGCGGCGTGCGCCTGCAGAAATACAAGGACGGCGGCCTGTCCGACGTTGCGGTCTTCGACGCCAAGGCGGGCCTGACCTGGAAAGACTCCGCAGGACGCGAATTCTCCGCGACCATGAAAGAGCTCGCCGAGTGGCAGGGCACCCGCGCCGATGCCGGTCGCCTGCCGCCGAAGGGTTTCCCGAAATCGAACAAGTTCGGTCGGGTGATCGGGTAGGGCTCTTTTGTCCCGGACGCGCTGCAGCGTGCAACGCTGCTGCGCAGAGCCGGGACCCATGCTACACGGACCACTCTAAGATATAGGCCCCGGCTCAGCAGCGCACCGTCGAATTGACGCTGCGCTGCGTCCGGGGCATGAGAGCGTGTGTGGGGCACATCTGCTTCCCCATCGTCATTACGAGCGCAGCAAAGCACTCCAGAATGCCACCGCGGAAAGACCCTGGGTTGCTTCGCTGCGCTGGCAATGACCAGCTGCGATAGCCTCGCTCTCCAACTCAAAGTGTGTGCATCCCGCAAACGCGCGGCAGCTAGCCACGAGCGCATACGTGCGGGCACGAACATTGCTTTTTCCTGGCGACTGCAAACGGCTGGTCAAAAGGCGAAAACACCCCAATGTTCAAACTGAAGGCTTTTATTCCCGCGCTGTTCGGTCTTGCGCTGGTGGCGGCGCCCGCGCATGCGGCGGGCAATTTCGTCGCGGTGCTCGAGGCGGAGATCGTCACGCTCGATCCGCACTTCTCCACGGCCTATATTTCGCGCACGTTCGGCTACATGGTGTTCGACACGCTGTTTGCGAAGGATGCCAAGGGCGACATCAAGCCGCAAATGGTGCAGGACTGGAAGGTCTCGCCTGACGGGCTGACCTATACGTTCACGCTGCGCGACGGCCTCAAATGGCATGACGGCCAGCCGGTCACATCAGCCGATTGCGTGGCGTCGCTGCGCCGCTGGGGCACGCGCAGCGCGCTCGGCCGCCGCATTTTCGCGATCACGGCTTCGCTCGAGCCGGCCGATGCGAAAACCTTCGTGCTGACGCTGAAGGAGCCGTCCGGCCTCGTCATCGACGCACTCGGCAATCCCGTCAGCCCCGTCGCCTTCATGATGCCCGAGCGCATCGCGAAGACGCCGGGCGACCAGCGCATCACCGAGATCGTCGGCTCCGGACCGTTCGTCTACAGCAAGGCCGACCACCGCACCGGCGACCGCATGATCCTGAAGAAGTTCGGCGACTATGTGCCGCGCCCCGAGCCCGCGGACTTCCTGGCCGGCGGCAAGCGCGTCAATGTCGACACGCTCGAGATTCGCGTCATTCCCGATGGTGCGACCGCCGCCTCTGCACTGCAGGCCGGCGAAGTCGACTTCATGCAGTACGCGCCGTTCGATCTGTTGCCGCAGCTGGAGAAGAATACGCGCGTCAAGCTCGTCAACTTCACCGGCGGCAACATGTTCGCCGGCGCCTATCGTCTCAACGCGGCCTCGAAGCCGTTCGATGATCCAGAAATCCGCCGCGTGCTGTGGAAGCTGGTCGACCAGCGCGAAGTGCTGGATGCGCTCGGGCTCGACGCCAAGTACGCCACTCCTTGCGCGACCTACTTCACCTGCGGCACCACATACGAGAGCAAGGCCGGCACGGAAGCGGCGGCCAAGCCCTCGATCGAAGCGGCGAAGGCTGCGCTGAAGGCGACCAAATATGCCGGCGAGCCCGTCGTCGTGATGCAGGCCAACGACCTCGAAGCCCCGCGCGTTTCGGCGCAGGTGCTCGCCGAGCGGCTGAAGGCGGCCGGCTTCAATGTCGATCTGCAGGTGATGGACTGGGCGAGCGTGCTGGCGCGCCGCGCCAAGAGGGAGGGCTGGAGCGTCTATGGCGTTCACGCCGGCGGCTTTGACCTGGGCTCGCCGCTGACCAATGTCATGGTCGCTTTCAACTGTGCCGACTTCACCGGCTGGCAATGCGATGCGCGCATCACCCCTCTGATGGAAGCCTTCGCCAAGGCGCCGGCCGAGGCGGACCGGAAGAAGATCGCGGGCGAGATTCAGAGCGTGATGTACGATCAGGCGCCCGCAATTCCGTGGGGCCAATTCGCGCAGCCCGCCGCCTATCGCGCGACTTTGCGCGGTCTGATACCGTCTGCCATCCCGGTGTTCTGGAACGTTGAGAAGTAGCGCGATGTACGATGTCATTGTTGTCGGCGGCGGCTCCGCCGGCGCCGCCGTGGCCGCAAGGCTCTCCGAAGATCCCGCACGGCGCGCGCTGCTGTTAGAGGCGGGCCGCGACTGGCGCGCCGATGAGGCGCCCTGGGAGGTGAGGACACCGAATCCGATCCCGATCATCCACAAGCGCGAGTATCAGGAGAAATGGCAATGGCCCGATCTTCTGACGCGCCGCGTGGCGGGGCAGGAGCCGCGCTTCTACTGGCGGGGCAAGGGGCTCGGCGGCTCGTCGATGATGAACGGCCAGATCGCGATCCGCGGCGTTGCCGATGCCTTCGACGAATGGGCGGCCAATGGCTGCACCGGCTGGTCGGCGAAAGAGGTGATGCCGCTGTTCTCGGTGATCGAGGACGATCTGGAATTCGGCGATGTCGAGGGTCACGGCCGCGGCGGGCCGCTGCCGGTCTACCGCGCGCCTCTGGAAAAGTGGGGCCCCATCGATCGGGGCTTGCGCGATGCGGCGTTGACGAGCGGCTATCCCTGGTGCGCCGACGTCAATAGTCCGGACGGCGAGGGCGTTGCCTGTTACCCCATCAATAGCCGTAACTTGCGCCGCATCACCACCAACGAGGGTTATCTCGAGCCCGCGCGCGGGCGAGCCAACCTGGAGATCCGCGGGCATGCTCTGGTCGATCGCGTGCTGATCAGCGACGGACGGGCGACCGGCGTCTGCGTCCATATCCAGGGGCAGGGCACCCACGAGATCAGCGCGCGCCAGATCGTGCTGTGCGCCGGCGCGATCCACAGTCCGGCGATCCTGCTGCGCTCGGGCATCGGGCCGGCCGAGGAGTTGAAGGCGATGGGGATCGCGGTCGCGCGCGATCTGCCGGTCGGCCGCCACTTCTTCGACCACCCGCTGTTTCGCGCCACGATCCAGCTCCGGGACGAGCTTCGTCCCACCGATCCCGATACGCGCCACACCAATTGCTGCGTGACCTATTCCTCGGGCCTCGCCAATGGCGGCAAGCGCGACATGATCCTGATCGCCTTCAATCACCGCGGCATCGGTAACCCCGGGGCGATCGGCGCGGGGTTGTTCAACGCCTATTCGCGCGGAACGCTCAAGCTGGCCTCGACCGATCCTGCAATCGATCCGATCGTCGAGGAGAACATGCTGGCCGATCCGCGCGACATGCTGCGTATGATGGATGCGGTGAAGCGCCTCGCGGTCATAACCTCGCAGCCGGCGCTGTCAGGCATCGCCGACTGGATCCGGCTCGCTGACACGGATTTGACATTGCCGCAGGCCGCCAGCCTGCCAGATCACGAGCTCGACGCGGTGCTGCGCCGCGAGACCGGCGACATCCAGCACGCCGCCGGCAGCTGCCGTATGAGCGGCGTGAACGACCCCGATGGCGTGGTCAACCCCGACGGCACCGTGAAAGGGATCAGCGGCCTGCGCGTCGCCGACGCCTCGATCATGCCGTCCGATTGCCGCGCCAACACGCACTTCACGACGGTGGTGATCGGGGAAGCGATCGCGCGGATGATGATGCGGTAGAAGCGAGCCAGCAACTGGAATCAATTCAACGTTGCGCGACATCGTTCCTACGAATGTCGAAAACCTCCAACGAATATCGTCAGGAACGTTTGCGCGCGGCTTCGATTGGCATGTCATCGTCAATCGGAGTTTCAACAATGCGAAAGACAATCTTCTCAGTAGCCCTGTGTGCGTTGCTTGCTGGCGCGTCGATCGGGTTCGCCCATGCGCAGGCAGGAGGAGGCGCGGGAGGCGCAGGTGGAGCGGGCGGCACAGGTGCGGGCACAAGCGCCGGAGCTGGTGGAACCAGCGGCGGCTCGGATGGCGGAACGACCGGCGCGGCGGGTGGAACAGGGGCCGGTACTGCCGGCGCTGGTTCGGCGTCCAGCGCGGGTAGCAGCAGTGGAAGTGGCGCGGGCACCGGCCAGGGCGGCGGCCCTCAGACAATCCGTCCCGGCGGGTCCAACGATCCAACCCGACGGTAACGACATCCCCGCCATGTAACTTTAAGAAGGGGAAGCTGCGGGTTCAACTCAGCAGCTTTCCCACGCATCGGCCGCGTCAACGGCCGGCCCTGGGTGGCACCAACTCTTATGGACTGAACAAGCTGCGGAGAAACCGCTCCTTTTCGCCGGGCGCGTAACCTTGAGAGGCGCCAAAATACGGCTCGGTGGCTCCGGAGTAACCCTCGGCCCCGTGCTGCGGAGGCGCGTAGGCGAAACCCGAAATGGGACCTGACGGGATCATGCCTGGATTGGAATGAACAATCGCGGGCCGCCGGTGCGCATGACGCACCTGTGCGGCCTCGGCAACGCCGCCCAAGGTGATCAGAAAACTCAAGGCCAGAATGAAACGCATCGCTGTTTCTCCAAACGCCCCGCCTCCCTAGTTGGCGTTCAGCCGCAGCGTTCCAACACATCCTGGCCTCACGATAAGTCACATCCCTGGCATCAGATCACCCCTGCCAGCCGCAGCGCCACGCCCGCCGCGCAGCTGCCCGCGAGCACCGTCAGCATGCCGAGCTTTAACCGGAAGATCGCGGTGGCCGCCGCGATCGCCAGCACCAGCGCAGGGACGTCGACGCTTCTCAGCACCGGCATGTCGAAGTTCAGCGGAAACGCATGCACCGGCACGGTCTCGCGGAACAGGGTGTGGAGCGCGAACCAGATCGAGAGGTTGAGGATCACGCCGACGACCGCGGCAGTGATCGCGCTGAGCGCGCCGGCGAGGCCCGTGTTCCCGCGCAGGCGCTCGATATAGGGCGCGCCGACGAAGATCCAGAGGAAGCAGGGCGTGAAGGTGACCCAGGTCGCAAGCAGGCCGCCGAGCGTGGCCGCGAGCATCGGCGACAGGCCGCTCGGCTCGCGATAGGCCGCCATGAAGCCCACGAATTGCAGCACCATGATCAGCGGGCCCGGCGTGGTCTCGGCCATGCCGAGACCGTCGAGCATCTCATGCGGCTTGAGCCAATGATAATGCTCGACCGCTTGCTGGGCGACATAGGCCAGCACCGCATAGGCGCCGCCGAACGTGACCAGCGCCATCTTCGAGAAGAACAAGGCGATCTGGCTAAATACGTTGGCCTGGCCGAAGGCCATCAGCAGCGCGATCACCGGCACCAGCCAAAGCGCCAGCCACAATGCACCGACGCGGATCGCTCGCGCCGTGTTGGGCCGGACGTGATCGGGCACGGCCTCGCCGAGCATGCTGTCGATCGCGGCGCCGCTGCCGCCATGACCGTGACCGGCCGGCGCAAACTCGGGACGGCCGCTTCGGGCGCCGGCATAGCCGATGATGCCGGCGGCGATGATGATGACCGGAAAGGGCACCGCGAAGAAGAAGATCGCGACGAAGGCCGCGGCCGCGAGCGCGATCATGATGCCGTTCTTCAGCGCGCGCTTGCCGACGCGCACCACGGCCTCGACGACGATGGCGAGCACGGCCGCCTTGAGTCCGAAGAACAGCGCCTCGACGAAGCTGACATTGCCGAAGGCGGCATAGATGTAGCTGAGGCCCATGATGGCGATGATGCCGGGCAGGATGAACAGCCCGCCCGCCATCAGCCCGCCGGCGGTGCGATGCATCAGCCAGCCGACATAGGTCGCGAGCTGCTGCGCCTCGGGTCCGGGCAGCAGCATGCAGTAGTTCAGCGCGTGCAGGAAACGGCCCTCGGAGATCCACTTCTTCTCCTCGACCAGGATGCGGTGCATTACCGCGATCTGGCCGGCGGGCCCGCCAAAGCTCAGGCAGGCGACACGGAGCCAGACGCGGAAGGCTTCGTTGAAGCTGATGCCGTGACCGGCATCAGCTTCCGTTTGATCGGCGCGAACGTCCATTACGCCTTCACCTTGTTGGTCGGCCAGTTGTGGGTCTCGGTGGTGGCGTCGCGGCACCAGCGGTAGAAGGCATCATAGAGCAGCATTCCGGCTTCGAGCTGCTCGAGGTCGTCGTCATACATCCGCGATAGCCCGAGCGAGGCCGCGAGCAGGCCGGGCGCCTCCGGCGCGAGCTCGGGGCGCGCGGTGTCGGCGCCGCGCACCAGCGTCGCGAGGCGCAGCAGGGGCGGCGTCGCGATGCCGAACTCCTCGATCATCACGTCGAAGGTGCAGAGCTCGCCGCGGTGGCTCCAGAACACGTTTTCGATGTCGAAGGGCGCTGCGCCGAACCGCTCGCCGACGGCGACCACCTCGGACGGCGCGACATAGAGGAACACAGCCCCCGGATCGACGAAGCGGCGGATCAGCCACGGGCAGGCGATGCGGTCGACCTTCGGCCGCGCCCGCGTCACCCAGACGGTGCGCCCCTTGGCATCGCGCGGCGGTAGCTTGCGGGTGTCGACCAGCGGCAGCTTGGCCGCCTTCCAACCCTCGAAGCCGCCCTCCAGCGTTTCGGCCTGCGCGCCGAGCTGGCGTAACCAGGCCGCGGTGCCTTGCGCGAGCTTCTCGCCGCGGAGGCAGGAGACCACGACGCGGCGGCCGGCGAAGGCGCCGCCCCAGTCCGCCACGTTGTCGTGGCTGAGCTTGATGGAGCCGGGAATCAGCCGCCGGTCGGCGGCGAAATCCTGCTCGGTGCGCACGTCGATCAGAACAGGCGCGTTCGCCGTGCCGATCAGCCGTGCCATTTTGTCGGATGAGATGGTCGTGAATGTAGACATGATGCGTCCTCGCAAGAACTAAACGGGACGCGATGCTTGGGCCTGTCGCCTCGTGGGGAGATCGCTCAAATCCCCATGGCGCAGATTACAGCGAAACTAAGAAGCACTGTCAATCCGCAGGACGATTGGTCCTTAGAAAATTGGCGCCCGCCGTCTATATTGGAGGCCAACGGACCTGAATCTTCGGGAGAATTCGATGCATTCCCATTCCATCGAACAATGGACCCATGACCACGCCTTTCTGGGCGAGAAGCACGACGACAACGAGCGCCGCACCTGGTTCGTGGTCGTGCTGACGCTGGTCATGATGGTCGGCGAGATCGTTGCCGGCTCGCTGTTCGGTTCGATGGCGCTGCTAGCCGACGGCTGGCACATGGGCACCCATGCGGCGGCGCTCGGCATTGCCGCCTTTGCCTATCGCTTCGCGCGGCGGCATCTGGGGAATGCGCATTTCACCTTCGGCACCGGCAAGTTCGGCGATCTCGCCGCCTTCGCCAGCGCGATCATCCTCGGCCTGATCGCGGTCGAGATCGCCTATGAGAGCGTGCTGCGGCTGATCAATCCGGTGCCGATCGTCTACGGCGAGGCCATGGCCGTGGCTGCTCTCGGCTTGAGCGTCAATCTCGCCAGCGTGTGGCTGCTGCGCGACAACCACGCTCATCATCACGGCCATGGCCATGCGCATGATGACCACGCCGAGCACGACCACGACCATGATCATCACGGCCACCATCACGACGACAACAACCTTCGCGCGGCCTATGTCCATGTCATGACGGATGCCGCAACCTCGGTGCTGGCGATCGCTGCGCTCGCCGTCGCGATGTATTCGGGCTGGGTCTGGGCCGATCCGGCGGTGGGCCTGATCGGCAGCGCCGTGATCGCGAGCTGGGCATTCGGCCTGATCAAATCATCGGGTGCGGTGCTGCTCGACGTGCGCGCCGACGAGAAGCTGGAGCGGGTGATCCGCGCCCGCATGGAGGTCGGCGAGGATCGCGTGACCGACCTGCATCTCTGGCAGGTCGGCCCCGGCCATTGTGCCGTGCTGCTCTCGGTGGTGTCGGACAAGCCGAAGCAGCCGGCCGTCTACAAGCGGCGGCTCGCGGGGCTGAAGGGCCTCAGCCATGTCACGGTCGAGGTCGAGACCTGTCCGCATTGACGTGAGGATCAGCTCTTCGGCGCGGTTGCTGTCGGCGGGCTTGCGTCCGGCGTCTTCTTCGGCTTCAGCGTGCCGGCGTAGAACGAGACCAGCCAGACCAGGAGAAGCGCGAGCAGATAGACGCCCCAGGCCTGCGGCGGCGTGGTCGCCCAGCGCAGGAGGCCTTTGAACGTGCGGGGCGGGCTGTTGTCGTCGCTCATGGCCCGCTTGTGCGCGAAAGCTCAGGTCTGGTCAATCCGGCCGCCGCCCGGCGCGGATCAGGAACAGCGCTGCCAGCGCCGAAAGGCTGAGCGCGGATGAGACGATCAGCACCTTGGCGCCCATGAGGTCGATGAGCAGGCCGAAGGCGAGCGGCGCCACCGCCTGCGCCATCCGTGCCGGTGCGCCGATGATGCCGAGGCGATAGCCGAAATCCTTCGGGCCGAAGATCGACAGCGGCAGCGTGCCGCGGGCGATCGTCAGAATGCCGTTGCCGGAGCCGTGGAACAACGCGAACGCGCTCGCCGCAGCGCCGCCGAAGATCGCGACGATCACGGCGCCGACCGGGTGGGTGAGGCTGGCGAGCCGCGTCGACCACAGCGGATGGAAGCGGCTGAGGAAGCCGGCCTCGAGCATGCGCGCACCGACTTGCGCCGGGCCGATCAATGCGCCGGCCGCGATCGCCTCGGCCGGCGTGGCCCCCGTCGTTTCCAGGATGCGCGGGAAATGCGCGGCCATCGCGCCGGTGACGGTCCAGACCGCCGCGAAGATGAAGGCAAGCAAGATCATGGTGCGGTCGAGCGGCACATGCGGCTTCTCGGCCGTGGCCGCCGCCTGCTTTGCGCCCTTGATGACCGGCAGCATGAAGAGATTGAGCGGCAGGCCGATCAGGATGTTGGCGGCGGCCCACGCAAAACAGGTTTCGCGCCAGCCGATATGCGACAGGCCCCAGGCGGTGAGCGGCCAGCCCACGGTGGAGGCGAAGCCCGCCATCAGCGTGATGCCGGTGATCGGCCTGCGCGCCTCGGTGCCGTAGATGCGTCCCAAGGCGGCGAAGGCGGCATCGTAGAGTCCCATCGCCATGCCGATGCCGAGCACCAGCCAGGCGATCGACATCACCGTCACCGACTGCGAGATACCAAGGAGCACGAGGCCGGCGGCAATGGTCAGGTTGGACGCCGACAGTACCTGACGGCCGCCGACGAGATCGATCTGGCGTCCAATGCGCGGGCCTAGCATTGCGGAAATCACCAGCGCGGCCGAGAACGCGCCGAAGATCCAGTTCGAGGAGACGCCGAGATCGCGCCCCATGGGGTCGGCGAGCAGCGCCGGCAAATAATAGCTGGAGGCCCAGGCCAGCGTCTGCGTGGTGCCGAGCGCCAGGATGACCGGAAGCTGGCGCTGGCTCATCTGCGCACGCTTCCAATTCTGGCCGGCAACTTCATCATCACAAGCATTTGCCGCCCGCGCGGCGAGTGCGTCAACCGCGACTGCGGCATATTCGACCTGCGCGGGACGGGGAACCTTGCGCTCGGCTTGCGCGTGGCTTGCGCCTTTCGCCCGTCACGAATGCACGCCATAATGGCGTATGCAAGTCACCTCGCGCCTCTCCCTGATGAACTGGATCACCAGCCAGGGGCTTACCGGCCTGCCCGAAAATGAACTGCTCCGCGGCTTCTGCGAGCGCTGCTGCGCCGAGGGGCTGGAACTGTCGCGTGGCCTGGTCGTCATCGACACGCTGCATCCGATCTATGAGGGCCGCGGCTTCCGCTGGAGCGATCGTCCCAGCAACGAGAGCGATGCCTTCGAATACGGCTCGACCGCAGACGGCGATGCCGCCAAGAGCTGGCGCCGCTCGGTGTTCTTCCACATGCTCGAGAATGGCCACGACGAGATGGTGATCGATCTCGCCGACGCGCCGTCGATGGATTTCTCGCAGATCGGCGAGCTCGCCGAGAAGGGCCACAAGCACTATCTCGCCTTCGTCCACCGCTTCGGCGAGAACGGCGCGCTCGGTCTGATGGATTGCCTCTATTCCTGTTGGACCACCCGCCGCGCGAGCGGTTTCTCCGGACTGGAGCTGGAAGCGCTGCGCGATCTCGTTCCGGTGTTGGGGCTCGCGATCAAGTCGGCGCAGCAGGTCGACATCGCGCGCACGCTCGGCCGGGTCTATCTTGGCCGCGACGCCTCCGAGCAGGTGTTACGCGGGCGCATCTCGCGCGGCGTCACCGAGCGCATCAACGCCGTGCTGTGGTATTCGGACCTGCGCGGCTCGACCGGCATCAGTGAGAGCATCGGTCCCGACGAGATCATCCCATTCCTCAACGACTATGCGCAGGCCGTGATCGATCCGATCCACGAAGCCGGCGGCGACGTGCTGAAGCTGATCGGCGACGGGGTGCTCGCGATGTTCTGGGGTGAGGACATGGCAGATGCGCGCCGGGCCGCGCTCCGCGCCGAGCACCTGTTCCGCAAGAACGTCGCCGCGCTGAACGAGCGGAGGGCGGCGGAGGGCCGTCCGACCACGTCAGCCTATATCGGCCTGCATGTCGGCGAAGTCTTCTACGGCAATATCGGCAGCGAGGACCGGCTTGATTTCACCGTGGTCGGCCCGACCGTCAACGAGGTCAGCCGCATCGCCGCGATGAGCCGCTCGGTCGATCGCGAACTCCTGGCCTCGTCCGAATTCTACAAGGGCCTCGACGCCGCCGGCCGCCGCTATCTCGTCTCCACTGGCCGCTATGCGCTGCGCGGCATCGGCCGCGCCCAGGATCTCTATACGCTGGATCCGGAGGTCGACGCGAGCGAGCCGGTAAGGGGCAGCTACGAGCGCTATCTGGCGGGTTAGGGCAGGCTGCGTCCGCATACTCCGTCATTGCGAGGAGCCCTTGCGACGAAGCAATCCAGTCTATCCGCGGAGGGATGCTGGATTGCCTCGCTACGCTCGCAATGACAGTGTGCCTAGCACCGCGCCGCCACCTCATCTCCCACCATGTCCGGCTGCCGGTCCAGTCCCACCGCCGGTGAGAGCAGGATCACCAGCGCCTGCACCCCGAACACGGCGGCGGCGAGATAAAGACACGCTTCCGCGCTCCAGAAGCCGCCGACGATCGCACCCAGCATTGAACCGAGCGGACGGGCGCCGTAGCTCATGATGTTGATGGCGGAGACGCGGCCGAGCAGGCGCGGCGGCGTCACGGACTGGCGCAGCGTCGTGGTCGAGATCACCCACAGGATCGGGCCGACGCCGAGCAGGAAGAAGCTCAAGCCCGCGAGCGAGGGCGAGGGGATCAGCACCGTCAGCGCCATCACCAAGG
Organism: Bradyrhizobium glycinis; assembly: GCF_016031655.1. Taxonomy (GTDB): domain Bacteria; phylum Pseudomonadota; class Alphaproteobacteria; order Rhizobiales; family Xanthobacteraceae; genus Bradyrhizobium; species Bradyrhizobium glycinis. The sequence goes on from NZ_JACCHQ010000022.1 coordinate 80,174, forward strand.
CCGCGACGAAACCGGTCACGGGGCCGAGCCCCACAACGGTGCCGAAGGTGATCCGCTTCATCACGCGCGTGGCGAGCAGCGCGCCGATCACCATGCCGACGCCGTACATCGTCAGCACCGTGCCGACACCGGCGGCGCTCAGGCCGAGATGGCGCACGGCGTAGGGAACGAACACCGCGATCTGCAGGAACCAGCCGGTGTTGAAGATGAACTGGGTGATGAACACCGGCCGCAGCAGCGGATGGTGAAACACGAAGGCCGCGCCCTCGCGGATTTCCTGGAGCGGATGCCGCCGGGGCGCCGGCGCGCGCGCGGGCTCGTAGATGCCGGAGAGCAGCACGACCGCGATGGCCGAGAGCGCCGCGGCAAAGCCGAACGCCGGGCTCGCGCCCCACCACCCCACCAGCGCACCGCCGAGTGCGGGGCCGCTGGCGAAGGCGATGGTGCGCGCCAGCTCGATGCGCGCATTCGCCGCCGGCAACAGGTCGGAGCTCACCAGCGACGGCACCAGCGCCGGTGCTGCCACGCTGTAAACGACGGTGCCGCACACCGCGGCGAAGCCGAGCAGGGCCAGCAGCGGCAAGTTGAGGGCTCCCAGCGCGAGCAGCAGTACGATGGCAGCGAGCGCCGCCGCCCGCAGCGCCTCGGCGCTCGCCATCAGCCTGCGCCGCGAGATGCGGTCGGCGAGCACGCCGGCGGGGATGGCGAACAGGACGAAGGGCAGGGTGAGCGCGGTCTGCAGCAGGCCGGTCTGCCCTTCGGCCACCCCCAGCGTCAGCACCGCGACGATGGGCGCTGCCGCGAGCGCAATCTGCTCGGCCGACTGGGCCGCGAGATTCGACCAGGCGAGGCGGTTGAAGGTGTCCGGGAGGCGAGGGGACATTGACATGGCGCATATCCTGCTAAGGCGAATTTGCGCCAATGGTCGCCCCCGACGCCCACCAAACCCACCCGCTTCCCGACAAGAGGCGATTTCCCCACGATCGGCGGCGGAAACGCTTGCCGCTAGATGCAGTTGCAAATGAGTTGCAATAAGAATGAAGTTGGGTATTCTGCCGATATGGATGCCCGATCACCCCACATGAGTCCCGACCTCGCCGGCTGGCGCACTGATGCGCCCACCACCAAGAGCCTCGCGGAGGTTAATTCCACAGTCACCATTCCCGCCGCGGGCCGCTGGTGGCGGCGGCTGCTGGCCTTCGTCGGACCCGGCTACCTCGTCTCGGTCGGCTACATGGACCCCGGCAATTGGGCGACCGATCTCGCCGGCGGGTCGAAGTTCGGCTACACGCTGCTCTCCGTCATCTTGCTCTCGAACTTGATGGCGATCCTGCTCCAGTCGCTGGCGGCGCGGCTCGGCATCGTCACCGACCGCGATCTCGCCCAGGCCTGCCGCGCCTCCTATCCGCCCGCGGTGAACTTCCTGCTCTGGCTCGCCTGCGAGGCGGCCATCATCGCCTGCGATCTCGCCGAGGTGATCGGCACCGCAATCGCGCTGAAGCTGCTGTTCGGCATTCCCCTGATCGGCGGCGCATTGCTCGCCGCGCTCGACGCCTTCCTGCTGCTGCTGCTGATGAATCGCGGTTTCCGCTTCCTGGAGGCTTTCGTCATCGCGCTGCTGGCGGTGATCGCCGTCTGCTTCGTGGTGCAGATCGCGGCGGCGGCGCCGCCGGTGGCGGAGGTCTTGCGGGGCTTCGTGCCCAAGAGCGAGATCTTCACCAATTCGGACATGCTCTACATCGCGATCGGCATCATCGGCGCCACCGTGATGCCGCATAATCTCTACCTGCACTCCTCGATCGTGCAGACGCGCGCCTATGAGCGCAACGACACCGGCCGGCGCGAAGCGATCAAATGGGCGACGACGGACTCGACGATCGCGCTGATGCTGGCGCTGTTCATCAACGCCGCGATCCTGGTCGTGGCCGCCGCGACCTTCCACAAGACCGGTCATGCGGATGTCGCGGAGATCGGCCAGGCTTTCGAGCTCCTGTCGCCGCTGCTCGGTCTCGGCATCGCCTCGACGCTGTTCGCGGTGGCGCTGCTCGCCTCGGGCCTGAACTCGACGGTCACGGCGACGCTCGCCGGCCAGATCGTGATGGAGGGCTTTCTCGACCTGCGCCTGCCGAGCTGGGCGCGTCGCCTGCTCACCCGCGGCATCGCCATCATTCCCGTGATCATCGTCACCGCTGTTTATGGCGAGCGCGGCACGGCGGATCTGCTCGTGTTCAGCCAGGTGGTGCTGTCGATGCAGCTGCCTTTCGCGGTGATCCCGCTGGTCCGCTTCGTCTCTGACCGTCGCAAGATGGGCCAGTTCGCGATTCCGACATCGGTCGCCGCGGTCGCCTGGATTGTCGCCGGCGTCATCGTGATTCTGAATCTGAAGCTGCTGGCCGATACATTTTTTGGGTGACGGAGATCGCTCCTGCGGACAGTTCGGCCGCGGAGCGCATTTCACATGAAGGGATTGGTGATTCGAAGACCTTCCTTCAGAACCATTCCATGCTGGAAGTCTTCGGACAGCAATGTCTCGCATCCAGCGTGGAGTGCAGAGGCAGCGATCATCGCGTCGTAGGTCTGCATCCCGTAGCGCTCAGCAAGCCCAAGGCCGGTGTCATGGGTATCCAGCGTGACAGGATAGATCGTAAGGAGCCCCCGCAACGAGTCCAGGAAGTTGTGCGTTTGCTGCCAGGACAATTGCGTCTTGCGACGGATTACATTGGCAAGCTCATTGAGCACCTGTACGCTGATCACGCCGCCGCCCGAAAGTGCTTGCTCAGCTCGGTCAGCCTTCGCCGCATCGCTCGACACGAGATAGAAGAGGACGTTGGTGTCGAAGAAGTTAGCGGGCATTCGCTTCCTCTCTGTCGAACTTGAAATCGACAGGAAGGCTGCCGCGAAGGGCACGAATACGCTTCAGCAACTCGGCGCGGTCCGGTTTGCGGGCGACGCCGAATTCCCGGTCTCCAGCAACGTGGATTTCGATCTCATCGCCTTCCTTCAGCTGAAGTGCTTCGACGACGGTAGCGGGAAGGCGGACTGCAAGGCTATTTCCCCACTTCGCGACCTGCATGTGGGCCTCCGATAGATATACATGGCTAAGTGTGTATATCTAACGCAGAGGATGTCAAGCTCAATATCAGCAACCGTCCGGCATTGTTTGTTGCGGGGTGGCCGCCAGCAGCCCGCTCATATCGAGCAGGGGCAAAGCGCATGGACGGCAAGCGTCTTCGTCCAGTGCACGACCCGAACAAGAGTGTCCCCTAATCCTGCGGCTCGGACGCCACGTCCCCCTGCGCATCCACGCGCAGCCAGCCTGACGGTGCGAGGCGCTGCTGCGGCAGGAAGCGGGCCTTGTAGTCCATCTTCTTGGAGCCTTCGATCCAGTAGCCGAGATAGACGTAAGGCAGCCCTTGCCGGCGGGCGCGTGCGATGTGGTCGAGGATCATGAAGGTGCCCATCGAGCGGCTGACCTGGCCAGGATCGAAGAACGAATAGACCATCGACAGGCCGTCGCTGAGGACGTCGGTGAGCGCCACCGCGATCAGCTCCTCACCGCGGCCGGTGATGCCGCTGTCGGGGCCGCGCTTGCGGTACTCGATGATGCGGGTCTCGACGTGGCTGTCCTCGACCATCATGGCGTAGTCGAGCACGGTCATGTCGGCCATGCCGCCGTGGCGGTGGCGGGCGTCGAGGTAGGCGCGGAACACGGAATATTGCTCGGAGGTCGGTACCGCGCTGCGCTGCTCGCCGATGATGTCGGCGTTGCGAGCCATCACCTTGCGGAAGTTGCGCGAGGGCCGGAACTCGTTGGCGATGACGCGGACCGAGACGCAGGCGCGGCACTGGTCGCAGGCCGGCCGGTAGGCGATCGACTGGCTGCGGCGGAAACCGCCGTGGGTGAGCAGATCGTTGAGGTCACCGGCGCGGTCCCCGACCAGATGCGTGAACACCTTGCGCTCATGCCGGCCCGGCAAATACGGGCAGGGGGAGGGCGCCGTAAGGTAAAACTGGGGGGTGTCGCGCGAGTGCTGGGTCAAGGGACGTCGTCGGCCTCCGAAACAGGCATCAGCATCGCGCTCCAAAAGCCCCCGGTCAATCGATTAGCTCACCACGTCCGCGCCGCCTGCGGTGCGGGTATGCGAACCGAATTGTTGATCACGACCGTTCCCAGCACGAAATCGTGCAGCAGGCGACGGCGGCCGTTGAACAGGCCGACCAGCACCACAAACGGCGACAGGAACGAGACCGTCACCCAGAACAGCACGGCATGGGTGGCCCCGAGCACGAAATAGCCGGGGGCGCCGTACCAGGTGCGCAGCTCCAGGTCCATCAGGCGCATGCCGACCGTGGCGGAGGACGCACCGCCGATGCTGGCGCCGTAATAGACGATGGCCCAGATCACGGAGGCCGGCCAGGCGATCCAGAACAGCGCCCAACCGATGCCGAGGGTGACCACGCCGAACAAGGCGATGAAGATGTAACCGAGGATCACCGGCACCGAGATCACGACCATGTCGATCAGGAAGGCGAACACCCGCCGCGTCGCGACGCCCCGGAACAGCTCCGGATGCAGGTCAGGATCGTAGGCATGCGGTTGCATGGCCCCGTCATTGCGCCAGGCGCCTGAATTGCCCGTGTCGTACGACATAGTCCGTTCTCCCAGCGAAGCCCCGTCGCAGGACATGGGAACAGGCCATGCCCGTGCCAAGGCCGCGCGGGCGGCAGCAAGCCGAAATATTCCGGCGATTCGGGGGCGAAGGTTCGAGCAGGCCTGTAGGGTAGTCTATAGGGTGGGCAGAGGCGCGTAACGCCGTGCCCACCATTGCCCGCCGACTTGCACGATGGATGAATTGGTGGGCCCGCTTCGCTTGGCCCACCCTACGACAGCTTACGTCTGGGCCCGCAGCTTCTCCGCCGCCTTCGGCGCAAAATAGCTCAGCACGCCGTCGGCGCCGGCGCGCTTGAAGGCGAGCAGGCTTTCCATCATGGCACGGTCGCCGTCGAGCCAGCCGTTGTTCGCGGCTGCGGCGATCATCGCGTACTCGCCGGAGACCTGGTAGGCGAAGGTCGGCATCGCGAACGTATCCTTCACGCGGCGGACCACGTCGAGATAGGGCATGCCGGGCTTCACCATCACCATGTCGGCGCCCTCGGCGATGTCGAGCTCGACCTCGCGCAGCGCCTCATCGGTGTTGGCGCTGTCCATCTGGTAGGTGCGCTTGTCGCCGGTGAGCGTCTTGGCCGAGCCGATGGCGTCGCGGAACGGGCCATAGAAGGCGGAGGCGTATTTGGCCGCATAGGCCATGATCTGCACGTCGAGCAGGCCGGCGCGGTCCAGCCCCTCACGGATCGCGGCGACGCGGCCGTCCATCATGTCCGAGGGCGCGATGATGTCGCAGCCGGCTTCGGCCTGCACCAAGGCCTGGCGCACCAGCACGGCGACGGTCTCGTCGTTGAGGATCTTGCCGTCGGAGATCAGGCCGTCATGGCCGTGGCTGGTGAAGGGATCGAGCGCGACGTCGCAGAGGATTCCGATCTCCGGAAACTCCTTCTTGATCGCGCGCACGGCCTGGCAGACCAGGTTGTTCGGGTTGGTGGCTTCCGTGCCTTCCTCGTCGCGCAAGGAGGGATCGGTGTAGGGAAACAGCGCGATGCAGGGGATCGTCAGCTTCATGGCGCGCTCGGCCTCGCGCACGGCCTCATCGATGCTGAGGCGGTCGACGCCGGGCATCGAGGCAACCTGCTCGCGCTTGTTGGTGCCGTCGATCAGGAACAGCGGCCAGATCAGATCGTCGGTCGTGAGGACGTTCTCGCGCACCATGCGCCGGGCCCACTCGGCCTTGCGGTTGCGGCGCGGACGGACGGTCAGATCGAGGGCATGCGGCAGCGCGGTGCTGTCCCGGCGCGAAACTTCGCGCAATTCGATCGGACGTCCGTATTTGATCGCCATCACTCTTCCTCCGGCTGGAATTATTCTTATACCAGCTCGCACGGTTCCCGTCACCGCGGCTTGACCTGTCGCAAAGGATGGCAGCCGATTGATTTTGCGGGCCGAAGCAGCCAGAAGGGGCCATGTCCGAGATCTCCACCCGCGATGCTGCCCAAGGCGGCGCCAGTGCCAGGGACGCTGCCCGTGACACTGCCCGAGAGAGCGCCCTCTCGGTGGCGGCGATCTCCTCGGAGCGTTCGGAGTCCGACGACAATGTCTGGACCCGCCGGCTGGTGCTGTTCCTGCGGGTGATGGCGCTGCTCTCGATCCTGAAAGGCCTCTATCACTGGGCGCAGGTCACGGGCTTCGTCGGCGGCGAGGACGAGGCGTTCGAGAACCAGTCGATGGCGTGGCAGGCCGCGACTGTCTACTTCGCCGTGATCGAGCTCGTTGCCGCGGTCGGCCTCTGGCTGGCAACGCCATGGGGCGCGGTGGTGTGGCTGACGACCGTGGTGTCGATGGCCGTGATCGAGCTGATGTTCCCGGGAATCTACGGCGGCAGCCTCGTCGTGGTCGGCGTCGAGGTCTTCATGCTTGCCGCCTATCTCGCGCTCGCCTGGATGGCCGCGCGCGAGCGGCCGCCGTAGGCGACAACGTCGCGATCCACAACACTCTCGTGCCCCCGGACGCAATGCAGCGCGCCGCACTTGCGGCGTGATGCGTTGCAGAGCCGGGGCCCATCTCTCCGCAATCTCGCTCTCGGATTTCTGGGTCCCGGCTCTGCGCGCCGCTTTGCGGCGCTTGTCCGGGACACGAGAATGTTGCGCTTGGTTGACCGCTGGTTGCCTAAAATTCGCGGTAAGTTTTCCTTGACCAGCCGGTTCCGCCACAGCCGTTACGCGTGCGTTTCGAAACGGGGCGGGGCTGTTCTGGAATGCGACAACGGGGGCGGACGGAGGGTGAACAGGACCTTGCAAAGGTCAACAGAGGCTTTCGAAAAGTGCTTGTGGCACAGGCTTAATGCGCAATTCACTGTCTTAAATTCATGATCTCTTTATTCTCTTATTTAAGCCGATGTTCAAACGCGCCCCTTAAGTTGCACCTATCAGACGGGACACAAGTTTCGTCGAATAAGTGTCGATAAAAACGACAACAGGGGAAGTGTCATGATGAAAGCCGTCGCAACTGCGGCAGATACCGCAGAGCGCGTCTCCGGCCAGCAGGGTTCGGTGCAGTCGCTCTATCTGGAAGCTTTGACTCTGGTGGAGCGGCTGCATCGCCGGCTCCTCGACGTGATCAAGGACGAATTCGATCGCCGCGGCCGTGCGGACATCAACTCGGTCCAGGCGCTCTTGCTCTACAACATCGGCGACAAGGAGCTGACCGCGGGCGAATTGCGCACGCGCGGTTACTATCTCGGCTCCAACGTCTCCTACAATCTGAAGAAGCTCGTCGAGCTCGGCTTCCTCGATCATCAGCGCTCGCGCGTCGATCGCCGCTCGGTGCGCATCCGCCTCACCCCGCAGGGCCAGGAAGTCCGCCGCATCGTCGATGCGCTCTACCAGAAGCACGTCAAGACGGTGGAGCAGGTCGGCGGCATCTCCGGCGACGAGTTCGCGACCCTCAACAAGTCGCTGCACCGTTTGGAGCGGTTCTGGACCGACCAGATCCTCTATCGCCTCTGAGTTTCCTTAGAGGGATCAGGGCCAAGCCGGCCCGCAACAAGACCGGCAGCCCTCCCGCACGTGCCTGACTTCCCCAAGCGCGCCGGCCCCGGAGTTGTCCCGGACCGGCGCGTTGTTGTTTTTTGCACCTGCGAAAAAATCCCCCGGCGGCCGGGAACAAGTTCCGGGCTCGGCGCTTATCTCCTTCGGATCGGAGAAACGGCGATGCTGGTCGAACGCGGGCTTCGGGTGATGAACGTGGAACTCGTCAGCGATGCCTACGCCATCGCCGCGAACTACCTTCGCCGCTCCGGCGCGATACCGGACACTCTCGTCACCGACGACCGCCTGCTTCACCTGATCGTCAAGCTGCTCCAGCAGGGCGAATTCAACAAGATCAGGCTGGCCAACAAGGCGATCGCCCGGTTCCAGACGCAGACCGAGGCCAGAGCGGTTGCCTGATCAAAACCCCCAAGATCCCGACCAACCAGAGGATGCTATGGAAGCTGCCATTGACCGCATCATGCAGACCTATGACCTGCTCGCCAACCGCACCGCGGCGGCCAGCGCCGAGGCGCGTGAAAAGGTCACGAACTACCTCAACATCCTGATGGAAGCCGGCGAGACCGACACCCACAGGTTGACCGTCTGCGGCCTGACCTACTTGCGCCAGCTCGACGGCAGCGTCGACCCGGTGAAAGCGGGGTATACGGGGCTGTAGAAGGACGCCGGCTGCGCCTGACAGCAGCCGGCAAAAAATCCGGCCCAAAGCGGCCCCAGCCGGGATATCGACAGGGAGCAGTCTCGCAAAACCGCTCCCGGGCTGAATATCCCCAATCCCACCATATCTTGCATAAATATCAGGCCCGACCCGCAAATGCTTGGCCTGTTGCGGGCGATGTGGTAGATCGCGCGTGCTTCCGACCGCCACACCAGACCCGCCCGTAGCCCGCGACAAGGCTGCGGCGGTGGAGATATTCGCAAGATGACCGCACCCAAGACCGCCTCCGCGCCCGATTCGTTTTTCACCGCCTCGCTCGAGGGGGCCGATCCGGAAATCGCCGCCGCCATCAAGGGCGAGCTCGGCCGGCAGCGCCACGAGATCGAGTTGATCGCCTCCGAGAACATCGTCAGCCGGGCCGTGCTGGAAGCGCAGGGTTCGGTCATGACCAACAAATACGCGGAAGGTTATCCGGGCGCGCGTTATTACGGCGGTTGTGAGTGGGTCGACGTCGCCGAGAACCTTGCGATCGATCGCGCCAAGAAGCTGTTCGGCGCCAATTTCGCCAACGTGCAGCCGAACTCCGGCAGCCAGATGAACCAGGCGGTGTTCCTGGCGCTGCTGCAGCCCGGCGACACCTTCATGGGTCTCGATCTCGCCGCCGGCGGCCATCTCACCCATGGCTCGCCCGTTAACATGAGCGGCAAGTGGTTCAAGGCCGCGCACTACACCGTGCGCCGCGAGGACCAGATCATCGACATGGATGCGGTGGCCAAGCAGGCCGAAGAGGTCAAGCCCAAACTGATCATCGCCGGCGGCTCGGCCTATTCGCGCGCCTGGGACTTCAAACGCTTCCGCGAGATCGCAGACAGCGTCGGGGCGTACCTCCTGGTCGACATGGCGCATTTCGCCGGGCTCGTCGCCGGCGGCGCGCATGCTTCCCCGGTACCGTACGCGCACGTCACCACCACCACGACGCACAAATCGTTGCGCGGTCCGCGTGGCGGCCTGATGCTGTGGAATGACGAGACGCTGACCAAGAAGCTCAACTCGGCGATCTTCCCGGGCCTGCAGGGCGGTCCTTTGATGCATGTGATTGCGGCGAAGGCGGTCGCCTTCGGCGAAGCGCTGCGTCCGGATTTCAAGGTCTACGCCAAGAACGTCGTCGAGAACGCCAAGGCCCTGGCCGAGACGCTGAAAGGCCATGGTCTCGATATCGTCTCCGGCGGCACCGACAATCATCTGATGTTGGTCGATCTCCGGCCGAAGGGCCTGAAGGGCAACGTCTCGGAGAAGGCGCTGGTTCGCGCGGCCATCACTTGCAACAAGAACGGCATTCCGTTCGACCCGGAATCGCCCTTCGTCACCTCGGGCATTCGGCTCGGCACGCCGGCTGCGACCAGCCGCGGGTTCGGCGTGGCCGAATTCCAGCAGGTGGGCGGCATGATCGCCGAGGTCCTGAACGCCATCGCGCAATCCTCCGACGGCAAGGCGCCGCTGGTGGAAGCTGCGATCAAGGAACGGGTCAAGGCGCTCACCGACCGGTTCCCGATCTACCAGTAAAGTCCAAGAAAACCTTTCAAGGTACACGGATGCGCTGCCCGAACTGCAACAGTCTCGATACGCAGGTAAAGGACTCGCGTCCGACCGAGGACTCGTCTGTGATCCGCAGGCGGCGCGTGTGCGTCGCCTGCAATTTTCGCTTCACCACCTTCGAGCGCGTGCAGCTGCGCGAGCTCACGGTGATCAAGCGCAACGGCCGCCGCGTGCCGTTCGATCGCGACAAGCTGATGCGCTCGGTGCAGATTTCACTTCGCAAGCGGCAGGTCGAGCCGGAGCGTGTGGAGAAGATGGTCTCCACCATCGTGCGCGAGCTCGAGACCGGGGGTGAGGCCGAGATCTCCTCGGAGGTGATCGGCGAGACCGTGATGGAGCATCTGCGCACGCTCGACGACGTCGCCTATGTGCGCTTTGCCTCGGTGTACCGCAATTTCCGCGAGGCCAAGGATTTCGCCGACGTGCTCGGCGAGCTCTCCGGCGAGGAGGAAGCGCGGCTCGCCGCGATCCGCAAATGATCTTCCGCATCCTGGAAGACCAGTTCGCGCAGAAGGCCCGCGAGGCCAAGGAGGCTGATCGCCGTTTCATGGAGCTGGCGCTCGCGCTCGGTCGGCGCGCGCAGGGCCGGACCTGGCCCAACCCGGCCGTGGGCGCCGTCATCGTCAAGGACGGCGTCATCGTCGGCCGCGGCTGGACCCAGCCCGGCGGACGGCCGCATGGCGAGCCCGAAGCGTTGCGGCGGGCGGGCGAAGCGGCGCGGGGCGCCACGCTCTATGTCACGCTGGAGCCGTGCTCGCATTTCGGCAAGTCGCCGCCTTGCGCCGATGCGGTGATCGCCGCCGGCATCAAGCGCGTGGTGGCGGCGATCGAGGACCCCAATCCGGAAGTGGCGGGCCAGGGCCATGCGCGCCTGCGCGCCTCCGGCATCAATGTGGACGTCGGTCTGTGCGCGGCGGAGGCCGCGTTCGATCATGCCGGACATTTCCGCCGCATCCGGGACCAGCGTCCGCATGTGATCCTGAAGCTCGCGGTCTCGCCCGACGACAAGATCGGTGCGCCCGGCGGCAAGCCGCTTGCGATCACGGGGGCGGCGGCACGCAATCGCGTGCATCTGCTCCGCGCGCAAAGCGACGCCATCCTGGTCGGCATCGGCACGGTGCTGGCGGATGATCCGCAGCTCAACTGCCGCCTGCCGGGCATGGCGGCGCGCTCGCCGGTGCGTGTGGTGCTCGACCGGAGCCTGCGCATACCAGCATCGAGCCAGCTGGTTCGATCCGCGCGCGAGACGCCGCTTTGGGTGATCGGTTCCGAGCTCGCGGAAGCGGCCGCCGCGACGCGCCTTGGCGCGGCCGGTGCGCAAATCGTGCGCATGCCTCCGGGTAGTGCATCCGGGCTCGATCTTTCGGCCGTGCTGCACGCGCTGGCGGAGAAGGGCATCACGCGGCTGATGGTCGAGGGCGGCAGCCGTGTTGCGGCATCGTTCGTCGCGGCCGATCTCGTCGACGAGATCTGGCTGTTCCGCGGCGCGGAAGCGGTCGGCGAAGGCGGCGTCGATGCGCTCGATGCATTGCCCCTGTCGAAAATCACGCAGTCGCCGGCCTATAAGGTTCATGCTAGCGAGACCTGCGGCAAGGATACTCTCACCATCTACGAGCGCGCGTAATGTTCACCGGCATTGTCACCGATATCGGCGAGATCGTCAGCTTCACGCCAACGGCGCAGGGGCAGCTGCACCGGCTGCGGATCGCTTGCCGCTACGATCAGAGCACGATTGCGGACGGCGCCTCGATCGCCTGCAACGGCGTCTGCCTGACCGTGGTTGGCTCGGGCATCACGGACGGCAGGACGTGGTTCGACGTCGATACTGCGGCCGAGACGCTGGCGCTGACGACGGCCAAGCACTGGAAGGTCGGCACCAGGCTCAACCTCGAGCGCGCGCTGAAGATCGGCGACGAGCTCGGCGGCCATATCGTCGCCGGCCATGCCGATGGCATTGCAACCATCGTCAGCCGCGAGGACTTGCCGGATATGGCGCGGTTCGTGCTCTCGACGACACGGGAGCTGGCACGGTTCATCGCCACCAAGGGCTCGATCACGCTCGACGGCGTCTCGCTGACGATCAATACGGTTGCAGACGTGACCTTTTCGGTGCTGATCATTCCGCACACGCTTGATGTCACGACAATAGGCGGCTGGAAGGCGGGAGATGAGGTCAATATCGAGGTCGACCTGATGGCCCGCTACGCGGCGCGGCTGACGGAAATGACGTAACGGCGATTGAAGATCGTCATGCGCGGGCTTGACCCGCGCATCCATCCTCTTAAGAGGGGCTTGCCCGATCGATTGCCGGGTCAAGCCCGGCAATGACAGAATAGGTTGACGATGGCAGACGCGCGGCGCGCACCCCTGAAGGACCAGACCGACATTTCCGGCGCACGCGCGCTTGTAGTCGAGGCGCGGTTCTATGACGATCTCCAGGACGCGCTGCTGGACGGCGCGGTCGCCGAGCTGAAGGCGGCCGGCCTGACCCATGACGTTATCACGGTTCCCGGCGCGCTGGAGATCCCCGCGGCAGTCGCCATCGCGGTCGATGCCGCGGCCGCGAACGGCAAGCCGTATGACGCGGTGATCGCGCTTGGCTGCGTGATCCGCGGCGACACCATTCATTTCGAGATCGTCTCGCAAGAATCCTCGCGCGCGCTGATGGACCTCGCCGTGGCGCGGAAGCTGCCGCTCGGCAACGGCATCCTCACTGTCAACACCGAGGCGCAGGCCTGGGCGCGAGCGCGCGCCAGCGAGCTGAACAAGGGCGGCGATGCCGCGCGCGCCGCGCTTGCGATGCTGCGCATCAAGCGTCGCCTGGCGCAGGCCTGAAGCCATGGCCGAGAACACCAAAAAGCCGACAGGCGCTGTCGAGAAGAAGGCGAACCGGCGCGGTGCGGCGCGGCTCGCAGCCGTGCAGGCGCTGTACCAGATGGACATCGCCGGTGCCGGCATCAACGACATCTTTGCCGAGTTCGAAAGCCACTGGCTCGGCAACGAGGTCGAGGGCGACACGTATCTGCCGGCGGAAGCGGCTTTCTTTCGCGATGTCGTCTCGGGCGTCGTCCGCGACCAGAAGAAGCTGGATCCCCTCATCGACGAGGCGCTGTCGAAGGGCTGGCCGCTCAAGCGGATCGAAGCGATCCTGCGGGCGGTGCTGCGGGCAGGCGCCTATGAGCTCCAGCACCGCAAGGACGTGCCGGGCCGGGTGGTGGTCTCCGAATATGTCGACGTCGCCAATGCCTTCGTCGATCGCGAGGAGACCGGCATGGTCAACGCGGTGCTCGACCAGATCGGCCGACAGTTTCGTGGCGACGAGTTCGGGCGGGGGTAGTTTCCCGCGAGGGCGGTGAAATGATGCGAGACGGCTGCCCCATATTCCACTGTCATCACCCGCGAAGGCGGGGGATCCAGTACGCCGCGGCCTTTCAGGCTCACACGATGGTCTCTGGAATACTGGATCGCCCGGTCGAGCCGGGCGATGACAGCGGTGGATGTGGCTGGCGCTGATGGCAAACAATCCCTCCGGCGAAGACTCCCTCATCGCACGCTATTTCAAGCCGCTGGCGACCGATCCCGGCGCGTTCGGGCTCGTCGACGACGCTGCGGTCCTGTCCTCTTCCGGCGAGGATATCGTCGTCACCACTGACGCCGTGGTCGAGGGCGTGCACTATCTTGCCGGCGATCCGCCTGACACCATCGCGCGCAAGGCGCTGCGCGTGAACCTGTCCGATCTCGCGGCGAAAGGAGCGACGCCAGCAGGCTTCGTGCTGACGCTGGCGCTGCGCAGCCAGGAAGATCCCTGGCTCCGTCCCTTTGCGGACGCGCTGGGCGAGGACGCCAAGACCTTCGCTTGTCCTCTGCTCGGCGGCGACACGGTGTCGACGCCGGGCCCGCAGATGATCTCGATCACCGCCTTCGGCCGCGTGCCTCGGGGGCGGATGATCGGCCGCACCGGCGCAAGGCCGGGCGACCGCGTCCTGGTGACGGGCACGATCGGTGATGCCGCGCTCGGCCTCGACGTACTCAAAGGCGGCGCTGCCGCCAGCGCGCTGACATCCGATCCCGCGGCACGGGATTTTCTGGTCTCGCGCTATCGGGTGCCGCAGCCGCGCAACGTGCTGGCGCGGTCCATGCGCGATCATGCCACCGCGGCCATGGACGTCTCCGACGGCCTCGCCGGCGATCTGACCAAGCTCTGCGCTGCCTCCGGGGTCTCGGCTTCGGTCGACGTGACGAGCCTGCCGCTCTCGGCCGCGGCAGCCGGCCTCTGCGCCCGCAACGTCGCGTCTGTCCAGACGCTGCTTGCGGGCGGCGATGACTACGAGGTGCTCTGCACAGCTCCGCCGGCACAATGCGACGCGCTGATTGCCGCGGGGCTGTCCCTGGGCGTTGCCGTGACCGTAGTCGGTACGATCACGGAGGGGCAGAAGCCGCTGCACTTCCTGGACGGGCAGGGCCAGGACCTGCTTTTGACGCGGCTGTCCTACAGCCACTTCTAGGAATTGCTCCAAACCGGCATCTTAGTTCTCAGCACTTGGTCCTAAATACCTGCCGAGATCGGCCTTTTCGGCCTCATCCGGCGTTGCACCCTCAATTTGATTTTGGCAAGCTCGCGGCCGACTGGAGCCGCCTCTTAAGGGCAAGGGGGCGGCTTTGTTCAAAATCAAGGCGCTGCACCGCACGACGGACAACAAAAGGCGCCGGGGGTACATCAAGGATCTGAGGCAAACATCACATGACAGCATTATGGTTGATAGTGCTCTGCGGAGCGCTTTCCGTCGCCTACGCGATTTGGGCGACGTCTTCGGTATTGGGCGCGGATGCGGGGTCGCCGCGCATGCAGGAGATCGCAGGGGCGGTGCGCGAAGGCGCACAGGCGTATCTCCGGCGCCAGTACACGACGATCGGTATCGTCGGCATCGTCATCTTCTTGCTGCTTGCCTATTTCCTCGGGCTCTATGTCGCGATCGGTTTCGCCATCGGCGCGATCCTGTCCGGCGCTGCGGGCTTCATCGGCATGAACGTCTCGGTCCGCGCCAATGTACGCACCGCTCAGGCCGCAACGACGTCGCTGGCCGGCGGCCTCGAACTCGCCTTCAAGGCGGGCGCCATCACCGGCCTTCTGGTCGCCGGTCTCGCGCTGCTGGGCGTGACCCTCTATTTCGGCTTCCTGGTGCATTCGCTGAAGCTCGCACCCGACAGCCGCACCGTCGTCGACGCCCTGGTGGCGCTCGGCTTCGGCGCCTCGCTGATCTCGATCTTCGCCCGTCTCGGCGGCGGCATCTTCACCAAGGGTGCGGATGTCGGCGGCGACCTCGTCGGCAAGGTCGAGGCCGGCATCCCCGAGGACGATCCGCGCAATCCGGCGACCATCGCCGACAATGTCGGCGACAACGTCGGCGACTGCGCCGGCATGGCCGCCGACCTGTTCGAGACCTATGCGGTGACCGCGGTCGCCACCATGGTCCTGGCGGCGATCTTCTTCGCCAAGACGCCGATCCTCGCCAACATGATGACGCTGCCGCTCGCGATCGGCGGCATCTGCATCATCACCTCGATCATCGGCACCTTCTTCGTCAAGCTCGGGCCGAGCCAGTCGATCATGGGCGCGCTCTACAAGGGCCTGATCGCGACCGGCATCCTGTCGCTGATCGGCATCGCCCTGGTGATCTACTACCTGATCGGCTTCGGCAAGCTCGACGGCGTCAACTACACCGGCATAGCGCTGTTCGAGTGCGGCGTCGTCGGTCTCGTCGTCACCGCGCTGATCATCTGGATCACCGAATACTACACCGGCACCGACTATCGTCCGGTGAAATCGATCGCCCAGGCCTCGGTGACCGGTCACGGCACCAACGTGATCCAGGGCCTCGCCGTCTCGATGGAGGCGACCGCGCTGCCCGCGATCGTGATCATCGCCGGCATCCTGGTCACCTACAGCCTCGCCGGGCTGTTCGGCATCGCGATCGCGACCGCCACCATGTTGGCGCTGGCCGGCATGATCGTCGCCCTCGACGCCTTCGGCCCCGTCACCGACAACGCCGGCGGCATTGCCGAGATGGCGGGCCTGCCGAAGGAGGTGCGCAAGTCGACCGACGCGCTCGATGCGGTCGGCAACACCACCAAGGCGGTGACGAAAGGCTACGCGATCGGCTCCGCCGGTCTCGGCGCCCTCGTGCTGTTCGCGGCTTACAATGAAGATCTCAAGTTCTTCATTGCCGGCAAGAATGCCTACTTCCAGGGCGTCAATCCGGACTTCTCGCTGAACAATCCTTACGTTGTTGTGGGCCTGCTGTTCGGTGGTCTGTTGCCGTACCTGTTCGGCGCGCTGGGCATGACGGCGGTCGGCCGTGCGGCCGGCGCGATCGTCGAGGAGGTCCGCCGCCAGTTCCGTGAGAAGCCGGGCATCATGCAGGGCACCGACAAGCCGGACTACGGCAAGGCGGTCGACCTGCTGACCCGTGCGGCAATCAAGGAGATGATCATCCCCTCGCTGCTGCCGGTGCTGTCGCCGATCGTCGTCTATTTCCTGATCTATGCGATCGCGGGCGGCGGCGCGGCCGGCAAGTCGGCGGCGTTCTCGGCCGTCGGCGCCATGCTGCTTGGCGTGATCGTGACGGGCCTGTTCGTCGCGATCTCTATGACCTCGGGCGGCGGCGCCTGGGATAACGCCAAGAAGTACATCGAGGACGGTCATTTCGGCGGCAAGGGCTCTGATGCCCACAAGTCCGCTGTGACCGGCGACACCGTCGGCGATCCCTACAAGGACACGGCGGGACCCGCGGTGAACCCGATGATCAAGATCACCAACATCGTGGCCCTGCTGCTGCTGGCCATCCTGGCGCACTGAGCCGCGCTGGTGAAAGACAAAACCCCGCGGTGCAAACCGCGGGGTTTTGGTGATCCGACGCGCTCACCACGTCATTGCGAGGAGCTCTTGCGACGAAGCAATCCAGAATCGTTCCGCAGAGACAATCTGGATTGCTTCGCTTCGCTCGCAATGACGAGGGAGAGACCTACTGCACCTCCATCTGCAGGCCTTCCTTCTGAATGATGCCGGCGAATTTCTTCGTCTCGGAATCCACGAAGGCGGCGAACTGCTCCGGCGTGCCGTAGTCGGCGCGGGCGCCCATGGCGGCGATCTGCTTCTTGACGTCCTCGCGCTCCAGCATCGCCTTGACTTGGAGATTGAGCGCACCCAGCACCTCGGGCGAGGCGCCCTTCGGCAGGAAGACGGCGAACCAGGAGGACACGTCGAAATTCGCCAGCTCCGGCGCGCTCTCGCGCATGGTTGGCAGGTCTTTCGCGAGGTCGCTGCGCTCGGGCGTGGTGACGCACAGACCGTTGAGCGTGCCGTTCTGCACCTGCGGCAGGCTCGGATAGAGGTTGTCGAACAGGATCTGGATGTCGCCGGCGAGGGCGGCCTGCAGCGCCGGGCCGGCGCCGCGGAACGGGATGTGCGTCATCTTCAGGCCGGTGAGCTGGAGGAACCAGGCGCCGGTGAGGTGCGGGCTCTGGCCGACGCCGGAGGAGGCGTAGCTGAGCTTGTCCGGATTGGCCTTCAGATATGCGATCAGCTCGGGAATCGTCTTGATGCCGGTCTTCGGATGCGCCGAGACGATGTTCGGAATCCGGATCATGTTCGAGACCGGCTGAAGCTGGTCCGGCTTGTAGCTGAGGTTCTT
Source organism: Bradyrhizobium glycinis (assembly GCF_016031655.1). Lineage (GTDB taxonomy): Bacteria > Pseudomonadota > Alphaproteobacteria > Rhizobiales > Xanthobacteraceae > Bradyrhizobium > Bradyrhizobium glycinis. The sequence continues at coordinate 97,778 of NZ_JACCHQ010000022.1, forward strand.
GAAGATGCTGTAGGCGATCGCGTTCGGGCCGGGGTTGCCGACCAGGATGGTGTGACCATCCGGCTTGGCGCGCACGGCCTCAGCGGTGCCGATCGTGCCGCCGCCGCCGGAGCGGTTCTCCACCACGGCCGACTGGCCCCAGGCGGTTTGCAGATGCGCGGCCAGGAGCCGGCCCATCACGTCGGTCGAGCCGCCGGCTGCGGCCGGCACGATGAGACGAACGTTTTCAGTGGGCTTCCAGTCGGCAAGGCTCGATCGCGGCAGAATCGCTGCGGCCGAAAGGCCGGCAGCACCGGCGAGCACACGACGGCGGGACAACAAAGGCTTAGGCACGAATCTACTCCTGCTTCTTGCTTTGCGGGAAGCGTAGGGAACAGCACGTGCGACCGCAAGTCGCGCGCGACCACAAGTGCCGCGCAGAGGGCGGCACGACGACGCAGGCGCAAGCTCATTTACCTTGCGATGGAATTAAGCGGCTCTGGAGGCTCGCTGGACGCGCGTACTCGATGCGCAGCAACAGGCCGCTTCGATCGAATCCTTCGACGGCCTCAGTTGAAGCTGAGCAGCTTGAACAGCGGGGTGAGGTAGCTCATCTCCTGACCCGACGTGGGCGTGGTGCGGCTGATGAAGTCAAAGATCTTGCCGTCCTGGAGACCGTAATTCGCCAGCCGGCGCACGCGCCGGCTCTTGTCGAAATAGACAGCGATGACGCGCTGATCCACCACCCTCTGGTTCATGAAGGCAACCGGGCGCTCCGAGCGCTGCGAGATGTAGTAGAACACTTCACCGTCGAGGGTCGCGACCGTCGAAGGCGTGCCCATCACGATCAGCACCTGATCCTGGCTCGCGCCGATCGGAATCTGCTCGAGCGCGCCGGGCGGCAGGATGTAGCCCTTCTGGAACTGCTCGCCGGTGCAGGCCGCAAGCGCGACGCCGACCACGGCGATGGCCGCGAGAATGCGCAGGGCGCGCCAGCATGCATGAAGGCCGCGCCGCATGTCCGCGCGCAGGCTATTCTCGTTCGTTGTCGTCATAGCGGAACTGATTCCGTCCCCTTGCGTCGCGCGAGGCGCTGAAGTACCGGGCTGGGCGTCTGAATGCAACTCGCGCGCGCCCGCTTGCGGAAACCACAATGCTTTGGCCGTTCAATCACTTCAGGAAACCCCGGCGAACCCCGCCCGGCACCATTGAGGCCATCTATGGCATGATCGTGACGCAGGCGCGAGAACCCATGTTTTACCGGGACTTGGGCGTGCCCGATACGGTTAACGGGCGTTTCGACCTGTTGCTGCTGCATCTCTGGCTGTTGCTGCGTCGTCTGCGCGCGGTTCAGGGCGCCACGGAGCTGTCGCAGGCGCTGTTCGACCGCTTCTGCGAGGACATGGACGACAATCTGCGCGAGATGGGGGTCGGCGACCAGACCGTGCCGAAGCGGATGCGGGCCTTCGGCGAGGCTTTCTATGGCCGCGTCCAGGCCTATGACCATGCGATGGAAGCCGGCGGCGAGGCGCTGGCGTCGGCGATCTGCAAGAATATCTTGAATGGGACCGGCTTCGACCAAGCGAAGCAACTCGCGGCTTATGCGAGGGCCAGCGAGGCCGCTCTTGGCCGGACCGACGAGGCCGCACTGCTGCGCGCGTCCTTCAAGTTTCCCCCGGCGCTGCCAGAGGATGTCACGCCATGAGCCGACCAGATACCGAGCGCGATCCCTGGCGGGCGCCCGTCATCGTTGCGCAGATCCCGGACGCCGGGCTGCATCGCGAGCTCGACGCCTCGGCAGCCGAGCGACAGGCGATGGCGGAGGTTGCGGGTTTGCGCGAGATCCTGTCCGCCCATGCCAGCTTCGATGTCGTGCCGAAAAGCGGTGGGCGGGTCCAGGTCACGGGCCTGGTTCGGGGCCGGATCGGCCAGACCTGCGTCGTCACGCTGGATCCCATCGAGAGCGAGATCGAGGAGGAGGTGGATCTGATGTTCGCCCCCGAGGCCGAGGCGCGCCGGCTGGCCGATCTGATCGAGGAGGGGCAGGACGACGAGGCGCCGCGCGAGATTGCCGACCCGCCCGAGCCGATCACCGGCGGCATCATCGACCTCGGCCGGCTCGCCACCGACGCCCTGTTCCTGGCGATCGATCCCTATCCCCGCAAGGACGGGGCCGTTTTCGAGGCGGAGGTCACCGCTCCCGACCCCGAAGACCATCCCTTCGCCGTGCTGAAGGCATTGCAGGACAAGAAGAAGGGCCGATGAGGGGCATTTTGCGCTCGTGGCCGCCTTGCCAGGAGACGCGAGCCATTTGCCTCGATGGTTTGAGACAGCTGTTTATCTGTCTGATTTCAGTGTATTTCTCGCGAAATCCACGGTCAGCGGCCGGATCGCCCCGAATGCAAAAGGCTGGGGGCAAGAGGTTGTTTCGGGGGTACAAAACGCTATTGTCGCGCCCTGGTCCGGGTGCGGCGTGGCGCTTGGCCGGCCGCCATCCCGGTGGCGAACCCATTTTGCGGCCCCGCTGATCCCAAGACCGCACCAGACCAGGTTTCCAGGACTTTCATGCCAAGCAAGGTTCGCATCGCGCTGGACGCCATGGGGGGCGACGTCGGCCCCGCCGTGGTCATTCCGGGCGCCGCTATCTCGCTTGGCCGGCATCGCGACACCGAGTTCCTACTGGTCGGCGACCGCGCCAGGATCGAGCCCGAGCTCGACAAGCACCCGAAGCTGAAGGCGGCCTCCAAAATCGTCCATACCGACATCGCCGTCAGCATGAAGGACAAGCCGAGCCAGGCGCTGCGGCGCGGCCGCAAGACCTCCTCGATGTGGCTTGCCATCGATGCGGTCAAGAAGGGCGAGGCGGATGTCGCGATCTCCGCCGGCAATACCGGCGCGCTGATGGCGATGGCGCGCTTCCACCTGCGCACCCTGCCGGGCATCGACCGGCCGGCGATCTCGGCGATCTGGCCGACCCTGCGCGGGGAGTCCGTCGTGCTCGACCTCGGCGCCACCCTGGGCGGCGATGCCCACCACCTGGTGTCGATGGCGGTGATGGGCGCGGCCAAGGCGAGCGTGCTGTTCAACAAGACACGGCCCACGGTGGGGCTGCTCAACATCGGCGCCGAGGAGATCAAAGGCCACGAGGAGATCCGCGAGGCCAGCGAGATCCTGCGGGCGCGGAACCTGCCGGAGCTCGACTATATCGGCTTCGTCGAGGGCGACGGCATCGGCAAGGGGCTGGCCGACGTGATCGTCACCGAAGGCTTCAGCGGCAATATCGCGCTGAAGGCGGCCGAGGGAACCGCACGGCAGATGGCGGAATTGCTTCGTCATGAGATGCAGCGGAGCTGGATGTCCAAGCTCGGCTACCTCTTCGCCCGCAGCGCCTTCCAGGCCCTGCGCGACAAGATGGACCCCAACAAGTCCAATGGCGGCGTGCTGCTGGGACTGAACGGGGTGGTGGTCAAGAGCCACGGCGGAACCAACGCCGAAGGCTTTGCCTATGCGATCGATGTTGGCTATGAGATGGCTCACTACGATCTCCTGAACAAGATCAATCAGATGCTCAACCGCGAGGGTGGTGCACTCAAATTCGTGCAGCCCGCGCCGGAGGATGTTTCGTGACTCAGATTCGTTCGGTCGTGCTTGGCTGCGGCTCTTATCTGCCGGAGCAGGTGGTGACCAACGCCCAATTGGCGGCGCGCATCGACACCTCCGACGAGTGGATCGTGCAGCGCACCGGCATTCGCGAGCGGCACATCGCGGCCGAGGGCGAGTTCACCTCGCACTTGGCGATCAGAGCGGCGCAGGCGGCGCTCAACGATGCCGGCGTGGACGCGCAGTCGATCGAGCTGATCGTGCTGGCGACCTCGACACCCGACAACACCTTCCCTGCAACCGCGGTCGCCGTGCAGCACGGGCTCGGTATCAATCACGGCGCGGCCTTCGATCTCCAGGCGGTTTGCTCGGGCTTCGTGTTTGCGCTCGCCACCGCCGACAATTTCCTGCGCACCGGCGCCTACAAGCGCGCGCTGGTGATCGGGGCGGAGACCTTCTCGCGCATCCTCGACTGGAACGACCGCGGCACCTGCGTGCTGTTCGGCGACGGCGCCGGCGCCGTGGTGCTGGAGGCGCAGGAGCAGCCCGGCAATGCCGCGACCGACCGCGGCGTCGTGACCACGCATCTGCGCTCCGACGGCCGCCACAAGGCAAAGCTGTTCGTCGATGGCGGGCCGTCCTCGACCCAGACCGTCGGCCATCTGCGCATGGAGGGCCGCGAGGTCTTCAAGCACGCGGTCGGCATGATCACCGACGTGATTGTCGACGCTTTCGAGGCGACCGGGCTCAATGCCGACGGCATCGACTGGTTCGTGCCGCACCAGGCCAACAAGCGAATCATCGACGCTTCCGCCCACAAGCTGCACATCGCGCCGGAGAAGGTGGTGCTGACGGTGGACCGTCACGGCAACACCTCGGCGGCCTCGATCCCGCTGGCGCTGGCGGTGGCGCGCAAGGACGGCCGCATCAAGAAAGGCGACATGGTCCTTCTGGAGGCCATGGGCGGCGGCTTCACCTGGGGCTCCGCGCTGGTGCGCTGGTAAGCCACACCGATAAAATTTTGCCGGAATCACCGCCGATTATCGCTAGCTCTGCATTGATGTGCGGTGTTGACCGCACTATCGTAAGCTCATAATTTCAGACGAGAATTGTTCGCCGTGAGGTGGGGCAGGGCGATGAGCGAGACCAGCAAAACCGTAACGCGTGTCGATCTGTGCGAAGCCGTCTACCAGAAGGTGGGCCTGTCGCGCACGGAATCGTCCGCCTTCGTGGAACTCGTGCTGAAGGAGATCACCGACTGCCTGGAGAAGGGCGAGACGGTGAAATTGTCCTCGTTCGGGTCGTTCATGGTGCGCAAGAAGGGCCAGCGCATCGGCCGCAACCCGAAAACCGGCACCGAGGTGCCGATCTCGCCGCGCCGCGTCATGGTGTTCAAGCCGTCGGCGATCCTGAAGCAGCGGATCAACGCCCAGCACCGCACCAACGGCGACGCCACCAAGGCTCAAGAAGAGGCGTAACCGCCTTTCGGAAAGGACTGGCATTTGGACAAGGCGCCGGATGCGTTCCGAACCATCAGCGAAGTAGCGCAGGAACTCGACATTCCGCAGCACGTGCTGCGGTTCTGGGAGACCCGCTTCTCCCAGATCAAGCCGATGAAGCGCAGCGGCGGCCGCCGCTATTACCGCCCCGACGACGTCGATCTGCTCAAGGGTATCCGCCGGCTGCTCTACGGCGAGGGCTACACCATCCGCGGGGTGCAGCGGATCCTGAAAGAGCACGGCGTCAAATCGGTGCAGGGCCTCGCCGACAGCGCGGCCGCGGTCTCGTTCGGCGCCATCGAGGACGCCATCGGCGCGAGCCTGATGGAGCCCGAGGACGAGGCCCCCATCAAGGGCGTCACCGACACCGACGATGACGACTACCAGGGCGATGAAGAGGAAGGCATCGACTTCCGCTTCACCGAGATCGACGACGAGGAGATCCTCACCACCTTCCGCAAAGGCGGCGGCGCCGCGCCCGCCGGCCCCAGCGCGCTCGACCGGGAGCGGCTGGAGCGGGTCCTCGGCGACCTCGTCGCCTGCCGGGAGATCCTGGATCAGGCCCTGAAGGACGGCTAGGGTTGGGCCCGCCGGCTTTGCGGGCAGTTCCGGGAGCTTTGGGCGGATACACCAAAATGCTGCGGCCTCGCCTTGCGCAAAGCGGCGATCCTAGCTAATGGAACGGCATTCGGAGCGTGGCGCAGCCCGGTTAGCGCACTAGTCTGGGAGACTAGGGGTCGGAGGTTCAAATCCTCTCGCTCCGACCAACACTTAGCCGGATTTCAGGGCATCCGGATTTCAATCAGGGTTTCGGATAGGGTAACGTCTCCCCACGGGTCGGGTCGGTGTCGAACGTCATCAATTTCTATATGGATGATTCAGGAACGCGACATCCTGACCATAAGGTGGGCAAGCGAGCCGGGCATGGTTATGACTGGTTCGCGCTTGGAGGAGTACTTGTTTCCGGTGATGATGAGGCCGCGGCACGCGAGCTTCACGAGGCATTCTGCCGAAGGTGGGGGATCACTGAGCCCATTCATTCTGTCGAAGTGCGGTCGAGAACGAAGAGTTTTCTCTGGCTGGAGCGGCGACCACAGCGTGATCGGGATATCTTCTATGAAGAGCTGTACCAGCTCATGATGGCCTCACCGGTCGTGGGACTGGCGTGCGTGATCGACCGGCCGGGATATAACGCCCGCTATCGGGAGAGGTACGGGCGGCAGCGCTGGTCGCTTTGCAAAAGCGCCTTCACCATCAGCGTCGAGCGCGCCGCCAAATACGCGAGGGAGCGAAGGTGTAGGCTCCGGGTGATGCCCGAGCGCTGTAACAAGACCGAAGATCGTGTGCTCAAGGGGTACTACGAGGATCTGAAGAAGCACGGACCGCCATTTGATCCGAACACATCAGAGAAGTACCGACCCCTCTCTCCTGCCGAATTTGCCGAGACGCTGTTGGAATTTGATCCCAAGACCAAATCCCATCCAATGGCGCAGCTCGCTGATCTCTACCTTTGGCCAATGTGCATGGGTGGGTACAATCCCGACTGTCGCCCTTACGAGCGGCTGAAATCAGACGGAAAGCTGATCGAGTGCCAACTACCTCCTGGGGATTGGCCAAGTCTCGGAAGCAAGTACTACTGCTTCGATGGTCCAGAGAACCAGGTGGCAGATAGTAAAAACCCCGCCGAAGCGGGGTCGGCCACACACGGCGACCTCGGGGCAGAGCCCAGCTGAACAATGCCGATTCGCGGTTAAAGTTTCAATATCGCTATCGGCAACTTTATTTCGTTGTCAGGTCTTGAGTATCCTTGAACCATCACGAAAGGCTCACCAGATAGGGCTTTGTGACCTCACGTAGCTCAACTGGACAGAGCACCGGTATACCAAACCGGAGGTTGCTGGTTCGAGTCCAGCCGGGAGATCAGAAGGGGTGACTCGCCCGAGTCACCCCTTCGCCTTTTTGCCTGTGGACAGGTCCTCGGGTTATCCGAAGCCCCTCGACGACCATTGATTCGAGACATAGGATTGCATTCGCGGGTCTCGTCTCTCGGAGGTGGTCCCTTCGAACCGGGCGAGGCACCCCGCGTAAACGTCGGGCCTGAATCCATCAGATACGAAAGGGACGGCGCCTCAAACGCGCTGGCCTCGGAGGTCGTGAACCCGAAAGGTGGATAGGGACACCACCGACGCTGCCCTACGCGATGCTAGCTCGCAGAGGGTGGGCCGATAGACCTGTCAACGGCGGCTTATTCGTTAGATGGGAGCTAATCCGCAACCTCTTGGGTTGTGGCGCGCTGCGACCCGGAGTTATTCAGATGCGAAAGCATGTGATGATCCGGTGTTCAATCAAGGTTGACGTGGCCGCATGCCTGCGGGCTCTCGCGCTCTTCGTCTACTTTTTGACTTGAACAGAGCGGGGGCCCAACGTGGTCCCCGTTTCTGTTTCCCTGATCCCAAACTCATGCCGGCCGAACGTCGGCCTTACCCAATACTTCAACAGAATGAGAATCAGCAAATGGCAACGTTCGTGAAAGTCACCGATACGCAGGGCGACACGCTGATTGTAAATCTCGATCAGGTTAAGTTCTTCCGTGAGCGCGAGGAAGGCGGATGCACGGCGTTCTTTGAGAAGGGAGAAACCCGCGCACTTATCGAGAGCGGCGCCGACATCGTTAAGCTCAAAGCACTAAAATGGAAGTAGCCTGTTCCGACTCGTGGGGGCTAAGCCTAAATCAGCAACGGCTCGCGCGTCCACTCTGACCCGCTAGTCGCCATCCACAGCGTAATGGCGACTGTGGGCGCCGACGCGCGCGGCGTAGGTCGTACGGCCGGCCTCTGAAATCTTCCGTTTGAAGTCCTTCAATTCCTCCTTGAGCGCCGCCGCATCATTCGCAGCCGCCGCAATGCGCAGTTCTCCGCTGTGCGAGTGCGCCTCGAGGTTCGAAATCAGCAAGTCGCCAGCGACAAGCCGTGCACGGGTCTGAGCTGGGAGCGCGCTAAACGCGATCGCAATCGAACCAGCGCGATGTCGCTCGCCGCGACCGGTCCGCTGGCTCTAGCCACGCCCAGCACTCCACACCTCTACAACGGCTCCCTTTCCGCCGACGAGAGCACGTAGCTCTTTAAGCCGACCAAGGAGCGATCAGAAGACGCAGGCGTCCTGAGACGGGTGCGCGAGACTAGGCGAGGGCCTTCAGAGAATTGAGACGCTTGCGCAGAAACGCTAGCACCATGATCTCGTCGGAAGTGAGCTTGGCGTACTGGCGCCTGAACTTCTGCGCGAACTTGGCTTCAATCATCTTCACGAGGTCACCGGACATGTAGGCGTTCAGGATTTCGGGGTGCACGTAGCACTTGCGGCAGATTGCCGGTGTGTTGCCGAGCTGCTTCGAGACGCTTTCGATCGTGGCGACGACGTTGCGCTTGGCCTCGGCCTGGCTATCGTATTTCTTGGATTCCGCCAGCGCCAACGCCGCCAGAACCGTGCCCGCCCAGGTCCGAAAATCCTTGGCGCTGAAGTCCTCGCCCGTGATGTCCTTGATGTAGGCATTGACGTCGCCGGAATCGACCGTGCGGGGCTGGCCGTCGTCGTCCAGATACTTGAAGAGTTCGTGTCCCGGGATCTCCGCGCAGCGCTTCACGATCGCGGCTATCCGCTTGTCCTCGACGCGAAGCTTCCATTGCTTGCCCGACTTCCCGGTGAAGTCGAACCGAAGGATGCCGCGCCCCACCGCGACGTGTTTGCGGCGCATGGTAGTGAGCCCGTAGGACCTGTTTTTCTCGGCATATTCGGCGTTCCCGACCCGGATCAATGTCTTCTCGAGAAGACTGACGATCGTGGCCAGCACCTTCTCGCGGGGTAGTCCCTCCAGCTTCATGTCGGCGGCGACGCGCTCTCGCAGGGAGGGCAGCGCGGCAGCGAACTGGATGATATGCTCGTACTTGTTCTGGTCGCGCAGCTCGCGCCATTTCGCATGGTAGCGGTACTGCTTGCGGCCCCGCGCGTCCAGCCCGGTCGCCTGGATGTGACCGTTGGCCGAGGGGCAGATCCACACAGATTCGTAGGCCGGCGGGATGCCGATGGACTTGATGCGCCCGATGATCGTGGCATCGGTGATGCGCTTTCCGTCCTTGTCGTAGTAGCTGAAGGTGGTTCCGGTCCGCTTGCGTGTGTAGCCGGGAGCGGAGTCGCTGACGTACCGAAGGCCTTCCTCCGCGATGGTGGCCGCCACCTCGGCGGTGCGGTCCAGGACTTGTTCTTCGTTGCTGGTCTGTCGGAGCATCAGCCTGTCCCTCGAAGCGCCGCTGGGATTCGAGGCTCCGCCAATTGTAAAGGGATGAAGACACCAGCTGGTTCCGTTCTGATGCCGCGAGGCTCGTTTTGCGGCGGCCGCTCAGGATCGGGGCCTCCGAGAGCCGGTTCCGGTTCCTTCCGATCAGGCGCTGCGTGGTCGCCGAGGGCGGCATGGCTTAACTTCAGACAATCGCCACAAAGGCCACCGAGACGCTCCCCAAAGCCAGTCTTCACGAAAGCCGATATGTCCCACTATTCACGCGATGTGTTGCGTCAGCGCTATGTCGTCGAGAAAAGACCACTCGAGACCAGCGTCGAGCAGATCTTGCGCGCCGACAGCCGCGCAGGAGCCCGTGCTATCCTGGCTTCAATCGAGAAGAGGCGTTTTGAAAACAGATCGGAAGGGCAGCGCCTCCGCAGGATGCTCCGCTTCGAGACCTCCCTCTGGGAGAGCGGCCTTCATGTCGTGGCAGGCGTGGACGAGGCCGGAATGAGCCCTCTCGCCGGGCCTGTCTCCGCTGGCGCAGTGATCCTGAAGCCCGGCACACGGATCATCGGAATTGATGATTCGAAAAAGCTCGACGCCGCAGCCCGCGAAGAACTCGCGAAAGAGATCAAGGAAAAGGCCGAGAGTTGGTGTGTGGCGTTCGTCGAGGTCGAGGAGATCGATGCGATCAACATCTATTGGGCAGGCATACAGGCTATGCAGCGTGCGGTCAGGGGGCTCGGCTTGACGCCGCAGCACTTGCTGATCGATGCGAAGCGGTTGAAGGAAATCGCGATCCCGCAGCAAGCGATCATCAAAGGCGACGCCAGGTCCGCCAGCATCGCTGCCGCTTCCATCCTCGCAAAAGTCGAGCGCGACGCGGTCATGCGGGCGGTCGATGTGCGTCACCCCGGCTACGGATTCGCAGATCACAAGGGCTATCCGGTGCCGGCTCATTACGAGGCCCTCGCTCGGCTGGGTGCATGCGCAGCTCACCGGAGGTCGTTCGGACCTGTACGCAAGGTTCTCGGCTTGCCGCCCCTGCCGCCGTGGCCTTCGGCATCCGAGCGCGAGACCGACTGAACAGGTCTCTCGGCGGGGCTATTTTCGCGACCACGTCTTCTCGCGAACTACGTCCTTTGCCTTTTTGTCGGACCGCAAGCCGAGATAGACCGGCTGGCGCAGCTCGCCCTTGCTGGTCCACTCCGCGAACTTCACTTCCGCGACTAGCGAGGGGCGCACCCAGGTCGTGGCGCCCTCATCCTTCACCTTGGCAGGGAAGGGCGACTTGGCTGTCTTGAGCCCCACGAGCTTGCCGTGAAGCTCTTCGAGAACCTGGTGGCTGAAGCCGGTGCCGACGTGGCCAATGTACCGCCATGCATCATCTTCGCGTACCGCCAGCACGAGAGCGCCGAAGAAGGGCCGGGTTCGCCTCGGCGCCGTGAAGCCGGCGATCACCACCTCCTGCCGTTGCGCGGTCTTCACCTTCAGCCAGTCGGCAGTCCGGCGCCCGGACGCGTACGGGCTGTCGGCGCGTTTGGCGATGATGCCTTCGAGATGTCTCCGCTCGGCTTCAGCGAAGAACTTCGTTCCGTTGCCTTTGCGGTGGGTGCTGAACGCGATCAGCTTGTGGCGCGGCAGAACGGCCTTGAGCCGCTTCTTGCGCTCGAGGAGCGGCAGCGCGCGCAGGTCCTCGCCGTCCACGAACATGAGGTCGAATGCGCAGTACAAGAGCTTGGCCTTGTGGCGCAGAGCGTTTTGAAGCAACTGGAAATGGGATGCACCGTCCTTCCCGATCGCAACGAGCTCACCATCGATCACGGCGTCGCCCTTCACATCCTCAAGTGCCTTCGCGACCTCGACGTAGGAGTTGCTGATGATCTTCCCGTTGCGGCTGTAGAGCGCGACCCGACCACGCCGGATTTCCGCGACCATGCGGAAACCATCGAACTTGTCCTCGAAGACCCAATTGGGATCGTTGAAGGGTAAATCGGTCAGCGTCGCCAACATGGGCTGCAGACGGTGAGGCAGGGTCGATTTTCGGGCCATGGCGGGTCTTCTACAGAGCGGGCAAGGCTCGAAGCGAGGAGGACGTGAGCCGAACCCGCACAACATCGCCCGCCGCGACCGGTCCACCGGACCGAACCACGCCCAGCACCCCCGATTTGTATGGAGGGCCCGTTTCTCCCGACGAGAGCACCTGCCGTTTCAGGCCGGCCTGGAAGCGGTCGATGAGGACACAGGGCGTCCGGAGACCGGTCAGTTCGACGATGGCCGTAGGCCCCAGTTCGATGAGGGTGCCGAGGGGCATCCGCTCCAAATCGAGGCCGGCGGTGGTGATGTTCTCACCGAGGTCTCCTGCTGCGATTGAGAAGCCAGCTTTGCCGAGGTTCACGAACAGCTCGGATGGGATCAGGTGGACCTGCCGGAGATTGGGCAGGCGGGGCCTGCGGCGGGCCAGATAGCGATGCCGGACGAAAGGGCCGGCGTGGGCGTCGGCTTCGACGCCGTAGCCTGCCACCAAGACTATGCGCTCCTGGACTTGTTTGCTGAAGTGGTGTCCGCGGTCGGCGGCGACAGCCACTACCCTTCCCTCGAGCGAGAGATCGTGCCTCTGCGGCATCAGGCGGCCCGGGCGAGCGAGCGCCGCTTCTGGCGGAGGTAGCGCGTGATCTCCGGGAGCGTCATCGCATTCAGGACCCGCTCGGCGGGGACACCGCCCTTGCGGGCCATCAGGACGCCCCAGTGCATGTGATCGAGCTCGGGGATCGAGTGCGCGTCCGGATTGACGCTCAGCATGCAGCCGAAATCCAGCGCCGCCTGGTGCCAACGCCAGTCCAAATCTAGACGCCAAGGGTGGGCGTTGATCTCGACGATGACGTCGTGCTTGGCGCAGGCCCGCAGAACCTTTTCGACGTCGATTTGGTAGCCCGGTCGCCGCTGGAGCTGCCGTCCGGTCATGTGGCCGATGATTGTGGTATGGGGATGCGAGATGGCTCGAAGCAAGCGCTGCGTCTGCGCCTTGCGGTCGAGCTTGAACCGGCCGTGAATGCTGGCGACCACGAAGTCGAAGCGCTCCAGCACGTCGTCCGGATAGTCCAATGAACCGTCCGCCAGAATGTCGGATTCGATGCCCTTGAGGATTCGGAAATCCTTGCCGAAGCGCTTGTTCAGTCGGTCCGCTTCCCGGTGCTGTTCGCCGATCTCCTCGACCGACAGTCCGCCGGCGTAGTGCGCGGACTTGGAATGGTCGGCGACCCCGAAATACTCGAACCCGCGCTGGCGCGTGGCCTTGGCCATATTTTCCAAAGTCTCGGTCCCGTCCGAGGAGTCGGTGTGGCAATGAAGGATTCCGCGAAGGTCCTGATCGGTGACGAGCTTCGGCAGCTTGCCCTTAAGGGCAAGCTTGATCTCGCCGCGACCCTCCCGAAGCTCCGGCTCGATGAACGGCAGGCCGAGCGCGCGATAGATGTCGGTTTCTTCACTGGCGACCAGGGTGCGAGCCTTGCGCAAGCCGTCGGCATCCAAACGAAATCCCTTCTCCGCGGCCAGCGCCTGCAGTTGCTCGATGTGGCCGGTGGAGCCAGTGGCGAACAGAAGCGCGGCGCCGAAGTGTTTTCGATTGGACACGTGGACTTGTAGTCCGTCCGCCACCGGCGCTTTCGAGGTCTTCACCGCCTTTGGGGCTTCCGCAACGATTGCCAGGTCGCCGACGAGCTCGCAGCCTCGGCGGAAGTCGCCGGCGATCGTTACGCGCTTGAGTTCGGGGCTGGACTTGCAGATCGAGTCCTTGGCGTGCGCGAGCAGTCCGGCTGCGCGGTGTAGGTGAAGGCGGCCTTCGCCGCTCTTCGCGATCGCCAGATTCTGCAGGATCTTGGTCTGCAGCGCGGAGCCGAGTCCTTTTGCTTTCTTGACGCGGTCGTCCTTCGCGGCCGCCTCCAATTCGGCGAGGGAGGCGATGCCCAGATCTTTGTAGAGTCGCACCACCTTCTCCGGACGGAGACCGGGCACGGCGAGTATCTCAAGCACCCCGGCGGGTATCTCCTTCCGCAGCTTTTCGAGGCTCGGATGGCTGCCGGTCTTGTGGAGCTTGGTGACGATGTCGGCGATCGCGTCACCGACCCCGGGGATCTCCGTCAACCGGTCTTCGGCGATGAGCACGTCGAGAGGGACGGCAAGTGCCGCCAGGCTGTCGGCGGCTCTCGAATATGCCTTCGACCGATAGGGATTGCCACCTTGCAGGGCGGTGCGCTGCGCGTACTCTCGCAGGAGACATGCCACACCGCGAGCGTCAAGCGGAGACATTCAGCGAGCCTCACTGTCCGCGCTTTGCGGCGTCGCTGAAGCAAGGCGGCCGCTTGGCTTGTCACTTGGCCGCCCATCGAGAGAGCTCTCGAGCTTCTGAGCTGCGCGAAAGTCCTCGAGGTGCTGGACATTGGGGCCGTAGGCAGCCTCTTTCTTGAGGAGATTGTAAATCCGACCCGCCACCAGTTGCAGATGTTTCATCCTGCCCCGCGGCATCGATCTCGCCTTGCAAAGAGCTCGGACAGCGTAGGCCCGGAAATAGTCGAATGCGTCTGACATGATGTAAGTAAACGCCGGCTCTCGCCGGGAGTTCGATGGGCTCCGCGGATCACCCTTCGGCACCGTTCCAACCAGGTGCAACTTGACAGATTGCGAAAAAGCGCGGGCGTTGGAACTCTTGGTCGCCTTCGAAGTTGAGATTAGATCAAGGTAGGTAGACTGCCCGTTGTCGGTCCCAACCCAGCGGCGGTTTTTTGTGGCAAAGCGTGCAAAGGCTGCTCGGCCCGACGAGGCAGAAGCGCCTCAGATGCCGGGGTTCATCGCACCCCAGCTGGCGCCCCTGAAATGAAGGCGCCTTCGGGATCTCGATGGATTCGGAGGCCAAGTACGACGGTTATCGCGTCCAGCGCGGATCGGCGGTGATGATCCCCGGGCCTACACCCGCAACGGCTACAAGGATAGGGCTAGCAAGCAGGTAAAGAGATCGCATTGTGGTCCTTCATCGTAGGCGATTGTGGACTCGATCGTAGTTGATCATCTTCGGATGTGCTGCGAAGCTTGGCTCAGTCCGAAGCTTTTGCGAGCGCGGCCTGCGGCGTATTCCGGAAACTAATGGCAATGCGATTGTAGGCGTTCATCAGGCCGATTGCGATCGTGAGGTCGACGAGCTCGCGCTCTTCGAAAATTGCGCGCGCGGCCTGATACGCTTCATCCGGCACGTTGGTTTCTGCGACCTGTGTCACCGTCTCAGCCCAAGCCAGGGCGGCGCGTTCGCGCGTGTCAAAGAGATTGCCAGATTCCCGCCAAGCCTGCACCAGCGCGAGCCTCTCGATCTTCTCTCCTTTCTTGAGCAGATCGCGGGTGTGCATGTCGAGGCAGTAGGCGCAATTGTTGATCTGCGAGATCCGCAAATACACCAGCTCAACCAGCTCGGCAGGAACTCCGCTCTGCATGACGTAGCCGTACACGCCGCCAAGCGCCCTGACGCCTGCCGGCGCAATATGGTTGTAGTCGAGGCGCCTGGTCACCTTTTGCTCCTTGATGACGGATCCTGTTCAACGGACGTCGTCAGTTCCTTCTCGTCGGTATCGACGACGAACACGGCGAGCAGCTTGGCGGGCTTGCTCTTGCTCGCATTGCGGCTAACCGGATGACGCGAGCCCGGCGTCTCATAGAAGCTCTCGCCGGTGCGATAGACTCGCCTGGGTCCATCGTTCACGTGCGACTCGATTTTCCCTGACAGGACGTAGCCGAAGATGAAGGCGGATTTGGTGTGAACGTGCGATGGCGATGCCCCGCCCGGTGCATAGTCTACAACCAAGGCGATCAGGGACTTGCCCGGAATGTTGGGTATGGTCTGTTGAAAGTGCGGCGTGACCGTTTCACCGACGCCATGGGCCGCAACAGGCGTCGCCATGGTAATGGCGAGGGCAGCATACGCCGCGCTGATGATGGATTGCATTTTCATGACCGTGTTCTCACTTTCAGGAGGTGTTGGGTCCTCTGGCGCGCGGAAAGGCTGCTCACCGGCGAACTAGGGTCTTCAGCGAATCAACGAATACCCAGAACGAGGCGGCGAACAGGCCGACGTCCTTGAGGAGGAACTGGCCCGGCGCGACAGTGATTGCCGGCGGCCCGAGCTCAGGTACCACCACGCCTGGGGTCGAGATCATAAAGCTGACGGTCGTGGTAAAAAGCCCGGCCGAGAGAAGACCACCGGCTGCCGAGAAGATCGGGTTCGCCACTCTGAGGGCGATCAGCAGGCCGATGCTGATTTCGAGGAAACCAAGGAAGGTAGAGAAGCCGCGCACCGAGAACAGGGCGTAAAACCAGCTCAGCAGCGGGCTGTTCTCCACGAGTGGCACCAGACCTAGCGCCTCGTATTCGGTGAACTTCATGCCGCCGAACCAGGCGTAGATGATCGCAAGCGAAGCGTAGAGTGAGAACCGGCTGAGTGGTTCGGCGTAAACGAGCAATCGCTCCGCTTGCTCGCGCCAAATGGAAACAGTCGCCGTCGTTGAGGCCGGTACAGTGAAGAGTGACATGGTAACCTCCGTATTGTTGGAAACGCGTTACGCCGCAGCCGCAGCCCGGTATCGTGCCGGAACTGAGCTAAGGGAAAGGTTTGGTATGAGCTTCTGCCGCGCCGCTTCGTAGTCGGCCCAGTCCGATGCATCCGGAAGCGAGGGGATGGTGACGACTTCACCCTGATCGAAGCCGGCTAGCGCCGCGTCGACGAGGTCCTCCGACGTCATGACGGTGTTGGGCGGCAGATTGTCGACGTTTCCGCCGGCAGCGTCCCAGAAGTTGGTCGCGGTCGCGCCGGGCAGAACGGTCTGGATCCGCACGTTGTTGCCAGCCAGTTCCTTATGGAGCGACTGGCCGAAGGCGAGCACAAACGCTTTCGTTCCGCCATAGACACCGTTCAGGACTTCTGGCGCTATCGCGACCACTGAGGCAATGTTGATGATCGCGCCGCCTCCGCGAGCAACGAACGCGGGAGCCGCGGCATAGGTAAGCCGCATCAGCGCCCTCACGTTGAGATCGACCATCTCCTCCATGGCATCGACGTCGGACTGCAAGAGCGGCTCCAGTCCGCCAACACCTGCGTTGTTGACCAGCATGGTAATGTCGGGGTCGATGGCGATGATCGTCTCGATCCGCTTCAGATCCGCCTTGTTCTTCAGGTCCGCGGCAACGGTCTTGACGATACGGCCGGTGTTGCGGGCGATGCGCGTCGCCAGCTGGTCGAGCCGGACCTGGTTGCGTGCGACGAGGATGAGGTCGTGGCCCCGGCGGGCCAGCCGGTCGGCATAAACCGCACCGATCCCGGCAGAGGCACCTGTGATGACTGCGACACCTTTGAGAGAGACGGACATTGCACTTCTCCTTGATTGCGCCACTGGCGCGTTGCGATTGATACTTCTGGGCCAAGTCACCGAAATGCGGCGCGAACCTCCTCGATGGTCTGTTTGGGATTCTGGAGGTGAGGGTAGTGCCCGATGCCGGGAAGGATCGTCAGTTCGGCGCCAATTCTGCCGGCGAGTTCGATCCCCATCTCCTTCTTGATGTAGAGATCCTTCTCGCCCCACACGACCTTCACCGGGATTTCGAGTTGCTCCAGGTTCGATTCGAAGTGGTCCTGGTCCCGCGTGAAGTGCGCGTAATAGTGCGAGAAGGCATCCGCCGTGGTCATGGTGCCGTGACCCCAGGCCCGTGACATGTCGTCCTTGAACTCGCGCGGCACATCGAACTGCGCTTCCTTGGGCAGGCCTCTCCTGAACGCGTTCTCGAGGATGTCGTCGCGGTTCTTGTTCAGCTGGTCGCGAGCGAGGCCCATCGAAGGTCCAGCCTTCAGGCTTTGCAGGCTCTCGTACATGTACTGGGGCCTGTCGAAGGGGGCGAAATCGCCAACGATGATCGAGGTCGCGATGGCGGGCTTCTCCTGGGCCAGGAGAAGCGCCGGCAGGGCTCCAATGTCCGTCGCGTAGATCGTAAGCTTGGATGTGTCGATGCCCGATTTGCGTATGTAGCCGTTCAAGACGCGTGCGTAGTCCCTCGGGGCGTACGAAAACTTGTCGGCGTTCGGCCTCGAGGAAAACCCGAATCCTGGCCAGTCGAAAGCGTGAACTTCGTAGTCGGCGGCGAGGGTGAGAGAGATGTCTTTCCAGGCATACAGGGTTTCCGGAAATCCATGCAGGAAGAGAACGGTCCCCCTCGGGTTCGCGTTGTGGACCACCATTCTCCGGAGCGTGATGTCCGCATCGATCTCGATGAAGCCGATATCGACCTTCTGTTCCTGTCCGGAAAGAGTTTGGGCGCGTGCCGGCGCACCGAAAGAGCCGGATAATGGAGCGCCGAGCGCTGTAGCCGTCGCGACGGCAATCGCGACGCCCCGGTGGCATCGGCGGCGAAGGTCGAAGCTCTCCGATAAATTGATCATCTCAGTCTCCCGAACTCAAATTTCACGTGCGTCGCAGTAGCCACTTGCCTGAACTGTTCACTCGCTCAGCATCAGAAGCGGCTTGCCTTTCTCGACGATGTAGGTGGCTAGCTCGGCGGCCTTGACAGAGCCGATGTTCTTCACCGCATGCGGCGTTCCGTTCGGAATGAAGAGCACTTCGCCCGCCTTGACGGTCAGAGGCGGCCTGCCGTCGAGCTGATACTCCAAGGCGCCTTCGGTGACGTAGACGAGTTCTTCGCCGGGATGCGCGTGCCTGACCGCGCTCACGCCCGGGCCGAATTCAACGAGCACCTGGATGACCTCGCGCCCGGCTGCACTGAGATCGTTGCGGAGCAGGTTGGTGCGCTTGATATCACCCAGACGGACTTCGTGGGCCCGCGCCTCGGGCGATGTCGAACCGTTGGCAATGAGCAGCGCCGCAGCCGCGACGATGATGCGAAGTGTTTTCATAGAGATTCCTTCAGGGTTGATTTGTTGCAGAGAGTTGCGATCTGGCGCAGGTCAGTGTTGACGGAGACGCCGAAACGCTACGGCAACTTCCCGGGAGAAAAGTTCGGGCTGCTCCCACGCAGCGAAGTGTCCGCCCTTTTCGGTCTCATCGAAGTAGATGAGATTGCGATAAGCGCGGCGGGCCCAGCTTTCCGGAGCGCGGTACACTTCGTCTGGGAAGACGGAGATCGCGACAGGAAGCGAGATTTCGGCTGTCTTCTGCGCCGCGGAGAGAATGACGCTCTGACCCGCGGTCTCCCAGTAGATGCGTGCGGACGAAACAGCCGTGTTCGTAAGCCAGTACAGCGTGACGTCGTCCAGCATCTCGTCGCGCGTGAGCAGGCGAAGCGGTTCCGCGTTATTGTAATCGAACATCCAGGCCGCCAGCCCGGCGGGAGAGTCGGTCAGCGCGTAGCCGATTGTCTGCGGCCGCGTTCCCATCATTGCGGCGTAGGCCCGATACTTCTTGTAGAAGGTGGAGAGCGCGTCGAACGCGGCACGTTCCTTCGACGAGAGATCTTGCGGAGCAGGTGCGCCAGTGGCGAGCAGCGCCGCGACCTCGGACGGGACAGCCGCCGGCAGGTTGATGTGAATGCCTAGCAGTCCTGGAGCAGCCTGCCGCGCCATTGCGCTCGAGATCGGCGCCCCCCAGTCGCCGCCCTGGGCGACGTAGCGGCCGTAACCGAGGCGATTCATCAGTTCCGCCCAGGCTCGTGCAATGCGCTCCGGTCCCCATCCGGTGCCTTTGGGCTTGCCGGAAAAGCCGAAGCCGGGGATCGAAGGCAACACCAGGTGGAACGCGTCTTCCGCGCTCCGGCCGTGGCTCGTCGGATCGCTCAGAGGCCCAACCGTCTTGAGCAGTTCGAACACCGAGCCCGGCCAGCCGTGCGTCATGATGAGAGGAAGTGCATTCGCATGACGTGAGCGGACGTGGATGAAGTGAATGTCGACACCGTCGATCGTCGTTGCGAACTGCGGCAGCGCATTGAGCCTGGCTTCGGCTTTGCGCCAGTCGTATCCGGTGGACCAGTACCTCATGAGCTCGCTGAACGGAGCGAGCTGCAGGCCTTGCGACCCGTCATCAACTGTCTCGCGGTCGGGAAAGCGTGTCGCCGCGACGCGCCGGCGAAGGTCAACCAGTGCCTCTTCGGGAATGCTGACGCGAAACGGACGGACTAATTCGTTCGACTGAGCCAGCGCGCGGTGAAGAGGGAACAGTCCAGCCGTGCCGGCAATCGTGATGCCCATCGCAGCGCTTCTCAGCAGTGCGCGCCGATCCTGATCGATGACTTCGGAAACCTGCAGCCTGTGCATCTTGCTCTCCCTTTCCAGAGCGGGTCGACAATCTGGCTCGCGCACCGCTTGGTGGCTTGAATGTCGCTGGAGAACGGGAGAATTGCTCGTTAGGTGTTGTTAAGCGCTGTTACCGGTTGGGGAGGCTGCAGAAATCGGCCTTCCGGCAATGGATTCACGATCAGGCCAGCGAAACTTGAGTAAGGTGGATTGTGACAATTTGCCCGGACCAGCGCTTTTCGAAGCGCCTTATTCGCCTACTACAGTCTTTACACGTCGCAAGAAGTGCGGCTAAGTCTTTGAACGCAAAGCTCTTCCTACAACGATGTTGCTGAAGCAAGGTTCTGCTGTTCTTCTCGAAAAAAATTGAAACTGGATGGCGGCGGGCGCGGTACAGTCATTCTCGCCGGCCAGCCATCGACAAGGTGAGCGCATGTGACCGGGCTCGAAACAACAAGCGGTTCTAGCGCGAGTCCCATGAGGGCACCGCAGCAGGCAGACACAGCCTCTTTCGGACCGTTCTCCCTTCACGACAAGACGCGGCTGCTTGAAAGGGATGGGCAGCCAGTCAAGCTGGGCAGTCGGGCGCTGGATATCCTGCGGCTGTTGGTCAGCCGCGCTGGCGACGTCGTATCGAAGAACGAGCTGTTGGCCCACGCGTGGCCGGGCCTTGCCGTCGAAGAGATCAGTTTGCGAGTGCATATCGCCGAGCTTCGCAAGGCGCTCGGCGACGGCAAGGAGGGGGCGCGCTATATCACGAATATACCGAGCCGTGGCTACTGCTTCGTCGCACCGGTGCAGCGCATCGGAGACGCGCCCCCGGCGGTTTCGCTTGCTGAGCAGGCGCTGAGCGTCCCGGAGACGACGCTTGCGCCAATCCTGCCTCACCGCCTAGAGCGGATGGTCGGACGGGACGATGTTGTGCAGGAAGTGGCGGAGCGTTTGCTGACCGAACGCTTCATCACGCTCAGAGGCCCTGGTGGAATCGGAAAGACCACCGTTGCGATCGCGCTGGCCCACGAGCTCTCGGCACAATTCGACGGCCAGGTTCGTTTTCTCGACTTCAGCATGGTGAAGGATGCCGCGCTTGTCGCCGGCACGATCGCATGGGCTCTTGGGCTCGTCGTGCAGCATTCGGATCCGACGGAGAGCATCGTCGGCTACTTGCGCAACCGCCGCCTGCTGCTGGTGCTCGACAGTTGCGAGCATGTCGTCGAGGCCATCGCGGGGGTGGCAGAGCGTATCCACCAGCAGGCGCCCGGCGTCAGCATCCTCGTCACCAGCCGCGAGTCCCTGCTGGTGGAAGGCGAGCAGATTCTCGAGCTCGGTCCGCTCGAGGGGCCCCCGCAGGGGGCGGGGCTGAGTGCAAGCCAGATGCTGGCCTATCCGGCTGCGCGCCTGTTCACGGAACGGGCCGCCGCGGCAGGCCATCGCGCGGAGATTTCCGACGAGGACGCCGAGGTTCTTGCAGAGATATGCAGCAAGCTCGACGGTATAGCGCTGGCGATTGAACTCGCCGCCGTGCGGGTCGGCACCCATGGATTGCGGGAAATGGCAACGCTGCTCGACGGCAGGCTGAAGCTGGAGTGGCGCGGGCGGCGGACGGCGCCTCCGCGCCATCAAACACTCGGTGCCACGCTCGACTGGAGCTATGGTCTCATCAGCGAGAGCGAGCGGATTGTCCTGCGTCGTCTTGCAATATTCGCTGCTCCCTTCACACTGCAGGGCGCGACCATGGTCGCGGGCGAGGCGGGCGATCCGGGCGAAAGCATTGTGGAGGCGTTGGAGCAGCTCGTTGCCAAGTCGCTGATTACAGTGCGTCCCGACGGCGCCGTGACGCGCTATCGGCTTCTTGACACTACCAGGGCTTATGCGACTCAGAAGCTCGCCGACAGCGGTGAAGCCACGAGTATCGCCAGCCGGCATGCCCGCTACGTCCAGCACGCGCTGGAAACGACGGCGGCAGATGCAGGCGCTGGCGACCAGGCATCGCGTTCGCGCGCTCGGACGCTGCTGTTTTCCGACGCGCGTGCGGCGCTGAAGTGGGCGTTCGCCAACGATGAGGGCGCTAGACTACGCGTGCCCCTAGCCGGTGCCTGCGCCAGGCTGTTCCTTGAGCTCAACCTGCTTGACGAAGGGCGCCTATGGTCGAGCCGCGCGCTCACGATGCTCGACAGTTCGACCCGCGGCAGCGCATGGGAACTGGAGCTGCAGGCAACGCTCGGGCATGCCTTCATGTTCACCGAGCGCAACAGCGATCAGGCTGAAACGGCACTGCGGCGTGGTCTTGAGATCGCTGAAGCACTCGGCGACGGCGCGAGCAAATTCAAGCTCCTGGCGCGGCTGAATATGTTCTATCGCAGGACAGGCGATTACAGGCTCTTGTTGCCCCTTGCCCTCGAAGCCGAACGGACGGCACAGGCCATTGGAGATCCAGCAGGAATTGCCGCCGGCAAGGCCTTAGTCGGCGTTTCCTATCACCTCATAGGAAACCAGCGTGCAGCGCAGTTGCATCTTGAGGAGGGAGTTGCGGGCAGCGAAGCTCTGCGGCAAATGCAGCCGGGTCATTTTGCTTATTCGCGGACGCCGCAGATTCCACTCGCTCGCGTGCTTTGGTTGCGAGGCTTCCCCGATCGGGCGGTCGAGTGGGCCCGGCCCTTGACGGGGTCAGCCGCGCCGCGGGACGCTGTCATGTACTGCATTTCCCTTTGTTGGTCAGCCTCACTCTATGGATGGATCGGCGACTGGTCTTCGGTTGAACAAATGAGCGTTCGCCTTTCGGCTCATGCCGCCAGCCACGCGCTGGCACCTTATCAGGCGGTGGCGGCCGGCTTTCGCGCGCAGACGATGATCGCGCGCGGTGAACTCAAGGAAGGAATCGAACTGCTGCGCGCGGTGCTGCCACGACTACATGCCGATCGCTACGAGCTGTATGCCTCCGCTTTCATTTCCGAGCTTTCGCAGTGCTTGGCCGAATTGGGTCAAGCGGCGGAGGGGCTGCGCGTCCTGCAAGAGGCGATCGCCCGCACCGAGCCGGCCGGCGAAGCTTTCGACGCGCCGGAGCTTCTGCGCCTGCGCGGTGAACTGGAGGCGCGCGACGGTGACGCGAAGGCGGCAGAAGCAAGCTTTATGGCGTCGATCGCGCTGGCCGAGGAGCAGGGCGCGCTATCGTGGCGGCTGCGAACGGAGACATCGCTGGCCCGCCTTCGACGCAAGCAACGCAGGGCGAAGCCGCTGGACGGATTGGCCGAGACCTACGCCCGCTTCACGGAAGGGTTCGAGACGGCCGATCTGAAGGCTGCACGCGAACTGCTGGATGAGGCCACGAAGTAGCCGCTGCGTCAGCCGAAGCGGAAGTCGGAGAGATCGATCGACACCATCAGAGTATCGAGCATCGGCTTCAGGTCGTCAGCGCGCAGATAAGCTCTGCGTCGGGTCGGAATCCAGATGCCGTCCACGTTCACGTGGCCCGATGTGTACTGCGCTGCCGGGAAGCTGCCGGCGACATCCACGTGGTAGTCGTGCCGGCGGATGAGCATGTCCTTGCCGAAATAGAAGTCTTGCTGACAGCTGTGGCTGGCGATCGCCGCGGGAAAAGTGGCCCTCAAACCGCGCCAAGTCTCCGCTCCCTCTCGCCATGGCTCGATTTCGTCGACATTGAACCCATCCGTGGCGAGTAGGAAGGGTGTGGTGAGGTAAGTCCAGAGCGCATATCCGTTGAAATATGCGCGGTGCAGCGGATCCCAGCTTGTCCGGAGGTCGTGCCGCGCAAAAGAAGCACGGGGATTGGATCGCTCGGCGACCACGCTGCCATTGGCTGCAAGAATGGCAATGCGATCGGATGTGAAGTCGGTATGCCGGTCTTTTCCGAACGGCGCGACGGAGGCCCATTGCCGATGGAGCTCGACCTGCATCGTCCGCGCGACCGGATCCTGTGGGACGCCCTTGATGGCCCACAGGTCGCCGCCGCTGACGATGGTCGCGGTGAGCGTGTCGTGAGATTTCCAGCGGTCCAGCCCTCCATGGGCCTCGATGGCGTCGGCGAGCAGCGGAATCATGTCGGGTCCTTTCGTTGCGTCCTGGTGCCCACAGACCATTGCGCAAAAGCCTCTAGATAGCCCGTTAGGTGTTGTTAAACGGCGTTGGAGGGTGGAAGAGGCAACAAAGCCTTGTGTCTCAATGTCTTGGCTGGGTGCGCATACGCGAGGTTTCGGACCGCCAGGACGAACCATCAGGCTGCATGGCCGGCGCGCAATTTCCATTGCCGCGAAGCCGCGCTGACAACGTCTAACAACGCTTAACGAGCCAACGTGCCTGACCCGGTGCATACCGCTTCCCACGAGGCCGACGTCCTACGAATGACGACGCCTCAAGACGGGAGCACGACCATGCACAAGGACGTCAACCAGACTCGCCGTGGGTTCATCGGCGCCGCTGCTGCGCTCGCGACCGGCATTGGCTTGACCCGTCCCGCAGCGGCGCACCTGAGCCAGGTCGCCGAAGCTGCAGATGGAACGACACGGACGCCGGCGATCAGTGCGTCCCTGGGGAATCTGAAGCAGATCAACGCCGGCGTTCTGAACGTAGGATATACCGACAACGGTCCCGAGAGAGGGCCAGCCATCCTCCTGCTGCACGGCTGGCCTTACGACATCGACAGCTTTGTGGAAGTCGTGCCGCTCCTGACCGCGCAGGGGTACCGCGTCATTGTGCCGTATCTGCGCGGCTATGGAACGACCCGCTTTCTTTCTGATGCAAGCGCCCGCAACGCCCAGCCTTCGGCGTTGGCAGCGGACACGATCGCTCTGATGGATGCGCTCAAGATCGAGAGGGCAGTCGTCGGTGGCTTCGACTGGGGTGCGCGCACCGCCAACATCATGGCTGCGCTCTGGCCGGAGCGCGTTAGCGCGATGGTCTCCGTCAGCGGCTATCTGATCGGCAACCAGCAGGCCGGCAAACTGCCGCTGCCGCCGAAAGCCGAGCTGGAATGGTGGTATCAGTTCTACTTCGCCACCGAGCGCGGCCGCATTGGCTACGAAAAGCATCACCGCGAGTTCGCGAAGCTGATCTGGAAGCTTGCATCGCCGAAATGGGATTTCGACGATGCCACCTTCGAGCGCAGCGCGAAGGCCTTCGACAATCCCGATCACGTCGCGATCGTGATCCACAATTATCGCTGGCGGCTTGGATTGGCTGACGGCGAGGAGGCCTACGACGAGCTCGAGGCGCAATTGGCTCTGGCTCCGACCATTGGTGTGCCGACCATCACCATGGAAAGCGACGGCAACGGCGCGCCTCATCCCGATCCGGCCGCCTACGCCAAGAAGTTCACCGGCAAGTACGAGCACCGTCACATCACCGGCGGCATCGGCCACAATCTTCCACAGGAAGCGCCGAGCGCGTTCGCACAGGCCATTCTCGACGTCGCCGCGCGGGTGTGATCGCGGCGTCGGTTATTCACCAGGCACACAACAGGAGAGAACCATGACAGTAGCCGTGAAACCTACCAAGGTCCGTTCGACAGACATGAAGTTCGAGCTCGCCGTTATCCCCGTCGCGGATGTTGCGCGCGCCAGGGAGTTCTACGCGAATCTTGGTTGGCGTCTCGACGCCGAGTTCACCAGCGGCAGCGACTTCCATATTGTGCAGTTCACACCGCCGGGCTCCGGCGCCTCGGTTATCTTCGGCAAGAACGTTACGCCGGCCAAGCCAGGCTCCGCCCAGGGGCTGTACCTGATCGTGTCCGACATCGAGGCTGCGCGGAAGGAGCTGCTTGCGCGTGGCGTCAAGGTCAGCGAGGTGTTCCACGGCAGCGATGACACCCACACCGGCACCGACGAGCCCTACCTGTTCGGAAGCGTCCGGGTCAGTGGCGTGGATCCGGAGCGCCGTACCTACCGATCGTTCGCGTCGTTCAGCGATCCGGACGGCAATGGCTGGGTGCTGCAGGAAGTCACCAATCGTCTTCCCGGCCGGATCGAGGGTGACACGACCTTCGCTTCGGTATCTGACCTCGCGGCGACGCTTCGCCGGGCGGCAGCAGCCCACGGCCAGCATGAGCAGCTGACCGGCGAGCACGACGTGAACTGGCCGGACTGGTACGCGGAGTACATCGTCAACGAGCAGGCGGGCAAGCCGCTGCCGAAGTAGCCATCATCAGGTGCGGTTCGCTGGCTAACGGCGGACCGCACCTTCAGAAACCAGAAGCGGAGTAATGCCCATGAGCAACCGAATCCTCGTCTTCTACGGCTCCTATCGTTCCGATCGGGTGGGTATCCGGCTTGCCGAATACGTTGTCGACCAGTTGCGCCGCCGAGGCAACGACGCCGAGCTTGTCGACGCCAAGGCGATCGACCTTCCGATTCTCGACCGCATGTACAAGGAATACCCGAAGGGCCAGGCGCCTGTGGCGCTCGAGCAGCTCGCACAGAAGATCAAGGCGGCCGACGGCTTCATCTTCGTCACCGGCGAATACAACTGGGGCGTTCAGCCTGGGCTGAAGAACCTCACCGACCACTTCCTGGAGGAGTGGTTCTGGCGACCCGCGGCGATCGTCAGCTATTCAGCCGGGCGTCTGGGAGGAGCGCGCGCCGCTACCGCCTGGCACGGCACGCTGTCCGAAATGGGCATGGTGGTGACTTCGAGCACGATCGCCGTTGGGACGATCGGCCAGACTTTCTCGGCGGACGGTCAGCCGATCGGGGAGGGCGGCAAGGCTATCGAGCAGTCCTTCCCGCGCTTTGCCGACGACCTGATGTGGTGGGTCGAGGCCGGTAAGGCACAGCGGCAGCGAAAGGCGCCGCCGTATTGATGCTATGAGACGAACGGCATTGCTCTTGGCGCGCCACGACTTCGAGCGGGGCGACGGGCGGCTTGCGATTATGGGCCATCATCGGAGCACCCGGTCGGTCCCCGCCGAGAAAGGCCGGTGAGCAACCGCGGCAACGATGTTCGTTGCGCTCGACGATCGCCTCGGTAATCTCCACGGATTGCGCGAATTAATTCGAGCACCTTGGGGATTGCCGATGATCAACGATACCGCCGTGTTCGACGCTACAGGGCGAATGGGGACCCGCGCGGCTATGTCAAGGTGAAAAATCGGCGCGCCCTTGAAGGCTTGCTCGCACATCGCCGCGGGATGCTGGCGCGCCTGCAAGCTGTGGTCGGCATTGATGCTTCCAAGTCAGTTCAAGGTGTCGAAGACGAAATTGGAATCATTGAGGCTGGTCTCGAGGAGCTGAAACCGCCGCCCGGCTCGCTGCCGGAAAACGAGTGGACCGGAAGCCACTGAGTGAGCTTCGCTGTTTTTTCATGCGGCTCGCGAGCCTGTTGTGATCGGCACATAGGCCCAGCCGGTCAGCCCCGCGCTGAGATCTTTGTCAGGGGACGGCGGACAAGCCATTGGACGGTCCGATGCCCAGGATGCTGAGCGATAGAAGGTGTCTCAGGGCGATCGGGTCAGTTAGGAACGTGGGCTCGGCTTCCACATTGCTTATGAGGTGCAATCGGGAGTCTTAACATGGCAGTGCAAATCGTGATGGATCACACCGGCGACAGCCGGCACTTCTTCGACAACTCCAATGCAGAAGCCCTGGCAGAGGCGGAGAGGCTTTTTCTACAATTTACCAGGAAAGGATATACCGCGGCGGTGCGGAAGGGGCCCGGTGAGGTAACAAGGATCACCAGGTTCGATCCGGTCGCCGAGGAGACATTGCTTTTCCCGCGGCTCGTGGGCGGGTAAGCACCAGTGAGCAGAAGGTCCGGTCGCGTCGGCTCGTGGACCCTTCGTGGCCTGGCTGTTGCTGGGCTTTATAAAGCAGCAAAGGAGGAGAAAACGGTTCAGGCTCGAGCGCTGCGACTGCTGCGTTCTTGGCTATCGCCCCAGCAAAGGGTTGAGTTCGAGAGGAAGGGGTACTTCGACGTCGTGGGGTGCGATACCGGAAAGCGGTACCGCATCCGACGGGGAACATCCGGCAACGTAAACGAGATCGACGAATACGGGCGGCTCGGCATGGGGTTGTGCTTTGTCCCGCTGGGCGGATTGGCCCAGGGCGATGTCATGCTCGCCCAGAAAATAGCTCTCGAAACGGATGAGGCGCGGGCCCTGAGCATCGCGAATAGCTTCCCGGGGCCGATTCGGTGGCGCCGACCGGGAAGTCGTCCGTTAGAGGGGAGAACCATGCTGGAACGTCTTCACTCCCGCTAGAAGCAGACCGGCATGGCCGACCGGCCGCCGAGCGAAGGAGCGGTGGCCAGTAAGAGGTCACGAGCTGACCTTGGTCGCGCAGCAACAAGGAAGTCGCCACTTAGAGCCCAACCAACAGGCGCAGAAGCCGGATGGCTTTTGCATGCGGCGAACTCCTTGCGCAGAGCTGATGGTCGCGGAAGGCCGGTGATCTGCACTGAAATCACATGGGAGATGGAACAGACGGTCGAGTCTAATTCGCATCAAAGCGTGGCCTTTTAGCTTTCTCTGCGATAGCCATCCATTCTTCTCCCAGCTTTAGCCACGCCTCCTTGTCGGCTACGCTTGCCGCCTTCTCAGCCTCATCGAAGCAATCCTTCGCCTGGCGCAAGTATCTCGCAGCGTCATCACTCATAAGCCTACAATCTGCCTGCCTAACAAAGGTGCCAAGCGCAAGGCGATCAGTCCAGCACGCAGGCCCGCCAGGGTGAACCGGCGGGCCTGTGATTACTTCTTGATGCAAAGACCGATTGTCGGCGAGGTG
This sequence comes from Bradyrhizobium glycinis, assembly GCF_016031655.1. Classification (GTDB taxonomy): domain Bacteria; phylum Pseudomonadota; class Alphaproteobacteria; order Rhizobiales; family Xanthobacteraceae; genus Bradyrhizobium; species Bradyrhizobium glycinis. The sequence goes on from NZ_JACCHQ010000022.1 coordinate 126,134, forward strand.
CCGCATCTTGCACCGTCAGCGGCTCCTCCAGCCGGACAGAATACCGATACCAGTGCTTCGCTGGTGTCGCAGTTGACAGCGCCATCTGCCTGCACCGCCCGGATATTGACCGATGCGGGATCGCCCTTGTCCCCCTTGTCGCCTTTAGGCCCCTGAGGACCTTGGGGGCCTTGTGCCCCAGCAGGTCCCTGTGGACCGGGGACGCCCTGAATGCCTTGCGCACCTTGGGGGCCGGCGGGGCCTTGCGGTCCTGGATCGCCCTTAGGCCCTGGTTCTCTTCCACATCCAGCAAGTGCAAGCGCGACTGCAAGCGCCGATACGCCGATCAGTTTATGCATTCCTACCTCCTGTGTCCGGAGGCATTAAACTGGCTATAGAGGAGTGCGGCAATAGAGAGGCCGGCCATAACAGCCAACTCAAGGCAGACGGACCACCTCCTCACCTCGCTCCATCGCTTGCAAGTCGATCTGTAGAACGGTGTCGAGCTTCTTCAAAAGGATGGACTTAAAGGGCTCCGAGGGTCAGATCGGTCGATCGCCCGCATGACTGTAAACCCACTTGCCCATGTTCGACAGTCGGCCAAGGACTACTCTTGGCCGCACTCAAGTCTGTACATCATCTGATCAAGCATACTGATGGCCATTTCGGTGCTCCAAGTCTGCTCCGGTTCTAACGCCAGCCTCGCTCGCAAGTTTCTCAACACCACGGCTTGGCCGGCGATGGCCAGTTTTCCTCTCTCATGCCATCACTGCGTGGGTCCAGTCCCGATAGCCGATCTGCTCCAGCAACCCGTCATGATCGGCAATGCCGGACTCGGTAGGGTCTTTCTCCAGGTCGGTGCGACCGCCTCCAGCCCATGTCTCTTGGCTGTGATAGTGATCGAGGCTTCCCAGAGACGGCTCGCTGTCGCAGTCGTCGTGCTCGGCATCGTCACACGCGCCCATCGCCCACCGGCCTTGATCCAAGGCGCCCGGCGGATCTTATTGAGACCGGCAAGCGTCTGCTTTGGAGCCGGACCAGGCGCAGGTACAAGATCCCGAGCCTTAGGTCGGGAACGAATCAGCGCCAGCGCGTTGAATCCACATGTGTGCTGTAGCGTTGCGTCAGTCTCGTCTGGGAGTATCGCGCGTCTCGGGCGCCACCAAAGCTGCCATTCCTGGTTACATCGAACCGTGTGACCCCACGTTGCGCGAAAATCCCCCACGGGGCGAGGGTTGGGCCTACGAGATCAAAGCCGACGGCTACCGCGCGCAGCTCCACCTCAGCGACGGCGACGTCAAAGTATATTCGCGCATGGGTTACGACTGGACCGAGCAGTTCTCGTCAATTGCCGCCGCCGCGCACCAGTTGAAAGCAAGCAGCGCGATCATCGACGGTGAAGCCGTGGTGTACGGCAGCGGCGGATTACCGGACTTTCAGCAACTCAGGCGCGAGCTCGGAAAGAAGCGCAGCGAGCGTGTGCGCTACCACGCATTCGACCTGCTCTACCTCGATGGTTATGATCTGCGCGGAGTTGCGTACGAGGATCGAAAACGTTTGCTACAGGTCCTGCTGAAGCATGCGCACCAGACCTTCATCTATGTCGAGAGCCTGGAAGCCGATGGTGACCGGATCTTCCACAATGGCTGCGAGCTAGGCTTGGAAGGGCTCATCGCCAAGCGGCTTGGCCAACCCTATCGCTCAGGCCGGCAGGAGACCTGGCTCAAGCTGAAATGCAAGAAAAGCGAGACATTTCCTATCATCGCATTCGTCGAGAAGCTCGGTGCGCACCCGCGCAAAGTGGCCTCTCTTTATGTCGGCCGCCGCGAGAACGGCAAGCTGCTCTACGCTGGCAAGGTGCGCACCGGTTACACCGAGGCCACCGCGCGCGAATTGCGTGAGCGGCTTGATCCCTTCATTCGCAAGACGTCTCCGCTCGATGTGCCCGTGAAGAAGCCGAAGGCGACTTGGGTCGAGCCGGCCCTTGCGGTCGAGGTCCAATATGGCGCACTGACGGACGACGGTCTCCTCCGAGAAGCAGTGTTCAAAGGACTTCGAGACGATCTCGCGGTGCGCAATATCAAGGCGCCGCGGCTAGTGCCATCCGCTGCCGGCCGGCCGAACCTAGGCGTCCCAAGAGAAAACATCCTGCAGCTTCTTCCCGAAGCCGTTACTCCGTCGAAGGATGAGCTCGCCCAGTACTGGAGCCGGGTATGGAAGAAGGCCCTCCCGCGTCTTGGCCATCGGCCGCTCAAGCTCGTGCGGCATGTGCACGGCACCACCTTCTATCACAAGGGGCCGCTGCCGAAGGACATTCCGGAAGCAGTCCACCAGCTCCGTATTCAAAAGCGCGAGGGCGGAGAGGGCACGCGCCTCTGGGTCGACAGTCTCGATGGCCTGCTCGGTCTGGTCGAGATCGGGGCGGTCGAGCTTCATCCTTGGAATGCAACCGTTGAGAACTTCGAGCATGCCGACCGCATCGTGATCGACCTCGATCCGGGAGAGGGTGTGGACTGGGAAGCCGTATCCGACTCAGCGCTTGAACTCCGCACGCTAATGAAACGAGAAGGCTTCGAGACCTGGCCCAAGCTCACCGGCGGCAAGGGGATTCATCTGATGGCGCCACTGGACGAGCCGGTGCTGCACGATAAAGCCCATCGGATCGCGCATCAACTCGTCTCCGTGTTCGCCGCGCGTGATCCCGATCGATACATCCTCTCTGCTCAAGCTAAGCGCAGCGGCCGCATCTTTCTCGATTACTTGCGGAACGGGCGCGGCACCACGGCGATCGGCACCTATTCGCCGCGAGCCCGCGAGGGGTTCCCGATCGCGGCGCCCGTGACTTGGAAGCGTATCGAGGGCGGGATCGCGCCGGATGCGTTCACGATCGACAGTCCCTTCCGCGTGAGATCGATGAGGTGAGCCAGATGACTGATGCATTCGACCAATGGGTGGAATGGCGCTACAAGGCTCCGGGCGACAGACGCGGCATTCCAGCCGATGTCTACTCCGCCGTAATGATGTTGCCTGAAAGTGATCGATCCGACCGGCAAAAGGTCAATGAGGCGGTGCGCAGGCACGATGAGGCGCGGCGCGCGGGCAGGACAGCCTGGATCTATCTCGACGACCATCAGGACGGCAGGGCGCTCACAATAGGCGAGCCTGGATGGGTGAAGGTTTTTGCCTCTGCCGGCGCGGCCGACAGGTGGTTCGATGCGAACGATGCCGAAGGTGTGGCCTGGGAATACGAAGTAGAAGGGGGCCAACCCCGAGGGTCGGTTTGGCTCTCTTCGAGCGCTCCAGAGACAGGAGCGATTGGCGATCCCAATTGGATCAAGGTTTTCGCCTCTAAAGACAGTGCGGAAAAATGGGTTAAGAACAACGACTCCAACCGTGAGATTTGGGAGTACCTGGTTCAGGAGTGACACGCCTGAGTGCGTTCAGGTCTGTGGTCAGGTGCTGGTATTTCAGGAACGACTTTGGTCCTTAAGCGTCTCGTTTTAAAGACGAGCCGTGCCCATGTCGCAAGACGCAGACCTTACTATTCGATGTCCTAAGTGCCAGAAGCCGATGAGGCTGGTAGAACGGCTTTGGAACCCCAAAACCCCTGGCTACATTCGCGTCTACAAATGCCAGTGCGGGGAACTGGTCTGGGATGACTGATGGACGATAAGGAACCGCCTCGCACTCCGATTCCTCCACCTGATTCCAGAGCGGACTGAAGAAGCTCGACAGGTCGCTCAAGAATACGCAGACGACCAGCGGGCAATTATTGAGAAGCTCCGCCGCAAGATGACCTAAGGCCGCCTCAGTTGGCGGCCTCTTTCATGCCGGCCCCGTGATGGCACGTCGCGGGTCGCCTTGATCGAAATCAGGCCGGACATCGGCGCCGCGGCTGCCGCAGCCCTGACATACGAAGCGGGGTTCAATGTCCGAAAGACGTACCTCGTCCGGCCACTGATCGGCTTCCAAAGCGACGTTGTGGCCGCAGTGGCAATAGACCAGGATACCGCGCAAGCCCATCGCCCGCATCTCGCCGAATGTGATCTTCATCGGCCGGCCGTCGGCGCGGGTCGGCGTATGGCGTCGAGCGGGTCGGGGCATTGTGATTGCGGCGCCTTGGGCATCGTGCCCAGGGAGGATTGATTCCGCGGAAAGCTATCAGACACAACCCGCCAGAATGGCGCACCCTAGCGCTCGTTTCGCATATACGGGCTCTTCTCCGAGACATGAAGAAGAGAGGGGTCCGATTTCAACACGGCTCTAGTGTCAACGGCGAACTTCGGCAGGACCGTCGTACAGACACTCGCGACCAGAGCGATTGAAGACAAAGCGCCGATTACAATCCAACGCTCCCTCTGCATGTTAGCCTTCCTGGCAGAGTACCAATGGCAAAGCCAACGCGGGTCATCGACGACCCGTTCCTATTCTCGATGCGGGCTCTCGTCGGTCGGCGCGCTGCATGATCGGCATTTCAGAGAAGCCTCCAGTTCCGGCGTGTCTTGAGGGCTGGCGTCAAGGGGCAGGCTCGCGGTCTTGCAGCGGGCGCACTCGACCTCGAGTCAACCAACGCCGCCATCGCGGCACTGGCAGATCGTTGGGGAGGGTCGAGCGGGGCCGCCGTAGCTTCCCATGCGGATAGACCGAGCTTGGGCTTCCCGCCCGATCAGCCTCCCGAACGGCCTGCTCGGCGCGTGCGCGTTGATCTTCGCGCCCATGATCCGACCGCCCCAGACTACTTCGCGTGACCTGTTGTCCCTGCGGATAGATTCCGACAAATGGAGCAAGAGGCAAGCCGCTAGGTGTAGCAGTGTTCCGTGACGTCCGGTCAGATAGGTTGGTCAACGACCGTAGCGCGGCCGCGAGAAACATTTTTGAAATGCCGAATTAAGGTTGCTCCGTCGGGCAAAACAGTGGTTCATAGGACGCTGGCTACAATTCAGCAGGACCAGCTCAATGGCCGACGAACACAAGGCTGCTTCCGAACTGTCGAAGATCGCAAAGCTCAACGGAGACTTCAGGAGGAACTACGGCCCGCTCTTGGGCGCGTTCCTATACTTGCGGTCTATCAGCGCCGCGAGTGGCCGTTCTTGGTTTTGGGCCGGGTTTGCTTCGCTTCTCGGCTCGGCTGCCCTGGGGTGGGTGAGCCAGTACGTTTCTTCGTTGGTTCGATGATCCGTCGACGGAAAGGGTAGCAGCATGCGAGACGCGCGGAGCAGGCGGCGCACTGTTACCCACAGCTGTCGCAGAATCCTGAAGGTTGCAAGGTCGAGTGGTGCCGCACCTAAAAACATTCCCGAAAAAGATAGTCGAAGCTTGCGCGATTGGTTCGGAGAGTGCCAACCATCGGCGAGCTTTGCCGAACTCCCGTCTAAGCCTGTGGCATAACATGGTATCGGCGAAGGGGCCGGGACATGGCGCAGGCGCGAGGGGCTGTTGAAGCAAGCCAGGTGCGGGTGCGGGCCGCGCAGTACATTCGTATGTCCAGCGAGCAGCAGAGGTATTCGACCGCGAACCAGGCGCTTGCGATCGCAGCCTACGCCATCGAGCACGACCTCGAGATCGTGCAAAGCTACATCGACAAGGCGAGGAGCGGATTAACGATCAAGGGCCGCAGCGCGCTGCAGCAGCTGCTTCATGACGTGAAGACTGCTCAGGCAGATTACAGCGTCATCCTTGTGTTCGATGTCAGTCGCTGGGGCCGCTTCCAGGACGCCGATGAAAGCGCCCACTATGAGTTCATCTGCAGAAGCGCCGGCGTTTCGGTTCAGTACTGTGCCGAGCAGTTCGACAACGACGGCAGCTTCATGTCGAACATCGCAAAGCAACTGAAGCGCATTGGCGCGGGTCAGTACAGCCTCGATCTCTCGAAGAAGGTGTTCGCCGCGCAATGCCGCCTGGTCACCCTGGGATTTCGCCAAGGTGGTTCCGCGGGCTATGGCTTGCGTCGTGAGCTTGTCGACGCGGCTGGCCGATCGAAGGGCTTTCTAGCCAACGGACAGCGCAAGGCCTTGCAGGAGGACCGGGTGTTGCTGCGGCCCGGACCACCGGAGGAGCAGGAGGTTGTCCGGTGGATTTTCCGGTCATTCGTCGAAGAGCGAAAGTGCCCATCGGCCATTGCCAAGGAGCTGAACGGCGAGGGCATTCTGAACCAGTTCGGGCGCCGATGGACCAGCTGGACGCTCCGTTATCTGCTCAAGAATGAGCACTATATCGGAATAAACGTCTACAACCGCAGCAACTGGAAGCTCGGGCAGAAACCCAAGCGCAACCCGCCCGAGGCCTGGATCCGATCAAAAGCGTCGTTTGCACCGATTGTGAAGCCGGCGCTGTTCTGGAAAGCTCAGAAGATTTCGAGCCGGCGACGCCTGCTGCTGTCGGATCGGGACATGCTGGACCGGTTGAAGGCGCTGCTGGTTGAGAAAGGCGAGCTGAGTGCCTCGATCATCGATGCCTCTTTCGATCTTCCCGGCAACGGCGCGTATATCAAGAGGTTCGGCAGCCTCAGGAAGGCCTATGCCGCCATAGGCTATTATCCGGACAGCCTGAAATACCATGACGGGCGCCGCGCGGTCATCGCGACCCTGGTCGAACTTCGGGAGGAATTTGCCGACGAACTAGTTGCGTTCGGACATTCGCTTGCATTCGATCAGAAGACAGGCCTCATCACCATTGATCGTGCGCTTAAGGTTGCGATCGCGGTGGCGCGCGCAAACGTTGCCCGCGGAAAGTTTCCCCGATGGGGAATTAGGCGGGGAATCGACCAACGCGCAGACCTCGTCGTTGTCGCACGGATGGACGAAGACAACCGCGAGGTGATGAGCTACATTGTGCTACCACCGGCGCGGTTGACGGGCGCGTTTTTGCTCACGGGTGAACGCACCCCCGGCAATATCAACAATAGCCAGCTGGCCACATTGGAAGAGGCGGTCGAGGCGGTGCTTCGTTTCAAAATTCGCAAGGAGGGGCTCACGGCGGCGAGCGGTAGCCGGAAGTCCAGGCCGCGCCGCGGGAGCTGACGCTATCCGCGCGGCGCACATTCACCTCGAGCCAGGCACAGCCGGCACGCGCGCCAAGTCCTTAAAGCACCAGGTAGATGTCGCGGTTTGAGGCGATCGGCCGGTACGATCGAGGGGGACGAACGCTGCGGATCGTCTAAGCCGCGGCAAAGACTCGCCTGCGCCCTGAAAGGGCATCGGTTACTGGCTTCATCCATGGCCGCTCAACGCAGGCATAAACCACGTATGCAGCAATGATGAAGAGCAGGATGCCGGTTCCGCGCGCAGGAACGTCAGACGGAGCGACGTTCCACCAAGCAAACAGCATAGCTCCCAAGTCTTGATGCAGAAGGTAGAGCGGATAGCTGACCAGGCCAACTAAGGCGACTGGCTTGAGGAGCGCCGGCGCGCGATATTGTGAGGCCGCAAAGAGTGCAGTCGTGCTCATCAGCAGCACCGCAAACCTCGACCATCCGATTGGCGCGGATGGTTCCTTATAACCGAGGAGAACGTGACTGATTTCGAGAAGGCAGGCAGCAAGGATGCCTATCGCGGCCAGCGTCACGCCACCCTTACGATAGGTGGCGACGCTTAGACCCGCGATAAAGAAGGAGAGGAAATTGTTGGAATAGGGGTTCGCTGGGTTGGAGAGCAAGAAGCGCACGAAGCAGTAAATGCAGATGGCTGGTAGCAAATGCTTGCGTAGGCCGACCGCAATGAGGACAGCGCACAGCGCGTAGAATTGAAACTCAACTTCCAGGCTCCAGAATGCACCATCGGGCCTGACATATTGCAGATTCGCGACGTTCAGCGTTGGCAGCGCCACCAATGTGTAGAGTGCATCAAACCAGGAGGGGATGCGGCTCGCATCGATCAGGTCGGGGAAGGCGTGCTTTGCCGCAGTTATGAAGAGAACAGCGACAGCCAGAGCAGGGAGAAGACGCCCCAGGCGCTTCGCATAAAACTCCCAGGCTGTTTTGGATGAGTCGGCGCTGAATGAGATGCAGTAGCCGCTGATCGCAAAGAACAGCAACACTCCGTCAGTCCCAGCCGGAACGTTTAAGTAGTGGTAGGAGACCACCCATAGGATGGCAACACCTCGCAGGCAATCAATGCCAAGCGATCTTTCCGACTGCGCATTCATTGCGAAAGCGTAGCGGACAACCTAAGCGCGCGCAATACACAGAAATAGCAGGGCAACACGTCGAAACACCGCGCCAAAGCTGCGATGGCCGCATTTGCTGCAGGTGAATTGCGGCTCGAGGTCCGAAAGGCGCGTATCGTCCGTCCAGCGGTCGACGTCGGCCGGCGCCAGGCGGACCATGTGGCCGCAGCGAAGATATTCCCGCAGTAGATCAGTAGTCCGCGCGTGCCGCCGCGCCCGCCTTGCGGGTTGCGCATTTCGCCGAGGGTGATTTTGGGGGTGGGTGTCACGGCCGCATTATCGCGAACAAATCGGCGGGCGAAACCGTGTAGCCTTGTTAGCTGCCTCCCAATGACGGGGAGCCCAGGACAGCTTGTGACCCAACTACGACATGGGGTAGACCGATAACAGCCCGACATGCTTAAGTTGCTGGGCTGAATTTCCGGTTTGGGGGCTTTTTTAAATGATATCTGTTGGCTTGGGGCGTTCGGCTGATCCGCCGAGCGCGGAGCGGTTGGTTGCTTGTTATGAGACCTTCGTCGAAAAGCATAAGCCCGTTCGAATCTTGGTGGCGGTATGGGCAATCCTGACGATACCGCTCGTCTTTTTCAGAGGGTACAATTCCGACGAAGGCCTTGCGGTCTCTATAGCGAGAACCGCGCTTGAGGATGGCGAATGGCTAGTCCCCCATATGTTCAACGTCCGATGGATCGAACGTCCGACCCTTTTGGCCTGGATCATTGCTGCGGTCAGCGAGCCATTTGGGACAGTGAACCAAATATCGTCGCGCACACCTATCATTCTGTTCGTACTGGCGGGTTGCGTTCTAATATTTCTGCTATTGCGGAAGGTCTCGGCAAGCGCTCCCGCGGCTCTCTTTGGAGCTTTGCTATTCTTGGCCTGCCCACTCGTAATACGCTCTTATTCGTTGATCACTTCAGACCTGCCGCTTGCTGTGCTGCTTTTCCTCGCATTTTTCCTGTGGTGGGAGGGGCAGGAACGCGGTTCAGTTAGTTTCAAGCGCTGGATTGCGATCGGGGTTGTCCTATCGCTTTCAGCTCTCATGAAGGGGCCACAGCCGCTAGCATACTTTTGGTTCGGGATCGGTCTGTTTGTTTTAATGAAGCGCGATTGGCGGCAAATCCCCGGCCTTACTCTGGCAGCTATCATTGCTGCTATCCCGGTTTCGGCTTGGTACGCCGCCAACTTCCACGCTGGCGACGAAGGGACTTGGTCAACCTATATGCGCCTGTCGAACCCTAGTCAGAATTTTTTCAGTCCGCCAGTGGCATTCCTGAAACTGCTGAGTGAAACAGTGCCCGCCGCATTGGCGACCGCGGTCTTTTTCGCACCCAGAAGAATTTCCGGAAAACTCGTTGCTCCGCCTCGGTTCACACTTGCCCTCGTCTGCTACAGCTTAACGGCCTCCATTTTTGTTGTTTTTTGGCCGGGCGGATCGACCCCTCGCTATTTCTTCCCCGCGGTGCTGCCCCTGTGCGTGTTTGGTGGGATGGCCTTCGACGCGCTGCGTTCGACAGCAAGGCCGGGCCTAGTCGCGGCACTGCTGTTGGTGACGCTGTCGCCGCTCGTGTATGCACTTGGTTACTCGGCTGCTTCACCATTTTTTCCAACACTATTTCGTAAGGCACAGCTCCAGGCTGCTCAAATGACCGAACTGGTGCACGGCTCTCTTGGTCCTATTTATCGGAGCGGAGATACTACTGGACTAAATATTTTGCCCTATGTGCCGGGCCGCATCGTTGGTGCGAGCCTTGACGAAATGATGGTCGCGCATGGGCCAGCGTGGATGGTCACTACCATTGCTGAGAGCGAGAAGTTGCTCCAGGCTAGAGCGGGAGATTTGAAATCGGTGATGCCATTAGGCGATCGGGAAGAATTGAGACTACTGCGTCTGGACAGGTGAAAGACCAGATGCAAGCCTGATGTGCACGTATCATCTTGTCGGCTTATGACCTAAGCCGAAGCTCGCTTGAAGACGTGTCATTTCGGCTCTCGGACCGGACGCCAATCCAGCTTGGCATCTACCGCTGCTTGTGGACCCGAAGCGGACTCGAAGGATTGGAAAGGAGGCTGCCCCTACTTTTGGTTGAGTTTTCGAGGAATCGGCCGATTATGCGTGTGTCCTTCGGTTGAGACGAGTTGGGAGCATGCGTGTTCTGAGAACGTTGAGGCTTATCGTAGCGATAGTGCTTATCGGCGCTTTAGCTTTCAGCGTCTGGCTAACCTTCATCCCACCCAATGGGCTGTTGTCCGCCACGGCTTACGCGGCGAAAATGGTTTGCTCGAATGTGTTCATTGCCAGACGCAATGCGGATACGGTGATTAAAACCGACCTCGCGCTAACACATCCACATCTCGTCGAACGTCTGCGCGTCAATGTCGACACAGTCAACCAGGGTGTGGAGGCGTCATATCGTGGCCTGTTTGCCAAACGCTACGCTCAATATGAGGAAGGACGTGGTTGTACCCTGGTGTCTAATTACGGAACCGCCAACCGCGCTGCGCCGTCTTCATTACCAGAAAAGCCCAATGCGCTGTGGCCGGTCGGCGAGAGCGCTCAACTGTCCGATGACAAGCATTTACTGACGGCGCTGAACGATGCGGCTCTCCAGGGGTCGGGCATGCGCGCGATCGTCGTGGTCCAGGACGGGCACATCATTGGTGAAACCTACGGCGAAGGCTTCAACGCTTCGACGCCCTTGCAGGGCTGGTCGATGACGAAGACGGTGAACGCCGTCTTGGCTGGCATGGCTATCAAGGACGGAAAGCTGTCGTTGGATCGCAACAATCTGTTTTCGCAGTGGGCCGCCGACGCGCGCGCGGAAATCTCGGTGGCCGATTTGATGGCAATGACGAGCGGTTTGAAATGGAGTGAAGATGGTGATTCTCCCGACCCCGACGGGTTGGAGAATCTCGCAAACGATGCGGCGGCTTTCGCCAGGGACCGTCCGCTTGTCGCCCCACCTGGAACAAAGTTCAACTACTCCGGGGGCTCGTCCGTTCTGCTGGCGCGGCTGTGGCAAAACGCGGTGGGAGCGGACGCGCGAGCGTATCCACAGGAGCGATTGTTCAAGCCTTTGGGCATGACAAGCGCTGTACTTGAGGCCGACCCTTCAGGCACATTCCTCGGTGAAGCCTTTCTATTCGCCAATGCGCATGATTGGGTTCGCTTCGGTGAATTCCTGCGCTTGAACGGAGTGTGGAACGGTGCACGGCTTTTGCCGCCGGGCTTCGTCGATTACATGCGTTCGCCTGTGCCGACCTCCGACGAGGGGAATGGCCCGGTATACGGTCGCGGCGGGGTCTGGTTGGCGCAGGGGCAAGGATTCCATCTCCCCGCCGATACCTTCATGTTACAGGGGCACCTCCGGCAAGTGATCGCGATCATTCCTTCGCGCAAACTCGTTATCCTGCGAATGGGTCTAACGCGCGAAGATGTTGGCTACAGCGTCGCCAAACTTCTGTATGCGATCGTCGCGGCGTGCCAATCGCATCAATGATGCAATGACTTCCGCTTCTGGCCCGAATGCGAAGTCTAGACAGCGTCCCGGGTGGTCCGCTCACAGGAGTAGACCCGAACCATGCGGCTGGCCCTCCGAAGGGCGCTTGACCCAAGACGGACGTCGGGCGGCCCGCTCGCACGTTTTCGCCTAAGCACTCGTGAAAAATGGATCAGCTCTACTGACGCGCCTTAGCTCGCACTAGGCATCGCAACAAAGCTCGATCCATTGTTGAGGTTCTATTTCTTGTTCTGGTGTTCGTTGGTAAGCGTCGTTTTCAAGCCACGGCTTTGAGGGCTTGAGCGCGGTAGGACCAGGGCAGTAGCTGGTCGATGTCGCGGTTTGGATGCCCGTTGACGATCCTGGTCAGGACATCGGTGAGATAGGCGAGCGGATCGACGTCGTTGATCTTACAGGTCTCGACCAAGGACGCGATAACAGCCCAATGTTCCGCGCCACCGTCAGATCCAGCAAACAGCGCGTTTTTGCGGCTGAGCTTGATGCCGCGGATCGATCGTTCGACCGTGTTGTTGTCGAGTTCGATGCGGCCGTCATCGATG